>NZ_LMJV01000007.1:0-474974 GCF_001429445.1 Bacillus sp. Root920
GGTATCACTGGACCAACAGGGCCTACCGGCGCTACAGGCAGCACTGGACCAACGGGTCCTACCGGCGCTACGGGGATCACTGGTTCAACAGGGCCTACCGGCGCCACAGGGATCACCGGATTAACTGGGCCTACTGGTGCAACGGGGATTACTGGATCAACAGGGCCTACCGGTGCGACGGGGATTACTGGATCTACTGGTGATACGGGTGCCACTGGTATCACTGGACTAACAGGTCCTACCGGCGCTACAGGGATCACTGGAGATACCGGACCTACTGGTGCAACTGGGATCACTGGATCAACAGGTCCTACTGGTGCGACGGGGATCACTGGTCCTACCGGCGCTACAGGGATCACTGGAGATACCGGACCTACTGGTGCRACKGGGATCACYGGATCAACAGGTCCTACTGGTGCGACGGGGATCACTGGATCAACTGGTGATACGGGTGCCACTGGTATCACTGGTTCAACAGGTCCTACCGGCGCKACGGGGATCACTGGGGCTACTGGAGATACGGGCGCTACAGGGATCACTGGTTCAACAGGTCCTACTGGTGCGACGGGGATCACTTCAACTGGTGATACGGGTGCCACTGGTATCACTGGTTCAACAGGTCCTACCGGCGCGACGGGGATCACTGGGGCTACTGGAGATACGGGCGCTACAGGTATCACTGGTTCAACAGGTCCTACCGGCGCGACAGGGATTACTGGATCAACAGGGCCTACCGGTGCGACGGGGATCACCGGAACAACTGGAGATACGGGTGCTACAGGCAGCACTGGACCAACAGGTCCTACCGGCGCGACAGGGATCACTGGAGATACCGGACCTACTGGTGCAACTGGKATCACTGGTTCAACAGGTCCTACTGGTGCGACGGGGATCACTGGATCAACTGGTGATACGGGTGCTACAGGCAGCACTGGACCAACAGGTCCTACCGGCGCGTACCGGCGCTACGGGGATCACTGGGGCTACTGGAGATACGGGCGCTACAGGKATCACTGGTTCAACAGGTCCTACTGGTGCGACGGGGATCACCGGATCAACTGGTGATACGGGTGCTACAGGTATCACTGGGGCTACAGGACCTACCGGCGCGACGGGGATCACTGGGGCTACTGGAGATACGGGTGCTACAGGCAGCACTGGACCAACAGGTCCTACCGGCGCTACGGGGATCACTGGGGCTACTGGAGATACGGGCGCTACAGGGATCACTGGTTCAACAGGTCCTACTTCAACTGGTGATACGGGTGCCACTGGTATCACTGGTTCAACAGGTCCTACCGGCGCGACGGGGATCACTGGGGCTACTGGAGATACGGGCGCTACAGGKATCACTGGTTCAACAGGTCCTACCGGCGCTACAGGGATTACTGGATCAACAGGGCCTACCGGTGCGACGGGGATCACCGGATCAACTGGTGATACGGGGGCTACAGGGATCACTGGGGCTACAGGACCTACCGGCGCGACGGGGATCACTGGGGCTACTGGAGATACGGGCGCTACAGGGATCACTGGTTCAACAGGTCCTACTGGTGCGACGGGGATCACTGGAACAGGTCCTACCGGCGCGACGGGGATCACTGGGGCTACTGGAGATACGGGCGCTACAGGGATCACTGGTTCAACAGGTCCTACTGGTGCGACGGGGATCACCGGATCAACTGGAGATACGGGGGCTACAGGGATCACTGGGGCTACAGGACCTACYGGTGCGACGGGGATTACTGGATCTACTGGAGATACGGGGGCTACAGGCAGCACTGGACCAACAGGTCCTACCGGCGCTACAGGGATTACCGGATCAACTGGACCTACTGGTGCRACKGGGATTACTGGATCWACTGGTGACACTGGACCAACAGGTCCTACCGGCGCTACAGGGATTACCGGATCAACTGGACCTACTGGTGCAACTGGGATTACTGGATCAACTGGTGATACGGGTGCCACTGGGATCACTGGACCAACAGGTCCTACCGGCGCTACAGGGATCACTGGATCAACTGGACCTACCGGGGCTACAGGTATCACTGGATCAACTGGACCTACCGGCGCCACAGGGATCACCGGATTAACCGGACCTACCGGGGCTACGGGGATCACTGGATCAACTGGAGATACGGGTGCCACTGGGATCACTGGACCAACAGGTCCTACCGGCGCTACAGGGATCACTGGATCAACTGGTCCTACTGGTGCAACTGGGATCACCGGATTAACCGGACCTACCGGGGCTACGGGGATCACTGGGTCAACTGGACCTACTGGGGCTACAGGGATCACTGGTTCAACAGGTCCTACCGGCGCCACTGGTATCACTGGGGCTACAGGACCTACTGGTGCAACGGGAATCACCGGGGCTACTGGAACAGGTGGTTTTACAGATACTGCACTTTATGCTGCTAATAGTTCTGGACCTACCATTGTTACTGTAGCCGGTGGAACGAATATTCCTCTGCCAAACTTTCAAAACATTACTGGTTTTACGGCAAACGGCACAAGCACTGTTTTTACCGTTCTGCAAACTGGTAAATATTATATTACGTATCAAGTCAACACCACTACAGCTCTTTTGATTAGTACACGTTTGCTATTAAATGGAGCAACTACTATTTCTGGTTCTGTTCAAGCACCTGTTATCTCAACTTCATTAATCAACAACACTGTTATTGTTAATTTAACAGCTGGTAATACCATCTCACTGCAGTTTTTTGGGGCAGTTGTCACAGCTATTTTAGTTGGCGGGGGCGGTGCTGCAGGTGCTACCTTGACCATCATACGGCTCAGCTAAAAATAAAAAAGAAAGGCTTTCTCAGCCTTTCTTTTTTATATCTTCTATTACAGTTATACAACGTTCAATATCATGAGATTGTAAAAGTTGAAAAATAGATTGGATGATTGAAAACTCCAAATTCCACCATTCTAATAACTGCAGTTTTTCGATTATTTCGGATGAAAATCGATATTTCATGAGCTGCTGGGGATTTCCTGCGGCAATTGCATATGGCGGCACATCTTTTGTGATCACACTATTTGCCCCGATCACGGCCCCGTTTCCTATACATACTCCTGACATAATCGTTGCACCATATCCAATCCATACGTCATGTCCAATATGAACATCCCCCTTCGATTTGGGATGTCCTTTAATATGAGCAGCTTCTTTAAAAATTTGATTAAACGGATACGTTGTGACCCAATCAGTACGGTGTTCCCCGCCTAGAAAAATTTTCACCTCGTTTGCAATGGAACAAAACTTCCCAATATGTAATGTCGTTCCTTCCCCCCAAGTCAACACTTGGAAATCTGGCCCGGCATAAGAAAAGTCACCAATATTGTGCGAGCTCAGTTCACTTCTTTGATTCAAAAACATAGAAGATTCGGCCTCCTTAAAAGTGAGAGATCTTCGTATGTATATGCTGCCTCACACCTTTACATTATGATTGAACAAGCGAGACAATTTGTTTTTTCTTCCATACGAGCTGATAGTAGCTGTATTGGAGGAGTAAGTTCACAAAAAAAGCAGCTGGGTAGCCAATCCATATTCCTTTAATGCCAAGAGATGTATAGTGTGATAGCACATAAGCGACTGGTACTTCTACAAGCCAAATGGAACAAATACTAAAGATCGTCGGCCAAAGAACCGTCCCGCTTGCTCTCATTGTGGCTGCAACAATTTGGGCCGTTCCAAAAATGAGATAGCTCCATAGTGTAATGACGACCAAACTATAGGCAATGTCTATCGTCTTAGGATCTGTTAAAAAGATAGATAAAATCTGCGGTGCAAAAATATAAACGAAAATAATGATACATCCGCCTATGGCAAAGTTAAGACCTAACCCAATTTTAATGACATCTTTCAGTCGATTCATATTTCCTGCACCAATGAATTGTGCTGCAAAGATCGAGACCGCAATACCAAGACTCACTGCCGGCATCTGCACATAACTTACGACTTGATTGACAACACCATAGGCAGCTGTCGCCTGTGATCCATAATCGTTAACGAAAGAAATAACGGCAATTTCTGATAAAGAAATGAGGATCATATTAATGCTTGATGGGATACTAAGCTTTAATAACGTTTTTAATAGATCCCCTTTCATCAATAAATGCTTTCTCACCGATGCATCAATGCGAAGCGGATGCTTTGTCTTATATAAGTAGATATGTAGAATGATAAACGTCACAATTGTTGAAATCACAGAAGCATACGCAGCGCCGTATAAGCCGAACGCCGGCAGTCCCAGCCAGCCAAATAATAAAATGGGCAGCATCAAAATATTCGTTGCCGTACTAATCATTAAAAAATAAAAAGGTGTTTTCGAATCCCCTGTTCCCCTCAAGAAGGTCGTATAAACAAAATAAAGAAATAAGATCGGCATTGAGATGAATAGAATTCTGGCATATGCCGCACTTTCCTCCACGATATTAGCGGGTGTTCCCATGAGGTTTAAGATATCAGTTGCGAAAAAACCTCCAATGATCGCTAAAGATACTCCGATTAAAAAAGTGAATGAAAGCGTTGTGCCAATAATTTCTTTTAATTTCTGTTCATTTTTTGCTCCATACGCTTGTCCAATAAGGATCGAGCTTCCCGATCCAATGCCAATGGAAAAAGAAACGAGTAAAAAGAAAAGCGGAAAGAATGCAGAAATGGCAGCTACTGCATCCTCTCCAATCCATCTTCCGACAAGAACAATTGACACTAATTGTCCGATCGATTGCAAAATATTACTTAGCAAAAGCGGGATGAGAAAAATGGACATGGTTTTTACTAAAGATTGATTATTATCTAACGTCATGATGGTTCTCCTTCTCTCTCTAAATCTAAAGATTCTCAGCTAGTATGCTGACAATACGGTCTTCTATCTCTTTCCCTTTTTCGTCATCAACAAGGTGATTTAATAAAATGGAAAAAGCGAGCGTTTTTCCGCCCTGCGTGTCAATATATCCAGAAAGTGTGCTAACCGTTGTTAACGACCCTGTTTTTGCACGTACTTTTTCTAGTGTAGCTGGTTCCTTCAATCTGTTCCTTAACGTTCCCCCCACCATTCGTTCACTTGCCCCTGCTAAAGGGAGCGCATGTTCATAGGTTTTAAACCATTTTTCCTTTTGAATGTTTGTCAAAAATAAAGTGAACTGGTTAGCAGAGACAAGGTTAATAGGTGATATCCCCGATCCGTCACGCAGCACTGCAAGCGAAGGATCAACGCCAAACGCAGGAAGCCGTTCATTCATGACGTCCAGCCCAGCTTCAAAGCTCCCTTTGTTCTTCACTTTTTTGCCTAGTTCCTTTAGCAAAATTTCTGCATGGGTATTGTTGCTTAATTTCATCATAGGAACAAGCAGCTCTGATAATGGCATCGATGTATGGGAGGCAATTTTTTTGGCTTTTTTAGGAACTTGTTTTGATTTCAGCGGTCCCTTTACTTGAATCCCTTCCGCCTTTAACGCTCGTTTCATTAAGTCTAAAGCATAGGCGGCCGGATCCCATAAAGCTACCCATTGTTTAGATGAGCTTGCTTTAACCGGAATGGTTCCAGTCAACGTTATCTTGTTGGTTCCGTGAGAGCGCTTAAAAGAAATTTTCTTTTTTCCGCCTTCTGGAACTGTTTTCACTTGATTGATGACTTGAGCGACATCCGTCTTCGGGATCATATCATAGGCGGCTTTCTGTCCTGCTTTTTTTCCTGGCTTTACTTCGAGAATCACGGTCCCTGCATCATAATCTTGATTCGGTGAAGCCGTGAGAGCAGAAATTTGTGCCCCGTAATATTGATCCTCATCACTCCAAGGCAGGTCAATCGAGTATCTCGTGTCATCAAACCAAGTGTCATCTGCCGCAAGCTGTCCGCGAATGGTATGTATTCCGGCCTTTTTGACCTGTTTGGCGAGTGCTGCAAAATCCTCCTCTAATAAAGTTGGATCGCCGGTGCCACGAAGATAAAGGCTGCCATGTAGCGTTTTCTTTTGAATGGAACCATCCATCCAGATGTCTGTAGGGAATGTGTGTGTTTCTCCAAGTATATCAAGTGCGATGGCTGATGTGAGCAGTTTCGTATTAGAAGCAGGAGTGAGACGAATATCGGCTTGATGTTCATAAAGAAGAGATGTGTCAGAAGTATCGCGGACGCTGATGCCAGAGATCGCGCCCTCTAAATCAGGTGCTGTTCGTATGAATTCGTCTAAAGCTGTGATCCAATGAAGGGAATCGTCACGAGCTTTGAGTTGTTCATCTTTCGCTGAAAAAGGGAGAAATAAAATCGACAGGATACATATTTGTAAAAACATGAGCTGTGAAAAACGCTTCACGCAATCCCTCCTTTTTGTTGCAGCCAATTTTAGAAGAATATGTTCATTATACACAAAAGAACGTTTGTTCTCAAAGGTTTTTTAAACAGAAAAGTCAGCTTTCTTTGACGAAAACTGACAAGCCCTTTACCTCTTTTCTGGATTCCAGCCATCGGCTCCGCCAAGAACAGCCTGAACTGTGATTTGACTTGCTTCATTTTGGGTTAAAATGGTTGACCATTTTACGCGGTTTGCTGGGCTGCTTCCTGCTCCTGTCGATCCAAATTCTTTGTACCTGGCCGTTCTTTCGTTGTCACGGTTATCCCAGTTATGCCATCCCTCCGCTTTTATATGGTCATCCATTTTTGTATGGAGGAATGTCACAGCCGAATAAGGTCTCCACGGACGTCCTAAATAAACCGATTGCGCAGCTGCCGTTCCCTTTTTCAACGTAGAATCTATGAATACATAGCCGTACCTTTGTGCTTCTGTTGTGGATGCTGCAGTAATATACCCATTTCCAAGACTTTTTATTTCAGCTCTTTTAAACACAGCTGTGGCTGATCCAAAAATAAAATCGACCGTGCCTTCAATATAGCAGTTTTCGTAATATTGCCGCCCTGTGCCTGTTGCATAAAGTGTATCTTGATAGCCTAACACACGTATTTGTTTGAACACAGCCCGGTCGCCAGACACATACAGCGCAACTGCCTGACCCGCATGTCTGCCAGCTGTATTTTGAAAAGTGATATTTTCTGCATAAAAATCGTTTGCACGAATCATTGTGCTTGAGCTGTTTGTTGTACTGCCGGTGCTTGCATTTGTATCATCATACGTAAGAATCGTTTTGTGCTGGTTTTCGCCAATAAAGGATACGTGTGGTTTATTTTGCGGAAGCAATATTTTTTCTTTATATACGCCATTTTTAATATAGATCGTTGCCGGTTGTTGATTGTTTGCTGGAATCGCATCAATGGCAGACTGAACGGTGCGGTATGTCCCGCTTCCCTTTTGATCAACGACAAGGACACGGTTATGCCCAGCTTCTGCTGCTTGAAGTGAAGCTGGGTCAAAAAGAAAGAAAGACAAGACCATGACCATCCATATGTTTCTAAGTTTCATCACATATCTCCCCCCTCATTTTGTGAACGTTTTCATCAAACATTCTTTTTGATCCTATTCCGTACACGCACAAAAAAACACCCACGTTTTTATGTTGTGGATGTTTTTTTAGACTTTTCATATTGCATCGCATAAATCCCTTCATTTTCAATCCATTCACAAAATAGAACGTCTCGATAAGAGGAAATATGCTGCTTTTTTAATTGCTCATTCAGCCAGGATTCATCAAAGCCGGCTTCTTGAAGATCTTTTTTTAAAATTTCGCCGTCAATAATAAACGTTCTAGGCAATTTCACTTCTTTTCCCTTCACGTTCACATCTTCGGCTGTGGCTGGGGCGTATTTCATTTTCGGAAGAACGCTGACAGAGCCGTCCGTTTCCAAAATAGCATATTCAATTTCATTCAGGGCAAAATGACCTTTTGCGCGAACCAGTGTCTGCAGCTGATTGATATCAAGCATATTTTTCTTCAACCGGTTGTAGTGAATCTTCCCCTTATCAATCACAAGAGTAGGTCTTCCTTCTAAAAAAGCGCGAATGGATTTAAAGCGCTGTGAAAGCCATTCAACTGTATAAATGAGAACGCCCCATACTGCAACAGCAAATAAAATGTGCTGAATCCTGACTTCCGGATCAAAAATAGCGTTTCCGACCATTTCGCCTAAAATTAGTGCAGAAATGAAATCAAACGGTGTGATTTGTGCAAATTGTGTTTTCCCTAATAATTTTGTAATAAAAAATAAAGCGAAGAATCCGATTAAGAGTTCAATCAAAATATTAACGAACGGCACAAAGATTCCTTCCTTTCTTGCTGCATTTATATACAGCATATACATGAAAGGAAGGATCTAAACCATTTATGAAGGCAATAAAATAAAGACATTGTCCCCTTCAACGAATGTTTCATATGTTTTAACGCATCCGTGATCTGGTGCTTGTACGTTTCCTGATGAAAGATCAATTTTCCAATCATGCATTGGACAGAAAACGTGATTGCCGCTGACCATGCCTTCAGCCAGAACGCCGCCTTTATGAGGACAGCGATTTTCAATGGCTTTGAACTGCTTATTAGAGGTTTGAAAAACAGCTAATTCAAGTGGACCGGCTTCAACTGTTTTCCCTAGCTGGAGCGGAAAATCTGATAGGGTGCCAATGTGAACTTTAACAACTGAAACTGTCATATGATCTCATCCCTTCAATTGATTTATACGGAAGCCGTCGCTTTTTGAAATAATTGTCTCGTGTCTTTTTGGCTCTCGCGAAGCTCCTGCCAAGGCTCTTCATATGTTGAAAGCGCAATGTCCATTCTTTCGATTAAGGCTGCTCGTTTTTCATCATCTAGGAGTACTGATTGAATATGCTCTAACCCAAGTCGCTCAACCCAAGCAGAGGTTCTTTCTAAATAATTTGCCGTTTCTCTGTAATATTGAAGGTATGCTGCGGCCATTTGCTCTACTTCTTCTGCTGTACTGACCTTCATTAATAAATCTCCAGCCCGCAGGTGTGTGCCGCCATTTCCGCCGGCGTACAATTCAAACCCTCCATCTATCCCCACGATACCGAGGTCTTTAATTCCGGACTCTGCACAGTTTCTTGGACAAGCAGAGACGGCCATTTTTACTTTATGAGGTGTCGCAAGACCTTCAAATTTCTTTTCAAGTGCAATTCCAAGAGCCATGGAGTCCTGCGTGCCGAACCTGCAAAATTGTTCTCCAACACATGTTTTAACTGTTCTTAAAGATTTCCCATATGCATAACCCGATGGCATATCTAGATCCGCCCACACTTTTGGTAAATCTTCTTTTTTGACACCTAGAAGATCGATACGCTGACCGCCAGTCATTTTCACAAGCGGTATTTCATATTTGTCGACGACATCGGCTATTTTCCTCAAGTCATTTGCATTGGTGACGCCGCCGTACATTCGCGGAACAACTGAATAGGTACCATCGTTTTGAATATTGGCATGCATGCGTTCATTTACAAAGCGTGAGCTCTTTTCATCTTTGTATTCAAGTGGATAAAGCATGCCTAAATAATAATTCAGTGCAGGTCGGCATTTTGAACAGCCCTCTTCTGTATTCCAGTCAAGTACATTCATCACTTCTTTGACATGCTGCAAGCCTTTTTCTTTGATTTCATAAATGACTTCATCTCGTGAAAGAGTGGTGCAGGCGCAGATGGTTTCTTTTTGGGCTGTCCGGCTTGCATCCTCACCTAGCGTATGCCAAAGAATCTCTTCGACAACAGGCTGACAGCCTCCGCAAGATCGTGAGGCACTTGTACATTGCTTGACTTCCTGAAACGTTGTTAAGCCTTCTTTCTGAATGGCTTCTACAATCTGCCCTTTTGACACGCCATTACAGCCGCAAACGATATGGTCGTTTGCCATGCTGTCAATCGTGCTTTCTTGCGCCGGATCATTGGAGGTTAAGACAGATACCTTCTCCATATCCGACATATCTATTCCTTCTTTAATGTACGAGAATAAACGAGGTCCGTCGCTTGTTTCTCCAAACATGACGGCGCCTACTAATCGGTTTTGCTGGAAGACGAGTTTTTGATAGATGCCTTTTTGTTCGTCAAAAATTTTAATCGCCTTTTTCTCATCGTTTTCAATAAAATCACCAGCTGAAAACACATCAACTCCTGATACTTTCAGCTGTGTTGACAGAACAGAGCCTTCATATGGAGCAGGGTTCAAGCCGCATACATGCTTGGCAAGTACAGTCGCTTGATCGTATAAAGGAGCAACTAATCCGTACGTTTGTCCCCTGTGTTCCACACATTCTCCGACGGCATAAATGCCCGGGACACTCGTTTCCATAAAATCATTGACGATAATCCCACGGTTCACTTCAAGCCCGCTTATTTCTGCAAGCATTTTACTCGGTTTAATTCCCGCAGCCATGACAACTAGGTCTGCCTCAAGTGTAGTGCCGTCTGAAAATAATAAACCTTCTACTCTTGTATCTCCTAAAATCTCATTTGTCTGTTTTCCAAGCAGGAATTTCATCCCCTGTTCTTCTAATGCTTTTTGAAGAAGCTGTCCTGCAATAGGGTCTAGCTGGCGTTCCATTAAATGAGAGCCGAGGTGAATGACATTCACTTCCATGCCTAAGTTTAATAGACCGCGTGCTGCTTCAAGCCCAAGGAGTCCGCCTCCGATGACTGCTGCTTTTTTGTACATATTAGAGGCATTGACCATTTCCTCAGTGTCTTGCAATGTACGAAAAGCCGTTACGCCTTTTTTATCACTCCCTGGAATTGGCAGGATAAATGGAAGTGACCCTGTTGCTAAAATCAATCGGTCATAATATACGGTCCGTCCTTGATCACTGGTGACTGTTTGGTTCTCTGTATCGATCTTCACAATGGTCTCGTTTGTAAACAGCTGAATATCATGCTTTTGATACCAGTTCCAATCGTTTAACGTAATATCTTCGACTTTCGTATCCCCTTGAAGCACTTTCGATAAAAGAATTCGGTTATAGTTAGGATGCGGTTCAGTCCCAAATACCGTCATGTCGAATCGTTCGCCGTCTGTTTTTAAAATGTTTTCAAGGCTTCGAATGCCGGCCATACCGTTCCCTACTAATACGAGTTTTTCTTTCATGAAAAAACACCCCTCATGTGATCATTTTTTAGAAAGTACCACACTCTAAACATAGATGGAAAATACATGTTAAAATTTCTCACATAGTTTTTCATTCACGTAGGCTGACAGCTGTACAGGACAATATTTAAAGCCTGGCATTTTACTGTACGGATCTAGTTGATCATCAATTAATTGATTAATTGATTGATGTTTGCTCCAGTGAAATGGAACAAATACGGTATCTTTTCGAATGGTGTCTGATATGCGGCATCTGATGATAACACTTCCTCTTTTTGACTTGATGGTCACGAGCTCCCCGTGCTGAAGTCCATACGTTTTCGCTGTATCAGGATGAAGCTCTGCATATGCTTCAAACTGTCTGGCAACAAGAGAGGTGCTCCTTCTTGTTTGAACGCCTGTTTGGTAATGAGCCATCACCCTGCCGGTCGTTAAATAAAGAGGGTATTCTTGACTGACGGGTTCCTTTGCAGCCTTTTTATCGTGTGTGACGACGGCAAACTTCGCTAAACTGTCAGAATGTGAGAATGCATGTTCAAATAATCTTTCAGTTCCCGGGTCTTCTAAATGAGTACAAGGCCACTTTATGCCTTGTTCCTTCCTCAGCCTTTCATAGGTTATGCCTGAATAATCAGCCTTTGCACCTTTCGTTACGGCTCTTAATTCCTCAAAGATCTCTTCTGCGGATGAAAAGGAAAAATGGCTGCCTTTGCCTAATACAGCTGCTATTTCACAAATGATTTGCCAATCGTGCTTTCTTTGGTGTTTAAGTGGATATGTTGCTTCTCTAAGCGTAACGCGCCCCTCTACGTTTGTCACGGTACCTTCATCCTCTAAATATGACGAAGCAGGTAAAATTACATCTGCCAGCGCAGCTGTCTCAGACATAAATAAATCAACGGCAACAAAAAAGGACAAGTTCTTGATGGCTTGCTGAATCAAGTGCGCATTTGGCCCTGACTGGACAGGATTTGAGCACATTAAAAAGAGCGCTTTGATTTCACCTGCCTGCATTTTTTCAAACATTTCAAAAGCAGACACACCCTTTCCTGGAAGTTCCTTTTCATCAATGTTCCATCGTTCAGCCATTTCTTTTCTGTGAGCAGGATTTGAGATATCTCGATATCCTGGAAGCTGATCTGCTTTTTGCCCATGCTCTCTTGCTCCCTGGCCATTTCCCTGGCCGGTTATTGCGCCATAGCCGCATCCAAAGCGGCCGATCTTCCCAGTAACAAGCAGAATATTCAGGAAATTACGGACAGAGGCTGTACCGTCTATTTGCTGCTCAATGCCTCTTGCTGTAAAAATCATGCCTGTCTTTTCTTGCGCGAATTTCCGTGCTATTTTCTGCATCACATCAATCGTCACGCCAGTTTGCTCAGCAATGTCTGGCAAGGAGATGCGTGAGGTGTGCTCCTTTAGTTCTTGGAAACCTGATGTTCGTTGATGAATAAATGATTCATCGATTAAATGCTCATGCAGCATGATGTGCAATATGCCGTTTGCCAGTGCGGCATCAGACCCTGGTTTGAGGCTGACATGTAAATCGGCTAATTGGGCTGTCGGAGTTTTTCGCGGATCAATGACGATGAGAAAAGCGCCATTGTTTTTTGCCTCTTCTATGTAGGGCAGGAAGGTTGGCTGACATTCCGCTATATTCGTTCCAACCAATATCAACACCCGTGCATGCTTGATGTCGCTTAAAGGAAAGCTCAGACCACGGTCAAGTCCGAATGTTTGATTTGCGGCAGTTGCTGCCGAAGACATACATAGTCTGCCGTTATAATCGATGTATTTCGTTTTCAGCGCCACTCTTGCAAATTTCCCGAGTAAGTACGCTTCCTCATTTGTAATTGATGCGCTTCCGTACACACTGATCACATCATGGCCATGTGACAGCTGAAGGGATTCTATGTTTGTTTTGATTTCTTCGAGAGCCTCCTGCCATGTCGCTTTTACAAATTGTCCGTTTCTTTTGATCAGCGGGTGATTCAGGCGATCTTTATGAAGCGCGTGCTGGTGGGCATGCTGTCCTTTCATACAAAGTCTTCCGTGCGTAGTTGGATTGTGTACACCAATCGTTTGGTAACGTGTTCGCCCTTCCACATGCTGCTCGATTAATTGCATTTTGCACTGCATACTGCAAAAAGGACATTGGGCTGGGAAGACTCGCTTTTGTTCTTCCTGCTTTGATTTTTGCTGGGCATATTGTAAAAAAGATTGACTCATACCTTCACATCCTTATGTCTTACATTTCCTTGTCTGCTTTGGTCAAATTGCGCACAGAGGTCTTCTCTTATTTCCTCATCAAGTAACTTTTCTCGAATAGAAATGTTTCCTTGCCGTGACAGCCAATCGCCAATAGATTCTTGAAAGTAAGCATTTTTTCTATACTCTTCAAGCAGCGCTTTTAAAAAAGAAATAAGCTCACTTGAATGAGCCAAGGTGTAAAAAAGCTGGCCTCCTATATAAATGTTCCATTCACCCAGCTGCTTTTTCAGACAGATATCATCAATTGGAGCAAGTTTACACGT
This sequence comes from Bacillus sp. Root920, assembly GCF_001429445.1. NCBI lineage: Bacteria > Bacillati > Bacillota > Bacilli > Caryophanales > Bacillaceae > Bacillus > Bacillus sp. Root920. The sequence goes on from NZ_LMJV01000007.1 coordinate 13,588, forward strand.
GCAAGAAGCACCGGTGATATGAATGGAGGTGACAGCTGGTAAAAGTGTATCTTCCACTTGTCTTTCCAGCTCCATCACAAGTGACGTGACAGCTGGATCGTCACAGTCGCATGAAAGGATATGAGATAGTCTTCTTTTCTCATTAGGCATAATTGGCCAATGATTTTTGACGATTTGTGCCGCCTGTTTTGACACACCGATGAGCCGTATTCGTTTATGCCTTGTCAGCTCTGCCTGCTCAATCAGCCCGTTCTCTAACAAAGACGTAATGATTTTCAAAAAATCCAGATCAAGCCGGCCCCCATATAATTGAGGAATCAACACGTCTTCCTGTTCAGCAGCGCCAATTTTTTCCACCGATCTTTGGAATTGCTCGAGATAGTATTGAATGGCCGGCCGGCAGATACCGCAGCCGTGATTCGTTTTCCATTGAAAATGTCTTCTTATTTCTTTAGCATTCACCTGCTGCTGCTTTTGAATAAACGAAAAAATGGTCTGCTCCTCTACTTCTGTACATGGACAAAAAAAGGCCTGCGATTCCGTTTGTTCATGTGATGGTAACTGGCAGCAAGCACGGACGAGCTCTTGACAGCCGCCGCACCCAGTTGCTGCTCCTGTCTTTTTTTTCACCTCGTCTAAGTTTGTCAGCTGATGAACCGAAATGCTTTTTAAAATCGTCCCTTTTGTAACGGTTTGACATTGGCAGACGAGGTCTTCCATTTTTAATGAATCTAGTGGGGATGATGGCTTTTCATGAAGGGCTTTCATGACCACACTTTTATCACGTCCCACTTTTACATCTTGCAAAAGCTGATCGGCATTCCCCAGCTCTCCGACGAATAAAATACCTGCCAGCGCCTGACGTTCAAAGACGAATTTTTTATACACCTCTTGCTCTTCATCTAAATAAGTCACAGCTGACATAAACGGAGAATGATGTTCAATACATCCAGCAGAATAAATCGGCAAATCAGGTACTTTTAATTTTGTTGAGTAAATGGGCTTTGGTGTATGTGTGATTTTTTCTCCTAAAAGATGCTTAGCGAGCACGCTTGCTTGTTCATAAATGGGCTGAACAAGGCCATGCACCATCCCTTGGTGCTCTGCACATTCTCCAATCGCATAAATATTCGGGATATTAGTCTCCATCACGTCATTGACAACAATGGCTTTTCTCGTGTGTATGCCATGATTCTCTGCAAGCTGTATATTCGGACGGATACCTGTTGTAAAAACAACAAGATCAGCATCCACGATGTCTCCATTTTTCAATAGAACGCCTTCTACCCTCTCACCGCCTAAGCATGCAATGGTATGGGCATTTGTTTTCACCTGAATGCCTTTTCTTATGAATTTTCGCTGTAATAATCCGGCTGCTGTTTCATCTAATTGGCGCTGCATCAGCCGCTCCGTATGATGAATGATGGTCGTTTCAAGCCCCGCCATCTGCAGACCAGCTGCTACCTCCACACCAAGCACGCCGCCTCCGATCACTGCTGCTTGTTGATAATGCACCGCATCGGCACAAATGGCCTCATAATCATCAATTGTCCGAAAAGCGTATATCCCTTTTTTGGACACACCCTGAATAGGAAGAAAATTTGGCGATGAACCCGTTGCAATGACGAGCTTGTCATAGGGAATTTCCCGGCGCGCATCTGTCATGACACACTTTCGATTTGTATCGATATGTACAACTGATTCTCCTTTGTACAATGTGATGTCATGTGCGGTGTACCATTCTTTTTCCTTTAGTTGAATTTCAGCTAATGATTCGCTTTTTTGTAAAATCGACGAAAGTTTTATGCGATTGTAGGCAGAGTGCTTCTCTTTTCCAATGACTGTTATGGCATAATGTTCTGGCTGCTTTTGAATGATCTCTTCGATACATTTCATACTCGCCATGCCGTTTCCGATAAACACAAGTTTGCGTTTTGCCATCTGAAATCAACCTTTCTAAGCCTCTTGCTCGAGCACATTGTATGGATTGATTATGGCACACACTTGTAAAAAAGTGTTTATTCATGTCAATTTTTCTCACATAATACTTTCATTACATAAGTGAACTCGCTATCTTTAAGTCAGAAAATTCAAAAATAGAGGAGGCGTTTTATGAAACTCTCAGAATTAAAATCAAGTGGTCATCCTAAGACATTGTTTGGTTCCTTTTTATATTTTGATGTGAGCTTTATGATTTGGGTTTTGTTAGGGGCGCTGGGTGCTTTTATTGCACAAGATTTTGCTTTATCAACCGTAGAGAAAGGCATGATTGTGGCCATTCCAATTCTATCTGGTTCTTTTTTTCGGATTGTGCTTGGTTTATTCACCGATCGAATAGGACCTAAAAAGACCGCAGTGATAGGAATGCTTTTAACGACCATTCCGCTTATTTGGGGGTTTATCGCTGGTACAACCCTTTCAGAGCTTGTACTGATTGGGATTTTGCTTGGAGTAGCAGGAGCAAGTTTTGCTGTTGCTTTGCCAATGGCAAGCCGCTGGTATCCTCCTCACTTACAAGGAGTAGCCATGGGGATTGCAGGCGCCGGGAATAGTGGAACACTAATCTCCACCTTATTTGGTCCAAGGCTTGCGGAGATTTACGGGTGGCATGCCGTAATGGGGCTCGCTCTGATTCCGTTAAGTCTTGTCTTTTTGTTTTTTATTTTCACTGCAAAAGATGCACTAAATCAGCCCGCTCCTCAGCCGATTCGGTCGTACTTTTCAGTATTTCAAGTGAAATCGACATGGTTTTTCTGTTTGCTTTATGCGATCACATTCGGAGGGTTTGTCGGGCTTTCCAGTTTCCTCAGTATTTTCTTTGTGGATCAATATGGGGTTTCGAAGATTCATGCTGGTGATTTTGTGACACTTTGTGTGGCGGCAGGCAGCTTCTTTCGGCCTGTGGGCGGTCTCATTGCCGATAAAATAGGCGGAATGAAAGTACTGCTTGGATTATTCGGAATCATCGGCATCTGCTTAGGAGGCGTGAGCAGTCTTCCAGCTTTACCTGTGGTCATTGCGCTTTTATTTGTGGGGATGATGTGCCTTGGGATGGGAAATGGCGCTGTTTTTCAGCTGGTGCCTCAAGTATTTCATAAAGAAATTGGGATTGTGACCGGAATTGTTGGGGCTGCTGGAGGCATTGGCGGATTCTTTTTACCTAATATTCTTGGCAGTTTAAAAGAATTGACTGGCTCATATACGTTTGGCTTTTTGACCATTTCCCTTTTTGTTCTGATTGTCTTCCTCTGTTTAGTCGTATCGCAGCTTAAACGTAAAAAAGTGTTGATCAACCGTACCATTTCTGAATCATAAAAAGCCATGACCACACGTTGGTCATGGCTTTTCTTTATATTGTAACACCCTTTGTTTGACCTATTTTGGCAGAACCGAACTCCCCATTAAATAACGGTCTACCTCGTGCGCCACTTGTCTGCCTTCATTAATCGCCCAGACAATCAAGCTTTGCCCGCGTCTTGCATCTCCCGCTGCAAATACGCCTTCTACATTTGTTGTATATTCCCCATATTTTGCGTCAATGCGATTGTTTTTGCTGTCCACGCCAAAGTGTTTCACAAGCGGCTGTTCAGTTCCCTCAAAACCAATTGCAATAAAGACGAGCTGAGCAGGCCATACCTTTTCTGTCCCTGGAATTTCATGAAATTCAAACTTCCCTTGTTCGTTTTTCACCTTTTCCATTTGAATGGTATGAAGCTCTTTTAATTTTCCATTTTTATCTGCCACAATTTTTGTGGTTTGAATTGAATATTGACGCGGATCTTCTCCGAATTTTGCTTGTGCTTCTTCATAAGCATAATCCAGCGAGAAGACATAAGGCTGTTCTGGCCACATGTTATCCCCTACACGTGTATCCGGAAGCTTTGGATGCTTCCCGAATTGAACAACACTTTTTGCTTTTTGGCGAAGTGCAGTTGCAACGCAGTCCGCACCTGTATCTCCTCCGCCAATCACAATCACGTCTTTTCCTTTTGCATCAATGAAGTTTTTGTCTTTAAATCCTGAATCAAGCATGCTTTTCGTTGCGAGGGTTAAATAATCCATCGCAAGGTGAATTCCTTTTGCTTCCCGGCCTTCAATCAACAGATCACGCTGCTTTTGTGCACCTGTACAAAGGATAACTGCATCAAACTGCTCTTTCAGTTCGTCGGCAGTTATATCTACGCCGATTTCTGTGTTCGTCACAAAGTCAATGCCTTCTTGTCTGAGAAGTTTGACTCTTCGCTCGACCACTTCTTTGTCGAGCTTCATATTCGGAATCCCGTATGTCAGCAGTCCGCCAAGACGGTCAGAACGCTCGAACACTGTGACAGCGTGCCCTGCTTGGTTTAATTGATCAGCACTTGCAAGTCCTGCTGGGCCTGAGCCGACAATGGCAATTTTCTTCCCTGTACGGCTTGAAGGGATTCTTGGTGTGATCCATCCATTTTCAAAACCTTTATCAATGATCGTGCGTTCGATATTTTTAATCGAAACAGCCGGATCATTGATAGCGACTGTACATGACCCTTCACAAGGTGCAGGACATACTCTCCCAGTAAACTCTGGGAAATTATTTGTTTTTTGCAGTCTTTCGAGTGCTTCCTTCCATCTCCCGCGATAGACAAGATCATTCCATTCTGGAATTAAGTTGTAGATCGGGCAGCCAGACACGCCGCCCCTGATCTCCATCCCAATTTGACAAAACGGTGTTCCGCAATCCATACATCTAGCGCCCTGCTTTTTCAATACGTCATCTGTATAAGGAGCTGAATATTCTTTCCAGTCATTTTGACGAGTGAGAGGGTCACGTTCATTTGGCTTTTCTCTTTTATAATCCATAAAACCTGTTGCTTTGCCCATTGTCCTCTCCCCTTTCTTAATGAGCGAGGGCTGCTTTTTGCCCGTTTGCCGTTTCTTGATTTTTCGGTTTTGTGTTTGCTTCAAAGGCAAACATCACCGCTTCTTCATGACTGAGGCCCGCTTGTTTTTGTTCTTCAATACTTTGAAGCATCATTTTGTAATTTCTCGGAATGACTTTGATGAATTGATCCTTTTCTTGCTCCCAGTTTTCAAGAAGTGCTGCTGCTTTTGAGCTGTTTGTATAATCAAGGTGTTCCTTGATCATTTGCTTTACTTCTAGTTCTTCTTCATGATCTGTGAGCTTTTCAAACATGATCATTTCCATATTGCACATTCTTTTGAACTGTTTTGCATCCGATGTATGGATGTAAGCCACACCGCCAGACATACCTGCACCAAAGTTTTTCCCAACGTCTCCTAAAATAACGACACGTCCGCCAGTCATGTATTCACAGCCGTGATCTCCAATTCCTTCAACAACCACATGTACACCTGAATTACGAACAGCAAATCGTTCACCAGCACGCCCGTTAATATAAGCTTTTCCGCTAGTTGCACCGTAAAATGCAACGTTTCCTACAATGACGTTTTCATGTCCATTTTGTACAAAATGATCAGACGTTTTAACAGCAATTTTGCCTCCTGAGAGTCCTTTGCCGATATAGTCATTTGAATCACCTGTTAAATAGAGAGACATGCCCTTTGGCACAAATGCGCCAAAGCTTTGTCCAGCTGAACCAGTGAATCTGAGTGTGATCGTATCCTCTGGCAAGCCCTCTTCCCCGTAGCGCTTAGACACTTCACTGCCAGTAATGGTTCCGGCCACACGGTTGATATTGCGAATGTTCAATGATAGATCAACCGGTGTTTGATGATTCAGCGCTTCTTGCACATAAGGAAGGATTTCATTCATATCCAGCGATTCGTCAATTTTATGATTTTGCGGTGTTCTGAATGTCCGCGCTCCTTCTGGCTGATAAAGCAGTGTTTCAAGGTTTAGCTGGCCTGCTTTCCAGTGAGCTTTTGCTCGTTCACTGACCGCTAGGACGTCCGTACGTCCGATTAATTCATCCATTGATGTAAAGCCAAGTTCCGCTAAGATTTCTCTTACTTCTTCTGCAATAAACATCATGAAGTTCACAATGTGATCAGGGTTACCCATGAACTTTTTGCGAAGCTCTGGATTTTGTGTGGCAACACCGACTGGGCAAGTATCTAAATGACATGCTCTCATCATCACGCAGCCCAGCACGACAAGTGGAGCTGTCGCAAAGCCGTATTCTTCTGCTCCTAAAATCGCAGCCATCACAACGTCGCGGCCAGTCATTAACTTTCCGTCTGTTTCAAGAACGACTCTTTCGCGAAGACCATTTAACACAAGAGTTTGATGCGCCTCTGCCAATCCAAGCTCCCAAGGAAGCCCTGTATGTTTAATACTTGTTTTCGGTGAAGCTCCTGTACCGCCATCATAACCACTGATAACAATGACGTCCGCAGTTCCTTTTGCTACACCTGCTGCAATCGTGCCAACGCCGGCTTTAGATACAAGCTTGACACTGATGCGTGCATCACGGTTCGCGTTTTTCAAATCATGAATCAGCTGTGACAAATCCTCAATGGAATAAATATCATGATGCGGCGGTGGTGAAATCAATCCGACACCTGGCGTAGAACCACGTACATCGGCCACCCAAGGATACACTTTATTTCCTGGCAGCTGTCCGCCTTCTCCAGGTTTTGCTCCTTGCGCCATTTTAATTTGCAGTTCATCTGCATTGACCAAGTAATGACTTTTCACACCAAATCGGCCAGAAGCGATTTGTTTAATCGCACTTCTGCGGTCATCACCGTGTTCATCTACTGTAAAGCGGGCAGGATCTTCTCCGCCTTCTCCGCTGTTACTTTTACCGCCAATTCGGTTCATCGCAATCGCAAGTGCCTCATGCGCTTCTTTACTTAAAGATCCAAATGACATGGCACCTGTCTTAAAGCGGCGCACGATGGATTCAGCAGATTCAACCTCTTCCAGACGAACCGGCTTTTGTTTTGGCTGAAATGCAAACAGGTTTCTGAGGAAGCCGATTCTTTCTTCATCCGCTGCTTTTGTATATTGTTTAAATAGATCGTAATCTTCATTACGGCATGCCCACTGGAGCGTATGGATCGTTTTTGGGTTAAAGGCATGATGCTCTCCATTTTTTCTCCACTGGAATTCACTGCCTGATTCAAGTGTCTGGTCAGTTGCTGCTTGATACCCTGCTTCATGGCGAAGTTTTGCCTCATGAGCAATGGTGTCAAGATCAATCCCGCCAAGCTGAGAAGCTGTTCCTGTGAAATACGCTTGAATGACGTCTTCACTAATCCCAACTGCTTCAAAGATTTGTGCGCCTCTATAGCTCTGCACAGTGGAAATCCCCACTTTGGACATGACTTTGACGACACCTTCTGTCACGCTTTTACCAAACTTTGTAACAGCTTCATCAAAGCTGATCGAAATCGCTTCGTCTGCAATCAGCTGTTTGTACGTTTCATAGACAAGGTAAGGGTGAATCGCATCTGCGCCGTAGCCAATTAGTGCGGCAAAATGATGGACCTCTCTCACCTCTCCAGATTCAACGATCAGACTGACCTTTGTCCGTAGACCTTGACGCACAAGATGCTGATGAAGTGCACTTAGCGCAAGAAGTGGTGGAATCGGTACTTTTTGTGCTGTCATTTCACGGTCTGAAAGGATTAATAAAGAGACACCTTCTCTGATCGCTTTTTCCGCCTCTTCAAACATCGCATCCAGTCCGCGCTTTAAATCATCGGTGAAAAGTGTATGGATTGTTTTGCTTTTAAAGGCATTATGAACAATCGTTTTCAAGCCGTTAAATTGTCCGCTCGTTAAGACCGGTGTATAAAGTTTAATTCTTCGGCATGAATATTCATTCGGATGTAAAATATCGCCTTCGGCACCTAACCAAGTCATGGTTGATGTCACGAGCTGCTCACGAATGGCATCAATCGGCGGGTTCGTGACTTGTGCAAACAGCTGCTTAAAATAATGAAAAAGAGACTGCGCACGATCTGATAACACAGCAAGCGGTGTGTCACTTCCCATTGAACCGATTGGGTCCTTGCCTTCCTCTAGTAAAGGAATTAAATACTTTTGAATGTCTTCATACGTATAATGGAACGCACGCTGACGCGTCAATAAATCGTCCATTATACTAGAATTTTCTGAATTTTCTTCTGAGCGATTGACGTGGACCATTTCTTCATCGAGCCATTTTTGATAAGGAAGTTCATTCGCAATGGTCGATTTCACTTCTTCGTCAGAAATAATTCGTCCTTCTTCTAGATCAATGAGCAGCATTTTACCAGGCTCAAGACGATCTTTATACTTCACATCTTCTTCATTTGTGTCAATTACGCCAACCTCAGAAGAGAAAATGATATGATCATCATTCGTGACATAATATCTTGCCGGTCTCAATCCGTTTCGGTCTAAGATCGCCCCGATTTGTTTCCCGTCCGTAAAGGAAATGGCTGTTGGTCCATCCCACGGCTCCATGAGAGAACTATGGTATTCATAAAATGCCCGTTTCTCTTTCGACATGTGCGTGTTTTCCGTCCAAGGCTCAGGAATCAGCATCATTGCTGTATGAGCAGGTGTACGGCCTGCAAGCACAAAGAATTCAAAGGCATTGTCTAAAATGGATGAATCACTTCCGTCTGCATTCAGCACTGGCAAAATCTTGTCTAAATCGTCTCCGAAGGCTTCAGATACGAATTGTTGTTCTCTTGCTCTCATCCAATTGATGTTTCCTCTTAATGTGTTGATTTCTCCGTTGTGAATTAAGTAACGGTTTGGATGGGCTCTTTCCCATGTAGGAAATGTATTTGTACTAAATCTTGAATGAACAAGTGAAAATGCAGAAACAAATGTTTCATCCTGTAGATCAAGATAAAAAGCATCGACTTGATCTGATGTTAAAAGCCCCTTGTATACGATGGTTTGACTCGACAGGCTGACAAAGTAAAATTGCTTTTCCTCTCTTGTTCCCCAGTTCTCAGCCTGCTTACGGATGACATATAATTTTCGTTCAAATGACAAACGATCTGTGATGTTGCCGTTTGCTCCGATAAAGACCTGTCTCACAACAGGACAGCTCTTCGCTGCGACAGTACCAATTTTTCCTGGATCGACAGGAACCGTTCTCCAGCCAATTAATGTTTGACCTTCTTGTTTAATGAACCCGTTGATTTTCTGTTCGATGGCTTGACGCGTTTTTTCGTCATCATCTTTTGAAAAGAAGACCATTCCTACCCCGTAACGGCCTTTTTCAGGAAGTGCAAATTCTTTGCAGTTCTTTCTAAAGAAAGCGTCTGGCAGCTGTACCATTAAACCGGCACCATCACCTGTATACGGATCACTGCCTTGCCCGCCGCGATGATCAAGCTGGCACAGCATTTGTAATCCCTTTTTGACGATGCTATGTGTCGCCTCCCCTTTTAAATGGGCGTACAGTCCGATTCCACATGCATCATGTTCAAATTCAGGACGGTAGAGACCTTGTGGTTGTGGTAGTTGATTATAAGTCATCGTTTCTCTCCCCCGTTTAAAAGATCCGTTTTTTCACAGTAATAAAATCTCACAAACTCTGTAACTTATTTTAAGTTTTCAAATTGATATAAACAATATATAATTTAGATCAAAACAATCTCTTTTTGAGATAGATGGGTGTGAAGTGCAAAAATGGAGCTTCGTCAGTTACGTTATTTTGTAGAAGTCGCAGACCGTGAACACGTGTCAGAAGCGGCTGAAAACTTACATGTTGCCCAATCTGCCATCAGCCGGCAGATTGCGAATTTAGAAGAAGAGCTTGGAGTGGCCTTATTCGAACGAGAAGGACGAAATATCAAATTAACGAAGATCGGCAGACAATTTTTAGATCATGTCAGAACTGCACTCAAAGCCATTGATTATGCGAAAGAGCAAATTGATGAATACTTAGACCCGCACAAAGGAACGGTGAATATTGGCTTTCCTACAAGTCTAGCAAGCCAAGTGCTCCCTTCTGTCATCTCCGCCTTTAAGCAGGAATATCCAGAGGTCGATTTTTTACTTCGTCAAGGGTCCTATAAATTTCTCATTGAAGCGGTCAAAAACCGAGATATCGATCTCGCCTTTTTAGGACCCGTACCGACAAACGATTCTCAAATAGAAGGAAATATTTTGTTTTCCGAAAGCATTTATGCCCTTTTACCGGTTAGCCACCCCTTTAGCGGACAAAGGAGTATTCATTTAAGTGATTTAAGAAGGGATCATTTCGTGTTATTTCCTGAAGGGTATGTGCTGAGACAAATTGCGGTTGATGCTTGCAAGCAGGCAGGCTATGAGCCTACCATTTCATCTGAAGGAGAAGATTTGGATGCGATTAAAGGTCTCGTCTCGGCAGGTATGGGTGTTACCTTATTACCCGAAAGCGCCTTTTATGAAACAACACCCCGATTTACAGTGAAAATTCCAATCGATTTTCCTCAAGTGAGACGAACGGTTGGCATTATTGCATCTAAAACGCGCGAAATGTCTCCTTCTGCCCATGATTTTTATGTGTTTGTGAAGGATTTCTTTTCTAAAATTGAACAATATAAATAATTCATTAAAAGAAGACATTTCATTTGTAGAAATAATCCCTCTTTGTATATGATGGGTTACAGAACAAAAGACTATATGGAAGAAAGGTATTCGTATGAAATCAATTTTATCGTTTTTAAAGCCGTATCGGCTGTCCGTTGTGTCCATTGTCATTCTCACCTTTTTAAGCAGTATGCTCCAGCTGTATTTACCGACGTTAACAGCAGATATCGTTGATGTCGGTATCGTCCAGGGAGATATTGCTTACATATGGAAGGTTGGCGGCTGGATGGTGGCTTGTTCTTTACTCGCCATTTTGCTCACCATTTGGAAGTCTTACTTGTCATCAAAGACAGCACTTGGCTTCGGCCGTGATATGAGAAGACAGCTGTTTGTGCATGTCGAACAATTTTCATTAGAAGAATTTCAAAAGATCGGCACATCTTCCTTTATTACTAGATCAACAAATGATGTGAAACAAGTCCAAGATGTGACGATTATGATTTTACAAATGATGACGCGAGCCCCGCTCATGCTTGTGGGCGGAATTATTTTGGCAGTTTCCAGGGATGCTGTCCTGTCTCTTATCTTTTTAGCGGCCCTCCCCCTTCTTGGCGGATTCATCTATTTGGTGTCAAGAAAAGCCATCCCTCTATTCGGCCAGCTTCAGAAAAAAACAGACCGGCTGAATTTAATTATGCGGGAATCTCTTTCAGGCATCCGCGTTATTCGTGCGTTTAACCGTGTGGATGATGAAAAGGAGCGATTCCAAGAAGCCAACACGTCCTATAAGGACACTGGTCTTAAAGTCAACCGATTAATGGCTTACTTGTTTCCATTTATGCTGATCATCATGAACTTCACGAATATCGGTATTGTCTGGCTTGGTGCAAACCGAATTGATGCCGGAGAAATGGAAGTTGGGAATCTCATTGCCTTCATTCAATATGCGATGATGATTTTAATGGCACTGATTATGCTGTCGATGAGCTTTATTATGGTCCCAAGAGCACAAGCATCAGCTAAACGCATGAATGAAGTGTTAAACATGGAACCAAAGATTAAAGATAAAGAAGAATCTATGACTGAGCTTCACGAGCCCGCTCAATCCATTCGCTTTGAGGATGTGTCATTTTATTACTCAAATGCTGAGAAACCAGCCGTTCAAGGTATCACGTTTGAAGCCAAAACTGGTGAAACGACAGCCATTATCGGAAGTACGGGTTCTGGAAAAACAACACTTCTCCAGCTGATGACGCGCTTTTATGAAGTGTCAGAAGGCCGGATTACACTAGATGGTGTAGACATTAGAGAACTACCTCAGGAAAAACTGAGAAACCAAATGGGCTATGTCTCTCAAAAAGCTGTTTTATTCAGCGGAACCATTGCCGAGAATGTACGCTTTGGCAAACAGGATGCAAGCGATGAAGACATCTGGCAGGCGCTGCGAACTGCGCAGGCCGAAGAATTTGTTTTGCAAAAAGATGACGGAATTGATGCAGAAATTGATCAAGGTGGTTCCAATCTATCCGGCGGCCAAAAGCAGCGACTTTCCATTGCAAGGGCGCTAGTGAGAAGACCATCATTCTATCTGTTTGACGATAGCTTTTCAGCACTTGATTACAAGACAGATGCGAAGCTGCGGGCATCATTAGAAGCAGAAAAAGCTCATGCAGCCCTCATCATTGTGGCTCAACGAATCAGTACAGTGAAGCATAGTGATAAAATCATTGTACTTGATGAAGGGAAAATCGCAGGTATTGGAACACATGAACAATTATTAAAGGACAATCTTGTATACCAAGAGATTGTCGCCTCTCAGGAAGGTCAGGAGGTGAGCGAGGATGAGTAAGAAAATGTCTTCCGGCATGGGCCATAAAGGCGGCCACCCTAAAGGGCCAGCCGCAAAACCGAAGGAATTTAAGAAAACACTGCTACGTTTGACAGGCTACTTAAAACCAAGGAAATTTCAGCTGATCATCGTCTTTATTGCAGCGATTGGTTCAACTGTCTTTAACGTCATTAGTCCAAAGCTGCTTGGGGATGCTACCTCTTCCCTATTTGACAGCTTTACGAATGGAACAGCCGTTCAATTTGACGTCATTTCACGAATTCTTTTACTGCTTGTCGTGCTGTACGTCGTTGCCTCCCTCTTTTCATTCGTTCAGCAATATGTCATGGCTGGTGTCTCTCAACAGACCATTGCTGAATTACGGCAGGAAGCAAATGACAAGCTCACACGTCTCCCCCTTCGTTATTTTGATAAAACAACCCACGGGGACACGCTAAGCCGTGTGATGAATGATATCGATAATATTAATACATCGCTTCAGCAGGCGCTCACCCAAGTGATTACATCTGTGATTACAGTCATTGGGATTGTCGTCATGATGCTCTTCATCAGTCCGCTGCTTACATTGCTTGTTTGTTTGACGCTGCCACTCAGCCTGTTTGCGATTCGCGGTATTACGTCATTTTCTCAAAAGCATTTTAAAGCGCAGCAAAAAGAGCTTGGCACGATCAATGGACATATCAATGAGATGTTCACAGGACATCAGACAGTTCGTGCGTATGGCTACGAAAAGAAAGCAATCGATACATTTGATGAATTAAACGAAAAGCTGTATGAATCTTCAAGGAAAGCGCAGTTCATTTCTGGTTTAATGATGCCAATGATGACCTTTATCGGGAACCTTGGCTATGTGGCAGTCAGTGTAGCCGGCGGGATTCTTGTCATTAACGGGAATATTCGTGTCGGGGATGTGCAGGCGTTTATCCAATACACACAGCAAATGTCTCAGCCGCTTGTGCAAGCATCAAGCGTCGCAAACTTAGTTCAATCAGCGATCGCGTCTGCTGAAAGGGTGTTTGAAATCCTTGATGAGGAAGAAGAAAGCACCGAAGAAGATGCGGCAATTGATCTTGCATCACTCTCAGGCGATGTGAGCTTTGAACAAGTTCAATTCGGATATGAAAAAGGTCATCCGATTATTAAAGATTTGAATTTAGATGTGCAAGAAGGACAGACGGTTGCCATTGTCGGACCAACAGGCGCGGGAAAAACGACCATCATTAATCTTTTAATGCGTTTTTACGAATTAGATCAAGGCTCCATACGCATTGGCGGTGTCAAAACAACTGACCTCAGCCGTCAGCAAGTACGAGAATTATTTGCGATGGTTCTTCAAGATACATGGCTCTTTGAAGGAACGATTTACGACAACATTGCCTATGGCAGGCAGCACGTTTCCAAAGAGGATGTCATCAAAGCCGCCAAACATGCCTATGCAGATGATTTCATCCGCACGCTTCCAGATGGATATGACACACTGTTAACAGAAGATGCAGGCAACCTGTCTCAAGGTCAGCGCCAGCTGTTAACCATCGCCCGTGCCATTTTATCTGATCCAAAGATCTTGATATTAGATGAAGCAACAAGCAGTGTGGATACACGGACAGAGATGCATATTCAAAAAGCAATGAATGAATTGATGAAAGGCAGAACGAGCTTCGTGATTGCACACAGACTTTCAACAATCAAGGATGCAGACCTTATTTTAGTCATGAAGGATGGAAGCATCATTGAAAAAGGATCGCACAGCGAACTTTTAAAACAAAAAGGCTTCTATGCAGACTTATATATGAGTCAATTTGCCGAAAATCAAGTGGGATAACATCAAAAAAAGAGGATAGACACGCATGTCACATGCTGTCTATCCTCTTTTCAATTGCCATCTGCTCGATTCTTCACTTTTACACTGAGCTTCGTTATATATTCTGCTTCATCTTTAGACATGAGCGAATGTAGTAAATACTCCTCAAATACATCTCCATCCAGCATCATGCCCTCTTTCTCGATTTCATCTAACAAATGCGAATAAGCAGATTCGATCTCATCAAATGTTCCTTGATCATACATCACCGCATAGAGCCCGCCAGGTTTTTTGACTGCCCCCGGGCCATCCATTCGGCAGAACAGCTGATCTGACTGATGATAGTGCCGCTTACGGAACTGCTCCTTTTTTAAGACAGAACCATTTGCCGCAGCCCCTTTTATGCCAACTCCCTTTAAAAATTCCCCTACAATACGTGATATTTCTTCTACAGGTGTATTGAAGTCGATCGGGTTTGATGCACTTAGTACAACAGGTTCTTCTGGCAGCTCTTGAAACAGGACCTCGCCTATTTTCACATTTGCTAATTCATGTGTCGTCTCCATCACCCGCATAAGAAAAGCTTGGATGTCTTGAAGCTTTTCAATCTCTTGTTTGACCTTTTTTATTTGGTCGGCCGCTAGGCTTTGCAGTCTCTCGCGGGAAGGTTCTGTGAAATATTGTTTTAACTCTTTGATCGGAAATTGAACAGCCCGCAAGGATTGAATCGCAATAAAATGGTCAAATTGCTCAAGTGTATAGTAACGGTATCCATTTTCGTGAACACCAGCCGGCTTAAATAAATCGATTTTATCATAATACAGAAGCGTATCTTTTTTGACATCAAATAGCTTGGCAAATTCTCCAGTAAAAAACGTTTTTTGCACATCATTGATCATGATGAAGGCTCCTTCCTTGACTATGGAGTAACTCCATCCTTTATTATAACATCCAGAAACATCACTACGCATGGAAAGGATAAAAAAATGAACAAAATAACTCAACATGAAGTAACATTAGCACAAGCAAATAAAGAGGACTTCCCTTCAATGAAAAAAGAGCTCCAAAAAGCTTTTACAGCTGGTGTGATCGATGCATTTGGCGATGCGCATGATGGACCAATTCCTCCAGATGAAGTGATTGATGAATCTTTTCATTCGAATGAACACATTGTTTATCATATTATGCTAAATGGTGAAAAGGCAGGAGGCGTTGTGATCAAAATCAACCAAGAGACACATCACAACTCGGTTGATTTGCTATACATTTCATCATCCTTTCACGGCCAGGGCATTGGTCAGGCAGCATGGAAAGCCATCGAGGCGCAATATCCAGAAACGATTGTATGGGAGGTTGTGACTCCATACTTTGAAAAACGCAACATTCATTTTTATGTCAATAAGTGCGGCTTTCAAATAGTTGAATTTTATCACTTACACCATCCAGATCCAAACGCACCTCATGAAGCACATCAAGGCAATGAACCTTTAGCACCTGAGGAATTTGAATTTTTTAAATTTGAGAAGATCATGAAGAACAATTGTGCAAACGTAGGATAACGTGTATTTCTTTTAAATAAAGTTAAAAACACTACCTCATAAAAAAGGTAGTGTTTCTTGAATCTTTCTAGCTTCTAATCTGACCGTCACCACACAGAAGCAGCTTAGTTGTCGTGAGTGCAGGAAGTCCCATTGGCCCTCTGGCGTGCAGCTTTTGCGTGGAGATGCCGATTTCAGCTCCATAGCCAAGTGCACCGCCGTCTGTAAAGCGAGTCGATGCGTTATGATAAACAGCCGCCGCATCGACTTCGTTTAGAAACGTGAGTGCATTTTTTTCATCTTCTGTCACGATCGCTTCTGAATGTTTTGTGCCATACTGATCGATATGGCTGATCGCTTCGTCAATTGAATCGACTACCTTTACTGCAAGATCCAGACTTAAATACTCATCTGTCCAATCCACTTCTCCAGCAGGAACCGCGTTTGAAAAGTAAGACTCTGCTGCCTGGTCGCCATGTACAGTGACACGATGCTCCTGCAAAGCTTCATTTAATGAGGCTGCATTCTCTTTCAGCCATTCGCGATGAATGATCAGCGTCTCAAGTGCATTACATACAGCCGGACGATTCGTTTTTGCATTGATCACAATTTCAATGGCTTTTTTCACATTTGCGGTTTGATCAATAAAGACATGACAGTTCCCTGTCCCTGTTTCAAGCACTGGGATAGTGGATTCTTCTACCACTGTTTTGATTAAAGAGGCTCCGCCTCGCGGAATTAAAACATCGATCCACTCTTTTAGTTGAAACATCGCCTGAACGGATGAACGATCTGTTTGTTCAATTAATTGCACCGCATCACGAGGAATCTTTGTTTGATCCAATGCTTCATGGATCACACTGACAATGGCTTTGTTGGAAGAAATAGCGGAGGAACCGCCTTTTAAAATCACTGAGTTGCCTGCCTTTAAGGCAAGGCCTGCTGCATCGACAGTGACGTTCGGTCTCGCTTCATAGATCATCCCGATCACACCGAGCGGTACTCTTCGGCTTTTTACGTGTAAGCCGTTATCAAGAGTCCATTCATCCAATATTTCTCCAACAGGATCTGTTAATCTCGTCACGAGCCGCAAACTTTCAGCAAACTCATGAATTCTTTCTTCATTTAACATTAATCGATCCAAGAGTGCCTCTGTGAAGCCCTTTTCTTTGCCAGCATCTAAATCCTTTTGATTCTCCTGTAAAATAAAGCGGCTGTTTTGCTCTAATGCTTCTGCCATTTTAAGAAGCGCGTCATTCTTTTCCTCTGTTTGAAGTAAACTTAGTTTTTTTGAAACATGCTTTGCTTTTTTCGCTTTTTCTTTGACCGATGTGACAACTTCAGCTGTCAGTGTCATGGAATTCCTCCCTTTTGGTTAACAAACTGGAATCGATAAATCTAAATGACAAACAAATGCTTCAAGATCGACGACATGCACGATTTCATCTTGTAACAAATCACTCTTACGTGCGAGTTCATCTGACGCATAATTCACAATGCCAAGACCTATTTCTCTTCCATCTTGATCTAAAATACGGACCACATCGCCTTTTTTAAACGAACCTTTTACGTTGACAATCCCATCAGAATCAAGGCTTCCCTCTCGGTGCATGAGGAATTCCTGTGTTTTCTCTTGAACCACGATCTCACCCTTTGGTCCAGAATGAAAGGCAATCCACTGCTTCTTATAATTGAGCGGCGCTACATTTTCGTCAGCGGTAAAATAAGTACCGTCCTCTGTCCCATTGATGGCTTTGTCTAAAATGTCAGGCGTATCTGCTTTTCCTAAAAAGCCGTTGATCCCTGCGGCCATTGATATTTTAAACGCATCGAGCTTTGATTTCATTCCGCCTGTACCTACGCTGCTGCCAGCGTCTCCAGCAGCTGCTTCGATGTCTTCTGTGATGTCTGTCACTTCAAGAATTCTCTTTGCATTTGGATTTGTATGAGGATTATCTTCATACAAGCCATCAATATCAGATAAAATGGCAAGGAAATCCGCATCAATGAGTCCAGCTACTTTTGCAGACAATGTATCGTTGTCTCCAAACTTCAACCGATTGATCGTCACTGTATCATTTTCATTAATAATTGGGATGATGCCTCGATCTAATAACACGTTCATTGTGTTACGCACATTTTGATAGCGCGTTTCATCAGAAAAATCACTTCTTGTAATTAAGAGCTGTGAGGCAATATAACCGTGTGATAAAAATAAAGTAGAATATGATTCCATTAAAAGCCCTTGCCCAATTGAGGCAGATGCCTGCTTTTCCGGCAGTGTTTTGGGTCTATCAATAAATCCTAGTTTTCGGTAACCAGCTGCAACCGCACCAGATGAAACCAAAATGACTTCATGTCCTTCATCTTTGAGTTTCACAATTTGATTGACGAGGTTTTCTAGTTTTTTCAAACTAATCTCACCTTGAAAGCTAGTAAGAGAGCTGCTTCCGATTTTCACAACAATTCGTTTTCTCTCTTTATCTGCGTACACCTAATCACTCCTGTACCTGAGCTCTATTTATATAGATACTTTTTGTTTTTGCTGATTGCTTATCTCTTTTGATCGATTGGCAGCATGCTTGACAGCCTGCTTGATCGCTTCTCCTCCGCCAAAATCATCTAATGCATTGAGTCCTGCAGCAGTTGTTCCATTTGGTGACGTAATTTTCTCTCTTAGGACAGAAGGATTTTCCTCTGTTTTTTGCAGCATTTTTGCCGCACCGAGGAGTGTCTGCGCGCCAATTTGGCGAGACAATTCCTTTGATAAACCTGCCTCTTCTCCTGCTTCTTCGATTCTTTCCATTAAGAAATAAAAGTAGGCGGGCCCGCTTCCAGCAATTCCAGTAAAAATATCCATTTGCTCTTCCTGAATGGTATAGACTTCGCCCATTTCAGATAAAAGAGCCTGGCTTATGCTCATATGGTCGTTTTTCACGTAACGTCCAGCAGATAAAGCAGTCGCTGATGCTCCGATCGTACTTGATGTATTTGGCATGACCCTCATAACAGGCTGGCCTTCATGCAGCATGTCTTCAATATACGATAGCTTAACACCTGCAAGGACAGACATGATGAGCTGATCTGGCTGAATACGAGGTTTTAATGATTCAAGGGCTGCTTCAGCATCCTTTGGCTTCATGGCCAGGATCAACATATCCATTTCTTCAAAAGGAAATGAATCCATTGCGGCTGTTTGGATTCCGTATCGTTTCGTTAGTTCATTCAATCGAAGTTGATTTTGTCTGTTTGTTGCGTAAATTTGGTCTAGCGGCATCTGTCCTGATCGCACAATCCCTGCAATCATTCCTTCCGCCATAGAACCTGCTCCAATGAAAGCAACTTTCTTTTGATCAATGATATTGATCCTCTCCCTTGTTCGCTTTTTGTTCGTGTTTTTCGCACGTTAGTAATCGTAACATGATGAGAAATCGTGTCAAGAAAGAGCCAGCGCTTTTCAAAAGTCCCGAATGCATGGCCGGCAGCTTGCTGCAAGTATGTTAGCCGTGTTTTTCAAATACAGTAATTTAGATCAAAAGAACTATGTTCATTTGAATCATAGGACCCTTTCGTTCGACTGGATTCACCAATTTATTTTTGGTTTCGGTGACTTCAATTCTATTTTTCAGAAAGCGCTCTCATTTTAATGACTTTCTATTTTCCTATATAGTGAATGTGCTTGAATCTTTCGATTAGACTATTGACATATTTTAGAAAACATGTCCGTTGAAATGATATTTTACTGGTGATACCGTGAAAGAGAAATCATGTGAAAAAGGAGCGTTCATAATGAAAGTGAAAGAAAACTATGTCAATGTGATTCCAATGAAAGAAATCCGTTCTACCGATGACCTTCTTTTCCCATTCCCTATTTACAATGAGCTGCGTGCAGAGAGTGATATTAGATATGATGAGACAAGAAAGTGTTGGGATCTCTTTCGATATTCGGATATCCAGTCTGTTCTAAAACAGCCTAAAGTGTTCTCTTCACAGCGAGGAAGAAGCACGTCTAAAACAAGTATTTTAACGATGGATCCTCCAAAACATACAAAGATGAGAGCGCTTGTGAATAAAGCGTTCACCCCAAAAGCGATCAAGCAATTAGAAGATAAGATCAAAGACTTGACACATGATCTATTAAATCAAGTTAAGGACCAACGTACGTTTGATATTGTGCAAGATTTAGCAGCTCCCCTGCCAGTGATGATCATCGCTGAGCTTCTCGGTGCAGAGGTGCAGGACAGAGAGCTGATTAAAAAACATTCTGATGCCCTTGTGGCAGGTGCTAAGGATGAATCAAAAGAAGCCATTCAGGCTGTTGTAGATATGCAGAAACGCGCTGAAGAGGAGCTGTCCGTTTATTTTGCTCATTTGATCAAAAAACGAAAAGAAACACCAGCCGATGACTTGATCTCGCTTCTCATTCAAGCGGAAATTGATGGAGAGCGTTTAACGGAAAATGAACTGCTTGGCTTTTGTATTCTACTACTCGTTGCAGGCAATGAGACAACGACCAATTTAATAACCAATGCCGTACGACTGCTGACAGAGCAGCCGCATATCGCTGAATCAGTTCGGCAGGACCCCTCTCTTATTCCTCAATTGACTGAGGAAACGTTACGGTATTATCCCCCTGTTCAAGCCATTGGCCGAATCGCTGCAGAAGATGTTGAAATTGCAGGCGCGCACATTGAAAAAGGAGACTATCTCATCAGCTGGGTTGCTTCAGCAAATCGGGATGAACAGAAATTTGAAGATCCAGATACGTTCCGGCTTGACCGAAAATCAAATCCACATATGAGCTTTGGGTTTGGCATCCACTTTTGTCTCGGTGCACCGCTTGCCCGGCTTGAAAGCAACATTGCGCTTGACGTTTTACTCCATACGTTTCAAGACATCACCTGCGCTACAGATCAGCTAAAACCTATTCAAAGCACGTTTGTTTTTGGGGTAAAAGAATTTCCTGTACAAGTCACCCGTTTTTAAAAGTCCCTTTTCAGGGGCTTTTTTTCATTTTCTTCAATTCATCATCTCTTTCTTACCTTCCTCCTCCGAACATGCTAAAATAAAATCCATACAAAGTGATAACGGAATGCAGAAAGGAAGCCGAAAACTCATGACCGATTATACAGCGATGAAAGACGGAATATTCAAATCAGTTTGTTCGTTAGATTGCCCGGATCAGTGCGGTCTTTTAATACATAAAGAAAATGGAAAGATCGTGAAAGTGCAGGGAGATCCGGACCACCCTGTCACACAAGGAAACATTTGCAACAAAGTGCGTAATGTCACAGCCCGTTTATATGATGAAAAAAGGCTGACCACTCCTTTAAAACGTGTTGGCCAAAAAGGCGAAGGTCAGTTTGCACCGATTACGTGGGAAGAAGCCATTGAAACCATTCGGCAAAAATGGACAAAGCTGATCGAAGAAAAAGGACCAGAAAGCATTCTGCCTTACAGCTTCTATGGAAACATGGGCAATCTCAACGCAGAAGGAATGGACCGCCGCTTTTTTTATCGTCTTGGTTCAAGTCAGTTAGACCGAACGATCTGTCAGTCTGCGGGAACGACTGGCTATAAATATACAATGGGTGCAAGCATTGGGACAGATCCTGAAGAAACCATTCATACGAAACTATTTATCTTTTGGGGCATCAATGCCGTATCGACAAATATGCACCAAATCACCTTGGCACAAAAAGCACGAAAGCAAGGAGCGAAGATTGTCGTAATTGATGTTCACAAGAACCAAACCGGCCGGATGGCAGATTGGTTCATTCCGCTTCGGCCTGGTACTGACAGTGCACTTGCCCTTGGCATCATGCACGTCCTTTTTAAAGAGGAACGTACAGATGAAGCCTTTTTAGAGGCTTACACGGTCGGCCATAAGGAGCTGCGCGAGCATGTAAAGCAGTATGATCCAGACACAGTTGAGCGGATCACGGGTGTTCCTAAAGGCGATATCATTACACTTGCAAGAATGTACGCTGAGACATCGCCCTCTCTCATTCGGATTGGGAATGGTTTACAGCACCATGATAATGGCGGGATGAGTATTAGAACCATTTCCTGCCTCCCTGCCCTGACTGGTCAATGGCTGCACAAGGGCGGCGGAGCGATGAAATCAAACTCTTCTTTTCTCAGTTATAATGAAACAGCTCTTCAGCGGCCGGATTTATTAAAAGAACGCACACCTAGATCATTTAATATGAATCAACTGGGCAGCGTGCTGACAAGCGCAGAGCCTTCCGTTGATTCTCTCTTTATCTACTCGTGCAACCCAGCGGTTGTGACACCTGAAGCGAATAAAGTCAGAGAAGGTTTGCTGAGAGAGGATTTATTTACAGTGGTTCATGATTTATTCCTGACAGAAACAGCGGCGTATGCAGACATTGTCCTGCCAGCGACATCAGCCTTTGAAAACGAGGATTTTTATACATCGTACTGGCATCATTATATTCAAATTCAGGAGCCTGTGATAGAACGCTACGGAGAAAGCAAATCAAATACTGAAGTATTCCGCCTGCTTGCCCATGCGATGGGCTTTGAAGATGAAGCCTTCCGCGAGACAGATGCTGAACTGATGGAACAAGCTCTTCATCATCCAGAAAATCCGCATTATGAGGACATTTCATACGAAGCATTAAAAGAAAAGAAATGGATCAAAGCGAAACGTGGACCTTTCCAGGAATTAAAGCTTCAAACCCCAAGCGGGAAAATTGAGCTTTATTCTGAACAAATGAAAAAAGACGGGTATCCAGCACTTCCAACCTATGTGCCCCTTTATCAGGAAAGCGATTATCCGCTTACCTTTATACCGGGACCGAACCATAATTTTCTGAATTCCACCTTCTCACTTCATGAAAAGCATCAAAAGCTAGAGAAATTTCCGAAGCTTCACATGAATGAACAGGATGCAAAGGAAAGAAAAATTGAAGATGGTGATATGGTACGTGTGTTGAACGACCGAGGAGAGTGTGAGCTTGTCGTGTCAGTCGGTCAAAATGTATTATCTGGTGTTGTGGTCAGTCAAGGATTATGGGCAGATCAAAAAGGCAAAAAGCATTTAGTGAATGGATTAACACCTGATCGATTGGCAGATATGGGCGGCGGCGCGACGTTCTTTTCTGGCAGAGTGGAAGTTGAAAAATTATCATAGAAAAAGTAAAAGCCAGCAAAAACTGCTGGCTTTTTATAAGCTTTTATCGTCCAATAAACAGCTGGTTGGTCATCACATTCGCACTTCCGCTGCTCTGGTAGCCTTCTACAGTAAATGCTGTTTCATACATTTTACCCATTGGCATGCCTAAGCTTTCCCATTTATTAAAATGCGCACTGACGGAGACCGTTCCGCTTGTACGTTTTGTTTGACGTACACTCCAATATTGCTTGAAGGTCGCGATCCCGATAATGGAAGGCTGATTAACGCGGGTCGTTTCATAAATGTCATATGTGCCTCCATCTGCATAAAATGATCCTTTATACGCTCCTGTTGGACGATATGTGCCCCATGAATCAACAATGTAGTATTCTGCTAATGGAGATTGTGTCCAGCCATAGACACATAAATAGGAATTCCCGCCTGGGTTAAAGTTTGCGTTGTAATTGATGGAGATGTTGCCAAGCTGATGATGAGTTTTAGTGGAATCAAACTTCTTTCCTTTCCGAAATAAAGCATTTCCGATACTGTTCCAGCCTGCAGTAAATGCCCCGCCGTTATTGAGTGTCATTGAGGTGTTTCCATAATCCTTCCATAATTCATAATCGTATCCGCTATGTGTACCCATTTCATTATTATAAATCGTTTTCGCATCAGCTGGCACAGCCGTCAGTGTCAGCACAAATCCAATACACACCACAAACAAAAGCCTCAATCTTTTCAAATTCATTTTCCATCCCTCTCCTTTTTTCATCCGTATTGTTCTGTCATCCCTAAGGTGAAAAACCCATCACCTCCTTTCATGCAGCCTTCTCAGTTAGATGGAACGATACTGCTTTAACCCGGCATGGATATCTTTTGTTTGTGTATAAATCCTTTGATACAAATGAAATAGATCAGCATATACTTCCGCATGCTGCTGCTCTGGCTCATAAACAGCGGCTTGATGGATCAATTGATTAGCACATACTTCAAGTGACGGATACCATCCGCAGCCAACCGCAGCAAGCATGGCTGCACCTAAAGCAGGCCCTTGTTCATTGTCTAACTGGATGACTTCAGCCTGAAAAATGTCTGCTTGCATTTGAAGCCAAGTCCGGCTTCTCGCACCGCCGCCAATGGACACAATAGAATCTATGTTTTTTCCTGCCTGCCGGAATAATGCGATAGATTCATTTAGCGAAAAGGTAATTCCCTCTAACACAGCTCTGACAACATGTGCCCTTTCATGCCTGCTGTCTAATCCAATCAAGCTGCCGCGAATGATCGAATCCGCATGAGGTGTTCTTTCCCCGACTAAATAGGGAGTAAAGAGCAATCCTTTCGCTCCTGGCGCTACATGAGCCGCACCTTCTAAAAGTGATTGAAACGATTCCTCAGGAGCCAGTAAGTGTTTTGCCCAGTTAAGACTATATCCTGCTGAGAGGGTGACACCCATTGTGTAAAAAGCGTCTTTTTTTGCATGATGAAACAAATGTAAATTCCCTTGAAGCTCCCTTTTATGATCCTCTTCGTAGGAGAGAATCACCCCAGATGTGCCGATGCTGCATAACGTGCGGTCAGAGGACAAGATGCCAGCACCAATTGCTCCGCAAGCATTATCTGCCCCGCCGGCAAAAACCTTCGCGCCTTCTTTCATCCCAACATCACGTGCAATGTGCGGCAAAAGTGTACCAACCTCCGCCTCTGATGTGACAAGCGGCGGGCAAATATGAGGAGAAATATCAAATGCCTGACAAATCTCCTCACTCCACGTCTGTTCACCGATATTTAACAGCAAAGTGCCCGCCGCATCAGAATAATCCATATGGACAGCGCCTGTTAAACGAAATCTGACATAATCTTTTGGGAGTAAAAACATGTCGATTTGCTGATCAATATGTGGTTCATGTTCCTTTACCCATAATAATTTTGGCAGTGTGAATCCTTCTAACGCCTGGTTTTTTGTGATCTTTTGCAGCCGGTCTCCCAGCTTTTTTGTGATGTGAGCACATTGTGCTGTCGTTCGTGTATCATTCCATAAAATTGCAGGGCGGAGCACTTCGCGAGATTCATTTAATAGAACTAATCCATGCATCTGGCCGGAAAAGCTGATGCCTTCAACTTGTCTTGAATGAACAGGCTGCTTTGCCATCAGTTCTTTCATCACAGCCATTGTCTGGTTTACCCAATCCTCGGGGTGCTGCTCACAATATCCAGGCTTCTCTTGAATGAGGCGGTACGGCTTAGAGGCTTCGCAGCACACCTTCCCGCTCTCATCCACTAATATCGCCTTGACCCCGCTCGTTCCAAGATCAATTCCCATCACATATTTCATGTTTTCACTCCTTCAAAACAGGTCAGCCCCTTCAATTAATCTTCTAACAAGTATTGATTTAAACGGGCTTTCAGCTGTTCCTCTCTTCCCGATTCGTTTCTGATTAAAGGATGTTTCAGCGCATATTCTTCTAATGTATGAAAGTTTGCCTTCCCTTCTGAAATGTCACGGCCAATTCCTTCAGAAAAGCTGCGATACCGGTGCTTTATCACATCCTCAAACACACGGTCTTCTATGAGTCTATGAGCGACCCGCAGTCCTTTTGCGAATGCATCCATCCCAGCAATATGAGCATATAAAATATCTTCAAGTTCAAAGGAAGCTCTTCTCACTTTTGCATCAAAATTAAGACCGCCAGACCCTAGACCGCCATTTTGCAAAATTTCATACATGGCAAGAGTTGTGGCATACAGATCGGTTGGAAATTCATCTGTGTCCCATCCAAGAAGCGAATTACCTTGGTTTGCATCAACAGAACCGAGCAGCCCATGTATTCTTGCGACACGTAATTCATGCTCAAACGTATGGCCGGCCAGTGTCGCATGATTGGCCTCGATATTTAATTTAAAATGGGAATCTAATCCGTATTGTTTTAAAAAGGCGATGGATGTCGCTGCATCTGTGTCGTATTGATGAGTGGTTGGCTCCTTTGGCTTTGGTTCGATTAAAAATTGGCCAGTGTACCCAATTTCTTTTGCATAATCAACAGCCATATGCAAGAAAGCCGCCATGTGATCAAGCTCTCTTTTCATATCTGTATTGAGCAGCGTATCGTACCCTTCTCGTCCACCCCAGAAAACATAATTTTCTGCACCGAGTTCTTTGGCGGTTTCGATGCCTTTTTTAACCTGTGCGGCCGCATAGGCAAAGACATCTGCATGACAAGAAGTCGCAGCACCGTGTACAAATCTAGGATGCTTGAACATATTGGCCGTGTTCCACAGCAGCTTTACTCCGCTTTGCTTCATGTATTCTTTCATTCTTTCTAAAATGATGTCTAATTGTTGATTGGTCTCTTGAAGCGTCTCCCCCTCTGGCGCGATGTCACGGTCATGGAATGAAAAATACGGAACATCTAATAGGTCAAAAAGCTGAAAAGCGACTTCCAATCTAGCTTTTGCTAAATCCATTCCGCTATAGGTGTCCCAGGCTCTTTGCATCGTCCCAGTTCCAAACATGTCTGTTCCATCAGCCGTCAATGTATGCCAATAAGCGACTGAAAAACGCAGGTGGTCTTTCATTGTTTTTCCACCAATCACTTCGCTTGGATTATAGTATTGAAAAGCGAGTGGATTTTTTGATTGTTTTCCTTCATATTGAATTTTGCCGATTCCTTCTAGACTGTATAATGTTTTCATATTTGATTTGGCCATTCTTCATTCCTCCTGAGTACACTTTGTAAGTTGATACAACAAACTAATGATCAATCTATAAAAAAATCACTTTGAATTTTCCATATTTTTTAGTTTTTTAAAAATATTTTCGTTATAATAAAGTTAAAATCATCTATCTTACTGAATACATGCCGAAAAAAGCAGCTCTTCTCAACTTAATCTAAAGACGAAACAAATGGAGTGGATAACGTGGATATCGCTGATCAGAACTTTGTCAAAAAAATAAATCAAAAACTTTTATTAAAAGAAATTCTCCAGCATGCGCCCATTTCGAGAGCAAAATTATCTGAACGCACTGGATTAAATAAATCGACTGTTTCTTCTCAAGTAAGTACGTTAATGAAAGAACATCTCGTCTATGAGATCGGTCAAGGTGAGTCTAGCGGCGGGAGAAGACCGGTTTTACTGATGTTTAATAAACGTGCTGGCTGTTCCATCGGAATCGATGTCGGCGTTGATTACGTCAATGGCATATTAACTGACCTTGAAGGGTCTATTCTTTACGAAGAGCAGATCAAGCTCCCACCCAGCTCTCCTGAGGTGACGATACGTAAATTAATTGAATTAATACAGCAGCTCATCACACAAATGCCCTCTTCCCCATACGGGCTCATTGGCATTGGCCTATGCATACATGGTTTAGTGAATGCAGGTGAACAAATCGTGTTTACGCCTCATTCAAAATGGAAAAATGTTGATCTAAAAACCACGCTCCAAGAGAAATTCCAAGTACCGATCTTCATTGAAAATGAAGCAAATGCCGGTGCATATGGAGAAAAAATCTTTGGTGCCGCTAAACATTATGACCATTTGATCTATGCAAGCATCGGCACTGGCATCGGGATTGGAATCATCATCAATCATCATTTATACAGAGGAGCGTATGGCTTTTCTGGTGAAATGGGACATATGACGATCGATTTTAACGGACCAACATGCAGCTGCGGGAACCGTGGGTGCTGGGAATTGTATGCTTCTGAGAAAGCCTTGTTTCAGTCTCTTCAAACAGATGATCAGCACATCTCCCATCAAGATCTGGAACAGCTGGCCAAGTTAAATGATATGAAAACGCTCAATGCCCTGCGCAACTTTGGCTTTTACCTTGGTGTCGGTCTCACAAATGTCCTGCATACCTTTAACCCGCAAGCCATTATTTTAAGAAACAAAGTGATCGAATCACATCAGGCGGTTCTACATGTGATTAAGGAGGAGGTATCCTCGCGAATGGATACGCAATTCAGCTCACATGTAGAGCTGCTCCCTTCATCATTAGGACACAATGCACCAGTATTGGGGATGACATCTCTTGTCATAGAAGCTTTTCTGCAAGATGCCACCCTCACAACCTGATCTATATATTTTTCAAAAAGAGGCAGCTCGTAGCGAGTTGTCTTTTTATTCGTCTGTTTCCTCATAGCGAAAATAGTGAAAATCAGCAGGAAGACACTCGCCGCTCGTATCTTGGCACTGCATACCGACAAATGCCCCTGTAAAAAAACCTCCACCTCGAATGAAATCATCGGATAAATGGATGGATTCAAGCGGTACATCAATTTCCTTCCACTCTTTCTGATCAAATGAATAAGAATATTTATATGTCTCTTTCCGAACGGTCACTTTTAAATAGACATAAGTGACCTCGTCAGGAATGATGATTTTATGTGCCAATGGCTGAGAAAAGGCAAGGTTTTGACAAACAGATAGTTCCAGCGTGCGGCCAAGTTCCTCATCATTTGTCACCTGGAGTGCTGTCCAGTTTTCCGTATTATAATAATTCACAAGACCTGCGGCTTGCTGAAAGTTTTCTGGGAAGAACGAAACAGCTGTCTCTGCTTCAAAATAAAAGCTTTGCCAGCGTCTTGCAACAAATGCTTGGGTAAACTTAGACGTTAAAGATTCGCGGCCGAATAACCTTAAATGCTGAGGTTTCTCTGTTAACGAACCAATCTGATCGGTAAACGGAATTCTTAATGTTTGGAAGTGTCTATTTAGTGTTGATTCTTTAAATTCATCGACTGTATGATAGGTTGGTGCAAAAACCTTTTCTTCGATCTTTGGCGCTTCAACCTCTAGCGTCCCCTCTTTTCCGCCTACAACATAAGGCCATCCATCCTTCCATTCAAGCTTTTGGATCGCTGTTTCTCTTCCTAAAGGGCACCACCCTCTCTGTTGAAAAATCGATTCCTTGCTGGATTGAATCGGGCGGCCAGTGAGATGAGCGAGATACCATTCATTTGTATGCGTTTGAACGATTGAAGCATGCCCGCATTTTTGAAGCGGATGTTCAGGCACATGGAAGGCACTTAAAATCGGGTTATCAGGATGAACCTCATAAGGCCCTTCAATATGCGAGGACCGGGCGATCGTTGCTGCATGCTCATACCGGGTACCTCCTTCTGCCGTTAATAAATAGTAGTAGTCACCGATATGATACAGATGCGGCGCTTCTGTCAGTTTAATCGGTGTGCCTTTAAAAATGACCTTCCTTTGACCGATGAGCTTCTTTTCAGCCACACTATATTCCTGCAAGGCAATACCTGCAAAGGAATGATGCTTTTCCCTATGATCCCACAGCATATTTAAGACGTATTTCTTCCCGCTGTGATCATGGAATAAAGATGGATCAAAGCCAGAGCTGTTGAGCAGGATCGGTTCACTCCAATCGCCGTCCACCTCGCTTGCCGTGACCAAATAATTATGACCGTCTTTAAATGGGCCATCCACTACTTTGATATCTGAATAAATAAGCCAAAACTGCCCATCAGCATAGCTTAAGCACGGCGCCCATACCCCGCCAGAGTCAGGATTCCCCTTCATATCCAGCTGCGACGTTTTTTGCAATGGACGCGCAGCAAGACGCCAATGGACGAGATCCTTTGAATGATAAATTTGCACCCCTGGAAACCATTCAAATGTAGAGACGGCCATATAATAATCTTCTCCTACACGGCAAATACTTGGATCAGGATTAAACCCTTTGAGCACTGGGTTGGTAATCTTCATTGAACTTCCTCCTCTTTCAGAGACCTACATTTTAAAATCGTCCATATGATCGATATACACTTTGTCTCTATTCTCAAGCTCCCGTACGACTTTTTTATGTTTTTCTTCGTCTAGGTTATAAAAATTAATATCCACCATCGCTAAAATCAGTAAGCATACAGGAATCACCGTTGTCGTGATTAAAATGCCCAGTAATGCTTCTGGTGTTTGCATTTGGTTCGCAACATAGCCAAAGCGATCGAGTACAAGCCCTGGCACAATCCCGCCTAATGCCATCCCAAATTTAAAGAAGAATCCGATGATGGCATAGATGAGCCCGCCCATCCTTTTTCCTGTTTTATATTCGCCATATTCAACGGTTTCAGGAATAAGCGCCCACATGTAAGCACCGGCTGTAATACTTCCTGCAGCTGCAACGAGCCTAAAAATCAGTATTAAAGTGATTTGACTCGGCGGTATCACAAGTAATGCAAGAAGACCTACGATATTCAGCAATAATGAATAATTCAGCAGCTTTTTCTTTCCTAACAGCTTGTGCAGTTTTGGAATAAACGGCAGCACCATTAAAGCTGGCAGACTGCCAATGAGTCCGTACCATTTCACTAAATCTTCTCTGCCGAGGTTATACGTCACATAATAGATCCCAACAGAGTTACTGATCGAGTTCACGCCAAAAATAATAATAAAGAAAATGCTTAATACAACAAGCGGACGATTGACACGTAACTGCACAAAGATATCACTGAACTTAATTTTTTCCTCCGGCTTTTGAAGCGTGACACGTTCATTCGTGCTTTTAAAACAGAAAATAAGTAATGCACCGCCAAGAACGCCGAGAAAAGCCATCGTCATCTGCCAGCCGAGGGCTGTATTTCCTGTTTTATCGCTCAAAAAAGTCGCAAGAAAAGGAACAAAAAAAGCAACAACTAGACCTCCGAGATTAGCAAAAAGCATACGAACAGACGTAATACTGACAACCTCTTGGTTATTTCTTGTCATTGCGGATGTTAAAGCACCATAAGGAACATTGATGAATGTGTATGTAAGCGATAAACCAACATACGTGATGTAGGCATAAACGAGTTTACCCATTTCAGAAAGATCAGGTGTTGTAAAGCAAAGGATAGCAAGTACCACAAAAGGAAACGCACCGAATAACAAGTAAGGTCTAAACCTGCCAAAACGGCTGTTCGTTCGATCCACCAATGCACCAATAAACGGATCTGCAAGCGCATCAATGGCGCGAACAACTAAAAACATCGTTCCTGCTGCCGCCGCTGATAAACCATACACATCTGTATAAAAAAATAATAGATACGTAGAGACAGTTGCATAAATTAAGTTACATGCGAAATCTCCTGAAGCATATCCCACTTTTTCAGACATACGAATCTTTTTTAAATTCTCACTTACCATGAGCTTTCTCCCTTCTTCTCTTAGCCTCTTCTAATGAACAGATGATGGAGGGCAGCAGCAGTCAATACAAAGAATATAAAGCGCTTTCAATTTGTTGTAAAAATGAAGCTGAACATCTGATCCTTTCAGCTTAGCCCACATACACAGCAAATGATTTGAATGACGGAATCATCCCCTTTAATGACCGGATCATCACTTGGAATTCATCTTAGTTTATCGACTAAACAAACTAAGATGAATTCATTTTATAAAATCTGATCTGACTTTTCAATATTTTTTGAAAAAATAATCCAAATAATTGATTTCTTGTCATTTTTCTGCTGAAATGACGTGAAAAACTGAAGTAAAGCATTTAATGGTTGCAATTCCGATCACCTCATGCTATATTAATCAAGCGATGAGCTGAATTGTGTAAGTCGGGTAACATGTCTCCTTGAGACACACACGAATGTGGCGTGTGGTTATTCCGCCTCAATACGCAAAAGACATCTTCTCAGGAAGATGTCTTTTTTATTACCCTATTTTTGTTCCATTTTCGACAGGCTCATCTGTGGCTAGTAAAACCACGTCTTCTTTTGATGGCATGCCCCCTAAGACAAGCACTTCTGATTTGAATCCTGCAATTCTTCTTGGCGGAAAATTGACGACTGCTACGATTTGTCTGCCAATGATATTCTCAGCTGTATACCGTTTTGTCAGCTGAGCACTGGATTGCTTTAGACCAACCTCTTCACCAAAATCAATCTTGAGTTTTAATGCAGGTACTCTTGCCTCTGCAAAGAATTCTGCTTCAATGATCGTCCCAACACGAATATCTAACGCCAAAAACTGTTCAATATCTGCCATCTGATTCTCTCCTCTTCATTCAAGGGTAGGTTCATTTACTAGAGTTATCTATTGTTTTTTTCATTGTAGCACATTCATTTCGTAAAAAAAGTGAGTCAAAAAGCCGATTCATCGCAAAAACTTCCCTTTAGTTTACATAATGTTTTTATCGTCATGTATTAAATATTTGCATCCTGAAAATGAATTCAGTAAAATGGCAAATAATCCTACTGCTTCCTCCCAAATATATTGGGGAGGGGTTAACACTTGTTTACATTATCAGATATGTGGACATTTTGCTGGTCGTTTTTCGTCATTCTTCCTATCGTTGCCATCTTGCATCAGCTTGGCCATATTATGGTCGCATGGATGTTTGGCGCAAAGGTTTCTTTTGCTCTTGGCAGAGGCAAAAAAGTATTGAAAATAGGTGTTGTTGAAATTAGACGAATCTATTTTCTAGATGCATTTTGCCATTATGAAGAAATGAGGAAAAATAACCGATTCTCGCATATTCTTGTCTACCTAGGCGGATCATTATGCAACCTGCTCAGTGTTCTCATACTGAATACAATGATCGCCAATGATATCCTGCCAGAACATCAATTTTTCTATCAATTTGCTTACTTCTCTGTCTACTATGTATTTTTTGCACTGCTGCCAGTCCAGTATGCAGATCATCATCCGAGTGATGGGCAAGCGATTGTGAACATCATTCGGCACGGTGAACCATGTGACATCATTGATTAACAGGATGGCTTCCCGCTGTCAATTTGATAATGAATCGTTAAAAAGGGAATACCGAATAGCTTCATTTGATGAACTGCTGTGAGACTTTTATCTGTCTCCGGCTTCATATGAAAGCTTTCTTCCATTGGCAGTTTCATGGTGATAAAAGGTGTATGCAAATACAATCCTTCGTCACCGGTACTGCCTTTTGGACATGCACTTTTTAAGAGAAAGTCTTCATTTTCATTAAAAGGTTTTAAAATGGCGGTCATCTGAGAATATGGAAGCGGCAGCGCAATATTCATATAGCCCGCAGCTGCATCGTGATGATGAGCATAAAGTGCAAAAAAAACCTGCTCCCCTTTTTCGTTATAACGGATCCACGCCCTGACATTCTTTCGCCCTTCTTTAGGATGTTGAAATGTAGTCAGACGCCCCTTCATTTCATACGGGATACAAGATGTCCCCAAATAGAGCTGGCCTATTTTCTTAAAAACTGGCTGAAGTAAAAAAACAAACGGCCTCACCCACCAATGAAAACAGACTGCTGCTTTTAACGTAAACGCCATCGGGTTCTCATAAAACCTTCGAATCACAGGTGACACCCTATCAGCTGAAAATGTCGTTCCATTTAAATCATCAAGTGAATCGACTAAACCAAGGTTCTCTCGATCATGCATTCTTTCCTTTTGAAAAGAGATCAAATGAAAACGGCCATGCACTTTTGATATCGGAAAGTCCTTCTGCTTCAATTGATCCTTTGGCCCTTCGATCAGCCATCCAATCAAACCTGGTAAAATAACAAAAAAGGCATTAATACTGCCATGAAACCAAATCATCTGATCAATGCTGATGTAGGTCACGCGCATGAGCATGCCAGCGGAATAAAGAAGAGATAGCACGATCGTTCCCATTAAGACGCAGCTAGAAAACACAATCAGCACTTTTGCCACAGACGATCGAAACCTTGTTTTCATACAAAGAATACCGTACAAGTAGAGTGCAATGACATATAGCGTAACGCTGAACGTATCAAATAGACGGGAGAAGCTAATCCCAACAGCAATCATCACAGGCGACAGCAAAATCACCCAGCCTGCCGCTTTGTATAAAGCTGTCTCTTTTTCTCGCTGTCTCCCTAATAATCCATAGAAAAGCGGGATAAAAAAAGCCGAGTAATGAAAATGAATAGCGGTCAAAAGCACGATGATTGGTGAAAAGGTCATCACCTGTATATCTGCCGTGTACAGCCAAAACCAAAGCCCTCCTAAAGCGAGATACATCCATGCACCATCGATGATCAATTCATGAAGCGGAAAGATTCCCCTTTTCAGCAAACGAGTACAGCCATATAACGCCAAAAGAATCGTATACAAAAACCATCCCGATGCAAACAAGGCAGAATGATAGATGAATGCAGCCGTTGCACAAAGAGCAGCTAATGGAAAGGTTTTCATTAAAAAGCCGAGCAGTATCCCCGGCTTACTCTCCCTCTCTTCCTTCACAAAAAAGGCTAAAATTGCAGGAAGGAAAAACAGAATGGCGATCAGTAAAAATAACTCTGCTACCGGACCTGTCATCAAGCGGGTGGCGATAAAACAGCACATGAAGACGAGGCTTGATATCAAATGCCATTTATTCATCATGAGACATCACCCTTTCAGTAAACCGGCCTTTATATGTAAAAAGGGTCCCAAACAATCGGTTTTTCACATGCACATCAATGGTATACACACCCGCGTGCTCGTCGTAGCCTTCTGTGACATCTGACACACCGTAAAGCCATGAAGGCAGCGGCCACTCACGTCCTAACATCAACAGCTTCTGCCGGCCGGATTGAATGCGAAGGAACCCATGCTTTGTTACTGTAAAATGAAGCTCTGACATAAGAAGTCTAGGCTTTCCAAAATAGTCTAGTACTTTATGACTCTTCTGATCAATGATCATATCTGCATCAAAGTGCCGTTCCTTCTTTGGGAAATAAAACGTACGAAACCAGTGCATGCCTTCCTCTCTCTTATTTGTCATAAAGGGTTTATTCACAATCCGGAAAGGAATGTTTTTTCCTCTCTCAGGGAAAAAACAGCGAAACAGTGGACCAATTTTGAAGAAAAATCGAATGAGCCTCGTTCCGCCGCCTATTTCCTCCATGGTGCCTTCAGCGGTAAATGCACGATTGTATCTTTCTTTTAATTTTGGGTGCAGCTTATCGTAATCCTTTACTTGATGACGATGAACGACCATGTCTACCTCCCCTTTTTCGTTTGATCGAAAATACGTCTATACAATCTTTTAAATTAATCATTCCTGCAATGGATAGGATCAAAAATGCACTCATCACAAGCGGCTCATGGAGTGTCGTTTGGGGGGATAGGATCCCGATACAAAGCATCAGCAGCAGAAACACACTTTGAAGAATGAACAAATATTTCTTTGATAGCTTAGGTATCAGCCATGATACGCCTATAAGGGCATAAAACAACCGAAATCCGGTGCTATGATCCAAAGCAGAATGTGAAAAAGGGATAACCGCTTGACACAGCCAGACGATGGCAAACAGCAAACAAATTCCATAATGGGCAAGTGTTCTCTCCAGTAACAACCGAGGGTGCGTACCCTTTTCAAGCCACGTCTTTAGTGCGCCAAAACTAAAGGCCGTCATAAACCCCATCATCGGGCGAAAAAGAAATCGATCTGCCCACGCCCATCCTTTTCCTTCTTTCGGTTCATAATCAAATTGCGTTTGAAACACAATATGATCGTTCGTTTTCACATATTTCCAATAGCCGCCGCCTTCTTTGATAAAAGACAATGGGTGTGACGATTTGAATTTAAGCGAGGATGCCCGTTCATTCCGTTCATCCATCATTCTAGTTCGATATGCTCCTGTCCCTGTGACACTTACCCCAAAACCAAGATGCTTTTCATACAAAAAAGTTTGGGGCTGTTCATCTTGGGGTCCATTTAATGAAATGGTTGAAAAGCGCAAATCCCACTGTTCATGAAGCTTTGGATTTTGCGTATATTCCCATACTTTCTCTAAAGGTGCATGAATGGTTGTTTCCACATAAACAGGCTTTCTTTTCATCTGCCTCTACTCCTCTATGTGAATTATTTCACATAATAAGCATACCATGTTTCACAAAACTGTCAAATCTTTATTCGTTTTTCTCGCTAAAAAATTGTGCCAGACGGACGCTCCTTTATGATATCGATTTGCTATAAAAAAAGACCTGTCAAATAGACAGATCTTCTTTTTGCAATACACCTGTGATATAGAGCCGAACCGCATAGCTCACACTTTCTTCAAGCTGTTCTTTTCGTTGAAATCCCTTTTTATTAGAAATATCACCGAAGCCGTGCAGTAAGCTTCTCAGTCCTCTGACGACATGCGTCATTTCCTCTTCCTTTACACCAAAGCGTGACATAATGGATTGAACAAACTGAACAAGGCGCTCTGCTGCAAGTCGTACTTCTTTTTCGTTCATATGTGAAAAGGCAGCTTCATAAAGACCGGGGTGTGTTCGGACAAATTGCACATATTGTCTGGCAAAGGCTAAAACAGCTGCTTCTTTTTCTAGCCCCTCTGTGACTTGCATCCCTTCCTCACAAAGCATGGAGAGCCCCTTTACTGCGAGTGCTGCCTGAATCTCATGAAGGCCGGATACATGATTATAAAGAGAAGGCGGCCTGATATTCAGCCTTTTAGACAATGTAGCAATGGTCAAAGCGGAGAAGCCCTCTTCATCAACAAATGCAGCCGCTGTATCCATAATTTTTTCTTGTGTAATTCCCATTCTTGGAGACACGGTTTACTGCCCTCCTTTTTTTAGCTGGTGCTGTCTTTTTTTAACGGCAGCTTGAAGCTTTTCATGAGGCTCTATGATAAGGTCACCATGTCCTGCAGCAAGACAGGATATGCGCAGCGCTAGTAATTTTTCAGCGCTTTTTAATGCGGTTTCTGCATCCCA
Source organism: Bacillus sp. Root920 (assembly GCF_001429445.1). Lineage (NCBI taxonomy): Bacteria > Bacillati > Bacillota > Bacilli > Caryophanales > Bacillaceae > Bacillus > Bacillus sp. Root920. Next base: position 50,073 of record NZ_LMJV01000007.1, read on the forward strand.
TGTGGCAAATGCCGGGAACGGGAAGCTCCACCGAAACTCACCCGTAACCGATAAGCCGCCTTTTGTCACAAGTGCATCCCCTGCAATGACAACTCCTGACCTTTCATCGTATAAAGAAATGCTGCCGGGTGTATGCCCTGGTGTTGCAATCACTTTGAGCGGCCCAATCTCATCTCCTTCTTTGACAAGCACATCTGGTTTTGTATGGATATTTTTCATAAAACTGCCTTTAATTTTTTGCTGAGGTTCATCAGGGAGCAAGGAAAAATCACCTTCAAAAAGGCGTGCATCACGTTTTGATAAATAGACAACTGCCTCTGGAAAAGCCTTCTTCACCTCATCTAATGCGCCGATATGATCCATATGGCTATGAGTGAGAATAATCTTATGAATTGGTTTGTTCTTTTTACGGGCAAATTCGATGATCGAGTTCGCCGCCATTTTTAAAGCAGCATCAATTAAGATGAGTCCTTCCTCTTCCTCAAAGACATAGCAATTTACCGGAAATAATCGCGGCATCAATGTAAGCTGGTGCAGACGGTCAAAAGTTGTTAATCTCATGATTGTCCTCCTAAAACTAATATCGTTAGTTTTATATTAACTAATGGTATTAGTTTTAGCAATCATTTTTTCATCAACCGCAATATAAATATCAATTTGCGCTTCTTTTGGATCAATAGATCTTTCATCATACCATTCAAAATCACCTGTATAAGTGCGGTATTGACGCTGATCCCACGTCCAAATCTTGTGCCATGTTTCAAGCACGACCTCTTCAATCGGTCCTTTTCTCGTTTGAAATCTTGCGTAGGTGGACGCAGGAATCTCTTTTACATGTTCGATCTGCTGATCCGCAAATTGCCCAGCTGTAAATAAATAAGAACCATGTTCATCTTTTTCATAATCTGAATACAGCCCTATGACTGGAGCTTGTCCCCCATAAAGCTGCTGCGCAAAAAAATCCTGCCAAAGCGGTGCAATCTTCCGCTCTTTTGTTTTCTCTATTTCATTTGTTGTTCGAACAGACAACCCTTTGACCCATTGTTTCTCTAATGTGACGATATCGTACATACATTCTCATCTCCTTTTCTCCCATCATATAAAAAGAAACCTGACAACAGTGTGTCAAGTTTCTAATCGCTTCATAAATTGTTTTAATTGGAGATCAAATGCTTCCTTGATGTGCTGAGGTGAAACAATGTCGACGTCCGGTCCTAAATGGAATAGGAAACTGTGCAGCCAATCATCTTGCGGCACAGTCAATGCTGCCAGATAGGTCCCGTCTGAACATATGATCAATTCGTTCTCATCCACCCATTCCTTCACTTTGCCAACTGATGCTTCCGTTAACCTGAGCGTGAGGGTTGTGACTGAAGGTTCTTCATGCCAAGAGTCATTCCAAGGCTTCTCTTCATTTTTGATTCTTTTCGGCCTGAAATATGCTGAAATGGTGATGAGGTCTGTCATTCTGGTCAGCTTGAATAGACGAAAATCATGTTTCACACAACAAAACGCATACAAGTACCAATGCCTTCCTTTTAAGACAAGCGTATAAGGCTCCACTTTACGTGGAAGTGTTTCACCTTTTGCGTTGCGATAAGTGAATTGAATGAATTGATGCGCGGAAGCAGCTGTATGGATCAGCTGAAGCTTCTTTTCTGCCTGGCTGTCTTTCCCCCATGAGCTTAAATCAATAAAGACATGGTGCTGTTTCTCGCTTTCATCACTTTGTGGCGGAATGAGAGATTTGATTTTTTTCAGTACATGTTCACTTTCTTTAAAGGAGTATGCACTCGTCATGCTTTCAAGGGCAGTTAAAATAAGCTCAATGTCATCATCGGTAAATAATTTTTTCTCTAAACGATAGTCGTCAACAAGCGAAATGCCACCGCCTGCTCCTTGTGTTGTCACAATAGGAATCCCGGCTTGATTGATGGTCTCAATATCGCGATAAATCGTCCTTACGCTCACTTCGTGAAGTTCAGCAAGGTCTTTCGCTTGTATTTGCTTTTTGCTAATGAGCAGCATCACAATAGACAAAATACGATCGATTTTCATGCCTTTTCCTCTTTTTCATAAATGTAGGTTTTGATTTGATAAAAAATGAAAGAATGGTAAAGATAAGGAACAGCCAGCATTCGTTTACATCCCTGCACATGCAGGAGGAGGTTGCATCATGACACATCACGTGTGGCAGTTATTCATAATTGGGGGCATTATGCTGATCTGCATCATCTTTCGAATGAATCGAATGAGACGCTATCAGCTTGTGCGCCCGATCAGTCTTTTGATGAGAATGTATGTATTTGGACTCACTGCCCTTATTCTCTTATTAGAAGGCTGGCAAAATCACAGCATTTTCATCTATGCCGCTATTGGTATGCTCTTTGGAAGCAGTCTGGCCGTTCATGCCTATGAGACGATCCGCATGAAAGAAGAAAATGGCCGTCTTTACGTGAAAACGAGTAAATGGATTGAAAGCTTCATTTTATGTTTATTTTTATCTCGACTTAGTTTTAAGCTGGGTGAGCTGACGAACCATTCGCTCACAAAGATTGGTGTCGTTGAACTGTATCAGCATATTGTGAGTGATGATGCCATGACCATGCTCAGCTTTTTTCTGTTAGCTGCTTACTATGTCGTTTTTTCTTATCAAATGATGAAAGCAGGTAAACGATCAACACGTATGCATCATGCGTAAAAACCTTCCTACTCATATAGGAAGGTTTTTATTAGTCATGCTGTGCATGATGAATCATTTGTTCAAGTACTTCCATCACATGCTGATCTTCAGGACTGTAAAAGATCGATGTCCCTGCTCGTCTAGATTTCACGAGACGAAGGTTTTTTAAAAAGCGCAGCTGATGAGAAACTGTTGATTGCATGAGATTCAGCGTTTCTGCGATATCATTTACCGAGTATTCACCTTGAGACAAGAGGTGCAGAATACGAATACGTGTCGGATCAGATAAGGCTTTAAACGTTTGGGAGACAAGAAATAAACTTTCTTCATCCAGCTCCATCCGTTCCTGTTCTTGATTTGTATTCAGTTCTTCCTTCATTTCGCTTCACCTTTCTTGTTAGTCAAATCACGACTTATTCTATGTATCATCATATACTAAAACGTCCGGCGTGCAAAGCGGGCACACTTTAAACAAAAGATTTATTCAAATAGCATTGACACTTGGTAGCATTCTTTTTAAAATGAGCATTATTTATTCATTTTTAGAGGAGCTGATAGGCAAATTGACTGAAGAGCCAAGACTAAAACGCAGCCTGACTGTCTTTCCACTTGTTGTGATCGGGCTTGCTTATATGGATCCACTTGTCGTATTTGATTCATACGGCATTGTTGCTCAGCTGACGAAAGGACACGTCGCTGCAGCTTATATATTTACGTTGCTGGCATTACTATTGACAGCGCTTAGCTATGGGAATATGGTGAAGGCTTTTCCAAAAGCAGGATCTGCTTATACATATGCACAAAAAAGTATTCATCCTCATGTCGGCTTCCTTGTGGGCTGGACACTCTTACTGGATTATTTATTTCTGCCTATGGTGAATTTTGCGATTGGAAGTGCTTATTTAACCGCAGCCTTTCCTGATGTACCTCATTACATTTGGATCATCATACTTGCTATCGCCATAACGACTGTCAATGTCATCGGTATACGGCTTACAGCCAACATTACGGCGCTGTTTGTGACATTTCAGGTCATTGTCGCCGTCACCTTTGTTGGATTTGTTATTTATGGGCTCACGCAAAACGCTGGCAGTGGAGAGTTATTGTCAGCCCGGCCTTTTTATTCAGCGAGCTTAGATCCAGCGCTTATTTTTTCAGGAGCGACCATTTTATGTTTCTCCTTTCTAGGATTTGATGCCATTTCCACTATGTCTGAGGAAACCATTAAACCAAAAAAGACGATTCCGCTTGCCATTTTCTTAACAGTTGCGATTGGAGGCGTACTGTTTACTTTGACGTCTTATTTTTTGCAGCAGGTGTTTCCAAATTTTCAGCAGTTCAAACATCCTGATGCAGCCTCACTTGAAATTGCAGAATTTGTGGGCGGCGCATTTCTCCACTCGTTCTTTTTAGCCGGCACAATGGTCGCTGTCATTTCTTCCTCCTTATCGTCACATGCGAGTGCAGCAAGGCTTTTATATGCAATGGGAAGAGATCAATCGTTACCAAAGCGTTTCTTCGGGTATATTCATCCGAGATTAAAAACCCCTGTTTTTAATATTTTGTTAATCGGAGCTTTCTCATTAACCGCAGTCGTTGGCGAACTTGAAGTCATTTATTCCTTTATCAGCTTCGGCGCCTTAATTGGATTTACCTTTGTGAATTTGTCTGTTTTTGCGTACTTTTTCGTCAAACAAAAACAAAGAGGTGTACTGAATACATTGAGATATGCCGTGATCCCTCTATGCGGGACGGCGTTTTGCATTTGGCTGTTAACGAGCATCAGTACAAATGCATTAATCATTGGCTTGATTTGGCTAATTATCGGTTTTGTTTATTTCTGCTTCAGGCTGAAAACAAGATCTGAATTTACGTTTGGATATGATTGATTATAAGGTTTTCACTTGGTATCCTGCACAGGATATGGCATAATGAAAAGGCTGTACTTCCCTTTTAAAAGCGGGGCAAAACAGGGGTGAACTGACCTTGAAAAAGAAAAAAACAGGATGTTTTGCCATTTCAGGCTGTTTCACGATTTTTCTCTTTGTTTTCGTATTAGCAGCCATTGCCATCTCCTTTAATCAAAAGGAGTTAAAAAAGCTGCCGATTGATACGGAATCAATTGTTTTGTCGAGATTGGATGATTACAAACCGCTTGTAGAAACAGAGTTAAGAGATCAAGATTTAGATCAGTATACCGGGTTAATCCTCGGTATGATGTATCAAGAATCAAAAGGCAGGGGCGGAGATCCAATGCAGGCCTCTGAATCTCTTGGTTTGAAACGAAATGAAATCAATGACCCTGAGAAAAGCATTAAACAAGGAGTCCATCATTTTTCGACTATGTACAAGCATGGGAAGAAAAAAGGCGTTGATTTGGAAACCATTATTCAAAGCTATAACATGGGAATCGGCTATATTGATTTTGTTGCAAAAAACGGGGGAAAACATTCCGAGAAACTGGCAAAGCAATACTCCAAAAAGCAAGTGAAACGAAACCCCGAGGTCTATACGTGCGGCGGCAATAAAGATAACTTCCGCTATCCGTATTGCTACGGTGACTTCACTTACGCTGAAAAAGTAAAAGAAAAAACGAAAACAGTTGAAGAAAAGATGAAATTGGCTTCTTCATCCACACCATCATCGTAAAAAAAGCACTTCCGTCAAGGAAGTGCTTTTCATTTTATCGCTGTTCTTTCCCAATTTCCGGGAGGATCGTTTTTGCTAAATGCTGGTCCATTTCCTCATATTCATCATAATGAATCGTTTCATACAGCTCTTTTCTCGTTTGCATATCCCCAAGTATCCCCTGCTGCGTTCCCTTTTCCATGATTTCTGTAAATAAACGCTCATACGCTTTTGCAGCAACTCTAAGTGATGACACAGGGTAAATGACCATTTGAAAGCCAAATATAGAAAATTCATCTGCATGATAATAAGGCGTCTTGCCAAACTCCGTCATGTTTGCAAGGAGCGGACCTTTAATATGGTTTGACGCATGCGTGAAGTCCTCTGCTGTAATGAGTGCCTCAGGAAAAATAGCATCAGCTCCTGCTTCTACGTAAAGATTGGCCCGGCGGATGACATCCTCCATTCCATTTACGGACTTTGCATCGGTTCTCGCAATCACCAAAAGCGTTGGTGCCGCTTGTTTGATGGCTTTGATTTTTGCGACCATTTCTTCTACTGGAACGAGTGATTTCCCGTTTAAATGCCCGCATTTTTTCGGCATTTGCTGATCTTCAATTTGAACAGCTGCCACTTTGCTCTCAACCATTTCTTTTGCCGCTCTTGCTGCATTTAAAACACCGCCATAACCTGTGTCCATATCGACCAAAAGCGGCAGCTGGGAAGCTCGAATAATCTCCTTCGCTTTTTCAGCCATTTCTGTTGAATGGATCATGCCGAGGTCTGGCAGTCCTTTGCTGGCACAAAAAGCGGCACCTGATAAATAGAGCCCTTGAAAGCCCATTTTTTTCGCATAGAGCGCAGACATTCCATCGTGAACGCCTGTAATTTGAAATAAAGCTGATTTGTTCATTTGTTCTTTAAAGGCTGCGGCTAAATCAGCCTGACTTCTTTCTTCATTCACGATCCACACGCTAGCTCCCCCTTATATGACGAATAAGTCCATAAATGCTGGTACTGTTGTTGTTTTTAATTGATTTGGATTTTGGCAGAGTGACACAATTTGATCCACTTGCTTTTGTGGAAACCTTGTCTTTAAATGATAGACCCATTTCTTTTCAAGCAGCGGAATGCCTTCCTCTCTTCTTCTGCGGTGACCGAGCGGGTATTCAATTTCAATTCGGTCTGTCATCGTCCCGTCTTTAAAGAAAATTTGTACACAGTTTGCAATCGATCTCTTTTTCGGATCTAAATAATCCTCTGTGTAACGTTTATCCTCTTTCACAATCATTCGGTCACGAAGACGATCAATGGCTGGATTTTGCGCCGTTTCTTCTTCATAATGGTCAGCTGTTAGTTCACCATAGATCAGTCCAATAGCTGTAATATACTGCAAGCAATGATCACGGTCTGCCGGATTATAAAGCGGACCTTTCTTATCAATAATCCGAATCGCTGACTCATGTGTCGTAATCTCTACCCGGTCAATTTCATCTAAACGATCTTTTACAGCGTCATGCAGCATCACAGCCGCCTCTGCAGCTGTCTGTGCATGAAACTCAGCAGGATAAGCAATTTTGAAAAGAACATTTTCTATGACGTATGATCCAAGGGGCTGGGCGAGCGTAAGTGGTTTTCCTTTCATAAGAACATCTTCAAAGCCCCACTTCTCTGCACTGAGAGGCGTTTGATAACCCATTTCCCCTTTACGTGTCATCATTGCCAGCCTCACTCCGCGGCTTGTTGCATCCCCTGCTGCCCATGATTTCCTCGATCCTGTGTTTGGGGCGTGGCGATACGTCCTAAGCGGGGAATTATCAACAAACGCTTGTGATAACACATGCTGGACCTCTTCCTTTGTTCCGCCAAGCATTGCACACACAACTGCACTTGTTGCCACTTTGACAAATAACACATGGTCCAATCCATTTCGATTTAGACAATTTTCTAAAGCAAGGACACCTTGAATTTCATGTGCCTTGACGATTGCATGCAGTACGTCATTCATCGTTAGCGGCTCTTCTCCGTTTGCAAGGCGTGTTCTGCTGATATAATCACTTACAGCTAATATTCCGCCTAAGTTATCTGACGGATGCCCCCACTCCTGTGCAAGCCACGTGTCATTATAATCTAACCAGCGGATCATACAGCCAATATCAAAAGCCGCTTGAACAGGATCTAGCACAAATGAAGTGCCTGGAACTCTTGCTCCGTTAGGCACAACAGTTCCAGGTACGATAGGTCCAAGGTGCTTCGTACATTCTGGAAAATTAAGAGCCAGCATTCCGCACCCGAGCGTGTCTATGAGCACATACCGCGCGGTTTCAATGGCCTCTTTGCTTGTAATTTCTCCGTCTACTGCATAGGCAGCGATTTCTTCTAATAGCTGATCTGTTTGATTGGCGACTGCTGTTTTGTTCATGTTCATTCCCCCGTTTTTCCATCATCATTTGAAACCTTTAATCCTCTTGGCCCTAAATACCGGACTCTCGGTCTAAAAATGCGATTATGCAAATGCTGTTCAATAACATGTGCGGCTAATCCGCTAGCTCTTGCAGCAAAGAAAATGGGTGTATAAAGTGAAATAGGAATTCCGAGCACGTAATAAATCGGTGCAGCATAATAATCAAGATTTGGATAAAGGTTTTTCTGCTCTTTCATGTATGCCTCTCCTGCTACACACATGTCATATAGCGTTGTATCTCCCTTTGATTCAGTAAGCGTTTTCAATGAACGTTTTAAAAGAGCGGCTCGCGGGTCCATTTTTCTCATGTATACTCTGTGGCCAAAGCCCATCATTTTTTCTTTTGCAGCTAATTTTCGTTCAATGAGCGCAAGAAATCCTTCTGTTGTTTTTCCTTCAAGAAGCATGTGCATGACAGCTTCATTTGCTCCTCCGTGGAGGTCACCTTTTAATGAAGAGATCGCTCCAGTAAATGCACCGTACATGTCAGAATGCGTGGATGCAATCACTCTAGCCGCAAACGTTGAATTCGGCAGCTCATGTTCGCTATATAATGTGAGTGTTTGGTCAAAAGCGGTAATTTCGTCTTGTGTCGGGGTGCGTCCAGTTAGCATGGATAAAAAGTTTTCAGTGTAGGATTTGGTCTGATCTGGAGAAATAGCGGCGTCTTTTGTGAGAATATAATAGCTTCCAGCAACAATGGCCGGCAGCTGTCCTAGTAATCGAACTGCACGCCTTTCTTGGCACGCTTCAGATCGATCATGTAATGCGTCATCATACCCTGCAAGAGCAGATAAACACGTTCTCATCGCATCCATAGGGTGAGTGGTTTTTGGAAGATTCGTTAATATGGTTTGAATGGTTGGATGTAAGTTCGTTTGTGAGGATATATCTTGCTGAAATTGGTGATATTCCATCTTATCTGGTAATCTTCCATAAATAAGCAGATAGGCTGTTTCTAAATATGTCTTGTTTTGTGCCAGCTCAATGAGGTCGTACCCGCGAATCACAATTTCCTCTTGCTCCACATCTAAGTATGATATGGACGTTTCGCTTGCCACAATGTCTTCAAGCCCCGGTTTATACTGCAATTGTTCAGTCATCATATAACCCCCGTTTCGTCCAATTGTTGATCTCCAAACGAGCAAACGGCCAGAAATGATGTGAATCTATAGATGGGAAGATACCGTGCTAGTCGGATATCCAATTTCCATTCTATCCAAAGCACTTCATCTTGTAAATAAAAGAACGTATGTCCAGTTGGACATACGTTAGCTGTAATATGGAGAAATCATGATATAGACAATGACGCCAGTGAGACTAACATAGAGCCAAAGCGGCATCGTCCAGCGGGCAATTTTACGGTGGCGCTCGACCTGCATCTGTGCGCCTCTAAATAGTGTAATCAATGCAAGTGGTACAATAATTGCTGAAAGCACAATATGTGTAATCAAAATAAAGAAGTAAATTGGACGGATGATCCCTTCTCCGCCGAAGTGTGTATCAGCTGCCATTGAATGATATGTCACATAGGAAATTAAAAAGACAAGTGTTGTTGAAAATGCAGCAAAGATAAATCGTCTATGTGCTTTAATGTTCTTTTGTTTAATCATAATGAGTGCTGAAAGTAAGAAGATAAACGTAAAGCTGTTCATCACGGCATTCAGTAACGGCAGAAATGTAATGTCCAGATGACTAAATTTATCTGTTTTTGGCATTAAAAATAATAAAGCGATTAATCCGTTTATGGCAATTGTTAAAATGACAACAATGCCGGTGAAATTTTTCGGTTTTTGATTCTGTTCGTTCATGTTTGAAAACCTCTCTTTATTAGTTCCGACTAAGAGTATGTTATTTAACTTTCTCTATAAAGTCAATGAATTCGCTGTCTTCGTCGAATTTTAGACAAACTTGCCGATTACTGGCGTTCTAACGGGTTGAAAGATTCATCCACTTCCTTTAAAATTGGAATTTATGTGATTTTTATCATTTCTTATATGAAAGGAGTAATGGACTTGTCAATCTTACAGGAAACACCCAAAGATGTGAAGGCGTTAGAGCAAGAATTACAGCAATTGCAGTTCCAAATGTATCGAATGCAAGAAAATATGAAAGATATTTCGAAAAAGGCAAAGATCATTGGCATTGATCAGGCGAAAGAAGATGAATGGATGATTGTCTCTGCCATTGAAAATGCTGATACATGTAAAATCATGCTGACCGATTGTGAAAAAGCTTTTCGCGGACAATCTGATTTTTCCTTAATTGCTGAATATCCTGAAGAAGGAAAGATTCATATTGCCGATATTAAAGGACCTCCCGATAATGGATACGGTTCAATCTGTATGAAGCATTTAAAAGAAATCGCAAGAGAGCAGAACATCCCAGTCATCACAGGTGACCTCGTCAAAAGAGATTGGAATCACGTGGACCGATTGATTCACTTTTATGAAAAGCACCAATTTGATGTCCAAATCAATTGGAAAGAACAAAGCGGAGAAATTTATTGGGTGGACAGCTAACGACAAAAAAACAGCGTGTATGATGGAATATACGCTGTTTTTTGTCGAAAATGCAAATTTTTCTGAAAAATGTGTGTTTTTTTGACCAAAAAAAGGGTACAATAAAAGCATCAGGCCGCCACCTGATGCTTTCTTCCAAAAAACAATAAGTTACTAGTTAAGTACTTTCACTTTGACTGATTTTACGCCCCAATTTTTTGCTTGGGATTTGCTTGGTACATGAACATCAATTTTGTTACCTTTAATTGCGCCGCCAGTATCTGCTGCGATGGCTTCACCGTAGCCTTCAACATAAACCTTACTTCCTAATGGAATGACATTAGGATCTACTGCAATCACCTTCGCATTTGGGTTTTTGTTTAAGTTTACCCCTGTTGCAGTGATACCTGAGATGCCACCATCATTTGCTGTATAAGCCGTAGCCGTTACAGTCATTTCTTTTTGTACACTTTGACTAGCAGAAGATGATTCTGCTTTAGCTGTTTCCTGTTTAGGAGCAGCTTTTTTCGGTGCTTCCTGTTTTGGAGCAGCTTTTTGTGTTGTTTGCTCTTTTTGGACAGGCTCCTGTTTTTGTACAGGCTCTGAGCTTACCGGAGCTGAGCTTTGACCAGCAACACTTAGTGTTGAACCAATCATAATTATATCTGAGTTTAAGTTATTCCAAGACTTAATATCGCTAATTGACACATTGAATTTTTGAGCGATTTTCCAGAGGCTGTCCCCCTTCTGGACTTTATACTGCTCCTGAGTTTTCTCTTTTGAAGAGATTGTCAATTTATCACCTACATAAATCATGTCTGTAGATAAATTGTTCCAACCCTTTAGGTCCTTTAGAGACACATCATTTTTTTGAGAGATTCCCCAAAGTGTATCACCTTTCTTCACAGTGATTTCCTTTGCAGAAGCTTGCTGTGCTCCAAATGCTGTTGTAGAGATTGCTGCAACAGCAACCAAGGACATAATAGTCTTCTTCATAAAGTAAATCCTCCCTTGTTAGCTTTTTATGGCGGCTAACGAGTGCTATCGTAACATATGTAAATGTCAATTCAATAACAAAACGATATGTTTTAGATTACAGTTCCTTTACATGAAACATCTCTCTCCATTGGTAAATCAGACCACAAAACAGCTCGATTACCCGCCATATCAAGGTTTTGAAAGGATCAGAAACCTCCTGTTGAAAACGTGTCCAAACGCAGCGAAAAAAATTTATTTTTCTTCTTCAACCTTTTTATTTTTCTCTTTTTCTATAAATAAACGGATTTCTTCTAAAAAAACATCCCCGTATTTCTCTCTTTTTTGAGCGCCTATTCCCTTAATATGGAGAAGTTCTTCTTCTGTTTTAGGCTGAACGGCTGACATTTCCTTCAAGGTTTGATCAGAAAATACAACAAATGGCGGAACGCCCTGCTCTCTTGCCAGCTTCATTCTCACCGCTCTCAGCTGCTCAAATAATGCATCGTTTTCTTGAATCGCCTCTCTTTTAACTGCCTGCTTTTTATACACAGCCTCTTGCCCGACTAACACTTTCTTTCCTTTATGTGTCACTTTTAATGTTGGATAAGCTCCTTCAGACATGTGCAAATACTCTTCGGTAATTAAAAATTCGATGAAATCACTGATTTGCTGGGCGGATTGCTGCTTCATTAAAGCGTATGTAGGAAGACGGTCGAAACCGAGGTCAAGCACTTTTTTATTTTTAGAGCCTGCCAGTACTTGAGCAATCATCATTTTTCCAAAGCGCTCGTTCATTCTAACCGTACACGATAAAACCATTTGCGCTTCTCGAGTGACCTCTTCACGCTCTCTTTCATCAAGGCAATTACTGCATTTTTGGCAAGGGGCACTTGCTGATTGATCAAAGTAGTCCATCACAAATTGCTGCAGACATTGCTCAGTGTGACAGTAATCGACCATTTGTCTAAGTTTAAGCAGCTCATGCTGAAAGCGCACTTCATCTTCTGTTGACTGTTCAATGAGGAATCGCTGCATTCGTACGCCCTGCGGCGAAAACAGTAAAATGCATTCACTTTGGAGCCCGTCTCTGCCGGCGCGTCCAGCCTCTTGATAGTAGCTTTCAATATCCCTTGGAATTTGATGATGTATCACAAAACGGACATTTGACTTATTAATTCCCATGCCAAATGCAGATGTAGCCACCATAACCTGGATGTCATCATTTAAAAACAGGTTTTGCTGCTCTTCTCTCACATCATCATCTAACCCGCCATGATAAATGCCCGCTTTGATCTTTTGTTTCTTTAGCCGATTGTAAATATTTTCGGCTTCTTTTCTTGTAGCAGTATAGATAATGCCGGACTCAAGCTTATTTTTCTTCATATAATGTGTGATAAAGCGGTCACTATTTTCTCCTTTGACCACCTGAAAAGATAAATTTTCTCTAGCAAAACCAGTAAAAATGGTTTCTTCTTCGTTCATGCCAAGCTGTTCACATATATCTCGGTGAACCTTTTTCGTGGCTGTAGCCGTTAATGCGACAATCACTGGCCTTTTTGTCAGCCGATTTAAGCATTCTTGAATAAAGCGGTAGCTCGGCCTAAAATCATGCCCCCACTCAGATATACAGTGTGCTTCATCAATTGCAATTAAAGGGATCGTTAACCGATCAAGCAGCTGAAAAAAACGTTCATTTTGTAAACGTTCAGGTGTGATATAAAGCAGCTGATATTCCCCATCTTCACATTTTTTCAGCCTTTTATTCATTTCAGCTGCGGAAAGTGTGCTGTTTAAAAAGGACGATCGTATGCCCATCTCATTTAGTGCATCGACTTGATCTTTCATTAAAGAAATTAGCGGGGATACAACGATCGTTGTTCCTTCCATCATCAGGGCAGGAATCTGGTAGCAAACCGATTTCCCCCCGCCTGTCGGCATAATACAGACGGTATCCTTCTGTTTGTTTACAATCGATTCAATGGCTTGCTTCTGTCCCTGCCTAAAGGCGTCAAAGCCAAAGTATTGTTTCAGGAGTGCTTCTGCTTGTTCTAACATCCAATTCCCTCTCCGTCTTTTGTTTTGTCTATTTTAACATACATTCATGCCTCTTCCGGCTGACTGTGCAATTTCGTTTTTTCACAAAATAAAAAGCCATTTTCCAAAATGGAAAATGGCTTGAATCATCCTAGGAAAAGCTGCGGATGCCGTAATCTAAGTAAGAAAGTTTTAAACCACCACTCCTCAAAGTGGGTGTTTGCAGAAACGTTCCTGTCTTCCTCGCTAAGGAGGCATGACATTCCGGCTTCAATATAAAACTCCCTATTACAGCTTAAAGGTTAAAACTTAATTAACATTACGCGCATCGCAGCCTTTAAACTATATTACACGAAAGTTTATTAAATTTCAAGAGATCTTTTTTCTATGAAATACTCATGTATACAAGTTATTTGTTCATGTGTACATAAGAAAAAATTATTCTGAAAAAATTTAACCTTCGCTTATGATCCTATTTTTCCTCATCTACATCAGCATCTTGCTCTTCCTCTAATCTTTCATACGTATCTGAATGCATCTGATCCATTGTTTCTCTATTTGTTAAATCGCGCATTTGATCGGAGAATGAACGGTCAAATTCGTTTGGATCTTGAGTGGTTTCTTCATTTTTCTTTGCATCTATTGAATAACGTGTATATGGAACTGCTTTTAAACGCTCGTATGGAATCTCTTTTCCCGTTTTCTCACATATCCCATATGTTCCGTCTTCCATTCGTTTCAGTGCTGCATCGATTTCACCTTCAAGCTGATCATCGACCTGATCCAGCGTTTGTTCTGTCATACGGTCTAAATAGATGCTCCCATGATCAGCGATATGATTCCCAACACCATTTGAAATCTCACTCGATTCAACGAGCATCGATTCTTCTTTCTTTTTTGATCCCTTCACATCTTCTTTTAATTGAATCAATCTTTCGTATAAATCAGCTTGTTGTTCTTTCGTTAAGCCCACGGTCAATCACTCCTTTCTCATTACCTTCCCGCTGAAAGAGAAAAGAAAACATCAAAAAAGCCGCCGCCTCTTTGGCAGCAGCTTTCTTTTCTTACAGATGACGAAGTGCTTCTTCTACTGATTTTTCGCCTTTCATCAAGTCAAAGGACTTATTTTTCACATTGGATTCTGTTAAACTCTCCACAAGAACAATGGCTACGTCCTCTCTTGAAATCTCGATGTTTTGATCATCTGGAATATGTTCGGCAGCTTCAATCTTTCCTGTCTTCTCCTCATGTAGCAGGGCACCTGGGCGGACAATCGTATAGGAAAGACCAGACTGTTTTAAGTGCTCATCAGCTTTTCTTTTTGCTTCATAATAAGTTTCCATACTTCCTTGCCCTTTTCCTTGATTCGGATCATCTGCATTATAGGCACTAAGCATAACAAAATGCTGTATGTTTTCTTTTTTCGCTGTATCAACGAGGCGTTTTGCCCCTTCTTGATCGACCGCAATGGTCTTATCTGCACCTGTTTTTGAGCCTGAACCAGCTGCAAAGATGACAGCGTCTGCTTGTTTCACAGCATCTGTCACATCTTTTTCAAGATCACCGATGACAGGTGCTGCACCAAGTTCTTTTAGTGCATCAGCTTGTTTTTCATCTCGAATGAGAGCAAGCGGCTCATGTCCTTTTTCTTTTAAATAACGAACGACAAGTCTGCCTGTATGTCCATTTGCTCCTGCAACTAATACTTTCATTGTTCATTCTCCTTTCTGTATCTGTTTCATCTTTATCCTTTTTTGCTATCATTCAAACACTTAAGCAGAAAAAAGCCCTTCTCATCAGATGGGAAGGACTTAGCAATGTGCGATCTATAAAAATAAGAACGAAGAATGAGAAAAGTGCATATGATCTATGTAATCGCAAGATTGATCAGCAAAGATGTTTTGTCAAAATGGCTTGCACATCACTCAAATCCGTCTCTTTGGAAAAGTCGAGTTCAAATACTTTTGAGCTTGTGACAAGCAGCATACCTGTGTCCTGATCAAACACGCCAGCTTCTTGTATGGCAAAACTTTCAATTGATCGATACGGCAAGGAGACCCTGACTTTCTTCTTAGAAAATACGCGGTTATCGCCAAAGATCAGTCGTTTATTGGTAAAGCAAATTTGGTCGTGACGCAGTCTGTAAACAGCCTCAATTCTTTCCCCTTCAATCAATAAGGATTCGAATTTCTTATCATTTTGTTTACTGACAGAAAAAATACCCACGTAAACCCCCTCTTCCTGCATCAAATTCCTTTATGACAAAACGGCCACACGGCTCTGTGGGTACGTTTTATTCTCACTTATAGAATACGCTATAAATGGTTGTTATTCCATTACGAATAGATTAAATTTCATTTAACTTTTTCTTTTTGATCCGATGCTCTTTCCTCTACTTATTTAGACAGTTAAACCAGGAAAAAAGTTTCAGTTCTTTTCGAGAAAAATGCTGAATCATTCCAATAAAAAAACAGTGATTATGCCAAATCACTGTTTTTAAATAACTATTCGTCTTTTGGTGTATCAATCGTTCCCTCGGCATACACATCGGAAATCTGTTCAAGCGTAATCGCCATATCAGCGTCCTCGTGTTCATGCCATGCATTTTGATTTTTCTGCTCGTCATTTTGCTGCTTTTTCATCATCATCACCCTTTACTGTTTTTCTTAGTATGAGTGATGACCCTCAAAATCATTCAGCTGAAATATCTTCGAAATACTCCTTGTAATACCCGCCTACTTTACCCGTATTGTCTACGACAAACAGGAATTCTTCTGTTTCATTTTTCACTTCATATGTTCTTCCAACCGTTAATGCCCGGTCGACCATATATTTTTTCGCATTTGTATGTACACATTTTACTTGTTTTAACGTTTGAGCCGTTTGCCAGTTTTGATGGATCATGATTTAAAAACTCCTTTTTTCATCTATACATTTATTGTAGCCAAATTTTCGCGAAATGCAATGAGTGTTATGGATTGCTTTCAAACAGGTCGTGTAATATGATAATTGTATACGTTTACATCTTTGTGCGTATACAATTTAAGTTGCATGTCCGCTTTTCCCACCTAGAACTCGCAGAAAACAATCCATATCTTTAAGGAGGTTTGTTTATTTATGAGCTCTACAACACTTCAAATTAGTTCAAAACTCGAATCTTTTCTCCAAGGGACGAAAAAACTCTACATTAATGGTCAGTTTGTCACAAGTCACGATAACAAAACCTTTGCTACTCCTAACCCAGCCACAGGCGAAACCCTTATTGATGTTTATGAAGCAGGTGCAAAAGATATTGATGAGGCCGTAAAAGCTGCAAAAAAAGCCTTTCATGGTCCTTGGCGCTCAATGTCTGCCGCTGAACGCGCCCGCCTCATGTTCAAGCTTGCTGATTTAATGGAGGAAAATCAGGAAGAGCTTGCACAGCTAGAAACTTTAGATAACGGAAAACCAATTAATGAAACAACAAATGCAGATATCCCCCTCGCTATTGAGCACATGCGCTATTATGCGGGCTGGACGACAAAAATGAATGGACAAACCATTCCTGTCAGTCAAGGATATTTTAATTATACCCGCCATGAGCCGGTTGGGGTTGTAGGACAAATCATCCCATGGAACTTCCCGCTGCTCATGGCTATGTGGAAAATGGGCGCCGCACTTGCAACAGGGTGCACCATCGTTTTAAAGCCAGCCGAACAAACTCCACTCTCTGCTCTTTACTTAGCAGAATTAGTGGACAAAGCCGGCTTCCCAGAAGGCGTGATTAACATCGTTCCTGGATTTGGCGAAACAGCCGGAGAAGCCTTAACTGATCATCCTGACGTGAACAAGCTGGCCTTCACAGGGTCAACAAGTGTTGGGAAATTAATTATGGAGAAAGCGGCTAAAACCATTAAGAGGGTCACATTAGAGCTTGGCGGAAAATCACCGAATATTATTTTACCTGATGCCGATTTAAAGAAAGCCATTCCAGGTGCTTTAAATGGCGTCATGTTTAACCAAGGTCAAGTATGCTGCGCAGGGTCCAGAGTCTTTGTTCACCGGAGCCAATATGATGAAGTGGTCGATCAAATGGCCAAATATGCAGGATCCCTTAAACAAGGCGCTGGTCTTCATCAAGATACGCAAATTGGACCTCTTGTAAGTAAAGAACAGCACGAACGCGTGTTAGGCTATATTGAAAAAGGTAAATCCGAAGGGGCAACAGCCGTTGTCGGGGGCGATTGCCCTTATGAGGCTGGCTATTTCGTCTCCCCTACTATTTTTAAAGATGTAGAAGATGAAATGACCATTGCCAAAGAAGAAATCTTTGGACCTGTCTTATCTGCCATTCCTTACGATTCCATTGATGAAGTGGTCGAACGAGCCAACCAGTCTGAATATGGATTAGCAGCAGGACTATGGACAGAAAACTTAAAGCATGCCCATGATATCGCTGCACGTCTTGAAGCAGGAACAATTTGGGTCAACTGCTATAATGTCTTTGATGCCGCCTCCCCGTTTGGAGGATATAAGCAATCAGGTCTTGGCAGAGAAATGGGATCATATGCCCTTAACAACTATACAGAAGTCAAAAGTGTATGGATTAATCTCCAAGACTAATAACGTCAAGAAAGCCGTGACCCTGTCATCGGCTCAGATCGTTGACAAAGTGCTAAAATGATTTTTATTTTAGCACTTTGTCTTCTTTTCAGCGTGATAGAAAACCTTTGCAGTCTAGGAAGGACGAGCACTGGCGCGGAGCGAATTGACATTCGTGAGCACCAGCGCGCAGACCTGACACCGAATGCGAGGGTTTGTCTACACGCTGAGCCGGTGACCCTGTCATCGGCTTTTTTTGTGTTTGCATGTGACAGGCCGGCTCCTGAATATAGTATGAAAGGAAAGGAGCATGGCCGCATATGCAAGATTTTAAATTGAAAGTAAACGAATTTATTGAAGAATTGCACATAGAAATGCAGCGAAGACAACGAGAAGATGGTGCCTTTGTTTTCTGCTTTGAAGGTCCTATGATGACAAATGCTTTTTTGATTATGCTGTTAAAGGCTGTCGGCGATTCGGATCAGGCTTTGGTTCATCAATTAGCAGAAGCGATACGTGAAAAACAAAATGAGGATGGGTCTTTTTCTTTGTATCATGATCAAACGGGACATGTAACAGCTACTGTGCAGGGCTATTGCGGAATGCTCGTTTCAGGCAGGTTTCAACAAGATGAGCCTCATATGGAAAAAGCAGCGCAATATATTCGATCAAAAGGCGGATTAAAGAACGTTCACTTTATGACAAAGTGGATGCTCGCCGTCAACGGCATGCACCCTTGGCCGTACTTCTATGCACCACTTTCCTTTTTACTCATCCCTACATACTTTCCGCTGCACTTCTATCATCTTAGTGCATATGCAAGAATTCACTTTGTGCCAATGATGATTGCACTCAACAAACGATATACCTCTCATGAGAAATTCCCAAGCCTAGCACACCTTGATGCAAACATGACTAAAAATCCATTTGACTGGTTTATGGCAAGAGAAGAACGTTCCACTCATCACTTTCTGACTTACATGCGATCGTATACAGCACTTGACAGCCGGCTGGACTTTTTCGGATATGAAGCAGCAAAGCGATATATGTTTGACCGCCTCGAAAAAGATGGCACACTGTACAGCTATTTAAGTGCAAGTATTTTTATGGTCTATGCACTTATGAGTCTTGGGTACTCGCCGGGACATCATCTCATATTAAAAGCAGTCAAAGGCATGAAAAAGCTAGTCACTGACTGTCAGGGCAGAATGTATGCAGAAAATTCCACATCCACAGTTTGGGATACAGCGCTTGTCAGTTATGCTTCTCAAAAAGCTGGCAAAAAACAAGAAGATCCAGTCATCACAAAGTCTTTCTCATACTTATTGAACCGGCAGCAAATGAAGAAAGCAGATTGGGCGATTCATAACCGGCATGCTGCTCCGGGAGGCTTTGGTTTTTCAGATATCAATACGAATAACCCTGATTGTGATGATACGCAAATTGTATTAAAAGCCATTCCGAAAACATACGCACCAGTTCAGTGGAAGCGAGGATTTCATTGGCTTCTTTCCATGCAAAACCGTGACGGCGGGTTCTCTGCCTTTGAAAAAAATCAAGATCACTTCCTGCTTCGACATCTGCCGCTTGAATCTGCGGAGGATGCAGCAATTGATCCATCGACTCCCGATATTACAGGCCGTGTGCTTCATCTCATTGGTCTTGAAGAGAAAAACATGTCACCCCCAATTCACAGACAAAAAGATCAATGTGTTAAGTGGCTCCTAGATCATCAAGAGAAAAATGGATCATGGTTTGGCAGATGGGGTGTTTGCTATATTTATGGAACGTGGGCAGCATTAACAGGACTAAAAGCTGCCGGCATCCCCTCCACCCATCCTGCTGTCCAAAAAGCATACCGATTTTTAAAGCAGATTCAACGAGAAGATGGCAGCTTCGGAGAATCGTGTAAAAGTGCAGAGGTAAAAACGTATGTCCCTCTTCCGTTTGGCACAGTGGTTCAGACGGCTTGGGCAGCAGAGGCACTTTTACAATATGAGAAGCCAGATGACAAAACGATTTTAAAAGCCATCTCATTTTTGATCCATCATCAGCACACGAGTGAAGCCGTGCACTATCCAGTAGGCATTGGCCTGCCAAAGCAATTTTACATCACTTATCATAGCTACCCATTTGTCTTTCCGATGATGGCTTGTTCCACATTTTTAGAAGAAATGAGGCGTAAGAATGAATAAGGAAGAGTACCGTTTGCAGCTCAAAGAGTGGCTTAGCTCCATTCAACCCGCGATTCAAGATGACAACATCCGTAAGAAAGTAGACCATTTATGGTTTTCAATGGATGATGAACATTCCAGTGAACAAGAGTGGTACGAACTGGCAGAACGTATTGCTGAGGACATGAACCCACAAGAAGACATGCGAGAGGTAGCAGCTGGAAGTCACAAGTTACCTCCTCTCCCTTACCGGTATGATGCACTAGAACCGTTTATATCAAAAGAAATTATGTATTTGCATCACCAGAAGCATCATCAATCATATGTAGATGGTTTGAACCAAGCTGAGCTTGCATTAAAAAATGCAAGAAGAACCAATGATTTTAAAATGATCAAACATTGGGAACGGGAGCTTGCCTTCAATGGTGCGGGGCACTATTTACATTGTATTTTTTGGTTTTCCATGAGTCCTTCAGGAAAACGAAAGCCCACTGGACAAATGCTTCGTCTCATTGAACAATCGTTTGACAGCTATGATGCATTTAAATCTCAATTTTCAGCAGCGGCCAAACAAGTAGAGGGTGTTGGCTGGGCCATTCTCGTATGGGCGCCCAGATCTCAGCGATTAGAGATTTTACAAGCAGAACGCCATCAATTTTTGTCACAATGGGACGTGATCCCCCTTCTAGCCCTTGATGTATGGGAGCACGCCTACTACCTTCAATATCTGAATGAAAAAGCGAAATACGTCGATCGTTGGTGGAATGTAGTCGACTGGCGTGAGCCAGAAGCTAGGCTTAAGCAAGCACAGCAAGTGAAATGGACCCCTTTTTAAGACGATGCTCCATATAGGCTAATGCTTATATGGGGTATTTTTAGTTTACATAATTTTATTATTAACACCTTTATAAAGAATGGGTTGTTTTTTCAGAAAATTCGTTTAAAATAGGAAAGATATGTGAGGAAAGTGAGATGAAGCAATGAATGAACATTCTTTTAACCATTAGTCAATTTGCAGGAAGAACCTTTGCAATCTGGGTCATTATCTTTGCATGTCTTGGATTTGCTTTTCCTGACGTATTTTCTCAGATTGGACCGTATATCCCTTTTTTACTAGGTGTCATTATGTTTGGGATGGGGCTTACGTTATCTGGTGAAGATTTTAAGGAGCTTTTTCGTAAACCTCTCTATGTGTTAATTGGGGTTTTGGCGCAGTACACACTCATGCCGCTGATCGCCTTTCTATTAGCTTACGGATTACGGCTGCCGTCTGAAATTGCAGTAGGCGTTATTCTTGTGGGCTGCTGCCCAGGCGGTACAGCATCCAATGTCATGACCTTCCTTGCAAAAGGCAATATGGCATTATCCGTAGCGGTCACAACTATATCGACCCTTCTTGCTCCCTTTTTAACGCCTCTCTTTATCTATATTTTTGCAAGATCATGGTTACCTGTATCACCGGAGGCATTATTTTTGTCGATTGTCCAAGTTGTGCTAATTCCTATTATCTTAGGGGTTATCGTTAAGGTATTTTTCAAAAAACAAGTAAACTATGCAGTTCAAGCATTGCCGCTTGTATCTGTTGCTGGAATTGTGTTGATCATTGCAGCGGTTGTCAGTGCAAATAAAGAGCAGATTCTTCAATCTGGATTGCTGATATTTGCCGTTGTTATATTACATAATGGACTTGGTCTCTTATTTGGTTACCTGATCGCAAAGTGGTGCAGAATGGATATCCCTTCTCGTAGAGCGATCTCGATCGAAGTAGGCATGCAAAACTCCGGGCTCGGTGCAGCGCTAGCAACAGCACACTTCTCACCGCTCGCAGCCGTACCAAGTGCGATTTTTAGTGTGTGGCATAATTTATCTGGTTCCTGGCTTGCGACGTATTGGTCAAAACGAGGACAACATGACAGTGAAAAGAAAAAAAGCTAGCCCCTGTTAGGGTGCTAGCTTTTTATAATTGAAGATTATCCTTCAAGTAATAGCTGCTCAGGATCTTCAAGCAGATTTTTAATCGTAACGAGGAATCCAACTGCTTCTTTACCATCGACAATGCGGTGGTCGTAAGAAAGAGCTAAATACATCATCGGACGGTTTTCAAAACGTTCTTCATCAATCGCTACCGGACGAAGCTGAATTTTATGCATCCCTAAAATTCCAACTTGCGGGCTGTTTAAAATCGGAGTTGAAAGCAGAGAACCAAATGTTCCGCCGTTTGTGATCGTGAATGATCCACCTTGTAACTCATTAAGAGACAATTTGTTATCTCTTGCTTTTTTCGCAAGATGACCAATTTCTTTTTCAATCCCCGCAAATGACAATCTGTCTGCATCACGGACAACCGGTACGACAAGTCCTTCGTTTGCAGCAACAGCGATGCCGATGTCATAGAATTTCTTCAAGACAAGCTCATCACCTTGAATTTCTGCGTTAAGCAGCGGATATTTCTTCAGTGCTGCTACAACTGCTTTTGTAAAGAAGGACATGAAGCCAAGCTTGACATCATTTTGTTCTAGGAAGGCATCTTTACGACGCTTTCTTAAATCCATTACTGCTGTCATATCGACTTCATTAAATGTCGTCAGCATCGCAGCCGTTTGTTGAACTTCAACTAAACGTTTTGCAATTGTTTGTCTGCGGCGTGACATTCTTTCACGTTCAATAGGCTTTCCTGGTTGTTCAGTTTGCACCGCAGCATTTGCTTTTGGCGCGGCTTTCGGTGCACTTGCAGGTGCTTCATTCTTTTGATAAGAAGCGACATCCTGCTTTCGTACCCTGCCCAGCGGATCTACGGTTGGAATCTCAGATAAGTCTAACCCCTTCTCTCTCGCTAATTTTCTAGCTGCAGGAGAAGCGATGGTTCTGCCATTACCAGCTTTCGGCTCTTCTTTCACTGCTTCTTCTTTTTGAGCAGCTGCCGGTTCTTCTTTCGAAGCTGGTGCAGAAGCTTGCTCAGGTGCTGGAGCTGCGGACTCGCTTCCGCCAGCTTCACCTGCTGCAATCGTTCCGATGACCTCTCCAACTTGTACAGTGTCACCAGAATCTTTCAGCACTTCTTTTAATACACCAGATTCTTCAGCAGTCAGTTCGACATTGACTTTATCTGTTTCAAGTTCTAGCAGGTACTCCCCCTGCTCCACATAATCGCCCGGCTGCTTTAGCCATTGAGCAATCGTTCCTTCCGAGATTGATTCCGCTAATTCAGGTACTTTAATTTCCGCCATTTTTCATTTCCCCCTTAGTTTTTGCGAGTCAAGCTATCAGATACAATTCGTTCTTGTTCTTTTTTATGCACAGTTGGATCACCCTCAGCCGTACTTGAACGTCTTCTTCGGCCGATGTAACGTACTTTTACTTTTTCAGGCGCAATTTCACGTAAATATGGCTCAATGTATCCCCAAGCTCCCATATTTTGCGGTTCTTCTTGCACCCATACGATTTCTTCTAAGTTTGTCAGCTTTGTTAAAATTCCTTTAATATCTTTGGCTGGGAACGGATATAGCTGTTCCACTCTTGCAACGTGAAGCCAATCCTTCGGCTCTTCCATTTGAGTAAAACGATCACTAATATCAATGGATACCTTCCCGCTAGATAGCACGAGACGCGATACTTTTTCGTGATCATGTACAAGACCTGGCTGTTCAAGAATTGGACGGAACTGTCCATCTGTTAATTCCTGGACTTCAGACAATGTGTTCGGGTTACGAAGCAGACTCTTCGGTGTCATAATGACAAGCGGACGAATCTCTTCACGAAGCAGCATTTTCGCCTGTCTTCTAAGAATATGGAAATATTGCGCTGCACTTGTCAGGTTCGCAACTGTCCAGTTATTCTCAGCAGCTGATTGCAGGAAACGCTCTGTTCTTCCACTTGAATGCTCAGGACCTTGTCCTTCATATCCATGCGGCAGCAGCATGACTAAACCTGATTTTTGTCCCCATTTTGCACGGCCAGCTGAGATAAATTGATCGAAATACACTTGAGCCGCATTTGCGAAGTCTCCGAATTGAGCTTCCCAAATCACTAACGTTTCAGGAGAATAGACATTATAACCATATTCAAACCCGATGACTGAGCCTTCTGACAGTGGACTGTTATGAACTGTAAACGAAGCATTCGCATCACTTAGTTCATGAAGAGCAATAAATTCATCTCCCGTTTGACTGTCGTGAAGAACAAGGTTTCTTTGAGCAAAAGTACCACGCTCTGAATCCTGTCCGGTCATTCGAATTGGCGTACCGTCTTTTAATATAGATGCAAATGCGAGTGCTTCCCCAAGTGACCATTCTACTTTACGGTCATCTGTAAACACTTTTGCACGTTTTTCAAGGATCCGCTTCAGCTTACCAAATACTTGGAAATCATTCGGCCAGCTGATCAATTCTTCATTCAGCTTTCGCAATACATCAAATTCTACTGATGTATCCACTGCTGGGAAGCCGTTTGATACAGGCTCTGGCAGTTCGATTTCTTGAATCGTATGCTCTTTCTTTGAAGGCACCTTTTTATAAGCTTCTTCTATTTTTGCCGTCACAGCCTGCTCGATTTCTTCACGCTGCTCTTTTGTCAAAAGACCTTCTGAGACAAGTTTATCTGCAAAGATATTCTTGACCGTTTTGTGCTTTCTGACCGCATCGTACAGCATTGGCTGAGTTGTAGAAGGCTCATCCATTTCGTTATGACCGTATCTGCGGTAACCGATCAAGTCAATCAGGAAATCCTTCTTGAAGCGTTTGCGGTATTCTACTGCTAGCTGAACAGCCGCTAAACACGCTTCTGGATCATCTGCATTGACGTGAACAATAGGGATCTCAAATCCTTTTGCAAGGTCACTCGCATATTTCGTCGAGCGGGATTCATTGCTTTCTGTTGTAAACCCGATCATATTATTGGCAATAATATGGATGGTTCCGCCCACTTGATAGCCTACAAGTTGGCTTAAATTTAATGTTTCTGCCACAATTCCTTCTCCAGGGAATGCTGCATCCCCATGAATTAAGATGGCTAACGCTTTTTCAACGTCTTGAACTGGGTAGCCTTTTTGAGTACGTGATTCCTGAGCGGCACGCGTGCTTCCTTCAATGATTGGATCAATGAACTCCAAGTGACTTGGGTTATTAGCAAGCGTGACTCTCGCACTCTTTGTATCTTCGTCTTTAATTTGACGGTCAGCTCCAAGATGGTACTTAACATCCCCTGTCCATCCGTAGCTGATGCCAATAGAGCCTTCTGATGGAACGAGCTCTTTATTTGGCGCATGCTGGAATTCTGAGAAAATGATCTCATATGGCTTTCCTAACACATGTGCTAATACATTTAAACGGCCTCTGTGTGCCATTCCAATGTTAATATTTGAAGTCCCTTGTGTAACAGACTCTGAAATAATTTCATCAAGTACTGGGACAAGTGCGTCTAAACCTTCTATAGAGAAGCGCTTTTGCCCAACAAATGTTTTATGAAGAAACTGCTCGAACTGCTCAACTTCTGTTAATCTCTTGAATACAGAAACTAGTTTATCTGCTGGTTTTTTCTTAAATAGTTCACCAGATTCGATTGATTTTGAGAGCCAGTTTCGCTCTTCGAAGTCATGCACGTGATCAAACTCAAATGAAATGGTACGTTTATACGTATTTCTCAAATGGTTAATGGCTTCTATGCCGTTTGAAATGTGTTTTGGTGCATCCGGACTAATAATAGATATCGGAATATTCTTGACATCTTCTTCTGTTAAACCGTACTCCTTTAAAGGAAACAGCTCTTGTAATTCCTTTTCTTTGCGAAGAGGATTGACGGAAGCATTTAAATGGCCATACGTTCTGATGTCTTCTGCCAGTTTAACGACTGATGCTATCTTTTGGATTTGTTCAGAAGTAACTATGCTATTTTCTTTTTTCCCAATTTCCTCCTTCATTTCACTCGGTGGTGCACCAAGTTCATCAAATATGCCTCTTAGATCTTCATCAACACTAGTAGGATCCTGGACATACTGATCGTAGAGCTCGAGCACATAGCCGAGGTTCGGACCATGAAATTCTTCCCAACTCAACGGTTGTTTCACATCATTTTGAAACATTTTGAACACTACCCCCAACTTTGATCATCAAGTGATTGAACACTATCTCGATATAACTTCCAGAACACAATGACCAAATTTATGTAATAAAACGCTTCCAATAATATTCTACCACTGTTTTGGATTACTTTCTACATTCTTTGTTCAATTAAAGATAAAAAATTCACAGAAAAACAAAAAATTTAAATCATTCCGAAAAATAATTTGAAGAAAGGGGCAAAAGCTTATGCCCCAATGCTTTTATGCAGCAGTTTCTTCAGTAATGGATATAAAACATCTGGCAATGTATCGACATCTGGTACAAAAATGCTGAACTTGCCGTACATATCTTGAATGGTTTTCATCTGCGCTTCTTCTATCGGCGAATTGGATAAAAACACATTGATCACCTCAATGCCCTTTTTCCTCGCTTCAAGAACTGCTTCATGCGTATCGACAATCCCATTTTGTTCGTAGCTGAACGCAGCTGGCTCTCCGTCTGAAAAGACAATCAGAAACTTTTGTTCTTCTCTTCTCTTTAAAATCATCTTTGTCATTTGGCGAATCGCATAGCCATCCCGGTTATCCTCTTCTGGCTCAAGAGACATAATAGAAGGCCCTGCGTCAAATAGAGAATCTTTAAACGACACAACTGTGTTGAAGTAGTTTGGCTGGCTTGTTTCTGTTGCGTCGTTTGTATCTTCCCAAAACCCAACAATTTGATGTGGGACTTGCACGGATTTTAACGCTTCATGAAAGAGAACAATGCCTTTTTTCGTCTCATCCATCTTGTCAAACATGCTCGCTGAACAGTCTACTAATAAGGTGAAAACAGCATCAATCTGAGAAGACGGTGCCTGTTTTTTATAGAAAAGACGCGGGTTAGACTCTGTAAAGTAGCGAATCAGCTTTTTACTGAGACGTCCTGCATGAAGGTCTGTTTTAGGCCATGATTTTTTATGTTCAAGTGTTTTTTGGATCATTTGTTTTAAGCGTTTCTGATAAGGCTCAATTTCCTTCGCATGCTGCTTGTATACATCGATTTGTTCTGGCTTAGGAGGATCTGGTGAAATCATGACTGGAAAAGCATATTTGTTTTCTTTTCCATTCTCATAACCATCTGCTCCGCTTTCTTCACCTTCAGCCTCTTCCAGCGCTTCAAGCTTTGAATAATCTTTTCGGTGTGTTTGCTTTGCAGAGCCTTGGACAGTTCCGAGTGCCTGATCTCCGTCATCACCTTCTCTTGCCGCATCCTTACCAAGATCACTTTTTCCGCCGTGCTCTAAATCAAATTGAAGGAAGCTTTTGGATGGCGCTTCGGTTTCTCGATGCCACACTTCCATATACTCTTGGTGAATGTCTTCATCGCCTTCTTTTTCTCGGTCGACTTTAATGTCCTCACTTAATGTAGGTTTTCTTTTTAAGTCATGGAACAGCGGTTCTTTTGCCGCTTGTTCATAGTCCAATTCAGGGAAGAAAAAGTACGTATTCAGCATATCCTTTTCAAGGAGTTCATCGAAGCCTTCCATCAATTCTTTGACAATAGCTGCGATGTCTGCTGTTGAACCCGCATCATACACACGTTCAAGACTTGACTCAATAAACGGAATCATCGGGTTGATCTGCTCATGAAGAGGCGGAATCTCTTCGAGCGGAGAATCAGCTGTCAGCTTCACATAAATCGCACAAAAGAGTGCATCTGTTAAAATACTTCGTTCTTGGTTAATCGTTAATTGTGTCTTAAAGTGACGCCGGTACAGCTCTCTTCTTCGTTTAAATACCTTTTTTGTTCCTGGGCGGTCATGTTTAATCCGCTCTTCGATCCGGATATCTTCAAACAGCATAAACAATTGTTTACATACATCAGGAATGGATAATGTATGAGCAAAGCGAATGATCTCCTGAAATACCGTAAGATCACTATAAACCGTGCCTACTGCACGAAGGAACACATCACTTTTCAGCCCTGCTAGCATATCTTCTTGTTTACGATCATCCCAAAAATGACTGATGAAAATTTTCTTTTCAAACGGTTCATAGTAGGACTGTACACCGTATTCAAGCTCGACATCATCACTTTTTGCTAACGTTTTGGCTAAATCCGTTAATTCCATAAATAAAAATGAATCGATTCTGCTGTCATTAAATTTGATGAATTTCAAAAGTCAGAACCTCACTCGAATAATGTTTGAGCGATATTTCTTACCGCTGCTTTTTCCCGGTCATCTTCCAGCTTTTCAACAATGCCTCGTTCAACGGCACGAAGCGGTGGGATGTATTGCGCAAGATCACAAGTATCTAGGAGTGCGCGGATGGATGCTGCTTCTTCACTCACCTGTCCGTTATGAGCTTGTGTAATGAGATCTGATGAGAGCTGAACGAATTGATCAATTAACCGCTCATCCTTTAAAACAGATTGAGATTGCAGTACATCTTTCAGGATACCGCCGCCAATATATGGAACGTCAATGACAACAAAACGGTTTTTTAACGCTTCATTTAGAGGTACTGTGCCGACATATCCTTCATTGATTGCCGCAATGACGCCAAAGCCTTCTTCTGCTCGAACAACCTCACCTGTAAATGGGTTTGTCATCATTTTTCTGTAGTCGAGTACACCATTTAAAATAGGGAGTGTTTCTGGCTTCGCCATGTTGATTTCATCAATATATAAAAGATGGCCCTTTTTCATTGCTTTTGTCACAGGTCCTTCAATGAATTCAATCGAAGCCACCTGACCATCATTGTGAATGGTTTTATAGCCAATCAAGCTTTCAGCATCAAGATCAACCGAGCAGTTCACACTGTGCATCGGCTGCTGAAAGAAAGCGGATAATGTTTCTGCTAGTTTTGTTTTACCTGAGCCGGTCGGCCCCTTTAAAAGAACGTTTTTTCCTAGTGCTAATGCAATCATGGCATCTTGAATGATAGAAGTATCCTGTGATTCATAGCCGCCTGTTCCAATAAGTGGACGAAATTCTTCTTCCAGCACTTTTGCTTTTGCTTCAATCATTGCTTGAATTTCTTCTGGGAGTGATTGTTCGTTAAACATGTATGATTAATTCCTCTCTTCGATCATTTTCCTCACCAAGTATACTAAAAAAACCTTTATGCACTCAATACATAAAGGTTAGACTTCTGTTATTTTACCATTTCTTTTGTGATCGATCCGCAAGCAATGCGTTTCCCTGAATTTCCAGAAGGGTTACTTAAATAATCATCTGCTTCTGCATGAATGATAAAGCTTCGCCCATTTTGATCGATTAATTGATTCGGGCCTCCCTTTAACGTCACATCCGGTACGTTCACAACCACATCAATTTGTCCATCTGCTCCTACCTCTAAATTAGGCATATCTCCAGCATGGTGCCCCTTTGGATTGTCAAAACCATGCTCTCTATGGGTTGGATTAAAGTGAGCTCCTGCCGTTTCAAAATCTGGCGTTTCACATATTCCTGTTTCATGAATATGAAAACCGTGGGGACCTGGCGGCAGCCCTTTCGCTTTCACATGCAGATCCAGCCCATTTTCTGAGGACTCTCTTATTTCAATGCTTCCTATTTTTTGCCCGCTTTCGTTTATGAGTGACGTCGTGACTGGTGATTGTTTAGGTGCTGAAACTTCGCTTGTTTCTTCTGTCGTTTCTTTTTTCGGCGGTGCATGACATGCTGACGCAGCAAAGACCAAACATATCATGATCATCCACACTGACTTTTTCATTTATGACTGCCCCCTTTTGTTATCAGTATGGACAATCACAGCAGCGGGCAAACAAAAAAAGCCGAAAATCGGCTTTTTTTAGAAGAAACGTTTTGCACCTAAGTAGGCTTTTTTCCAATATGGGTTGCTTAAGTTCGAGATCCCTACTCCATTGTCACTTGCATGAAGGAAATCTCCTCCGCCAAGGTATAGTCCCATATGAGAAGGGCCTGCTTTGTACGTTGTAAAATAAACAAAATCTCCAACTTGTGGTGTGCTTACAGGAGTCATCATATTCCAGTAGCCAGCTGTGCTTAATCTGGATACAGATGAAACTTTGTTAATAAGATAGTAAACAAAGCCGCTGCAGTCAAATCCTGCTGGTGTATTACCGCCCCATCTGTAAGGAACGCCTGTCAGCTTTTTCCCCTCTTGAATCATTGTCGTGATCTTTGCATTCATTGGTACATCATTTTTGTTATTGTCGACTGGCTTTGTTGAACCGTTAGACGTAGAGCCATTCGATCCAGTTGAGCCGGAAGCTGCACCATTAATTTTTAATACTTGTCCAATTCTAAGCACATCACTTTTTAAGTTGTTGGCTGTGCGGATTGATTGAACCTGTACTTTGAATTGATTCGCAATTTTCCATAACGAATCGCCTGATTTTACAGTATAAGAGGTTGTTTTCCCGCTAGAAGACTGGTTACTGTTTGAATTGCTTGGTGTAGTAGGTTTTGACTGACTTGGTTTTGATGCAGCCGTTCCTTTTACTTTCAATACTTGATTCGGATAAATCATATCAGATTTTAGTCCGTTCAATGTTTTGATTTCACCAATCGACATATTTAGCGAATTCGCAATTTTCCAAAGTGAATCCCCTAATTTAACCTTGTATGTACTTGAAGATGATGAACTATTTGAGTTCGTTGTCTTGTTGCTTGAGCTGGAATTTGAAGATGAGTTTGAATTTGATGACTGGCTTCCGCTCGTCTTCGTGCTGCCAGATACCTTTAGCTTTTGACCAGGACGAATCAGGTCGCTGTTTAAGCTGTTTAGGCTCTTTAAGCTTGCAACTGACATTTTATGATTTTTTGCAATCAGCCATAAAGAATCGCCAAGCTTTACAGTATAGCTGGAAGTCGTTGAAGCACTTGATTTCTTTGCTTTTGACCCTGTTGATGAACTGGATTTCTTGCTTTTTTCACCAGGAATTTTTAAGCTTTGCCCTGCAAAAATCATTGTCGTTTTTAATTGATTAAGAGATTGAAGCTCCGAAATAGTTGTATTGTACTGTTCGGCAATCTTCCAAAGTGAGTCACCGCTTTTCACCTTGATCGTCTGTGCTTCTGCCGGTGCAGCAAACACAGCTGAGCCAGCGATCGCTGAAACTGTAAGGCCGGTTACTACTTTTTTCTTCATAGAGGAATCTCCGCCTTTCGTGATTTTGTCCATTAAGACGTATGTACTAGTTTTGAGTTTAGCATTTAATGGTTCTGCTTCTCTTGCACTATTTTATCTTTATTTCTATTATATTACTCGACATGAAGACGTTGGGCAATAACAAATAGGCTAAAGCAGCCAACTCAAAATGCTAAAAAACAAAGCCATATCGTTTCTATCGGCTGTTTGTTGTATTTATAAACATTTTTTAAGGAATTTTTAAGTTGACGTTTAGAAATTTGTCAAAACAAGCACACTGCTAGTTTCATAGTTCTATTCTACATGACAAATTTTTCTGTATCAAATGACTTTTTACTTAATTGGTCGATTTTTCTCCGCAAATAAAAAAGCATCCTTCCGAATGAAGAATGCAGCGTTCGTTTTTATTTTCTTATTTCCGGATCTTTTACGGTAAGCGGGTAAAGCACGCCTTCTTTCGCAAACGACATTTTTCCCGTTTCTTCTGATACGACAAGAACAAGTGCATCTGTCATACCAGAGAGTCCGATCGCTGCCCTGTGCCTTGTGCCAAGCGAAGGACTCACTTTTTTCGATGTAAGCGGCAGCACATTTGCAGCAGAAACAAGTGTATTTTCTTTGACTAAAAGAGCACCGTCATGCAGTGGATTTCCCGGGTAGAAAATGCTTTCTATTAAGGAAGCGCTAATTTTCGCATGAAGGTTTGTCCCTTTTTGAATAAAATCCTCAACCTCATCGCGTCTTTGGATCACAATGAGTGCTCCATGCTTTTGTTTTGATAAATTCTCAATGGCTAAAGAAAATTGAGCAAATCCTGGTGTGAATTCTTCCATATACGCTTGTAGATAAAACGACGAGGCCTCTGCATGCATTTCATTAAACTGATCATGCAATGCTTCGAGATCACAAAGTAAACACTGCTCTGTTTCATCAAGAGAATCAATGATGTCACTTGCATCCTTCATAATGTTCATTAAATGTGTTCTCATCCCGGCTTTAAATATCACTTCTTCGTTCGTCCGATGGATCATCTGATCTTTTCCCTCCTTCTTTCGCTTGTTGTTATAAAATAGCAAATTGTGCACATTCTATTTGTATGGAGGTGAGCTTAATATGACCATTCAGAAAATCATCCAATATGCTTGCAGCATTTTAGGTGTTGTCAGTCTTTCTTTTATTTATGCCCAAATGTTTAAAAAAACGAAGCCATCTAAGAAAAATAATCCGACGGAGAATTGATTTTTTTACATAGCATGATATAATTCCTCTCGTTATTTCTGTTCAGAGAGGAACTTATGATGAGAGAAACGAATAGCATTCGAGCAAAGCTGACACTATTTTTAACCATTTTGATTCCGATTTTAATCACCCAAGCAGGTCTTTCGCTTATTACCTTTTTAGATACGGTGATGTCTGGAAAAGTGAGTGCAGAAGACCTTGCGGGTGTTGCGATCGGTTCTAGTATTTGGACACCTGTTTATACGGGACTTGCCGGGATTTTGATGGCCGTTACTCCGATTGTGGCTCAGCTGATGGGCGCTGGGCATAAAGATGATGTTCCCCGGGCTGTCTTTCAGGCGATTTATTTATCCTTTCTTTTAAGTATCGCTGTGATTGTCATTGGTACGATCAGCGTTCCTTACATACTAGGAGGACTTGGACTCGAGCACTCTGTAGAGGATATTGCCCGGCATTTTCTCAGCTTTCTTGCTTTTGGCATCATTCCGCTGTTTGGTTATTCGGTGCTAAGGTCATTTATTGATGCATTAGGGAAAACACGTGTGACAATGTTCATCACGCTCACAGCACTTCCTATTAACTTTGTTTTAAATTACGTATTGATTTTTGGGAATTTTGGCTTTCCAAAGCTTGGCGGCGCGGGTGCCGGTCTTGCATCTGCAATGACGTATTGGGCGATTTTCATCATGAGTATTTTTATTGTCATTAAAACAGAACCATTTGCCTCATTTCGTTTGTTTCAAAAACTGCCCCGAATGAATATCTCCCGTATAGGGCAAATACTGAAAATTGGCCTTCCTATCGGGTTTGCGATCTTTTTTGAAACGAGTATCTTTGCAGCAGTGACGCTATTAATGGGGCACTTTGATACTATTACTATCGCCAGTCACCAAGCAGCGATGAACTTTGCTTCTATTCTTTATATTTTACCGCTTAGTATCTCAATGGCATTAACGATCGTTGTTGGGTTTGAAGCGGGGGCTAAGAGGTATAAAGACGCGCAAAGCTACAGCTATATCGGCATTGGAACGGCGGTATTATTCTCATTATGTACGGCGGCCCTCATCTTGCTATTCAGACCAGAGATCGCTGGTTTATATACAGCTGAATCAGCTGTTTTACAAATGACACAGCACTTTTTGATTTACGCGATCTTTTTCCAGCTGTCAGATGCGATTGCTGCACCCATTCAAGGGGCTCTGCGCGGCTATAAAGATGTGAATTATACGCTGATTGCTGCTTTTGTCTCTTACTGGGTCATTGGTCTTCCTGCCGGTTATCTCATTGGCACATATACCTCCTTTGGGGCGTTTGGTTATTGGATCGGACTGATTGCCGGGCTTGCCGCAGGCGCCATCGTCCTCTTTATCCGTCTCAGATTGATTCAAAAACGTCAACTCAGGCATGTATCGAATCACTAAATACAACACAAAAAAGCAGCTGACATAGATCAGCTGCTTTTTTGTTTAGTCATTCCATTGATACGTCCAGAAAATTTCTTCATCAAACCATTTTTGGACAACTGGTTCTTTGTTTTTCAGCTTTTGTTCAAGCTCTCTCAACATGCCCTCTGTTTGCGTTCTATGCGCTCTCAGTGCATTTAATTTGATATCTGCAACATCTGTAATATCAATCACAATATCCGCATGTCCAAGGACTTCTTCTCTATTTTTCGTAATGGCCATGCAGTATGTGACAGGACGGTCTTCTTTTTTCTTGCGGTAAAGAGCACGAATCACAGCTTCACCTGTCGCATCATGATCAGGATGTACACCGTGTCCTGGATAAAACGTCACAATGAGTGTCGGTTTGACTTCATCAATGATGGTTTCCATCACATCTGCTAAATACTCGTCGTCTTCAAATTCCAATGTTTTATCACGCAGGCCAAGCATACGTAAGTCTGTGATATCCATTTCTTTGCAGGCATTGATTAATTCCTGTTTTCTTAATTCAGGAAGTGTTTCACGGTTCGCATATGTCGGGCTTCCCATATTTCTGCCCATTTCTCCAAGTGTCCCGCATGCATATGTGACGGGAATTCCGCGTTTTCTGCTTTGTGCAATGAGACCAGCAACCCCAAAAGATTCATCATCGGGGTGAGGCAGCATCACTAGTACATGTTCGTTCATGACTTGTCACCCTTTCTTCTACACCTGAAATGGTGTTTCACTAATTTGTAATGAGATCGCTAGTTTGCCGTCTGGCAAGTGTCCAGCTAATAGCAGGCGGCCTTGGTCATCAAACACATAATCGGTTAATCCTTCTGCGTAAATCCAGCCATCTTCTGTTTTCATTCCAACTCGGTATGGACCTTGTCCTTTTATTTTCGCCTGTGAATAGACGACTTTCGCATTGCGGATATACGCCACAACCGTCATATTTTGTTCATTTACATGAGCTGAATAAGAACCAGTTGTCGTTTCAAGATGAACGAAGACTGGACGATTTAAAAACGATTCAAGATGTGCAGTGACATCTTCCGTTTGAATTGGTTTCATGAGTGGTTCCTTCCTTCATTTTGAATTAATTCTCGCAGCTTTTTCGTATGTAAGCTGATCAGCTGCAGCTGATGATCATGCTTAAGCTCACTTTCTAAAATTCTCTCCACAGCAAGCACATACTTTTGGTGTAATGATTTCCTTGCCCGCGGATGTGTTCGTGCATCAAGTAAATCATCACATATGGCCTCGTGTAAAGAAGACATATCATCAACATCAAGCTGACGATTTTTCCATAAAGATTGATAGGCGGCTGCAAGCTCATGAGCTGACGACATATGATCACCTCTACAGTTTTGGTAACAATTTATTATGACATGATCCGCCTGCAAAAAAAAGCAAATTGCTCGTTTGGCTTAATGAGAATTCGCTGTTTTTTTCATGCGTAATTGAGAGGTGGTAAACAGTAAAATCGCCACCCAAATACAAAGGAATGTCACAATTTTAGCTGCGGATAAGTGTTCGTGATAGACAAACAGCCCTAAAAACAGCGTAATTGTCGGTGCAATGTATTGCAAAATGCCCACTTGATAAAGTGGAATTCTTTTTGCGCCTTCTGAGAATAAAAGAAGCGGCACGGCTGTAAAAACGCCTGCAAAAAATAAGAGACCGAGCGACCCGAAGCTGTTAGGATTCATAGTCACGACAGGTTCTTTTAAGAAAAATAATAAGTACACAAGTGCAGCCGGTGCGAGAAGCAGCGTTTCAATCGTCAAACCAATCGCGCTCGTGAAGCTCATCCTTTTTTTAATCAAACCATAAAAGCCGAAGCTAAGAGCTAATAAGAAAGCAACGACAGGAAATGACCCGTATTGAACTGTTGAAAGGATCACACCAAATGCGGCAATGAGGATGGCAATGGTTTGCAATTTATTTAGTCGTTCTTTTAAGAAAATAATGCCTAATAGAACGGATACAAGCGGATTAATATAGTACCCTAAACTTGCTTCTAGCATAAGACCATGATTGACTGCCCAAATGTAAACATACCAGTTGACCGAAATTAAAATAGCAGATAAAAGTAATGAAAAAAATGCTTTACCATCCAGTATGAGACCCTTCACTGTCTGCATTGCTGGGCGGACTTGTTTTAAATACAAAAGAATACCGCACATAAACACAAATGACCATAAAATTCTGTGCGCTAAAATTTCGCCTGACGAAATATGCTCCATCAGCTTCCAATATAACGGGAATAAGCCCCAGAGTGTAAAAGATGCTGCCGTGTAGAGAACACCTTTTGATTGCTGTTCGTTCAATGTAACCATCCCTTTCTAAATCTAACGTATATTATAGCACGCACGCAGGCGAATGGGCATATACTAATTCAGGGCATTTAGAAAGGATGATTCACATGTTTGACTGGAACCGATTATTCCCTTTTCAAAAGCAGTTCTCAAAAGAAGCCTTAAAGAATTCAGATCCTAAAGACGTTGAGCAGTATGTCAATCAAGTCATGGAAAGTGTATTCGGCTCCAATTATCCTGCTCAGTTCCCATTTCAGGACCCCCTTTCTCAAAATCAAAAAACGAGAGAAACTGATGCCGAAAAAGAAAAAGAGCCAGAAGTCGAAGTGTTCGAGACGACTGATCATGTGTTTGTCAAATTTGAACTTGCTCGTCCGAACACAGAAAAAGTCAAAATCAAACATACAGCCAATCTGCTGTTTATTGATCATTTTCCTGAAGAAGGGACGCAGAAGAAAGTCGTTCTCCCTGCTGCTGTGAAACGAAAAGGAACGAAGGCGTCGTATCAAGACGGTATATTGGAAATTATGTTTTTAAAGCATGATGATCCAGGAATTTCTGAAATTGATATTCCATTATAAAAAGCCTGCTTTAAGAACGGAAGCAGGCTTACTCTTTTTTCTTAATAGTATGGTGGATATCCGCCGCCATATGGTGGTGGAGCAGGCGGTGGTGGCGGCGGGTAATATGGACGGGGATAATTAAAAATCGCACTTCCTAGAAATCCGCCAAGCAGTCCGCCGACTAAAGGAGCGCCAAAACCAAAAAACAAAGGGACTCTGGATTCATATGGCGGAATGCCAGGGGCGCCGCCTCGAAAATACGGAGTATGAGGGTACATGCATTTCTCCTCCTTTGTCATGTGCCTAACATCAGCATATTCATCAGGAGTCAAAATGTTTGGGCAAACCTGAAACTAGGCTTGCTCCTTTTTCCCGTGTGAGTCTGTATACTCGCCTGCCCACCGAGATACCTCATGAAACACATCATGTAACGCATTCCCTTTTTCAGTTAAACTGTAAATGACTTTGACAGGCGTCTCAGGCAGGACGGTACGCTCTATAATCCCTTCTTGCTCGAGCTCTTTTAAACGCTCTAAGAGCATTTTTTGACTGATCGACGGGATCGTGTCTGTGAGGTCTTTAAAACGCTTTGGTCCATCAAGCAATACATGTATAATGAGACCGTTCCACCTTTTGCCTAGGAGTAAAAAAGCTTGCTGAATGTGTGGACATAATTGGAATTCCATAAATTTCAGCCTTTCTTTTCATGATTGTTTGACAAACTAACGGTGTACAATTTAAAATAACTCTAGTTACAATAAGTAAGTTTCTCACTTTTTAGTTATTGTACCATATTATTTGCAAAAACGGGAGGAAATATCCATATGGCGACCGATCAAAAAACAATTGACATCTTAAAACAAAGAGCTTCAGTAAAAGAGTATGATACTTCTCATGAAATGACAAAAGAAGAGTTAACAGAGCTTCTTGAAATCACAACAAAAGCACCATCTGCTTGGAACCTTCAGCATTGGCATTTCACTGTTTTCCATAGTGCTGAAGCAAAAGCAAAATTACTTCCAATCGCTTACAACCAAAAGCAAGTATCACAGGCATCAGCTGTTATTGCAGTTCTAGGTGACCTTGAAGCTAACCAAAATGGCGAAAAAATCTACAGTGAGCTGGCAGAACAAGGTTTCATTACTGAAGACATTAAAGAAACATTGATGACTCAAATCAATGGCGCATACCAAAGCGAGCAATATGCACGCGAAGCAGCGTATTCAAATGCTTCATTAGCTGCTATGCAATTAATGATTGCGGCCAAAGCAATGGGCTATGATACATGTGCAATGGGTGGTTTCAGTAAAGACGCGTACATCAAAGAATTCAATGTAAGCGGCCGCTACGAGCCGGTTATGCTGATTTCAGTTGGTAAAGCAGCGAAAGAAGCTCATAAAAGCAACCGTTTCGACATCGAAGAAGTTTCTGATTTCCTTTAAAAATTGGCAAAGCCTCAGCCTTTATGCTGGGGCTTTTTTATTGGCTTTAAATATTATTTCTACATACTTTCTTTCACCTTCCCCCTCTTTACAACTTCACTCTTTCTCCTTTTTCAAGAATGAAAGCGTTATATTAGTATGATATTCACTAAAATGATTGTTTTTTCTGAAAATGGTCTTGTGATCTAATCTGACAACTGCTATTATTATGAAATTACAAAATATTCAGGAGGAAATCATGAACAAAAAATTGATGCTGGCACTACTAATCGCGATTCCATTCATCGGACAGCTCGCATTGCTGCCTTTTGCGAACCGCATTCATCCATTTGTCATCGGCCTGCCCTTTTTCCACTTCTGGCTCTTGCTATGGATTGTACTCACACCAATTTGCACATTTATCATTTATAAGATGCAACATTCAAATGGAGGAACTGACTAATGCAAGGAAATTTAACAGCTTTATTGATTACTGCAAGTATTATTTTCATCGTCGTGGTCATCGGATTTGCCGCTGGTCGTGACAAATCATCAAGACAGTCAGTAGAAGAATGGTCTGTCGGCGGAAGAAAATTTGGCGGACTGCTCGTCTGGTTCCTCGTTGGCGCAGATTTATATACAGCTTATACCTTTTTAGGGCTTACAAGTACAGCCTATACAGCTGGAAGCGTCGCTTTTTTCGCTATTCCTTATTCAGTCTTAGCTTATTTTATTGCTTATTTCTTTTTACCGAAACTATGGACGGTTGCGAAAAATCACAACCTTACAACACTTGCCGATTATGCACGTGAGCGGTTTGACAGCAAGCTGTTATCCAGTTTGATTGCGATTGTTGGAGTACTTATGCTGATTCCTTATATTTGTCTTCAGCTGAGCGGAATTCAAGATACGTTAACTGTCGCTGGAACTAATTATATTAATGTGAATGCAGTAGTTATTATTTCATTTATTTTAGTCGCACTTTATACATTTTTTAGTGGTATTAAAGGTCCTACATATACAGCCATTATTAAGGATATTCTCGTTTGGGTGATCATGCTGTTTATGGTCGTTTCACTGCCAATTATTCATTTTAACGGCTGGACACCGATGATGAACACGTTAGCCAAAGAAGCACCTCAGCTTCTAACCATCCCTGAAAGCGGTCCTAAGGGAATTTTATGGTTCATTACTGCTTCAGGCGTTTCTGCTCTTGCTTTGTTTATGTGGGCACACGCCGCAACTGGGGTTTTTACAGCCAAAAGCGCAGATGCCATCCGTAAAAACAGCATGTTTTTGCCTCTTTATAATATTGTATTGATTTTGGTCATCTTCCTTGGATTTATTGCTTTTTTAGTCTTACCAGAAGATACAAATCCAAGATTTGCTCTTCTTCATTTAATTCAAACATCATATGGCGGCGTGATGCAGGGGCTCGCTTATTCAACGATTGCACTGGCTTCCCTCATTCCATGCTCCATCATGGCCATTGGCGCATCAAATTTATTTGCCAATAATTTATACCGTGACTTAATTCATCCGAATGTGTCACCTAAAAGATTGACCATCATTACACGTTCGATGGTGTTTATCGTCATCGGACTCGCTCTTTTATTCGGGATGCTGTTCCCAACTGCACTTGTCACGCTTCAGCTCATTGGTGTTTCAGGAATGGTTCAAATCTTCCCAGCTATTGCCATCAGCTTGTTCTGGAAAAAACAATCGAGAGAAGCAACGATTGCCGGGTTAGTCGTTGGAATCATCGTTACCTTTACAGCCAATATCTCACAAGTTACGTTTGGTCTTTACGAAGGTTTTCTTGGTTTACTAGCAAACGTCGTCGTCATCTTGATTTTGAATCCATTCTTCCAAAACAAGGTCACATCCAATTCTGTCATGAATGATCTATTTGAAAAGGATCATGAAAAAACAGAAGCGATCACAAACGAAGTGTAAGGATAAGAAAAAGCAGTCCCCTGATGAGGACTGCTTTTTTTTATTTCATTTCTTTTTTCAAGACTTCAATGGCTTTTTTCATTTGTGTATCGTTGTTCTTTAGCTTATCTTGGATCTTTGTCATCAGAACGGTCGTTGTATCTCCTGTCAGAATACCGTCTGCCTTGAGATCGTTGTCTGTTTGGAAGTTTTTGACGATAGACTGGAATGCTTGATCGTACTCACCGTTTGCTTTTGCTTTGTAGCCAAGCGCTTGGAACATTTTTTGAGCTGCTTTGACTTCATCTCCATTGTCATTTAGCTCATATGATTTTTTCGGGCTTAAGTACGGCAGCTTTGCATAACTTGGGAGAGCTGCTTTCACCTGTGGTTCGATACCTTTTTTGTGAATCCAAGAACCGTCTGGTGTCAGCCATTTTGCAATGGTTAACTTGACACTAGAACCATCATTATAGTTTTGCGCATTTTGAACAGTTCCTTTGCCAAACGTCTTTTCACCCACAATTTGAATGCCTGAAGATTGGTGCAGAGCCGCCGCCATGATTTCAGCAGCGCTGGCTGAACCGCCATTTACAAGGACAACTGCCGGCTGATGGACTTTGCGTTCTTTTTCAGCCTTGTACACTTGTTTCTTCCCTTTTTCTTCAACCTGCATGATGACTTTCCCTTTATCAATAAAGTCATTGCTCATTTCAATGGCTTCTGTCATGATGCCGCCTGGATTATCTCTCAGGTCAATGACAAAACCTTTTGCCCCTTTTTTCTCAAGGTCATCAATTGCTTTATCCAGCTCTTTCGATGTGGTTTCAGCAAAGGACGTAATTTGGATTTCTCCTATTTTGTCTTTTGTGAGTTTTGCATACACCGTTTCAAGTGGAATCGTGTCTCTTGTGATGGTCACATCTACATTGCCGACTCCTTGACGGTTAAGATGCAGCTTAACATCCGTTCCTTTTTTCCCTCTAATGAGAGAGACTGCTTTATTGACCGACATTCCTTTGGTGCTTTTTCCATTCACTTTTAAAATATGATCATGCGGTTTCAAACCAGCTTTTTCAGCAGGAGAGCCTTTAATCGGCGCAACAATTAAAATTTGTCCATCCTTCTCTTCAACTTGTGCACCAATTCCTTCAAATGAAGAAGAAATGGTATTGTTAAATCCTTCGGCTTCCTCCTGATCCATATATGTAGAGTATGGATCATCAAGTGATGCAATCATTCCTTGGATCGCACCATCTACTAGTTTTTGATCATCCGTTTTTTCGTAATACTCATCCTTTACCTTCGTATACGCAGCCATGAGTTTACTAAACTTCTCGTCTCCTGAGACGCTGACAGCACCTTGTTTTGTGATCACAAATGTAATCGCTGAGGACAGTGCAGCAGTCACGAGAATGGCTACCACGAACTTCATTTGTTTTTTCAAAAAAACACCACCTTTATCTCCTTTCATTATTATCAAGGACGAGGCTTCATCCGTCAACCAAAGGATCAACTTCTATTTGAAAAGATAAGCCATTTGCCCCTCTATTGCATAATCTTTAGAGAGGAACAGGATAAGGAAAGAAGGGATTATATGAGTGATTATGTAGAAATGCTTGCTTATTTTGGCGTATCAGGTGCCCATCCTGGCGGAATTGAGTTAACAAAAACGATGATTGAGCATATAAAACTGCCGCCTCATGCACGAATACTGGACGCTGGATGCGGTACAGGACAGACCGCCGCCTATTTAGGAAATATTGGTTATCAGGTGGAGGCCATTGATACGCATCCATTGATGATTGAAAAGGCGAACCTGCGATTCAAACGGGAGGAACTGCCGATCCGTGCTTTAGAGGCATCCATTGAGCAGCTGCCCTTTCCAGATCAAGCGTTCTCTCTACTCATCAGTGAATCTGTTTTAAGCTTTACCAAGCTGCCTGATGCACTAGCTGAAATCAAACGTGTGCTTGCTCCTGGCAGTCAACTGATTGCAAATGAAGCTGTGTTAAAAGCCCCTCTTACGCCTGAAGAGCTGGCAGCTGTTCGAAATTTTTACGGCTTTCACTCGCTCTTGTCGCTTGAAGAATGGAAGGAGCAGTTAACAGCAGCAGGCTTCCGTGACATTCAGATTCTTTCATTCGATGAACATATGGTGCAGGAGGAACCGACAGAGATGGAATTATCTGAACACATACCGCCTTCTCTTTACGAGACACTGCAAACACACTACGATCTCATTCAAGCACACCGAAAGCAGCTAAGCCACATTCTATTTGAATGTACCGTATAAAATGAGCGAATC
Source organism: Bacillus sp. Root920 (assembly GCF_001429445.1). Taxonomy (NCBI): domain Bacteria; kingdom Bacillati; phylum Bacillota; class Bacilli; order Caryophanales; family Bacillaceae; genus Bacillus; species Bacillus sp. Root920. The sequence continues at coordinate 92,506 of NZ_LMJV01000007.1, forward strand.
TCCTATATGTTTTGTCCAAACTCTATGAAGTCTCTCGCATAGGATAAGAGTGAAAAGAGTTTGTCATAAGGAGGAAAAACATGGAGCGCTACTACAAGCTTTGTCAGCAGCACATGGGGAAAGTCGCTAGAATTACTGACCGTAATGGCAGAGTACACGTCGGACGCATTGAGCGTGTGACAAACCGCAAAGTTTATATTCGTCCAGTCGGCGGGTCTCGCGGAGGCTTTGGCTTTGGCTATTGGGGCGGATATTATGGCTGGGGTGCAGCGTATGGCATCGGCCTCGGTTTCATTACCGGCTTCGCATTAGCAGGATTGTTCTTTTTTTAAAAGAAGAATAAGAGAAGGCCTCCCGAATAGCTGGGAGGCCTTTAACTTGTTTAGATTTTCTTTACTTTGTTCATGTATTCTTCAAATGTTAAATCATGATCATGCATCGCTTTTGCGGCTTCTTTTCCCACATAGCGCAGATGCCACGGCTCATATTCGTATTTCGTAATGTCTTCTTTTCCTTTTGGATAACGGATGATAAAGCCATATTTATAGGCGTTTTTAGCCACCCATTTGCCATCTGGTGTTTCACCAAACTTTTCAGAGATCTCAAAACCGGCACTTTTCGAGGAAATGTCCATAGCTAAACCTGTTTGATGTTCACTTTCGCCTGGTAAAGCGACTGCTTCTTGTGCTTTTTCTTTGCCTTTTAATTTGACCTCACTATCAAAAATGACTTTTTGACGGTCATAGGAGCGATAGCCAGATACTGCAGCAAGCTCGAAGTTTTCCTTTTTTGCACCTTTGAATAACTTCTCAAGCGCTTCCGCTGCTTCTTTGCGAATATATCGCTTTTCAATATCTTCCGAAAAAGAGAATTCTACTTTTGGTACAACGAGATCAGAAGGTTTATAGGTTCCTGGTAATGCATATTCTTTGTTGACAAGTGCTAGCACATTTTCAGGATTTTGAATGGTTTTCAGACCGCTCACAACCTTGATGTCATTGAAATATTCACTCTTTAACGTCAGCTCTTGATTCGATGAATCTGCCTTATCGTTTGAGTTGTGCTGGGGAGATGAACTTGCTGCGTTTTTTTGTTCGTTTGTTTTGTTTGATTCAGATGTACCGCTTTTTTGATCCAGCAACTGGCAGCCTGATAGCGCGGCTGTCAAACCAAGAATCGATGCGATTGAGAGTATTTTGTAGCTTTTCTTCATGACATACCTTCCTTTTGCTCTTCTAAAAAAATAAAGATGCGCTACATTGTAGCACACCCTTTATACTATTATAAAACAGAGTCTAGCGCAATTAAGATCATTTCATCAAACGTTGTTTGACGCTCTTCAGCCGTTGTTTCTTCTCCTGTAAGAACGTGGTCACTCACAGTCAAAATGGATAACGCTTTTCGATCAAATTTTGCTGCAAGAGAATAAAGAGCGGTTGTCTCCATTTCGATCGCTAGGATACCATATTGAGCCATGAGCTCAAGTGGTTTTTCATTGTAAAATTGGTCTGCTGTAAATACATTTCCGACACGTACAGCGACATTTTTTGCTTCTGCCGTGTCGTAGGCTTTCTTGAGCAGGCCAAAATCAGCACATGGCGCATAATCAATCGGTCCAAATGCCACACGATTCATTTGTGAATCTGTTGATGATGTCTGGGCTAAAATGACGTCACGTACATTGACATCCCTTTTGATAGCTCCGCAAGATCCAACGCGAATTAAGTTTTGAACATCATAGCTTTGAATGAGTTCATTCACATAAATTGAAATAGACGGTACGCCCATTCCAGTGCCCTGTACAGAAACACGTTTCCCTTTATAGGTTCCAGTGTAGCCATACATTCCGCGCACTTCGTTATAGCACTCAACATCTTCTAAATATGTATCTGCAATATATTTCGCACGAAGCGGATCGCCTGGAAGCAATACCGTTTCTGCAATTTGTCCTTTTTCTGCTCCAATATGTACACTCATTTTTTAGCCTCCACTTACGTTTACTATGTATTTTATCCTATTTATTATAAACGATCGAGCTTAAAAAGGAAAATACCAGCTGGGTCTCAAGCTGGCATCATTCATGATCTATTTAACTTATCGTCATTAGTCGTTCACTGCGTTTCCACCCTGCCGGAGAGAGCTGATAATAGCACTTCCCCTTTTTCTTATCATCAATCACAACAATATCACCTGTTGTGATAAACCGCGCATTGTAATCATTAGGGACTGTATCATGTACATTAAATGTCGAGAATGCTTTTTCCAGTACATCAAGGTGTGTTCTGCCGCCAATCTTTGTCCGGTACACAGGCTGATGCCCGCTTGCAGCGCCATATTCAGGTGTCTGATAAATGGTTAAGTGAAATGCTGAAGGTTTCTTTTGAAAAAATCTCAACGTCAATTGCATTCAAATCCCTCCCCTTTTATATAAAATTGGCTGGGATCTGTCAATTTCCTTCTTCTATTTTTGTCGAATGACAGGCAATCTTTCGTCAATCTTTTTACAAATGAGAAATAGAGCGAGTCCTATCGCAAAGCCTCCTGCAACATCTGTCAAATAATGCACCCCGATATACATCCGGCTGATGCCAATGGCCAGAACGCAAAGCCCTGTGATCAAATAGACGATTTTTTGTCTTTCTTTCAGCCATGGGATCATTTCAACTAATAGATAAGCAATAAAAGGGTAGATTGTGGCTGCATTCATCGAATGTCCGCTCGGAAAGCTGTAATACGCTTCAACTACAAGGTGATCAAAGGCCGGACGCTCTCTAGCAAACAGCCCCTTTAATTCATGATTGATTGTTTTTTCTGTGAGATATAATAGAAAAAGCATCATGATAGAGTAGTAGCGCTTATACATAAACAAGACCACACTAAAAATGAGCATGATTGGAACGAGCAGCGCGCTGATGCCTAAGTCCGTCAAAGCGAGCATGACATCATTTAAAAAAGGGAATCTGATGCTTTCAAACCATAAGATGATCTGGTTGTCCAAATCTTGAAAAGCCCCAGATACCATGAGCGCAGCAATGGCGCCAAATAAAATGAAAAGAAATAGGATGTACACGCGAAGGATTCCCCTCCCTCTCTCTTCAGAATCTCTTCAAAGTATAGAGCCTACCACGCCTCTTCTTCAACTATCATTGCTTTTTTCAGCATATATTCAAATGTAATGTCAGCCAGCTCAAATGTTTCAAGCTCAGCAGGTATGTACCCTCTTTTGATCAGCTCCACGTAGAAGAACTCCGCAATTTCCTCTGTATCAATCACCAAATCTGCTTCTTTCATTGCATTCCGCCTCCTTTTTTATGATGTATGAACGCCGGCTGTTTTTTATTACAGTTTGTCATAATGGCTCATTCCATACATATAAATGCAGTAAACAAAAAGAAAAGGGGCTTGAAAGAATGAAATGGTTAAGCATATTAGATGGAGAAACTTTTGATCAGGTGATGGGCCGTATCTTGAGGGGATGGTTTTATGTGATTGCATTTTTCTGTGTGCCTTATTTTTTATTCGTGTTAGGACAAGTCTTTCTTTAACCAAAATGTTCGTGTAAACTTTCCAAAATAAAATCCATCATATCCTTATATTCTGGATCTTTGAAAAATTCATAGAGAATTTTATAATCGTTATAAATATCAAGAAGCTCATCCACTATAGATACAGCCAGAAATTCAAGTGAAGATTCGCTTTCTTGTTTCTCTTCTAGCTGCAATAGAGCCGTTTGGACCATATCTTCTTCTAACTCTTTTGAGGTTTCTCCGACGTAATGCACAAAAAGAAGCTGATGAACAAACTGGTCCATCTCATATTTTCTTAGGACAAGCGTTAAATCTTCCTCTTCTGTTTCCAGCCACTCTCCGTCTTTCAGCCTCGTGAGTTCGTAAATGACATCTTCCCAGCCATCTTCAAGGTAGCGCCAAATTTCAGTCCGATGGCCGATGATTTTAAATAGCTCTTTTCCGTAATCTTTTACATATACAACATCGCCAATGAGGAACTCATATTCAATGTCCAGCTTTTCTGTATCGACAATCACTCCGCTATACTCATCGTAAAGCTGAAGTGATGTTTCAAAATAAAGCACCTCATTATGATTGACCTCATATAAATAGTGCTGGTCAATTTGATGGACTTTTGTAATCGTTCCGACTGTGCCGTACATGACAACGACGACAATATCCCCTACTTGATATTTTGGTGCTTTCGCCTTCATTCTGTCTCCCCCTTGCCCGACTTTTGGTCTTAACGTATCGTATGCCGGCGCAAGGAATTCTGCATGGGCAACCACACCATGCAAAACGCCATTTTATTTCTCATGAAAAAACCGCTTCTCCATTCGGATAAGCGGTTGTGTGTTATTTTTTTTTGACTTCTACTTCGTATTGCTCAAACGCTTCGTCAAATGTTGTCATTGAGCTTAAATAATCACCATTTAATTCTAAATAAGCGCACAGCTCATGATAATCTGTGGAAGCTTTAGGAAAGCTGTGATCCTCATACGCAGTATTTGCGAAATGGCTGATTTCATCTTTCGGTTTTGGATGTCTGAACTTCATTAAATAATGGTAAAACGACTTCACCTGTTTTTCCCTCCGCGACACACTATTTTGTTGTTATATTATACAGCAATTTGATGACTTGTATAGGCGGAGGTACAACTTATGATGAAAAGTCAAAGTAATTTCGCTTTAATAACCGCTCCATGCTCATTAATTCCTCGTAGGAGATTTTTTCTGGAAGTTTTGTCTGATCCACTAAAATTAATTGATCCTCAATCTCTTTGACCGTCTCATCTTTTTGATAGATCATCCCGCAGTGCGTGCAGGAAATGGACGGCGTTTCGATGATTTCAATTGATTGTGTGCCCGTGATCAGTTCCCAATAGACTGTTGTCTGCTCCGCATTTGCTTTGTTTTCCTCACACCAATCACATGTCATCAAGGCTATTTCTCCTCCTTTACGGTTTGTTCTTTTTTGAGCTGCGCTTGATATTTCTTCTCTTTTAATTCATCTCGTTTTTCACGTTTGTTTTTAAGTGTGTCGTGCTCAGGATTTGTCTCATATGCTTCTCTACGTTTCATTCGGCTTAAATTCTCAGGCGTAAACGATCTCGCTTCATCCTCAAATAGTGCGGTAATACCAATTGCCGGTTCTTGTTTCTCTTCATAAATTTCATTAAAATACGCATCTGCCTGGCCTGCGACGTAATGCTCTGGTTCTGGATAAGAGGTGATGACACCTTCAAAGTTACGAAGGACGACTTTGTCAGGGCTTTGCGATAATAAATAATTTGGCTGTAAGGCAATTTTCCCTCCGCCTCCTGGCGCATCTACAACAAAGCTTGGTACTGCGTAACCACTCGTATGTCCTCTTAAGCCCTCAATGATTTCAAGCCCTTTTGATACCGGCGTTCTAAAGTGGCCAATGCCCTCAGATAAATCACATTGATAAATATAATATGGTCTGACCCGAATCTTCACAAGATCGTGCATCAGCTTCTTCATAATCGGCACACTGTCGTTAATACCTGCAAGGATGACGGCCTGATTCCCTACAGGAACGCCGGCATTCACAAGACGTTCGCACGCTTCTTTTGCTTCTTTTGTGATTTCAATACTTGTATTGAAATGGGTGTTCAGCCAAACTGGGTGATATTTTTTCAAAATCTCGCACAGCTCATCTGTAATACGCTGCGGAAAGACAACCGGCGCGCGGGTTCCAATCCGAATGATCTCAACGTGCGGAATATCTCGTAAGTTTTTCAAAATGTATTCAAGCACTTGATCATTGATTAAAAGCCCATCTCCGCCAGAAATTAACACGTCCCGCACCTCAGGTGTTTCTCTAATATATCCAATTGCAGCATCTAACTGCTTTTTCGGCACACCCATACCAATCTGGCCGGAAAAACGTCTTCTCGTACAATAACGGCAGTACATGGAGCACTGATTTGTCACAAGAAACAGCACACGATCTGGATATCGGTGCGTGAGCCCTGGGACAGGTGAGTCCTCATCTTCATGCAGCGGGTCTTCCAGATCATATTTTGTTTTATGAAGCTCTTCTGCAATTGGCACAGATTGCATACGTATTGGACATCTTGGATCGTCTGGATTCATCAGTGAGGCATAGTAGGGTGTAATGTTGAGTGGAATGGTTTTGGTGGAAATCTTCACCCCTTCTCGTTCCTCTTCTGTTAAGTTTACGATTTTTTCTAAATCCTCAAGCGTTTTCACGGTATGCGTCAGCTGCCAAATCCAGTCGTTCCACTTTTCCTCAGGTACATCCTTCCAAAGCTCAATGTCCTTCCAGTGACGTGCCGGTTCATACAATTTCTGATTCATATCCATTCCCCCTATCAGCATTCACTTTATACTATGCAAGTTATGTGCCAACATGGGAAAATGCCCCTATTCTTTACAAAAGGAGCTTTTACCCGTCATATTCAATTGGATGTTGTGCCTATATTTCGGCATCTGCATATTTCTTTAATTTATATTGCAGCGTTTGTCGAGGGATTTTTAAAGCAGCGGCGGTTTTTTTAATATTCCCATTATGCTGATGTAAAGCTTCTTGAATCAATGTTTGTTCAAATGAAGACACTTGATTTTTTAAGGAGAATTCAGATGTTTCTTTTTCCAGCTTTTGCTCACGTAAATGAGCCGGAAGGTATAAAGGGATGATCTCTTCCGCTTCCTTTGGCATCATCAACACAGCATGTTCTATTGTATGTTTTAATTCTCTGACATTCCCAGGCCAGTGGTGCGCCATAAACAATCGTTCCGTTTCTTCAGAAAGGCGTGTAACGTTTTTTGAAAACTGCTGATGATAGGTTTGAATGAAGTGGCGGGATAGCAGCGTGATATCTTGCTTTCTTTCACGAAGCGGCGGGATATGAAAAGATGATACATGCAGTCTATAAAATAAATCTTCTCTTAAAATTTGCTTTTTCACTGCTTCGAATGGGTCCATATTGAGCGCAGTAATGAGCCGAACATCCACTTGAATGGACTTTGCATCACCAATGCGGCGGACAACGCCATCTTCTAACACACGTAATAATTTCGTCTGCAGCGTGAGCGGCATCGCTTGCAGCTCATCAAGAAAAAGTGTGCCCCCATCAGCTAATTCGAAAAGTCCCTTGCGATCAAGCGCGCCCGTATAGCTCCCTTTGACAGATCCGAACAATAAACTTTCAAGTAATGATTCTGGGAGTGCTGCGCAGTTTTGCGGAATGAACACTTGATTTTTTCGATCAGATTCATGGACAATGGCTTGAACGAGCACTTCTTTTCCTGTCCCTGTTTCCCCGTAGACAACAACTGATGATGGATAAGCAGCTGCTTTTTTTGCCCTTTCAAGCATTTCTTTTAAAAGCGGATCATTTGTTAAAAATGAAGCAAAATCATGCATTTGTACGGCCTCAGCCGCATCTTGTGTCCGCTTTTTTTGACCTAAACGATTGGAAAGGGCTGACAGCTTTGAAACATCTTTTGCGACTTCGACCGCGCCTATTAACTCGTTATCTTCGATAATAGGCAATGTCGTGTTCACTGTTTCAATCCTTTCTCCATTTTTATTCAAATAGGTTTGCAGCGAATGATAAATGGGCTTTCCTGTTCGCAACACATGCATGAGCGTACTTGTTTTTTCAGTTAAAGAGGGATACACATCAAGGATGTACTTGCCAATCACCTCTTCTTTTTGTAAAGAGTCAAACTTAGCGGCATTATGATTGTAAAAAATCGTCATCCCTCGATCATCTACAACGTGAATGGCTTCATCAATAGCTTCTAAAATCAATTCAAACCAATCTGCTCTTTCGACAACCTTCCCCATTCTTTCCCCCCTCACTTTCAGTGCCAAAAAACCGGCATCAATTGCCAAGTTTTCAGCGGCTTGATCGTTTCTTAAAGGTTCCTGTCCTTTTCATGTTTCGCTTTTTCCTTTCTACTTCCTGCAATCATTGCGAAAAAAGCACCCCTCTTATGAGGAGTGCTTTCGTCCGGATGTTTGATAAAGAGACATATCGAATTCTTGCAGCGATTCCCTATACAGCGGCACAATCGGCTTTCCTTCCTGAAAAAACGCAAATTGGGATGGGTACAGCTTAATCGGCTGATGATAAAAAGCAAATCGCTTCACGACCTCAGGATCAATTCGGCAAAAGGTATGATGCACAAGTAAATAAACATCTTGTTTCCATTTAAACAGGCGCCTGTTTGGCGGACTGAAAACTGGAGAAGCTTGAATGATGCTGCCATCCTCAAATGCCTGGAGCTGATCATTTGAAATCGTATAGATCTCCTTTGGGTGAAACTGAAAATATTGCACGTCACGTTTTGAAGCAAACCGTCTTTTTTTCTGATCTTCAATATAAAAGAACGTTTTCCCATAATCTGCGGTGACAACTGTATAATTGGGTACTGCCAGCTTCTCTTTCATTTCATATTTCATCTCACATAACAGTGGAACACGGATCGCACGCCTGTTCTTTTCATTGATCCAGCGTTTTTCAATTCCATGAAGTTTCCCGTCTGCGATTTGATAATAATCTCCTTCTTTTTCAATGACCGTTCCGTCAATTAAATCATACGGCATACTCGAAAACAGATGATGAAAGGAATGAGGCGTTTTATACGTTGTATCCAGTACATCTTTTAATGGAAAAAACGCAGCGAAGTGATTCAGCCTCATCCAAAATACAGAATCTGCATGATGCCAGTGCTTTGGCTCATCGTCCCAATATTGTCCGTATTTTTCATAAATCAGTGGAAGCAAGCAGCTTCTGTGCATGACCGAACAATGGTCCACTTGAAAGGACGCATGCTCTAAGATTTGATCTGCTTCTCGAATAAAACTCATCGTTTCCACTAAATGCTGATCAACATGCACGACCCGCTGCGAGGAATACACAATATCTATGTGAGGCATCGACCGAAAAACATCCACCATTTTAAGCAAACGATCTTTATGGTACACGGTATCATCGGTTAAATAACAAATGAGCTCACCTGTTATACGGGTTAATGCTTCATTAATAAGCGTCGCATATCGTGCGGTTAACAGCCGTTTTGCCGGATGAACTGTGTGCGAATACAGCTGAATGCGTTCATCACTTAAATAGGGCTGGATCTTTTGAATGGTGCCCTCTTCTGAGCCATCATCCATAATCAAAAGCTCCCAATGCGGATACGTTTGATCTACCATACTCTTTAGCACACGATCAATGAAATCTGGTTTATTGTAGCTTGTTAAAATCACCGATACTTTCATGATCATTATCCTTTTTGATTAGATTAAAAAGCCCCCCAGCTGACAATGTTCACATAAGGAACACTCACTCTTAGCTGATTTGTCGCGTTTTTAAAGACTGCAACCGTATCAAACAATTGCACGACAACCACGTTTTGAAGTACATCTCCATTGACTAAATGAACACGCGGCACTGGAATGCCAAGCTCAAGCCATGGACGAAGTAATTCTTTGATGTCTGACACATTCTCTTCCCCACTTTCTTCTAAAAGACGAAGAAGAAGTAAAATCAAGATAACTTCAAGCACTCCTTCCGACTCTAGTAATTCTTCGTTCCAACCATCTAATAATTGTTCAAATTCCATTCATAATCCCTCTCTCTTCACATTTAATCTTTACTAGAGTATGAGCGCCACTTCATTTAGCCTCAGCATTTGAAAACATTTTTAAAAATGTGTGAAGTGATTAAATGAAAAAAAGATCAGGAATCAGCGTTCTGCTTATGCCAAAAAAAATGAACGGCATATACATAGGGGTGAGTTTGAATTGATGAAGAAAGGATGGGGAAAAAATGAGCGAAAAGCGTGCTGAATTAAAAAAGGAACTATTGAAAGTGTTTTTCAAGCCAATTACTCATGCATTAACAGCTAATCTCGAAGAAGGAGGAGTTCAAATGGAAGAAAAATTGAACGATTTATTAAGTGAAGTGGCAGCTGAGGCATCACCTTCAGATTCTGCTACAACACTCGATGTATCTCAGCCAGCAAGATGGATCTTTGCAAGACTTGCACCAGGAACAGTCATTAGCATTGTCACTGACTCAGGAGATTTAATTGGGCCAGTTCAATTTGTATCATTCGATGCTTCAACAGGTGTTGTATTTGTTACACAAGAAAGCTCTGTCACACCTACAGGCTCAGCAACGACTCTATTAGATGTAGATAAAGTTGAAAGTGTTACATTCACATCTTAATGTGAGAGGATCATCATGAAGCTTCTTTATATCAGTTCTGGCTACGGCGGAATCTATCACATGTTTGATCAATGGGTAGAAGAAAGCTTCATTGATTCCCCCTTTTCATGTGTAAAGATTGATAGAGAATCTCTACCCACTAACATGCACAAAATCCGGACATTTTCTCCGGATTTTGTTTTGATGATGATCGGTGATCATGTTCCGAAAGATGTACTTCATCAATTCAAACAAGAAAAAATCCCGATTGTTCTTTGGATGACAGAAGATCCCTTTTATACAGATGTGTCAGCTGCTTGCGCACATGAAGCTCAGCTTATATTAACGATTGATGAAGGGGTTTTGCCATTTTATAAACAATTAGGCGCTCTAAATACGCACTACTTTCCCATTCCGGCAAATACACGTGTCTTTCAGAAAAATGAATCGCCAGAAGAGATGTGCGCGTATGACATTGCTCTCATTGGCTACCCTTATCCCAACCGCATCAAAGCCATTGATACACTCTTGCAGCAAAACAAATGGCGTATTCTCGTTGCAGGTAAGGAATGGCACCGTCACTTAAATAAATCACGGAGACATTATCGTGATTTCACACTGATAACGAATTGGCTGAGTCCTCAGCAAATGGCGGACATCTATCAACAGACAGCAATTGTTCTGAATCCGCATAGGCCGGCTCAATTTGCGTATAACAAAAACAAAGCCATGATTCAAAATATGAGCCTCAATAACAGAGCATTTGACATTGCTGCAACTGGAAGTTTTCAATTGACGGATCTACATCCACCGCCTGCTTTTTCAAGCTTTGCTTTTTACAAAGATGAGGATGATTTGATAAAACAGGTGGAATACTATGGATCAAATGCAGGTGAAAGAAAGGCGGCCGCACTGAACAACTATGAGCAAGCCGTTCGCTGGAATACATTTGATACGATGCCACAAAGGCTTTATGACATTGTAAAAAGCGCCCTATAACTGGGCGCTTTCAAATTGTTGACAATGTTCTTGATTTTAGCCCTTTGTCTTCTTTTCAGCGTGATAGAAAGCCTTTGCAGTGTAGGAAGGGCGAGTACCGGAGCGGAGCGAATTTGACATTCGTGAGCACCGGAGCGCAGACCTGACACCGAATGCGAGGGTTTGTCTACACGCTGAAAGCGCCCTATGACTGGGCGCTTTTTCTCGTTGAATGCCAGCTTATGCATGATCTTCCGCATCTCGGCGAGCTAATAAGATTTTCTCTGCCTCTTTCCGGTCTGCCTCCTGTTTCACCACAAGCGACTGCGTGTGATCCATCATATATGCTCCGACAGATCCTTCTAAAAAGGAATGAATGCATTCTTTGGCATAATGAGCATGAAAAGCATATATTGCACCATTTAGCCGGCCATACGTATATGGCTGCTCATGCTTTGGCATGAAAAAGTAATGATTGTCCTTATATAAAGTAGCTTCATTGTTTTCATGCAGTGTCCAAGTTTCATTTGGGTTTTCTAACGCCTCTGTAAAAGATGCGGTGCAGTCATATCCCCCTTCCACTAAAAGCTGCAAGCACTTCTCGATATCTGCCGGCTGTCTTAGAGGAGACGATGGATGCAGATACAGCACAATATCAAAGGTTTTTCCCTCCCGCTCTAAATAAGCAAGCGCATGCTTCACAGCTAACAGTGACGGCGTTTGTTCTGTTACATGTGTGCTTGGCAGTTCAATCACATTTGCTCCGTAGTGAGATGAAATGATTTGCGTATTGACATCCTCTGAGGAGACGATGACTTCATCTAATTCAATCATTTGCAAAAGCGGCTGAATGGTCCAATAGATAAGCGGCCTCTCAGCCAATATGCGTATGTGTTCATCATGCCGGCCGTCGTGACTTCTAAATGCAGGTATCATGGCTAAAATACGATTTCCCCTATACATGTCTTCTCTTCTCCCCTCGCGCACAGCTCCCTACAATTTTCTTCTCTGCCCGAGCTGACCGCAGTACTGAAGTATTCAGGTCTCTCGTTTTTCTAGTTGATCTCTTTTCTCTCCATATTCTATTAAGACGACAAGCAGATGGTTATAATTTGTTCACCTAATTTATACATGAAGTGGTTCTTTTCCTCAAACGAATGCCGCTCTTTCACATATGATGCAAAGTAGAGAAATGAGAGTTGGGGGATTAGATATGTCCAAACAGATAGAAACGACTTTGAAGACCTTTTTTCGTGACAAAACGATATTGGTTACAGGCGGTACGGGGTCAATCGGCCGGCAAATCGTGAATAAATTAACAAGTTGCTCTCCAAAGAAGATAATCGTCTTCAGTAAAGATGACAGCAAACAATACATGATGAAAAATGAGTACGCAGATCATCCAGAGGTCGTATTCGCTTTAGGAGATGTCCGGGATGCAAGCCGCGTGAGACAGCTCGTCAAGGGTGTGGATATCATTTTCCATGCAGCGGCCTTAAAACAAGTACCCACTTGTGAAGATAATCCGTTCGAAGCCGTTCAAACGAATATCATCGGCGGGCAGCACGTCATTGAAGCCGCTCTCGAACATGAAGTGAGTCATGTCGTCAACATTTCAACTGACAAAGCGGTTTCTCCAACGAATGCCATGGGTGCAACAAAATTGATTTCAGAAAAACTATTTTTCCAAGCAAACGAAAGTATTCCAAATCAAAAAACCAGGTTTTGCTCTGTACGCTTTGGCAATGTGCTTGGATCTAGAGGTTCCGTTATTCCGATCATGCTCCAGCAGCTATTAAATGAAAAACCTTTGACCGTGACTGATCCTCATATGACACGTTTTTTTATGTCCATTGAAGAGGCTGTTTCCCTCACACTTCAAGCAGCAATCATGATGAAAGGCGGCGAAACCTTCATTCTCAAGATGGAGTCCTTACAACTTGCCGATCTCCTAAAAGCGTTTCATGAATATGCCGCTCAAATCAATGCTAAATCTCCGGATATTCTTGTAGTCGGAAAAAGACCTGGCGAAAAGCTTCACGAGGAGCTCACATTTCCGCACGAAGCAGATGCACTGTTTGAACATGAACAATTTTATGCCATTTTACCGAGACCACATTTGCACCCTGCCTTTCAAAAAGTCGACTTAACGAATTACACCTCAAAAGAAGCACCGCTCATTACAAAAGAAAAGCTGTTCCATATCATCGAACAATTACATCATACACATCATAAAAAATAAAAAATCGTCACACGGAAGCAGCTGCTTTCCATGTGACGATTTTTAAATGGATCAATCAAATAGATGTTTAAAATCTCCGTAGCCTTCTTTTTCAAGATCATCCTTTGGGATAAACTTTAAAGCGGCTGAGTTAATACAATACCGAAGACCGTTTGGCCCTGGTCCATCAGGAAAAACATGACCTAGATGAGAATCAGCTGTTTTACTGCGAACCTCTGTCCGCACCATTCCATGACTCGTATCAACTTTCTCTGCTACTTCTTCCTCTTCAAGCGGTTTTGTAAAACTTGGCCATCCGCAGTGGGCATCAAACTTATCTAAAGAAGAAAAAAGCGGCTTTCCTGAAATGATATCCACATAGATACCTTCTTCTTTATGATCCCAAAATTCATTTTGAAATGGCGGCTCTGTGCCATTATTTTGCGTGACTTCGTACTGCATGCGGTTTAATTCTTTTATACGCTTTTCTTTTTCATTTGCCATTATTTATCACTCCAATGGGACTCAATAAAACCGGCTCTGCCCGAACCGACATGATATCGTTCGTAGTGCATTTTGTTTTTCTTATAATAATGCTGATGATAATCCTCTGCTGGATAAAAAGGACCTGCGTCTAAAATTTCTGTAACGATTGGCTTTTTGAAAATCCCGCTTTGGCTCAGCTGCTCTTTCGATGCTTCTGCAAGCTTTCGCTGCTCGTCATGATGAACATAAATACCTGTACGGTAAGATTCCCCTCTATCGCCAAATTGCCCGCCATCGTCTGTTGGGTCTATTTGCTGCCAATACAGCTCTAGCAGCTTCTCATATGGAAACACGTCAGGATCAAACGTGATTTGAACCGCTTCTCTATGTCCCGTTGTATTTGTACATACTTCCTCATAGGTCGGATTCACTGTATGTCCGCCAGTATACCCTGATTCAACTTTGATAATGCCCGGCTGTTCATCAAAAGGTTTAACCATACACCAGAAGCAGCCTCCTGCAAATGTGGCTAATTCTTGTTTTTCAGACATATTAGTGCCCCCTTCATTTAAAAAATGGTATCATCATATTATAACATGATAAAAAATAATGAAAATGATACGACTTGTATACCTAAAATAAAAGAAAGCATTCTGTCGTATCTTTAAAATATAATGGGGGTTTAATGATTGGAACAAAGAAAACAAATGATGTACGAAATGGACACTTTACTGAGAACCGTATTTAAGCAGATCCGTTATGAAATTAACAGCCTGCTCGAAAACGAATTATCTCGGAATGAATTTCTTATTTTAAATCTGCTGCGTGAGCAAGGTGCAAAAAAAGTAACGGAATTCGCTTCCATTCTTGGAGTGTCAGCAAGTCATATTACCGCTGTGACTGACACACTCGTAGAAAAAGGCTGGATCACCCGTATCCGCTCAAAAGAGGACCGCCGCATCATCAAAATCCACTTAACCGATAAGGGTAAGGAAATTACTGAGCATTTTGAGAAAAAGAAAACGGAATACTTTATGGAGCGATTTGAATCATTTGATGACGAAGAACTAAAAACCATGATCAAATTATTTAAAAAGCTGGATAAAAGTCAAAAGGATTAAGCATAGATTTTAGCGCTCAGGACATGCTACGGATAAAAAGAGGTGGAATGAACCATGACAAGCCCTTATCTTTGTCCAAACTGTAAAACAAACAGAACGCGCTTTAATCTCATTGAGCAGCTTTCAGAACCTGTCAAGCTAGATCCAGCAACAGGAGCAGTTGTCGAAAGATACGAAGGAGAACAGCTGTCTCCTTTTCACTTGAGCTATCAAGGTCCTCAAATGAAAGTCCAGTGCGGCGTTTGTGGTTTAATTGAGGATGAAAAAACGTTCATTAAACTAGCTGAATATCATCAATATTCTTCTCCTTCTTAACATGCCGGCCTGACGGAATACGTCAGGCTTTTTTCTATGCTTCTTTTGCCTATACAGATCGCCTTTTTCATGCATACGCTACAAAAAACACCATTGTATGAGAAAGAAGGGATTGATGACATGCAGCAGCTCTTTTATCATGACTTTCCATATCGACCATTCGCTGACACCTACGAGCATCTTCAAAGCAGCCCTTCATCAAAAGCCTTTATTCGATTATTTCACGCTGCACCAGATCTAAGTGAGCTCGCTGTTTATGTGAACCGGAAGCAGGTAATGAAACCAATGCCTTACAGCCATTTGACCGCTTATATGGAGTGGGATGAGGGAATGTATGAAATAGAAGTATTCAAACTGGCTACAAATGAGAGAATTCTTCATTCCCGCATCCGATTTAAGAGCGGCGAGGTCTACACATTATGTATCACAGGTGCCCGTGCAGGCTTTGCACTGCTGACTGAGCAGCAGGCTACTTTGATCAAACAAGAAGACCTGTCAGCACTTGCATTTGTACAGCTGTCTCCGGACCTTCCTTCTATAGATATATATGAACGAGACCAAGGGATCATATCGAAGGAGCTTGATTATGTAAACAGCACCCACATTCATCATTTCTCCCCGAACAAATATCATTTTGAATTGAAAGCCGCGGGCACTCAAAGTGTACTGCTTGATATCCCAAAAGTTCATCTGCAAACAAAGCGTGCATACCTGATTCTGCTTCATGGTTTTGCTAACGGAGATCCTGAACTTATGGCAAAGGTGGTCTTGTCTCGGCAACTATAAAAAAGAGCCTTTCCTAAAATGGAAAAGGCTCCTTACGAGACATCTTCAGCTTTTTCTTGCTTTTGAAAATCAAAAGCAAGAATCATTGTGCCAAGAAATAATGCACAGTAGGCAATATTTAAGTAAAACTGATCGATATTTTCTGCTTTTAAAGCATTGGCAGCTGTTATGCCGAAGTACGCAGCAAATAAAAACGACAGTAAACTAAAATATTGATAGACTCGCTTCATGATAACACTCCTGACTCACACGTTCTATTGCTTTGGATGATAATATGAAAATTCAATTTCATCGTTCTGTAGATCAATTTTGTTCGCTTTCACATACATATCATTCGTCAGCGGCATTTCTGAAAGACGCACTTCAACCGTTTTTTGATCCGGTTTTACATGAACGAACTCTGGCAGCTCATAGAACTGACCCATGTAGCTTAAAACAAAACTAATCGGAATGCTCAATTGTCCAATTGAAAAGTCATCCACTTTCAAAAGCACATCACCATTATCTTCAACAGTTGGCGTAAATGAGACGTTTGCATCAATCGTTGAAGAGAAAGCTTTAATTGCGCCTGTTACTTTCACATCTTGATCGATTGCTACATGAAAGTCTGGCATATCATTTGATCCTTGATTTTTCAAATAATCATTCACAAAGCTGGTGAGTGATTCCTTTGAGCTGGATATATTAAAAGCATATTCGCTTTTCACTTCTTTGGTTGAAGCGGATTGACCGCCTGGCAGCAGCATCAAAATACCGCAGCCAATCACAATCAATAGATTGATTGCAAGTAAAATAAAAAATAAGCTTTTCCATTTTTTCATCTGTTTCACCCTATTCCTTCGGCAGTCCTTCTTTTTTCACTTCGGAGAATAAACGATTTGCCATAAGAGAGTACCCCTTTTGGTTTGGGTGGAAATCATCTTCTGCCAGTAATTTTTCATCAGAACCTTCTTCAAATAAATCTGCTACATTGACCATATCCGCATTGCCGTCTTTTTTGAGTTCCTTTTTGGCAGCGGCATTCCAGTCTTGAACGACTTCATCAATATCTCGCAGCTCAGACAAACTGAATTTAAAAGGATTGTACATGCTGACATACATGATTTTCGCATGAGCATTCTGTTCTCTCAGTTGAGCAAGAATGGTTTTAAAGCGCTCTTCAAAAGGACCCTGCTCTTTTTGAAAAGGAGCAAACGTCAAATTAAGCACATTTTGACGGACAACATGCATGAGATCATTCCCGCCGATCGTAAAGAAAATATAGTCAGCGTCTTTCAGTCCGTCCTGCACCTTTTTTTCTTTTAATCTTTTTAATAAATCTACTGTTCTACTGCCTTTAATGGCATAGTTTTTTAATGTGACAGACTGCACGCCGTCCACTGCTTCTATCTTGTCACGGGTAATGCCTGCATAGCCTTTTTTATCTTGATCTCCGATTCCTTCTGTTAAGGAATCTCCAACCGCTGCGATGGTAATATGTTCTTTTACTTTTGGTGTGTCTTCTAGTTTATCCTTTATGCCAGCCTCTTGCGCGGAACATGCAGAAAGAACAAAAGCTAGAGACATCACAATCAAAATCAAACGAGCCTTCAAACGATGATGTCCCTCCTTTTTCTGATTAAAAAAGTGTATCATGTTTTCGCCCATTTGAACATCCTTATGCTAGCTTCGGTTCAGCGTTTTGATGTCCTTGATGATGTCATCATAAGGTGTGTTTTGCACCCCATCATAGTTTTTCATCACTTTCCCATCTTGATTGACAAGGAAAAACAGGGACTGATGAATCACTTGGTCTTCATCTTCAGGTTTTTTTACAATGGTTTTAAAACTTTTCATTGCGAATTTTTCAATTTCTGACTGTGAATACCCAGTGAGAAAATCCCAATTTTTAAAGGACAATGGATAGGCTTTTGCAAATTCCTTTAGCTTTTTCGGTGAATCGACCTCTGGGTCCACGCTAAAGGAAATGATATGCGCATCCAATTTTTCTTCTGTTAACCGTTTTTGCAGCTCTGTCATATGAGCAGTCATCGGCGGACAAATCGTTTCACAGCTTGTGAAAATAAAATCAGCTACCCATACTTTCCCCTTCAAATCATCCAATGACACCTTTTGGCCATCTTGGTTTTCAAACTCAAACGGCTCTATTTGATAATTTAAAGCATCCTTGATTTGTCCATTTGAACATGAGACTAAAAGAAGCACGCTTACCATCATAAGCGCACCAAGTAAGGCTCCCCTTTTTCTATACATGATATGTCCATCCCCTTTTTCTATCAATCGGTATAAAAAGTAAAGCCTATTGCGCCCTTTCCAGTATGACACGAAATAATCGGTGTTGTGTAGGCGATGTCAATCAGTGCTTCAGGTGTGTGATCAAGCAGCGCTTTTTTTAGCTTTTCAGCGAGTTCTAATGCATCTGCATGTGCGATCCCAATGGCTTGAACTGTTTTTCCCTTCACCGCCTGTACATACTGTTTTGTCAGATGGCGGACAAGCGCAGAGTAGCTTCTCACATTCGCTTCTGGCGTATATACCCCGTCTGTTAAGCTGGCAATAGGTTTGATGTGAAGAAGTGAGCCGATGAGCGCCTTTCCTCTTCCAATTCTGCCGCCTTTGACGAGATTTTCTAATGTATCGATCGTGACATATAGCTTTGTTTGATGACGGATTTTATCTAATTCTGTGATAATATCTTCACGGCTTGCACCCTTTTTGGCTAGTTCTGCTGCTTTGATGACTTGAAATCCTAATCCATAGGAAATAAAATTCGAATCAATCACCGTGATATTTCCATCTACCATTTTCGAAGCGCTTTCAGCAGTTTGAACAGTACCACTCATTCCACCAGTTAAATGGATACTGATCACTTCGCTTCCATCTGCCGTAAGCTTTTCATATAATTCGACGAATTGACCGATCGCAGGTTGAGACGTTTTCGGCAGTTCCTCAGCGGCCTCCATTTTTTCAATAAATTCATCTGGCTGTATATTCACTCGGTCAATATAATCAACTCCAGAAATGGAGATATTGAGCGGAATCACGTGAATGGAAAGATCATTGATTTTTTCTTGCGGAAGGTCCACAGTTGAATCTGTTACAATTTTAATTTGTTTCACTATCGTCTCATCCTTGCTGTCTTAGTCTTTACTTATGATATTACCTTATTTCCTGCACACTTGAAAACAACTGACCTAACGTTTTTGAAATTGTCACATTTTCTTCTTGTCATGAAAAAAATCCTTGCCAAACTGAGCAGCTACCATTTCAAAATGGCTGCTTCCCCCTTTTGACAAAGATTTCTGCTTACGCATTGTGTTTCAATGTAGGCTCCTGATAGATCTGTTCATATGTGCTCCACTTGACGTTACGTTTCACATCCTCTCTGAAAGAGTACACAGCTCTCTTTCCTTTAGATACATAGACTTTTTTCAAGAAAGCTTCAAGTCTAAAGGTGAGCATGAAACGATACGTCTCATCTCCCTTTAGAACAGGGACTTCTGTTACCTTGATCTGAGCTCCATCCATCCGTCTAAAACATATTGTTTTGAGCAGCACAAACGATCAATCCTCTTTTCCAATTATCTGTTAAGCCTAAATAAATAGGTGGAATAAATCTTGATCTTTATTCACTTCAACATAGTGGAAGCCTTTTTTATCCATCCGCTCAATCAGCGCTGCATAGTCATCTCTTTCTTTCAATTCGATGCCGACTAGCGCAGGACCTTTGCTTCGGTTATTCTTTTTCGTATATTCAAAGCGTGAGATATCATCATTTGGCCCTAACACTTCATCTAAAAATTCACGAAGCGCTCCTGCTCTTTGCGGAAAATTGACAATAAAGTAATGTTGAAGCCCTTCATAGATCATCGAGCGTTCTTTGATTTCCTGCATTCTGCCGATGTCATTATTTCCTCCACTGACAATACAGACAACATTTTTCCCTTTGATCTCCTCGCGATGAGCATCTAATGCTGCGATCGGCAATGCGCCAGCCGGTTCTGCTACAATCGCACATTGATTATACAGCTCTAAAATCGTTGTACATACTTTCCCTTCTGGTACAAGACTGATTTTATCGACAACAGACTGAAGCGATGTAAACGTCTTTTCGCCAATTCGCTGAACCGCTGCTCCGTCTACAAACTTATCAATCGAATCAAGTGTCACAACCTTGCCCTTCTCATGCGAGGCATGCAGTGAAGCTGCGCCAAGCGGTTCGACTGCAATGATTTCGGTTTCTGGTGAGATATTTTTGATATATGTACCAACACCAGATAACAGACCTCCACCTCCGACACTTGCAAATAAAAAGTGAGGCTCCACTTCGATATCATTTAAGATTTCGACAGCAGTCGTTCCTTGTCCTGCCATCACATCCAGATCATCAAACGGATGGATAAATTCGCGCTTCTCTTCATCTCCGCATTTTACGGCTTCATGATACGAATCATCAAACGTATCTCCGGTTAAGATAATTTCAACATATTCTTTTCCGAACAGCTCCACTTGTGATACTTTTTGCCTTGGCGTCGTAGCAGGCATAAAGATTTTCCCGTGGATGCCTAAATATTTACAAGAATAGGCAACACCCTGCGCGTGATTTCCAGCACTTGCACAGACAATGCCATTTTCTAGTTTATCTTTTGGAAGCTGGCTCATTTTATTAAAAGCGCCTCTTAATTTAAAGGAACGAACTACTTGAAGATCCTCTCTTTTTAAGTAGACATTGCATTCATATCGTTCAGAAAGTCGCTCATTTTTTTGAAGTGGTGTATGAATGACTACATCCTTCAAATTTTGATGGGCTTTTAAGATGTCTTTCACTTGAATTAGCGTATTTTCTTTGAGCAACGGTTTCATGTACAAGATCCTTTCTCTTTAACCTTATTTAATTTGTCATTATAACATGAATATTCAAAAAATAAATCAATAGATCACGATCCATCATAAATTTTATAAACTTTTTCGTTTTCCTGTACATTTGTTTTAATTGGGTGTTACAATTGAACCAATTAGAACCACAAAGAAAGGAATCACCCTATGGCTACACATTCGTTTACTTCTATATATGGAGATCATCAAGACATCAAGCATGCAATTCATCTGGCAAAACAATTTTCGAAAAACGAGCAGCCTGTCTTGATAACAGGAGACATCGGCACAGGCAAAACGCTATTCGCCCAAGAAATGGCGAACGCATCACTGACACACATGTATTGCCCCATCTTGAATGAAGAAATCTTACAGAAAGCCTTCACAGAAAAAAACAATCAAATTCTTTATTTAGATGAGATCGGTGCATTAAGTATTTCTATGCAGCACCAGGTCATTCATTTTCTAGAAACGTCACCTGCAACAAAAGTAATCGCTTCTTCGTCTTTATCAATAGAGGCACTCAGGGTTTCTTCTACCTTTTTACCCGAGCTGTTTTATCGTCTGAATGTTCTTCATTTGGCCCTTCCAGCTTTAGCCGAACGAAAAACAGATATTCCTGTGTTAACAAATGCTTTCTTTCAAAAGCTGAACATGGCACCTGATATTGATCCAAGTGTTTGGGAAGCCTTGCAGCAGTATCCATTTGAAGGAAATGTCCAAGAACTCAAAAATATTGTTCATTACGCTGCGTCCATACTCGAGGGCCAAACGGTATTTTTACATCATTTACCGCCCTTTGTGTTAGCACCTCTTCCCTCAGCCGTAAAAGGAAAAAAGGAAGAACACCAGCTCACACTAATGGAAAAACAAGAGTTTGTTTTCTTGCTGGAAGCCATTAAATCTCTCAATGAAAAAGGAGAAGCAGCCAGCAGGCGCATCTTGTCTGAATTAAGCAAACAAGGAGACATCCCGCTGACCCCTCAGCAGGTGCGAAACCGCTTAGATGATCTTGAGAAAAAAGCATACGTGACAAAAGGAAAAGGCAGGGCCGGAACGAAGATTACACTTGAAGGTCTTTCATTCCTGAAGTCGCTTGATGGTTATATACCGGTTCAATAAAAGGAGGACATCCATTGTTTACTGTAAAAGAAGAAATTGCAAACGCCATTACACATGGCATTGGTGTTATTTTATCCATCCCAGCTATTGTGTTTCTCGTCTTATTCGCTGTTCAATACGGCACCGCCACAGACATTATCAGCTTTTCGATATTTGGTGTATCCATGCTGCTGCTCTATTTAAGCTCAACCCTGCTTCATAGCATTCGGCACAAAAAAACAAAAGATATTTTTGAAATTCTCGACCACTCGGCTATTTATGTATTGATTGCTGGTACATATACACCCTTTTTACTTGGACCACTAAAAGGTGCACTGGGTTATACACTCCTTGCGATTGTATGGGCGCTTGCTGCTGGTGGGATTGTCTTTAAAATCTTTTTCGTCAAACGCTTTATTATCGTATCTACCCTTGTCTATTTATTAATGGGCTGGATGATCATCATTGCCATCAAACCGCTTTATATCCAATTAACAGGTGCAGGATTTGGCCTCTTACTGTTAGGCGGCATTTTATATTCAGTCGGCACCATCTTTTATATTTGGCGGAAAATCCCCTATCATCATGCAATTTGGCACAGCTTTGTTCTCGGCGGCAGCGCCTCGATGTTCTTCTGTATTTTATTCTATTGTGTGAACGTTCCTGCTGCATAGAAAAAACCAGCATCCACTATTCGGATGCTGGTTTTTTCTATGCACGTTTTTGTGCGTAATCACTGATCATGACAGGAGCTTTAATATGAATATCGACATTAACAGGACGCAGTCTTTTCACGATCTTCCCAGTTAAAAGACGATCCGTTCCGCTAGTTTCAATCGGTACAAGCGGACAATCGTATTCTTCAGCAAGTGCTTCTGCAATGTGACGATACGCTTCTGAAAGCAATAGACTCTGCCCAGACATGATTCTTTCCTTTGCTTCTTCTAATAAGACCTCATCCGTTTGATTCTGATGGATAACCGCCATTTTTTTCAGCCATTGTTTTAAAATCGGATACCGAAAGAGCTTCGGCTTTGCCATAAAAGCAAATGGCTTCTCAAGGTGGCCGATCAATAATGTCGTCGTGACTGGATTCAGCTCTTTTGTGACATAAATAACCGGGCCATCTGGCAGCTTCTTTTGCTGATGAATGGTCATGACTGATCCTGATTGATCAATACATCCCCGGGCAAACCTTTTTGCATGCTCATGAATGAGATGCATTCGTTTCGTATAGGAAATGCGTGGATCCGTTAATTCATGATCGTACAAATGCCTCATACTTTTTAAAAAGGATACAACAACATAAATCGTTAAAAACCAATAACGAAACAACCGTACTCCTCCTACTCACTTATCCTTTTTTGTCATAGACGACAAATTCATAATTGTAGGGGTTCTTTTCGTCACGATGGCCTTTTTCGCGTGATACAATCGTCCATTCATCTTCATTGTAATAAGGGAAATAGCGGTCTCCTTCAAACGCATGGTGAATGTGCGTGATATAGAGACGATCCGCATATGGCATCATTTCTTCATACAGCTTAGACCCGCCAATGATAAATAGCTCTGTCTCGCTTTCCGCAATTGCCAAAATGTCAGCAATTGAATGAACAACCTCGCATCCTTCTGCTTTAAAAGAAGAACTTGTGGTCAGCACAATGTTTCGGCGGTTAGGCAGCGCTCGTCCAATCGATTCAAAGGTTTTTCTGCCCATGACAATCGTATGACCGCCTGTGACTTTTTTAAAATACGCTAAATCTGCTGGTAAATGCCAAGGCATTTGATTATCTTGACCAATGACTCTATCTTCTCCTGTCGCCGCAATCATGGAAATCATACACTGACTTCTCCTTTAATATGCGGATGCGGATCATAGTTCTCAAGCACAAAATCATCAAACGTAAAATCAAAAATGCTCTTTACATCTCTTGTAATACGAAGCGTAGGAAGCGTGCGTTCCTCGCGCTCTAGCTGCATTTTCACCTGTGGAAGATGATTTTGGTAAATATGAGCATCTCCGAGTGTATGAATAAACTCTCCTGGCTCAAGATTTGTGACTTTGGCAATCATCATCGTTAGAAGAGCATATGAAGCGATATTAAATGGCACGCCTAAAAAGATATCTGCCGATCTTTGATATAGCTGGCAGGAAAGCTTCCCGTTTGATACGTAAAATTGAAACAGACAATGACAAGGAGGCAGCGCCATTTGATCAATTTCCCCCGGGTTCCAAGCACTGACGATCAGTCGTCTTGAATTCGGGTTGTGCTCAATATCATGAATCAGCTTTGCGATCTGATCCACTGTTTCGCCGTCTCCGCTCGCCCATGATCTCCACTGTGCACCGTACACACGGCCCAGCTCTCCATTTTCATCTGCCCATTCGTTCCAAATCCGGACACCATTTTCTTGAAGATATTTGACATTTGTATCACCTTTTAAAAACCAAAGCAACTCATGAATGATTGATTTCAGGTGTAATTTCTTTGTGGTTAAAAGAGGAAACCCTTCCTGTAAATCAAATCTCATCTGGTAACCGAACGTGCTGATTGTACCTGTACCCGTTCTGTCACCTTTTTCATCCCCGTGCTGTAATACATGACGGCATAACTCTTTGTATTGTTTCATTTTTTTCATCCTTTATTTATGTTCTTGTTGTAGTTTACCTTATTTCAGCTTTTCTTGAAACCAAAAAAACATGCCTGCATGATGAGCAGACATGTTTTTCTTTTTATGCTTGATTCACTCGTTCCTGCTCTTCATCCTTAATATCTTGGTGTGAGTGAGCAATACGGCTTGCAGCTGCTGCGGCAAGTGCAGCGACTAGGTCATCAAGGAAAGTATGCACTTCACCTGGACGGCCTTCATCTAATTCACGAATAATACCAAATTTCTCTTTATCTAAATAACCGAAGTTGGTCAAACCGATTGATCCATATACATTGACAATGGAAAGCGGAATAATCTCATCAATTCCATATAGCGGCTCATCTGTTTCAACTAAGTGCTGTAAAGGTTCTGGCAAAAGCTTTTTTTCTGCCAGCTGATCAAGGGCAAGTCCTGTTAAAACTGCATGGACAATTTCTCTTTTATTCAGCACTTTTTCAACATTTTCAATACAGACACTAAGTGGAAGGTTTGGATGATATTTTTCTTGGAGCTTCAGCACAATGTGTGCGATATCTTCAATTTTCACTCCGCGATCGTTTAACATTTGTTTTGTAATCTGCACCATTTCGTTCATTGTATATTTTTTCAATTGGCATGACATCTCCTTCTAGTGGCTCATCCAGCTCGGCGGGGTGTTTTTGTCCCAGTAAATATTACCGAGTTCGTGATGCGTCTGGAATCCATCTTCTGCTGTATGGTAATGAAAGTTAAACCAATATCCGCTGTGAGGCGGCTGATCTCTTCTGACATGAAAACGGAGCAAATCTTCTCCGGTCTTGCGGTTGTAAATGTGGAAGATTTTTTCGCCATTTCCGCTTGAAGGCTGATCAGTTATCACAACATCTTGAAATTTTTCGTCATCTTTGAAATTTGTTAAATAGTCGGTTAACACTTGTTCAATCTTCGGCTGAATCTCTTCTCTGTACTCGTCCTCAATGACAGGTGTGATTTTACGGCCAAATTTGAGAAAGGATTGATTTTCTGCACTTGACAGCACCTCTTGCTTATATTGCTCAAAGGGGTCTATCTGCTCTTTGCTTTCCTCTTGCGTTAGTTCCCAGCTGCGCAATTCATCTGATGTATCATAAACAGCTGTATAAGGCGTTTTATCAGATGAAGAAAGTTCAGAGGGCTTGTCTGTCATCAAAGCCGACGGAGGAGAGACTAAACCAAAAGTTGCAATCGTAAAGAGCACAACAAGCGTTTTTCTCATCCACATCTTCATGATATCTAATTCCTTCCATAAGTTATCATACTGCTATTCTAGCATATAATGAATTTTCAGTCATTCAATTTGGCCACCGATTTGAGACTTTCTTTTTTATAATAAAACGTTTACAATGGCAGTAAGGGCGACTAAAATTTGGGAGGAATGGGTATGCTTGAAGGTTTTTTTATTACGGCTTCCTTGCTGACATTATTTTATTTTGTCTATATGGAGATTACAGATTAAAAGCCCTGAATAAGGGCTTTTTTAGATGATTGACAAGGAATTAAAAAGAATTGTCTGCACACCTGAACCTTTAGCGAGGGCTTTTTTCTTTCTCAATATATCCATAATGAAATTGGGCGGTTTTTCGTTTTAAAACGTGAAATTGATAGGAGTCTGCTAGAAATCGGGTACTTTTCCAATGATCTTTTAAAACCACTCTTTTTCTCGCCACTCTCAGTGCTTCTTGGACGGCTGTTTCGTGGTCAAAGTGGTGCTCTGCCGCATGACGGAGCGGTGCGATACTTGCAGATTCTTGAATCGTCTCCTCAAACATCGGGTCAAAATAGACGACATCAAATGATTCATCAGAGAGCTTTTTTAGCTGCTCGATACTGTCTCCACTTACAACAGATATCCGCTTCATCGCTTCATCGGCCTCTCTTAC
The DNA here is from genome assembly GCF_001429445.1 of Bacillus sp. Root920. Classification (NCBI taxonomy): domain Bacteria; kingdom Bacillati; phylum Bacillota; class Bacilli; order Caryophanales; family Bacillaceae; genus Bacillus; species Bacillus sp. Root920. The sequence continues at coordinate 119,155 of NZ_LMJV01000007.1, forward strand.
CCCTGTCTCCCATGTGTTTAGTCCTTCTCGCACTAGCAATGCTGTCATCGGATTCTTTTCGATACCGACGACCCTTCCATCCGTACCTACTCGCAGGCTTGCTGTAATGGCATCTGATCCTAAGCCAAGCGTACAATCTAAAAAGGAATCGCCCGGCTGAAGCTGCGTGGCTTCGATTAAAGGATCCTTTTCTCCGCGCATGAGCCGCTTCACCCTGAACATCGCTGAGCTTGGATGGAAGAAGAACTTTTCACCATTTGGCTGATACCATTCGAATCTTTCTTTCCCCACAACAAGGACGTCTCCTCGTTTCATCGCAAGCTGCTTGACGGATTGTTTGCGCCTTTCTACATATTCACCATGTAAATCCTCTGCAAGGGCTTTTGCTGTTTCAATTGTTTGTTCATTTGCTCTAAAGCTTGTTGTGATAAGCATGCGGTTCCTCCATCATGATCAAGAAAAAATGCCCTGATTTGATCACAGGACATTTCAACATGTGTATTAGCAATGTTTTTCGAATGCAGATAAGACGTTGTTCATGATGTCTTCCATTTCATGACCTTCAATTTCGTCACGCGGAATAAAATGAACGAGTTCATTTCCTTTTAAAAGTGCCATAGATGGAGACGATGGCTCTTCGCCTGTGAAGTATTCTCTCATTTTTGCCGTTGCTTCCCTGTCCTGACCAGCAAAAACTGTGACAATTCGATCTGGTGTTTTTTCTGCCTTCATCACAGCTTGAGTAGCAGCTGGGCGTGCTAAGCCGGCAGCGCACCCGCATACAGAATTGACAACTACAAATGTCGTTCCTTCTGCTTCTTGCATCGTTTGTTCTACTTCTTCTTCCGTTGTTAGTTCTTGAAATCCTGCACTTGTCAGCTCTTGACGCATCGGTACAACGAGCTGGCGCATGTATTCTTCATATGCCATTGACATAAAAAAGCCCCCTCTATAATCCTTATGTTGTGAATAAAGGATACTATAGAGAGAGCCAATTTTCAAATGTTCGATATCAGATTAAATTTTCATGATTCCGCCTGTATTGGCTGATGTCACAAGTTTTGAATATCTAGCAAGATAACCCGTTTTTACTTTTGGCTCAAAGCCTTTCCAGTTTGCTTTTCTTCTTTCCCATTCTTCCTCAGGAACATCTACGCTTAAAATACGCTGCTCGATATCGACAACGACATGGTCACCATTTTCAACAAAGGCAAGCGGGCCGCCCTCAGCTGCCTCTGGAGAGACGTGTCCAATAGACAATCCGCGAGAAGCGCCGGAAAAACGTCCGTCTGTAATTAAAGCAACCTTTGGTCCAAGTCCCATGCCGACGATTTGTGAAGTAGGTGCAAGCATTTCAGGCATGCCAGGTCCGCCTTTAGGTCCTTCGTAGCGAATGATGACAACATGTCCTGCTTCTACTTTTCTATTAATGATACCTTCAAGGGCTTCTTCCTGGGATTCAAATACGATCGCAGGCCCCTCGTGGCGTGTGATCCCGTCTTGTACCCCGCCCGTTTTAATGATGGCTCCATCTGGCGCAAGGTTTCCAAATAAAACGGCTAAGCCGCCTTTTTCAGTAAATGGCTTGTCAATTGGATAAATGACGTTATAATCTTTTACCTCATGCCCCGCAATGTTCTCGCCAAGCGTTTTCGCAGTGACGGTCATTGTATCTAAATGAAGAGCTCCTTCTTTTTTAGACAATTCATTTAGTGCCGCTGTAACGCCGCCTGCTTCATGTAAATCCTCAATATAAACGTCTGAAGCTGGAGCAAGTTTTGATAAATGAGGCACACGTTCTGCTACTTCATTGATACGTTCAAGTGAATATTCAACACCTGCTTCATTCGCAATCGCCAATGTGTGAAGAACGGTATTGGTTGAACCACCAAGTGCCATATCTAATGCAAATGCATTATCAATTGCTTTTTCAGTGACAATATCCCGTGGTTTAATATCTTTTTTGATGAGCTCCATGAGTTGTTTTGCAGACTTCTTCGCAAATTCTCTTCGTTCTGGTGATGTCGCCAAAATCGTTCCATTTCCAGGAAGAGCAATCCCGAGTGCTTCCGCTAAACAGTTCATTGAGTTAGCTGTAAACATACCTGAACAAGATCCGCAGGTTGGACAGCCAAACTGCTCTAATTCATTTAATTCCTCTTCATTGATTTTACCTGACTGGTATGCACCAACGCCTTCAAACACAGAAGAAAGAGAAATTTTTCTGCCATCACTTGTTCTACCCGCTTCCATCGGTCCCCCGCTCACAAAGACAGTCGGGATATTCACGCGCATCGCTGCCATCATCATTCCTGGTGTGATTTTATCGCAGTTAGGAATACAAACCATTCCATCAAACCAATGAGCAGATACGACGGTTTCTACAGAGTCAGCAATGATTTCACGGCTTGGCAATGAATATCTCATCCCGATATGACCCATGGCAATTCCATCATCGACGCCAATCGTATTGAATTCAAATGGAACCCCGCCAGCTTCACGAATGGCTTCTTTCACAATCTTCCCGAATTCCTGAAGATGGACATGTCCTGGGACAATATCAATATAGGAATTACATACGGCAATAAATGGCTTGCCGAAATCCTCATCCTTTACCCCCGCCGCTCTTAGTAAGCTTCGGTGAGGTGCTCTGTCGATTCCCTGTTTAATCATATTACTGCGTAGTTCTGCCATCTGTTTAAAAAGCCTCCTATACTACAAGTCTTGTTGACTGCATGATTTTGAGTTGATTTTATTTTACAAATTTTCTGTTTATTTAGCCACCTATGAATGACTGATGACTAACATGGCTGCTGAAGCAAGCGCTCAGCAAGGTTCGTGTCATAAAATCTGACCTCCAATATTCTATATTGGTACTACTATATAGAGTTTTTTCGCATATTTCAACAATATTCAAAATAATTTTTCTAAAAAAATTTTTCTGTCTATCGTTTTTAGAAAAACAAGCTGCTTTTCATTGGCAGCTTGTTCATCTTTCTCATCATTCTGATGCATTCTTTCTACTTTCTGTCATTTGCTTCCACACAGAGCCTTTTGCTTCTTCTCCATGCTCAATGCGCTCAATCGCCATTTTCACTTGAAGACTGACTTCAAACTCAGGGTCTTGCTCTGCTTCTTTTAATGCTTCAAGTGCCGTTTCGTCCCCTTCTTCATAAAGGAACATAGCTGCACGCCAGCGGACAAGCTTACTCGGGTCCTTTAATGCTGCGATCATGGCATCGATAGCACTAGGGTCACCTAGGTCAGAAATACAGTCGCCAGCCGTTCTGCGGACCGTCACTGTTTTGTCTTCGAGCCCTTTATATAAAATAGGCAGAATGGCAGGATCTTCAATCATGCCAGCATTCACAACGGCTTGTCTGCGAATAGACGTTTTGGGATCCTCCATTGCTTTCATTAAAACAGGTATATCCTTTAGCTCTGGCTGCATTTGCTCTAAATGGGCAAAACGTTTTTTCCAATCTTCCTCTTGCAGCATGTCTTCTGTTACATCATATGCCTTTCGGTTCACCTGTCTATCTACAGCTTCCTGCCCTTCTTTAACCGCCTCTGTTAAGCGGGCTAAACGCTCATCATCATAGGCTGCTTGCAGCTCTTCTGTGACTTCCTGACCGATATCAGCAAATTCTCCAAAACGAACGCCGTGTTCTTTCCACACACGTTCAAACACGACATTGTCTGAGCTGCTTCTAAGCTTTAAAATGGCTGCTTGAAAACGTTCAGGCATGCCAAACCGCTCTTCTCTTTCACCGTCTGACAGTTTGACCTGCATTGGAATCCCATTAAACATTTGGACAAACACTTTCACTTCACCAAATGTGTCATCGCCTGACTGCGATCCTTCCTGAAGACCTTCTGTTTCTTGTCCAAAGGCTTCTCTGACCTGTTGTAAAATTCCCTGCCAGTCAAACTTTGCATTTCGCTCAACCGCTAAGAAATCTGCAACATGATAAACCCCTTTTACACCTTCAATGCTTAAAATACGCTTGATCATTTCTGGCGCTTCGTCTTTTTGATCCTTTTTGTAGTTGTTGCTTTTACCACCGGCAAGTGCTTCTGTCAAAATAACCTTCATGGTATTCGGACTTGGCGTTGGTTCTATTGCTGTTATTTTCATTGATATATCCTCCTTACATACATAAAGACCCTACTCATCTGTAAGGCCGCATTCTTCTTTCCACTTCTTGATAAATAAACTCATCAATTCATGCCGCTCATCAGCAAGCTGCTTTCCTGCATGAGTGTTCATCAAGTCTTTTAATTTGAGCAGTTTTTCTTCCATATGCTTTAGCACAGAGCCCTGCTGCATGTCCTCTGTATAATGAGGCTCACCTGTTGCGCCAGCATACGTAAACACTCTAGCGATACCGCTTGCTCCTATCGCATCCAGCCTATCCGCATCTTGAACTATGGCCCCTTCTAACGTCATTGGCCTAAACTGCTTATGCCGATGACGAAAAGACATCGTTGTAATGATGTCCATGATATAGCGGATATCCCGCGGGTCCAATTCCCACAAAAGGAGCTGGTTCTCAAGCTGCTTTTCAGTGACCTTCCATTCACTTGACAGCTTTTCATCAATGACATCATGTACAATCGCCGCCATTTCGATGATAAAAAGAGAGCCGCCTTCCTGATTTGCAATACGAACGGCAAGCTGACGCACACGAGTAACATGAGCCGCATCGTGTCCAGTCGGTTCATTCTTCAGCCTGTCTGAAACAAAGGAGGCAGCTGCCTCCAATTGTTTTCGCTGCATGACTGTCAGCATCTTATTTGTTAAGCAGAGCAATGATTGAGCTTTCTAATTCTTTTGGTGGTGTTTTCGGCGAGAATCGTTCAATAACTTCTCCGTCTTGGTCCACGATAAATTTTGTGAAATTCCATTTCACTGTTTTTGTCCCAAGCACACCTTTCGCTTCACTTGTTAAATGCTTGAACAGCGGGTGCGCCTCTTCGCCATTGACATCTACTTTCGCAAACATAGGGAAGGTCACTCCATAATTCAAAGAACAGAATTCTTGAATGGCTTCTTCTCCTTCTGGCTCTTGGTTCATAAATTGGTTACACGGAAATCCTAAAATTTCAAGGCCCTTTTCATGATATTGATCATATAGCTCTTGTAATTGTTTAAATTGAGGAGTCAGCCCACATTTGCTTGCTGTATTTACAATAATGAGCACTTTTCCTTTATAATCTGCCATCGATTGTTCCTGACCATTAATGGTCTTGACCTGAATATCATAAATTGACATCTCATAGCCTCCTAGGATTCACTTTTTCCTATCGTAACATGCTTCTTTTAGAAAATCGCTTTTTATGCTCCCGTTTAAAAGAGTCCTGTCACACTGCCGTCTTCTAATAAATCCATTTCGAGAGCCGCAGGTTTTTTAGGTAAGCCAGGCATTGTCAAAATGCTTCCGGTTAAGGCTACAATAAACCCTGCTCCTACAGATGGTTTTAACTCTCGAATCGTAATGGTAAAGCCTTTAGGTCTGCCGATTAAAGCTGGATCATCCGAAAGAGAATATTGTGTTTTTGCCATACAAACCGGCAAATGAGCCCAGCCGTTTTCCTCAATGGCAGCCAGCTGCTTTCTTGCTTTAGTTGTGAGCGTGACCCCATCTGCCCCGTAAACCACTTTGGCCACTTTAGATAACTTTTCTTCGATGGAATCGTTCTCTTCATACAAATAGGTAAAGTTGTTCTTTTTCTTTTCAATGAGTGCTGCTAGTTCCTCGGCAAGAGCTGTCCCGCCTTCTCCTCCTTCTTCCCATACATTCACGGCTTTGACTGGATGGCCATGTTTGCCGCACCAATCTTCTATCGCTTGAATCTCTTCTTTTGTATCCGTTATAAACCGGTTTACCGCCACAATATATGGAAGACCAAAAGCTTGCACGGTTTCAATATGCTTTTCTAAATTATGTATACCTTCTAATACGGCGTGTGCATTCTCTTCTTTGAGTTCGGTTTTCTTCATTCCGCCATGCATCTTTAATGCTCTCACTGTCGCCACAATGACAACTGCACCAGGTTTGAAATCACCAGCTCTTGTTTTAATGTGCAGGAACTTTTCTGCTCCAAGATCTGCTCCGAATCCAGCTTCTGTTACGACATAATCAGCTAATTTTGCTGCCATTTTGGTTGCAATTAAACTATTGCATCCATGTGCAATATTAGCAAAAGGACCGCCATGGACAAGGGCTGGGGTTCCTTCAATCGTTTGAACAAGGTTCGGTTTGAGTGCATCTTTTAAAAGTAACGTCAGAACACCTTCATATCCAAGTGCTCCCACAGTGACTGGCTCTCCTTCTTGATTATAGGCAACAACAATAGAAGAAAGACGTTTTTTTAAGTCGTTTAAGTCTTCTGCTAAACAGAGGATCGCCATCATTTCAGAAGCCACTGTAATATCAAATCCGTCTTCTCTAGGATACCCATTTAACTGACCGCCAAGTCCGACAACGACCTGTCTTAATGCACGATCGTTTAAATCAAGCACCCGCTTCCACACAATACGGCGCGTGTCGATGCCGAGTTCATTTCCGTGATGGATATGGTTATCAATAAATGCAGATAGGGTGTTATGTGCAGATGTAATGGCATGAAAATCTCCTGTGAAATGAAGATTGATTTCTTCCATTGGCAGCACCTGTGAATATCCTCCGCCCGCTGCTCCGCCTTTAATCCCCATTGTAGGACCTAATGATGGCTCACGCATCGCAATGATCGCTTTTTTGCCAATTTTTTCGAAGGCTTGACCAAGGCCGACAGTTACGGTGGATTTCCCCTCACCTGCTGGCGTAGGGTTAATCGAAGTGACAAGAATCACGTGTCCTTCTTTTTGTTTCTTTAAACGGTCAAAAATAGTCAAAGAAATTTTCGCTTTTGTGAAACCATAGCATTCTAATTCTTCGTCATGTATTTGCAGCTTTGCTGCGATGTCTTGAATCGGTCTCAGCTTAGCCTTTTGGGCAATGTCAATATCTGATAAATGCTTTGTGATCATAACAAAACGGCCTCCTTTTTTTACAGAAACAGCATTCTTTTTTGCTCTATTTTTCATTGTAACATAATTGAAACATTGAAATATCGCCAGAAAGTTCCTATAATGAAGTGAAATTAGCTTTGGTTCAGGGGGTGGCGAGTTGCCTATTAACATACCAGTTCATCTGCCGGCAAAACAAATACTAGAGAGCGAAAATATTTTCGTCATGGATGAGACAAGGGCATTCAAGCAAGATATCCGTCCTTTGAATATCGTGATCTTAAATTTAATGCCAAAAAAAATACAAACTGAAACGCAGCTGCTGAGAATGCTCGGAAATTCTCCTTTACAAGTGTACTTTACGTTTTTGATTCCAAGTACACATACACCGAAGAATACGTCGAGAGAGCATCTAGATGAATTTTATACGACCTTTGAATCGATTCGCCATAAAAAATTTGATGGAATGATCATCACTGGCGCACCAATCGAGCACTTACCTTTTGAAGAAGTTTCTTATTGGAAAGAACTGCAGGACATTTTGGACTGGAGTAAAACCAATGTGACGTCTACCCTTCATATTTGCTGGGGTGCACAGGCAGGTTTATATCACCATTACGGGATTGAAAAAATCAAGCTTCCCGAGAAAAAATTTGGCGTATTTGAGCATATTGTGAAAGAGAAAAAAGAAAGATTAGTCAGAGGTTTTGATGAAGTATACTATGTCCCACATTCTAGGCATACAGATATTAATACAGAACAATTAAAAAACACGCCGAATTTGAAAGTCTTGAGTATGTCTGAAGAAGCGGGTGTTTGTTTAATTGTTTCAGATGATGATAAACAAGTATTTTTAACTGGACATCCTGAATATGATACAGATACATTGATGCAGGAATATGAAAGAGATTTGTTGAAACATGATACAGTCCAAAAACCTGTCCACTATTTTATAGAAGATGGTGACACATTAATTCCAGTAAATCGCTGGAAAGCCCATGCAACCTTATTGTTTATGAATTGGCTTAATTATTATGTTTATCAAGAAACACCATACGTTTGGGAATAAAATAGACTGTGGTCTGATGATAAATCGTCAAAATGTGTTAAAATACAAATGGCTCTGTCTTCCATTATCAATTGAATCTGTTTGTTTTTTAAAATTAGTTTAATTCTTTCGTAACGAATGATATGCTCTAACTGTTTATATGTTATCTTTATGTATATGTAGACCTATGAGATTAATAGTTTTCGTACGAAGTTTTGTTGTTGTTGATTACATTTGAGGTGAATATTCTTGAATACCAATAAAAAAATATTAATCTTGACCGCAAATTATGGAAATGGACATATGCAGGTAGCAAAAACACTGTATGATGAATGCAAATCCCAAGGGTTTGAACATGTTGTAGTTTCTAATTTGTATCAAGAATCGAATCCCATTGTGTCAGAAGTGACTCAATATTTATACTTGAAGAGCTTTTCCATTGGGAAACAATTTTATCGCTTGTTTTATTACGGTGTAGATAAAATTTACAATAAACGCAAATTTAACATTTATTTAAAAATGGGAAATAAGCGTCTCGATGAATTAATTCAGTTACACAATCCGGACATCATCATTATTACATTCCCAATGATTGTGGTACCAGAATACCGAAACAAAACAGGTAAAGTGATTCCGACTTTTAATGTCATGACAGATTTTTGTCTCCATAAGATTTGGGTACATGAAAACATCGACCGATACTATGTTGCAACCGATTATGTGAAACAAAAATTAGTGGAAATCGGCACACATCCAAGCGATGTCAAGGTGACAGGTATTCCTATTAGACCACAGTTTGAAGCAGACGTGCCAAAATCGATGATCTATAAGAAATATGGATTATCATCAGATAAAAAAGTTCTTCTCATCATGGCCGGTGCTCACGGTGTACTAAAAAATGTGAAGGAATTATGTGAGGCGCTGCTTCTCGACAGTGAAGTACAAATTGTTGTTGTATGCGGAAAGAACGCCGCGCTGAAACAATCGCTTAGCGTTCTTGAACAAGCACACCCAGATCAATTGAAGGCGCTTGGATATGTGGAACAAATTGATGAATTGTTCAGAGTAACAGATTGTATGATTACAAAACCAGGCGGCATTACTTTAACAGAAGCAACTGCAATCGGTGTCCCGGTCATTCTTTACAAGCCTGTCCCTGGACAAGAAAAGGAAAATGCTCTTTTCTTTGAGGATTATGGCGCTGCCATTGTCATTAACAGACATGAAGACATTTTAGAATCTGTGACCAGCTTACTGCAGGATGAAGAAAAATTAGAAACAATGAAACAAAACATGAAAAAACTGCACTTAAAACAATCTTCCCAAACCATTTTGGAAGATATCGTCGAGCAGTCAGATCTCATCATGAATAACAAAACTTATGCTCGCGCATTATCATAAAAAGGTGTCCGTCATTGACGGACACCTTTTTCTTCACCCTTGATTTCCATTTGTTGTGTATACTTCTTCAAACGGCTGAACGACAACAAAGCCGCTTCCGGTAAACTTCATTTGAATGGACTCTCCGCTTCCCCTGCCAATAAAAGTTTTAAAGGAAACATCTGTCACAAATTCAGTTTTTAAATCCCCTGACCACGCAACAGTCGCATTCGGATCTGTATAAACAGAGTCACCCGGCTGAACAATGAGTGTCAGCGGCTCATAATGACTTGTGATTGCTACTAAGCCCGGCCCTTCTAATTTGACATTAAATAATCCACCTGCAAGCATGCCAGACACTTTTTTCATCAATTTGATATCCCAGCGGACAGATGGTTCAAACGCGAGCAGATCGTTTCCATTCACAAAAATGGATTCTCCTTGAGCCAAACGAAGAATCGAGATTTTTTTACCTTGATCTGCCACATATAATTTCCCATCACCTGTCGCCTTCATTAGTGAGGTGCCTTCTCCTGAGAGCATTTTTTTGAACATTTTTGAGACGCCGTGCTCAAAAACACCTTCACGTTCAAATTTGATTTTCCCTCGATAGGAAACCATGGAACCCGTTTTTGCCCAAATCGTGTCAGTCAAATTAATTTCTAAAAGTCTTGATGTTTCAAGTTCGAAGACACCTTCTCCTTTATCTTCTTGCTGCGTATTCTGAACAAATTCTTCAAGTGTATAACGATTCATGATTGCACCTCTTTCTGTATTTTTTTTATATACGGACAAGCTGCACGTGAGGTTCCGAAAAGAACGTTTTATATTTCACTGTTATTCACCAAAAAACAAAAAAATCAAACATTCTGCTCAAAATTTGGCTCGCCTGCTTGACGCTTTACTTTTGATGGTGTATAGTGGAACCATCATTTAACAACTGCAAAGTCGTTAGGTGATGAAAATTTTTTTTAGTATGCCAAAAGGTGTGCTACAGTACTAGGAGGAAAAAGCAATATGCAAAACGGTAAAGTAAAATGGTTCAATAATGAAAAAGGTTTCGGCTTCATTGAAGTTGAAGGCGGAGACGATGTATTCGTTCACTTCACAGCTATCGAAGGTGACGGCTACAAGTCTTTAGAAGAAGGACAAGAAGTTTCTTTTGAAATCGTTGAAGGTAATCGTGGACCTCAAGCTGCAAACGTAACAAAACTTTAATCAACTAAATCAATGATGAAACGACAAAATAAAGAGAGGCTTATGCCTCTCTTATTTGATTTTCAGCTGAATTTCAATGGCTAAAATATTTTGTTTCAGTCGTTGTTCAATTTCAGAAATATCTTTTTCGAGAAAAGGTCTTCCCTTCTTTGCTACATCTACTAGCTGCTCTAGATCGCTGTATACCTCTTGAAATGTTCGATGTAATACCGTTTCGAAATCCTTATTATCCATGCCGGCCTTCCCCTTTTCCTCTATTATCCGTCACTTAGTCAAAAAGTAACTCAACCAAAACTTTCTATAGTTATATCGGCTCATTTTTCAGAATATGTTCTTTTTTTACACATTCTATCCGTTTTTTTTCATGAGCGGATGTTTGAGCAGGGAAAACCGGGGCGGCAGCCGCTTACTTTTTAAGCAGCGTCTGTCCGTATTCTTTTATTTTCTCTCCTACTGTGCATTGCTGAATACAAAAGGAGTGGGCGTATTTTTTTCCATATTCTTTTCGAAAGTGCTTCTTAATCAAACAATCTGAACAATACGTGTCTTGGAGATCCGTCAATTCTTGTACTGCTGTTTTTTTATCCACATTATTCAGCTCCGTCTGCTTCTAATTTCAATTTACTTTCAATTGGAACGTCTGCAAGCATCTGCCTTGCAAGCTGATCCGCTTCTGCATTTTGTTTACGATCGATGACTTCATAGGTTGGCGTTAGCCTCAGCTCTTTTAAAGCCTCTTCAATCCGGTCGAGCCATTTGTTATGTATATCATCATAACAAGGCCATTCTCCTTTTAATTGATTCATGACAACAAGTGAATCGCCTCTAATCGTGACAGAATTTCTGCTTGCTCCAAGGTCTTTTAAAGCTTTGACTGCCTCAAATAAAGCCGCATACTCTGCTTCATTATTGGTGATTCCTTTGAAGGGCTGATTTTTTCTCAAACGATAAGCATCTTCTCCGAGCTTATAGTAGACGACAACCCCAAGACCAGAGTCGCCTGTTTCTTTGTGAAAACTTGCATCAAAATAGACCTGAAGCTGATCAGGTTCAAGCTTTAGTTCTTCATTTAGCTTTTCAAGTTCTTTAATAGACCACATCGCCCCTTTTTCATCTTCAAATGATAGGAGGGACTGTGGTTCTTTTTTATCGATATGTTTGGCTAAAATCAAGGCCTCTTCTAGCTCCATCCAATCTTCTTGGAAAAAAGCAATGGACCCAATCGATTTCACTTTCATTGTATAGTGTGCTCTTAATTTCATTGATCACATCGCCTTCCCGTGCTTTTAAGGTAAACATACGTTATGCTATAATCAAAAAGTTACATTTTACAATGAGAAAGGAAGTTCATGTCACTTGTTTAATGAAGGTATTTGGATCTTATTTGCGATCATTAATTTTATCATTGTTCTTCTATTTTATAAAGGATTTGGCAAGATGGGCCTTTTCGTCTGGATTGGCTTTGCGACGGTTGCTGCAAATTTACAAGTGGTCAAAACCGTTGAATTGTTTGGCTTAACAGCAACACTTGGAAACATTTTATACGGCAGTGTATTCTTTGCAACGGACGTATTGAATGAAAAATATGGACAAAATGAAGCGAGAAAAGCTGTCTGGATTGGTTTTGCCACCCTTTTAACACTAACCGTTGTCATGCAGGAGGCTTTACTTTTCCATCCCGCTCCATCTGACATTTCTCAAACATCGCTGGAAACCATATTTGGCTTTATGCCAAGGGTCGCTCTTGGCAGTCTTGCTGCTTATATCATCAGTCAAATGTTAGATGTTTATGTATATTCGTTTATTCGCCGGATATTTCCTTCTGATGGTGCGCTCTGGGTGCGCAACGCTGGAAGTACGATGATCAGCCAGCTGCTTGATACACTGATCTTCACAACGATTGCCTTTCTTGGGACCTATCCATTTCATGTATGGATCGAAATCTTCATCACGACTTATGTGATTAAATTTATCGTCGCCGCGATTGCGACACCATACGCGTATGCAGCGAAAAAAATGGTTCCGCTTGATGAAAGGGTGAAATAAATTGCCAGCTGAAATATACATTGATGGTGCTAGCGCAGGTAATCCGGGTCCTTCTGGCATCGGTATTTTCATTAAATATGATGGAAAGGCAGAATCTTTCTCGATTCCTCTTGGATCAATGAGCAATCACGAAGCAGAATTTTCCGCTCTCATTGAAGGGATGAAAATCTGCGTAGAAAAAGGACTGCGATCCGTTTCGTTTCGAACAGATTCACAGGTAGTTGACCGTGCGGCCAATGCAGGATTTGCTAAAAATCCAGCCTTTCAGCATTTTATAAAAGAGATGATCGAGCTTCAAAGCCAGTTTGATTTATTTTTCATTAAGTGGATTCCAAGCAAGGAAAATCAAGTAGCTGATCAGCTCGCTAGAAAAGCGATTCACCTTTCTAAAGGATGAATCGCTTTTTTTCGGTTATGCTAATGTATGAGGTGATACTGATTGGATAAAGAAAATAAAGGTCGTGTCACAAATGGGACAACCCCTCAAGGTGATGCGCAAACAAAAGATAAGCAGCCACTATCTCAGCTCGAAAATAGAGCGAAGAAAAGCAACACAAAAAGATGAATTTAGAGATCAGCTTAGCTTAGCTGATCTCTATTTTACTTAACCGATTTACCATCGGTTCAATTCCTTTGATTTGATGGTATCGCAGCATGGCAGCAGCCCGTTCTTGATTGATGTTCACCTTCGTCTCATCAATTGGACAGCTCAGCGGGACATCACATTTGATCTCTGCCAATAGACGGGAAAGCTTCAAATCTTCTAATCCTGCTTGCATTTTCTTTTGCTGCGCAGCCGTTAGTTCATGAACATTTTCTAATAATCCGTCAATGGTTTGATATGTTTGAATAAATTTTAATGCTGTTTTTTCTCCGATTCCTTTGACGCCTGGGTAATTGTCACTTGAATCCCCCATAAGTGCTTTCATATCGATCAGCGCCTTTGGAGAGATACCCATTTCCTCTTCAAATAAGGCTTTTGTATAATGTTTATAGTTCCCGATTCCTTTTTGCATTAAAGCAACCGTCACTTGTTCATTCAATATCTGCAGCAAATCTCTGTCCCCAGTTAGGACAGTCACACGTGCTTCATTCTGATAGACTGCCGCCAGCGTGCCGATACAATCATCTGCCTCAAAGCCCTTTATACCAACGTTTACAATTCCTAGTTCTTCTGTCGCTTCTTTTGCTAAATCAAATTGCGGAATGAGCTCGACAGGTGCCTCTCCTCGATTTGCTTTATAATCTTGAAACAATTCATTTCGGTATGTTTGGCTTCCCATATCCCAGCAGCAAACAATATGGGTTGGCTCAAATGTCTGAACAGCGGTTAATAAATGCTTCAAATAGCCATTTACTCCATTCGTCGGGACACCGTGATCATTTATCATAAAATTTCGATGGACAGCCGTTGCATAAAACGATCTGAATAGAAGCGCCATGCCATCAACAAGCAATACGTGTTTATTCATTCTTATAAACTCCCTTTTTCAAAACAATACTCCTATTCTATCATAGAACATAGAATTCGACATAAAAAAGGCGCCTTCTTCTTTTGGAAAAGAAGTGGCACCTGGGGATTACTTTTGACCGTATTGCATTTTTTTCGATTCTGCTTCTGCGTAGGACGGCATCTCTTTTTGTTTAGGGTTACGCTCATCCTGCTTTTTTGCATGCTGCTTTTTTTCCATCATCATTCCCCTTTCTCGGTTCACTTGTTAAGATGACCAAAAAAAGAGAAAGTTACTCTTTACTTCTGTTTTCGTTCGACATACTCCCTGACCATATCAATTGTGACATGCTTACGCAGAGGAACAATTCCGCCTCGTGCAAGCTCATTCATCTTCGAGGTAATCGCATTGATCTCGTCAGTTGTAAATGGTTCGTTTTGCTCACACTTGAAAACAGCAGTCTCTATTGCCTGCTCTCTTTTCTGCTCAAGCGCAAGAAACGACTTGATATGAGCATTCTGTTTTTGTGAATGTGCGGAAATCTCTTCGTGTACGCTCGTCATTTTTTATCAACTGCTTTCTTTTTTATATAGTCTATCATGAATCAAATGGTTTTCAACTGGTTCTTCCATTCATTTGTTTGTTTGTATACTTGTTCTATCATCGCCTGCTCTTTCGCATCTGTCGTCAAGCTCATGATAAATGTTTGTTTTTGTTCACTCAGCTGCTTGAGCGCTTCTGTTTCATATCTTTCAGTAAAGGTCTTCACCATCATATCGTATCTGCTCTGTAGTTCTTCTTTTTCTTTATCTGCCCATTTCGTCGTTAACTGGAAAAGAACATCTCGAATCGCTTCAATAAACGCTGCCTTCCCGTTCTGTTCAAAGAAAGCTTTCGCTGATTTTTGCTTCTTTAAGAGCGGCTCAAACGGCATCAGGTCCGCTTCCACTTCAATTTGTTTCAGCTCTGCATTTTTCTCATCTGGCGGCGACAGCCGGAGAGAAAAGTAAGGATCTTCTGCACACGCAGCCTGTAATCCTTTCTCCCACTCCTCTTTGAAGTATTGAGTGATAAACGATTCCATTCGAATATCAAGCGCTTTTATCTCCTGTACAAATTCAAATTCATAATCCTTTAACGCCTGTTCCAGCGCTTTTTTCAACTCCTGTCTGAAGTCCCCTTGAGATATTCCAGGATAAAAGGCTGTCTTTAACAGATCATTTGCATAAAGTGACAAGCGCTGAACAATGTGGTAAAGCTGTTCGTGCAAATCCTTTTTCACACTTTCTGTCACTAGCTTAGATCGTTTAATATGACTCATTTGATCAACGATCGCTTCATAGGATGTGTTTATCTTTTTCTTTTCTGCTTGCTTTTCATCTTCCGACTGATGCAGCGTCTCATGCAGCTTCTCAACTGTTCTACATAATGTACTAGCTTCAAAATACAGAAGCTCAATCGCATCTTTCGTTAATTCTTCCTCAATAAAATAGTCGAGCTGTGTTCTAAGCTGTGCATACTGGTTATAAGGCGACTGTCCCTTTCCTTCGATCTCTTCCTTACTGGATACGTGATGAAGGTTTGGATGCCGGATGCCTTCTTTTGTGAGCTCGTTTTTCACATAGTCAAAGACGGTTTCAAGCTCTGTTTGATCCTTTGCGAGGTCAGCTGCATTGATAATAAAAAACATTTTATCCATGCTAAATGAATCTTTTACAAGCCCGAGTTTACGTAAAAATGACCGGTCTGCTTTTGAGAAAGAATGCTGGTAGTAAGTTAAATAAAGAAGGGCATCAGCATCCTTCATATATTGAAAGGCAATCTCTGTGTGACGTTTATTCATACTGCTGGCGCCTGGTGTATCAACAATCGTCAGTCCTTTATCTGTTAAAGGTGTGCTTAAATAGACCGTCACTTCCTTCACCACACAAGAAACAGCCTCTTCTGCCACATATGGCTTTAATTCTTGCAGGGTGACATTGAGCGGTGTTTGTTTTTGAATGGAATCACGGAACTTTTCATGAGCGTTTAAAAAATGGTCAACAATGATGCGGTGATCCTGTTCAAGCTCTCTTTTTTTCAGTGTTCGCTCGAGTTTCGCTTGAAACGTATCTCCCTTTTCTTCTGTTATAGAATAACCGAGAATTTGATCGAGCTCCTCTAATATTTCCTGCTCGGTTTTGAACACTACTTTCACACTTTCATGCGGATGGTCTTCTGTCGGCCGCGTCAGCTTATTGATCGTGGCCGTCGTTGGTGTAGGAGATGATGGCAGCACCTTTCTCCCAACAAGGGCGTTGGCAAACGAAGATTTCCCCGAACTAAAAGCACCGAATAAGGCGAGTGTAAATTCCTTCGCTTGCAGCCGCTTTGTTCGTTTTTCAAAGGACTTTCTTTGAGACCCAAGCGCGTTTAATGGCATTAAAATTTGAGAAAGCTGCTCAAACTGGTCAATCGACTGCGCTGTCGGGATATGCTGTGATTGTCGCATTTGATCAAGCTTTATCTGCTGCTGATTTTCTTTTTCGCTTTCTTCCGTATGAGTTGATGTTTGATTCTGATTTAGCTCGTCATGCTGCATCCGATGTTTTTTCACATAAAACCAATCTTCTTCGATCTGCTCATTTGTTCCGTTTTGCCATATATCCCAGACATGCTCAATATCTTTTCTGATTTGATCATTTTTTCCCATGCATTGCTCCAGCGCTTGGAGCTCCTGTGCTGCCTGGGCCCATTTATCTTGCTGCTTTCCCTTTTCATTCAGGAGCTGGGTTTTCAGCATCTCGGTCATTTGTTCAATCAATGGTATTGCTTTCTGTTTCGTCTGTCTTTTCAGTGCTTCACCAGCATCTTTTGCATATTGCAAAACATATTCATTTGAAAATGTCGCACCGTGATGGATCACGTTTTCAAGCAGTGATTCTTCTACAGGCGTTTCAAACGCCATCACTTGATTTAATAATTCTTCACCAAGCTGATGCTTCTTGACTTCTTTTTTGAGCAGCTCAGCAATATGCCAGTCTACTTCTGCTTTCATTCTTGCTTTGACATCTGCTAAGAACTCATTCGCCCGCTTTTCTTTTTCCTGCTCGGTTTTATTTTTAGCGAACAGCAGACCTACCTTAAAGCCAGGTGCTTTCGATTCAATATAATCACTTGCTAGCTCTCTCATTTTAAATGGGGTTAGATTTGCATTTTTTAAAATGTTCTCGACTTCAGAAGACACTTCATCTGCTAACTGTTTTGCTCCATTTTCAATGAAGCTGCTTCTCGCTTCAAGTTCCTTCACTTCTTTTCTTTTTTCTTGAAGCTGTAAATCAAGATCCTCTTCCTGCAGCTCTTCTTTTAATGAGTCAATATGTTCTTTTAAAACATGCTCTATTTTCTGCTCGGTATAGGCGCGAAGCGATGCTTTCGGCAATGTTTGTAATTCTTGCAGTTTCTCAATCAAACGAATCATTTCGTTTCTTGGATGCGACTCATCAGTCACAGATGTAAAGTATAGATGTTCTTCTTCAATGCCTTCTTTTTGAAGCATATCAACTACTTGATTTTTGTAGTCTTCAAACGCTGTCTCATGTTCATCATGTCGATCGACTTGATTGACGATGAAATAAAGATTTGGCACTTTCTCTTTAATGGAGCGAATGAAACGAATGTTTTCCTCCGAATGAACATGGTTGTAATGAAGGACATAAAAAAGAGCATCTGCTTGGTGAAGAATAGACGCAGCAGATAAAAAGTGAGCATGATCCGTTGAATCAATTCCGGGCGTATCAATCACTGCCACCTTTTCTTCCAGTCCTCGATAGTCCCCGCTAATTTCCACCATTTCAATCTGTTCTCCATCCTTACAAAAACGCTGAACTGCTTCTTTGTCATAAGAACCGCTCATTTTTGCAAAACGACCATCTGAAGTGTGAAGCTTTACTTCACTCTCCCCTTTTCTCACGACGACCAAGTTTGCACTTGTTGGGATTGGGCTCGTTGGCAGGATGTGATCATGAAGCAGATGATTCACAAGTGACGACTTCCCAGCAGAATAGTGACCGGTAAATGCGATATACACTTCTTCTTCTGCTTCCTTTTTGATAATCGATGCTAGTTTGGCTGCGCGTTCATGATCATCCCTTTTGAGAAGACTTTGATATAAAGCACCTGTAGTTTGAACGAGCGAATCTCGAATAGACAAGTCTTTCATGACGATAAACCCCTTTGTTTTTAGAAAAGTCAGTTATGTATGTGATACCATTTTACACAAAATGAAGAGATTTTTCTTCTGATCTGAGGAAATAAAAAAAATCTGCTGCCCGATCAGTCACAATTGACTGCGATCAGGAAGCAGATTTTTTAGAAACACCTTTTAATACGAAGCCAATTAATAGGCTGTATACACAGACCGTACCGAGTAAGAAAACCATTGTCATGTGATCACCGTCCATCCTTCGTGATTGAGAATGCTTATCATTAATGAAAGTGTATCACAATTGATAATGATTTTCAATATTAATTTAACAAATACTGATTGAGCGCTTTCTCTTCTGTTTGAATTCTCACAGCCATCATCCATGCATTTAAACATGTGAACAAAATGGCGGTAAAATAAGCATTAAACAAAAGCGGGATCAGCATAAGTTCAATCGCCACCACTACATAGTTAGGATGCTTTAACCAGCGATAAGGTCCTTTTTTCACCATCATCGCATTTGGTACAACTAAAATCTTTGTATTCCAATACGTCCCAAGAGAACATAATGCCCAGTATCGAATCACCTGTGTGGCCAGCAGGAAAACGAGAAGCACAAGAAAATAGCGCGACGGCGGCCTATTTAACCCCCATACCTCAACCATAAGTGAGAGAAAAAAGCCCGCATGCATAGCGACCATATAAGGATAATGACTAGCACCAAATTCAATGGCACCGATCGCTTTTACTTTCTTTTCATTTCTTTTAGCCACAAGCATTTCAATAAGCCGCTGACAAACGAAGAAACCAATGACGAGCCAAATGATCATGATAAGACCTCCTCCCATTTCATGAGCAGCAGCTCTGAGGAAAAGCCCGGACCAAGCGCTCCGCAAAGACCCATATCTCCCGCTTCAGCAGATTGATGTTCAAGATAATGTTTGATCACATACAAAACTGTGGCAGAGGACATATTTCCGTGTTGTTTAAGCACCTCTTTTGATGAAAAAAGTTGATCCTCTTGTAAGGATAGACTTTCAATATAGGCGTCAATCACTTTTTTTCCTCCAGGATGAGCAAGAAAAACTGATAGATCTTCTGCCGAATACCCTTGCTGCTCTAAAAATTGATCAACCTGCTCTTTTAACCAGCCGGAAATAATGGAAGGAATGTCACGGGAGAAAATAACCCGAAAGCCGTCACTTGTAAATTCCCAGCCCATCACATCCTCAGACTCTTTCATTGTGACGGATTGTGTACCAATCACTTTAGGGACTGTTTTGAGATGGGTATATTCTGATACACCTTTTTCTCCAGTTAAGAGTACCGCGGCTGTCCCGTCTCCGAACAAAGATGTCCCGATTAAATTGCTTTTTGATTGATCTTGCGGCTGGAAAGTTAAACTGCACAGTTCACAGGCGACAACCAGAACCTTTGCTTCTGGAAATGCCCTTATGTATTCGTAAGCCCGGGACAACCCTGCCGCTCCGCCCCCGCACCCTAATCCCCAGATCGGTACTCGTTTCGTATAAGGCGAAAAAGGAAGAACATTCATCAGTTTTGCATCAAGACTTGGTGTCGAAAGTCCGGTGCTTGAAATAAAAAACAATGCATCGATCTCATCAAACGGAATCGGTTTTTTCAGGAACGCCTTCTCATGGAGACAGTGTATGACCGCTTCTTTTGCATGAGCCAATGCTTTTTCCAAATAGAGATTGTTTTTCTCCTCAAAAGAGTGGTGCGTCTGATACCATTCAATTGGCTGCACAAACTGTCTGCTCTCGATTTCTCCGTTTTGAAAAGCTCTGAGCAGCCGGTCGATATCTTTAAACGATCGTTTAAATTGGGATCTAGCAAAATCAGCCGCCTTTTTCTGATCCACATGATGTTTTGGCAGACTCGTTCCAACAGAAAGAATGTACGCCATCGGCTTCACCTCTTTTTTCGATTAATATCCCCTATCGAAAAAAGGATATACATACCAAAACGTCACAATTCAGTCAAAATATTTTCCTCCGGCTAACTTTTTGTCTTGACGACAATTGATAAATATTGGATAATATAGGTGAAAACATGATGTAGTTTTCCTCCTTCACAGGTTCGTTCTAAGCCAAGCGAACCTGCTTTTTTATGCAAAAAAACACTTCTAAAAGAGAAGTGTTCAGACCGTAGAACCCTCCCCTTTACTTTAAATAAAAGTGGGGTTTTCACTATAATTATAAAGGGTTTACGCTGGACATAGTGTTTTCCATGTATGATTTTGACTTTGTGTACAGTTATCTAGAAAAGAACAAGTTTTACAAACCTCTGAACCGGACACATATTGTTTAAATCCTTCTCTAGTCCGTTGTACGGTAAGAGAGAATTTGCCGATATGGGCACAATTTGCGTCCATACACGCATTCATTCTTTTTAGAATAATCTGCTGCTATTCTCGGACGAATGTAAGGCTTGACAGGTTTATCTCTTGATCTATAAAAAGTTAGCTCTGATTCAGTTGTACTGACTTTGATTTCTTTTGTTTCTTCTTTATTTTGTAGTGGTAAGAACTTTTCTCTATGATTTTTGAGATTAATCGCCTCTGTCTCCACTTTCCACATGAGCACCCTTTTTTCAATGAAATCGTCATTATACAACACTTTCATAAGGAATCTTCCTTTCGCTTCGAATTAATGGTCAAATCTGCTGCTATCTTAGCGTATAAATATTAACGTTTCGATCATTATTCGGAATGATTTTATTTAAACATGAATGGATCACCTTTTTTTGCTGATCAACACAAAGTAACAACCATATAAAAAGGATTTTTTCCACTATATACTTAATCAATATGAGTACCAAGAAAAACAGTGAAAAAAGAAAGGATCTACAACATGGTTCGGCTCTAAATTTCATTGACTGGAGTGATTGTAATGAAAAAGGTTTCCCAAAAAAAGACACCCTACAACACGATACTTCTCTCAAAGGTAATTGGTTTAGTGCTTCTTACACTGTTTCTCTTTTTTATCTGGGATATGTCTAAACCCCATTTGCAGGCGACAAATGGGCAAGCAAAAAATGTTGCCAGCAGTGACTTCCGTGACACAAGCATCAGTCTGAAAGCAAAAGATCAGTCTACAAGAACATTGGATACACATTTTAAGACCAATCCAAACCAACAGGCAACGAATAAAACGGTCTTTTTAACATTTGATGATGGTCCTTCTGCTACATCAAATCAGCTGTTAAATGTATTAAAAGCACATCACGTGAAGGCGACGTTCTTCATGCTTGGACCGCAAATCCAAGCACACCAATCAACTGTGAAAAGACTTTATCAAGAAGGACATCAATTAGGTCTTCATGGCATGACGCATGATATAAACCTCTTTTATCAGAACAGCGAGTCTCCCGCAAATGAAATGAGAGAAGCTCAGCGTATTCTTGCCTCTGTTACAGGCGTCTACAGCCGTCTTGTAAGAACCCCCTTTGGCAGTGTTCCAAATTTAACATATCATCAAAAAGTACGTTTAAACCAAAATGGCTTTATTTACTGGGACTGGACGATTGATAGCCTTGACTGGAGATATAAAAACTCACAATATGTTCCAGAGGTATTGAATCAATTGCAAATGTTTGAGAAAAATAAACCATGGGAACCAAAAGTTATATTAATGCATGATCAACCCTCTACCACAAACTATTTAGACAGCCTGATTACACAGCTAAAAGCAAGGGGCTATACATTTGCAGTCATTAACGAAACAATGCCGCCGGTACAACATGAATAGTGCTAATCACAAAAAGCCCGTATCCAAGAGATGCGGGCTTTCAGCTTGTAGACAAACCCTCACACGCTCCTTTCTAGGATCCTAGGACTTCAAAGGTTTTTTATCAAGCTAAAAAGAAGACAAAGAGCTAAAATAAAAGGTCATTTTAGCTCTTTGTCCATCATCTGAACCCTTCTCCAAGAGAGGGGTTTACATAACAGATTGCTTAGGCTCTTCTGCCAGGTCATGCCCGGCTTCTTTTTTAAAAGGAATCATGTGATAAATAATATGAAGCAAAATAGCGGTAAAGCTTCCGGCCACAATGCCGTTACTTGTTAATAATTTAATCGAATCTGGCAGATGCTCAAACATTTGCGGTACGACAGTAACTCCTAAGCCGATTCCCACGGAGCAAGCGACGATCAGTAAGTTCTCCTGCTTTGCAAAGTCCACGCGCGAGAGCATTTTAATACCGTATGCAATGACCATGCCAAACATGGCAACCATTGCACCGCCAAGAACTGATTTTGGAATAATCGTCGTAAAGGCAGCGATTTTAGGAAAAAGACCAAATAACATGAGCAATGCCCCTGTGACGACAATGACTTGGTTTTTCTTAACGCCTGTTAACTGGATCAATCCAACATTTTGCGAGTAGGCTGTATACGGAAAAGCATTAAAGATTCCGCCTAATAACACAGCAATCCCCTCTGCCCGATAGCCTTTAGCCAAATCCTTCTCTTTTAATGACCGGTTTGTTAAATCACCTAATGCGAAATAAACGCCTGTTGATTCAACTAATGACACAATCGCAACTAACGTCATGGTCATGATTGGTGCAAATTCAAAGGTCGGCATCCCAAAATAAAATGGCTCAATCATACGGAAAACCTGAGCGTTTGCCACCTCAGCTGTTTCCACTTTCCCCATAAACGCAGCAACTGCTGTCCCAAGAAGAATACCGATTAAAATGGCGATCGCCTTCATAAATCCTTTCGTGAATCGATAGAGCAGTACAATGATAAACAGTACAAGGAAAGCGAGTCCTAGATTTTCAAAAGAACCATAGTCTGCACTTCCTTCTCCTCCTGCCATATTGTTCATTGCTACAGGAATGAGGGTGATACCAATAATGGTGACGACAGAGCCTGTTACAACAGGCGGGAAAAATTTCACAAGCTTCCCAAAGAAAAATGAAAGAAGAATGATAATACATCCAGAAGCGATAATACTTCCATAGATAGACGAAATTCCATACTTAGAGCCAATCGCAATCATAGGCGAAACCGCAGTAAATGTACAGCCTAATACAACAGGCAGACCGATCCCAAAGAAGCGGTTTTTCCATACTTGAAGCAATGTGGCAGCCCCGCACATGAAAATATCCGCCGAGATTAAGTAAGTCAGCTGTGCAGGCGTGAGCCCGAGGGCATCTCCAACAATGAGCGGTACAAGAACAGCACCGGCATACATCGCCAGCACATGCTGAATACCCAGTGAGAGCGTTTTAACTTTTTTAGCGGCACTCATGATTGTACCTCCCGTACAAACGTGACTTTCCCTTCCTCAAGTGATTCAATACGTGCGAGCGACTCAACGCGGTAGCCCATTTGCACAAGCGCATTTCTTCCAGGTTGGAATGATTTTTCAATGACAATACCAAAACCGGCTACTTTCGCCTTCGCCTGCTTTGCAATCGCAGCAAGTCCTTTCGCAGCTTCACCATTCGCTAAAAAGTCGTCGATGATTAACACACAATCATTTTCACTAAGATGCGTATTTGAGACAGCAATCGTGCTTTCTACTTTTTTTGTAAAAGAGTACACACTGGCTGTTAATAGGTTATCCGTTAATGTGAGTGATTGACGTTTTCTTGCAAACACAACAGGTACTTGAAGAGCAAGCCCAGCCATCACAGCAGGTGCGATGCCAGAAGATTCAATTGTGATGATTTTTGTAATGCCATCATGTTTAAATAATCTAGCAAACTCTTGCCCGATCTCATGCATTAACACAGGATCGATTTGATGATTTAAAAAAGCATCTACCTTTAACACTTGATTTGACAGAACGATTCCTTCGTTCTCAATTTTTTGACGTAACAATTCCATCATTCTTCCCCCTAGCATATTGGCAAACATTCAATTTTTGGCATAAAAAAAGCATTGCTGTCCATGAGGAGCAAGCAATGCGAAAACGATCAACGGATCTTCAGCTCAAACAAGAGCTGTTTCATTTTGCTCACTCATAGTCGGACCGTATCGGTGTCCGGTAGAAACTTGCGTGCCATCATCACGCGATTATATGAGTGTTATAGTGTTCAAATTATAACAAGATTTCAGACGCTTGGAAAGCACTTTTCTTGAAAAATACCGAACTTAAATAATAGATCAGAACAAAATGTTCGTTTTTAGAATATTCAAGCATCAAAAAAGCACCCCTCTCATGAAAGGGTGCCCTTCTTTTATGATAAATACAGTTTCGTATATTTATCCGTTAAGTAGTCGATTAAATATTGAACATTTAATTCTTCGCCTGTTGCATCTTGAATGATTTCAGATGGCTTTTTCCGTTTACCATGCTGGTGAACATGTTCCGTCAGCCATTCTTTTATCGGTGCAAAAGACCCAGTTTGAATGAGCTCATCAAAATTTGGTAAATCTTTGATCATTTGCTGCTTTAATTGCGCTGCATACATATAACCAAGGGCATATGAAGGGAAATAGCCAAAGCTTCCATCAGACCAGTGAACATCCTGCAAGATACCGAGTGCATCATTAGGAGGCGTAATACCAAGATACGCTTGATATTTTTCATTCCAAAGTGCAGGCAAATCTTCAACTGCTACTTCTTCATTGAAAATCGCTTTCTCAATTTCATAGCGGATGATAATGTGAAGCGGATATGTCAGTTCATCGGCTTCAATTCGAATGTAAGTCGGCTTCGATTCATTCACTGCATGCACAAAGTCTTCTAAAGAAACATCTTTAAATTGCTCAGGAGAAGCTTCTTGCAGCTTTTGATAATACGTTTTCCAGAAATCTTCGTGTCTGCCGATAAAGTTCTCAAAGAAAAGAGACTGTGATTCATGGATACCCATCGAAGTCCCATCACATAAAAGTGTTCCGCTCAGTGCTTCATCAATGTTTTGCTCATAAATCGCATGACCACATTCATGAATCGTGCCAAAGATCGCCATTCGAAAATCATGCTCATCATAACGGGTCGTCACACGTACGTCACCTCTGCTTAACGTTACAGCAAAAGGATGGACTGTTGTATCAAGGCGGCCTGCGTCAAAGTCATATCCTAATTCTTTTAAGAAAAAGAGACTCAATTCCTTTTGTTTATCGATTGGGAAGCTTTTCGATAAAAATGAAGTATCCGGCTTATTAGGTGAGGCTTCGATTTTTTTCACTAGAGGAACAATAGCGTCACGAAGTGCACCAAATTTTTGATCAAGCTGTTCAACCGTCATATCTGGCTCATAGTTATTGAGCAGCACATCATAAGGCGTTTTTTTCACGCCCCAATATTGGATGAAACGCTTGTTAAAGTCAATAAGCTGTTTTAAGTATGGTGCAAAGAGTGAAAAGTCTGATTTCTCCCTTGCTTCTACCCATACATGCTCCGCTTTTGATTGCAAAATCGAGTATTCTTTAAATTCTTCTTTCGGAATTTTACTGTTTTCATCATACTCTTTTTGTGATAATTCGAGCGCCTTCTGTGTATCTTTTGACAGCTCATCTCGATGTTTGTTTAATGCGAGAAGAAGATCTCTCATTTCATCAGAAGTCTTCATATTAAAAATATCACTTGATAATTGACCGATCGTTTCAGCTCTAAAATCCGCACTTTTTTTAGGTGCTTGTGTTCTAGAGTCCCAATAAAGTAAATGGAGCGCCTCTGTATAATGGGCGATTTTCCCTAGTAATTGATAAAACGCTTTCTCAGTTGCTTCAAGACTCATGCGTTTGTTCCCCCAATCAATAAAATATGTATGTACGTTTCAAGGCTACTTCAATGAATGTTCTTTTGTCAATGAAAAAGGAGGATACACCGTGGTATCCTCCTCATTTGCAAGTTTTCACCTATTTAAGATGTGATGATGGGCTTCACTGGCAGGACGGATTCAATTTTACTTTGAAGCTTAGTATCTTCCTGACGATCAAAGTAAATATGAATGCTTCCTGCGTCTTGGCTTGTCCGGATCAGTCTTCCGATCCCTTGGCGTAAGCGAAGCAGCATATACGGAAGGTCAACTTCAGCATGTGCATCCTTTGCTTCATTCCTTTTCGCTTCAAATACTGGATCATGCGGCGGATAAGGAAGTCCCCAGATGATCACATTCGTTAATGATTCACCTGGAATATCAAGCCCTTCCCACAGATGAACTGAGCATAACACGGATGTCTCATCAGCTTGGAACTTTTGAACAATCGTGCTGATTTCCTCGTCTCCCTCAAAATATACGTCAAACGGCAGTGATTCATTTGCTGCTTCAAGTTGTTTTCTAAAGAAATGAAGTTCATCAAATGAAGGGAAGAGAATCAGAGATCGTCCTCCATTTTCTTTCAGCTGAGTCATCACTTGCTGTGCTTTTGCCTCTTGCTCAGCGAGCTGCTGAATTCCATGGAAATAAATCTTCATTTGTTCATCGTAATCATACGGCGAAGCGACACTCATTGATAAGTAATCTTTAATCCCAAGACTTTCAGCTAAATAATCAAAGGATTGATTCTCAGACAATGTAGCGGAAGAGAAAATATATGGTCTTTTTTGAGAGAATACTTTTTCGCCAAGTACCTCTGCGACCGTCTTCGGCATCACAACAAATGTTGTATCTAATTCCTGTTTTTCCAGCCAGCTAATGGCATTTTTTTGATAAAGCGATAAAGAATACGCCATTTGTTCAATGTATTCTTCCACAACAGATAATTCGTATTGATCGATCGTATACATCTCAGATTCAAACACGAGCGCTTCTCCGAT
The DNA here is from genome assembly GCF_001429445.1 of Bacillus sp. Root920. Taxonomy (NCBI): domain Bacteria; kingdom Bacillati; phylum Bacillota; class Bacilli; order Caryophanales; family Bacillaceae; genus Bacillus; species Bacillus sp. Root920. Next base: position 146,237 of record NZ_LMJV01000007.1, read on the forward strand.
TTTTTCAAGCAAGTCACACAATTCACTTGCAGAACGCTTCACCTCATCGACACGCCCAATTTCAAGCCGGTGCGAGCCTTTGACTTCTTTGGCATGCGTTTTTAAGAGATAAAAGAACTCATCGTTTGTTGCAAGTGCATCTTCAACAAGCTCTGCAAATTCTTCGCGTATGTCGTTTTGCAAAAGACGTTCCAAAAATGTTTCGAGCGTTGATTGCTTCACTCGGTACGTTAACGCTTTTTGTGCGGCAAACTCGAGAAGATGTCCCTCATCAAATACGACGGAGCTATGCTCAGGAAGCAGCGGAAGCTGACCCTCACGTTTCCGGGATTCCTTCGTCCACACATGCTCCATGTAAAAATCATGTGAACAGATGATGAGATCTGTCGCTTTCCGGTAATGATCTCTTGATAAATTCAGACCGCAGCGATGACGCATATCGCACGTCAGGCAGTCCTGAAACGAGTCATAGCCAATTCGTGACCATTCATCATTTGATAACTCTGGATACTCTTTTCGATCGCCATACGGATAAAAGGTTTGCATGCCATGTGATTCATGAACAAATGAAGGCAGTGATTCATAAATATCGAGCCACTTTTCATCATCTTCACGCTGCATCGTTTTCTCCAGCTTTTTTAAGCATAAATATTGATCATGCGATTTACTTAATCTCGCATCTATTTGAATATCAAGGTGATTGGCAATTTTATAGATATCACCTTCTTGTTTAACGAGCTGTTCAATTAACGTTTCGTCTGCACATGCAATAATCGCAGGCTTCCCTGTATACCTTGCATATGTGACGGCAAATAATAAATAGACGATGGTTTTGCCTGTGCCTACCCCAGCTTCGGCAAACATCACACTTTTTTCTTTAAAGGCTCTTTCTAGTTGAAAAGCCATAAATATTTGTTCATCTCGAAGATCAAAGCCCTTTTCTGGCAAAATGTCATAAAACACATCACCAATCCAGTTGCCCAGTTCTTCGTAAAAATTGTGTTCTTTTGATAATGAAAAAGGCAAACGAGATGCTGTCACCTGCTTCAACCCCCAACTTTTGAATCATTCAGACATTCAATAGTACCATTTACGCTGGGGAAAAACAATCTTTTTTTATGAGCGCAGGCGATGCTGATAGCTTTCCTTCATTAAAAATGCATGCTCAGAACGTTCTATGTATGCCTGAGCCAGCGCCAAATCTTCAATGGCTGCCGTAAGCTGAGCAGATTGTCCACCTTCATGCCCTTCAATTTCTTGAGCAGTCGAAGCGAGTGCTTTTTGGATTAACTGAATTTGATCATAATGAATCATGAAGACACCTCTTTTTTTAAAATCAAGTTCAGTTTATTCCGTCTTGCTGAGAGTTATACCTTTTCAGCATAAAAAAGCCGCACCTTCTTTCGGTGCGGCTCTTTATTACGATTCAGTTGATTGCTTTCTAGGCGGGCGTTTTCCCCAATATTGATAATAGTCTGTTTTGATAAATCCGTTAAACAGTTTTCTCTTTTTCGTCGCTTTTCTTCCGAAGCACTCTTCGAATTTTTCGTGTGACGTCAAGATGTAAATGGACCATGTATCTAGGTTCTTAAACGCTTCACCCATTCCTTGATACATTTTTTCAACTGCTGGTTTATCACTCAGTCGTTCACCATAAGGAGGATTTCCGACAATCACACCGTACTCTTCTTTTGTTTGAAAGTCTTTTACTTGCATTTGTTTAAACTCAATCAGTTCACTCAGTCCTGCTTCTTCTGCATTCATTTTTGCGATATCTACCATACGATGGTCGATGTCACTTGCAATAATGCGGAGCGGCTGATCATAGTTTGCTTTTTCTTCTACTTCCACACGCGCTTTGTTCCATACGTCTTCACCGATCCATTCCCATGATTCAGACGCAAAATCCCGGTTAAATCCTGGGGCAATGTTTTGTCCTATCATCGCTGCTTCAATGGCGATTGTTCCTGATCCGCAGAAAGGATCAACAAACGGACGGTCAGGTGTCCAGTTCGTTAATAAGACGAGCGCAGCAGCAAGCGTTTCTTTAATAGGTGCTCCGCCTTGATCCATGCGGTATCCGCGTTTATGAAGACCTACACCAGATGTATCAAGCGTAAGAACCGCTTTATCTTTTAAAAGAGCGATCTCGATTTTATATTCAGGTCCCGTTTCTTCAAGCCATTCAGACTGAATGTTGTAGGAGGATTTAAGCTTTTGCGCAATGGCTTTTTTGACGATGCGCTGGCAGTCCGGCACACTGGCAAGCTGAGATTTAACAGATTTCCCGATGACAGGAAACGTACTGTTTTTTGGTAAAAAAGCGGCCCAGTCAATCGCTTTCGTCCGTTCAAAAAGCTCATCAAATGTTTTAGCCGAAAATTCAGCAACTTGTACCTTGATCCGGTCTGCTGTACGCAGCCAAAGGTTTGCACGGCAAATCGCAAGAGCATCCCCCTTGAAAATCACTTTTCCGTTGTCGACTGTGCACTCATAGCCAAGGTCTCTTACTTCTTTTGCAACAATTGCTTCAATTCCCATTGGAGCTGTTGCGATGAGTGTATAGGTTTTCATTGATTTATCACCTGTTTTCTCGTCCTTTTATGTATTCAAGATAAAAGCTCTCCATATGTTGAAATAGGAGAGCTTTGTTTCATCATGTTTATTATAACGGATTTAACGTTCTGTAAGCCATGTTTTGTTCCATCGTACTGCAAACGGCAAATGCCTCGTACTCAGGTGGTAATCATCTATCTACAGAATTCTCTGTCCTTCTCTCCGTTTGGTTCCTTTGAGAAAGTTCCCCTACCAAGTTTGGGTTTCTCGCTCGAGGGGTTTACCGCGTTCCACTCTCACCATTTCTAGTGAGACTTCGTCACTGTGGCACTTTCAAGGATACTTTGCCATATCCTAAAAAGGACGTAGGCATTTTTCCTGCCGTCAGCCTTTCCCAGGCTGCCCTGGCTTATTTTTTCGCCAGGCACGAACACTACGGGCATCTCAGCACCGTGCGAGCATGGACTTTCCTCTGCAATGCCCTAAATAGCATTACAGCGATTACCCGAACGTTAATCAATAAGCGTTATTATAAACGACAATGACATCTGACACAAGCTTTTTTCAGCAACACTCAATCATAAAGTTTGCTGCCGAAAACGTGTTTCTCAAGGTTCGATAGTCTTTTTAAAATATCAAAGTTTGTTGTATTAGACTGTGCAGGCTGTCTTTTCCCTTGTTCAACAGCTTCTTCAAGCTGTTTTGACAAGTGGAGGTTTTCTTGTTGAAGTTTTTCGATTTCTTGGTTGAATGTCTCATAGTCTTTAATGACCATATCTAAAAATTTATCGACTTCTTCTTGTTTGTACCCTCTGACACCTGTTTTAAATTCTTTTTCTAAAATTTCTTTCGCAGAAAGCTTTACTTTATCAGCAAGCATCTTTTTCACCTCATATCGTGAATTCATAGTATATTTTTTCAGAAATACGTGACGTTGTCAAATTTTCTCTTGCTTTTAATCAAAAAACGGATCTTCCGCCTCAACCTGCGCTCTTAGATCATCCATCGTGATGTACATAATCGGGTAATCGGTATAGGCTTCCGCCTCCCTGATCATATACTTCGGCGATCCCTCATGCTCGGGATCATATAAGACGAGAAGACCATCTGTTTTTTCAATAAAAAAGCGGTTCTTTTGTTTAAATTGTGCCGGACTTTCGTACGGTCTATGCGTGACACTTTCTACAAAATCGGCCTGTGCAAGAATTCCTTCATACAACACTTTGTTTTGTTCATTCCAGCGCTCTTCCTGTTCATAAAATGGCGTAATGACTGCAAGTTTTAACGCTGGATATTCCTCCTGAAGCTCAAACACCACTTCGGCTGTCCAAATTTCTGCCCCAAGCTGGCCTGATATGAGAACCCATTCCAGACCTTCTTCGATAAGGGCTGTCAGCCTTTTTTGAAGCTCCGCTTTTATGTATTGAAGTGCAGGCTCGTCTTGTTTGAATATCCCAAGCTCAAACGGCTTGTACCCTGTGACAGCAATAATTTTCATTTTTTCACCTGCTTTTAAAAAATGGGACTTATAAAAGTCCCATTCACTTTATCTGTTACAGCAAGGTCCACCGCAGTTAAAGTGTTGATGTGTTGTCGGGTCCACCTGAGAAAACGTATGCGGGAAGTAGTGAACATGTTTGAAATTATGGTGGTGAACATTTGTCACATGCTGCGGGTGGATATGCGGCACAATTGTTGTTGACTCGCTGTGTGTACAGCAATGATTCGTCGGATGAACAATTGGCTGTGTAACATTCGGATGGCAATGATGGTGATGATGGTACATGTAGCATTCCCCTCTCCTTTATTTTCTTACATTAACAATGTATGAATTAAGAGGTGTACATGTACTAATGCATTAACCTATTTTAAAAGTTGGCAAGAAAAATATCTTTATAGTTTGAAAACACAAAAGCGACCAAAATGACCACAAGAAAAAACAAGTAGAAAAGACCCTTATACATGCTATACGCTCCTCATTCAATATCTAACGTTATTTTACAGGATTCGCGGACTTTCTACAATAAAAGTGCTAAACAATTTTTATTTTCGGCCGAGAGCCGAACGTTGTCATTTTTTGCGCTTTCCCGGGTAATAATATTTCATTGCCCAGCTTTTCTCAATAGCCGTTTTTTTCGTTTCTCAAGCTCTTTTGTGTCTCGCTCGCTTAACGATGAGAAAGATAATAAAGATTCCGTGATGGAAAGAGCTGACCTTGCATCTTTTTGGCGATGCTCTTTACACTTCGCAAGCTCTATACCCGCTTTTAATGCTAAATGGACATCACTTGATTCAAATAATGTTTCCCAAATTCGAACTGCTTCATCCCACTCGTTTAGCCGTTTATATTGTAAGGAGAGATCAAAAGCCGCCTGATTGGCATGTTCAAAATCAGCACCTGTTAATTCCCGCAAATGCTTCGTAGCTTCCTGTACATCACGATGCGCAAGATGCCACCTAGCCAGCGCGTATTTCTCATCGTGCTCCTTTACTGCATCCATAGATAGAATTTTTTTGGATAGATGAATGTAGAGGCTGATTAACGAAAGGACGTCTAATTCATTATGAGTCAAAATCCCTTCAATGAGCTTCGGATTTTGTTCCTTTAAAAAGTGAAAATAGATCATCGGTGCCAAAAAACCCGGTGTGTCTCCTTCCCGGTGAACGTGCAGCTCTTCTTTTTCAACCACAGACAGCGCCATTCGTTCATATTTATGCTTCCACAACCGTCTTGACCCATGCAGAAGATCAAAGTGGCCAAACTCTGGAAGCGCAGGGATTTGATCTCGCAGCAAAGTATGTCTCGTTTTCACTTGCGGCCAATCGAATGATTTTCCATTATATGTAACGAGTGATTCTACGTTCACTTCATCGAGAAAGCTTTTATAAAGAGCCGCTTCATTTCCCGGATTTGTGAGCAGGTGCTGTTTCACCACTACTTTGTCAGCAAAGACCCGCGCATGTCCTAGCAAGAAGATCATATTTCCCGTTCCGCCAGATAATCCAGTTGTTTCTGTATCAAAGAAAAACAGTTCATGCGGCTTGTAACCTTTAGCCGATAGAGAATGCTGGATGCTGCTTTTGTTCCATGCCTCGATGATCTTTGGCAGTTCCGCAAACGAGTAGAGTCCATGCTTATCATCTAATGAATAGGTGACTTCTCGAATGAGACAAAAAGAATCCTCAAAGTGATAAGGAGCTGCTCCCAATTGCTCCCATTCCTTTAAAAATGGAATGTTATCGGCCGTCACAGGCTGAGGTTGCCCTTCCACTGCTTTTTGCCTTTTTTCGTTTGGCTGGTTGTGCGATAGGTGCTTCTTCATTCGATTTAATTTCCCTTTTAAAGACATGAGTAGGTATCTTCCTCCTTCCCCTTAAAATACAGACATCAATTCAACAATGCTGCTTTTTCCGCTCACCTCTTTCATTTCCATGCCAATGCAGGATGGACAGCCGTTCTCACAGCGGCACCGCTCTATCAGCTGAATGGCTGCACCTGCTATTTCATCGAAACGAGCTTGGACTTCTTTGCTTAAACCGATTCCGCCAGGGTAGTGGTCATATAAAAAGACTGTCGGTTTACCGGTATGTGCCGCTTTAATTTGTGAAACAACATGAATATCTGAGCGGTCACACATCACAAAAGCAGGTACAATGTGCTGAAGAACATTTGCGATGCCAAGCAGCAGCTGTTCAAGTGTCTTCTCTTCAAATCTCCGCTCTGCCTCGTGTAATTCAAACCAAGCCGCACTCGTATGAATTTCTTCTTCCGGTAAGTGAATCGGTCCAGACCCGATATTTTCACCAGTACTGAGCCGGATTTTTTTGAAAATTGTTGGCATTGCGTTGACAGTCACATCACCGTAGTGAACAGATACTGCTTCTTTCTCTGTTGTCTGATCGATTTCCAGTACCTTGAGCTGAACAGCTAAATTCGCATCTGTATAGTATTCTACATCTACTTGTTTCACATAAGCCTTCAAATGCTCGTAATCTAGCTTTTCTACTTGATACTGAACCCCTTCATGTAAATAAATCGCCTCATCATGAAGCAGTGTCATTGCACTGAATCGATCCATCTCTCCAATAATCCGAACATTCGCTACGTCGGATTGATCCACAATTACCACATTTTCTTGGCTTGCAGACCGCAGGCTGATGCCATGCGCTGGGAACGATTGATCTGACCAATAATACCGGTTCCCGCTAAAATGAAGAACCCCTTCCTCATGTAAGTATTGCAAAATGTCCTCTACTTCCATGCCGCCAAACTGTTCATCCGTCCGAAATGGCAGCTCGTAGGAAGCACATTTTAGATGATCCACTAAAATAATGAGATTTTCAGGATTGATTCTGGCTGCTTCAGGCGGTCTATTAAAGAAATATTCAGGGTGTCGGACAATATATTGATCAAGGGGTGAGGAACTTGCCACCATGATAATGAGCGCCTCCTCATGACGCCTTCCAGCACGTCCTGCCTGCTGCCATGTACTCGCTACACTGCCAGGATACCCCGTCATAATGCATACCTTTAGCTGACCTATATCTACCCCTAATTCTAGTGCGTTCGTGCTCACGACACCTAGAATGTCTCCTTCTCTTAACCCCTTTTCAATCACGCGCCGCTCTTTTGGCAAATAGCCTCCGCGATACCCGCGAATCGATTTTGGACCAATTTCTTTTTTCACAAGCTCTTGAATATGACTTAAAATCACTTCTACTCGTACTCTGCTTCTAGCAAAAACGATCGTTTGAATTTTTTCTTTTAAAAATGTTTTAGCCAATTGGTTGACGACAGTGGCAGCGCTTTGTCTAATATTTAATGGTTTATTCACCACCGGCGGGTTATAAAACACAAAATTCTTTTTACCGCTAGGCGCTCCGTTTCGTTCAATAAGATGCACTTTGCTCCCTGTGAGCTGCTGCGCCAGCTCTTTTGGATTTGCAATCGTTGCGGAAGTACAAATGAAAATCGGATCACTTCCATAAAATGCACAAATACGTTTTAACCTGCGAATCACATTAGCCACATGACTGCCAAAAACGCCTCGATATGTATGAAGCTCATCAATGACAATATACTTCAAATTCTCAAATAAACTGACCCATTTCGTATGATGAGGCAAAATAGCTGAATGCAGCATATCTGGGTTTGTGATGACAATATGTCCTGCTTGTCTGACTCGCTGCCGAATGGCCGGGGAGGTGTCCCCGTCATATGTTTCACTATGAATCGGAACATCCATCTCGTGGATGATCTCGTTAAGTTCACTCTTTTGATCCTGTGCGAGCGCTTTTGTTGGAAATAAATAAAGAGAGCGGTTTGTCTGGTCTTCTGCAATCGACTGAAGAACAGGCAGATTGTAGCAAAGCGTTTTACCTGAAGCTGTTGGTGTAACCGTTACTACATGCTCACCATTCATTACTCGTTCAAAGGCTTCTTTTTGATGAATATACAGCTCTTTCACGCCTCGTTTTTCAAGCGCCTTTTTTAGCCTGTCGTCCACTCTTTCAGGAACGGGTGAGGTCTGTGCAGGCTTTGCTTCAATTTCATGCCAATGTTCTACCTGTTCGTCTTTCTTTAATTCTTCTATCAGTTCGTTCATTGTTTTCTTTTTCATATTGCGTCCACCTCTCATTCTAGTGTACCGAATATTTGTTTGCATGACTAGGCGGCAATTTTTTGATGCGGACTTATGAGCAAATACTTTGAACTGTTGTAACAGTATCTATTACACTTCTAAAGTGAAATGATTTTATCAAGGAAGAAGATGATCAGATTGAAAAACGAATTTAAGCCTTTATTTGAACCATTTACGTTTCCAGGAGGCGCCTCTATTGATGGCCGGTTAGTGGTTGCTCCAATGACACACTTCGGTTCTCATGACGACGGCACCATTTCAAAAGACGAAATTGACTTCATTACAGCTAGATCAAGTGAAATGGGCATGGTCATTACAGCATGTGCGAATGTGACTCCAGATGGGAAGGCATTTGAAGGACAGCCTTCTATCGCAAGAGATGAAGATATCCCTGGCCTGAAAAAACTGGCTTCAGCTATCCAGGCAAAAGGAACAAAAGCCATCATTCAAATTCATCACGGCGGCTCTCAGGCTCTCCCTCATTTAGTTCCAAACGGTGATGTGGTTGCGCCAAGTGATGTGTTTAAAGATGGAAAACAAATTGCACGCGCTTTAAAAGAAGAGGAAATTACGCATATTATCGACTCCTTTAAAGAAGCGGCAAGACGAGCGGTTCAAGCAGGGTTTGACGGCGTGGAAATTCACGGGGCAAACGGTTATTTATTACAGCAATTTTACTCACCGCATAGCAATCAGCGTACAGATCAATGGGGAGGAAACGAAGAAAAACGTCTAGCTTTCCCTATTGCTGTTGTAGATGCAGTTAAAGAGGCCATCAAAGAGCATGCGGCTAAACCGTTTATCTTTGGATACCGGTTATCTCCTGAAGAACCAGAAACTCCTGGTTTAACAATGACAGAGACGTTTACATTAGTGGATGTTCTCAAAACAAAAAGCCTCGATTATTTGCATATCTCTTTAATGGAGATTGGCTCTAAAGCAAGACGAGGCGCAGATTCTAATAAGACACGTATGGAACTGCTAAAAGAACGCTGCGGCGATGCTCTTCCGCTTATTGGAGTAGGCAGCGTCATTACAGCTGAAGATGCACTCCATGCTTACAATCAAGGAATTCCTCTCATCGCTGTCGCACGAGAGCTGATCGTCGACCCAGATTGGGCAAAGAAAATTAAAGAAGGCAGAGAACAAGAGATTGAAACCGTCATTAAACGCAGCCAAAAAGACAAGTATCTTATTCCAGAAGGATTGTGGTCTGTCATGGAAGCGAGTCAAGGCTGGGTTCCAATGGAGGATTAATGTTCTCACCTCAATAAAAAACTACCCTATCAATGGGTAGTTTTTTTTCATGAACTATTTCATTTTCACTGTAAAGAGCTTGGACGTCTGCTTTTCTACAGAGCCTTTTGGTTCTTTATCAAGTCGTTCGATAAGGTCACCGTTCATAATCACAATCGGTGTCACTGTACTTGACGCTTTCTCTTCAATCAGTTCTAAATCACACGTAATAAGAGGATCCCCGATTTTCACCTTATCCCCTTCTTTCATGTGCGCTTCAAATCCTTCACCATTTAACCCAACTGTTTCAAGTCCGATATGAATCAGAAGCTCAAGCCCCGAGAGTGTTCGAATGCCAATTGCATGTTTTGTATGGAAGAGCTGAATGATTTCACCCTCTACTGGTGACACAATCGTCCCACTTTTTGGTTTTACTGCTACGCCGTCTCCCATCATCTTTTGAGAAAAGACGGGATCTGGTACATCAGTCATATCCATTAACTCTCCATCAACTGGAGAATAAATGACTTCTTCCTTTACATCATCTTGGTTTTTTCCGAAACCGAATAATTTTTTCAGCAATGTCAATTTGCTCCCTTCAAGCTTTGCTTCCTAAATCTATTTCGTGTATGAAACTTTACGCCCATACACCTTGCTTCATTCAACACTATTTAATCATAATTTTTTCCTCTCATCAATTGATAACCGCCTGAGCCCCCTCTGCATAGGCTGTAGATGAGAGGTGATTCAGATGAAACATGAAGGCGAAAAAAAACATGAAATGCTGGCAAATGAAGATATGCTATATGAAGCGATTGAACAATTTTTTGCATCCTCCCCGTTTCACGAGATATTAAATAGTGCAGAGGCACTCATGACCACATCGCATTCACTTGCATCCATTACGACCAATGTGACAGAGGATGAACAGAATGTGTATATCGAGATTCAATTTCCAGACCATTTTGTCGAAGGAGACATTGCGCTAGAAGTAAAAGCCCAATATTTACACTTATCAGTACAGGAAAAAATCAAAACGAATACGACTACCTCGTATTCAAGTTTTACTAAAACGATTTTAATGCCGGCAAAAATAGATGAGACAAAAATGAAGAGTGTGTGGAAAGATCAATCGCTTCATGTGTCTGCGCCAAAGCAAACAACCCAATAGTTCAATCTATTGGGTTTAGCTATGCTTTAAAAATGCTTGTAAATCCTTTCGCCAATGAGCCTACTTGATTCATTGTACTCATCATTTGGCCAGCTGTATCAAACATTTTGTTAAAATCGTATTGCCCATTCGTCTTTTTGAATTGTGACAGCACACTTTTAAATTGAGATGGCTGCTGTTTTTGCGGCCTTGGCAATGGATAAGGGTTCATAGGCGGCTGCATGGGCATCATGCCTGGAGGCGGCTGCATTTGGGGTGGATTCATCGCTTCAGGCGGCTGCATAAGCGGCACGTTTTCTTGGTATCCATAAGGCGGCTGATAAACAGTAGATGGTGCCTGATTCATTCCCCCTCCACCTTGATACGGCGGCATGAAATAGTCTGGAGGCTGCGGAGGCTGCTGCTGCATCTCTGGATACGGAAAAGGCCTTTGCTTGAATTGATTGAATTCATAAGGCTGCTGGTTTGAATAAGGGAACATCTATCTCGCTCCTCTCGCTCTCAACACATATTGATGTCACTCATATATTATGACCAAGAGCAGAAGATGTGCCTAAAGAAGCCATAAGAAAAACGCAGCATCATGTCTTTAGCTGCGCTTTTTGATTTCTTCTATTAAAAGGTTCAGAGTGTAAACCACTGACTCAACTAAATTTTTTACACGGGGTGCGTGCTGTTTACCAAAATAAGATTGCAGGACAACCTCTTTACCATTTTCTTTTACGGCTTCAAGCTGTTCTTGGTGTAAATATCTAGGTTTGGCCTGCTCAATAAACGAGATCGCAGCGGTGAGCCACTCCTCCATTTTCTGATCAAATGTAACAACGGCCGGCTGAATATCCGTATAAAAATCATACGATGGGTATTCCTCTTCAGCCTTTCCCTTTTGGTACTGCTTATACGCTTCTTCGATCCATATTCTCAAGTTTTGTGTATGTTCAAGTAATGTTTGATTATCCAAAGTGTTCACCTCTATGAACCATCCTATCAAACGTTTACCTATTGCTCAAATAGAAAAGCTATCCGGCGTGATATGCCGGTCTTGCTGCCAGTTTATACTCGGCTGCATGAAGCTTCACTTCACAGTCCTTTACTTCTGATTCAAGCCGGTCAATTATTTGTTCTTGCTCTTCTATCGCTGCACGTTTCGTCTGCTTCACAGCAAGAGACAGCTCTTCCTCCACCGCATCAATTTTTCGCTCGATTTCCTCTAACAACTGCATAATGGATTCTTTTGATACAAATTCGCTCATCATCAGATTCCTCCTTTATTGTCTCTCGTTACATTCTCTTTTCTTTCTCCCCCTCCTTCACACATGACAAAACTAGAAGCAAATCGCCAATCTAAGTGTAGATGAGCGCTATTTCTTCCTTTTCGACAGATGCTTGTCCTTCTTTGTATGATTGCGTCCGATTGTGTAAATTCTAAGGACAAAAGGAGGTAGATTTCATGAAAAAGCAGCCAGCACCAAAAGAGCAAAAGCCAAAAGGGAAAGAAAACAGTCCAGATCAGCTTGATAAAAAGCTCGGCGGTCCTAATCGTCCATCAACGTAAAAAAAAGCAGGCACCCCCTGCTTTTTATTTATGCAAAAAATAGTGCTCTAATGAGAAAAGAAAACGAAGCTGTCTTTTTTTATGGAAATACCAGTCGGTCAGATCAATCTGCTTTGGCAGCGGCTCTGCCTCAAATAAAGATGGACTCAATTTCTTTTGAAACCAATCTTCCCTTTGATCGTCTAATGAATGTGTCATCACCGGATAAACCGTCCGAAGAAAAGGTGTTGACCTTCTAGCGATCCCTAAAAACGGCTCAAAATCAAACCGAGACCCCGTATGCGGAACGGTATGCAAAAAATGATAAAAATCCGAAAACAAATCGGCTCGAAATAATAGTTTCGCTAGTTTTTTACCTAATGTAATGCGCTCCTTTACATTGGAAAACTTCCGTATGGTTATGCCGTACAAATGCCCGTCCACCGTTGGAAAAACAACGGTTTGGAAATGTCCCCACTCGCTGAAAAGATATTGAATCGAGTGAAAAACATTCTTTTTCAGAAGAGGATTTTGTATAATAGGAGATTGTATAGTATATTGTTCATTTATGATGAGTGCATATAGCAGACGCTCTGTGTCACGCTTTAGCCAGAAACGTTCCCACTCAGCGCTCATAAACCGAGACACGGAGAAATAAGGCAGCAGATGAAACAAAGGTTTACTGCATCGCTTAGACCATTCATACAAAAGAAGCTGAGGGTAAGCATCCGAAAAGATCAGCCAATTCGCTCTTTCATATGCTGTGAAAAAAAGGTGCCCCTGCTGATCCGTTAAACCTGGATGGAAGAGCTCGCCCTTTAAATCCGTCATGGACCACCCAGCATTTCTCGAGACAAAGGAAGCGAGCAGCGACCATTTCATCTCTGGATGCCGGTCATAAAAGCGCTTGTAAGCATTTGTCCTCGTCAGGTTGTCTTTATTTTTTGCTTTCGTTTCACGCAAAATTTGCTGAGTGATGATGTGCTCTTCTTGGGACAACATGGTGATCTCTCCAATACAAAATGCATTAAAAGGAGGCTGAAACTTGATGATTCGGTATCCAAACGGAAAATCGTATCAGCCCATTCAACAAATTGGGACAAAAAAAAGAATCAGCGGCGAATCCTCTTATAGTAACCGCGGGATGACGCTTGAGGCTGATTTAAATGAAACGAACCAATACTATTTGGTCAACGGGATCGCAGTCATTCATAAAAAGCCTACCCCAGTTCAAATTGTGAATGTGGATTACCCAAAAAGAAGTGCTGCTGTCATTAAAGAAGCCTATTTTAAACAATCATCCACAACAGACTATAACGGGGTGTACAAAGGCCGCTATATCGATTTTGAAGCAAAGGAAACCAAAAGCACTACCTCGTTTCCGCTCAAAAATTTCCACGACCATCAAATTGAGCATATGAAACAGGTTGAAAAGCAAGGCGGCATTTGTTTCGTTATTATATCCGCTTTTGGCTCCGTTTATTATTTGCCCGCTTCAGATCTCTTTTACTTCTGGGAGCGGCAGAAGAAAAACGGCCGTAAATCCATTAGCAAAGACGAATTAATGGAAGCTGGCCACATAATGACACTTGGATATTCGCCAAGAATTGATTATATTAAAGTAGTGGAGACACTTCATTTTTCGGATGAAAGCAATCAGCAATTACGTTCGAAAAAGGTTTAACACGAAAGGTTGAGATGTGATGTCTGATCAATTTACAAGTCGTGAACAGCGACGTAAAGCAAGTCAAGTTAACAATAAGAAGCAAAAGAACAAAAAAGGCAAAAAGAAAGCAGGTCTATTTAAAAAAATATTTTTATCTTTACTCGTGATCGGTCTACTTTGTTTAGTTGCCGGAATCACAACTTTTGCCGTTTTTGCATCAAGCGCTCCTTCTATTGATGATAGTAAGCTTAAAACACCATACTCTTCAAAGCTTTATGATAAAGACAAGAAAGTGTTTGCAGAAGTTGGTGCAGAAAAAAGAACGTATGTCTCGATAAAAGATATACCCGATGTGGTAAAAGACGCATTTATTGCGACTGAAGATGCACGTTTTTATAAGCACCACGGGATTGATCCAATCCGTATTGGCGGTGCCCTTGTCGCAAACGTTGAGGACGGCTTTGGTGCTGAGGGCGGAAGTACCATTACACAACAGGTTGTGAAAAACTCCCTCCTAACCAATCAAAAGACGTTAAAACGGAAAGTACAGGAAGTATGGCTCTCGATTCAGCTTGAGCAAAAATACTCTAAAGATGAAATTTTAGAAATGTATTTAAACCGGATTTTCTTCTCTCCTTATGCTTATGGAGTTGGGAAAGCAGCTGAACAATTTTTCGGAGTCACAGATTTAAATAAACTAACCGTTGCACAAGCTGCTACACTTGCAGGTATGCCGCAGAGTCCTTCTGCTTATAACCCAGTGAAACATCCCGAGGCAGCGGAAAAACGCCGTAATATCGTTTTAAGCCTTATGAAAAAACAAGGCTACATTTCAGAAAAAGAATATGACGTTGCAAAAGCAACCCCTGTCAGTAAGACAGTTGTTTCAGCTAGTAAATATAAGAGCCAAAACTCTAGTAAGTACTCTGCCTACATTGAAGAAGTGATGGAAGAAGTACAGAAAAAAGCCAAAGTGGATGCATCAACTGATGGATTAAAAATCTATACTTCCCTTGATCGAAATGCACAGGATCATCTAAATGATATCATCAATGGAGATTCAGTTGGATTTACGAAAGGGATGCAGGCGGGTGTGACCCTGCTTGATACGAAAAATGGTGAAATTCGCGCCATTGGCGGTGGACGTGATGTACCAGCCGGCGGCTTTAATTATGCGACGGATGCAAAACGCCAGCCAGGGTCCACAATCAAACCGATCTTAGATTACGGCCCAGTCATTGAAAACAAAAAATGGTCAACATATCAGCAAATTGATGATGCACCGTATACGTACTCAAACGGTACGCCGATTAATAACTTTGACAGAAGACACTTAGGGAAAATGTCGATGAGAAGTGCTTTGGCACAATCACGTAACATTCCTGCCCTAAAAGCTTTCCAAGAAGCTGGTACAGACAATGCCGTTCAATTCGCTAATAACTTAGGTATGGACTTACCTTCTGACATTCCAGAGTCCTACTCAATCGGTGGATTTGACGATGGTGTCTCCTCCCTGAAGATGGCTGGAGCATTTAGTGCATTCGGTAATAACGGATACTATAACGAACCGCATGCTGTCACGTCTGTTGAATTTAATGACGGTACAAAACTTGACCTTACGCCGGACTCAAAAGCAGCAATGAGTGATTATACAGCATTTATGATCACAGATATGCTGAAAACTGCTGTCCAATCTGGAACTGGTACACTTGCACAAGTACCGAACGTTCAAGTAGCTGGTAAAACAGGTACAACGAACTTTATAGAAAAAGATATTAAGACACACAATATCCCTTCTGGCGGTGCAAAAGATTCGTGGTTTGTCGGTTATACGCCGCAATATACAGCAGCCGTTTGGACTGGAATCGGTAATTCAAAAGATGCAGACGGCAAAGTATGGCTGAATGAAAACGAGCAGCGTGTTGCCAAAATTGTCTTCCAGCGATTAATTTCTCAAATTGATGATGGAAGCGGCTCATTTGAAAAACCAGACAGTGTCGTTGAAGCTACGGTTGAAAAAGGATCCGATCCTGCAAAATTAGCCGGACCGAATACACCAAGTGACAAGAAGACAACAGAATACTTTGTAAAAGGTACGGTTCCAACAAAAGTGTCTGACACTTTTGAGAAAAAAGAAGCCGATAAGCCTTCTGACTTAAAAGCGGTGTATGATGAAGAGAAAAAATCCATCACACTGACTTGGGGCTATTCTGACGACGCTGATGCTACATTTAATGTCAAGCAAGCAGTTGATAATGGCGGCTATAAAGATATTCAAAACAGCTCTGCTAAAGAAGCGGTCATCTCTGATGTGAAGCCTGGCTCCACTTATAAATTCCAAGTGACAGCCACTGTAGATGATGTCACAAGTAAAGCGGCTTCTACCTTCCTCACCATTAAGGATGACGCAGATGAGGAAGAAAAAGCGGATGATGAGAATAAAGAAGAAGAAGAACCGCAGCAGCCTGACGACGAACAGACAGACCAAACTGACAATAACAAAAATCAGCCCCCTGGCACTGATGAGCAAAAGCCTGATGACAAAAAAGATCAAGATAAGGATAAGGATCAAGACCAAGGTGGAAATACAGAAAACGGAAATAATGGTTCTTCAGAAAATGGCTCAGACAGTACAAATGGGAACAGCAGCAACTCGCAAACTGATAATAAAGATAAAAAGAAAGATGATGAGAAAGCCAACTCTCAAAGTTCCAATTCGCAATCAAATGCTACTTCTCGAAAAGAAGATGAATAATGAAAAAGCACTTGCCTCCTATGGCAAGTGCTTTTTTTAACGCTGCTGTCTGATTTTTTTTAATGCTTCATATTTTCCATACTGCTTTTTTAATTCCGTGTATAGCTCGTCCAATTGAATAAAGCAGTGATATTGAGTTGGTTTTAGCAAAATGAACTCTAAACGTTCCGTCCAATTAATCGGAGCAACAGGAAATGTCTCTTGCTTGATATGTTCCCATTCAAACGTTTGGACACTCTCCCCTTTGATCCAGTAAAACATCGCAATCATACTGACGATTCCTTGCAGCATATCATCTTCTTCACAGCGGGATTTTCTTGTTTGGAAACGAGGAAGCATTTTTTCTTTTAATTCGTCCCACAGCTCAAACATCACAGGAACAAATCCTTCCGTTTCCTGCCATGGAAACTCGTCTGTTAAAACTTCTGAAGATAGATCATATGCGAGCGGATTGGCTCTCAGTATATCTACTCGATCACCTTTAATCTCTACCTTTTTTTCTTTTAGCTTTTCGACATATGAGGTGAAAACAGCTGCCCCGCTCATGCCAGCTTCACCAATCCTTTTTTCAGCCTCTTCTGCCCTTCTCTGCACATATCAAGAAGTGGACACGATTCGCACTGCGGCCGCTGCGCCTTACAATGATATCTTCCAAAAAAGATTAGACGGTGATGCGTCACAGACCAATCTTCTTTTGGCACCTTTTTCATCAAGGTTTGCTCTACTTCAAGCACAGAATCCTTCCAGCGGCAGATGCCTAGACGCTTGCTGACTCGTTCTACATGTGTATCTACTGCTATTGCCGGTACTCCAAAAGCGACTGAAACGACGACATTTGCTGTTTTCCGGCCAACCCCAGGAAGCTTAACAAGCTCGTCCCGGTCCTTTGGTACTTCACCGCCATATTCTTCAATCAGCATTTTGCTCAACTTTTGAATGTTTTTAGCCTTATTTCGATAAAGACCAATCGAGCGAATATCTTGCTGGAGTTCTTCAAGCGGTACACTTAAATAGTCTTCTGGTGTTTTATATTTTTGAAATAACGTTTTGGTGACCTTGTTTACAAGCACGTCCGTACATTGAGCAGAGAGCGCAACAGCAATCACAAGCTCAAATGGGTTGGCATGAACAAGCTCACACTCAGCCTCTGGAAACATATCTCCTATAATATCTAAACACTCATTGATTTGTTTTTTTGATAACATGCCTTCTCCTTTATTGGTTATTGTTCCAGCCAATTATAAAAAGGAACTTGTCGTTTATAAGTGGACGTCTCTTCATTTGAAGGTGGCGTTTTCTGCTGAGAACGGAAGTGCTGGCTATGTTCTTTTGCTTCTTTCGCTGTTTTCAGCCCTTTCTTTTTCCACTCAAATAAAATTCGATCAATATAACGGAAATTTAATTTCCCTGATAAAACGGCTTCTCTTAGTGCTAGCCGAATCATCTCAGCATCATGATGGTCTTGATCCATCCAGATCGAAAGTGTTTCTCCTTCAAGAGGTGACAGCGGTCTGCCGAATTCATCTTCAAATAAAGCATATAAAGATTTTTCAGCCTGCACCTGTTGTTTTTGAACTTCTTTCGCCTGTTTTGTTTCTAAAAAGTCATACAGCACGCCCCATAAAGGTTCTACTGAGTAACGGTCATGCTGAATACCAGACCTGTCTTCAAATGGCTGAATCGAGATAAATCCTTTTTGAATCAGATGCTGAACCATATACGCGCACTCTTCCGCTGAAATGGTCATCCCTTGAGAAAGCTCTTCAAATGTTTGAAAGAAAACGCCTTGTTCTTCATTCATTTTAATCTTGAGCATCACCATCATCTGTGATTCATTCAGTCCTAACTGCTCATAATGAGCAATCAGCAAATTAGGCAAACTTGTCGACCCCATTTGCTGCATATTAATAAATTGCTGCCTATTCATCGGATACACCTCTTCACTTTAAGTATATCACGTTTTATTTCACGTGCCTCTCTAAAAAGACGTTTGAAAAAGCCTCCATTTGTTGGAGGCTTTCACGTCTTAAGGGTATAAACGGTTTAATAATCTTGGGAAAGGAATGGTTTCACGCACATGCGGCGCTCCGCTAATCCAAGCAACTGTACGTTCAAGTCCA
Organism: Bacillus sp. Root920; assembly: GCF_001429445.1. Lineage (NCBI taxonomy): Bacteria > Bacillati > Bacillota > Bacilli > Caryophanales > Bacillaceae > Bacillus > Bacillus sp. Root920. The sequence continues at coordinate 164,917 of NZ_LMJV01000007.1, forward strand.
AGACCAAAACCTGAATGCGGTACAGAACCGTATTGTCTTAATTCTGTATACCATTTGTAAGTTTCTTGATCAAGCCCATGTTCTTTCAATCTTGCTTCAAGAAGCTCTAAATCATGAACACGCTCAGAACCGCCAATAATCTCTCCGTAGCCTTCTGGTGCAATCAAGTCTGCACAAAGGACAACATCTTCACGATCCGGTGCTGGCTGCATATAAAACGGTTTTAATGATGTTGGGTAATGAGTGATAAACACTGGTTTATCATAGCTTTCGGCGATCGCTGTTTCGTGAGGCGCACCGAAGTCATCTCCCCATTCGATATCATCAAAGCCTTTTTCCTGCAAGAATTTTATCGCTTCATCGTAAGTGATGCGCGGGAATGGTGCTTTGATATTTTCTAATTTTGCTGTATCACGGCCTAGCGTTTGCAGCTCCACTTTACAGTTTTCAAGTACACTTTGTACAACATGAGACACATAATTTTCTTGATACTCAAGGTTTTCATTGAATTCGACAAAAGCCATCTCCGGCTCGATCATCCAAAACTCAATTAAATGACGTTTTGTTTTAGATTTTTCAGCTCTAAATGTTGGGCCAAATGAGAATACTTTTCCGAGTGCCATTGCTGCAGCTTCCATGTAAAGCTGGCCACTTTGAGAAAGGTATGCATCTTCATCAAAATATTTCGTAGCAAACAGTTCCGTTGTGCCTTCAGGTGCACTTCCAGTTAAAATTGGCGGATCTACTTTCACGAAACCTTCTTGATGGAAGTATTCATATGTAGCACGAATAATTTCGTTACGGATTTTCATAATGGCATGCTGTTTTTTAGAACGAAGCCATAAATGACGGTGATCCATTAAGAATTCTGTTCCATGCTCTTTTGGTGTAATTGGATAATCTGTCGCTTCATGAATCACTTCAATGGATTTCACTTGCAATTCAAAACCTAGCGGTGAACGCTCATCTTTTGTCACTTGACCTGTTACATAGACAGATGTTTCTTGAGTGACTGATTTCGCAAGCTTAAAGACTTCCTCTTCCACTTCTGCTTTTACTACGACTCCTTGAATAAAGCCTGTCCCGTCACGCAGCTGCAAAAATGCAATTTTTCCGCTTGAACGTTTATTGGCAATCCATGCGCCGATTGTTACTTCTTGATCGACGTGTTTGAACACTTGATTAATCGTTGTTTTCAACATAATTCCCTCCAAAGCCAGAAAGAAACTCACCTTTAGACAGGTGTGAATCTTTTTTCATACATTTTATTATAACCGTTCTAAATCAGCATGGTCAACGCAAGACAGGAGAAACTACGGTGTTAAATTTTTTTCCACGTGTCCTGTCGAGAAGTCGACATAGCTGAAGCTATATTGATTGTTTTCATTTAAGTATGTCACTTCCCAAAGAAGTACGTCACCTTCTCTCGCTAATTTGACTTCTTTTAGCTTAGAGACCGTGTTCTCCTTTTGAACGGCTTGTACTGCTTGATTCGAGGTAATGCCTTCTTTTGCTTTTTTTGCGATCACTTTTTCTTTTTTGCTGGCAGGAACCCAAACGTAGATCGTTTCATTCTGTTTGTTTTTCCCTTCAACAATAAATTGTTTTTCTTTCCCGACAAAGGTTTCCACTTGCTCCACTTGTACGATGTTTGCTTGTTCTTTTGCTCGTTCGATCGCTGCTTCATGCCCTTGTTCTCTTTGTCCCATGGCAATTTGATAAATCCACGTAAAGCTGATGATGCCAATAAGCAGAACGAGAGCCACTACAGATGAAATAATCCAGACTATTTTTTTCATGTCAAGCTTCCCCTATGTGCGATATATCGTAAATACCGCTTGATTTTGGTCTTCTTGATCTAATGCTAATCCAAACATGAGATCTTCTCTTTTAAGCGTTCTGTTCAATAAATCAACGATTTTGTATAGGTCTTCTGAATGCTTAATTTGAACAGTTGAAAGTACCTCTATTTTACTTTCCACTTCTAATTCCTCCTCGGTACGTAAATATTGTTAGTCATACTTTTCTGCACGGGAACCGATACTATTTTTACAACGGAACACAAAAAGCCGTTACGATAAATTAACTCCAAACCCACACCAGCTAAAGGCCGCTTATGACAGCGGCTTTTCGTTGTTAAGGTTTTCTATATACGCCTCAAGTGACTCTTTTGACATCTCGTGAACCGGCGCATGAGGGAGTGATTCTAAAAATAGTTTTCCATATGAAGCTGTTTTCACTCGGCGGTCTAAAATCAGCAATGTGCCTATGTCTTTTTCAGAGCGCAGCAAGCGTCCAGCTCCTTGCTTAAAGGTTAACACAGCTTCTGGTAAAGCGACGGCTTTAAACGGATTCTTCCCTTGTTTTTTAGCTGCATCACATTTGGCTTCAATGAGAGGAGAATCAGGCGGCCTGAACGGAAGACGTGCCATGATGACTGTTGTCAGCTCTGAGCCTGGAAAATCAACACCTTCCCAAAAACTACCCGTACCAAGTAAAATAGCTTGTTTTGCTAATTTGAACATTTTCGTTAATTTTACGGGGCTTCCGCCTGTCAAACCTTGAGCAAAAAGGGCTGACTGCATCCCTTCTGTTTTTAGCTCTTCATAGACTGCTTTTAACATCTCATGTGAATTAAACAAAACCAATATTTTTGCATGCTGCTGCTTTTCCATAACCTTAATATATTGCGCAGCCTGCTTTACATAATCTCGTTCATCACGGTTTGTAATCGGCGGCATGTCTGCTGGAACAATGACCTTAAGCTGTTTTTCAAGTTCAAAAGGTGAATCAATTTGCACAAGATGAGGGTAAAAATCTTGCAGGCCAAACCGTTCCAAGCAATAATCAAAGCGGTGATTGATGGTGAGTGTCCCTGATGTGAGGACAACACTCTTTTTGTTCATAAAGAAACGATCAGCCAAAAGCTCCCCAGTATCTAACGGCTGTGCATGCATAAAGACTGCGTTTTTGGCACCTTTTGCATCAATTTCAATCCAAACCGTTTCATCGTTTTTCGGTTCAAAGATAAACCGGTACAGTGTACTGCAAAAAGTATGCATAAACGACATGACTTGGTCGTATTCCTCTGCTTCAAAGGCAAAGTGTTCTGTCAGCTGATCACTTTTTTGAAGAAGCTCATTTTTTTGCTGTTCATACAGTTTCTCACAAGCAATTAACAAGGAACAAAGCTTACTTGCCGTTTCTTTAATCCGTTTCCACTGAGCATGCTTTGAATGATGACGTACTCTATGAATGAGACGATTGATGTCGGCTTTTGGTTTTGTCCTTTTCACAAATGAATGGACGGTGCTAAAGAAAGCGTCACTTTCCATTTGAAGCTGATTGAGATACTCATCCATTTCAATAAAGGTGTCTGTCTGTAACCCTGCATGATGAAATCTCTTTTTCAGTTTCTTTAACAGTCCGCCTTGCAAGGAGCCAAGCTGCGTTAATTTCGCGTGAAGCTGGATATAAGACGCACTATCCCCTAGTGTTTCATTGGCTGTTTTCTCAAATTGATGGGCTTCGTCTATCACATATACGTCAGCATGCTGAAAGATAGACGATGCCTCCGTTTGTGATAAAAGCAGACGATGATTCGTTAAAATTATATCAGCTGTTCTTGCCCTTTTTTTGGCGCGCTCATAAAAGCAATACTCTTTAAAACGGCGCTTTTTCGATGTAAACGGCATATGCACACAAGAAATGCGGTCTTTTATATTGGCAGCTCCTGACGGTAAATTCAGTTCAGATAAATCACCTGTTTCTGTTACAAGGAGCCACATTAAAATTTGCGCCTTCGTTAAGACGACATCATAGTTATCATCTTCCTCATGAAGCACATGCTCAAACTTATCTAAACAAATGTAATGCGCCCGACCTTTAAATACACAGGCAGCAGGCTCAAACGGAAGCAATTGATTCAACATCGGCACATCGCGCTGAAGCATTTGCTGCTGCAAAAGTATGGAATATGTACTAATAATGACAGGTTTTCCTGATTTCCTCGCTTCTAGAGCAGCTGGGATGAGGTAAGCGAGCGTTTTTCCAATACCCGGTGCCGCTTCAATTAATGCATAGGCTCTTTCATGAAACACGTCTCTCACTTTATTCATCATCGTAAGCTGGCCTTCTCTTACCTCATAGCCTTCTACCGTTTGCGGAAGCTTCTTTTTGATTTCCTCAAACAGCTGTTCATCATCTTCACTTACTGAATGTGTCGCCCTGCTGATAGGATTGGTGACATTTTTTACAGCAAAAGAGCCGACTTCCACTAAAGAATCTTCCCAGCTAGCATGGCTTGTTTCAAGCTGCTTAATTAAAAGTCCTATATCACTTAGGAGATAAGAGGATAATCTGCGCAGCTGCTTCAGCACATTTTTCGGTGTATGTTTTAATTGATGTAATAAAGTTAAAAATAACATGGCAGTAACTTCCGCATCACTATCCGCCCTATGCGGGTGGTCATGTGGAAGCATGAGCTCTTCACTTAATTCAGTGAGCTTATAACCTTCAAGCTCAGGATAAAGAATTCTAGAGATCTCAACTGTATCAATTGCTAGCACATCCAGCTCATTTTTCCCGCATGCTTTTAGTTCATCATTTAAAAAATTCAAGTCAAAATGAACATTGTGCGCAACAAAATAAGCACCCTGTATGAGATCATACACCTCTTGGGCAATGTCCTCAAAAAACACCGCATCGTCAACCATGTGCTGCTGAATGCCTGTCAGCTGTTCAATAAATCCTGGGATTGCTTTTCCCGGGTTCACATATTTTGAATACCGTTCGACAATTTGTCCATTTTCAATGACCACCGCAGCTATTTGAATGATTTTATCACCCTTTTTAGGTGAATTCCCGGTGGTTTCAATATCAACGACAACAAACCTTTGATCGGTCATAAAATGGACACCTCAATTCCTCGTTTCACCCTAAAGTGAAACACGCTCTGGACAAAATAGATGAAACAGAACAGCCTCTCTTCTGAAACTGTTCTGTTTCCACGGAGCCTGCGTTATAAAATCGTTCTCGCAGGCTCTTGTCCAATCATTTGTTCAATTTGATTTTGTTTATTTAACACGACCACTTTTGGTGTATGTGTCTTAGCTTCTTCTTCTGACAGCATCCCATAAGCGATAATAATGACCTCATCCCCTGGCTGAACCAATCTCGCCGCCGCCCCATTTAGACAAATGACACCGCTCTTTCTTTCGCCGGGAATAATATATGTTTCAAGTCTCGCGCCATTATGATTATTGACAATTTGTACTTTCTCATTTGCCATCATACCTGCCGCATCAAGTAAATCTTCGTCAATTGTAATACTTCCTACATAATGTAAGTTTGCTTCTGTTACCGTTGCTTTATGAAGCTTAGATGTCATAAAGGTTCTATACATGTTTTTCACCGCTTTCAGGAACATGGAAAATCACATTATCAATCAGTCTTGCCCGTGAGAATTTCACCGCAACCGCCATAATGACTTGACCTGCTAACTGCTGAAGCGGCTCAAGTTCTGGATAAGAATAGATCTCAATATAATCAATTTCTCCGCACGTCTGAACAAGTTCCTCTTCAATCAGCTGATACACACGACTGACATCACGTTCACCGTTTTCAACAGCTGACCGTCCTTTTTTTAATGCGCGGTATAAAGCGGGTGCTTCTTGTCTTTCTTTTTCTGACAAGTACACATTCCTTGAGCTTTTCGCTAAACCGTCTTCTTCTCTGACTGTCGGTACAGATACAAGGTGAAGATCAAAGAAGAAATCCTTGATCATCGCATCGATCACAGCGACTTGCTGTGCATCCTTTAGTCCAAAGTAGACATTTGTTGGTGACACAAGATGAAACAGCTTTGTGAGCACAGTGACAACGCCGTCAAAATGTCCTGGACGTTTTTTTCCGCATAAGACATCTGTCCGCTTTTGAACCGTCATCGTAATAGATGGTTCATTTTGGTACATTTCCTTCACATCAGGTGTAAATAAAATATCCACCCCTGCTGCTTCTGCCAGACGCTGGTCTCTTTCCATATCCCTTGGATAGGATTCAAAGTCTTCATTTGGTCCAAATTGCAACGGATTGACAAAAATACTCATCACGACAATGTCATTTTGACTTCTTGCCTCTTTCGCAAGCGTCAGATGTCCTTCATGAAGAAAACCCATCGTTGGGACAAAGCCGATGGAATGCTGTTTTTCTTGATGCTGCTTGATTAATTCTTTTAGCTCGTGAATATGGGTGACAACATTCATTTTTTGATTCCCCCATATAAGCCATCAAGGACTTCTTCTTTGATATGAAACGTGTGCATGTCCTCTGGAAATGTGCGTGCTTTTACTTCTTTCGTATATTGAATGAGCGCTTCTTCTAAAACAGTATCAATTTGCGCGTATTGTTTCACAAACTTAGGTGTTCTAGACACCCCGTATCCTACCACATCATGGTAAACGAGAACTTGTCCGTCTGCCTCAGCTCCTGCACCAATTCCGATCACAGGAATCTTCAGCATGTCGGTAATTCGTTTTGTCAGTTCGCCAGGTACGCATTCCAGCACAAGAGCGATTGCACCGGCTTCCTCACATTTCAAGCTGTCTTCAATCAATTTTTGAGCACTTTCGTGGTCTTTTCCTTGCACTTTATATCCGCCAAGTACACCAACTGATTGAGGTGTGAGGCCTAAATGACTGACGACAGGAATTCCGCCTCTTGTTAAAGCTTGAATGGATTCAAATACTCCATCTCCGCCTTCTAGCTTTAAGGCATCGGCACCACTTTCTTGCATGATGCGTGCAGCATTTTTCATTGTTTCTTCTAACGAATAATGGTAAGACATAAATGGCATATCAGTCACAACAAATGTGTCTTTTGCGCCTCTTTTCACTGCTTTTGTGTGATGGATCATATCATCCATCGTGACTTGAACTGTGGAATCTAGTCCAAGTACAACCATCCCAAGTGAATCACCAACTAAGATCATGTCGACTTCCGCTTTTTCCGCTTGCTTTGCAGCTGGATAGTCGTATGCGGTCAGCATCACAATAGGTTCGTTTTGTTCTTTCATTTTGAAAAAATCTAGCTTTGTCTTCATTTGTTCCTCCTCATTCTGGAGAGGAGATGGCTTGCCTCACATCACATGCTTTGATTTCTCATGTGCGGCGAATCATCCCTCTGTCCAAGTCCCTTAGGATCAAGGCAGAAATTTATCGAATTTTTCTTCCTAACAGGTACAGTTCTTTGCAGATACTGCCCACACGAAGTATATCAAAAATGTGCCGGGTGTTCCACTCAAGTTGACTTGATCTCAATGTCTGCGGAGTAGATTTTTTGGATACCGTCCTCCGTTTCAAGCAATAAAACACCTTCTTCATTGATGCCAAGCGCCTTCCCCGTATATTGCCCATTGACGGTGCGGGCAACAATATGTTGACCGATCGTCATCGCAAACGATTCCCATAATTGTTTAATGGGCGCAAATCCTTGCTTCATATAATCATCATATCTTTTTTCAAAAGTGGACATGATCTGTTGTATAAGTGCAGCACGATCCACTTTTTCATTCAGTTCCATCCGCAGACTTGTGGCGACATCCTTTAGTTCTTCCGGAAAGTCATCAGCTGTTTGGTTCACATTTATGCCCGGTCCAATAATGACCGCATGAACCTGGTCAGCTTCTGCTTTTAATTCAGTCAGAATGCCAACGACCTTTTTTCCATTCAACAAAATATCGTTTGGCCATTTAATAGATGGACTGAGTCCTGTTTGCTGCGCAATTGCTTCTGCGATGGCTACAGATGCCAAAAGCGTCATTTGCGGCGCTTTATGCAGCGGAATTTCAGGCCGGAGAATGAGACTCATCCAAACGCCTGTCCCATGTGGTGAATGCCACGTTCTTTGAAGACGCCCTTTTCCGTTTGTCTGATGATCACTGACAACGATCGTGCCGTGGGGCGCACCTTCATTTACAAGATCATGGGCAATCAGCTGAGTTGAAGCGACTTCTTTCTGAAAGTAAATATGCCTGCCGAAGCTCTCTGTTTCAAGACCAAACAGAATTTCGTCCTCACTAATTTTGTCCGGTTTACGAAGCAGACGGTATCCTTTTCTTCTAACTGCTTCTACCTCATACCCCTCTTTTCGCAAGTCCTCCATATGCTTCCACACAGCTGTTCGGGAACAGCCAAGTTCATCACAAATCTGCTGACTTGAGACAAAATCCTCACTGGATGCTGTAAATAGTTCAATTAATCGTTTTCTAATTGCGGATCGCATGCTTTAAGCCACTCCTCTATGGCTTCTTTTCGGTTTTCTAAACGGTTTTGCAAAACGGCTTTTTTCACAAAATTGAGCTCCTCTGCAATCCATTTCCCAGACGACTTTTGCCGAAAGGCCATTAAATCTTTTCCTGAAACAGCGAGGTCTTGGAGCTTTTTAATCGGCAGTGCATCATAAGAACGCTTCGCTGCCTCCAGCTCATCAAAGAAAATGCGGCGCTCATGTTTTAGCTGTGTGATCTTCAAACTAGATAAGAGCACGTGTTCACCAGCTTCAAACATGTTTTCCGCATCCCAGTCACAATCAACGTATTTACTAATGGCTACTGCTTCTTTCAAAAGCTTGGTTGACAGCTTCCATTCTTTTAAGAAGGCCGCAGCCTCCGCTTCATCTAGGCCGAGCAAATGGATGCAAGCCCCCCATACCTCTTCTAGTCCATCCAGTAAGTAATATGGAAAGGCTTGAAAGGATTCATGAAGACGCTCCTCTTTGAGACCTGGCAATTCTTCATATAAATTGGTTGAAATGAGTACTTGAATGGCCTGCTCACAATGACGGCCTTTTAAAAGCTTCTCCATTTCAATCTTTTTGCGCTCAACTGATATGTTGGCAAGCAGATGCTTATCCTTTTTCATAGCTTCAGCCGTTTCATCAGCGAGTTCAAAGCCAAGCTGGCTTAAAAAACGGACAGCTCTCATCATGCGAAGCGCATCTTCTTGAAAGCGGCACGCAGGATCTCCAACAGTTTGAATTCGTTTCCGCTTAATATCCTGTTTACCACCTACATGATCAATAATTTCTCCATTTATATCCATGGCCATTGCATTAATCGTTAAATCTCTTCTTAAAAGATCTTCCTTAAGCGACGTAATAAACGCCACTTCTTTCGGTCTGCGAAAATCTTCATATTCTGATTCCGTTCGAAACGTCGTGACCTCATAGCTGACACCATCATGCAACACAATGACAGTGCCATGCTCCTTACCGACATCTACTGTTTTTTCAAATAAAGACTCAACCTTATCAGGTGTTGCATCTGTCGCAATATCGATATCACCGATTTCCCGTCCTAATAGAACATCTCTCACCGCTCCGCCAACAAAGTAAGCCTGATGCCCATGTTCGTGCAGTGTATGTAATATAGGGATCGCATGTGTGAATGGTTCATTCATCTTCATCATCACCTTCGATCAATTCTAGGTAAAGCTTCTCATATTCACTCACAATCTTATCAGAGGAGAAATGAGCCTGAACACTAGACTGAGCTGCCGCTGACACTTTTTCATGAAGCGCTTCGTCTTTCAGCAGAGACACTGCGTGCTTTGCTGCTCCGTCTATATCGCCGAGCGGGACAAGAAAACCTGTTTCTCCATGTGTAATGACCTCTGGAATACCGCCGACATCCGTACCGATACAAGGAACACCGCACGCCATTGCTTCAAGAAGCACAAGCCCAAAGCTCTCCTTCTCTGAAAGAAGCAGCTTCAAATCACTTATTGAATATAGCTCCTCAACCTTCTCTTGCTTGCCTAAAAATAACACGCGGTCTGTCAGTCCTAATTTTTTCACGAGTTCACATACAACCGATTTCTCAGGACCATCACCAATGAGCAGCAGCTTTGCCTGCACCTGTTCAGCAATCTTTTGAAACACATGAATCACGTCATGCACCCGTTTCACCTTTCGAAAGTTTGATACATGAATGATGACCTTTTCGTTCGGTAAAAGACCATAATGTGTCTTTAGCAAATCGTGATCTTCACGCAAATACACCCGTTCATCTACAAAATTATGAATCGTATCAATCTTTTTATCTGGTTTGATGAGATCGTATGTCTGCGCAGCTAATGAATGCGATACCGCTGTTACGCGATCCGATGATTCGATGGCGAACCGAATCACTTCTTTTAATGATGGATCATAGCCTAAAACCGTAATATCCGTTCCATGAAGCGTCGTAACGACTTTCACAGAGTGTCCAGTCATTTGTTTGGCTAGAAACGCACAGACAGCGTGCGGGACTGCATAATGCGCATGAATAATATCAAGCTTTTCTCGTTTTGCGACTTCTGCCAATTTACTTGCCAGCGCAAGGTCATAAGGCGGATATTGAAAAACTGCATATTGATTCACATCCACCTCATGAAAATAAATATTCGGATATACTTTATTAAGCCTAAACGGAATGCTAGAGGTAATGAAATGAACATCGTGCCCTTTTTCAGCTAAACGTTTTCCAAGCTCCGTGGCTATAATGCCTGAGCCGCCGACACTTGGATAACAAGTAATTCCGACCTTCAGTTTTTTCATAATTACCCCCCAAGTAAGTCATCGTCCAACAAAAGTGGTTTCTTTGTGATAAACCCTTCTGCATAAGCTTTGTTGACTTCTCTTCCATACATAGACTCTCTCATTTTGACAAAATCAATATAACCGTTCACAAGAGGTGTCTCTACTGAGTTTGCCGATTTAACAAATTGGCTTTTATACGCATGCAGGCTATCAATTTTTTGGTGCATTTCCTCAGAAATATCGATCACAAAATCTGGACGATGGTGCCCATTAATCATGTAATAATACATTTGAGTTATTTTATGCGCTGGCTGCTTGTATGAATCTTCAAATTTATGTATACCTGCAGAAAAAGCGGCCTCTTCTACAAGTGAGCCCGCATGGCCATGATCTGGATGCCGATCTTGGTGGTACGGAGCGAAAATCAGTTTCGGTTTGTAAGTTCGAATCACGCCCGCAATTTCCTTCATCGCTTCATCATTTAGATACAGCCCTCTATCTGGCAGTGTGAGCTGGATTCTCGCTCTGACACCTAAAATAGCGGCGGCGGCTTTTGCTTCTTCTTTGCGGCTCTCTACTGTTCCATTTGAAGATAATTCGGCCTGGGTCAAGTCGCAAATCCCGACGCGCGCCCCTTTTTTTACGTATTTTGCAATCGTTCCGCCCATTCCGATCTCTACATCATCGCTATGGGCACCGAATGCAAGGATATCAAGTCGTTTCATTTGTTCCTCCGTTTTTTGCTACATCTCGAAAATCAAACGTACCTTTATTTAAATTCCTGACTAAAATTTCAGCAGTTCCCATATTGGTGGCTAATGGAATGGTATACACATCGCAAAGCCGGATGAGTGCAGATACATCCGGTTCATGCGGCTGCGCAGTTAGCGGGTCTCTAAAAAAGAGCACAAGATCCATTGCATTATCAGCAATTAAAGCACCGATCTGCTGATCTCCCCCAAGTGGTCCTGATTGGAAACGATGAATGGGAAGCCCCGTCGCTTCTTTCACTCTCAAACCTGTTGTCCCTGTTGCGTAAAGTGTATGATCTGCCAAAATATCACGGTACGCAGTGGTAAACTGAATCATGTCACTTTTTTTCTTATCATGAGCGATTAAAGCAATGTTCATCAGGAATCCACTCCTTATTAGTCGATGATATTTTCTAAACCATAAACGAGCTGATCAATGTGCATGACCTGCTCTACTGAAAGTTTCACGCCTGACATAAAGGATGCACGGTTATAAGAATCATGACGAATGGTGAGCGTCTGTCCGTCCATTCCAAACAGCACTTCTTGATGTGCAATCATGCCAGGAAGTCTCACGCTGTGCAGACGGATACCATCATAATCTGCTCCTCGTGCACCTTCGATTAATTCTTTCTCTTCTGGATGTCCCTGTTTTTTGCTTTCTCTTACTTCTGCAATCATTTCAGCCGTTTTTAAGCCCGTACCGCTTGGGGCATCTAGTTTTTTATCATGGTGAAGCTCAATGATTTCAACGTCAGGAAAATAATTCGCTGCCATTTTGGCAAATTTCATCATTAAGACCGCACCGACAGCAAAGTTTGGTGCAATAATACAGCCTATGCCCTTTTCTTCTGTTAATTGCTGAAGCTCTTTTAGGTCATCTTCTGAAAATCCAGTTGTTCCGACGACTGGACGCACGCCATGTTCAAGTGCTTTTTTTGTATGTACTTTCCCGATTTCTGGTGTTGTTAAATCAATTAATACATCTGGTGTTGTTTCTGAAAGACACACATCAATATCCGTATAAATTGGCGCATGAGATGTCGTATGAATCACATCAGATAATTTTTTTCCTTCATGCGCGTGATCAAGTGCTGCCACCAGCTCAAAATGGCCTGTTTCTTCCGCCAGCTTCACAGCCTCTATCCCCATTCTTCCTCTTGCTCCAGCGATTACTACTTTGATGGTTTCGTTCGTCATCGTCTCTACTTCCCTTCTTTTTTCGTCCAGCGGTCTTTATCTCTTGTGTTGAATTTATGCATCACACGATCATGTGCTTCTTCTAGTGAAATATCAAGTGAATTAGCAAGGCATGTTAACACAAACAAAACATCGCCAATTTCTTCTTCCATGCTTTTTTCTGTTTCCGTTGTTTTTTTCGGCTTTTCTCCATAGTAATGGTTAACCTCTCTTGCCAGCTCCCCTAATTCTTCTGTCAGGCGGGCCATCATGGCAAGCGGGCTGAAATAGCCTTCTTTAAATTGTCCTATGTAATCATCTACTTCTTGCTGCACGTGACGCAGCGTTTTTTCTTTCGTCATGAAGCTCATCCTCCTATCCATCTCTTACATGTTAGCGAAATCATAAATATTTGACAAATGTTTAAGACTCAGTTTGCTTGTTTCTCTCCCATACCATATAATATTATCGCTGTCTAAGCAAAAAAAGGAGTGGTCTCTTGCTAAAAGAAATTCGTCTTAAAAATATCGTATTTATTTTAATAGGATCTGCGATTTTTTCTTTCGGTCTTGTTCATTTTAATATGCAGAACAATTTGGCGGAAGGCGGATTTACAGGTATTACACTGCTTTTATATTTTCTATTTCACATTGACCCATCTATTTCAAACCTTGTCTTAAACATTCCGATCTTTTTTATAGGCTGGAAAATGCTCGGCAGAACGATGTTTACTTATACAATTGTAGGAACAGTGAGTCTTTCTGTCTTTCTTGCCATCTTCCAGCGCTTTCAAATACATATGCCTCTCCAGCACGATTTAGCCTTAGCCGCCCTCTTTGCAGGTGTATTTATCGGAACAGGCCTCGGAATCATCTTTAAATTCGGCGGTACAACAGGCGGTGTGGACATCATTGCAAGACTGATCAACAAGCATTATCAGGTGGCAATGGGACGAACAATGTTCATCTTCGACGCATGCGTCATTACCATCTCTTTGACCTACTTAAATTATAAAGAAGCGATGTATACACTTGTCGCAGTGTTTGTTGCTGCGAAGGTCATTGACTTCATGCAAGAAGGCGCTTACGCTGCCAAAGGCGCCATGATTATCTCTGAAAAAGATGACATCATTCAAAAGAAAATCACAGATGAAATGGAGCGCGGTGTCACCATCTTAAAAGGGGTCGGTTCCTATACGAAACAGGAGCGCAACGTTCTTTATTGCGTCGTTCCGAAAAACGAGCTTGTCCACCTTAAAAGCGTCGTGACCTCAGTCGATCCTCATGCGTTTGTATCTGTCAGTGACGTGCATGATGTACTCGGTGAAGGCTTTACATTAGATGAACACAAAAAGCCGCTCAATCCGCATTAAAAAAGAAGCACCAGTTTTGGGCTTCTTTTTTTATGATTTAGGATAATCAGCCTGACGTTTTTGCTTCTTTTCTTTTTCTGCACGATATTTCCGAAATCCAACATACGTTAACGTTAATAAAATGATACTCCCGGTTGTTAAGATGACCCATAAAAGCGATGGATCCGCTTCATCTTCATCGACGTGAGCAAACACACTCGATAAATCCTCTTCCAGCTTCGTGAGACGTTCAAGCTTTGTCCCACTTGATGCTTTTAAAAATTCACCTTGCTCAATCACTTCCATGTGCTGCTTAATCGTCTGCAGCTTTTCAGGCGAAATATCAATGGTTAAACTTGGATAGATCATATCGTATAAAGAAACCAGCTCATTCCAAGTTTCATAAAATGTCGTCGATTCTGGATCTTTTACTTCTTTTTTCAAAGTAGGAAAAGAGCCCATAATAGGCTTCTCCAGCGAACCCCAAAGAGGCTCAGAATCCGACTGGATCGCATCAAGCAGCATTCTAAATTGAGAGGCATAACGAAGCTTTTCGCGCTCATTCAATTCTTCCTGCGGCAGCCCTTTTATCATATCTTGATAGCCAAGTGTAATTTGCCGAATCTGCGTATTCGTCAAAGTTCCACGCCAATTCTCAGCTTTAAATGTCTTTTCAACATACAATGCGACTTGTAACGCCTCATCATATTTAGCTTGTCTCGTTAATTGAAAGATGGAATCTGATAGTTCCGTTAATTCTTGCAGCGTGTTAGCAGCTGTTTCCTCACCTTTGACAACTGCTGGCTGTAATACGAGAAAAAATAATAGAATCATCGCGATTGGCTTTCGTTTCATGCAAGTCCCTCCTAGCCCTTCTCCTTACAGCGTATGAAGAAAAGGACAAGGTTAGACCAACATTGTTAAGGGAGTTCAAGCTTGACCGATTTTTTCGATAGAACGAGATAATACGAAACAAGAAGAACCGCAATACTTAGCCAAAACGTCACGTAGCCGATCTCGTTTGAGTAAGCAGACAGCATAGAATAACGGGGCATCATACCAAATACATAATCAATTACATCATTATGTAAGATCCAAATGCCTGCTACCACGAGATGACGCATTTGAAAACGATAATATGGCGCAAACAATACAGCCTGAACCGCCATCGCAAAGTGAGACCCAATCAGCATGTATCCTTCCCACGGAAAATCATCGACAGATAAAAGCACAAAGATATTCATTCCTACCGCCCATAACCCATATTTAATCAAGGTCACAAGAGCAAGTGCTTCAAAATAAGGAGCATTTCGTTTCATCAAAAACGCAAGTAATACAAATAAAAAGAAAAAGCTGGCCGTTGGACTGTCTGGTACAAAAGCTAAAAAGACAGCCGGTGTCTCTACGAGCTGCGGAATATACCAATAGTAGCCGTACACAGTGCCAAGGAAATTGATCATAAGCACCAGCACAAGCATGTAGCGCGTCGCTAGCAAATATTGAATCCATCTCATATGTCTCTTCACTCACGATCTGTTAAAATCAGAAAAAAGCTGACAGCGCCAGCTTTTTCTCTTTTGAGTATATCCTTGTACTTGCATTTAAACAACTGAATTATTTTGATTTGACCTCAGATAAATATTTAGAGAGCTTCTCAAGTTCTTCATCACTGCCTTTAAAGACACCCTTCGGCATGTTGCCTTTTCCTTCTACAGCGATTTTAGCGATCTCCTCAGGCGAAAGACCGTTGTCAACAAGTGACGGTCCGGCTGCTCCGCCCTGCATGTTATCCCCGTGGCAGGAGATACATGTCTGCTCTTGATAAATTTTATACTCTTCAGCTGAAGTATCAATCTCTGCTTCTTTCTTAATCTCACCTTGTTTTGCCGCTGCTTCCCAATCATGAGTTGCAACAGACTCCCACGTTAAATATGTTGCTGCGCCGACTGCAAGAATCATCATCCCGACTGCAATTGGTCTTCTATACGGTCTGCGTTCTGGACCTGAATCAAGAAATGGTGCGAGCAAAAGTGCACCAAACGCAATTCCAGGCATAATCATCGCGCCGACGACAGTGAAGTTTCCTGCAGCAAATTCATATTTTAATAACTGGTACAAAAATAGGAAATACCAGTCTGGCAGCGGAATATAGCCAGTATCTGTTGGATCAGCCATCCGCTCAAGCGGAGGCGCATGAACAACAGTTAGGACAAGAAAGCCAATTAAAAAAACGGCACCTACAAGCCATTCCTTTAAAAGAAAGTTCGGCCAAAAGGCTTCTGTTTTTCCCGGATATTCGGAATAGTCTTTAGGTATGTTAGGTTTTCTTTCTGCCGGTATTCTGGAATCTCCGACAAACTTCATCCCTTTTCCCCTATGCAAAGTCATCCCCTCCTCATTGAACATTCATCAAACGCAGCATTTTATAGCGGTCCAGAAATTCCTTGCTTACGAATCATAATAAAGTGGGCAGCCATCAGCCCAAATAATGCCGCTGGCAAGAAAAAGACATGGATAGCGAAAAATCTCGTCAGCGTTTGTGCCCCTACAATGTCAGGATGACCTGCAAGCAGCGTTTTGATCTCTTTACCAATGAAAGGTGTTGCTTCTGCTATTTGAAGACCAACCTTCGTCGCAAACAGCGCCTTCATATCCCATGGTAAAAGATAACCTGTAAAACCAAGTCCAAGCATCACAAAGAAAATGAGCACACCAACAATCCAGTTCAGCTCTCTAGGCTTTTTATACGCCCCTTGGAAAAAGACCCTTAGCGTATGTAAAAACATCATCACGATGACTAAACTCGCACCCCAGTGGTGCATCCCTCTGACAATCTGGCCAAATGCCACTTCATTTTGCAAATAATAGACAGATTCCCAGGCATTTTTAATATCCGGCACGTAATACATCGTTAAAAACATGCCCGAAAGGACTTGAATGACTGTCACAAAAAACGTTAAACCGCCAAAACAATACACAAAAGCGGAGAAATGATGTGCTGGGTTGACGTGCTCTGGCACCTCGTGATCCGCAATATCTCTCCATATTGGTGTAATGTCCAGCCGCTCATCTACCCAATCGTAAATCTTGTTAAGCATCGTTACCCTTCCCCTTTCGGCACAGCTTTTCCAAGATAGAGGTATCCGTCCTTCACTTGCTGCTTATAATGGTCAAGCGGTGCAAGCGGTGGAGTTCCGGGTACGTTTGTACCATCCTTGTCGTACAGCCCATAATGGCACGGGCAGAAAAATTTGTTTGGATTTTTCGGATCACTGTTCCAGTTCACTGTACATCCTAAATGTTTACAGATTGGCGATAAAGCGACAATTTCATCCCCTTCTTTGTACACCCATGCTGACCTAGATTCCTTTGACTCGTACCATGCATCTACTTGATCAATTTTAAAGTCAAAGCGCTTCGGTTCCTTTGTCAGTTCATCTACACTGACAACTTGAACCATATCCTGATCCTCTGTTCCTTTTAGCACAGGGTCAAGCGCAAAGCGAACCATAGGCATGAGCATTCCAGCGGCCATAAATCCCCCCACGCCGGTCAACGTGTAATTCAAAAATTGACGCCTGGACACTCCATGTCTCTTCTCGCTCATTTTTTTCTCCCCCCCTCAGGTCGTCAGCTACTTTATAACTGAATTAGAAAAAATTTCATAAAACTAGGACACCCTCATAATATATCAATCTATTCACAAGGTCAACATTCTAAAAAGCTATGTACAATGCAAATGTAAGGGTTTTTATGAAGGGTTCCATTTTTGTAACAAAAAGTTCAAAATTTGTTCTACACTGTCTTGAATGACTTTTTGCTTTAATTCAACCTTCAAATGCTCCAGCGGAACCGGCTTGAGCAAAAATAGCGATTCACTGATCTCAGTATGCTCTTTCCACTGGTGATCAGATGTGATCAATACGACATGCTGAAAATGATCCTTGAGCGACTGCTTCATTATGAGTATATCTTCTTGTTTCCGGTCACTCACTTCCAAATATGTATGTGGCGGAAAAAGAAAAACCCGCCCTTTTAACTGTCTTTCAAGTTCATCTGCTACAAGAATAGTAAACTCTCCTAAAGACACGGTTTGTTTCATTTGATCCGCATCAATCCCAACTAATGGAATGATAGCGGTATCAATGTAAGCTTTAGATTGCAAAAAGCGATCCGCGTCCTCTGATTGAAACCTCATCAATTTCCCCTCTTTCATGACATAAGCCCTGCCTGTGTAGGGCAAGGCTTATTCGTTCAGTTTATGACAATAGGCTTAATTCTTTTGCCAGCTTATTAAATGTTTCTTGATCATGACGGTCAAGTGCTTCATCTATCTCTTTCATGAGCCGTTCTTTTTGGAAAGTTGCGATTGAATGCTCAAGCACTTTCTCAGCAAGATCCTTATCTTTTTCGTTCTCATAAAGATCCTTTGGAATATGAGGATTTGTTTCAAGAACAGCTGCATATTCCGGCGAACGATAAGCAGAACGGAAATTCAATTGAATAAACAAATCCTGCTGTTTATTCAAACGAATATCATGAAATGACTTTTCAGCATCTGTCGTCATGATGTTTTCTTTATAAAATCTAAAGGGAACTTCATCCACACAGTGTGTTGACATGATGATTCCCCTTGGGCAAAATTCTGCTTGCTCTACAAAATGAACCTTTTCCATCAAAGAGTCGTGACTCATTAAATAATTTAATATCCAAACACACTCTCTTCGCTTTAGCTGATAATGGTTTAAGAACCACCGGATAAATTCCTTTTTTTCATTGACAGAAACAGGGGTCTGCATGTTATTCCCTCCTCTATCGTAAATTAAATTGCTATACATGAATTATTCAACAAACCAGTTCTTCATTCCTGCAAACTATAAGGAAATTTCGTCTTCAATTCTTAAAATCGTTTCTTCAATTTCTTCATTCGTGCCATCTTTCTCTAGAACTTTGCGTAATAACGGCAATGCTTCTTTTTGTCTGCCCTCTTCTAAAAGGAACGAAGCGTATTCATATAAAAAGTCACGCTCCTCATCAAAATCAGGCAGGGCAAGCTTGAAATACTCGGCAGCTTCTTTGTATTCTTCTCGCCCGACAGAAGCAGATGCAGCATACCAATTCCATTTTGGATCATCTTCCCCAAAGCTTTTAACCTCTTTAATAACATCCAGAATTTCATCAAACAGCTCTTCATTTAAATAGATCGCCAGCAATGTTTGAACTGCTTCAATATAACCCGGATCGAGAGCAAGTGCTTCTTGAAGCAGTTTTTTCGCATCTTCTGAATCCCCATTTTTCAAATCAATCTTAGCACCATATAAATATAATTCTTTGTTATACTCATCAACTTTAATACCCTCTTTTACTACTTCTAAAGCCTCGTGATATAGTCCTTCTTCCTCATAACTTTTCGCTAAAGGCATATAAAGTGACGAATAGGACGGATCAATATCTTTCAGTTCTGTAAGCTGCTGAATGGCTGTTTTCGTTCTGCCAGCCCTCATTGCTGTAAATCCGTAGCCAAAAAGAGTATTTGGGTCTGCTTGATCTTTTACTGCCTTTTCGTACCATTCAAGTGCATCCTCAAATTCTCCAGCTGTGCTGAGCGATTCAGCGAGCCGCTGATACACATTGACACCGCCAACCTCATGCTGCTGATCTGCCACTTTGTAGAAATAATCGGCCGCTTTTTTTGAAAGGCCTTGAGAAAAATACAACTCACCTAATGCAAAATCGATGATGGCTTCATTCGGAAGTAGTTCTTTCGCTTTTAAAAGCTTTTGTTCACTGACTTCAAATAGTCCTTGCATTTGATACAAATCTGCCATTAACAATAAACTCTCTGGGTACGCATCATCATCTTCAGGAATCGTTTCTAATACTGAAATCGCCTTCTCTTCTTCATCAGAGTCAATCAACAGCTCTGCATAAAAACATGTTAAACCTGTTTCCTCTGGATATAAATCATGTAAATCACTGATGAGATGCCGTGCTTTATCGATATCTCCCCAATCATAATATAATTGAGCCGCTTGCGCCTTTTCTTCATCATGCAAATGCTTCTCTGCTTGAGCAAGTGTTTGGAGTCCTTTTTCAGTCTCACCCGCCTCAACTAATTTTATGGCTTCTTGTAATGAACTATTCAAATCAAACCGTTCCTTTCTGTTTCCAAAAACCTAAACTATTGTTACTTCATATCATAATCGACAGGTACACATCCAGCAAATATGTTGCTCTTTTAAAATGAACCCATTTTTGTGTTTTAAAGACTGTTTTTCATTTCATCCTATACGAAACTGATGATTTGTAAACTGCAGACACTATTTTCATCGGACAAAATGTTTTTTTTCAAGGTTTCACCTTGAGACAAGCTATGCTATATTTCTGACAAATATGCAAAAGGAAAGAAAAAGCCTGAGGACCTCCTCAGACTGTTTTCGTTAAATATTCAATGTGTTCAAAGAAATTCGGGTATGAGACACGAACAGCATCTGTATCTTCAATCTCAATTGCTTGCTTTGTCACACATGCGGCAATTCCCAGCATCATACCGATACGGTGATCTCCGTAGCTTGAGACGACTGCGCCGCCTTGAAGCGTTGTTTTACCATGAATCTTCATACCATCATCTGTTGCTTCAATATCAGCACCGAGTTTTTTAAGTTCTGATACGACTGTATCAATTCGATTGGTTTCTTTAACTTTTAACTCAGCAGCATCTTTAATGATCGTTGTTCCTTCTGCTTGGGTCGCAAGAAGCGCAATAATCGGAATTTCATCGATGAGTCTTGAAATCATGTCACCAGAAATTTCAATCCCTTTTAATGATGAAGTAGAAATCGTTAAATCACCATACGGTTCTCCGCCTTTGGCATCTACTTCATTGATCTCAAGGTTTGCACCCATAAGTTTCAGCACATCAATAATACCTGTTCTTGTTTTGTTTAGCCCGACATTTTTTAAGACAATCCGGCTGTTAGGAACGATTGATCCAGCTACAAGGAAAAATGCAGCTGAAGAGATGTCTCCAGGAACAAATATATCTGTTGCTGTTAATGTCTGGCCGCCTTCAATGGAAACACTTTGTTCATCTTCATCTAGTTTTACACCAAACATAGAGAGCATTCTTTCTGTATGATCTCTTGATTTATGTGGTTCAGTTAATGTTGTTGTACCCTCTGCTTGCAGCCCAGCTAAAAGGACAGCCGACTTAATTTGTGCACTTGCCACCGGAGACTCATAAGAGATGCCTTTTAAATGACCGCCACGAATAGACAGTGGTGTATACTCGCCATTTGCTCTGCCGTCTATTTTGGCTCCTAGTTGTTTCAGCGGATCCGTCACACGTTTCATTGGTCTTTTGGCAATACTCTCATCACCAATTAGTGTACTGTGAAACTCACAACCAGCTAATATTCCCATCATTAATCGAATGGTTGTACCAGAATTGCCAACATCGAGAATGTCAGACGGCTCCTTGAGCTCTTTCAGTCCTTTACCATGAATGACAACATCTGTCCCTTTTTGTTCAATTTCAACGCCCATCTTTCTAAAGCAATCAATCGTACTTAAACAGTCAGCTCCAGGAAGAAAGTTTTTCACTACTGTGGTCCCTTCAGCAATTGCACCAAACATCACTGATCTATGTGAAATAGATTTATCACCTGGGATATGAATTTCTCCATTCATAGGAGCATTTTTATGAATTTTCATGTTTGTCACCTCAGTCAGCATAAAATGTATCGTAATTCGCTCTATTTTTTATACAGATTTCTGCACGCTTGCGGTCGTCGTCTGTTTGAAAACTAATGCGTAAAATCCCATTAATGTCTTCCCGCGTCTCAATAATACGGATATTTGTAATACTAATATTTTCACTTGCTAGATGCCCTGTAATCTCCGAAATGACCCCAGGGTGATCCGGAACATCGACATACAGATCATAAAAAGCAGGAATGGCTCCTTTTTTCCTTAGAGGCAGTCCATCACGATATTCCTTTGCATCTTGAAAATAAGAGAACAATCCTTCAGCATCTTCTTGCTCTACGAAGGTTTCAATGCGGTTAATCTCTTTTTTCCATTCATGAAAACGGTCTAAAATCTTGTGTTTATTGTGCAGCAGGATATCCCTCCACATTGCAGGATTGCTTGAAGCAATTCGTGTGATATCACGAAAGCCTCCAGCAGCAAACCGTTTAACAAGTGGGAATTGTTCTTCAAAATGATGTGCTTGATGCACAAGGCTGGCTGCAACAATATGAGGAAAATGGCTAATTACACTTGTCACAGCATCATGTTCTTCTGGTGTCATCTCGATGAAATGAGCATTTGTCCCCTTTAACAAATCCATCAACCGATCAACAGCTTGGCGGTTTGTTTCCTTTGCAGGCGTTAAAATGTAGAACGCATTTTCAAATAAGAAGTCTTTTGCTGCAATAACACCTGACTTATGAGAGCCTGCCATTGGATGTCCACCAATAAATTGGTACTGCTCAGGCAGCGCTTTTTCAGCAAAATGGACGACCTTTTGCTTTGTGCTGCCGACATCAGTGATTGTGAGCTCTCTTTCAATTCCAGAGTCTGCAATATCACTAAGCATCTTTACTGTTTGCTGGACAGGTGTTGCCAAAATAATGGTCGAAGATTCTTTTAAACCAGCCAGAAACGAATCAGCTGTTGCATCAATAATTCCCAGCTTTGTTGCAGCAACCATTTGCTCTTTGGAAACATCAAATCCTACAATTTTTTTATGAGGATACTCTTTTTTAATCGAGAGTGCAATGGATCCCCCAATTAAACCGAGTCCAGCGATTAATATTGTTTCGTTTGCATCATTCATATTCATCACCTGATTTTTCACGAAAATTAAACAACCTATTTCAACAGCTTATATGTATTGAGGTTGGTACAATGAAAGCCATATCCTGCCTTAGGATATGACTTTATGGTTATGCTACGCACGAATGCCTTGCAGTAAATCGGCAAGTGTACTTAGAATGTCTTCATTTTGCTCTTTTGTTCCGACGGTAATACGTAAAGAAGTCGGAAAACCAAGTGCTTTCCCGGAACGAACAATGTAACCTTTTTTCAATAATGCATTGAACAATTCATCTGCATCTCTTTTAAAATCAATCAGCACAAAGTTTGTTTGAGATGGATAGATATATAGTCCAAAACGGTCTGCAAAATCTTGATATTGCTTGAGACCTGCTTCGTTTTTTTGTCTGCATAATTGTATGAAATCTTGATCTTTGATCGCTGCACGAGCAGCTGCCTGAGCGATACGGCTGGTATTAAACGGCTCTCTCGCTGGTTCAATGGCAGTAATCAGCTCTTCTGATGCAATTCCGTAGCCTACTCGAAGCGCTGCAAGTCCATATGCTTTAGAAAACGTTCGAAGGACAATGACATTTTGATAATTGTGTAATAAAGATAAACTGTTTGGAAAATCTTCCGCACGAACGTATTCAAAATACGCTTCATCTAGAACAACAAGCACGTGAGCTGGCACTTCGTCTAAAAACGCCACAATCTCAGATTCTGACAAATGATTTCCTGTCGGGTTATTTGGATTACATACCCAGACAACCTTCGTGTTTTCATCGATCGCATCCAGCATGCCCTTCAGATCGTGAGCTCCTCCTTCTAAAAGAGGCACTTCTCGAATTTCAGCATGTTCAATCACTGCATTGTGACGGTATTGCGGAAAAGATGGAGATGGGATGACGGTATTTGTATGTTGGTCAAGGAAAGCTCTCGCAATAATTTGCACAAGTTCATCTGAGCCGTTCCCGAAAATTAATTGTTTTTCACTTACTTGAAGAAACTCAGCAAGCTCCGTTCTTAAACTTGCGCTGTATCCATCAGGATAAATCGCTAAATGTTCGAGCTCAGCTTGTATTGCCTCTCTTGCATGTACAGAACATCCAAAAGGGTTTTCATTTGAAGCCAATTTCACAATTTTGTCTAATTGATATTCTTTTTTGACCTCTTCAATTGGTTTCCCAGGTTGATACGGTTTTAGCTGTTTTAATTGATCTTTGATTTGCAAAATGTTTCACCTCATTTGAATGAATAGAGGGGACTAAATGTTTTTGCATATGTTTCAAATTCTCTTAAAGCCTCTTGACTTGTATCACTTGCCAGCAATTGTTCTTGAAGCTCTTCAATTTTTTTCACAAGTGCACTTCCGACAACAACACCGTCACTCAGTTTATTCATTGAGTCTACCTGCTCTCTTGTTGAGATGCCAAAACCGACCGCAACCGGTATGTGACTCAGCTGTTTCACTTGTTGAATAAAATCTGTAATTGACGCGTCAAAGGATTGTCTGACACCTGTTACACCAAGAGATGAAACACAATACACAAAACCTTCTGCCTGCTCTACAATGTTTACTAATCGTTCCTTGCTTGTTGGTGCAACGAGTGAAATATATGAAATGTCATGTGTTTGACAGTTCTTTTGCAGCTCGCTGCTCTCTTCAAACGGCAAGTCGGGTGTTAAGAGTCCCGAAATATGATTTTTGCGCAGTAAAGCGAAAAAGTATTCTGTGTCTAATTGTAACACAGGATTATAATACGTAAATAGAATTACAGGAATTTTTACACCGTTTTTTTTCATCTTCCCTGCTAATTCTATCGCTTTTACGATATTCATGCCATGATTTAGAGCTCTTTTGGAGGCTCTTTGAATGACAGGACCGTCTGCTAATGGATCGGAATAAGGAACACCGAGTTCAATCGCATGTGCACCGGCAGCTTGAAGGGAGATAGCTAAATCAATCGTGATGTCTTCTGACGGATCTCCAGCTGTGATAAATGGGATAAATAATTTTTCGCCTTGCTCTAATTGAAATCTAATCATTTTGTTTTCCCCTCACTTTCGAGCACGTTCATTAATGTATGCACATCCTTATCGCCTCTTCCTGACAGGCAGACAAGGACGATTTCGTCTTCATTCATCGTCTTGCTTACCTCAAACGCTTTGGCTAGCGCATGTGCAGATTCAATTGCTGGCAGAATTCCTTCTTTTTCAGTCAGCAGCTTTAGTGCATCTAGTGCTTCTTGATCTGTCGCACTCATATATTGAACCCGCCCGCTCGCATGTAAATATGCGTGTTCTGGTCCAATTCCCGGATAATCTAAACCAGCGGAAATAGAATATGGCTCAATAATTTGGCCAAATTCATCTTGAATTAAATATGTCAAAGACCCGTGGATCACACCTTTGGTTCCTTTCGTGATGGTTGCAGCATGGAGCGGCGTATCGATTCCTTTTCCAGCTGCCTCTACACCAATGATATCTACTTCTTCATCTAAAAATGCCCGGTACATTCCAATGGCATTACTTCCACCGCCAACACAGGCAATGACTTTATGAGGAAGCCTTCCTTCTTTTTCAAGCAGCTGCTCTTTTGCTTCATCACCAATCATGCGCTGGAACTCGCTGACGATTTGAGGATACGGATGAGGGCCTACAACGGAGCCAATCATATAAAAATGATCACTGCAGTGCTGAACCCAATAGCGGATGGCTTCGTTGGTTGCATCTTTTAGTGTGCCATTTCCGCTTGTGACAGGTATGACTTCAGCGCCCAGCAGTTTCATTCGAAAGACATTGAGTGATTGTCTTTCCACATCTTCTTTTCCCATAAATACCGTGCAGGATAACCCGAACTTTGCGGCCACCGTTGCAGCAGCTACTCCGTGCTGGCCCGCGCCTGTTTCTGCGATGATGTTTGATTTCCCCATTTTTTTCGCAAGCAGGGCCTGACCAAGCGCATTGTTAATTTTATGAGCACCCGTGTGGTTTAAATCTTCTCTTTTTAAATAGATTTTTGCCCCGCCGAGGTATGCTGATAATTGGTCAGCATATGTAAGCGCAGTTGGTCTGCCCGAATAGTTTCGAAGTAGTGAAACATATTCTGCTTGAAAAGCAGGGTCTTCTTTTAATTCACGAAATGCCTGCTCGATTTCTGCAAGTGGCTGCATGAGCGTTTCCGGGACAAATTTCCCTCCGAATTCTCCGTATCTGCCAATCTCATTTGGATATGCGTACATCATTTAACATCCTTTCTTCGAGCGCTTCGATCTTAGCGCTGCTTTTCTTTCCGTTTTCTTCTATTCCGCTTGAAAGATCGATCGCTTCTGGACCATAGGCAAGGAGCTCTGCTATCGTTTCTGGTGTGATGCCGCCTGCAATTATGCAAGTTTTCTCCAGCCGTTTTGCATGCTGAACGTATGCAGGCACCGCCTCCCAAGCAAAAGCTGTTCCAGAGCCGCCTCTCATCCCTTTTACTTTCGCATCAATAAGGAAGCCATCGACAACAGGCGCAAATGCCGTCATTTTTTCAAGCGTGTTTGTAATATTGGATTCGTGGTGGAACACTTTCCAAACGACAGCCCCTGTTTGTTGTTTGATTTCTTTAGCGTCATCCTGCGTTTCATCTCCATGAAGCTGTACGATATCTAAAGGTATATGTTTTGTGATCTCACACACTTTTTCGATCTTTTCATTTACAAATACACCGGCAATTTTTTTCTCACACTTTGTTTGGATGAGCCATTGTTTCACTTGATCTGGCTGGACTTGTCTTTTACTTGGAGCAAAAATAAATCCAATGGCATCTGCGTGAGATTGCGCAATACATTCCACATCATCTTGTGATACTGCCCCGCAATATTTTACATAAGGCTTCACCCTGTTCATTCTCCAAACAATGTCTGAACAGCTTTTTCTTGTGATTGTTCTCTCATTAATGATTCTCCTACAAGAACTGCACCCGCTCCATGTTTCTTCACAAAGGCCAGATCATCAAATGTTTGAATACCGCTCTCACTCACTAGTAAAACATCTTTTGGAACAAGGGGTGCGATCTCTTTTGTTTGTTCGACTGTTGTTGTAAATGTATTTAAATTCCGGTTGTTCACTCCAATGATTTCAGGAGTGAACAACTTCAAAATATTTTCCAGTGTATCTGCTGCATGTACTTCGACAAGGACATCAAGGCCTTTCTCTTTCGCTTCAGCATAGAGTTCTTGCAGCTTTTGCGGCTCAAGTACTTCTCCAATTAATAAAATGGCATCTGCCCCTATACGTCTTGACTCTTCTACCTGTATGGAGTCAATGATGAAATCTTTTCTTAGAATTGGACGATCTACGTGTTTTTTAATGAGGGATAAGTATTCGTTTTTCCCTTGAAAGAACGGTTCATCCGTTAAAACAGATAAGCAATCAGCGTTTGATTTTTCGTAAGCTTTTGCTGTTTGTAAAGGATCAAAATTCGGTTGAATGATTCCTTTGGAAGGAGACGCTTTTTTCACCTCCGCAATGAGACCAATTGAGCGATGAGGATTCATGAGTGCTTCTTTAAATGATCGTCTTTCAAAGTGTCCATCTACTGGTAACTGCAATGTTTGAATATGTTCTTTTTTGCGAGCAATGATTTGATTAAGCATAGATCTCTTCCTCTCTCGTTTTTTGTTTTAAACGAGCCAATTGTTCTTTGGCTGCGCCGTTTTTAATCGTTTCAATCGCTTTTAATGTCCCGGCCATGAGGCTTTCTGACTTCCCTGCGACATATAAAGCCGCTCCAGCATTCAGGGCTGTAATATGAAGCGGCGCCCCTTCTGTTTGATGATTCAATATATTCTGAATCAATTTGGCGCTCTCTTCCGGTGATTGGACCTGAATATCTGATAAATATCCTTTTTGCAGCCCAAAGTCTTCTGGGTTTAGTGTATATTCTGTCATGACATCTTTTTTGAGTTCAATCACATATGAATTTGCTGTAATCGTTAATTCATCCAGTCCATCTTCTCCGCAAACAAACAGCACATGTTCTGGCTCTAACGGTGCAAGGGCTTCTGCCATTAATTTTGCCTTTTCCTTTGAGTAGACACCGATGATTTGCTTTTTGGCTTGCATTGGGTGGCAAAGCGGGCCTAAGAGATTAAATACCGTCCGGAAGCCGAGCTGCTTGCGGACTGCGGCTACTTGTTTCATAGATGAATGATACAATGGTGCAAATAAAAAGCCCATGTTTTTCTCTTGTATTTGTCTTCTTGTTTCTTCTGGTGTGGATTGAATATGAATCCCAAGACACTCTAGTACATCGGCACTCCCGCTTTTAGAAGAAACTGATCGATTTCCGTGTTTGGCGATTTTGGCTCCAGCAGCGGAAGCGACAATGGCAGCGGCAGTTGATATATTAAAGGTGGAGAGTCCATCGCCTCCTGTGCCGCAAGTATCTACTACATCAAGCGCTCGTTCCATTGGTGCTGCATTTTGCCGCATAGCTTTCACAAAACCCGTCATTTCTTCAGCGGTTTCTCCTCTATGCGCTAAAATCGAGAGACTCGCAGCGACTTCAGCATCTGTTAAAAAGCCGCTCATCATATCATGCATGAGTTTATTTGCTTCATTTTCTGATAGAAAGCCTCCATTAACAAGAGCTGATAGTCGGTGATTCATCCTGCACACTCTCCTTTTCTGAGAAAATATGTTCCGCAAGCTGAATGGCTTTCAGAAGTGCTCCTGCCTTGTTACAAGTCTCTTCCCATTCATTTTCTGGGACAGAATCAGCCACAATGCCGGCGCCTGCTTGTATAGAAGCGGTCTGATTTTTGACGCTCATCGTACGAATCGTAATACAAGAGTCGATATTGCCGTCGAATCCAATATAAGCAATACAGCCGCCATACGTTTCCCTTGGCTCAGGCTCCATTTCATTTAATAATTGCATCGCTCTTATTTTCGGGGCACCTGTTAATGTGCCTGCTGGGAATGCGGACATGAGCGCATCAACTGGATGTGTATCCCGCTTTAGCTTTCCTGTCACAATGGAGATGATGTGCATGACATGAGAGAAGTTCACTACTTTTGTAAAGGTTGGTACGGACACACTGCCGTATTCTGCCACACGGCCTACATCATTTCTGGCAAGATCCACTAACATGTAATGCTCGGCTTTTTCCTTTTCATCTTCAAGCAGCTCTCTTGCTAGTTCAGCATCCTCTTCTCTTGTTGTTCCTCGTTTTCTAGTGCCAGCAATAGGATGAATTTCTAAATGCCCATTTTTGGCATGGATTAATCGTTCTGGCGAGCTGCCGACTAAATCACGATCTTTTAATTTCATAAAATACATATAAGGAGATGGATTCACAATCCGAAGCACGCGGTATAACTCAAATGAACTCACTGATACAGGGATATCAAATCGCTGCGAGAGTACGCCTTGAAAAATGTCACCCGCTCGAATGTATTCTTTGATTTTTTCTACATCCTTTAAAAATTGCGCTTTTTCATAGGTTGACGTCACATGTTCAAAGGATGGCGGCTCATTCATATTCCCTGATAAAATCAGTTCTTTCATATCAACCTTTGAATGGAGCTTGTGAATCATCTGTTCAAGCTGTTTTTGATTTTCTTTGTAAGCTCGAATTTTTTCGTCTTCTGTTTCATGTCCGGCCAGCTGAGTGTATTGGATAAAATGAACATGATTTGTTTCATGATCAAAGGCAATCATCGTTTGGCAGACAAATAATGTGCAATTTTCTGTCGTCGATGCGCTTCGGTGAGGCCTGACAGAAGGTTCAATGTTTGGGATCAGATCGTAGCTTAAGTACCCAACAGCCCCGCCTGTAAATGGGATATCAATATCTGGCGTTTTGATTTGATATTGCTCTTTCATCCAATCCAGCAGTTCTTTCAGCTCTTGCTTTTGCATGACTTCCTGCCCCGCAGCGTCACGTGCAACGTATTTGTTTTGGTCATCATGTAAGGTTAAAAATGGGTGCAATCCAATGAAGGAATATCTCGACCAGCTGGAAGACTCATCTTTGCTTTCTAGCAAATACACAATATCTTGTTTGAGTTTTTCAACAATTTGAATCGGTGAGAGCGTATCGACTGTAATGGTTTCAACAATTGGGATCGTTTTGTAGGACTCACTGTCCTTTAAAAATTGAGTCAGGTTTGATTGGGAATTCATAAGCACACTCCTTAAATGGGATTAAGGAGAATGAGGGGACATATAGAGGGTTTGTATGAGTATACGAAATAAGCCTAAAAGAGGGTTGCTCTTTTAGGCAGTATGATTAAATAGAAGTATCGTATCTCTGCTCAACTCTACTCATCTCAACTACCCTAGTCTCATTCTCATCTTCTCTAAGCTTGCAATGCCGTTTACACCTGTGTGTAAACTTCGGCTGTTCATATCGTATTATAATTCCTTGTTTTTTGTCAACTGTAAATCAGGGCGAAGCGTCACAGCTTCTTCCAAGTATACATGCTGTATGTCTTCCTGCTTTGTATCTGTCTGGACAGTCATTAAGACACGAATACATTGCTTTAAACCGCCATCAATGTCCAGTTCCTGCATGCAAGTAACCGGTACATATGTCCATCCTTCAAACTGACGAAGTGCTTTTGCCGGAAAAACGGAGTGAATATCTTGTGTAGCTGAAATCAAGATCTGCACGACACGTTCTGGATCTACTTGGTTTCTTGAAATGATCGCTTCTAGCAGCTGTTTCGTTTTGTTTAACACTTCTGTTTCTGTATCTTCTATCACAGTTGTAGCCCCACGTATCCCGCGAAACATCATAGACATCCCTCCTCCCGTTTCCATTCTTCGAGCCAGTAGTGCAGCTCACCTTTTGTGAAAGACTGTAAGGTGACGTCTCCAACCTGTTTTAATAAAACAAATTGAACACTGCCGCCTCTTGCTTTTTTATCACCAATCATCCGGTCAACAAATGTTTTCGTGGAAATATCTTGTGTGACTTGTACAGGGAATCCAAGCTCTTTCATCCACTCTTTTAGTTCCAAACGATTAAGGCTGAGCCCCAGCTGCTTTTCGCTCACATACAGCGCAAACTGCATGCCGATTGCAATGGCATCTCCGTGCGTGATGGCGCCATATCCATACTCTGCTTCAATGGCATGCCCCAGTGTATGGCCTAAATTCAAAAATGCACGCACACCTTGTTCTTTTTCATCTTCTTGAACGATTGACGCTTTGACTTGAATGCCTTGATACAGCATATGTGCCAGCTCGCTTTTTGATAAATCCGTCAAAGAACGAATGGACATGAGTTCTGATAAAAATTCTTCACTTGAAATCAGTGCATGTTTGATGACTTCTGCAAAGCCTGATCTTCGTTCAATTTGAGATAGTGTCTCAAGCATACTAGTATCATAGATCACAGCTTTCGGCTGATGAAACGCACCGATTAAATTTTTACCGAGCGGATGGTTGATCCCTGTTTTCCCGCCAACTGCACTATCATGTGCCAGGAGCGTCGTCGGCACTTGGATAAAATCAATGCCTCTCATATAAGTGGCAGCAGCAAAGCCAGCCAAATCTCCAATCACGCCGCCTCCCAGCGCAATGATGCAGGAGGAACGATCAAGCTGAAATTGAATGGCTTTCGTATGAATATGCTCAAATTCGGCAAAGGATTTCGACTGCTCTCCGCTCGGCACAACCACTTTGTTCACTGGCCACTTCTGCTGAAGTAAGCGAACCATCTCATCACCATAAATGGCATCAACAGCTGCATCTGTGACGATTAAGAGCTTCGTATAGGAATGCCCAGTGGAAGTTATCAAGTCGACGATATTGCGTTTAATCCCATCACCGATAAATACAGGATAAGTGGCTGAAGACGTCTTAACTTCCAGTGTTTTCATTAAAATTCCCTCTGAAGCTGGCGCATTTTCTCAACATTTTCTTTAATGCGGTCGATTTGGTCAAGGCCAAACTGCTCCACAACTGCATTGGCAATTTCCCATGCAACGACTGCTTCTGCAACAACACTTGCAGCAGGAACAGCACAGCTGTCAGATCGTTCAATACTTGCAGAGAAAGGTTCTTTTGTTTCAATGTCAACGCTTTGAAGCGGCTTATAAAGCGTTGGGATTGGTTTCATAACCCCTCTTACGACAATTGGCATACCCGTTGACATTCCGCCTTCAAGACCACCTAGGCGATTTGTTTTTCTCGTATAGCCCTTTTCTTCATCCCAGATGATTTCATCATGGACCTCACTGCCATTTTTAGAGGCTGCCTCGAAGCCAATACCGAATTCAACCCCTTTAAAAGCGTTGATACTAAGTACAGCGCCAGCAAGCTTGCTGTCCAATTTACGGTCGTAATGAACATAGCTGCCAACCCCAACGGGCATCCCTTCAACGATGACTTCAACAATTCCGCCAATTGAATCGCCGTTTTTCTTCGCTTCATCAATTGCATCCATCATTTTCTGACCTGCTTCACTGTCATAGCAGCGAACAGGTGATTCTTCTGTTACCTTCTGCAAATCTTCAATAGACTCATATGCTGTATGAGCTGCTTTTACTCCACCAATTTCAAGGACGTGACCAGCCACTTTGATTCCAAGGTGAGCCAAAATTTGTTTCGCTACTGCACCTGCTGCTACACGAACCGTTGTCTCGCGGGCTGATGAGCGCTCTAATACGTTTCTCATATCACGGTGTCCATATTTGATCGCCCCATTTAAATCCGCATGTCCTGGTCTTGGACGGGAGATTTGACGCTTCATTTCACTTTCTTCTTCTTCCGTGATCGGCTCTGCCCCCATCACCTTTGTCCAATGCTTCCAGTCGTTGTTTTCAACAACAAGTGCGATTGGGGAACCTAATGTTCTCCCGTGGCGAACACCACTTAACACTTTCGCCTGGTCTTTTTCAATCTGCATTCTTCTTCCGCGGCCATGACCTTTTTGTCTTCTAGCCAATTCATAATTGATGTCATCCTGCTCTATGTAAAGTCCCGCTGGAACTCCTTCAATAATTGTGGTCAGTTGTGGACCATGTGATTCACCTGCTGTTAAGTACCTCATGACTCAATCTCCCTTCATCGCATTAACGCTTTTAAGTAAAAATATAATAACACACTTGCTACTAAAAAGTCAGCTACATACCCTTCTTTTGATAAAAGAAAGTATCAGCAGATGTCAGTCCAAACTTTTCTGGATGAAAAATTTGCTCTGTAGAACCAACAAATAATACGCCATTTTGTTTTAAACTGCTGCTCATTTTTAAGTAAATTTCTTCTTTTGCCTCTTCAGTAAAGTAAATCAGTACATTTCGGCAGACGATGAGGTCAAGCTGTTTTTCATATGGATCTGCTAAAAGGTTGTGCTTCTTAAATTGAATATGCTTTCGAACCTCATCCTTCACAGTGTAAAATGAAGAATCTTCTTTTGTGAAATATTTTTGCTTGATATGATCTGGCACCTCTTGCAGAGAGCGTTCATGGTATCTGCCTTTTTGAGCTGACTGCAGAACTTTATCATCAATATCAGTTGCAATAATTTGGAAGTCTTTCACAAGAGGATGGCTTGACAGCAGCATGGAGAGTGTATATGGCTCCTCTCCTGTCGAACATGCTGCACTCCAAATCTTTAAGGTGCCGCCATTTTTCGAAAGCAGCGGCAGGATTTTTTGATCAAGTACTTCCCAGCGCTGATAGTTTCGGTAAAATTCTGATACATTAATCGTCATGCGGTCCATCGTCTCATCTAATAATGCTCTGTCCTTTTCAAGCGCGGCCGCGAATGCTTCAAAATCTTTATATCCTTTTTTATCATAAAGTGATGTTAATCTCCGTTTCATTTGTGCTTCTTTATATAAATTTAGATCAACCCCGGTTAGTTTTTTCCATTTTCCAACAAATACTTGATATGGATCCATCAATGTCCTCTCCTGTCTCATCTATCTTTGTCCTAGTATAGCTGTTTTTATCGAAAATTTGTATCTTCTCATGCGAAATTTCGTGTAGAAAGTTCAATATAAAAAAAGCCAAAGTGCTCATTAGATGAACACCTTGGCTTGAATCTTAATAAATCCAGCTTGAGATGGTTTGATCCCAGCTTGTGAGTTCTTCTTGTTTGAAGAATAAGTTAATTTCTCTTTCAGCACTTTCTGGTGAGTCTGACCCATGGATAATGTTTTTCCCAACAGTCAATCCATAGTCTCCTCTTATTGTGCCTGGAAGCGCTTCCTTTGGATTTGTTTTGCCGATAATCTGTCTTGTCACGTCTACTACCTGTTCACCTTGCCATACCATTGCAAATACAGGTCCTGACGTAATAAAGTCAACCAATTCCCCGAAAAACGGTTTTTCTTTATGCTCTCCGTAATGGGTTTCTGCTACTTCCTTTGGAATACTCATTAGTTTTGCACCAACAAGCTGAAGCCCCTTTTTTTCGAATCTTGACACAATGTCACCGATTAATTGTCTTTCCACACCATCAGGTTTGACCATAAGAAATGTTTTGTCCATATACGTTTTCCACCCCGTCGTTATGTATGTATAGGCTTACATTGTTACAAAGTGATCGTATCATTTTTTTTTATAATAATCAATTTTTGACAAAAAATTTCACAAAAAAACCAATCAACATCACGTTGATTAGAATTTTCGTTTCCCAATATATTTTGCAATGGAGGCGAGTGACGTTCTCGCACGTCCTCGAGGAAGTTTGTCGAGCTGTTCAAAAGCTTTTTTCAAATACATTTCACTCACTCGCATCGAGCGGTCGATCGCATCTGTTTGTTTGAGGCTTTCAATGACAGGCTTCAGCTGCTTCTCCGTCGTTTCACTATTGATCAGCTTCAATTGACCTTCTAGTGTCGGATTTTTCAGTGCATATAAGACTGGGAGTGTGACATTCCCTTGTAAAAGGTCTCCTCCGACAGGCTTGCCCAGCTCTTCTTCAGTTGATGTGAAATCAAGGACATCATCAATGATTTGATAAGACATGCCGACATAGTATCCAAACCAATAGAGGGCTTTATGTGTTTTTTCATCTGTACCTGCTGCAATGGCGCCTAATTGACAGCTGCCTGCAATGAGCAAGGCTGTTTTTCGTTTGATTCTTCTTAAATATGTACGGAGGTTTTGTTCCATATTATATTTATCTTTCACTTGCTCTATCTCACCAAGACAAAGCTCGACGACCATTTTTGACAAAATTTCATGTGCCATTGGGTGATTGATTTTTGTCATGTATTCAAGTGATCTCGCAAACATATAATCCCCTGTGTACATGGCAATTCTGTTATCCCATTTTGCCTTTATCGTTGGTTTGCCTCTTCTCAGCTCTGCATCATCAATAACATCATCGTGAACAAGTGATGCCATATGAATCAGCTCGAGGGCAACGGCAACATATTTAATTTTATTAATGTCATAGTCACCAAACATGCCTGAAAGGAGAACAAAAACGGGGCGGATTCGTTTTCCGCCCGCTTGCAGCAAATGAAGACCTGCTTCACTTAATAATGCATAATCAGAGCGAACTGTTTGTTCAAGCTCTTTTTCAATTATATCGATATCATGATTTAAAAAAGAGATCATTGCTTTTAGTTTCATTATCTTCACCCAAATATCGTTTATTCAAAGCTTCTTTCCGATATGTGTTGCTGCTACACCGCCTGTAAATGGATGATACGAGACATCAGACAACCCGGCCTCTTCGAATAGAGCCGCCAGCTCTTTCATACCAGGGAACGTTTTGGCTGATTCTTGAAGCCATGAATACTCCTGATAACTTTTGGCAAACAGTTTACCAAAGAGCGGCATAATGTATTTGAAATAGATGTAGTAGCCCTGTTTAAAACCGATCATCTCAGGCTGTGAAGTCTCAAGACAGACGACCATTCCGCCAGGCTTCACTACTCTTGTCATTTCCTTTAACACCGTTAAATAATCAGGAACGTTTCTAAGTCCAAAACCAATGGTGACATAATCAAATGAGTTATCCTCAAAAGGGAGCTCCATCGCATTGCCATGAAGCAATTCAATTTGTTTGTAGCCCCCAGTCTTCACCTTCGTTTCTCCAACACTCAGCATGTTTTTACTAAAATCAAGGCCTTTGACCTCGCCTTTTTCCCCAACAGCATCTGCAAGCGCAATTGTCCAATCGGCTGTCCCGCAGCATACATCTAATGCTTTAGACCCTTTTTGCACATTCATAAGTTTCATTGTTTTATCGCGCCATTTTTTATGCTGTTTAAAGCTGATGACAGAGTTCATTTGATCATAGTTTTTATAAATTTTTTCAAATACACCGTGTACTCGCTGTTCTTTTGATTGCTGCATGACTTACCCTTCTTCCACTTTCTGATGGTACGCAGGCTCATTTTTCATATGATCCAAGCGATTTAATAGCTCTTTTTGAACGACCGGAAATGACACAAGATGCTCCTTGATCGGTCGTTTGGCCTTTTCATAGCCTTCATTCTCAAAATTGTCAAAACATGAATAGGCGTCCGTATAACGATCGTTCAAAAAAAGTTTTAAATGTTTGTCATTTTCTGCTTGTTTCATGAAGCGTTTATAAACAAGAAAACGACTTGCAATCTCATTCCAATGCGTTAATTGAAAGTGCTCAGAAATCCTTTGGAAAAGCGCAGATTCAACTGTAGCTACACTTTTGTAAAAGTGCGCTGCATCTTGAATGGACCGGTCATACAGTCTAATTTTATGTTCATTGATCTCTTTGATCGCCGTAGCGAGCGTGCGGATCATATAAATGTCTTTCATGTCAGAGAGAAGAGAATAATAGAGACCGCTGAAATAGTCTCCTGCCAGGATGGTCAGCTGACGATTTTTGAATTCGTCTTGCTTGATGGCTGCAGCAGTTGTGACTTCGTCATGGGTATCAAGGGCAATTTGCACAAGCATCGCCGTTAAAATATAATTTTCTTTTTTCTCTGCATCAATTTGAGCTTCTTCAAACATTGCATGAAAAAGAAGGAGCTTATCTTCATCGATGAGTGGTGCGCGTAAATGCTTCGCCAAATAAGGATGAGAAAGCTTTTTATTTAATTTTATATTTAGATTAGATAAAATTCCGTAGATGTCTTGCAAAGATATCACCCTTGTCCCAAAAATTACAGTTTCATATGTAGACCTGCACATTGTATAGAGATTTATTATACCATATCAGCTCTCACTTTTATGCTATCAAGTGCTACAAGTTCTTTATTTCTTTGCTTCGCTTTGAATTTCGCCGAAGCTTGTTTGAATGACAGCATCGCCTCTTACTTTGATCGCTGACGTATGCTCAGTAAATTGTGCAATGATCACTTCACCTTTATCGAGTTTCTCGGAATGGTGAAATCTTGTATCAGAGCCTCTTGTTAGGCCGATGACGTTTACACCATTATCAATGGCTTTAATCACCACAAAATCAGATGCTTTATTTTCACTCATTTTGTTCACCTTCCATCTATTGAATTAGTCGTTTTTAATAAAGGAAAGCACTTCTGCTCTTGCGGCTGCATCATTTGCAAATGTGCCGCGGACGGCTGAGGTCACTGTTTTAGCGCCTGGCTTTTTCACTCCGCGCATCGTCATACACATATGCTCTGCTTCAACGACAATCATCACGCCATGCGGATTAAGTGTTTCCACCATACTATCTGCAATGGTTGATGTAATGCGTTCCTGAAGCTGCGGGCGTTTAGCCACGGCTTCTACAGCTCTTGCCAGCTTACTAAGTCCCGTTACTTTTCCTCCGCGCGGAATATAAGCAACATGGGCTTTCCCGTAGAAAGGCACAAGGTGGTGTTCACACATTGAATGGAAAGCAATATCTTTTACAAGGACGAGTTCTTCGTGGTCTTCGCCAAAAATGGTTTTAAAATGTTCTTTTGGATCTTCATTTAATCCCGAGAACACTTCTTCATACATTTTTGCGACTCGTTTTGGGGTATCAAGAAGTCCTTCACGATCCGGATCTTCTCCGATTGCTTTTAATATATCGCGTACCGCGTGTTCAATTAATTCTTTATTTATTTCACTCATGTATTATATCCTCCAAAGGCGATTACATTTCATTCAGATTCTAGCACACTTCAGATCCTAAAAGCAAAGGAGAGCGTTCTAAACGAACCTTTTGATTCAAAAGGAAAAGCCCCTTATGAAAGGGGCTTTTCTAGACCAGTGTGAAACTGTATATGTATAACTCCTTCAACAGGATCATTACACATAACGATTATTTACCTGCCACCGCGTCTTTAAGTGCTTTACCTGGTTTGAAAGCAGGTACTTTGCTTGCAGGGATTTCGATCTCTGCACCAGTTTGTGGGTTACGTCCTTTACGAGCTGAACGCTCACGTACTTCAAAGTTACCAAAACCAATAAGTTGGATTTTGTCACCATTTTTAAGTGCATCTAAAATTGTATCAAAAACAGAATCAACTGCTTTTGTCGCGTCTTTTTTAGATAACTCGCTTGCTTCAGCAACCGCGTTAATAAGTTCTGTCTTGTTCATGCCTTTCACCTCCTCCCAAAAATATGCATTCAGTAGATTGTTATCATTTCTTCACAATTCATCTTCTTTCTATACCCTTTTTCAGAAAAAAAGAGCGTCTAGAAAGCGTTATACATGGCTTTTCATTAGAAAACATCTCTTTGAAGGAATGTTTGTCCAACAAAGTGAAGATTTTCTGTAAGTAGATTAACACATATGAAATACCATATCAAGCATTTTAAAGGGAAGAATCCTTATTCGTCAAGGATTAAGGGCACTTTTGCGAACGAATATTCCTAATTTCAGCCTGAATCTGACTAATCTTTATACAATTGTCTTTTTATGACTCATTCTACACGCAAAAAAAGACCCCATCAATGAGAGGTCTCACTTACTATAAAATAATCGCGATCAAACCGCCTGATCCTTCGTTAATGATTCTTTCAAGCGTTTCCTTCAGCTTATATCTTGCGTTTTCCGGCATGAGAGACAGCTTTGCTTGAATGCCTTCTCTGACAAGGGAGCTGAGGGAACGGCCAAATATATCTGAATTCCAGATCGAAAGCGGATCATCTTCAAAGTCTTGCATTAAGTAGCGGACGAGCTCTTCACTTTGTTTTTCTGTTCCGATAATCGGTGCAAATTCGCTCTCTACATCTACTTTGATCATATGAATAGATGGAGCGACCGCTTTTAATCTCACGCCGAATCTTGATCCCTGCCTAATGATTTCTGGCTCATCTAAACTCATATCTGATAGCGCTGGCGCTGCAATCCCGTAACCAGTCTGCTTCACCATTTTTAATGCGTCTGATACTTGATCATATTCTGTCTTAGCATGAGCAAAGTCTTGCATGAGCTCTAGAAGATGGTCTTTTCCTCTAATTTCTACACCAACCACTTCTTTTAAAATATGATCATATAGATCATCTGGCGCATACAGGTCAATCTCCGCAATCCCCTGACCCATTTCAATTCCTGCTAAACCCGCTCTTTCGATAAAATCAAATTCACTGAATTGACCAACGACACGGTCGACATCTCTTAATCTTTTAATATCCTTTACAGTTTCCTTTACTGAATCCTGATAGCTCTCTCTCAGCCAGTGATCTTCTTTTAGCACCATCACCCAGCTTGGCAGGTTCACATTCACCTCTAGAACTGGGAATTCATATAATGCTTCACGAAGAACGCTGAGTACGTCTTGCTCTCTCATACTTTCTACGCTCATGGCGAGTACTGGAATATCATACTTTTGGCTAAGTTCCTGCCGGAGCGCTTCTGTTTCAGGATGATATGGCCTCACAGAGTTAATGACCATAATAAACGGCTTTCCAACCTCTTTGAGTTCATCAATTACACGTTCTTCAGATTCAATATAATCATGTCTTGGAATTTCTCCAATGGAACCATCTGTTGTAATGACTACACCTATTGTTGAATGCTCTTGAATGACCTTGCGTGTACCAATTTCCGCTGCTTCATGAAACGGGATTGGCTCTTCATACCACGGCGTATTGATCATTCTTGGGCCATTTTCATCTTCATACCCGCGCGCACCAGGGACAGTGTATCCCACACAATCGACAAGTCTGATGTTGACATCAAGGCCGTCACTCACGTGAATTGATGCTGCTTGATTCGGTACAAATTTTGGCTCTGTGGTCATAATGGTTTTTCCTGCTGCGCTTTGCGGCAATTCATCCTGTGCTCTTGCACGATCTGCCTCATTATTGATATTCGGGAGCACCACGAGCTCCATAAACTTTTTAATAAACGTAGATTTCCCTGTACGAACAGCGCCAACGACTCCTAAATATATATCGCCTCCTGTTCGTTCAGCGATATCCTTGAAAATATCGACTTTTTCCAAGTGATCCCCTCCCGGACTTGCTATCCTCGTTTTCAAATTAAATACTCTATTCTTCAATCAAACTGTGCTTGAAAGGTGTCTGGACAATATATGTGTATGACGTTGTCCTATTTGAATATGACACCTTTTTGTTTTGAGAGTAAGTTTAGCCATAAAAAAACCTTTCTCCTCATTTATATGCAGAGGAAAAAGGTTCATTCTTGTTTATGACGTCTTTTTTTCTAAAAAGGCAGGCTCACCTTTTTTGTTGATGGTATATGGGACAGAAAACGCGGGTACAAACGGGGTTTCCTGCCAATATACATCTTGAATGTTTTCACCTGGTTTCAGCTTTTGCTTCGTATTCTTCAAAATGTGAGCAAAATCACTGCGGTAGTCCACATAGATGTCACCGTTTGATGAAATCAGTAATGGGAGGGAATTCCCTGTCACAGGACTTATCACCGCAGGCGGCGATTTTAATCCTAGTTTTTTTTCATTTAACGTATATAAATTGGCTGATACGACTTTGCCGTATGGCGGATATGTATGTTCATCTTGATACATCTTGATTCTAAGCCGTAATTCATTGATGGTCTGTGTCATTTTGACATCAAGCAGTTTCACAGTGGGTTTCTTTTCGACGTCTGTGAGGACATAAATATATTCGCCCCCGCCTTCATAAGATGTAGACGGTACATCGTGTAAATATCTTGGTGACAAGCGCTTAAAGTCGATGACATATTTCTGATAAACCGGCGTGTCTGCTTCTTTCGTTTCTATAGGCAAAAGACCATTTGTTGCTTTTTGAAATTCCTCAATCGCTGTCTGTACACTTTGCAGCTGCTCTTCGTATGGCACCCGGTTCTCAGCTTTGCGATTTTCTGGATACAGACATCCTGTTAATAAAATAAGTGCTAACAGTGTGACACTGACTTTTGCTTTGATCATCACATTCTTCCTTTTTCTTTATTCATTGACCGGTCCGCTAAAGACAACTAAAAACACAATGATACCTGATATCAGCATCAAGCTGTATGCAACGGTCGAGGCCGTTATT
The DNA here is from genome assembly GCF_001429445.1 of Bacillus sp. Root920. Taxonomy (NCBI): domain Bacteria; kingdom Bacillati; phylum Bacillota; class Bacilli; order Caryophanales; family Bacillaceae; genus Bacillus; species Bacillus sp. Root920. Next base: position 205,979 of record NZ_LMJV01000007.1, read on the forward strand.
TTAAGAAATTTGCTTTTCAGCTTAAACCTGCTGAGATAAATGGTTACTACGGCTAAAAACATGAGCCCCATTGAACCAAGCGCAAACCACATCTTGATTAAAGCAAAACTCATCGTGCCTGTCCCCCTTCAAAACGAACGAATTGTAAGCGTTTATATTTCATTTTAAACCAAAAATAAGGTAAATATCAATCATTTTTCCAATCATTCAGAAAAAAGCGCATAAAAAAACTGAAGCAAAGAGGGGGACTCTGCTTCAGTCATTGGATCGACTATTTTCCTCATTCTGTAGAGGCAAAGCTCTATTCAAACTTCATTGCTATGTTATGCAAGTCTTCCCCTTCTTGCATCCTCTACATGCCTAAGTTCAGTCTTTCCTTTTATTTTGTTTGGTTTTCAAACATGTTCACAAGGTCTTCCATCTCATGTGTTTTCACACGTGCCATCAATGATTCTACAGCATCGTCCACCTTTTTCCCTTCAAACAGGACGCCGTAAAGAGCCTTTGTGATCGGCATGCTGACCTTGTATTCTTTGGAGAGCTGATAAGCGCCTTTTGTTGTGCGGACGCCTTCGACAACCATGCCCATTTTTTCAAGCACTTCTTCGAGCTTATATCCTTTACCGAGTAAATTCCCGCAGCGCCAGTTACGCGAATGAACACTTGTACATGTCACGATCAAATCGCCAACGCCTGTTAATCCAGCAAATGTAAGGGGATTCCCTCCCATTTTTGTGCCAAGACGTGCGATTTCAGCAAGTCCTCTTGTGATAAGCGCCGCTTTTGCATTGTCACCATATCCAAGTCCGTCTGTAATACCAGCCGCAAGAGCAATGATATTTTTCAATGCGCCGCCAATTTCCACCCCAATCACATCAGGGTTTGTGTACACTCTAAAATGATTGTTCATGAACAAATCTTGAACAAATTGAGCTGCTTCAATGTTTTCTGACGAGACAGTGACAGTTGTCGGATGACGCAGACCTACTTCTTCTGCATGACTCGGTCCTGATAGGACAACGACAGCCTCTCTTTTCTCAGATGGGACTTCTTGTTCAATCATTTGAGAAATTCTAAGAAGTGTATCTGGTTCAATTCCCTTACTGACATGGACAAATGGCACCTTCGATGAGATCAGCTCATTTGCCTGCTTCAATACCTCACGAATGGCCTTTGTTGGCACAGCGACAATAACCGCCTCTGTCCCCTCTAAAGCCTGCTTCATATCGGTTGTCGCCTGAATAGACGCTGGCAGTTCGACATTTGGCAAGTAATCATGATTTTCATGTTTCTCATTGATTTGATCAATGAGCTCTTGTCTATGTCCCCACATGTGTACATCATGATGATTATCAGCTAATACAAGCGCAAGAGCTGTCCCCCAGCTGCCTGCTCCAAGTACTGAAATTTTCTTCATCCTGCTCACCCTTTTTATTTTCTCGCTCTCGCAAATATTTTAATCGGTGTTCCTTCAAAACCAAATGCATCTCGAATGCGGTTTTCTAGGAAACGCTCATAAGAAAAGTGCATAAGCTCTGGATCGTTGACAAACACAACGAAGGAAGGAGGCTTAATGGCCACCTGTGTTGCATAGTAAATCTTTAGGCGCTGTCCGTTATGGGTCGGCGTTGGATTCATCGCCACCGCATCCATGATGATATCATTTAAAATATTGGTTTGAACGCGCATTGCATGGTTTTCGCTTGCTGTGATAATGGACGGCATTAATGTATGAATTCTCTTTTTCGTAAGAGCAGACATAAACAAGACAGCTGCATAATCAAGGAATTGAAAATGCTCGCGGATGTTTTGCTCAAATTCCTTCATCGTACGCTCATCTTTTTCAACAGCATCCCATTTGTTCACAATGATGACAACTGCTTTACCAGCTTCGTGTGCATATCCAGCAATTCGTTTATCCTGCTCAATAATGCCTTCCTCGCCGTCAAGTACAACAGCGACAACGTCAGAGCGGTCAATGGCTTTTAATGCACGAAGTACACTGTATTTCTCTGTTGTTTCATATACTTTCCCTTTTTTCCTCATACCTGCTGTATCAACAATGACAAAGTCACGCTGATTGTACGTAAACATCGTATCGACAGCATCTCTTGTTGTACCAGCGATGTTGCTGACAATGACGCGGTCTTCTCCGAGCATCGCATTCACTAAAGAAGATTTCCCTACATTGGGACGGCCAATTAAGCAGAACTGGACAACTTCTTCATCATATTGCGTATCCGGTAAATTCTTAAAATGTTCTGCCACTGCATCAAGCAGATCACCAAGACCTAATCCGTGTGTTCCAGAAATCGGATACGGCTCGCCAAATCCGAGTGCATAAAAGTCATACACGTCGCTTCTCATTTCAGGGTTGTCCAGTTTATTGACAGCAAGTACAACTGGCTTTTTCGTGCGATATAAAATTTTTGCGACTTCTTCATCCGCAGATGTCACGCCATCTCGGCCATTCACCATAAAGATAATGACATCCGCTTCGTCCATTGCGATTTCTGCCTGATGGCGAATTTGCGCCAAGAATGGCTCATCTCCAATATCAATTCCACCAGTATCTATTAAATTAAAGTCATAATTTAACCATTCAGCAGAGCTATAGATTCGATCTCTTGTTACACCAGGTGTGTCTTCTACAATCGATATTCTTTCGCCTGCGATTCGATTAAAAATTGTAGATTTTCCAACGTTGGGCCTTCCAACAATGGCTACGACAGGTTTACCCATAGTACCCTTCCTTTCAATCCAGCCGCGATTCAATATGTTCATCATCATGTTTCAACCGGGATTTATAATTTTCATTCAGTTTTATGAAATAAACCCTTCAAACATGAAGGGTTCAACTTATATATTATATCAATTTTTAATCAGACCACAATGAATAACTTAAAAATGTTTGACAATCAAGTAAAGATCTTCTCCAATGCCGTGTGCAATTCCATCTAAAATGGCCTCTAAATTCATGGCATACATGTCGAGCTCTTCTTTATTTTCACAGAAAAAAACCGCTGTTCCGCCAATGACCCGCTCTTTATTAGTTGTTGCCACAGCCAATATAAATTGTTCAATGGTGTTCGCCATGCCCTATTACCTCACTTTCTTTTTAATGAAATCTGTCGGCATTCTTATGGCATTTTCTAAAATAGGCACCTCTTCTAATACACGGACAGCCAAATCTTCACGCTGCCATTGCGGTAAAATGAACACACCAAGTGTACCGGTATTCAGATCACGTTTTGCGAGCGGACAGAGCGATGGTTCACCAGAATCGCGGTACACGCCAAGCACGTTCGATAAATCAAATAAAATGGCTTGCCGCTGCCCAAGGTTAGCAATCGTTGTAGCAGAGTTGAAATTTTTCGGCGTCAAAATAAAACCCATCCCATGCTCTAAAATGAGCTTTTGCTTTTCGGGCAGCCCGATATTCATAATGTATATATCATTCACATAAAGCCCTGCCCCATCAAAGCGAAGTTCCCCTTTTTGAATGCTGACGATATCCTTTAATTGACTGCCTGACATTAATAGCTTTGCCATGAAAAAACAAAGAATACCGACTACTGTTCCAACAACAAGCGAGAAGAAAATACAGGCTGTCGTTGTAATAAGTGCAGTGAGAATCGCAATATAATTTCGACTTTCAAAGGCAATGGCAATGCCTTCTATATATGTACTGCCTCGTGAGACAAGCTCATACGAATCCATTTGGGTTAACGTATTTCTTTCCATATTTCGGACATCTCGAAATTGCGTGGCTGCCAAAGTGAGAAAGGTAATCGCTGTAAATTCCTCCTGAATTAGTGCAGGCATAATGATCGCACCTAATCCTGACGCAATAAAACCAAGTGCAATGTGAATCACTTGTCCATGAATATACGTAGGGTATTGCCGGTAATCCGTTCTTAACATGTAAAGTCTGGCCGCCATCCCAAAGATGACACCAATAATCACAGGAAACGTATAATCTGTCATGTTGATTTTGCAGCCCCTTTTACTGATTTTCTTGATGAACGGGCGTTCAAGAGCTTTTCAAACTGATCGACACCTAATAGGAAGACGGCTCCTTGTACAACGAAGGAAAGAAAAGAGAGATCCCCTATGACAATTGATGATGTGAGGCGGTGAATCGTCAGCGCATAAAGGGCTTCGCCGAGACATACTGACATCATCCATAAGGTGATTCTTTCCGTTAACGGCTGTCCATATGTCATACACATTAAGATCAGCAGGGCAAATACGACCCAATCCACCTTTATTATCGTGAACCAAACAGGGTCATATAATGCAAATATCATAAAAAAGGCATACGCGCTCACCATCGAGCCCAATTGCATGATTCTCATCATTCGGTAACTAGGCCTGAATATGACGAAAGCAGCACATGCATATAAAAAAGTCATCAAGAAACCCGCATTGATGCTTATATCTAAAACGGATATCATAACATGACTGAATATAATATGGACAAGTACACAAATGCCCAGCACGCTGCGCCACAAACTTTTTCCCATGATAAATGTCACCATAATCCAAACGAACCATATAGACCAATAATAGTACAAAGCCTCCAACGCCTCATCACCTCAATTACATTATGGGAAAATCTCCAATTTTTAAACATGCGGATCGTTACCGGCTTTGTATGAAATAAACAAGAGGTGACACCCTAATAACCTGAGGAGGGATACATGATGGGAAAAGATAGACAGGAAAAGCGTTTAAAGGCGTCAAGAAGAGTGGAATCTGACCGCGATCAATCCATTCATCATAAGGGTGCAACAGCATTAGAAGGTCCAGAAAGCGCTCGAAAAAGAAATCAATAAAAAAAAGGCATGTGATCATCACATGCCTTAGATTTGTTGACAAAGGGCTAAAATGATGTTTATTTTAGTCCTTTGTCTTCTTTTCAGCGTGATAGAAAACCTTTGCAGCCCTAGGAAGGACGAGTACCGGAGCGGAGCGAATTGTACATTCGTGAGCACCGGCACGCAGGACTGACGCCGAATGCGAGGGTTTGTCTACGCGCTGAGGCATGTGATATCACATGCCTCTCTTACTATAGTACGTTGTGTCAACGCCTCTTTCTTTGAGCCAATGACTTGTTTCCCCCGAGATCACAACTTGAGCCTGTCTCAGTTCTTCAATCGTCTTCACACCAAGCACTGTCATCATCATCTTGATATCTTCTTGAAGTTCCATGATATTTGCGATGAGGCCGCTTTCTCCTCCACTGGTCAATGATTTTAAGAAAAATCCAGCTAGACCAGCAGCAGATGCGCCAAGAGCCATTGATTTGGTTACATCAAGAGCATCTTGAATACCTCCCGAGGCTAAAATCGTTTGATTCGGAAAGGCTGTATGTACTTCAGCAAGACTCGCTGCAGTTGGAATTCCCCATTGATCAAAATAACGAAGTGCTTTTTGGCGGCGGAGATTTTCAATCTTAGAAAAGTTCGTTCCACCAAATCCGCCTACATCAACGGCTGCAACCCCAGCATGGAATAACTTTCCTGCCGTCTCCTTACTCATGCCAAATCCGACTTCTTTTACAACAACAGGCACACCAACAGATTCAACGATAGCTGCAATCCGCTCAAGCGCCCCCCTGAAATCGCGATCGCCTTCAGGCATGACAATCTCTTGGATGACATTCAGATGAATTTGGAGCATATTTGCCTCGAGCATGTTGACTGCTTCTTGAGCTTGCTTCATTGTCGCTTCACTGCCTAAATTCGCAAATACAATTCCATCCGGATTGACTTTACGAACGACTTCATATGTTCGTCTTTCTTCTTTATCTTTCAGTGCAGCCATTTGTGATCCAACTGCTACTGGGATGTTGGTCTCCTTCGCTGCGATCGATAAAGAGCGGTTGATCTCATAGGTGGATTCTCCGCCTCCGCCAGTCATTGCATTGATAAAAATTGGCGAACCGAAAGTCAGTCCGCCAATTGTCGTATGTGTATCAATTTGTGATGTCGCAAGATCTGGTAAACTGGCGTGAACGAAGGAAACATCATCTAAACCTGTTGCTGCATGCTGGCCAGTGGACAACGCATGCTCAATATGCTGCTTCTTTCTTTCTGCTCGCGTCAATTTTGATCACCAAATTATTTTAGTTTATTGAGTTTATCGCCGATCAGGTCACCAAGCTGGAAGCCGCTTGTATTTTCTTCTTTCGCCTGATATTGACGATAATCCTCTTCGATTTGTTTTTCAGGATTTTCTTCTAAATCACGGATGCTTAGTGAAATGCGCTCTTCGTCTTCATTCACATCAAGCACTTTCACTTTCACAGTCTGCCCTTCTTCAAGGACTTCTTGCGGCGTGCCGATATGTTTATGAGAGATTTGGGAAATATGCACAAGCCCTTCTACACCTGGCAGAATTTCAACAAATGCACCAAAGCTCACAAGACGTTGAACGGTTCCTTCAAGCACATCACCTTGTTTTACCTTTTCACCAATTTGGCTCCAAGGTCCTGGTAATGTTTCTTTAATAGATAGTGAGATACGTTCGTTATCACGATCAACAGCAAGTACTTTGACCTTGACTTCCTGTCCTTCTTCTACTACGTCAGATGGCTTTTCAACATGCGCATGGGATAGTTGAGAAATGTGAACTAATCCATCAATGCCGCCAATGTCAACAAATGCACCAAAATCAGTAAGCCTCTGCACTTTACCATCAATCACACTGCCTACTTCAAGCTTTTGCAGGAAGTCTTGCTTTTTGTCTAATTGCTCTTGCTCAACGACTGCACGGTGCGAGAGAATCACGCGATTTTTTTCGCGGTCAAGTTCTACCACGACAAGTGAGAGTGTTTTCCCTTTGTAATCTGTGAAGTCTTCTACATAGTGTGCTTCTACAAGAGATGCAGGAATAAATCCGCGCACACCAATGTCAACGACAAGACCACCTTTTACAACGTCTTTTACTTCAGCTTCAAATACTTCTTTTGTGTCAAACTTTTTCTCTAGGTCTTCCCAAGCGCGGTCTGCATCAACAGCACGTTTAGATAAAATCAAAGCATCGTCTTCGACCTTTGTTACTTTAAGCTCTAACTCGTCGCCATCTTTCACGACATCTGATGCTTTTTCAACGTGAAGACTTGATAATTCACTGATTGGGATGATACCAGGTTGTTTCACATTGACGATATCTACATTGACATGCTTGTCCTCAACTTTAGAAACAATCCCTTTCACTACATCTCCAACCTCTGGTACCTGAACATCGATTTGATTCATTTCCTCTGTCATTTCGATAACCTCCTTGGTCCAAACCTACACAGCTTAGTTAAAACGACTGGGCGAATATGTGTCTTAAGCATGATGATTGCCAGCCGAATATGTATTATAGAAACATTCAAATCAATATAATTGCTTGAATGATCAATAAAAATAGTATTAGTATAAACTTCTAATAAAAGACCTTGTTTGTCAAGAGATAAACCTCTAACTTATAAAAGTTTTCTAAAATTTCTTACTGTTTCTCCACGCGGTCTGCTGCATCTAAAATTTTCACTGCCACCTCTTGAATAGAAAGGGAAGTGGTGTCAATTTCAATGGCGTCATCTGCTTTCTTCAAAGGTGAAACTTCGCGCTCAGAATCAAGCTTATCGCGTCTTGCAATCTCTTCGATCAGCTGATCGTAATTGACATCGTAGCCTTTTTTCTGATTCTCTTCAAAGCGGCGTTTTGCTCTTTCTTCTACTGATGCAAGCAAGAAAATTTTCACTTCAGCATCTGGAAGTACGTGAGTGCCTATGTCTCTTCCGTCCATAACGACGCCGCCTCGTTTGCCAAGCTCTTGCTGCCTGCGGACCATTTCTTCCCGAACAGCTCTGTGCTTTGCAACAACCGATACTTGGTTGCTTACGCGGTCTGTGCGAATATCCTCTGTGACATCCGTATTGTTTAGATGGACTTTTTGACCCTCGTCTGTTGTTACTAGTTCAATGACCGTTTTTTTCAGTAATGAATCAAGTGCCTGTTCGTCTTCAAGATCTACACCTTGATTGAGTGCCGCAAGTGTAATCGCGCGGTACATAGCACCTGTATCAATATAAATATATGATTTTTTGGCTGCGACAATTTTTGCCACAGTGCTTTTGCCTGCTGCTGCAGGACCGTCAATTGCAATAGATAATTTCTTTTTCATAATACCTCTCCTTGATTGAATCTCCCTTATGAATTGTAACACGATCACCGCTCAAACGGGGGAATTTTCTATCAATCCTTCTGCTTAAACGTTTCAATCCATTCTTCAATGCTCATGTTGTTCACACCCTCATACTGCACGACTTTTGACAAAAAAAGTTCTCCTTTCGTCAAATGAAGTGTGATCTGAACAGTGAGCAATAAAACAAGCTGAATGAGCACCACTTTCAATAACCATCTTTCCATTGTCTTCATACAAAAAGCCTCCACGCTAGATTCTTTCCTCTCTAGTATGGAAGCTTTTTACACCCTTTATTCTTATGCTTTTTTCACACGTGTTAAAAGCTGCTGCTGGAAGCAGTATTTCATGATGTGCTGCTGGTGCTCATTTGTGATCTCTGAAAACTCCATGATCGCTCTTTTTTTGCCAGACTGTTCATCTTCATATACTCGATTCATCTCTGCAACCGCTTTTATTTTCACGGGCTCTTTTAGGGGAAGTTCAAACTCTGTGACCACTTCTCCATATTCTTTCAATGACACGCCCTCAGGAACAGAGATTGCTACGCCGCCAGCACTCATATTTACAATAAACGTCTCAAAGGCCTCTTCGTCCGTTTGCATGATAGTAGCTTTGACCATCGTATCCACTCTCAGATATTCTCTTCGCTGAAGGCGAATCATTTCTTCTTTTGGCGGAATGGAAATGACAATCATCGGAATATCTTCTTTTCTTTTTCCGATGACTTCGCTTGTACATTTGTATGGAATTTGGTTTTCGTCAAAAAAGAAGACGGTGATTTCTGTTTGCTGGTTTAAGTAGATGGTGCGTCCCGTTTCTTGATCAGCTGGATAATTAATGCAAATATCATCGTTATTATTTTCCAAAACCTTCGATTTTGCTGTTTTCACTTCTTTGTTCTCATTGACATATTCGATTGTGATTGCATCCCCTATTTGTAACATTCCTCATCACTCTTTTCATCTGTGAAATCGTATCCTCTCCTATATTAAACCATGTCTAAAACAAAAGGAAAAGACTTATTAGCCTTTTCCTCGTTTCCTTTTCTATAGGTCTTTATATATAGGTTCTGCGTTTTTTAGTTTATCTACTCGTTCTTCTTTTCCATTATCTGCATTAATGAACATGCGATACGTATCGTTTTTTATCGTTCCGAGGAACTCATAGCACAGAACTTCCTCTGACATATCATTTTGCACAATCGCTAAATGAGTATCTTCGATCTTTACATGCTGATTTAATGTTTTCTTCGCTTCTTTTTGCGAGATTTTAGGTGCTTTAATGTCGCGTGTTTTATGATTCGTTAAGTAATCCTTCGCTGAAAACCCAACAACCTCACCATCGTCCAATGCGACTTTCATGCGTATACTATCTGGATAAAGCAGAACATTTTTCTGAAGAGGAACATAGGTAAATACACCGATATTATCAAATTGTGCACTTTCATCTAAATGGAACGATTCTGTGTCAAACCCTTGCTTCTTTAGGAAGCTGAGTGCTTTTTCTGATGCCTCATTCAAACTGATTTTCTGTTTTTTCACGTCACGATTCTGAAGAAGGTAGACTGGGTGTCCTCCTTTTTCAGTTAAGTCTAGATAAAAGTTTGCATGGCTGTCTGGATCAGACATCGATAAGCTGTACACGTCGCGATTGGTTTTGCTGCCGCTTTTTCTCACTTTAAAATGTTGATTATGGTCGGGTGTGAATTGCTGTGCAATGCGGATCGCTTCTTTTTTTGAAATCTTATCGCCTTTTAAATGATTGTAGCCTTGTGTTTCTTTTTCTGTGGACACATTTGTAGGCCCAAGATCGACATCTGCAAATGCATCTGCATTTCTCTCGACTGTTTTCAGCCCGTCAATGATGGTGTTGTCGTTCTTTCGATCGCCGTCAGCGAGCGCCATTTCAACATCCATCCATTTTAAGTTTTTATTAAGTACGAGGTGCTGCACTTGTCTAAGTTCGTTTTGGATATCTGACGCTTGATTATATAGAGCTGTAATGGTTTTGTGCGTATCTTTATTTAATGGTTCATCTGATAAAGATTTGACTGATGATTTGTAGCTAAAATCTCCGACATTCGCCAGGAATTCTTCCGTTTTATTAAAAGGCATCAATGTAAGCGGGAGCTGGCTGACATTGTTATGCGCTTCTGATGACATTCTCCATACATCAGCAAGTGCTGGTGAGATGGATGTTTGGCTGTTCATCGCAAGTGTTGCGCCCAGTTTGTCATGCAGCTGATCCACCTGATACGTTAAATCATGGAATGCTCTTTGGTAGTTGTTCTCAGCATGAAGCAGTACGGCGTCTTTTTCTTGATGTTCTTTATAGCCCCAATAACCTGTTGAGATGACAGCAATTCCTAAAATAGCAATCAATATTCCTCTGATCATTTATTTACACCTCTTTTTATTCGCAGAATATATGTTTCCCGATTCGTTTAATTTGTGGTCTTCCCCAAATCCATGGACTTGTTGCTGTATCAGGATTAAAGTAATAGATGGCGCTCTCAGATGGATCCCAGCCATTGATTGCATCAAATACAGCTTTTTTTGCCGTTTCATCTGGCGTCATATAAAATTGCCCATCTGCTACAGCAGTAAACGCAAGCGGTTCAAAAATGACTCCTGCGATCGTATTTGGAAAGGTCGGATTGTTCAAACGGTTTAAGATAACGGCCGCGATGGCCACCTGTCCTTCATACGGCTCACCTCTTGCTTCACTGTACACAGCTTGCGACAAGAGCTGAATGTCATTACTAGAAAAACCACCAGGCATGTTGGCTGCTGTCTGTTTTGGTGTTTGATTTCCCTGCTGGCTGCCTGACTGATTGCCAGACTTCCCAGATGATCCACCTTGACTTTTTTGATTTTCGTTTGTACCTTGGGCTGTCTTTTTTTGCGAGCTTCTTTGCGCAGGAGCCTTTGTTTGCTGATCAAGAGGCTTCCCGCCATAATGGGTAAACTGGTTCCCTTCCTGCAGCTGCTTTTGAACAAACTCTTTGTAGTATTTCGTCTTTTGAACTAATAAGCTTTTTGTTTTCTCACCTACAAGTCCATCGACCTTCTTCATGCCAAATTGGCTTTGAAAGTTGCGAACGGCCCAGTACGTCCCCCAGCCATAGACGCCATCGATTTTGCCATTGTAAAAACCATTGTATTGGAGCCGCGCTTGCAGCTCGACTACATCTTCTCCTGTTGCCCCGCGCTGGATGACTTGGGCGGTGAAGGCTTCACTTTTACTGACTGTCAAAAGTGAAGACGCAAGAAGAACGATTGAGAAGATAAGAACAATTTGTTTCATGAAACGAGCTTTATCCATATTTGATCCTCCTGTACTTTTGATGTTTGAATATATGTTTCTTCCGATCCCTATTTTTATACATTCAACACAGGAGAGAATTGGATGGAAAAGACAAAAAAACGCCCTATAAACAAATAGGACGTTTTCCAAAATTAAATTTGCACCATTTTTACCGCACGGGCTTTTTTTGCTTTCCTTAAACCAAACCACCATAAAAAAATCATGAACGGCACCATGATATATCCCCAGTTTTTCATCCCTAATAGAATGAAATCATACAGGCCGTGAAACAGCACAGGGAGCGTTAAAGAAAGGATCAGCCATTTGCGCTGCTCTTTTTTATCAGAGAAGCGGGCTTTTCCGATATAAAAACCCATCACAACACCAAATAATGCGTGACTTGATACAGGTAATAAAGCACGGGTAAACGCATATTCGACCCCGTGACCGACTAAGTAAAGGATATTTTCAAGTGTTGCAAAACCAAGTGAGACACTCGTTCCATACACAATTCCGTCATAGTGTTCGTCAAACTGGGCATGTGCATAAACGCTGACCATTAAAATAAACCATTTTAATGATTCCTCTAAAAAACCCGACGTCACAAATGAAATCAAGATAGGGTTTGTTGCGATATTTTCCTCTTGAAGGACATATTGAATAAACATGGTTGGAAACACAAGTATGACACCTAGCATAAAAGATCTGATGACCATGTGAACCGGCTCATTGTCGTACTGATCTTTCAAATAAAAATAACTTAAAAGTGCGATGCCGGGAGCTAAACCTGCTGAGATGATTGCGATCATAACCAGACCTCTTTCCCTACATTATCCTTCATTATCGTACCATGATTTACCCTTTTTTTATATGACTCGGGCCCATTTTTCTAAAAATATCTTTCTATATAATCCCAATTTATATAAAAAAGAACCGAACCCCTTTGAAGGATTCAGTTCATTTTTTATCCGTTGATTCTTTTGTTGATTTCTTCTGCAATGAGTCCGCCATGAAATCTTCCATTTTCAATGAAAATTTCATTGGCATTATTTCCAGCAGCAATGACTCCCGCAATGAAAATACCTTCAACATTCGTTTCCATCGTCTGTTCATCAAATGCTGGACGGCCTGATTCTGGATCAATCGTGACACCCATTTTTTCTAAGAAAGAATGATCTGGGTGATAGCCAGTCATAGCAAATACATAGTCACTTTTCACTCGATCCGTTTGATTTTCCTGGTTTGTAAAGATCACATCTTCTTCTGTGATTTCTTTCACCTGCGCACCAAACTCCATTCGAATTGTTCCATTACGGACAAGCGCTTCAAACTCTGGTAGTATCCAAGGCTTGATGCTGGATGAATATTCAGTTCCTCTATACAGCACAGTGACTCTGCTTCCGCATTTCACAAGTTCTAGCGCAGCATCCACACTGGAGTTCTTTCCGCCGATCACCGTCACATCTTTATCAAAATATGGATGTCCTTCTTTAAAATAGTGATATACGTGGGGAAGGTCTTCTCCTTTGACGTTCATATAGTTTGGATGATCATAGTAGCCAGTCGCAATGACGACGTAATCACATGAATAGTTGTCTTTTGATGTATTTACCGTAAAACGGCCATCTTGTTTCGTCACGGCGTTTACTTTTTCAAAAGCATGTACACGCAGTTTTTTTCGTCTGACGACCTCTCGGTAATAAGAAAGTGCCTGAATACGAACGGGCTTACGATTCTCAGTAATAAAAGCGACATCACCGATTTCAAGCTTTTCACTTGTACTAAAAAAGGTTTGATGTGTTGGGTAATGATAAATACTGTTCACGACATTCCCCTTTTCAATCACAAGTGCATCAATCCCAATTTGCTTGAATGCGATAGCAGCTGATAACCCGCATGGGCCGCCTCCTATTATGATCGCTTTTTCTTGTTTCATTTGTTCCACTCCTGTCATTTCACTGCAATAACAATTGCTGGGCTGTTTGATTCTTTGTTCCATTCCATAAAAAAATCTCCTATTTAAGGATAGGAGATTTTAAGGCGCGATGCAAATCAGCCGCTTAAATCCAGCCTCTGAATCGAGAAGCTTCAGCCATTTTACGTACACCGACCATATATGCAGCAAGACGCATATCAATTCGGCGGTTTTGCGCCATTTCATAAATATTATTAAATGATTTCACCATCATATCTTCTAAACGAGTTTCAACTTCTTCTTCAGTCCAGTAAAACCCTTGGTTATTCTGAACCCATTCAAAGTAAGAAACAGTTACACCACCCGCACTCGCAAGCACGTCTGGAACAAGCAGTACACCACGATCTGAAAGAATTTTGGTTCCTTCCAGTGTCGTTGGACCATTTGCTGCTTCTACGACAATTTTGGCTTTAATGTTTGCCGCATTATCTTCTGTGATTTGGTTTTCAATGGCTGCAGGTACTAAGATATCACAATCCAGCTCAAGCAGCTCTTGGTTTGTAATTGTATCGTTAAATAGTTTAGTGACGGTTCCAAAGCTGTCACGTCGGTCAAGCAAGTAGTCAATGTCTAGACCATCTTCATCGTATAATCCGCCGTATGCATCTGAAATCCCTACGATTTTTGCTCCAGCATCATACATGAATTTAGCTAAGTAGCTTCCTGCATTTCCGAATCCCTGTACGACAACACGAGCTCCGTTAATGTCAATTCCTTTTTTCTTCGCCGCTTCTTTGATGCAGATCGTCACACCTTTTGCTGTTGCAGTATCACGTCCGTGTGATCCTCCAAGAACAATTGGTTTTCCTGTAATAAATCCTGGCGAGTTAAATTCATCAATTCTAGAATATTCATCCATCATCCATGCCATAATTTGAGAGTTCGTAAACACGTCTGGTGCTGGAACATCTTTTGTTGGTCCAACGATTTGACTGATGGCGCGAACATAGCCGCGGCTTAGTTTTTCAAGCTCTCTGAATGACATTTCTCTTGGATCACAGATAATACCGCCTTTTCCTCCGCCATAAGGAAGATCCACAATTCCACATTTTAAACTCATCCAAATTGAAAGCGCTTTTACTTCTTTTTCCGTAACGTTCGGGTGGAAACGGATTCCGCCTTTTGTTGGACCGACAGCATCATTGTGCTGTGCACGGTAACCAGTGAAAATTTTCACCGATCCATCGTCCATACGTACTGGAATTTTGACCGTTAATAGACGAATTGGCTCCTTCAGCAATTCATACACTTCCTGCGGATACCCTAATTTGTCAAGCGCTTTATGTATGACGGTTTGAGTTGACTTTAAAACATCTAGCTTATCTTCTGCGTTATGAGCGGCGTTTTGATCGGCTGCCATTAAAATAAACCCCCTAGAAATCTTTCATGATCTACTGCTCCCTTTCAAGCAATAGTATACACCTTCGTACTGGTAAAGCAAAGGTAAAAAGCGTTTTTTATCAAAATAAAATATCAGCGTTTATAAATATAAAAAAGGATATAAAAAAATACTGTTGTTTCATCACAACAGTATTAAATATAATAGAAAAAAGTGATTAAAAATACATTTGAATCGTTTTCACAGCATCTTCTTGCATGATCACTTTTCCATATTCTTTTAGCCGGTGAATGGTGAGTGTCGTAGGTGAACCAAACTCTGCTAAAATCGAAATGACTGTATCAGCAGATAATTCTCCAACATCATCCAGGCTGAGATAATATTGACCTTCATAATGGTAAACTGTACCCCCTAAAAGTCCAATACGACTTAAACTATGGGACAGTTGAATCACATCTTCAAACGAGGCAAATTGATAGAGCACATGCTTACTCTCGTCGAGCTTGACTTGCATCTCAATGTAATCTTCATCAAACTCATCATCAGCATCTTCCTGCTGACTCTTTGTGACAATGACGACCATCCCCTGCGCCTGAAGAGAAAATACTTCAACAGCAATCGGTCCATTCGCTTCAAAACCGAGCTCCTGATTCGCTTCGTTCATCATGTCTTTAAACAGCTGATGGACTTTGAACGAATCTTTCCAAAGGTCTTCTTTCGTAAGACCTCGGTCTGTCAGGTCATCTAGTGTGAGAAAAATTTTGATTTTATTATAATTCAGACGCTCCAGTCGCATAACGTTCCCTCCTGCCTCTTCTAAACACACATCATACTGTAGTATATGAGATGATGAGTCATAGGTTCTTAATTTTGTATTCAGTTTACACTGTGTCAAGACGGAAGACAAGCATGAAGCTATGCTTACGGTGACTTTTATGGAAAATATTGAGGGTGCCGCAAGTTAACGCGTTTTTAGAGGCATTAAATAGATCAGATGGGTTTCTGGTTCTGCTCCGAGACGCATGGGAATTTTTGTGGTCCCGTAGCCATTACTAATGAGAAAGAACGCACCTTTGACCTGGCCTGTTCTTCCTTTTTCATATGGACCAAATTTCCCAATTCGGATCTGTCCCCCATGCGTATGACCGCTCAGGACAAGGTCGATTCCCTCTTCTTCACTCATCAAATGATGCACATCTGGATTGTGTGATAAGAGAATATTGACATCATCTTTTACAAACTCAGGCCGTATGGCTTCATAATCTGCTTTTTCAAGCCGAATATCATCAATTCCTCCGATTTTGATTCGCTGGCCTTCGAAATTCCATACAGCCGTTTCATTTTGCAAAGTCGTGACATCGTATGCATGAAGAATTTCTTTAAACCTTTGCTGGTGCAGCTCATGATCATTATTTCCCCAAACAAAATAAACCGGCGCAATTCTTGATAAACGTTTCACATTTTCTTCAATCCTTGCGTAGGGCACACCTTTTTCTGCTAAATCTCCGCCAATCATAATCACATCTGGCTCTTCCTGTCTGATTTCTGCTAATAAAGTGTCACTGATGAGACGTCTGTGTGTATCAGAAATAAAGAAAATGACAGCAGGCCGGTCTGATTGAAGTGTTTCTATTGTAAAATAATGCTTTTTGATGTTGTTTTGTTTTGCCGTTTTCACCATTTTTGCCGTTACACACACACCTGTTGTAACAGCCGCAATGGCGGCAGTAAATCCGATGGCATATTTCATCACAAATGGCTCCCTTACGTATCTTTCTTTCATAAGACGCTTGAAAGAAAAAAGACGTTTCAACTGTTAAACGTCTTTTTTCTCATTTATTTACTTTCATAATAGAGATTAATGTCATACTGCTTCTGCATATAGTGAAAAACCGTCTCGCGCTCTTTCCACTGATTTGACTGCGGCCATAAATCTGTGCTTTTTTGTATAATTTCACATCTAAGCCGATGATATTCATCCTCAGCCTTTTCTTCTTTTTTCTTATAGTAATAAGATGCGTAAAAAGCAAAGACCTCGGCCATGGTCCAAAACAGAAATACTTCATGACCAAGCAGTGTGGCAATCATGGCTTCCGGCTGAAGCGAGCCGCCTCCCGCATTTGCCGTGATCACAAAATAAAACAAAAGAATGGCCAGCGATAGAAGGGCTGTCCATTGCCATCTTCTGCACTGCTTGGCAAAACCCTCATATTTATGCTTTCTTTTGATCAATGTTTCCATCATCTTCTGTGTCGGCTGATCCATATATCGGCTGATTGCGTGTAATGTCATCACATACACCCTGTCCCTTTTTTCTACATATGTATGTGCGTGCTTCTCCATTCATGTCAGGTGATTAGTTTTCTAGTGGAATATTCAGCACTTGACCACTGTATACGCTGTTACCTTTTAAGTGATTATAGGCTCTAATTTTCTCTTCACCCGAACGGTTTTTGTAATACTTCATTGAAATTCGATACAGGTTTTCCTCTGGACCAACAGTGTGCTGCACAACACGGACTGGCTTTTCTTCCTGCCTCTTTTTCTCTTCGGCTTCTTTTCTTTTTTTCTCTTCCTGTTGCTTTTGCAAGGCTAGCTGCTGCTGTTCACGCTTTTTGGCAGCTTCAGCTCTCTCGCGTTCTTTTTCTTTCGCTGCTTGTTCACGCTCTTCTTTTTCTTTAGCAGCTTTTTCTTTTTTCTTCTGTTCAGCTTTTTCTTTCGATCGCTGTTTTTCTTCCTCTTTCTTTTGCTTCTCATCATCAGACGCATCTGCTTTATCAGCGCTTGAGTCATTTTTTGTTTCGGCAAGTGCTGACGGGACTGGGTCTGTGTCAGCACTTGATGTAGAATCAATATTATATACATCTTGATTATTATTATGGTTGATTTCCTTTGATGTGTAGTAAATCAAAAGGAAGAACACCGTGACGACAATAATAGGAAAGATAATAGCCAGTGTTGTAAACAATGGATTGCGCACCTTTTTCGTGCGCTGCTTTTTATATTCATGGAAATCTTCTCGTGTAGGAAAGTGAGAGTCATCTGAAGGCTCAACTTCTTCTTCAAAAATCTTCTCAACATCATCGTCATGGATGTTGGTCAGCTGCTCCTTCTTTCTCTTCATTCTCGACATTTCTTCCATGTTCATCCCTCCCCCTATATTTCAAACGAATTTGACAAGCAAAGACTAAGTCAATGACAAAATGGGTCATGACAGGAACAAATAAATTCCCCGTCCACTCGTATAAAAGTCCTAAAAAAATACTAATAGAAACCACAAGGATAAACAAGAGTATTTTTGATAAGTAGCGAAAGTGAAGGAGCGCAAACACAATACTGGCAATTTCCAGTCCAAATTGCTGTTGGACGATCCCTCGGAATAGAATTTCCTCTGAAAAGGCGATGAGCAGTGTTAACCAAACAATATGCGGGATGCTGCGGTTTTTGAACATTTTTTCATTTAATCCGCCATCATCATACATATGAGCAGGAAACACCTTCATGACAATCGCATCCACAATGATCACAACCGCAGCGCCGCCAATTCCATAAGTCAGTATCCGCGCATCTTGGATCTCCCAAAGAGATGTGAAATCTGTCCAATGATCAAACATAAATATACCTAGTAAAAAGGAAATGACCAGCATCAGCAGCTGCGTGAAATACAGCTGTTCTACTACTTGTCGATCGGTTAATTTTTCGATGATCCGGCGATGTTGTTCAATCAATGCTGCGCCTCTTTTGTCAGATGAAACATACGATTCAGCACGGTCTTCCAGTGTTTCATTTCATTCAGCTCCAATGGTTGATCTTTTTTTTCATAATCAGACAGGTCAAGTCCGCAAGAAGAGCAGCAGCTGCCAGAGGATGCGCTCTCTGTTTGATCAAGCTGTTCGTAAAAGTATGATAACAGAGATTGTCTAAAGCAGCCATGATCTGTGATCCGCTCCTTAAATTGCCACACTTTTCTCAGTTTTTCTGTTTGTCTGTCCTGCAATTTCTCTTTCAGTTTCATCAGGAGCACACGCGGCTCGTCAGACTGATACATCCTGTAATAATGGATCAGCATTCTTGCACGTGTCTCCTGAAGCCCTGATTCCATCAATTGTTCACGTAATTTCTTTTCATCATTTGTCTGCATTTGTATCAGCCTTGCTAAGAAGAAATCAATTTCTGGCTCATCAAAGCCCTCTGCTTGTATTAAATGCTGTTGAATGTCCGCATCCTCTTCTGTATATAAAAGAATGCTGACACTCTTTTTCCCGTCCCGACCTGCTCTTCCAATTTCCTGCATAAATGCTTCAATTGACTGCGGCGGGCTCATATGAATAACAAATCGTATATCGGCTTTATCAATTCCCATTCCAAAAGCACTTGTACAACAAATAAGATCAAGCTGTCCGCTGATAAATTGCTGCTGAATAAGCATACGGTCTCCTGCATCCATCCCGCCATGGTAATACTCTACACGCTGATGGGTTTTTTGTTTCATAATGAGCGCCATATCTTCTGTCATTTGCCGGGTTGGACAATAAATCAGACCGGGGCCTTGCAGATATTCAACAAGCTCAATAGCCCGTTTTTCTTTTGCTTCTTTCGTTTCGTGCGCTTCTTTGACTAATGCGATGTTTGGCCGGTTGACAGAATGGATATGAAAGTCTGGATGCTGCAATCTTAACGTTTGTACGGTATCTTTTAGCGTTTGTTTTGTTGCAGTTGCCGTCAGTGCTAAGGCGACAGGATGACCTAACGCTTCTCTCCATTCTCCCAGCTTGGAATATTCCGGACGGAAATCATGCCCCCATTCGGATATACAATGGGCTTCATCGACGACGAACAGACCAATATGCATCGATTTGAGCTGTTCTAGCAGCACCTCTGACATTAATGCCTCAGGGGCGACGAATAAAAATTTATATGATGGCAAATGCCGAATGATATGTCGTCTCTCCTGAAAAGACAATGTGCTGTTCAGTGCCGCCACTCGTTTTTCTCCGCGCATTTTCATTCGTTCGACTTGATCCTCCATAAGCGATAACAGCGGCGAAATTATGAGAACTAATCCATCTGCCATATAGCCGGGAATTTGATAGCAGATGGATTTCCCGCCGCCAGTAGGCAGCATGGCCACCGTATCCTTTTGATTCAGTACACTTTGAATAATGTCCTCTTGACCCGTTTTAAATGAGTCGTAACCAAAATATCGCATGAGCGTCTGATGAAGCTTATCCATTTGCTTTCACCATCCTTGTCAGAGCCAATCGTATTTGAAAATAAGTAAATGGATGTTCGAGTTTTTCTTTAATCAGCTTCATCTTATTTGTTTGAAGCTCTCTGGCTACTGCATGAATGGCCTGCTGCTGTTCTTCGCTCACATACGGCTCTATTGAGAAGCTCGGTTCATGTATGGAAAGCTCGACAATATGGTCTTCGATCGTTGCCTTTTTTAAAGAGCGAATGTGAGCAATTTGATCAATATCAAATCCTTTTTGCACAAGCTCGAGCGTTTTGTGCGTAGAGGTTGTCAGCACGCGTTTGAATTCAAGGTCACCTACGAGCTTTTGCATGAGCTGCGCCTCACCTTTTTGGGCAGCATGAATAAAATAATGGAGGACATTCCAAAAAAGCAGGTACACATACCACACATCTTCTTTTAGCCACTCTGCCATTTGCTGATACGTACGCCCAATTCTTTCATTTGAGGTCAATGAATAAACAAATATCAGCGCCTCTTGATCACTTATACGGCTAAGGAGCTTTTCGAGTTCATGATGCAGCTCTTCCGAAAGCATATTCTTCTCGTGATGCTGTTTTAAGAAGGATTTCGTCCAGCTTTGTACAGATACATCTCTTTGTATTGGGACATATTGATGCGATCCAGCCAGATGGTGAGACAGCACTTGTACAAGTAACGAGAGCCTCATCCATAACACCTTTGCTTTATCATGATATTTGGCACCATGAAAATAAGCGGGCATCGGTTTTTCTGAGAAATACTGGTTTAGCATTTGCTGTCCTGCATCTGTAACAATGAATGTCTCCCCTGTTTTTTTGATGTAGTGCTTTTCGTCAAGCTTTATAGTAGAGCGATTCAGCTGATCCCTCGTAAACCCCGGGTAACAGCCGAAATACTTTGAAAGCTGAAACAAACTGGCATCCTGTATGGTTTGTGATGATTTTTTTCCTTTAAAAAGATGGTAGACAGCACTTATGGAGCGTTCGCCGTTCAATTTATATACGCTGTCCATTAACATGACATCCAAGTAATGAAGAGTCATTCGCCAAAGCACCTGTCTTCCTGACAAAATTCGAATATTTTCTCCCTTTATTTTAACAGATTTCATAGAAGAAGAAATGTTTAAACTCAATTTGTGGGGGAAAGTTATGAACAAACCCTTATGTGATAAGCATTCTCAATCACTTTACAGTTGAAATGTGAAATTAAAATCATTACAATAAGGTTTGAGGAAATTGTTTTTTATCGGTGAAACTAAAAAGGTTAGACCATTTGTTCCATCGAACAATCTGGGAGGTATTTTTTTAACATGGCAAAATATACAATTGTAGACAAAGACACATGTATTGCTTGCGGCGCATGCGGTGCAGCTGCTCCAGACATTTATGATTATGATGATGAAGGCATTGCATTTGTTACGCTTGATGACAACCAAGGGACTGTAGAAGTTCCAGAAGTACTTGAAGAAGATATGCTTGATGCATTTGAAGGATGTCCAACAGATTCTATCAAAGTTGCGGACGAATCTTTCGATGGTGACCCGCTTAAGCATGAATAGTATAAAAGCCCCTTATGCAGGGGCTTTTTTTATATTAACTATTTTGAAGTCGGCGTTTATTTTCAAACCATGGACGCATTTTCACAAAAATGAGGCTAAACACGATGGTAATGATGATTCCTTTAATAAAGTTAAATGGTAAGATCCCTGCTGTAATGGTCGTCTTGAGCGCATGATCAGATAGTTCTGGCGCGTTTAAGAACCATGTGTAAGCTGGCAGGAATAAGAAGTAATTTAAAATACTCATCATCACAGTCATAAGCAATGTACCCGCGATCATAGACCATGCCATCCCTTTTGCTGATTTGATTTTTTTAAACATAAAGGCGACTGGCAAGATAAATAGTGTGCCTGCAATGAAGTTCGCGACTTGCCCAACTGGAACGCCGGACATACTGCCTTGAATGAGGTAATGCAGTACATTTTTTAATGCCTCAACTGCAATCCCTGCACCCGGTCCATAAATTAAAATTGCAATAATTGCCGGGATATCACTAAAATCAATTTTCAAATACGCTGGAAGACCCGGGAAAGGAAAATCCAATAAAATTAACACAAACGAAATACTGCTGAGCATACTGGTAACAACTAAACGC
Source organism: Bacillus sp. Root920 (assembly GCF_001429445.1). Taxonomy (NCBI): domain Bacteria; kingdom Bacillati; phylum Bacillota; class Bacilli; order Caryophanales; family Bacillaceae; genus Bacillus; species Bacillus sp. Root920. The sequence goes on from NZ_LMJV01000007.1 coordinate 228,188, forward strand.
TTTACTTTACTTTGATTCAATATTCTCTCTCCTTTTCGATCAAATCTTTCGAAAAGAGGATTGTTCCATTTTAGCCACAAAAAAACCGCCCTTGAAAACAGGAGCGGGGAAATTGGGCTAGACAAATAAACGTGTGAACATCAATGTTTTCAACGTTTATGAACCTCCATCTTCTCCCATCCAGACTATACTGTCGGCTTCGGAATCACACCGAATCCTGCCAAAAAGGCTCGCGGGCTTAGAGACTATGCTCATCACCGCCGGTAGGGAATTGCACCCTGCCCCGAAGATTGATCATTATTCAATTCGACATCATTATATATGATATATGAGCATTTGTACAGATAAAAATCCTGAGCAAATTCATCAGTTTTAAGAAATCGTAAAAAACACAAAAATTCTAATGACAAATGCGCAAAAATTGGTTATCTTTTGTTTAAAGGTGTTCATTCTTTATAAAGACACAAAGAAATGTTCGTGTTTTCTTTTTCACTTTACTGCTTTAATTTGATTGACACAGTGAAAAGGAATATGGTAAATTATCAGATATTTATGACGTTTATTTTAGGAGGAAATCTAACGATGTTTCGAGTATTAGTCTCAGATAAGATGAGCAATGATGGTCTTCTACCACTTTTAGAATCAGATTTTGTTGAAATTGTCCAAAAAAATGTAGCAGAAGCAGAAGATGAATTACACACGTTTGATGCCTTACTTGTCAGAAGTGCCACAAAAGTAACAAAAGAGCTTTATGAAAAAATGACTTCATTAAAAATTGTCGGCCGTGCCGGTGTCGGAGTAGACAATATTGACATTGATGAAGCGACCAAGCATGGCGTCATTGTAATCAATGCACCAAACGGTAATACGATCTCGACAGCTGAGCATACGTTCGCTATGATTTCATCACTTATGCGTCATATTCCGCAGGCCAATATTTCTGTCAAATCAAAAGAATGGAACAGAGGTGCATATGTTGGTGCTGAGCTTTACGGAAAATCTCTTGGGATTGTCGGTTTAGGCAGAATCGGAAGTGAAATCGCCCAGCGTGCAAGAGCATTTGGCATGACAGTCAACGTGTTTGACCCATTTCTCACAAAAGAACGTGCAGAAAAAATTGGCGTCAATGCGAAATCACTTGATGAAGTACTCGAAGTATCAGATATTATTACTGTACATACGCCATTAACAAAAGAAACAAGAGGACTTCTCAATAAAGAAACGATTGCAAAAACGAAAAAAGGTGTTCGCCTTGTAAACTGTGCGCGCGGCGGCATTATTGACGAAGCTGACCTTCTTGAGGCACTTGAAAGCGGCCATGTCGCAGGAGCTGCACTCGATGTATTCGAGGTAGAACCTCCAACTGATAATCCGCTTGTGGATCATCCACACGTCATTGCAACTCCGCATCTTGGTGCCTCTACAAAAGAAGCACAATTAAATGTAGCGGCGCAAGTATCTGAAGAAGTCCTTCAATTTGCAAAAGGCCTTCCTGTCATGTCATCTATTAATCTACCAGCGATGACAAAAGACGAGTTCAAAAAGATTCAGCCTTATCATCAATTTGCAGGAAAACTTGGACGTCTTGTCTCTCAATCCATGAGAGAACCTGTAAAAGAAGTAGGCATTTCTTATGAAGGCTCTATTTCAAAACTCGAAACATCATTTATCACAAAGAGTCTCCTGTCAGGCTTTTTAAAAGAGCGTGTTGATTCGACTGTGAATGAAGTAAATGCTGGAATGGTCGCAAAAGAACGAGGCATTAGCTTTAGTGAAAAAATTTCTTCCAGCGAATCTGGTTACGAGAACAGTATTTCTATTGAAGTCAAAGGTGATCTTTCAACCTTTACTCTTAAAGCGACTTACATTCCGCATTTAGGGGAACGCGTAGTTTCTATTAATGGCTTTAATATTGATTTTTACCCAGATGGACACCTTGTCTACATCCAGCATACAGATGCACCTGGTGTGATTGGAAAGGTTGGACAGATTTTAGGCGACCATGATGTCAACATCGCAACAATGCAGGTGGGACGGAAAGAAAAAGGCGGCGAAGCCATTATGATGCTTTCTTTCGACAAGCATCTAGAGGACGAAATTGTGAAAAAATTAACTGAAGTGCAGGATATTCTTTCTGTCCGCCTGATTGACTTATAAAAAACAGTGATAAACCTCATGCTTTGCATGAGGTTTATTTTGTTGAAACCATTAAACGGTCTCCTGTTCGAATGAGGTGAGTGGTCAGCTCATTGATCTTTTTCAATTGTTCCACAGTCATTTCATGCGCCTTTGCTATCGACCAAAGGGTATCCCCTTGTTTAATGACATATGTATTTTTTTCATGTCCATTTACATGAAGAGCCGGCTCTCGGAAGCGTTCCACAGCAATCATTTTGAGCGGATCTATCGCATCCTCTTTGCTCACTGACCAATTGCCACGATGTACTTCAAAATGCAAATGTGTGCCTCTGGAGGCCCCTGTGTTGCCAATTATACCAATCGGCTGTCCCGCTTGTACATGGTCACCCTTTTTCACAAAACGCTCGTGTAAATGAGCATAGACAGTTTCGTATCCGTTTGGATGCTGAATAAATACAACTTCTCCATATGTAGCCGATACATACGAACGCGTGACCACACCTTCACTTGCAGCAAAAATGGATTCTCCTTCTGGCGCAGCTATATCTAATCCCTTATGCGAGCCGCCCCTTGTCCCAAACAAGTCAGTGACTTCTCCTTTCACTGGTTCCACCCATTCGGTTGCCTTCTGTGCATGGGCAAATGGCGCTAAGATCAAGAGCAAAAAACAGCTGGCACCTATGAAGCAATACCTTTTCATCAGTGACTCCCCTTCTTTGAGGTTCTTTTCATGACAGCTTAGTATACAGCAAGAAGACCATTTTCTATACATCAAAAAAGAACGCAATGAAATGCTTGCGTCCTTTAACGTTCTTTGATGACAACTGGATTCGGCAGAGCCGGCACCTCTATTGGTTCATTTAATTCATATGGTCCTACTTGATCTGTTCCTGCATATTGAATGGTGACATCTGTAAAACCAAAATCTTTCGCTGTGAGCAGCAGACCTTCAATGAGTAGAGTATGATCAATTGAGTCCGATAATTGCGCTGATGCTCCAAACGTGATGGTTACATGCTTACCTTTTGATGTCACTTCTTTAATGGGTTCTTCTTTAATTAATGGTTCAAGTCCAGAATCACTCGTGCGTTTCATGGCCTCTACCGCATCTTCATAAGTAGAATAATGTGTTTTTGAGGGCACCAAAAAAGTCCCGCTCTTATTTTCTAACACGTAATAAGCTTTCTTCGTTTGTTTATCAATTGATATCGTGCCAAAGCTGCTAGTCCCTAATTGAAGATGAGAACCTTTAACTGACCTGACCTCCACTTGTTTATACCTGCTCCATTTGAGCGTTTCTTTTACCATATCTTTAAATCGATTGGCTTCCTTTATCGTATCAAGGGACAAATCATTTTTTAACTGAAAAACAAGTGTATTCCCATTTTCACGAAGGTCCACCATCTCAAGATAAGATTGAAGAGGCTTTGTCATTTCAGGCAGCTGCACCTGTTCATATGTGTTCATCATTTCCTGCAAATGGCCATGTTCATTCTCTTTTTCAATACTTATGGGAACCACTTGAGATGTCGATTCATCTATGTATGCAACCGTCATATACTTTTGCTTGTCTTCATGAGAAACAACGTGTGTGGTACCATTTGCCTGTTTGACCGGCTCTAATGTGGCATTTGCCTGTCCTTTGTCAGCACTTGATTCCATTTTCATCTGTTGATGCTGTTCTTGAACAGCCGGCTGAAATAAATGAGGAGAAATTAAAAACGCCATAAATAAAACCACAACGGTTGCCACCGCTGGACCGATCCATTTGACACTTTTCTTTTTCTTCCCGCTTGCCATCAGCACCTGCTGGTATATCTGCTTAGATGAACGGTTGTCCTCCACCTTTGGAAGCTGACTTAGTAACACCTTGATTCGTTCTTCGCTCCAATCGGACCTGTTCGTTTTCATTCACTAGCTCCTCCTTCAAAAGCTCCATATGTTTTCGGAGCACTTTCAGGCCTCGGTGCTGCGTTGTTTTGACTTTGCTTTCCGAGAACTTTAGCGCCTTTGCCGTCTCCATGATTGAGTAGCCCTGGATAAACCTTAAAATGATGACAGCTCTTTGATCAATCGTGCAGTGATCAAGCGCGGCATAAATTTCTTTAGTATTTTCATCCTGTACAGCCAGTTCGTCTGGGAGCAAGTCTGGGTCTTTTACATCCTGCTTATCCCAATCAAACGTGCCGAGTACCCGTTGTCTAATGGTTTGCTGCTTGCGAAACCAGTCAATCGCCACATGCCTTGCAATTGAAAACAGCCATGTTTTCTCGCTGCTTCTTCCTTCAAAAGTTTTATATGAGTGAAGTACCCGAATGTAAACCTCCTGTACGAGATCCTCTGCCTGATTTTTATCTTTAACCATGTAAAATAAAAACTGGTACAAATCTTGATGGTACGAATCATATATTTTTTGAAAGGTTTCATGCATAGGAAACCCCTCCGTTCACTTATTTTTGTCGAGTGACTCTTATAAAACGTTACATTACAACTTTATGACAAATATATTACAAGTTCGACAGTTTGGAAAGGGCTTTTTGTTTAACTTCTCCTTAAAAATTTGAAAATAGAAAAAACACTTCATTTTCTTTACGAAAAGAAGTGTTTCTCATGTAACAAGATTCTTCGTCAAGATTAGACGAGTTCCTGCTTTTTTCTCGGAATATAGAATGTGAAGTGTGTACCTGCACCCGCTTTGCTATGAGCATGTATAGAGCCTTGATGTGCCTCGACGATGTTCTTCACAATCGCAAGGCCAAGTCCAGTACCAGAACGTCCTCTTGTCCTTGCTTTATCGGCTTTATAGAAGCGTTCGAAAATAAAGGGCAGATCCTCTTCGGGAATTCCGCTCCCCGAATCTTTTACATCCATTTTCAGTCCGTTCTCCACCGATTGAACCGAGAAGTGAACCTCGCCGCCCTCTGGTGTATGACGAATGGCATTATCAATGAGATTCGTAAACACTTGCTCAATCTTATCTGGATCGAATACAAAGTTCGGTTCATCGACTTGAATATCATACGTAAGGTCGATTTGTTTTTCTTTCGCAATCCCGAGAAACTTGCGGTAGATCTTCTCTGTCAGCTCTTCCGTATCTGTTGATTCAAGATTAAGTGTAATATGACCTGCTTCCATTCTCGCTAGATCTAGAAGGTCATTCACAAGACGTCCCATTCGCAGTGATTCATCATAGATAATTTGCGCAATCTCTTTCTTTTCCTCTTCTGATCCTGCAATATCATCTACAATTGCCTCACTGTACCCTTGCAGCATGGCAATTGGTGTACGAAGTTCATGACTGACATTGGCAATGAAATCTTTTCTCAGCTTATCAAGTCTTCGTTCCTCCGTCATATCACGAAGGACTGCAACTGCTCCCCTGACATCCTGCTGATTATACAGCGGAGACATGAGAAGAACCCAGGTACGCCCTTGCAGCGTAACTTCGATCATTTGCTCTTTTTCTGTACTGACAGCTGTATGAAATAGCTCGCGCGCTTCTGGCGGCAGTTCATCTCCATCTTTGATCTTCATATTTTGCTCATAATACCATGCCTGTAAAAATCGTTCTGCTGGAGGATTTGTCATCAAGATCGTTCCATCAATATTGATGGTGATGACGCCATCAGCCATACTGCTTAAAATATTAGATAAATGTTCTTTTTCTTGATTTAAGGCTGTGATATGGAATTTAAGCTGCTTCCCCATTTGATTAAAGGCGATCGCCAGTTCTCCAATTTCATCTTGCGTTAAAATAGGAATCTTTGTATCAAATTTCCCTTTCGCCAAATCTTGTGCACCCTCTCTCATCTTTCTGAGAGGATAGGTGACACGTGTTGACAAGAAGAAAGCGAATATAGTGGTCAGTACAATCGCAATTCCGGCGGCTAAAAAGATGTAGCGTGTCGTATGTTTCGTTGTTTGTTCTACAGCGAGGAGTGACTGAGAAAGAAAGACCATGCCTTTTTTTCCGTTCGCCTCATATGGAACACCGACTACAATCCGTTCATCTTTTTGATTGCCTGCATCAGGTTCTGCACGTTTACTGATTTTTTTACGATCTTTCAGTGCTTGATTTAAATCGCTGTCTGCTTCAATTTGTTTCTTTGTAATCGCAGGAAGCTTCCCGTCTTTTTCAGACGAATACCACTCTAGCCCGTCCTCTTGGATGATCGCAATACTTGTCAATTTGTCAGCGAGCTCTGATGTAATCGACCTTGCAAGCGATTGATCCTCATGGCTTTCTAAAATGACCGCTACTTTGTTTGCCATTTGTGTTAAATCAGATTTTGCTTCTTCTACATGATAATTTTCAATGAACTCTAAAAGAAGCACAGTTAAAATAGATAAAACGATCAGGACGAGGAAAAGAATGGTTAACCATAGCTTTCCTACAACACTTTTCCACAGTTTCATTCAGCGCCGACCTCAAATTTGTACCCGACACCCCATACAGTTACGATTTTTTTCGCTGCTTCTGGTGACACTTTATTCAGTTTTTCACGAAGTCGTTTGACATGCGTATCAACTGTTCGTAAGTCTCCAAAGAATTCATATTGCCATACTTCTTTTAGCAGCTTTTCTCTGTCATAGACCTTATCTGGTGTTTTTGCAAGGAAATATAAAAGCTCATATTCCTTCGGCGTGAGGCTGACTTCTTTGCCATCAGCCGTCACTCTATGTGCATCATGGTCAATAGAAAGATGAGAAAACACAAGAACATCCTTTGTTGTTGTCCCAGTATTCAAATAAGACGTTTGAGACGATCTTCTGAGCAATGCCTTTACACGTAAAACCACTTCACGCGGGCTGAAAGGTTTGACAATGTAGTCATCCGTTCCTGCCTCAAATCCTTGAACGCGGTTGGCTTCTTCTCCTTTTGCCGTCAGCATAATGATTGGAGTCGCTTTTTTGTCTCGAATTTGATTACACACTTCGATTCCATCTGTACCAGGCATCATTAAATCGAGCAAAATGAGGTCGTAATCGGTTTGAAGCCCTTTTTGAATCGCCTCATCTCCATTTTCCGCTTCATCGATTTCATAATTCTCACGTTCTAAATACATTTTTAAAAGGCGGCGAATTCTTGCCTCATCATCTACGACTAATATTTTCGTTTGAGTTGTGTGTTCCATTAGACAGTCCTCCTGCTTTCTCCGTTGTTACATTCATTTTAACAAAAAGCCGAATTGAATCATAAAAGTTGGCTTTTCCTTGTGATTATGCGTAAGAATGAAGCCCCGCAATGACAAGGTTGACAAAGATGAGATTAAACATAATAATGGCGAAGCCGATCACAGCAAGCCATGCGGACTTTTCACCATGCCAGCCCCGCGACAAGCGAAGATGAAGATAGGCAGCATAAAAGAGAAACGTAATCAATGCCCATACTTCCTTCGGGTCCCAGCCCCAAAACCTAGTCCATGCAATTTGCGCCCAGATCATGGCAAAAATCAACCCGCCTAACGCAAATACAGGGAAACCAATCGAAACCGCCCTATACCCAATTTCATCAACTAAATCTAAGTTCACCTGTTTCACTAGCGGTTGAAGCAGTGCGCTCAGCCGTTTGCGAATGATCAATCGAATGAGTCCGTATATGATCAGCCCTACGCCAAATGACCATAACACCGTATTGACCTTTCTACCTGAAAAAACAGGCGGCAGCTCGACAAACGGTTCCAAACGATCTTCCGTCACAAGCTCCCCTTTATGAGGTCCGACAAGAGCTGGCAGCTCATAGACCATCTCACTTTTTTCTTTATTTTTATCGATCCAATTAAATGTCGCTTCATATCCTGTCATTCTAAAGATAGACGTAACAGCGATAAATGCAAGTGTGACCACAATCATAAACATGACAAGCTCTAAACCAAACGTCTTCTTCCCTGGCTTTGTTTGATCCACATGCTTTAATAGAAAGATGACACCTGCCACAAAGCTGATGGCTAAAATGGCTTGGCCAAGTGCTGCTGTTGTCACGTGAATATAAAGCCAATTACTTTGAAGTGAAGGAATCAGCGGTGAAATATCTGATGGGAACATACTTGCATAGGCAATAATCAATAAAGCGATTGGAAGTGTGAATAAACCAAGTACAGATACTTGATACACAAAATATAAAATGATGAATGCAAGCACCAGCATCATGCCAAAAGCCGTTGTGAACTCAAACAAATTACTGACTGGTGCATGGCCAGATGCGATCCATCTTGAAATAAAATAGCCCAACTGGCTCAAAAAACCGATGATGGTAAGCGTAATGCCAATGAGTGCCGCCTTATTCCTGCGCGGTCCTTCCTCTTTCTTTTTTCCCTTAATGGCACCACCAAAAAAAGGAACTGCCGCTAAATAAAATAGAAAAGCTGCAAATAACAGATTTTCACTGACTGCCGCCATCTAATCCTTCCCCCTTGCTTTTGCTGATACTTGTTGTATCAGGCAGTTCTTTTTGATCAACTGGCTGTTTGATGCCACTGCCGTTCAGTAACACTCCAATATCGGACTTTAAGCCGAACCAGTTTTTGTTTGTATGTCCTGCCACCAATACTTTTCCATCCTTTGCCGACAGCCAGATTCTTCTATGCTGCCAATACATCCCCTGCACGACACCAATCATGAAGATGATTCCGCCTACTATGAGCACGCCAAGTGTTAAATCCTTTCTAACTGTTAACCCTGTAACGTTTTTCGTTTCAACCCGATCAAACTTCATTTTATATAGATTGTTATCAGAACCCTCTACTGTCTCTTGAATGGCGACAAAGCTTTTTTCACCTTTAGGTTTTTCAGGAGAAATCATTTCAAACACGAAAGCAGGATTATTCGGATTCCTTGTTTTCGTACTCGGCGTTCCATCATCGTCAAAATAAAAATCAGGCAGATAGCTCATCACCTTGACTTTGTAACCGCTACCAAGATCATATTCTGACTTAGGCTCCAGCAGATTAATCTTCACTGTACCGAAAGATTTTTCTGTATCTTTACGAATCAGCTGAAAGACCATTTGATCGAGTTCATTTTGCTTAAAATCTACTTGATATAATGAGAAATTGTCAAACTTGAGCGGTTCATTCACTTTGATATCGTGTTCTGTTACCTGCTTCAGCTTGGGCTTTTCACCAAATACAACTTCTCCTTCACGTTTGTATAAAATAGCATCCGTTTTATAGCTTTTCACCACTTGACCGTCGCCAGCTTTTTCAATGGCATTCTCAAACACTTCTTTTTCATTTCCAGTTTCATAGCGATCAATTGAAAACGCATTATTTTTCAAAAAGTATTGACCATCCGTACCTGGAATTGGTGCAGTTTCCCCTTCTCTGACCCAAAGCGTTTCATCCACGTACATGCCCGGGACAAACCGGAGCATCGCTCCAATGAGAAAGATGATTAGTCCAATGTGATTGACGTAAGGTCCCCAGCGTGAAAAACGTCCTTTTTCGGCTAAAATATGCCCATTTTCTTCTCGCACACGGTAACGCTTTTGTTTCATTGCTCTTATGATGCCTTCATATGTATGCTGATCTAATGTTTTGTCTGTCTCGCTAAACAGACGCTGTCTTCTCATAAAGCCTTCTTTTTTGATAACCCCTTGGTTTTTGAGTGCTCGATAAAGAGGAATAACGCGGTCGAGACTGCAAATGACAAGGGAGATTCCGATTGATGCGACAAGAGCTAAAAACCACCAAGAATTATAAAGATCATGAAATCCAAGTGTGTAATACAGCTTGCCAAACGATCCATATTGCTCTTCATAATACGTGGAAGCAGATGCACCTGGCGGAATAAATCGCTCCTGCGGAAAAATCGTTCCAAGCGAAGAAGCGAGCAGTGTAATGACAATCAGCCACACACCCACTTTAACGGAAGAAAAAAAGTTCCATACTTTATCAACAATCGTTTTGTTGTATGTTTGCGAGCGTCTTGCACTGCCGTCATATCTCATATCAAGCAGCTTTGAAGAGTTTTTCTCTTTAGCCGCAATGGGATTCCCGCATGATTCACATAGAACAGTACCGATTGGATTAATATGTCCACACTCGCACTTTACCTCTTTCATTCTATGACCCCTTTGGTTTAATCAAATTCATATATTCATAGACATTACGTTCTGTCATCGTTCCCTTTATGACTTTGATTACCTTGCCTTCAGGACTGATTAAAAATGTGGTTGGCAGCGGCGTAATATCATATGCCTCTGTCACTTGACGATCTTTGTCCATGGCAACAGGAAAATTCACGCCATAGGACTCCATAAAATTTTTCACGGCAATCTTGGATTCCGCAACATTGACTGCAACAATTTCCACACCGCGATCCTTGAACACTTCATATTGATTCGCCATATAAGGAAATTCCTGTTTACACGGACCACACCATGTACCCCAAAAATTAAGAAAGACACCTTTGCCTTTTAAGTCCTTTAACTCAATCCGATCCCCATCGACAGATTGAAGGACAAAGTTTGGCGCAATAGATCCTTCTTTGACTCGATCCTGTTTGGCAAATACTGAGTTATACATTGTATAACATAGTGCAGCAAGCATCACGAGGAGAATGCCCGTCCGTATGAAAAACCGTCTTTTTTTCATCTGAAGTACCCCTTCCCCATAGACATTCAGGTAAATTATAGCATTCTCCTTCTTTTGATGCTTCTTCATTTTTTGAAGTTTATGTGAAAATTAAAAAGCGCTTTTCCCATGATCGGCAATTGCTCTCAGGCGCTTTACTTCATGCGGAGACAATTCTCTGCGGTCTCCTGGTCTCATACCTTCAATATGAAGGAACGAATACTGCTCCCTTTTTAGCTTTAACACATCATGTCCAATCGCTTCAAACATGCGGCGCACCTGTCTGTTTCTGCCTTCGTGAATGGTTAATTGAACAATACAAGTTTGTTTTCGTTTATCAATAGAAAGCATTTTCGCACGAGCAGGTGCTGTTTTTTTATGATCTAACATGATCCCTTTTTCTAGCTTTCTAAGCAGTTCCTTTGATGGAATGCCTTTTAGCTTCGCTGCATACGTTTTATCAATTTCGTATTTCGGGTGCATGAGCTTATGGGCAAATTCCCCATCATTTGTAATCAAAATCAAACCGCTCGTATCATAATCTAACCGCCCGATTGGATAAAGGCGCTGCGGGACATCATCAAAGAAATCTGTGACGACCTTGCGTCCTTTATCATCCTCGGCAGCCGAAATGACGCCGCGCGGTTTATAAAGCATAAAGTAAACCGGTTCTTCTCTTTCAAGCTTTAATCCATTGACTTCAATTTTATCTGAAGAGCCCACCTTCACTCCGAGCTCTGTCACTGTTTGACCATTAACGGTAACTCGTCCTTCTTTAATTAATTCTTCAGCCTTTCGTCTTGAAGCGACGCCGGCATGTGCAATTACTTTCTGTAAACGTTCCATTTGTCTTTCACCTCATGTACTATCTTACTTGCTTGACTTAAAACAAACAAGCATTCGTGGAAAATTAAGCGTTTCGTCTGTCTAATTTCAGCTAAAAAGCGATTTTCCATCCATGAAATACAAAAAAGCGCCTGATTAGGCGCCGCTAAATAACAAACTGACGATAATCACAGAGGCAATGACACCAATGAGATCTGCTAGCAAACCTACTTTCAGCGCATCTCCCATTTTTTTAATCCCGACTGCTCCAAAATAGACCGTTAAAATGTAAAGGGTGGTGTCTGTTGACCCTTGCATGACAGCTGCAAGCTGGCCAATAAAAGAATCTGGGCCGTACGTCGCTATTAAGTCAGATGTCATTCCGAGTGCAGCCGTTCCTGATATCGGGCGAATAAACGCAAGCGGCACGACTTCTGGCGGGAAACCAATCGCTGTAAAGACTGGTTTTAATAGTCCCATAACAAAATCAAGCGCACCTGATGCACGAAATATCGTAATGGCTACAAGCATACCGACTAAATAGGGAATGATTGAAAAGGCAATTTGAATGCCCTCTTTTCCTCCCTCCACAAATGTTTCATAGGTTGGTACCTTTTTAATGGTTCCAGCAATCAAAATTCCTGCGATGATCAGTGGAATCAAAGCAAGTGACAGCCAGTTAATAAATGCCACAAGATCACCCCCGCCTGCTTCTGCGATAGTGGAAATAACGATCGATGATAATTGCACCGATTCCTGAAATGAGTGTTGCTAAAATGGTTGGCCCTACAATGTCTGTTGGCTGATCTGCCCCATAGGTCATTCTTATTGCAATGATGGTTGTTGGGACAAGTGTGATAGAGGATGTGTTGACCGCTAGAAATGTAATCATAGACCGGCTTGCCTCATTTTTTCCGCCGTTTAATGCTTTCATCTGCTCCATCGCCTTAATTCCAAGAGGTGTAGCGGCATTCCCGAGACCAAAGAAATTCGCCATGAGATTGGATAAAATATATCCCATCGCAGGATGATTAGGCGGAATATCCGGGAATAGCTTTGAAATAAAGGGCCGGCACAATTTACTAAAGAAATTTAACAGCCCTGCCTCTTCGGCAATCTTCATGAGCCCGAGCCAAAAAACGAGAACACTAATCAAACCAATTGAAATAGTAACCGCTTCTTTTGAGCCTTTAAATACAGCCTCGTTCACTTCCTGCATCGTTCCATTAAACATCGCATAGACAAGACCGATGACAGTGAGAAATACCCAAATTAGATTGACCATGAAGATCCGCCTATAGATGTCTGAAAGACAGACTTAAACATTTCTTGAAAGCTTTTTTGAGGCATGCGGTTTCGTTTATTTTCATAAAAAATCGGTAATTGCTCAATCACCTGTCCATCTAATAAAATCGTCATTTTTCCAACAACATCTGGGATGGCTTCGGCGTTTTTTTTCCATTTCTTTTTAGGGGTGAGCATTTCCGTTTCAATTTTGACAAGTTTTTTCTCATCTTCATTTAAAAAATAGTCCACATCACGCTTGATAAACGCTTTTTTTTCGTAAAAGGTCCCTTTTAACGAAGCAAGCCTTCCTTTTTCAGCAAGCACATACGTTTTATAGTGATCAAATGCATATTCAAACATAGAAATATGATCCTTCCAGTCGTCAGGTGCATTAATGGTCACAGCGATCAGCTGAGCATCACCCTTTGCAGCGGTGGAGACAAGTGTTCGTTTTGCAAGCTTTGTATATCCTGTTTTCCCTCCAGTGGAATATTCGTATAAACCGGTAAGCAGCTTGTTTTTATTTTTCCAATAGCCTTCCATTGTCTTCGCTTTATAGAAAGTTGTACCGGCAATTTTTTGATATTGTTTATGTTTCATCGCGTATTTTGTTAAGATCGCCATGTCATAGGCTGATGAATAATGATTTTTATGATCATCGAGTCCGTGCGGATTTTGAAAATTCGTATTCTCCATTCCTAGTTCAGCTGCCTTTTGATTCATCATAAAGATAAATCCTTCTAAGCTGCCGCCAACATGCTCTGCAATGGCAACAGCTGCATCATTTCCAGAACGCAGCATGAGCCCGTACGTCAAATCTTCTAAGCTCACCTTCTGCCCTTCCTTTAAATAAATGGATGAACCCTCCGCCTGAATCGCACGTTTTGATACTTTGACGGTATCTTTCATTTTTCCTGATTCAATGGCTAATACAGCCGTCATGATTTTTGTAATACTGGCGATTCTTCTTTTTTCGTGCTCGTCCTTTCCAAATAGGACTCTGCCTGACTGTCCATCTATTAAAATGGCGCTTCTTGCACTCACTGATAATGAAATGTCTGCTTTGGCATGTGAGGAAAAAGGCAGTAAGAGTGTAAATAGAAGAAGGACTGCTGTTCCAATTTTTAAATAGGGCATGTTCATTCACGTCCTTGTCCGTTTTGTACAAGTGTATGCTCAGCTGAAAAAGTTATGATGCCTCGTCCATAAAAAAAAGCGCCTCTACATATAGAGGCGCTTCTTCAAATTGCTTATACCATTTTCACTTGCTGATGAGAAGTCGTATATTCCAGCTCTTCTCTCATCGCTAAAAAGTCTTTTTCTAATGAAGAAAATAATTGTTTCATATCAGCGGATACTTCATGGTGAAAAACAATGCTGCTTTTTCCTGTATAGGCCGAACGGCTGTCTTCATACCATGTATCCTTTTTAGGCGTGAAAAATTCTTCAATACATTGATGATAAATACGGTGGAGCATCTGCTGTGCGGCTTGCTGCGGGAATGTCTGCTGCTGGCCCATTTTCCTGCAAACTGCTGCTGCATCCTCGCTGTACACTGCAAGCTTCCGTAATGTACTCAATATGTCACAATAATAGGCTTCCGCTTCGGGGTTTAATCGTTTCAAGCTTGATAAGGTGGTTTCGTTCAGAAAACCATTCATTTCAATTGCAACCTTTGATAAAAAGACGCCTGCTTGATCAACTTGAGCCTTTACATTCATATGTGCCATTTGTTTCGTGTTTACCTTCCCCTCATGGCTTTGTCACCATTTTATCTGTCATCAAAAGATTTTAGACCTAAAATCTTTTTTATATTTTATCATACATTTTTCATTCTTTTGAACTATTTTATGTCTTCAAATGTTTGATTGAAGTTTTCAAAAAATAGATCGGCCTCTTCTTGTACTCCATCTGCTTCTACATTCTCTGGAAGCGGCGGTAATTCATCTAAAGCTTTTAAGCCAAATTGCTCTAAAAAGGTAGGGGTTGTCCCATAAAGAATCGCTCGTCCCGGACCATCGGCACGTCCTACTTCACAGAGCAGCGCTTTGGCTACTAAACTATGAAGTACCCGCTCTGATTTGACTCCTCTGATCTCCTCTACCTCACTGCGTGTAATCGGCTGTTTATAAGAAACAATGGCAAGCACCTCCAGCGCTGCCTGCGACAAACCCTTGGATGGTGTCTCAACTAATTTTTTTAAATACATGCTGTATTCTTTTTTCGTCAGCAGCATATATGAATCTGCATATTCAATGAGCTCAATCCCTCGTTCTTGTTTTTGATATTCTTCCTTTACGGAAGACATAATGTCGAGTAATACCGACTCATCTATTTCAAGAACAGACATGAGCTGTTTTCTTGTTAAGCCTTCGTCACCTGCTGCATACAGCAGCGCTTCTAAGATGGCTTTCCAATTCACGATATCAAGCGTCATGAATCGTTTCACTCCCTATGATATAAATGTCTTCAAAGTTCCCTTCCTGCTCTAGCATGATTTGATGACTTTTCATCAATTCGAGAACAGCAAGAAACGTCACGACAAGGTGTTCCTTTTGATCATGTTGAAATAGAGTCATGAAATTGGTCCGCTTTTTTGTTTTTCTTAAATGGTTCATAATCTCATTCATTTTGTCTTCAATCGGGATTTCTTGTCTTGTAATCTTTGATGGTGCTGGTTTCGTTATTTTCTTTCGATTTAATACCTTTTGGAACGCACCTAACATATCATACACCGTTACGTGTAAATTTGTGTCCTTCGCTTCTGATTCTTTTGCAAATTCGCTTAAATCACTCGGTGGTTTTGTAAAGGCATTTTGCCTTTCTTCTTCGCGTTCCTTTAGTTCTTGTGCTGCATTTTTATACTTGCGGTATTCAATCAATTTGCCAATCAGCTCTTCTCGAGGGTCTTCTTCCTCTTCGAGCAGGTCTTCATCAAACAGCTCTTCCTCTTGTTTCGGAAGAAGCATTCTGCTTTTAATACTCAGGAGGGTTGCAGCCATGACCAAATATTCACTCGCAACATCGAGCTCAAGCTCCCTCATCGTGTGGACATATAATAAATACTGCTCCGTAATTTTAGCGACGGGAATATCATAAATATCAATTTCCAACCGGTTAATTAAATGTAAAAGCAAGTCCAAAGGACCCTCGAACGAATCTATTTTCACCTGATATTCCAGCATCTTTTTCTCACCATTTCTACTGTCTTCTAAGTACCGTTTCACCGGCTAACCTTTAGTATAAGACAGGATAAAGCTCTCGTCCAATATAATTTCGGCCATGATGCCTTAGGCAAATCGAGAAAAACTGTGGATCCGCCCATACCAATAAGGGCATTTATACATAGAATACCATTGTAATCAGAACTGATGAAAAAGGAGGCCGTATCATTATGGGAGATGGCTATAACTTCGGCGGAGGATTCGCGCTAATTGTCGTGCTTTTCATCTTGCTGATCATCGTTGGCGCGGCTTGGGTTTATTAAAGAAACAGAGCGTCCTTTTCACTAAAGGGACGCTCTTTCTTCTTTTCTTTTCGATATGTTAGACTGAGAGTGGAAAAGGAGATGACCGCTGTGTATCCTGAAGCGTACGTGGCTTTTTTACACGAATTTCATTCGACAAGAGATTATTTTGAGTGTCATGAAATTTTAGAGGAATATTGGAAGGAAGATCCCCCAGAGCAGCGCAAAGAATATTGGGTCGGGCTCATTCAGCTCGCTGTTGCCTTGTATCATCAAAGACGGGGAAATGGAAAAGGAGCAAAACGGCTTATTTCTAACAGTCTTCATTTGTTAGAAGCAAACCGTTCAGTATTATCGAATCTCGGTCTAGATGATGAGGCATTTCTGATGCTTCTGAGAACGCTGAAAAAGAAAATGGATGAAGATATGCCCTATGAAAGTGTGATGCTGCCAATCAAAGATGAAGCACTTCTTTCTTTATGCCAAGAAATGGCCCAAAAAGAAGGACTGCTCTTTGGACAGGAAAGCAACTTATCCCATACATTTTTAATCGAAAAACATAGACTCCGTGACCGGACAGAAGTTTTGCTGGAACGAAAAAAGCAGATTGAACGTAAAAAAAGCAGAGGACTGTAGCCTCTGCTTTTACATGTGTGATATTTAATTTGATTCGCTGTGACACTTATGAAAGAAGCCTTGCGTTAATTCATTTGGAATGAGTGTTTTGGTTTTAAATATTTCTTCCACGGCTAAAACCATTTCCTTGCCGATTCCTTGATCACGATGGGATGGATTCACACTAATATGCTCAATTTGTACTTGGTCGTCTGTTTTCAACACACCAATAGCACCTACAATATCCTCGCCATCTTTCCATAGGAACAGCTGCCGATCTTCATCCATTTCATATGACTTCATCGTCTGCTGAAGCTGTTTGACGTCTTTCTCACCCGGCATAAAGGACAGAAGTCCCATGGCAATTTTTTCAAAAGACCTCTTGTAACGAATTAACATATATACCCCTCAATATTCAAATTATCCTAATTTCCAGCAAATGTCTTATGATTCATTTGCTCATCACACATTATAAACATTTTTATACCGTTTTTAAACTCTTTTTCACTAAATTAAGAGAACGTTCGATTGAGATTCGCCATTTCAATAGCAGCTGCAGCCGATTCGCTGCCTTTATTTCCTGCTTTTGTACCAGCTCTTTCAATGGCTTGTTCAATCGATTCTGTTGTGAGTACACCAAAGATAATCGGTACCCCTGTTGACATAGCACTCTGAGCAATTCCTTTAGCAGCTTCATTACAAACATAATCATAGTGAGTCGTTGCGCCTCTGATCACGGTTCCAAGTGTGATGACTGCATCATATTTTTTGGTTTCTGCTAATTTTTTTGCCATGTACGGGATTTCAAAAGCGCCTGGTACCCACACAACATCGATATCATCACCATTTGCTCCGTGTCTTAGTAATGTATCTTCTGCTCCATCTAACAGTTTACTTGTAATAAAATCATTGAATCTCGCTACAACGATTGCAAATTTTAGTCCTTCTGCTACTACATGACCTTGTATTGTATTCATATGTTGATCATCCTTTTTTGTGATTTTTATTTTGTTTCAATAGCGGCTGTTCGATTGTTGTTTAAATATGTCTGTAATGCTTCGATTGTCAGCATCTTTAAATCATGCTGTTTTTGGATCTCCTTTAGTTCAGGGACGCGCGCCATTGATCCATCTGCATTCATAATTTCACATATGACACCCGCTGGCTCTGAGCCTGCCAGTTTAGCAAGATCAACCGCCGCCTCTGTATGACCCGGTCTTTCTAGTACGCCGCCCTCTTTTGCAATAAGCGGAAAAACATGTCCTGGACGGGCAAACTCTTCTGGTTTTGCGTCTTTATTTAACATGGCCAGCATGGTCGTGGAACGCTCAAAAGCACTAATACCAGTCGTCGTTGTCACATGGTCGATGCTTACTGTAAATGCTGTATGGTGTGCATCCGTATTATGTTCAACCATTGGATGCAGATTCAGGTGTTGGGCGATCGACGCATGGACTGGCGTACAAATGAGGCCTCTTCCATGTAATGCCATGAAGTTAATCACCTTAGGTGTGGCATACTCAGCAAGTGCCACAAAGTCTCCTTCATTTTCTCTGTCTTCATCATCCACTACGATAATGATTTCTCCTTGTTTTAGGGCATTTACTGCCTCATCAACGGAATGATACATACAATCGCCTCCTAGAATCCGTGCTCTTTTAGAAATGATGGGGTCAATCGAGATGGCTGTTTTTCGCTCTGCTCTTTTGTTAAAAAACGATAAATGTATTTACCGATCATGTCACACTCTATATTCACGATATCCCCCATAGATTTAGTCGGGAAAATAGTTCCTTCAAGCGTGTGAGGAATAATAGAAACTGTGACATGTGAATCTCGCAAATCGAAAATGGTCAAGCTGACACCATCTATTGCGATCGAACCCTTTTGGGTGAGCATATCTGTGAGGGTTTTGTTCATTTTTAAATCATAGTAAATGGCATTACTCTTCTTTTCTATCCGGGTAATGACAGCCGTTCCATCAACATGGCCTGAGACAAAATGGCCGCCAAATCGTCCATTTGAGGACATGGCTCGCTCTAAATTCACTGGACTGCCTTGTGTCAGCTGATCCAGCGATGTCGCTTTGACCGTCTCTGGCATCACATCTGCCGCGAACTGTTCTTTTGTGAAGCTTGTGACTGTGAGACATACTCCATTAATGGCGATACTGTCTCCGAGTTGAACATCTTCCAGCACACGGCTGCATGTAATGACAATTTCCATGGCATCTGCTGACTTTTTACTTAATGACTGAACGGTGCCAACTTCTTCAATTATCCCCGTAAACATGTGATCCTCCCTTTCGTTTCATTTGTATTTCTCACTTTTAAAAAAAGCGATGTTAGGGACATGTGATCGATTGAGCACCTTCGTCGCTTTTTATGGTCCATACAAGGTAGATGAGGGATCACCTAATAAACACTGCATGCAGTCTATTAACGACAAAATCATACAGAAAGCCCCGGAAAAAATTCCGGGGCTGTGGTTTTTTTGCATCAGAAATAAGACTATGATCAACAAATATTTTTCGTTCATAGCTTTCTTTATCCTTCTCCCATCCAGACTTTCACTGTCGGCTTCAGCTTTTCACTGAATCAACCGTTAATAAATTAACGGGTCACGGGCTGTAAAGCATTTGCTTTATTACCGTCGGTCGGGATTTTCACCCTGCCCCGAAGGATACAATCGATATTTAGCTGTCCTTAGGGGCTATTATAGCGATCCTTGTTGTCAAATGCAACAATCAAGATTTCTTCACACAAAAAAAGCCTCCTTATAGGAAAGGAGACATGTTAATTAACGACTTTTACTACTTTTATCAGTCCATCTATTCTTTTTTCATTACTAAAGTAGGCTTTAATACGATCGCCTTTTTTCAGATCAGCCACATCATCTTCAAATTTCTTACCATTAAAAATGATTTTTGTGCCATTCTTCGCTTGACCGTAATATTCATCTCCATCAATTTTCGTAATGGTATATTCATAGATGGTATAATCTTTATCATTATTTGTTAAGCTTTCGCCAATGGCTGTTGGCACATCTTCAATTTTCATGCCATTCATGTATAAATAACCTGCGCCTAAACAAAGCAGTAAAACAAATAAGATCGCAATTTTTAATTTAATTTTCCCCATATTTAGAACCTCCATCATCTGCACTTCGCCTATTTGTATGTTTTATTCCTTCTTTTATTGAAATAAAACCAAAAAAGCTGATTTTCATTAATGGTTACTTATATAACGATTTAGATGGCTCTTTGGTTCCACCTCTTAATCATTACATATGATACGAATATGCGTTCTTTATTAAGGGGGTCTTTTTCCTGTTTATTAGTTCGTAACACACCATACTGCAAGCTTTTCATTATATTCTTTTTTCGAGTGCAAATAAGTCTTCCTCTAACAATTGTGACCGCTGAACAGCGATGCTGCGGCTGTCGCGAACCCCTTGATTATAGTAGTAGCTTCCAAGGTTTTTTGTGATAAATTCTAGTATATTAATGGCTGCTAATTCACCAATCTCTTCTTCTCGTTCTTCAGCAAAATAACGCTGAATGGCCATCGTCATTTGATTTTTCTCTTCTTTTGTGAGTGGTTTCAAAGTATCCCCTTCTTTCTTTCCAATTTCTTCATTTGCATCTGATATGCTGGCACCCCGCGAATACGAATGTTTGTTCTCCTATCATATCATAAAAATACATTCTGTGCATGACTGCCCTATAAGAAAAAGCGTATTTTGATGTAATGGATCAAATACGCTTTCACTATGCTGTATGATTTTTTCATGGAAGCTGTCATAGCGTGTTGTCCATTTTATTTTAAAATGGATAGGATCGTCGCTACAGAATGATCTACAAATGAACGCTCTGGACGTGACTTCATGAGGACGGTAAGCCCGATGAAAGAAACGACCAGTGTCTGTGCTAAGGCTTTAGCATTCAAGCTGCTTTCAAGCTCACCCGAGCGAATACCTTGCACAATCTTTTCTTCAAATATGACCGAAAGATACATCTGATGCTCTCTTGTCAGAATTTCAAATTTCTCTTCGTGTGGAGCAAGTTCCACTATCGTATTAATGCAAAAACAGCCTTTACTCGGGCCATCTCTATATTCCTCTTCCACTACATCTGTAAATAAAATATGAAATGCTTTCTTTACAGATTGATTGTTTTGAAGTTTTGTTCGAATACGGGCTGCATGCTGCTTTGTATATTTACGTAATGCAGCCTCAAATAACTCCTCTTTATCTCCAAAGGCTGAGTATAAGCTTGGCCGCTGTATTCCCATTTTTGCAGTCAAATCGCTTAACGTTGTAGCTCTATACCCCTTTTCCCAAAAAAGCACCATTGCATCATCCAACGCTTTTTCCTCATCAAACTCACGCTGTCGAACCATCCTCAATTCCTCTTTTCAACAATAAAATCATTTCACCAAAACAATTATTCATTTATTTGTAAGGATATCATTTTTTATTACCAATCAGTACATTATAATTTTATTTTATTCATGTAAAATTGTCAAACTGTCTTTCTTTAATCAAGATCAACTTAGAATAACTGGATGAAACTCTTGACTTTAAAATATTTTATTGGTTATCATTAACAGGAATCATTTTATACCGATCGATATATTATACTTTTTAGTATAAAAAGGAGAGGATGCAATGAATGGTTAAAGATAAAATGACTCCAAGAGATCATCCTGATATGAATTTTCGATTAAAACCTGAATCAAAGATGAGTCACTATATGGCACTACTTTTTGCAGCAGCGTGCGGGATGGCTGTTGCAAACATATACTTCGCACAACCGTTACTAGATTCACTGGCAGACGAGTTCGGTATCACGTATTCATCCATTGGTATTATCATTACGATTACTCAGCTTTGTTATACGGCGGGGCTGCTACTGATAGTACCGCTTGGTGATCTGTTGAATCGACGACGGCTCATTATCGGTCAGATGCTTTTATCTGTGCTTGCCCTCATTCTAGTCGGCATCGCTCCTATCGTCACCGTCTTATTTCTAGGATTAGCAGTGGTCGGACTGCTCGCTGTAGTCACTCAGGTACTCGTTGCGTTTGCAGCAAGTTGGGCTGCTCCAGAAGAACGCGGCCGTATAGTCGGCTTGGTGCAAAGTGGAATCGTAACCGGCATTCTTCTCGCTCGAACCTTTGCTGGTGTATTAACCGATTTTGCTGGCTGGAGGTCTGTTTATCTTGTTTCTGCCGTCATCATGCTTATCCTAACTGGCGTATTGTTCCGAGTGCTCCCGCGTGATGACAGCAAAAGAGAGTCATTATCCTATGCTCATCTGCTTCGTTCAATGTTTGTATTGTTCATACAAGAACGAATCCTGCGCATCCGTGGGATTTTGGCTCTTCTGATTTTTATCGTCTTTGGTACGTTATGGACTTCACTCGTACTGCCTCTCAGTACTGCGCCATACTCTCTTTCACATACTGCAATTGGCGCATTTGGTCTTGCTGGAGCAGCCGGAGCGTTAGGGGCTGCTCGGGCTGGCAGCCTTGCTGATCGAGGTTTTGGACAGTTCACAACTGGTATAGCCCTTGTCCTATTATTCATTTCATGGTTTTTCATCAGTTTGACTGAACATTCACTTATTGCATTAGTCATTGGCATTATCATTCTTGACCTATCTGTGCAGGCAGTACACGTAACGAATCAGACTATGATTTTCACAGTGCGGCCTGAGGCGAGAAGCCGGCTTACGGCCGCTTACATGATTTTTTACTCCATCGGCAGTGCGACCGGTTCAATTGTTTCAACCAGTATATACGCGACCTATGGCTGGGGCGGAGTATGTCTCTTTGGTGCCTCTATCAGCGCTTTAGCCATTTTGTATTGGTTCATCACCTACCGCCTAACGAAACAAATCACAGGAGGCTCACAAACAAAATAAAAAACACCGCGATAAGCGGTGTTTTAGATTAAGCATCTACAACTTCAACTTTTTCCATGCCTTGCCCTTGCTCCATATCAAGTACAGCCTCGATACCAGATGTTACCTTGCCAAAAACCGTGTGAACACCGTTTAAGTGCGGCTGCGGGTCATGTACGATAAAGAATTGACTGCCGCCTGTGTCTTTACCAGCATGTGCCATTGATAATGAACCTCTTTCGTGCTGATGTGGATTTCCTTCTGTTTCACATTTAATTGTGTAACCAGGACCACCCGTTCCATTACCGTTTGGGTCGCCGCCTTGGCTGACGAAGCCTGGTATCACGCGGTGGAATTTTAATCCATCGTAGAAGCCTTCATTCGCTAATTTTTCAAAGTTTGCTACTGTACCTGGAGCAGCCTCTGGGTAAAGTTCAAACTCAATTTTCTTTCCATTCGTTAATTGTATGTATCCTTTTTTCGCCATTTTTCACATTCTCCTTTCAGGTTAAACAACGCTCATTATAGCACATTTTCGGTGATGTTAAACATCCCCTGCTCTTCGATTGTCATTTACCTCTTAGCTGATGATTGATAAAATAGGGTTGCTTGATTCTTTTTTCCTAATAAAATGATATTTGACTGAATGACATGTCTTCATTTATCGGAACAGGAACACATCTTAAAAAGAAAATTGAAACGTCAAGCCAATTTGTTACGTCTATATGATGGAGTGCACTACTTTACGTGTACTCAAAAGCTAAAGTTTCTCTTGAAAGGGGAACGCTTTCGACTTGAAGGAGGTCAACATGTTTAAAAAAATGATGCTTGGTATGATGGCAGCGCTCCTTTTCCTAATTGGTGCGCCAAAAGTCAGCTTAGCGGATGCAGCTGTCGGCGATGTCATCGTCACACTCGGGCAAGACTTAACACCGGCTGATCGCCAGAAGGTGCTTGACGAGTTGAATCCACCTGAAAATGCGACAAAAATTGAAGTAACCAATAAAGAAGAGCACGAATATTTAGGAAAATACATCCCTCGTTCTTCTATCGGGACGAGAGCATTATCATCTTCATCAATCACCATTGAAAAATCAGGTACTGGCCTGACTGTGGATACACACAACATCAAGACCATTACAGATGAGATGTATTTAAATGCTTTAATGACAGCAGGTGTCAAAGATGCCAAGGTTGTCGTGACTGCTCCATTTGAAGTATCTGGTACAGCCGCACTGACGGGCTTACTAAAAGCGTATGAGGTGTCAAGCGACAAAGCCATTCCAGAAGATGTGAAGCAGGTGGCAAACGAAGAGCTTGTGACAACTTCTAAATTGGGTGACTCTATCGGGAAAGATAACGCTTCTGCCCTTATTGCAAAAATCAAAGATGACATTGCAAAAAACGGTGTCCCTAAAACCACAAAAGAAGTAGAAGAAAAAGTGGATCAGGCTGCTTCTGATTTGAACTTAAATCTGACGCAGGATCAAAAAGATCAGCTTGTCTCGCTATTTGATAAAATGAAAAACATCAATATCGATTGGAATCAAGTAGGATCTCAAATTGATAAAGCAAAAGACAAGATTACTAAATTCATAGAATCGGATGAAGGGAAAAACCTTCTTCAAAAGATTTGGGATTTCTTTGTCTCCATTTGGAATGCGATCGTTTCTGTATTCACTGGAGGAAAATAATTCATGAAAAAAAGCTGCCTGAACACCAGGCGGCTTTTTTTAAGTAGATGATTTCACTTTTGATTGATACGGTAAATCAAGTTTCACAATGTCCTCATATGTTTCACGCTCAACCACAAGCTGCGCTTCCCCGTCTTCTACAAACACAACAGCTGGGCGCGGGATACGGTTATAGTTGTTTGACATACTATAGCCGTAAGCTCCGGTACAAAAGACAGCTAATAAATCCCCTTGTGATAATTCTGGCAGATCGATATCCCAAATGAGCATATCTCCGCTTTCACAGCATTTACCAGCAATTGAAACCGTTTGATCATGCGTTTGGCTCATTTTGTTGGCACTTGCCGCTTCATATTTCGCTTGATATAAAGCTGGACGAATGTTGTCACTCATTCCACCATCTACTGCAACATAATCACGGATGCCAGGTACATGTTTTGATGATCCGATCGTATAAAGAGTCGTCCCTGCATCTCCTACAAGGGAACGGCCTGGTTCTATCCAAATCTCTGGCATATCGAACTCGTAGCGGGCCACGTTCTCTTTCACAGCTTGGATAATTTTTTCGACATATTCTGTCGCAGGAAGTGGTTCATCCTCTTCTGTATAACGAATCCCAAAGCCGCCGCCTAAGTTTAATACTGTAGAAATAAAACCAAATGATTCTCTCCATTCATCCAGCTTCAAAAAGATTTTATCGGCTGCAAGGACAAAACCAGCCGTATCAAAAATTTGTGAACCAATATGACAATGAACACCTAAAAGCTCGATCACTTCTGACCCAAGCACTTGTTTCACCGCTTCATCTGCTTGTCCATTGTGAAGATCAAAGCCAAATTTTGAATCCTCTTGACCTGTCGTAATGTAATCATGCGTATGCGCTTCGACACCAGGCGTGATGCGGAGCAATACTTTCACTTTTTTTGACAGCTCTTGACCAAGCTGTTCAATGAGCTTCATTTCATAAAAATTATCCACAACAATACAGCCGATCCCGTGCTCTAAAGCCATTTTTAATTCTTCTCTGCTTTTATTATTGCCATGGAAATGAATTTTTTCTACTGGGAATCCAGCGCAAATGGCTGTGTGAAGCTCACCGCCTGATACGACATCAAGAGATAATCCTTCTTCTTTGGCAAGCTGAAACATGGCGATGGAGGAAAATGCTTTACTCGCATATGCTACCTGTGCCGTTAATTCTTCTTCTATAAATGCTTTTTGAAAGCTTTTTGCGCGCTCCCGTATTAAAGCCACATCATATACATAAAGTGGTGTCCCATACGTTTCAGCTAAAGAAACAGCATCAACACCACCAATTTCTAAATGACCGAGTTCATTTTGTCTGCAAGTGCCGTGTAAATACAATGTCATTCCCTCTTTCTCCGCTTCGGCTGAAAAAAGGCAGCTGCGTGAGCTGCCTTTTGCCGTGTCTCAAAGTTAAAAATACAATATCACAATCTTCAGCCACTTTCAATGAGCGTTAAGAATTTGGCGGAATTTTTGATCTGTTTTGAGGGTGAACGATGCTCGGCCTTACTTTTGAGCCAGGAACAGACGTCCGAATCAGCACTTGCCACAAAGCCTTTCCATTGAAAGGAATGAATGGCCACATATAAGGCGTCTGTAATGAACGAATGGATGTTAAATAAATGATTAACAACGTAAAACCAATGATGAGTCCATTCAGCTTAAAGATTGCCACTAGTGCTAGGATGATGAGCCTTACAATCTTATTGGCGACACTCAGCTCATAGCTTGGCGTTGTAAAGGTACCGATCGCTGCCAGCGAGACGTATAAGATGACCTCTGGTGTAAATAAACCGACATCAATAGCGATTTGTCCAATTAAAACAGCCGCGATCAACCCCATGGCGGTCGATAATGCGGTTGGCGTATGAATGGCTGCCATCCTTAAAAATTCCACCCCAAAATCAGCAAGAAATACTTGGAGAATGACAGGGATATGAGAAGGTTTGTTAAACCCAATATAGCTTAAATTGTCAGGCAGGAGATTTGGTTCGAGAATAAAAAGAAACCAAATCGGCAAAAGAAAGGTAGAACATAAAATGCCTAAAAAGCGTACCCATCTTAGGAACGTACCAACGGCAGGCGCCTGGCGGTATTCTTCTGCATGCTGAACGTGGTGAAAAATAGTGGTTGGTGTAATGATGACACTAGGGGATGTATCCGTAATGATGATGACATGCCCTTCTAATATGTGGTTAGCGGCGACATCCGGACGCTCGGTGTAACGCACTAGCGGAAAGGGATTATATCCTTGCTTAATTATAAATTCTTCAATCGTTTTATCAGACATCGTCAGCCCATCGACTTTGATTCCTGATACTTCTTTTTCTATAATATCTACTAAGTCAGGGTCTGCAATATCTTCAATATAGCAAACACAAACATCCGCTTTTGAACGTTCGCCTACTTTGAGCATTTTGTATCTCAGCTTTTCATCCCGCACTCTTCTTCGAATAAGTGCTGTATTCACAATAATGTTCTCAACAAAGCCGTCCCTTGCTCCCCTGACCACCTTTTCTGTATCCGGCTCTTCAGGCATTCTGCCAGGATAGCTTCTAACATCAATGATAAAGGCGTAGTTTTCACCTTCTACAACGACTGCTACAAGCCCAGACAGTACTTGATCCACTGCTTCATCCAGCGTTTCTACCTTGGAGACCTGCTGATTGACGAGGCGGTTCTCGACTACATGTGCAAGATCATCGGATTCAGGTTCGTTGTCATTGATTTCGATTAGCTCTTTTAATAAGTAGATAATATACTGTGTATCACACAATCCGTTTACATAGTAAAGCTGGATTTCCTGATCGTGTATATAAATTTTCCGAACACCAAGGTCAAAGCTGAGACCCATTCCGACATTTTCCTTGAAGTAATCTTCATTTTTCTTCGGGTCTCGGTACACGTTTACCTTGTCTTTCTTCATGGAAACCACTCCTTTCTAATATTAATTCCACTGCTTTCATCGTGATTGGAGATCCCTTGCTCAGATCATCTTTCCGTCCCATCTTGCCAATATCTCCAATCCCGACAACTAACGGAAGATTGAGGGAGTCAAGACAATACACTGTATCACCGCTCATTTTATGGGGCTCCATTTCGGGAAGACCGTGTTTGTCGACACCGTATTCTGTCAGTTCACCTTCCCTGTCAATGGAGACATGGACCTTTGTCCATTCGGCTTGGTGCGTTTTGGATGCCACTGCAATCGCTCCAATGACTTCGATTTCAGGGTGGCGCGCCACATGTTTCATCGCTGTCTCGCCTGTTCCTTCACCTGTCAGTCCAGAATCATCGAACATCACAAAGACTGGATCATACGGCGTTTTTAAAATCATCTGAACAAGTTCAGGTCCTGTCCGTTTGCTTGGATTTCCTTTTGAGCTGGAAATACATCGTCCGCCAACGTTTTTAGCGGCAAGCTCAATGGTTTTGGCAGCATATATATCTCCGTCTGTCACTAAAATGACTTTCCGTCTTTGCCCCATATTCGGTTATCCTTTCGGTTTAAAGATAAGTGCGATAATAAATGAAAATAAAATCGCAGCTGATATTCCAGCAGAGGTTAATTCAAAGATACCGATACCGATGCCGATGAATCCGTGCACATCTGCCTGATGCATGGCCCCATGAAGCAAGCTATGACCAAAGCTGACAATTGGTACGGTTGCGCCCGCGCCTGCAAATTCAATAAATTTATCATAAATACCGAATCCGTCTAAAATGGTACCTGCCACAACAAAAGTAGTCATGACATGTGCAGGCGTGAGTTTGAGTACATCTAGCAAAAGCTGGCCAATGACGCAAATAAGTCCGCCTGCCACAAAAGCGATAAGATAATCCATTAGCTCTCTCCTCCTGCACGCTCAAATACGACACCGTGCGCAATGGTTGGAATGGTCTCTTTTTGCTGAACCATCATTGGGCTGAGTAACGCCCCGGTTGCCACAACGAGTACTCTTTGCAGATTCCCTGCTTTCATTTCCTTAAAAATATGACTAAATGTCACAACAGCTGAACAAGCACAGCCGCTGCCTCCAGCGAATACGTTTTGGTCGGGTGTATAGATGATTAAACCGCAATCATCGTGCTTTCGCCCAAGCTGAATGCCTTCTTCTTTCAAGAGATCCTTTAAGATCGGTGAACCAATGCCTGATAAATCTCCAGTTAAAATCAAATCGTAATCATCTACTGTTCTGCCTAAGTCTTCTAAATGCTGCTTGATGGTATCTGCCGCTGCTGGTGCCATGGCCGATCCCATATCAAATGGATCTGTAATGCCAAGATCCATGACCCTGCCTACCGTTGCGCTCGTAATTTGAATTTGAGAGGGCTCTTGGCTGATAATAACGGCTCCGCCACCAGTTACTGTACTTGTTGCTGTATCTGGCTTTTGTCCCCCGTATTCTGTCGGATTACGAAATTGGCGTTCTGCAGTCGCATTGTGACTGCTTGTTGCTGCGATGGCTCTATTTGCAAAGCCTCCATCAATGAGTGCTGACGCAATGGCGACCGATTCCATTGAAGTCGAGCATGCCCCAAACAAGCAGAGAAACGGGATCTTCAGCTCTCTTGCCACATAGTTTGCTGTGACGTTCTGGTTGAGTAAATCTCCAGCCAGCAAAAGATCAATATCGCTTTTTTGCAAATTTGCTTTTGATAAAGCGGTTGATATCGCATCATCCATGAGCTTCCTTTCAGCCATTTCCCAGTTTTTTTGATCACAGTGCATTTCATCGTACGTTTTATCAATTAAATGACCAATCGGACCTTCTTTTTCTTTTGGTCCTGCAGCAGTTCCTTCTGCATTGACATAAAGCTTGTGCTCAAATACCCAAGATTGTTTACCTGTTAGTTTCACCTTTCATTCCTCCTACGAAAACATCTTTTCCAAGACGTATCGAATGATCCCTACGACATATGCCGAAACGACACCAAATACAATGACGTTCCCAGCGAGTTTAAACATATTTGTGGCAACACCTAAAACAAGCCCTTCACTTTTATGCTCAAGGGCAGCACTTGTCATACTGTTAGCAAAGCCTGTCACCGGGACAGCTGATCCGGCTCCAGCAAACTGGCCGATTCTATCGTAAATACCGATACCCGTTAATAGAGAAGAAATTAAAATGAGGGTCGCCACTGTCGGGTTCCCTGCTGTCTTTTCGTTAAAATCAAAAAAGTGGATATAGAAATGTTGCAGCCCCTCACCTATCAGACAGATTAAACCGCCAACTAAAAACGCCTTAATGCAGTTGAGGACATAAGGAGGTTTGGGCTGATACGTTTTCACCTTAGATGGATAGTTCTCTTTTAAACTCGACACGTGTTGTTCCCTCCAATTGATTAAATATAAATAAGCCAATGAAATAGTGAACCAAATACCTTTCCTAAGACGATGGCCATGAGCAGCAAAACAATTTTCCCGTCCATTCCAATTCTTTTCGTTAATATAGGAAGTACATTTAATACTTCAGTGAGTGCAGCTGCAAGCATGCCGACGAAGATGCCTGATAAAAGACCGACCGGCATCGCCAGCCATTTGGTTAAATGAAGATGTATTTGACTTAAGGTGGCCCAGCCGCCAACAACCGCCCCGCTAATAACAGCCGCCTCGTACCCTTGTATGAAGCGCTGCGTTTTGGTTAATTGCATTAAGCGGGGAATGATGCCAAGCACTGTAAGAAAAGCCACAAATCCTGCTCCGACCGTTAAACCGCCGCCAAGTCCAACGAGTACGACAAAAAGCCACTTACCGATCATGGATATCCTTCAATGTTTCTTTATTTTCATTGAGTGCGACATAATGATCGAGATCGAGCTGATATTTAAACATTTCCACTTCGAGCGGACTTGGTTCTTCATTTAAACGCTTTTTAAATACATGATTGAAAAACAAAATCATGCCAAAACCGAGTCCAAAGCTATATGGAATTTGTAATAAATACGGATGCTCAACCGTTTTCCCTGTGATCATTTCATATAGGCGGATATGAACGAGACGCATACTGACATCCTCGTGGAAATTCATAATGGCAAGCGCCGCTCCAACAAATAATAGGAGCCATACAAACACAAATAAAACGGGAGAAAGCTGGCGTTTGCCTGTATCAATTTCAACAATGGCCTCAGAGCCGCCAACGGTTTGAATGTCGATATCTGGCCACGTTTTTTTGATCGTTTTGACGACATGCATGATATCAAGAACGGCGATGTGACGATCCTTTTTGCTGACATGATACACCGGCATTTTACTAAGCTTTTGCACAGCAAACTCATCACCAGTGATTTGGGCGATATCCTCTAAATAAATGAGCTGATCAATACCGGTCTTGATTCGATGGCGCAGCCGAATAAAGATTTGTCCGTCCATCCAAGTCACTTCCTATACGATGGGTTAAAAATAGTATGTGGTGAAAAATGGTTCTCATACTGATAGAACTTGATTTACCGGTAATTACCACACAAAAAAAGCCAGCCGAATTGGCTAGCTGTCTTTTTGATCCATTTGCATTTGGATTTGTTTTAAAATTTTCTTTTCAAGCCGTGAGACTTGTACTTGTGAAATGCCAAGTCTCTCTGCAACCTCAGATTGTGTCTGGTCTTTATAATACCTTAAATACACAATGAGTTTTTCCCGTTCTTCTAATTCCTTGATCGCTTCTTTCAATGCGATTTTGTCAAACCATCTTTCCTCAGAATGATCGGCAATTTGATCAAGCAATGTAATCGGATCCCCATCATTTTCATATACCGTTTCATGAATGGATGAAGGGGAGCGCACCGCTTCTTGGGCCAGGACGACATCCTCTGGTGTGATATCAAGGTATTCGGCAATTTCCTGAACGGTCGGCATTCTTCCATGAGACTTAGACAATTCATCCCTTGCCCGCCGTATTTTATTTCCAAGTTCCTTTAATGACCGGCTGACTTTGACCGTTCCATCATCCCGAATGAATCGCTGAATCTCGCCAATGATCATGGGGACGGCGTACGTTGAAAACTTTACATCATATGACAAATCAAATTTATCAACAGATTTCAGCAGTCCAATACAGCCAATCTGAAACAAATCATCTGGTTCATATCCCCTATTTAAAAAGCGCTGAACAACGGACCAAACAAGACGCATGTTTTTTTCTACGAGGAGGTCTCTTGCTTGCTGATCACCGTCTTGGCTTTTTTTGATGAGCTCTTTGACTTCATCATTTGACAGCTGGGCTTTTTTAGCTTGCTTTTTTACCTCCACATCCATATGAGCAGCTCCTTTAATTACAAAGCGCTTTGCTTTTTGATAGATGCTTTGTTAAACGGATGGTCGTGCCCATTTCTGGAGATGAGTCCACCATGACATCATCCATAAAATTCTCCATGATGGTAAAGCCCATTCCAGAGCGCTCTAAGTCTGGTTTTGTGGTGAAAAGCGGCTGTCTTGCTTCCTCAAGATCTGTAATACCCATCCCTTCGTCACGGATGGTGAGGTAAACGACATGATCATCTAATGTGACATGGATGTGCACCTTGCCATCTGGATTCCCATCATAGCCATGGATGATGGAGTTTGTCACTGCCTCAGATACGACGGTCTTGATTTCTGTTAATTCATCTAAAGTCGGATCAAGCTGAGCGATAAATGCCGCGACTGTCACCCTCGCAAATGATTCATTTTGGCTTAATGCCGAAAAAGTCAGGTTCATTTCATTTCTCATGATGCCACCCCCAATGTTTGCAAAGCCGTTTGCTCAGAAGGCTCCATCCGAATGATTTTAAACAAGCCAGACATATCAAATAACCGGTTCACTGCTGGCGAGATGGCACAGACGACCATTTCCCCGCCAAGCTGCTTAATTTCCTTATATCTTCCTAAAATCACTCCGAGTCCTGAGCTGTCCATAAACGATAAATCAGCCAGATTCAGCACAATGTGGCGAATGTCCTCTGTTTCCAAATAATTCGTCACCTTTTGTCTCAATGTTTCTGCGGAGTGATGATCGAGCTCTCCTGTTAACCGAATGCAAAGTACGCTCTCTTTTACTTGAAAATCAATACCAAGGCTCATTTTTTATTCCTCCTTGCTCTAATTTCGGATAATGAATGTTTCTCTTTTATATGAAGTAAATCCTTCACCATGACAAAACTAGTGACCATTCGTCACATTTAGATGTTCTTTTCTTTTTCCTCATAGCAAAAAGACTGCCAATTACAGCAGCCTTTCGCCTTTTATTTCCATTTTACAAAATCAGCCATCGCCCGTTTGAAGAAAGTCCAAACGCTTGCCTTTTCCATTCCTTCTTTTGCTTCTACAGGACTTTCATGCAGCACTTTTCCATCTTTTTTCAAGACGATCGTACCAAGTTCCGTTCCTTTTGAAAATGGAGCCTTGACATCATGAGACAATTTGATTTCTTTTTTGATCTGATCCACATTTTCGCCTTTTTTCGTTAAAAGGGAGATCGGTTCAGAAGTAACGAGCTGAATGTTTTTCTTTTTCCCTTTGCTCACTTTGACCTCCGCCACATCTTGCCCTCTTTTGTAAAGCGGATGAGTCGTATATTGACTAAATGCGTAATCTAACATTTTGACTACCTGAGCGTTTCTGTCTTTCGGCGTGCTTGCGCCGAAGACAACTGCAATGACGCGCATGTTACCTTTTTTAGCAGATGCAGTTAAACAGTATTTCGCTTCACCTGTAAAACCTGTTTTCACCCCATCGACCCCTGGATAAAATTTAATTAGACGGTTTGTGTTGACAAGCCAGAATTTTTTATCTGTGTTTTGCCGTAGATAGTCTTCGTAGACACCTGTGAATTTGGTGATTTGTTCATATTTCAACAGCTCTTTTGCCATTATTGCCATATCGTGAGCTGTGCTGTAATGGTCTTTTTCAGGAAGTCCTGTTGGGTTTTGAAAGACTGTTGAGGTGAGGCCAAGCTCTTTCGCTCTTTTGTTCATCTGCTCTACGAACTGTTCTTCAGATCCTGCAATATGCTCTGCCATGGCAACTGAAGCATCATTTCCTGAAGCAATCGCAATGCCTTTCAGCATTTCTTTCACGGTCATTTCTTCTCCTGGTTCAAGGAAAATTTGTGACCCTCCCATGGACGCTGCATAGTCGCTCGTTCTGACCTTGTCTGTCATTTTCAGTTTACCCTGATCAATGGCTTCCATGATGAGAAGCATCGTCATGATTTTGGTCATACTTGCGGGTGCAAGCTTTTCATCGCTGTTTTTGTTGTAAAGCACCTTTCCTGTGTCTCGTTCTATTAAGATCGCTGATTTGGCTTCGTGTGCCAATTCTGATGTTTGTTTTTCTCCTGGTTTTTCAATCTTTTCTTTTGCTATCGCTGATGGTGAAACCATTGAGATAAGGATCATTAAAATAAACAATGCACATATATGACGTTTCAAGTGGCAGACCTCCATTATCGTAATCCTTTCTATTTTTTCCTCATACAGGCTGTTTTATTCAGAGATCGTATGATTACAAATAAAAAAGCCTTCTGCTTGGGTAGCAGAAGGCTTCTGGACACATGCTATGAAAGTTGTTTGACAATATCTTTTACTAAATCAAGAAAACTTGCTTTCACTTTTTCCGTTACTTCGATCACTTCATCATGAGACAGCGGCTGATCCAAAATACCAGATGCCGCATTGGAAATGCATGAAATACCAAGCACTTTCATTCCTGCATGACGCGCAACAATAACTTCTGGAACAGTCGACATGCCAACAGCATCTGCTCCAAGTGTTCTTAAGAAACGAACTTCAGCAGGTGTTTCATATGAAGGGCCTGTCATCCCTGCATAAACCCCTTGCTGTACAGATATGCCTAAACGCTGGGCTGTTTCTTCTGCAAGTGCCAGCAATTCTTTATCGTACGGTGCAGACATATCAGGGAAACGAACACCTTGACTGTCATTTGGGCCAATTAATGGATTGGTCCCCATCATATTGATATGATCTGTGATTAGCATGAGATCTCCTGGACGGAATGACGTATTCACTCCGCCGGCTGCATTTGTGACAATGCATGTGTCAATGCCAATTTCTTTCATCACACGGACAGGAAACGTCACTTGCTTCATATCATATCCTTCATAGAAATGAAAACGTCCTTGCATCGCGCAAACGACAGTGCCTTTCAGCGTTCCGATCACGAGCTGCCCTGCATGTCCCTCTACTGTTGAAACAGGGAATCCAGGAATATCTTCATATTTTATTTTGATTGGATTTTCAATCTCATCTGCTAAAATGCCAAGCCCTGATCCTAAAATCAATCCAACTGTTGGTACATATGTCGATGCTTGTTTAATGTATGCCGCCGCTTCTGAAAACTGTGCTCCCACGAGATTTCCCCCTATTTGAGTTTAGATAAAAAGCTTGTTCCGTATTTTGGCATCGCTATCTTGAAATTATCTGCAACGGTTGCCCCAAGATCAGCAAACGTTTTTGCTGTTGGCAGTTCATTTGCTTCCTGATGCTTTTTGCTGTAAGCAATGAGCGGAACATATTCTCTTGTATGATCTGTTCCGTGATGAACAGGGTCATTTCCATGATCTGCTGTGATCACAAGAAGATCATCCTCTTTCAACAGGTCAAACACTTCAGGAAGACGTGCGTCAAATTCCTCTAGTGCTTTTCCATAACCCTCTGGATCTCTTCTATGTCCGTAAAGAGCGTCAAAATCAACAAGGTTTAAAAAGCTGAGTCCTGTAAAGTCTGTTTTAAGTGTATCGACCAGCTTGTCCATTCCATCCATGTTTGATTTTGTTCTAAGAGATGATGTGATTCCTTCGCCGTCATAAATATCAGAGATTTTTCCGATCGCAATGACATCGAGTCCATCATCTTTCAGTTCATTCATGACTGTACGGTCAAATGGTTTTAACGCATAGTCATGACGGTTTGGCGTTCTAATAAATGCGCCAGGCTCTCCGACAAACGGACGAGCGATAATCCGTCCAACCATATATTTTTCATCTAATGTAAGTTCACGGGCAATTTCACAAATACGGTAAAGCTCATCTAATGGCACAACTTCTTCGTGCGCAGCAATTTGCAGCACAGAATCCGCAGATGTATAAACGATTAAATCACCTGTTTTCATGTGCTCTTCGCCAAGCTCATCTAAAATTTCCGTACCAGACGCTGGTTTATTGCCAATAATACCTCTGCCTGTTTTTTCTTTTAGTTCATTTAATAGTTCATCTGGGAATCCGTCTGGAAAGACTTTGAACGGTGTGTCTATGTAAAGACCCATGATTTCCCAGTGTCCTGTCATTGTGTCTTTACCATTTGATGCTTCTTGCATTTTTCCATAATACGCAAGCGGTTTTTCATCCGCTGGAATTCCTTTGATTTCTTTAATATGACTCAGCCCAAGCTTCGCCATATTCGGCATATGAAGCCCGTTCATTTTTTCAGCAATATGTCCAAGTGTATCTGCACCTACATCATTAAAATCAGCAGCATCTGGTGCTTCCCCAATTCCTACTGAATCCATGACGACGAGGAAAATACGTTTATACTGATAATCAGGCATTAAAAAGCGCCTCCTTCAATATTCTTGTCTTTTGACCTTACAAACAGTGAGAGGTCAGACATCTCAAGTATAAACCGTTTACAAGCCAGTTGACAACCATAAACGGTGTAAACATGAAAAAGCATGACACCCGTTCACTGTGTCATGCTTTACTTATGCCCTTGGATGGAATTTGTGATACACATCTTTCAGTCTTGTTTTCGTCACATGTGTGTAAATTTGTGTTGTTGAGATATCGGCATGTCCGAGCATCTCTTGTACGGCTCTTAAGTCCGCACCGTTTTCAAGCAGGTGTGTAGCAAATGAATGTCTGAGCGTATGAGGCGTCAGTTCCTTTTGAATCCCTGCTTCGATGGCTCGTTTTTTTAAGTTCTTCCAGAAGCCCTGGCGCGACATTTTTTTCCCGTGATGATTGAGAAATAGGGCATCGGACGGCTGTTTTTTTAACAGCTTGCTTCTTCCCTTTTCAAGATATTCTTCAATCGCGCTTGCAGCAGCTTCACCGATTGGCACAATACGCTCTTTTCTTCCTTTTCCAAAACAGCGGACAAAGCCCATTGTGAGGTGTACATCGGCAAGGGTCAGATCCAGCATTTCACTGACGCGAATGCCTGTTGCATATAAGAGCTCAAGCATCGCTTTGTCTCGGTAGTCAAAGGGAGTGTGCTGATTTGGTGTATCAAGCAGCTTTTCGACCTCCCCTAATGATAAAACTTTCGGTAAAGTCCGCTCTGTTTTTTGCGTTTCAATATTCCAGGACGGGTCATCCGTTGTCACTTTTTCCCGAAGCAGAAATTGATGAAAGGAACGGATCGATGATAGATGCCGTACAGATGTTTTGCTCGATTTCCCTTCCTCTTTTAGCTGCTTTAAATAATGAATGATATGCAGGCGCGTGACATCATTGATATCCGTCAGCTGTTCATGTGTCATTAAAAAAGACAAGTAGTTCTGTAAATCTCTTTTATAAGAAACAATGGTATTTTCAGAGAGTCCTCTCTC
Source organism: Bacillus sp. Root920 (assembly GCF_001429445.1). Taxonomy (NCBI): domain Bacteria; kingdom Bacillati; phylum Bacillota; class Bacilli; order Caryophanales; family Bacillaceae; genus Bacillus; species Bacillus sp. Root920. The sequence continues at coordinate 265,263 of NZ_LMJV01000007.1, forward strand.
TACGGTCATAAAATGAATAAAGTCGGATAATTGATCGTTCAATGATTTCTACTCCCCGTTTTGATAAAAATAAATCAATCGATCTTGCCAGTTGTCTTGATTCGGCTGATCCATTTCCATCACTTTAATTGCTGCACCCTCTGGTTTATCATAACGATGGTAGCTTTCATATTCTGAATTTATCCATATCATAGCATAATAGAACAGGACGGTAAAACCAGTGAACAAGATAAATACTTTGATCACTTCACCTGTTGTTTTGAGCCATTTTCGCATGATCTTCAAGTCCTTTCTCACCTTCTCATTACTTCAGCATATGCCAGGTGGGACAAGGAATATACAGCGAAAATGCAAAAAACCTCTTCATCTTAAATGAAAAGGTTCCAATTCGGATTATTTGCCGGATTCATCATCATGACACCGGTGGCAAATGCCGTGAAATGTCAATCTATGATCCTTAATTTTAAATTTCCAGTCACGTTCAATAATCTCTTCGACATCTTCTAATAAATCTTCTTCTATCTCATCGACTGTTCCGCATTCCATGCAGACAAGATGATGATGGAAGTGAGCGGCTCCTTCTTTGCGAAGATCATATCGCGAAACGCCGTCTCCAAAGTTAATTTTATCAACAACTTTCAGTTCAGTGAGCAATTCTAACGTCCGATAAACAGTAGCAAGACCAATTTCAGGAGACTTCTCTTTTACGAGGAGGTATACATCTTCTGCACTTAAATGGTCTTCTTCATTCTCAAGCAGTACTCTTACTGTGGCTTCACGCTGTGGCGTGAGCTTGTAGCTGGAAGAATGAAGCTGTTTCTTAATTCGATCAATCCTATTTTCCATTGACTTTCCCTCCTACGCCACATTACTTGATCATTATATCAAATGATGTGCTGAGAGCCAACTATAATCATTTTAAATTGATAAATAAATTGATTATTAATTAATAACAATTATAAAAGAACACCTGCCAGCTTTTTCATCAGCATGAATGATATGTACGATTCAAAAAAAGACGAAAGTGCAGCAAGCGCTAAAATCATCAGCAGAACTGATGCATACCGGCCAAACCACTGGACGGGTGCTTGACTGATGGTTTTTTTCATGAAGAGCTGTCCAATGAGACGGATGGAAAACGCAATCGCACAAGTGCCAATCACTAAATAGGCTGGAATGAGCAAAATGTTTTGCGGAAGCACCGATACGAACGAGAGAAAAAATCCACTCAGCCCCATTTGATTCACGAGAAAACCAACAGTAAACCCCACAACAATTCCTTTTAAAAAGATCATAAGAAAGATAAGCGGCAGACCAACGATGGAGATTCCCAGAATCCACATAAGGCCTAAATATTTCATATGATGCAGGAAGCTTTGTAAAAACATTTCTTTTGATTCTGCTGCTTTCTCATTTGTCAGCTGACCAAAAAATTGATTTAAATAATAGAATAAATCCTCTTTCTGGCTGAATGTCATGCTATTGACAATGATGGCACCGAAGATCACACCCATTAAAAAGAGTACAGAGACAAATAAATAAATCGAGAGATGATCTTTTACGTGCTGAAGAAGATGCTCCTTCCAAGACTTTTTCCGCATGTGTCTTCCTCCCAAATCGTAAGGTTACTAGATTCTATGAGAGAGATTACGAAACATGACAGTTTTATCGAAAGAAAAAAGAGAAAGCAGCCTGCTCACTGCTTTCTCTTTTTCATTTATCGTGCGGCTTTTTGTACGTTCACAAGCCCGGCACCATAATAAAAAGGTTCTCCAAGCTTTGTCGCCGTTTTTGACAATCTCTCGCGCACTTCATCGTTTGTCAGATTCGGATGTTTTGATAGAATAACAGCCGCAGCGCCCGCTACATGCGGTGATGCCATTGACGTTCCGCTCATGTAGCCGTATTCGTTATGAGGAATGGTGCTCAGCGTTGAAACGCCTGGTGCTGAGACTTCGATTTCCTCGCCAACAGATGAATCAAAGGCTCTTTGCTTTTTTTGGTCAACAGAGGCAACCGCCATCACTGAGCTGTATTTAGCCGGATAGTCAATCGTATTGAGAGAGCCATAGCTTCCTTCATTCCCTGCAGAAGCCACAATGAGAATCCCTTTATCATACGCTCGATCTACCGCTTCTTTCAGCGCCTCAGATTCACTTGCTCCCCCCATACTAATATTGATGACATCCATGTCATTCTCAATGGCCCATTCAATCCCTTTTATGATCCAGCTATAGTAGCCGTCACCATTTTCATCTGCCACCTTGACAGCATAGATAGAAGCTTTTGGCGCAACACCAACGACACCTACCTTATTATCTAATGCGGCAATTGTGCCTGCCACATGCGTTCCATGTTCATGCGGATCAACAAGCGGATCAGACTCTGCCGGTACAAAGCTCACCCCGCCGGTGACATGTAAATCCTCATGTTTACCGTCGATGCCGCTGTCAAGAACGGCTACTTTGACATTCTGTCCAGCGTATCCTTGTTTATGTACCTTTTGTGCTTTGATGCTTTTGATGCCGTATGGAACAGTTTGACCGCTAGTTTTTGCTTTTTGGTCTTCCTCGATGAAGGTCACTTCTTTTGCTTCATTCAGTTTCTTTTTCGAAGTCTCATTCAATGACACTTTCATCATATCTATTTGCTCTATGGATTCTTTCACATGCCCGCCAGCTTCTTCTACAAGCTGTTTTTGTGTTTTGTCTTGAACGGAAGAAGAAAAGCCGATCATGTACTCTTTTTTTGCTTGCTCCTTTGCAGAAATATCTGACGCGCCAAACATGACCGATGCCACAAGCACACTTGTCATACAAAGCCCTGCTCCAAATGACTTGACGTTCACGATACTCACTCTCCCTTTCGTTTCTTTTTGTCATTTAACTACATTTTTAGACAAAAAGAAACGACCGTTTGTCCTATTTTTTAAAATTTTCCATTTATTTGATCTAGTTGTCACAAAAAAGCAAAATAAAAATGCTTATGATCCTCTTGATAGTGATCATAAGCATTTCGTCCTTTATGTTTTTTCATCATATGCTGCAAGGCTTCTTGTTTTGTTTTTGTCTTCCTTTCGTGTGTGCTAAAATGCGGCATGTTTCCTCTCGACAGTTCTGGATTTCGGCTGTGCTGCCTTTGGATATGCTCTCGTTTTTTCTTTGCTTTGCTTTTTCCCATTTGGCAAAACCCCTTTCGTTGACGTTATGATACACGATGTTTCATAAAAAAGATAGACGTATACACGTCTATCTTTCTGTTTTCACCATATCAAGATGCGGAATCCCATCTTCATCATAAACATCTGAGACGGCCTTGAAACCAAATGATTCGTAAAATGACTTCAGGTAGGCTTGCGCCTGTATTTTGACACTTGTTTCACCTAGTTCACTAAGCTTTTCTAAAGCCTTGATGAGCAGCAGCTTTCCATAGCCTTTTTTCCGGCCGGCCTGCGTCACAAGAATGCGGCCGATGGACGCCTCTTTGTACATGATCCCGTTTTGGAAAATTCGGCAATACGCCACAATGACGCCGTTCTCTTTTGCGATGAGATGAAGCGCTTCTTGGTCCCTGTGATCAATTTCAGGGTAAGGGCATGTTTGTTCTACAACAAACACGTTGACTCTTTCCATGAGAATCAAGTAAAGATCCTCTTTTGACAATTGTTCAAACGTTTGACATGTCCATTTAATGTGACTCATGATTGATATCCACCTTACCGTACACTCCGCCTCCACCAGCGATGAGTCCGACTTCGCCCTTCCTTGCTTTGATGATGTAGCCCGCTGTCTTTTCTGGCAGAACGGCTTTTAGTTCTTGTTCTGTTGCTTGATGTAAAATATTCATCTCTGTGTGAAACACGGCTTTTAGCTTCTCCAGTGTTTTAGGCCCAACTCCCGGAATAAACTGAAGCGGAAGCTGATGAACATAAGGAGGTCTCGTTCTTTTTTCACTTCCTTGGTCAGCAAGCTCTTTTAAACGTTCACTTACTCCTTTTGTCATCCGTGTATGTCCGCATACATGGCACTCTTTTTGATCTGGTGCGTGAGTTCTAACCCCGCATTTCTCGCAGGTCGTATGATAATACTTCCCAAGCCGCGGAGCAAGCCCATAATTTCCTGTGACAGCTCTACCATCTTTTTCTTCAAGGGCTAGCTTGAATTCGGCAAAAGAGGCATGATCCATTTTGATTTTTGTATATTCCCGCGCGATTTTCCCTAAAGAATGAGCATCTGAATTCGTTAAAAAGGGATACCGGTTCAGCTCACTCAACTGGGACGCCATTGACGTATCACAGCTAAGACCAAGCTCAACAGCATCAATAAGATCAGGATCAAATACTTCCGTTAAAGAAGTGTTCACCCCTTTGCCGTATAGACTTTTATGCGGCGTAAAAATATGAGCAGGAATAAACAATCCTCCTAGCTCCTTTACTTTGCGCTGAAGTGTTTTCCCATCAACATAGAGGCGCTGTGAACTCAAATGCACATTTTTCATATGAAGCGAAAGCCATGCGGAGAACTCAGACATTTTGTGTAATGTGGGCATAAATGCCAGCACATGAATCGGACCCTTTGAATGGTCATCATTGATCTCTAATTCACTGCCTAAAAGCAGCACTGTCGGTCCAAATGATAGACCGCCGTCATTTAGTTCCGTGTACCGGCCTTCCTCTACACCCTCTATTAACTCTTCTAAGACTTCTGGAGATTGTGCATCAATCACACCAATCATCCCCATCCCTTTACTTTCTGCTGCTTCAATGAGAATTTGGTCAATTGTCAATGACCTTGCACCTGTAATTTTGACAGCTCTGCCTGTTCTTGTTCTGCCAATATGAATATGGATGTCAGCAAAAAATTCCTTCATTTTGTTGACTCAAGTACCTCTTGCAGTTGTAAGTATTGAATGGCATAGGCTGTTTTTGCATCGTAAATATGCTGCTTTTCAATGAGGTGCAAGGCTTCTTCTAATGAAACTTCCATTACTTCGACAAATTCATCTTCATCCAGCTCTCTTTTTTCTTCAAGCGGAACTAGCTGATCTGCTAGATAAATGTGAACAATTTCATCTGCAAAACCAGGTGATGTATAAAAGGCCGTCAGCTTTTGAAGCTGCTGAGTTGTATATCCTGTTTCTTCTTCTAATTCTCTTAATGCTGTATGTGCCGGCTCTTCCCCTTTTTCTAGTTTTCCAGCCGGAATTTCAACGATGGCTCTCTCTAGTGCTTTACGGTATTGTTTGACCAAGATGATTTTATTTTCGTCTGTACGTGCAATGACAGCTACTGCACCAGGATGTTTAATGATTTCTCGTTTGCCTTGTTTTCCGTTCGGCAATTCTACATCTTCAAGTACCAAATCAATGATTTTTCCGTTGTATAATTCTTTCGACGATAATGTTTTTTCTTCAAAGTCCTTCAATTTTGTCAGCTCCTCGTTCTACTTTCACTTTTTACTTCATTTATTTTAACATAGATGATTTAAGAGAAGCGAAAAGCAGAACGCTTGCTTCAATGCGCCATTTGAAATCACCTAGCTTGAATTCCTGATTTTTTTCACTTAATGTGAAAGGATAGGAGTGTGATGGAATTGAAAAAAAGACGAATTGGCACCTCAGATCTTTTAGTGAGCGAGGCGGCACTAGGATGCATGTCTCTTGGGACTGAAAAAGAAAAAGCGCTCTCTTTATTAGATGAGGCCATTGATCTCGGAATTAACTATTTGGATACAGCCGATTTATATGATTTTGGGACAAATGAGGAAATTGTTGGGGAAGCCATCAAAAATAGACGGCAGGATTTGATTTTGGCGACAAAAGGCGGCAACCGCTTTGAAAAAGGCAAACCAGGCTGGGACTGGGACCCTTCAAAGGCGTACATAAAGGAAGCAGTAAAACAAAGCCTCAAGCGGCTTCAAACAGATTATATTGATTTATATCAATTGCACGGAGGCACGATTGATGACCCCATTGATGAAACCATTGAGGCTTTTGAAGAATTAGTAGAGGAAGGCGTTATTCGCTATTATGGCATTTCATCTATCCGCCCAAATGTCATTAAGGAATATGCCAAAAAGTCCAATATCGTAAGCGTGATGATGCAATATAGCTTACTCGACCGCCGCCCGGAAGAATGGTTCTCTCTTCTTGAAGAACAAAGCATTAGCGTCGTCGCAAGAGGTCCTTTAGCGAAAGGATTATTAACTGAAAAACCACTTTCTCAAGCAAGTGCAGCGATTCAAAAAAACGGCTATCTTCAATATTCATTTGAAGAGCTCCAGCAGATCATTCCTTCTTTAAAGAAAGTCGCTTATGACCTGTCCCTCACCGAACTGTCCATTCAATATGTACTGAAACATTCTGCGGTCAGTTCCGTTGTATTTGGCGCGAGCTCGGTGGATCAGTTAAAAGAAAACATAGCAGCAGCAAATGCACGTTCTTTAAGTGACCAAGAAGTCAAAGCATTAACTTACTATACAAAACCATCTGTGTATGAAACGCACCGGTTCAAATAACAAAAAAGATCATATGATGTAATCTCTCAGATTGTAGAAAAACTCATGTTTTTCTACAATCTTTTTATTTTAGCGTATGTATGATACTAGTGTTTCTCTATTAAAAATGAGGAGGGGCTAAAAGCCCCATTGTCCTTATCTTGCACTTTCATAATATGCATAATTTCCAGATTTGCCTTTAAGATAAAATGAAGTACCAAAGCGACTGAAACTATTTGCAAAAGAACCATTATCTGAATACATACATAGTCGATTACTTGCGCCTTTAAAAGGGGTTACAGAACAATCTACAATTGAAGTAGCCTTTGTACTCAAATCAGCATTCGTTAAATCATTTGTAGCAAGAGCTTGTCCAGAAACAGGTAAAAGCAATCCTAAAGATAAAGCGACTCCAGCCATTGTTTTTCTCAATTTCATGTGAATCATCTCCATTCCCAAATTTTGTAATACACCTTCGTTATAAGGAGAATGATCCTCTATCAAAAGGGTCTTAATGACCATATTTTCAATAAAAAGGAATTTAAATAATTCAATACTCACCTTTTTACTTCTATCTTAAACATAAGTTATGGGATTTCGTTTCGTTTGACTGTAGATATCATACTGTCACAATTCTGAAATGAAGTGATGTGAAGGGGGAAGAAGTGCTTTTCTCTTTAAGCACTTCTATGTTTCTGCTGTGGATCTATCTTAAAATGATGGTATGAAAAAAGAGAGCATCATCGCCCTCTTTTTTAGCTTTTATACTTTCTCCAGTCTAAATGGCTTTCATCTAGCAGCTCTGAAAAGCTTTTGTTTTTTTCTTTTTCTTTCTGCTGCCGAAGGAGGTCTTGTCGTTTTTGTTCTTCTCTTTTTTCTGTTTCGACGGCAAGGTTCTGCTTCATTTGAAGAAGCTTCTGTTTGACATCATCGTTTATGCCGTCCTTTAATTTCACTTGATCTTGTTTGGTCTTTTTCATTGTGCCTCTCTCCTTTTGACTTAGTGTATCATCCGTTTTATTTTCTGAGCAAGAGGCACGCCAATCTCCCAAGATGTGGTATGATCGTCATAGAAAAAACTCCGGAAAGGAAGAATCGGCTAGATGAAGAAATGGATCGCTATATTTGCCTTCATATTATGTCCACTCGCTGCAATCGGCATTTTTTTCACCAATAAAATGATGTATATTCGAAAATTAACGGATGAAGAGCTCATCAAACGAGAATCAGATGGAGGCCATTATCATCATGAGGAATTTCAACAGCTTAAAAAAGAGAAAGTGTGTATTCCTTCAGCATTTGGTTATGATCTCCATGGCTATTTTGTGCCGTATCCACATACAACACGCACAATCGTCCTTTGCCACGGTGTTACAGTCAGTTTGATTAACTCCGTTAAGTATATGAAATTATTCCAAAAGCTCGGATGGAATGTGATGCTTTATGATCATAGGAGACATGGAATGAGCGGCGGGAAAACCACAAGTTATGGATATTATGAAAAAGAAGATCTAGCAAAGATCGTAAAGTGGCTCAGACAAAAACTCGGAGAAAGTGCCATCATTGGGATACACGGAGAATCAATGGGTGCAGTCACGACCTTGTTATATGCTGCAAAGCCGGAAGCAAACGCCAATTTTTACATAGCAGACTGCCCTTTTGCTTCTTTTGAGGACCAGCTTCTTTATCGATTAAAAACAGATTTTCGCCTTTCAGGAGAGTGGATTCTTCCACTAAGTGATCAAGTGTTAAAATGGCGGGATGGATACCGCATCCGGCAAGTTTCCCCTCTTGATGTGATTGATCAGGTGAAAGAACCTGTACTTTTTATTCATAGCCGCCATGACGACTATATCCCCTGTGAGCAAAGTCAGCAGTTATATGCACGAAAAAAGGGTGACAAACAGTTATTTATTGCGCCACACGGTGCGCATGCAATGTCTTTTAGCGAAAATAAGGAAGCTTATGAGCAAGAAATTCAAGCATTTCTTCAAAAATTTGAATTGAATGAAAATAAAAGAGGAGAATGAACAGCAGTTCGTCCCCTCTTTTTGAGCTAACTTATACGATAGTCACCACTGTTGTATGGTGTCTGCCCGCAAGCTCCATATGGCTCTCTTCCGATTGCTGCTGACTCATGACCGATAATCCTGCAGTTGCTGCCAATAAAAGAACTATCAAACTCGTTTTCATATAAATGACCCCCATTTTGGATTTTTGATATGGCTTGAATTTTCCTTTCGTAAAACCGGGTAGATACTTCAAACAGTCCAAGCTCATTGTAATAATGAGCCGCATCAAGTGCCAATTCCTCAATATCTGGGTATAAGCGCTTGTCCTCGAGCAGGTCTAATGTATCGTCTATGATTGTTATGTCTGCATCAACGTATAATGCTTTTAAGAACTGAAATTTACAGATGTAAATTTCATCTTCTAATTCACAGGCCTTCATAATACCTTGTTGATAGAGGGTTAACGACTCTTCTATTTGTTTTTGTTTAAACAGGATTTGTGTCAGCATAAATAGTGGGTCTAGAGAGCGATTAAGATGGGTTAAATTCTCCTTTTCAAACACTTCAATAGAGTCTTTCAGATAACGGCTTGCTTCCGCAAGATCGTTCATTTGATAATAACAGTTACCTAAGTTGAAAAGGGCCGAACCTATGACTCGAGGGTTTCCAATTGAGCGTGCTCGCTTTAGAGCATTTTTAAAGTAGGGCAATGCATGTTCATAGCATTTCAAATCATCATAGTTTGCACCAATGACAAATTCACAGTGGATGATTCTCAGCGTATACGTTCTGTAGGCAGAATACGTATCTAACGCTTGCAAGGCATAGTGCATCGAAAAGTGGGTTTGTTTCATGTGGTAGTAAATTTCTGCTAATTTAAAGTAAAATTCTGCTCTTTCTATATCATCTGATATGAGATTGAGCTTTTTTTCTGCTGAGCGGTAATAAGCAATGGCACTTAAATAGTTTCTCTGTTCAAATTCAAACATTCCTGTGAAAAAATGAACATAGTATTCAAGCATATCCGTTAATTTCGTTTGTGAATGTTCAATCGTTTCTAGCAAATTCTTAATCTCTTCATCATTCGAGGCTTTCTTTGCCGGTTCAAAATATTCAAGCATCACCTTGTGGCGAAAATCCATCAGCTGGTAAAACAATAACAAGTTTTGATCCTGCTCCATCTCCAGGATTTCCTGCTCGATCTCCGCCTTCAGTTTCTCTGCTTTCATCACATGAAAACCGCAAATCTGCCTATACCATTCGTTTATTTTGATTCCAACCTGAGGCGATGACAGCTTGAGCTTCAATTCACTTTAGCACCTCCCTTCTCATATACGATACATGTTGTATTCTATCACATTTCCTCGAATGGAAGAAATATGAAATGTCATTTTTCGCAAAGTTTTCGGTATCCCGCAATTAACGCTACAAATGCCTATTTTTCGGCATTTACAGCCATTATTTTTTTATTTCCAGCTTGCTCATTTTGTCGAATTGTTTGTTGAAAAACGGCTTTTTCCGTTCCCAAAAGATCATTTTCCGGATTAGACAGCCATGCGGTTTGATGAGATGATGAACGCACGAAAAAAACCCTTCCGAAAAAGGGCTTTTATAATACATCTGTTACTTGGTCCATATTCTCTTTGATCCAATTGACAGCTAATTCGAGCGTTGGAAATTCTTCTGTTTCAAATGTGACTTCATCTTGAAGAAGCCAAACATCCTTTTTCACCGAATCCATTCCACCTATTGACCAGTGCAAAAGGCTATAGGGATGATTGTTATTTAAAAACGACACCCATGTTTTATTTTGTGCCGTATTTTGTATCACTTTTAGCTTTTGATCCACTACATTTCCACCTTACTTTACAAGTATACCCATTCTCGGGCTGAGTATTTGTTGAGGACTTTTCAACATGAGTGTGTTGGCTTTTTCGTTAAAATCAATCGTCATTTCCTCGTCAAAAAAGACCTTTTGTGCTGTGTGTATGTACAGCTTAAAGAGCTGATTATGCTTGAGTTCTTCCCATTCGCCTGTTCTTTCACCTGTGAGCCAAATCATTGGGACACCGCTTACCGCACAGCCGCACCCATCTGAATCATATCGAAGGAGCAGTTCTTTTGATTCATGCCCTGCTTGTTGTTTTGTAAGGAACGCTGCTGCTGGTTCTGTTATATGAATATACATGCCGAACATCCTTTTTTCGTTGATTGTTACATTGTAACATATCAGTCATCAATTAAACATGTTCACGCCCTGTTAGCTCTTATGTCTGATCATTTGTCTTTAACTGGTCTGACCAATTGTACGCTTCTTGTTCAATTTCTTTAATGAGCTCATCTTTTCCTTTGATATAACTTGCCATATCTTCAGGATAGGCTTTTGCCAATTGACGCTTTTTATCTGCATAGGCTTTGGCACGATCAGGTGCAGCTTTTAAATAATCTCGGAACACCAAATGCCTTTTTATATCATCATGTCCGGCTTCATAGGCGTGAACGTGATGTGTTCGGTTCAAGCCGCCTTTTCTAAAAAAACGTCTTCCCTTGAGTCCATTTTCTCCGAGCGGTTCATATCCAAGCTGGCGAAACAGGGGGTTACACTCATCTAAGGTGCTGATATGCTTCACCTCTAGCAAGATATCAATAATTGGCTTAGCCGCCATTCCTATGACTGACGTACTGCCAATATGGTGGCCATATACCCAGTTGTCGCCAACTATCTTTTTCAGCTTGTCATGCTCATCTTGAAATTGTTTTGGCCAGCTCGATTGGTATTCAATCACTTCCACCTTTCGAAGCATCAAACGTTCCATCTTTGTTAACATCAGCTTGTTTTCCACCTGCAAACGGGCCTTCTGTTTAAACCCTAGTTTTTCATAAAGCTTGATTGCTGGTGTATTTGCCTCTGCTGTTGTGAGCTCGACTGTTTTTTGATACTGGATAATGGATTGCAGGAGCGCTGTCCCGATTCCTTGATTGACATGTTGTGGGTGCACAGCTAACCGGCTGAGGATGATCCGATCATCATGCAGTTCATATGAAGCGATTCCTAACAAATGCCCCTCTTTTTCAAAGCCTATGAAAATCTCATCTGTTTCTATTATGTCTTGAATTGTTTCTTTTAAGGGCGGTAAATCTTGATAGCCAATTTGTTCTGCCTCCCGCTGATATGCAGCCAATTGGATATGTAACAGCTCTTTCGCTTGTTCTTCATTTTTTTGATCCAGTCTGATGATCATGCTTTCGCCTCCAGCTTTTTCACAAATAGCACCCGGTCTTCATGAATGCCGTCGTAATCTGAAAAAACTGAAATACCATCCACTGTTTTATCTCCCTTTTCTATCTGAAAACCGAGCTTTGTATGGTAAGCAATCGAGACTTTATTGACAGGAGCTGTAATAGCCTTAATCGTTGTTCTTCCTTCCTTTTCAGCCGCTTCATAAAACGCTTGATAGAGAATTTTGCCAATCTTCAATTTCCGGTGGTCTGGATGTACCCCAACAAAGTGAATATACGCTTCATCTGAATGCGATTGCGATAAAAAACCGACTAGAAAGCCGATCAGTTCACCTTTTTCAACAACGACAAAACTTGTTTGCTGAAAATGTTCGAAAAATAGCTTTGGCAATTTCGCGCGTAAATCTCTGCCTCCCCACCAGCTTTGAATGACGGATGTGACCGCATAAAAATCTGACGGCTTTACTTGACGTATCATGATGGCCTCGCCCCTTTTTATTTTTAGCTGTACCGTTTCACAAAAATCAACTGTTTCAATAGTCTACCTGTCTGATCAATTGTTTGTAAAGGTGATGTATCAGCCTTTTTTCCCTTCAGCTTTGTTGGTTCTTCGTTCTTTCGCTGTCATCTCCTTTAAAATCTTCACACTTATTTCAAAAAGTTCACTTTTTGTGCGAAAGTTTTATTCTTTTGTTATGTTAAGATGGATCATATAGGAAATGGAACAAACGTTTATTGGAGATGATGATATTGGTTTGGATTGTTACTTCACTTGTTGTGTTTAGTCTTTTAAAGCTGCTTGTCACTTCGCTGCCTTCGGGTGTTGTTGAACGCCTTTTTAGTCGTTATGCGGTGCATGCAAAAGTAACAAGTGATCAAACAACGATGACGTTTCAAGGACGTCCACTCGATGATCAGCAAACATCCGAAATTATTCAACATTTTAATGATGCGATCTTTATTGAACGCTATTATATTTATCCTGGTGACGAAGAGCGTTTTCTTCATCCGCAGGAAGGGCCGGCGCCGCTTACCATGCAAACAAAGCTTGGCAAGCATGATGTAACCCTTTATCTGTATCATTACGATGACCACGTGGATGTGGTGCGGCAGTTTACCCATAAGCCTAAGAAAAAACTAACGGCCTATCGTTTGCGTTCTGAGCCGCTCCAAACATCCAACAACTTGGCACATGCTTAAAACGACTCATTTTCCCCAGATGAGACGAAGTGGAGACACTTCGTCTTTTTTGTATGGATTTACACTCTTCTCTTTGAATGATTTACCAGTATCAATTTCACCTTCGGGCGGTTAAAATGTATACAGAACATACGTTCTAAGAGGTGAAAATCATGAATGAACGAGCCATTCTGCTTGTGGATATGCAGTCGTTTTATGCGTCAGTCGAAAAAGTGGAGGCTCCCCATTTGAAGGATGTGCCGCTCATCGTCTCAGGAGATCCCGAGCGACGGAGCGGGGTCGTACTTGCGGCCTGCCCGCTCGCTAAAAAACGGGGCGTACAAAATGCATCAAGATTATGGGAAGCACAGGAGAAATGCCCTGAAGCCGTCGTCGTACGTCCACGTATGCAGCGCTACCTTGATGTCTCTGTCATGATGACAGAACTGCTTGAACAATACACGGATCTTGTCGAACCCTATTCAATTGATGAACAGTTTCTCGATATTACGGGAAGTGTGACACTACTCGGTTCGCCCCGCGAGATCGCTCAAAATATACAAACGACCATTATGAACCAGACAGGCATTTACGCACGTGTTGGCATTGGTCCTAATAAAGTGCTCGCTAAAATGGCCTGTGATCATTTTGCTAAAAAAAACAAATCTGGCATCTATGAACTTCGTGCAGACCGGGTTGCGGATGATTTATGGCCGCTTCCGATTGGAAAATTATTTGGTGTCGGCAAACGGATGGAGCATCATTTAAAACGAATGGGCATCAGTACCATCGGGACACTTGCTGCTTATCCGTTAGACCGGCTAAAAAAACGCTGGGGAATCAACGGGGAGCTTCTGCAGCGAACAGCTTTAGGACACGATCCCTCCCCGGTCACTCTTCACACACATGATCAGCAAAAAGCGGTTGGGCATCATATGACCCTTCCCCATGATTATGCGTCTTTTGAGGACATCAAAGTCGCCATTCTTGAATTGAGTGAAGAAGTGGCAAGACGTGCGCGCTTTAAGCATTATGTTGGACAAACGGTGGCTGTTGGCATAAGAGGCGCTGATTTTTCTCATCCGACTGGATTTCATAGACAAATCAAGCTCCATTCACCCACACAGTACGGGAGAGATATTGCAGACGCAGCCATTCAGCTATGCCAGCAGCACTGGGACGGCGAGCCCATTCGCAGTGTAGGCATTACTCTCTCGCAGCTGCAGCCTGACAGCCACTATCAGCTGAGTTTATTTGATCACCATTTCAAAAAAGACAGACTCAGCAAAGTATTTGATGCGATCCATATGAAGTATGGACCTGCTGCACTCTTGCACGCCTCGTCACTAACAAGCGCAGGGCAGGCGTATCACCGCGCCGAAAAAATTGGTGGACATTACAAATAACGGAGGCGAACAGCCATGAATCCCAATAAATTAACACCTGGATACAACATCATGTGGGAATCAAGCCGAATGATGCTCCCAGAGCACCGTGAACAGCTGCTTGCTCAAAAACGAAAGAAAAAAGAATACACACCTCCTCCGCTGAGCACTGATCAGCTAGAGGAAATGAATTTTTTGATCACACAGTCGATTACAGAGGACCAAGCGATTTGCGTAACATATGCTGCAGCAGGTATGAAACAGCAGTTTTGGGGCTGGGTGAAAACCATTCATTATGAAACGCAGCGCATAAAAATCGTCAATGATGAAGATGTTCTCCACCTGTCCTTGCAGCAAATTGTCGCGATTGATCTTGATTAAATTGTCTTTAAATGACCATACGAATCAGAAGATCTAAAAGACTAGAAGCATCGGCAGAAAAAAACATGCTCTCCAAATTTGCGAGCTATTCGGGCCTCCTCTGCCATATGACGGATGTCTCCTCCATCAAATTGTGTATTTAATTTGCACAATTTTTCATGTATGATTGGAACATCTTAACACTCAGGGGAGAAACATCATGAAAAATAACTTACGTACTTTACATCCACTTAGTTGGACGATCATCATCGGCACCATATTCGGCCGAATGGCGACGTCCATGAGCATTCCTTTTTTGGCCGTTTATTTGACCCAAGTCAAAGGGGCTTCAGCTTCTTCAGCTGGGTTAATCATTGCCGTGAGCTCCCTTATTGGGATCGTGGCGAGTTTTTACGGCGGCTATGTTTCTGACCGAATCGGCAGGAAAAAGGTCATGCTTCTATCCATCTTCGGCTGGACACTTGTCTTTGTTGGCTTTGCGTTTGCAGATGCCATTTGGGTCTTCTTTCTCATGAACGCTTTAAATGGACTGTGCCGGGCACTGTTTGAACCGACGTCTAAGGCACTCTTATCTGATGTCACCCCATCAAGTATTCGGTTGTTTGTTTTTAATTTACGGTATACGGCCATTAATATCGGGGTGATCTTCGGCCCGCTGCTTGGCTTATATCTCGGGTCATCGAAAACAACGTTTCCATTTCTTGTCGCTGCCTTCATTTATTTGTTATATGGATTAACACTGGCCTGGCAATTTCAGAAGCATCCAGTTGCTGCTCCAGAAAGTACGAAACAAATCAGCGTCAAAAAAGCCCTTTCCATTATCCAAAAAGATACGGTCTTTAGTATCATCCTCATCGGCGTTACCTTATGTTCGTTCGGGTATTCGCATTTAAGCTCAACGCTGCCTCAATACTTATCAGCGTCACCTATGATTGAGGATGGTCCTAAACTGTTTGGATATCTTTTATCTTTAAATGCAGTGGTTGTCATTGTCGTACAATATCCGCTCATCATGATTGCGAAGCGCTACTCCACCATTTTGTCGCTGACCACCGGGAATATTCTTCTTGCCGGCAGTTTGTTTGCCATTGCTTTTTCACAAAGTCTCGGCATGCTTGCTTTCATCATTGTCGTGTTTACGATTGGGGAGGTTCTGCTGTTTGCGATGATGGATCTTTTTGTAGACAATATTGCAAAGCCTGAAGTGAAAGGATCGTACTTTGGGGCGATGGGATTTTCTCAGCTCGGCAGTGTCATCGGACCATTTGTCGGCGGACTGTGCATTGACTATTTTGGCGCAGCCCATCCCCTCTCCATTTTTACGGTCTTGTCAATGATCACCATCGCAGGCGTTCCATTCTTACTCATTGGATATTACCGTCTAAAAAAGCGATCGGCAGCAGCCATAGCTGTTAAAGTAAGTGGAGATCATTAAAAAAACCGCTCTCTCGTTTGAGCGGTTTTTTCTTTATACCCGGCGGATGGCGATCTCTTCCACCTTGTGCTGATCCCCTTTTTTCAAAATGAGATCAGCCCGATATTTTGTCGGTAAAATATTTTGATATAAATTAGGGCGGTTCACGGTATTCCAAATGGTGCTTGCCATTTGATCTGCCTCTTCATCCGTCAAATCTTTATATTGATGAAAGAAGGATTCAGGGTCTTGGAAGGCTGTTTCTCTTAACAAACGAAATCGTTCTTTATACCATGATTGAATTTGCGTTTCAGCGGCGTCTACATAAATCGAAAAATCAAAGAAATCGGATACAAACACACGCGGTTCATCCTTCAGATCATCCAGCGCTGGTGATTGGAGCACATTGATTCCTTCAATAATGACAATATCCGCATCCTCTACTGTTTCATACACCCCTTCAAGCCGGTCATAGGTCAGATGCGAATATACCGGGGCATGCACAGTTTGTTTACCTGATTTTAATTCATTCAAAAAAGACAGCAGGGCTTTGACATCATAGCTTTCCGGGAAGCCTTTCTTTTCCATCAGCCCTCGATCCTTTAATTCTTTTTGAGGATATAAAAAGCCATCTGTTGTCACAAGACTCACCTTCAGCCCATCTCCAAGCCTAGATAAAAGCGTTTCAATGATACGAGCCGTTGTGCTTTTCCCGACAGCTACACTTCCAGCAATCCCAATTAAAAAGGGAATTTTGGCATGATGCGGGTAGTTTAAAAAGGCATTCACATGCTGGTTTTTTTGTTTTTCTGCAAAGACATGTAATGTCAGAAAACGAATAAGCGGTATGTAAATATCTCGAACTTCTTCAAGCGATAAATAGTCATTTAACCCTTGCAGCGCTCTTGCTTCCTCTTCTGAAACAGATACCGGCATATATTCTCCAAGAGCTGCCCAGGCCTCTCTCGTATGGCGCGTGTATAGCGTATTAAAATCTAGTCGCGTGTCACTCAAAGTCTTTCCCACCAATCTTCACTAAACTCGTAACCCAAAAAGACGATAATCCGATTGTAGCTTAAAATGAAGGCGCTGTCTTTATTTTTCAACGAAAGTTTGCTTGTTTTGCGAAAAAAAAGCATTAAAAAAAGGAATATGAGGGTAAATAAGAGTATTCAGTACGATAGATAGAAGGGAGCACACTAAATGAAATATGTGATGATTGGCGGAGATGCAGCTGGAATGAGCTGCGCTATGCAAATATATAGAGAGGATCCAAATGCATACATTGTCGCTTTTGAAAAAGGAGAGATTTTCTCATATGGACAGTGCGGACTCCCCTACTTGATCGGCGGTCTCATTGATGATCACAGAAAGCTGATCGCACGCAGTGCTGAAACCTTTCGTGAGAAATATGGAATTGACGCCAGATGCTTACACGAAGTGACCTCCATTGACCCAGAGCAAAAAACAGTGTCGGGTCATCATACGAAAACAAAAGAACCCTTTACAGAATGCTACGACCGCCTCTTAATTGCGACAGGAGCAAGCCCTGTCACACTGGATTTAGACAGCCAGCCATTAGAAGGCGTACACGTATTAAAAACCATCCCGCATGCGCTGTCCATTTTAGACCATTTAAAAAAGGACATCACACATGTCACGATCATTGGCGGTGGATATATCGGCCTTGAAATGGCTGAAAATTTAAAAGCGCTCGGAAAAAACGTACATATCATTCAGCGGGGAGCAGCACTCGGCGCGGGCTTTGACTCCGATATGGCAAAATACCTTAAAGAAGAGGCTGACGCCAAGGGCATTCACGTATCGCTTGGAGAAACGGTACAGCAATTAGAAGGCAAGTCACATGTCACAGCTGTTATCACAGACAAACAAACCATTCAAACAGATATGGTCATCATGGCCATCGGTGTCACTCCGCAAACCTCCTTTTTACATAATACCGGAATCAAGCGTCTTCAAAATGGCGCTATTGCAGTCAATGAATACATGCAAACCAATATAAAAGACATTTATGCTGCCGGTGATTGCGCTGCAACCTATCACCGCATCAAAAAATCACTGGATTATATTCCGCTCGGCACAACTGCGAATAAACAAGGGAGAATCGCAGGCTTTCATATGACAGGGACAAACCGGGCGTTTCAAGGCGTGACTGGAACAGCCGTCATGAAATTTATGGACGTGACAGCGGGACGAACAGGCTTATCAGAAAAAGAAGCAAAAGAGGCGGACATTCCTTTCTCCGTCATCACCATTGATAGTACAGATCACGCGAAGTATTACCCAGAAGCGCAGAAAATGAAAGTGAAACTGATTTACAGAAGCGATGACCATACTTTGCTTGGTGCCCAAATCATCGGCAGAAACGGTGTAGATAAACGGATCGATATCGTGGCGGCTGCCCTTTACCAAGAGCTGACCATAACAGATCTTGAAGATTTAGATATTAGCTATGCACCGCCGTTTAACAGTGTATGGGACCCGCTTCAGCAAGCGGCAAGACGGATATAGAAAGTGTCACAATGAAGCCATACCTCAAAAAAAGAAACCAGTTCAAAACTGGTTTCTTTTTTATTATTTTTTCATCATCGCTTTTCGTGCTGCTTTTTCAAATAAAAATGGGAATAACTGATACAATTTGCTGCCAGCATTCATCCAGCCAGGCAGATTAATCTCTCTCTTTTTCGTCATCATGGCAGATACGACCTTCCCTGCCACCTTGTCCGCACTCAGCATCATAAAATCAACGTTCTTCACATATTCACCGCTGCGGTCAGCGATGGTAAAGAAGTCTGTGGCAATTGGTCCTGGGTTGACCGTCGTCAAGTGAATGCCTGAGTCTGCCAGCTCCATTCGGAGGCTGTTTGAAAACCCAAGAACGGCATGCTTTGATGCGGAATAAATCGCTGATTTGGGTGTCGCAATCTTTCCTGCCTGGGATGCGATATTGATAATATGTCCCTGCCCTCTTTGTTTCATCTCAGGGATGACCTTTTTCGTGCAGGCGATTAAGCCAAACACATTCACCTCAAACATCGACACCATTTCCTCTATGGAGGCATCTTCGACGAGATCGAATACGCCAAAGCCGGCATTGTTGACCAAAATATCGACCGGCCCCACTTCTTCATACGCGCGATCAATGTCCTCAAGCTGGCTGACATCTAGCTGAGCGATGTGACACACCCCGCCAGCACTCATAATTTTTTCTTTCACACTAGTAAGCTTTTCCACTCGTCTTGCTGAAATAATGACCTCTGCGCCTTCTTCTGCTGCCAAGCACGCCATTTTTTCACCAATGCCCCCAGATGCGCCAGTAATCCAAATCCTTTTTCCTGTCAATCGCCCCATGTGTCTCACTCCTTAGTTTGCTCTGTAATAGACGATTCCGTCTTTTTGCATTTCTTCAATTCGCCCAGCCTCTAAGAGCACATCCAGCTGCCCGACTGTCTCAGACATCGTTAAAAACAAGGCCTCTTCATACATCACAGGAAATAGCTTGCGGCAAAGATGAAAGGCCGTCATTTCTTTTTGTTTAAGCAGCTGATACATCGTATTTGCTCGTTTCTCTTGTTTTTTAAATCTTTCTTCAATCAATTCATGGTGGGACGTGATGAGCTGACCGTGTCCTGGATAAATCGTCTTGATTGGCAGACGCAATAACCGATTGAGTGATGCTTTATATTGAAGCAGTGATTTTTGACGTTCCTCGCCCTTATACGGTGCTTCCATTAACGGATTTGAAGAAATGGTCGTCAAAAGCAGGTCGCCGCCAATAAAATTCCCCGTTCTTTCATCTAAAAAAGAAAGATGAGATTGTGCGTGTCCGGGTGTTTCCATCACAAAGAAGTGTTCATGCCCGCTTAAACGATCACCTTCTTTTATGATCTCATCTACATGTGAAGTACAAGAATATGTATAAGATTGCTTCACCATTTTTTCACACTCATTTTGCCGAAGCGGGACACCTAACTGCTGAAAAAAAGGAATCATAAAGTCCACTTGGCGCTGCTTAAACACTGGATCCTGACTAATATACGGCTCATTTAGCTGGTGTCCGATTACACGGACATGAGGTTTCATCAGATTTAACAGACCGACATGATCTGCATGATGATGGGTCAGCACCACCTGATCAATATCGTCTATCGATAAACGATGTTCCTTTAATTGCGTGACAAAAGCATGCTCTGCCTCTTCTGTCATCGGCCCGCAATCAACTAAGGTTACGGCCTCTCCTTTTAATACATATGCATACACATCCCCAACAGCAAACGGCGTGGGGATGGATAATTGAATGATGTCTTCTTTCACTTTTATACGTCATCTCCTGCTTTTTGACTCATGATTGTGGGTACTTAAGCCTTCTTACTTCATTGTATCTTGCAAAAGGCAGACTGTCATGCGGTTTAGACGGGCAATTTTTTTAACTGCCCCTATTGACATAAACTTGTCCATCGTTGCATAATGAACAACAAATATATGATGCGCGATGACAAGGATTAGTAAGCAAAATAATGATGCAAGAGAGTGAGGTCCGCCGGCTGAAAGACTTCACCATCCTCTTATTTGCTGAACCTGCCCTTTGAGCTGTTAGGCAAACCTAAACGTTTCCCGCGTTAAGGGACTAGAGCTGAGTATGCATGTTTGCATGCTAATTGAGGGTGGTACCGCGAAAAACCTTTCGTCCTTTTCAGGCGAGAGGTTTTTTTATTTTCTACAAGGAGGAGCAGCTTATGAGTAAAATTGGATTTATCGGTGCAGGCTCAATGGCAGAGTCTATGATCAAAGGTTTATTAAAAAGCGGCATGATGTCGAATGAAGATATCATTGTGACAAACAAAACGAATGAAAAACGATTAGAGGAATTACAGGCGCGTTATGGGGTCAAAACGGATTTCGCTCGGTCCTTTATTTATGAAGAAGCGGATATTCTCGTTTTTGCCTTAAAACCGAAGGATGCAGAAAGCGGAATTTCTGAAGTCCGTCCTCATTTACATGGACAGCTGATCATTTCTATTTTAGCGGGTATTTCTATTGAAACGATTCAACACTATGCTGGCGGAAAGAGTGCAGTCGTTCGTGCGATGCCAAATACATCAGCGGCGATTCAGCAGTCAGCAACTGGTATTGCCGTAAGTCATGAAGTGACAGAGGAGCAAAAGAAAAAGGCCGTCGAGCTGTTTGAAACGATCGGGCATGTCACAGTATTAGATGAATCGCAGCTAAATGCTGTGACAGCCATCGCAGGCAGCGGCCCTGCCTTCATTTATCATTTGATTGAAGGAATGGAGCGAGGTGCCTCAGAACTTGGAATGGACCAAGCAACTGCGAAATTACTCATTTGCCAAATGATTGCGGGCGCCGCTAATATGCTTCAAGACAGCGGAAAAGAGCCGGCCGAACTGCGCAAAGAAATCACAAGTGAAGGCGGAACAACAGAAGCCGGCCTGAACACACTGGCTGCCTATCAATTTGAAGAGGCCGTTGTCGATTGTGTCAAAACAGCCACTAAACGCGCAGCAGAATTAAACGAAATGTTTTCAGCAAGTACGTATAAATGAAATTGAAAAGCACCTGTTTTGATGACAGGTGCTTTTCACTGCCTCATTGACATGATGGCTTTGATTTGATCCAGATGATGTTGTTCATGTAAAGCGATGGTTTCAGCTAATACTTGGACGGTCATCACTCCTTCTTCCGGATGCAGACCGGATTGTTCCCATATATCTTTTTCTAATAGCCGAAGCGTGTTGTTTCTTCTCTCTTTCATCCGTTTGATCAATGCTTTGATCTCCTCTGCGTTATACCATTCATACGCTCTTTCTTTCACATACCTTTCAGGATCATATGATTGAAAGGGCGTGTGATGATCTGATATCGCCTGTTCTATCCGCTCTGACCAGACTTCTTCTGTGTCATACAAATGCCCGGTGAGCTGCTTGATTGACCATTTCTCCTCCCCTAAAGATCGATCCAGTGTATAATCATCACAAGCCTCCACTAGCTTCTCTAGTTCACTCATACTTTCCTGAAGCGATGTGATGATGTCTGTTTTTGTTAATTTCCCAGTTTCCATTTAATTTTCTTACCCCCCTTCAAATAAATATAAGTCTTCTTTAATATCATTTTCTATTTATTAAATAGAAGCCCTATCATCAAGATAGAGCTCTTCATTACATCTACTTATTTTTTCTCTAATAAAGCATGAATCGTTGATTCTAGCAATTCTGGCAAAATGCCAAAAGAGAACGGGACGTGCAGCCGCTCTGTCCATTTGTGCGGGTCCTTTCCTAGTGGACCTACGTTGATGACTGGAACGTAAAGGGCTTCCTTTTCTCCTTGCGGTAAAGAATAGCCTTTTTGGTAAAGCGGCATATTGGTTGTATAATGACCTACTTCCTGCTTCTCGAGCTGTAAGTAACTTAAATCAGACAATCCCGGGAAATATTTCACTTCCTCTACTTCAAGTCCATATACCTCTTTTGCCTCTTTTTGAATCTTCTTGAATGTCTTCTGAATATGCGGATCTTCTGTTGAGGACACAGAAGGGTAAAATGGCGGACTATAAAATAGAACAATCAGCGGGCCTTCTTCCTTACATAGCGTCGTCAGCTCCGAGACAATTTTCGTTGAAAAATCTCGATCTCCAAGTTCACCTCGGTTGGCGAATGCATAGTTGACAATGCGCTCGACTTCCTGTTCACCAGAGCGTTCTGCGGCTTTTTGATACAGCTCGTGATACGTAAGAACCGTCACCTGAGTGTCAATTGGAGTAAAGTGTTTAAAGCGCTGAAAGTCCGCTGTTTTTTGCTGAAGATTGGCCTCGATTTGGTCTGCTGCTTGTTTCGCAGTTTCATAGAGAAGTCCGTGCAGTTCTTCACTTGAACGTTTCATCATGAGCACATTAAATAAAGATACGGCTGTGTGAGGTGTTTGAACGGAATAGGCTTCTTTCAAGTCCTTTTGCATTAAGTTCGTTGGAGGCGGCGTTACTTCACCATCTACTTCCTCACAATAATCACTATTGAGCTCTAACAGCCGGTTTAGTTCAGATACCATAAAATTCGCATTTAATCCTGAGAAAGGCTCTCCTACATGTGTTTCAATCCCTTTACAGAAAAATCCGGCTAATACCTTTCCTATACTGCCTGTATACATATAATGATGTTCATCCCCTGGATACTTTTCAAACATCGGCTCACTGTTTAAACACGCGGTATAGTCAAGATCATGTTTTTCTCTAAGCTCTTTTAATTTCGGCACAGCCTCAAGCATTCCTTGTGAATTCACTTCTTCATCAGGAACTGTGACGAGCAGGACATTTCCATCAAATGTTCCTGTCATCGCTCTTTCCAGCATAGAAAGCTGCACGGTGAGACCTGCTTTCATATCCATGGCCCCTCTTCCAAACAGCCAGTCGCCTGAAGCAAGGTCCTCTCTTGCCCTCTTTGGAAGAAGCTCACTTTTTTGCGAAAAGGAAGCCATTAACTCTTCAGGCTTGCATGCCATGTTTTGAAATTCGCCGTAATCTTCTGTATCGACTACATCAAAGTGACTAAGAAGCAGCACGGTACGCCGCAGCGTACTGCGCTTCACAAGTGCCGTTAAATAATACCGGCCATCTTTCATCGGATGCAAAGCCAAATGATCAGGGTTCTGCTCAAAATAAGGCCGCTCCCTTAGCAAATAATATAAATATTCCGCTAACGCGACTTCTCCTGTTGTACCTGATATGCTTTCATACTGCATAAGAGCTGTCAGGAGCTCCCTTAGTTCACTCTCTGTTTGCCATTTCATCCGTTCTCCCCCTTTGATGTCTCTATCTCTCCATTATACAAAAACGTGTATAAAAGCTATATTCTTTGAGCACCTTTTATGACGAAAGTTTGAATGGCTGTTATAATCGGCTATACAATTCCATGAGGAGGCGAAGGTATTTGGAAACAAAACTCTTTTCACCTTGGACATTAAAAGGTGTTACACTGAAAAACCGCATCGTGATGTCCCCGATGTGTATGTATTCATCCTATGACCGTGATGGGAAATTACAGCCTTTCCACTTCACACATTATATTTCCCGTGCACAAGGTCAGGCTGGTCTCATCATGGTGGAAGCAAGTGCTGTATCTCCTGAGGGAAGAATTAGTGATCAAGACCTCGGTATTTGGAGCGATGAGCACATCGAAGGATTCGCTTCATTAAACGAACAAATCAAAGCGTACGGAACGAAGACAGCCATCCAGCTAGCCCATGCAGGACGTAAGGCTGAACTTGATGGAGACATTCTTGCACCATCAAGCATCCCATTTGATGAAACATCTAAAACCCCTGTCGAGATGTCTGTTGATCAAATCAAAGATACCGTTCAGGCGTTTCAGGATGCAGCTGTACGGGCAAAAAAAGCGGGTTTTGACATCATTGAAATTCATGGTGCACATGGCTATTTAATCAATGAATTTCTTTCACCGCTGGCGAATCACCGAACAGACGACTATGGCGGTTCACCAGAGAACCGTTATCGTTTCTTAAGAGAAGTCGTAGACGCAGTCAACGCCGTATGGGACGGACCTTTATTTGTCCGTGTGTCAGCTTCTGATTACACGACAAAAGGACTTGATATTGCAGATTATATTGGGATTGCCACTTGGCTCAAAGAGCAAGGTGTCGACTTAATTGATGTCAGCTCAGGTGCTGTCGTGCAGGCGAAAATCAACACATTCCCCGGCTACCAAGTAACATTCGCAGAGAAAATAAAAGAAAGTGCCGGCATTCAAACAGCAGCTGTCGGTCTGATTACATCTGGTGTACAGGCAGAGGAGATTTTACAAAATCAGCGTGCGGATTTGATCTTTATTGGCAGAGAATTTTTACGGGATCCATACTTCCCGAAAACAGCTGCTCAAGAGCTCCGTACATCCATCGAAAGCCCGCGTCAATATGATCGCGCTTGGTAAAAGCTCTTAGGAAAAAAGGTGTCTATTTTTCGAAATAGGCATCTTTTTTGTTTTTAAGAGAAACATATCTGCCTTTTGTGCCGTCTTTTAGCTAAAGAACCACTTAGAGGAGATGGAAGAATGAATTCGGCAATGATTGAAAAAATGTATCATATAGATGGACACCACTTTTATACAAAACATCGTCAAGGCAAAAGGCAAGCCACGATTATCTTTGAAGCAGGCTACGGCATTTCTAGTGACACGTGGTCGAATATGGCACGTGATATTGACCCAGAGCTTGGGGTTTTCTTATACGACCGTTTAGGAAATGGAAAGAGCAGTGAGAGCGGTGAAGGAAGAACCTTGCATGACCTCGCTGATGATTTAGATGCACTGCTGAAAGAAGCCAATATTCAGCCGCCATTTCTTATTGTCGCTCACTCATTTGGCTCTCTTGTCAGCCGGTTATGGGCAAGCCGCAGAGGAGATGATGTCATTGGTATGGTGCTGTTAGACCCGGCAAGTGAGGAGCAAGAGCAGGTGATCCTGCCGCTTTTATCAAAGGAAGAACGCACTTCATATATGGCGCAGTTTACAGCAGAATGTACGCATGAGGACTTTCAGCAAATGCTAAGCACAATCAAAGAGGAGCAAACCCATTATGGAATGATGCCGCTTCTTGTCATTTCATCAGGTAAGAGCCGATTGTTTCACCCAGCTCATGAAGCTTGGCTCAGACTTCATAAACGCATGCTGTCTTTGTCATCCCAAAGCGGATGGATTCAGGCGCAAAACAGCTCGCACTATATTCATCATGATGAACCGCATATTGTACAGCTTGCTATCTATGATGTATGGTGCGCAGCCAAGCAACCTGTCTCCTATTATCAAACGGCTAATTAAAATAAAAAACTCCTTGACCCGTTATGAGTCAAGGAGTTTCCTTTATTTATGCCGTTGGAGCAGATTGACTTTTTTCTGAAAGCAGCTTTTCAATACTGACAAGCTGAACACATAATGTAAAGATGTCAATCGCTTGCTCTAGTTCTTCAAGAGCCGGGAATGTTGGTGCAATGCGAATGTTACGATCAAGCGGATCTTTTCCATATGGGTATGTTGCACCTGCACCTGTCATTGTGACACCTGCTTCTTTTGCTTTTTGTACAACAGCTTTTGCACAATGATCAAGTGTATTTAAACTAATGAAATATCCACCATTTGGCTTGTGCCATTCAGCAATGTCTTTCCCTCCAAGTTTTTCGTCAAGAATGGAAAGAACGAGATCAAATTTTGGCTTAATGATCGCTGCATGCTTTTTCATATGTTCCTTCAAACCTTCTGGATTTTGGAAGAAACGAAGATGTCTTAGTTGATTAATTTTGTCTGGTCCGATCGTTTGAATCGATAATTGCTTTTGAGTGAAGCTTACATTGTCAGGGCTAGACGCCATCAGTGCAACACCTGAGCCTGGGAATGTAATTTTAGATGTAGACGCAAACATAAATACACGGTTCGGGTATCCTGCCTCTTCAATTGCTTGAAAAATATCTTTTAACGTATCAGGTGTATCCGTTAGATGGTGGACTGCATATGCATCATCCCAAAAAATGCGGAAGTCGTCTGCTTTTGTTTTCATTGAAGCTAGGCGGTCAACGACTTCATCTGAATACGTAATGCCGTCTGGATTGCTATATTTAGGTACACACCAAATGCCTTTAATCGCTTCATCTTCTGCGACCAATTTTTCTACCTGATCCATATCAGGTCCATCAGCCTTCATATCGACCGTGATCATCTCTATGTTAAATAGCTCACAAATGGCAAAATGACGGTCATACCCTGGGCTTGGTGCAAGGAACTTTACCTTTGGCAGCTCTCCCCAAGGTGTTTTGCTGTCACATACGCCGTGAGTCATCGCACGTGCAATGGTATCATGCATCATATTCAGGCTTGAGTTACCGCCGATGATGATTTGTTCTGGTTTTAAATTGAGTACTTCTGCAAAAAATTTCTTCGTTTCAGGAAGGCCTGTCAAGCCGCCATAGTTTCGCACATCTGTGCCATCTTCAGCTGTCATTGCATCCTTTGATGTCACAACATCGAGCATGCCCATAGACAAATCGAGCTGTTTTGGTGAAGGCTTCCCTCTAGACATGTCTAAGTGCAAGTTTTTACTTTTGTAAGTTTCATACTCATTTTGTAGTGCCACATATAGGTCATTCAATTCTGCTTCACTTAATGCTGTAAAACCGCTCATCTTTGATTGTGCCTCCCGTATTCTTCATAGTTTAATTCGTCATTTGTTTTTCTTCACCATTTTACCACTACCTGAAAAAGAGCGTCATCATAAATATCAAAAAAATCACACAACTTTTTTTGACGATTCATCCAATTTTTACAGGGTGCGTTCAATGGGGAAAGAAGAGAAATCATGTGCAGCTTCTGTCAGCGGGAATATATCGCGGGCTTCTTTCAACAGTTGTTTCAGTGCCTCTTCTCCTTGGTACCGTGCACTTATATGGGTCAAAATGAGCCTTTTTGCGCCTGCTTCCTCTGCTGTTTTCGCTGCTTGTTCTGTTGTACTGTGATAATAATTGTAAGCTAAATCTGCATCTTCTTTACCGAATGTTGCTTCATGGACTAACACATCCGCATTTTTGGCAAGCCTTGTTATATTCTCGCACAAACGGGTATCTCCTGAAAATGCAACGATTCTCCCTTTTTTAGGGGGTTCCAAATAATCGGTTCCATCAATGGTTCTTCCATCTTCGAGTGTCACGGTTTCCCCATTTTTCAACTTCTGATACAAAGGTCCAGGTTTTACACCGATTTCTTTTAGGTCTTCGGCTTTTAATGAACCAGGCATATCTTTTTCCACAACCCGATAGCCGTAAGCTGGAATCCCGTGAGAGACTCTTCTTGCTTCTACTTGAAAGGTATCGTCTTCAAACACGACCCCTTCATCTATTTCTATGATATGCAGCGGATATGTCAAATGCGTTTGCGAGGCTGAAAGTGCTGCGTTCACAAAGGCCTTAATGCCCTTTGGTCCATAGATCGTCAATTCATCCTCTCCGCCTTGAAAGGATCTGCTGCCAAGGAGTCCCGGAAGGCCATATACATGATCACCGTGCATATGTGTGATAAATATTTTCTCGATCTTTCTCGGTTTAATCGTTGTATGTAAGATTTGGTGCTGCGTTGCTTCTCCGCAATCAAAAAGCCACACTGCATTTCTTTCTTCTAAAAGCTTTAGCGCTGTGCAAGTGACGTTTCTTGTTTTTGCAGGAATGCCTGCACCTGTTCCTAAAAAGAGCAGTTCCATTACTTTTCCTCCTAAAGCCGGTATACAATATCTTCATTCATATAGAATACATGAAGACAAGGTAAATGTGAATTCAGCGGAATTTTTGAAAAAAGTGAAACGAGAGCAGAAAAAGTCGAATCAAATGTTTGCTTTACGAACAATGAAGCTTTAAAATAAAGAAAATGTACATACATTCTCGGTTTTTACAACAATGCTACGAATAAAGTGAGGTACTTCTCGTGAATACAGAAACTAACAACCCTAAAGCAGTCATTGTCATTTTTGGCGCAACAGGAGACCTTGCCAAACGCAAGCTCTACCCTTCTATACATAGACTTTATCATAGCGGAAAGCTAGGTGATCAATTCGCTGTTGTCGGAGTTGGACGCCGTCCATGGTCTCATGAGGACCTCAGAGCTGTGGTAAAGGAATCTGTTTCTTCTGATGATGCAGAAGCGAAAACAGAAGAATTCATTTCACATTTCTATTATCACGATTTTGACGTATCAAGCCCTGCTTCCTATCAAGCGCTTAACACGCTTCTAACAGGTCTTGAAGATACGTACAGTATTCCAAATAACCGCATGTTCTATTTAGCTATGGCACCGGAATTCTTCGGAACGATTGCGAAGTTCCTAAAGAGTGAGGGCGTATCAGAAACAACCGGCTGGTCACGACTTGTCATTGAAAAGCCATTTGGGCATGATCTGCCAAGTGCCAAAACATTAAATGAAGAAATTCGTGATGCATTCACAGAAGATCAAATTTATCGTATTGACCACTACCTTGGTAAACAAATGGTTCAAAACATTGAGGTCATCCGCTTTGCGAATGCTATCTTTGAACCGCTTTGGACAAACCGCTATATCTCAAACATTCAAATTACATCCAGTGAATCATTAGGGGTTGAAGACCGGGCTCGATATTACGAAAATTCTGGTGCACTAAGAGATATGGTCCAAAACCATATGCTTCAAATGGTTGCCCTTTTAGCAATGGAGCCGCCAATTAAACTCAATACAGAGGAAATCCGCAGCGAAAAACGGAAAGTATTGCGCGCTCTTCGTCCTTTTTCTAAAGATGAGGTCGATCAATTCTTTGTCCGCGGACAGTATGATACTGGTACGATTGATGGCAGCGAGGTTCCTTCTTATCTGAAAGAGCAAAATGTTGACCCGAACTCAAACACAGAAACATTTGTGGCAGGGAAACTGCTGATTGATAACTTTAGATGGGCCGGGGTGCCATTTTACATTCGGACAGGAAAACGGTTAGAAAAGAAATCTACTCAAATCGTAGTTCAATTTAAAGACATTCCAATGAACCTATACTATGGAAACGGAAATGCCATGCATCCAAACTTACTCGTCATTCATATTCAGCCAGATGAAGGCATCACCCTTCACCTGAATGCTCGCAAGCTCGATGGCGGCACGTATGCGAAACCGATTAAGCTTGACTACCAAACAAACTATAACGACATCATGAATACACCAGAAGCATATGAAAAGCTGATTCATGACTGCTTGCTAGGCGATGCAACAAACTTTGCTCACTGGGACGAGGTGGCACTTTCTTGGAACTTCGTTGATCCGATTTCTGAGAAATGGGCAGAAAGCAAAACATTAAAACCAAACTATCCTGCTGGTTCTATGGGACCGAAAGAAGCTGATGAGCTTCTAGAAAAAGATGGATACCATTGGTGGAATATATAAAATCAAATGAAAAAAGAGCAGTCTCCCTTGGGGGTTCTGCTCTTTTTTTAACGTCCTGTTTTCGTGATTTCAACCGTTGAAAAGTCAAATTTATCATAGCGATGATGGCTAAATGAGTATTCAAACGGCTGCCCTGCGTTTAAATAAGCAACCTGCTCGACTTCAAGCACAGGATCTGTTGGGTCACACCCTAAATACTGCTGATCCAGCTGATCTGATTTAGCCGCCCTAATTTTCTTGTGCGCACCTGCTATTTTTAAATGAAGCTCATTTGAAATGTAGCCATAGATAGAACCCAGTAGAACTTCTTCATCTATGCCCTTAATGAGATTGACAGGCATAAACGTTTTTTCTAATACGTAAGGCTCTTCATCCACAAGACGGAGCCGGATGATATCATAAACAGGTGTGGTTGAGTCAATAGATAGATGGGCTGCCACCTCTTCGCTTGGAAAATGGACATCAAAATGAATGATTTGAGTCGTGACGTTTTTATCCGCCATGACCTTTGTGAACCCTTTATTTTCATGGCCTGATACATTGATTGCCCCTTGATTGAGCGCTGCCTTTACAATAAATGTACCGTGGCCTCTTTTTCTAAAGAGCAGACCTTCTGCAACGAGAAGATCAAGCGCACGTTTCATTGTCATTCTGCTGCATTGAAATTCGGCGGCAAGCGAGTTTTCATCTGGAATGGGTTGATCTTCTGGATAATAGGCTGTTCCTATTCGTTTTCTGATTTCTTCTGAAATGAGTTCGTACTTCTTCATCTCACACCACCAACTGACTTGTTTTTTCATAGCGCTTTATTCTAGAAGGAAATATGGCGTTTTTTAGCCTTCCTCTCATTTTACACTAAGGGATGTGAGCTTAAAAGGTGCCAGCCATTTTTGTTTCATCCACTTACCGTCACATAAGAAAAATACTTGTTCTTTTCAAGGAAAGAGCAAGTATTTTGATTAAAAACCGTTATTCTTTGAAACGGATTGAAACCAGTATCCGCTTTTCTTAATCGTTCGTTTCCCGTCTTTTTGAAGATCAACTGAGACAAATCCATAACGATTTTTATATGCATTCGACCAGGACCAGTTGTCCATAAAGGTCCATAGATGATAGCCTTTCACATTGCTTCCTTCTTGAATGGCTTGATGCACCCATTTGAGATGCTCAGAAATAAAGTCAATGCGGTAATCGTCATGAATCATTCCTTCTTCATCCTTAAACCGCTCTTCTCCTTCGACGCCCATTCCATTTTCAGATATAAAGCATTCAATATTATCATAGTCTGTTTGGACTTTTTTCAATATGTCGTAAATGCCCTTTTCATAGATTTCCCAGCCTCGGTACACATTCATTTTTCTTCCCGGCATCTCAAAAGAATCAAAATAATGGTTTGGCATAAATGGTGCTTGAGGATGCGGCATATGCTCTTTCGCTTTCACTCTTCTTGGCTGATAATAGTTGATGCCTAGAAGATCAATCGTATTCTCTCGAATGAGCTCAAGGTCCCCTTCTTCCATACTTGGCATAAAGCCTTCTTTCTTTAAGACTTCTACTAGCTTTTCCGGGAAATGCCCCTTCACCGCAGGATCTAAGAAGGAACGGTTAAAGAAAGCATCGGCCATCTCTGCTGCTTCTACATCGCGCGGATGCTGGCTTCGCGGGTACGAAGGAGTCAGGTTTAGGATGATGCCAATCTTACCGCCTTGCTGCAGCTTTTTATAAGCCGCAATCGCCTTCGCATTTGATAAAAGTTCATGAAAACCGACCTGTACAGCCTTTTGGAAATCAACTTCGTTTGGATAATGAAAGCTATACATATATCCGCCTTCTACAGGAACAATCGGTTCGTTATGGGTAAACCATTTTTTCACCCGGTCGCCAAATAATTGGAAGCATAATGTTGCATAGCTCACATAATCATCGACCACCTGTCTGTTCACCCAGCCGCCTTTCTCCTGCAGCGCCATTGGCATATCGAAATGGTACAGGTTCACAAATGGCTCGATATCATGTGCAATCAGTTCATTGATCACATCATTATAAAAAGACACCGCTTCTTCATTCACAGCACCTGTTCCTTCTGGTAAAAGGCGTGACCATGAAATCGACAACCGAAATGAATTGTGGCCAATTTCTTTCATGAGACGGATATCCTCTTTATATTTTCGATAAAATTGAGATGTCACGTCCGGTCCTACGCCATCAAAAAAACGAGTTGGCTCTTGTTCAAACCAATGATCCCAAATGTTCGGTCCCTTTCCATCGCCGGGGACGCTCCCTTCTGTTTGCGTCGCAGAAGCAGAAGATCCCCACCAGAAACCTTCTGGAAATGTATATGATTGCTTGTTAGTTTCCATCGACATGTATTGAGTCTCCTTCACCTTTGATGTTTGCTGCCTTCGTTTTTTCTGTTGTCGTTATTTTTTCATTTTTCACATTCATACGGTCAATAAATTTCAGGAACGGGAACCAAATGACAAACACAATCATCAGGTTAAACAACTGAAGCAGTCCGCCCGCTAGTGAATTTGTTGCCATCATTCCGCTAATAAAGATCGGCACTGTCCATGGGATATTCACGCCTGTCGGCGGCGGTACAATCCCTGATGCCATCGCAAAATAAGTAATACATGTAATGACCATTGGCGCCAAAATCCACGGAATGAGAATAAGCGGATTCATGACAATCGGTAAACCAAAGATAATCGGTTCATTGACGTTAAATAATCCTGGTCCTAAGCCAAGCTTGGCTACTTGTTTTAATTGCTTACTTTTCAGGAAAATTAAAATCGTAAACACAACAGCAAGCGTCATACCGGTTCCACCCATTCCAACCGTATAGATTTCAATAAACTGCTTGCTGATGATATTAGGAACCTCACCTGTTTTTGTGTAGCTCTCTAGGTTTTGAATGGACAATGTATTCCAAATCGGATCCATGACAGAGTTGATAATAATTTGGCCATGAAGCCCAAAGAACCAAAGAATTTGTATAAAGAAAACAGCGATCAACGTCGGAATAATACCGCTTCCAAGACCGACAAGCGGCGCCTGAATGGCATGATAAATCAAATCATGCATATTTGTTTTGAAGCCTTGTGTAATGATGATATTAATGAGCAAAAAGGTTGTAAGTGTCAAAGTAGCCGGGATCAGTGCAGCAAAAGACTTGGAAACAGCTGGCGGAACCCCTTGCGGCATATTGATCACAAATTTCTTTTGGACAAAATAACGATAAATTTCAGCAGACAAAAAGCCTGTGATCATTCCTAGGAACATCCCCTTTGCACCTAAACGATCAACTGGGATAACGCCTGCAATCGTTGCACCGCCTTCTTGTTCTAGTAAAAACGGAGTTAGAAGCAAGAAAGAGGCTAAAGCAATCACGCCGCCAAAGACAGCTTCTACATCATAGCTTTTTGATAAATAGTAGCCAATCCCAAATACAACAAACACACTCATAATGCTGATGGTCGCACTTGGTGCGATATTCAGTGCAGACTGGACGCCCTCCAGTACGGTTTTACTCATGATTCTATCTAAAAATGGCAAATTCATCAGCACAACCATAATGGAACCAAAGATGGTGAGCGGGAACGCAAGCATAAAGGCATCACGTAATACGCCTAAATATCGGTTGTTGTTCAATCTCCCAGCAATCGGAACCAAAATGGCACTTATTTTATCAAACATTGGTTTCCCCCCTTGTTTACACCCTTTATTGTTTAAGCGATTGGAATATCGGCAGAAGCTCTCCCACAAGCTCCTTGATGGTAATGGTCGACATTAAATGATCTTCAGCGTGCATGAGCAATAGGGAAAAGGATGTTGTTTCTCCTCCTGCCTCTTTCTGCACGAGTTGAAAATGGATGTCATGTGCAAGCCGTAAATCTTCTTCCGCTTCTTTCATATGACTAAAAGCTTCTTCTTCTAGACCTTCTCGATATTGTTTCAGAGCCTGAAGCAATTTGCTGCGTGCATTCCCGCTGTGTAAGATCAATTGAAAGCTCACTTGTTCCTCCGTGAGCCCTTCCAGTGTTTTCTTTTCCATCCTTTAAGATTCCCCCATCAATGTAAGTGCCTGTTCATATGCTTTTTGTCCATCGGCAAGCCCGTATGCCTGCATATCAATGACCTCTACCTCAATCCCGTATTTTGTTGCTTCTTTTTGGAGGTCTCCTTTTAAAAAGCTCATTTGCGGTCCGATTAACACAACATCTGCATTCGCCATTTCTTTTTTTGCTTGATCTTGACCAACTGCCCAAATTTCTGCTTCGTCCCCAATTGAATCGGCATGTGCTTTCATTTTTGTCACTAGTAAACTCGTAGACATTCCCGAACTGCATGCTAATAAAATACGTTTCATTTCTCTCACCCCATTGTTGTAATAAAAGCGCTTCCAATTAATATTATATATTTTTATTTTTAAATGTCTAGACATTTAATTTCATTTGTCTGTATTTAATATAAAAAAGAGCGTACAATACGCTCTTTTTCTTAATTATCTTATCCTTTTCCTGCCTGGAACCCAGGATACTTTGTCATGCCGCCGTCTACATATAACGTCAGGCCTGTGACATAGCTCGCCTCTTTTGATGCCAGCCAGACAGCGCATGCTGCCACTTCTTCTGGTTTTCCAATATAGCCGATTGGAATCAGCTCAATCACGCCTTTTTTCAATGCTGGATCATCGAATTTCTCCGCATTAATCGGGGTATCAATAGCGCCTGGTGCAATGCTGTTTACACGGATTTTTTTAGGGGCATATTCAAGCGCCAATGTTTCTGTCAAAAGCTTTGCGCCTCCTTTACTAGCTGCATAATGGACAAAATGAGGCCAAGGAATTTGCTGATGAACCGACGACATATTAATGATCGAGCCTTCTATTCCATGATCCGTCATATACTTCAGTGCATCACGGCACCCTAGAAACATGCCTGTTAAATTGGTAGACATTACTTTGTTCCAATTATCCAGCGTCATTTCTGTAGAGGGTACTTCATTTTCAATGCCTGCGTTATTGATCATCACATCAAGACTGCCGAATGTATCAACGGCTTTATCAATCATCGCCTGCATATCCTCTTCCTTTGATACGTCTCCCTTGATTTTCACAGCCTTTCCGCCATGTTTTTGAATTTCTGCAATGGTATCATCTGGATTTTCTTTATCAGAGAAGTAATTAATCACCACATTGGCTTTTTCTTGTCCAAATCGGCGGGCCATCGCTTGACCAATCCCTGTACCTGCACCTGTAATCAGAACTGTTTTTCCTTCTAAATCTGGATACATTCGTGTAACCTCCTATTTTGTAAAGCCTAGCAGCACACCGCCTGCAATAATCATCAAGCAGCCTGCAATGACAAAGCTTTTTCTAGATGCTTTCTCTTTTAATAAGTAAATGCCGCCTAGTGTTGAGATGACAATCCCTGTTTGTGACATCGAAAAGCTGACGGCTACGCCGATTAATGGAATGGCCAAAAGCAGACCAAGATTTCCTGTTGACCAAACAAGACCGGCAATGATATTTCTAAACGTATATTTACTAAATGGGTCCTGCTTTAAACTAATCGCTAAGGATGAAAGCAGCATGCCGACGGATTGCGGGACAAGTGCAGACCAGCCATCAATATCAAACCATCTTAAAATGACGACATATCCGACGTAGCCAACGGTTGAGATGAGCAGAATAATGATCCCTTTTTTAAAATTGCCTCTGCCATTCCCGCCGCCATTCTTTTTTTGACCGAGCGATGTCATGACAACCCCTGCAATGATCAGTAAAATGGCGCAAGAACCAATGAGTATGACCGTCATCGTCTGCCATTCTTTGAAGACCATGACGCCAAATAGCGTTGTGCTCACAAGCTGCATGCCCGTTGATAAAGGAACCGCTTTAGACACACCGAGAAAAGCAACACTTGAAAGCTGATTCATTTGTCCAATACTCCAGAAGATGCCTGAAATGACGGAAACCGCAAAAATAAGCGGTGTCAGCTCTGGCATTTTGATGAAAAAGGCAGCAATCGAAAATAAAAACGCGCCGAGCGTAATGCCAAGGGTTTGCTGATACGCATTCCCGCCTAGTTTGACACTGATGAGAACAATACTTCCCCAAAATATCGCTGGGAGAAGTGCATATAAGATGCCCACTTCTATCCCTACTTTCTTGTCTTTTTTACATAGCATCCCTCTTTTTCACATTTTTAGCCGAAAAGATGCAAACAAAAAAACCTTACCAAAGGTAAGGTTTTTCAGTCGTTCTCTGTTTATTTCATCCATTCAGTATGGAATACGCCTTCTTTATCTGTACGCTCATACGTATGTGCACCGAAATAGTCACGCTGTGCTTGAATTAAATTCGCTGGAAGGACAGCTGTGCGATAGCTATCAAAGTAAGCAAGTGCACTTGAGAATGAAGGAACAGGAACTCCTTGTTCCACTGCAAGTGAAATGACTTTACGAAGTGATGATTGATAGTTTTGAGCAATATCCTTAAAGTATGGATCAAGCAATAGGTTTTTCAGTTCAGGATTACGGTCATATGCTTCTTTAATTTGTTGTAAGAAGGCTGCACGAATGATACATCCGCCGCGGAAGATCATCGCAATTTCACCGTATTTTAAATCCCAGTTATATTCATCAGACGCTGCTTTCATTTGAGCAAAGCCTTGTGCGTAAGAGCAGATTTTACTCATGAATAGGGCTTTTCTAACTGCTTCGATCAGCTCTTGTTTATTCTCAGCTGATTGCGCCGGCTCTGGACCTTCGATCAATTGACTTGCTTCCACACGTTCATCTTTCATTGCTGAAATGTAGCGCGCAAAAACAGACTCAGTAATGATTGGAAGCGGGACACCTAGATCAAGTGAGCTTTTGCTTGTCCATTTTCCAGTTCCTTTTTGACCAGCTTTATCTAAGATCACATCCACAAGCGGCTGGTTTGTTTCCTCATCCACTTTTGTGAAAATGTCAGCTGTAATTTCGATTAAATAGCTGTCAAGCTCGCCTTTATTCCACTCTGAGAATACTTCATGAAGCTCCCCTGCTGACAATCCAGCAACATGCTTCAAGATAAAGTATGATTCAGAGATCAATTGCATATCTCCGTACTCGATACCGTTATGAACCATTTTGACATAATGTCCTGCTCCATCTGGGCCGATATACGTTGTACAAGGCTCGCCATCTACTTTCGCAGAGATCGCTTCTAAAATTGGTTTTACTAGCTCATGCGCTTCTTTTTGACCGCCTGGCATAATGGAAGGACCTTTTAGCGCGCCTTCTTCACCGCCGGAAACACCTGTACCAATGAAGTGAATACCACTTTCTGCAAGCTCTTGGTTACGTCTTTGTGTATCCTTGTAATATGTATTTCCACCATCAATTAAAATGTCACCTTTCTCTAGGTGAGGAAGTAATGATTGAATGGTTGCATCTGTTGCTGCACCAGCTTTTACCATTAAAAGAATTTTACGCGGTGTTTCAAGCGACTGAACAAATTCTTCGATGCTGTATGTGCCAACAACGTTTTTTCCTTCTGCTTCTTGAAGAAACTCTTCTGTTTTGCTGCTAGATCTGTTATAAACGGATACGGAGAAACCGCGGCTTTCAATATTGAGGGCAAGGTTTTTCCCCATAACGGCTAGTCCAACCACACCGATTTGTTGTTTTGACATAATTCTGACGTCCCTTCTAACACACTATATTGATTACTGCTGAAATGATGTACCCTTTGAAATTACCACAACATCACCTCTTTTATCAAGTTTTCAGGCTAGTCATTTCCTCTTTCGTCCTGAAAAAAATCTTTATTAAAACTTGTCCCGCTTGTTTTGCTCTCTTTTTCCTTAATGGTGATCCCTCTTTGCACCAATGACTTTCCATATTTTTCTTTCAGTCCATCTAAAATGGTTTGGAGAGGCTCTTCTTTTGCATCTTCTGTATATGAAAATAAATCAAGCTGTTTAACAGCTGCTTTTCGTTCGACAAGGTCTGTCCCCGTCACACCTAAGAGCCTCACTGGCTGATCATTCCAATGTTTAAGGAATAACTGCTTTGCCGCTTCAAATATGTCTTCCTTTCGATCCGTTGGATTTGTGAGCATGACACTTCGCGTGATATTTTTCCAGCTTGCATACCGAATCATGATGAGCAGCCGGTTCGCCATCACTT
Source organism: Bacillus sp. Root920 (assembly GCF_001429445.1). Classification (NCBI taxonomy): domain Bacteria; kingdom Bacillati; phylum Bacillota; class Bacilli; order Caryophanales; family Bacillaceae; genus Bacillus; species Bacillus sp. Root920. The sequence goes on from NZ_LMJV01000007.1 coordinate 303,528, forward strand.
CTTTTCTCCTTAACCTTGCACTCACAGATTGTGACAGCTTATCAATTAACGTGACAAGTTCATCTGAATCATCCGAATCATGAGGAAGAGTAGATGAATTGCCGACGGATTTAAATTCGTATATTCTTTCTGGGTCTACGATGCCGTCATGTTCACCATTCGCCTTTTGCTTTAATCTCGGTCCATTAATGCCAAGCAATTCTTTTAGCGTATACTCATTCGCTTTCGCTAAATCTTCAATGGTATGAATTCCGATTTTTTTTAATTTCTCTGCCGTTTTTTGTCCAACCCCGTGCATATCACCAGCAGGGAGCGGCCAGAGCATGTTCGGAACATCTCGTTTACGCAATATGGTGATGCCCATTGGCTTTTTCCAATTTGACGCCATTTTCGCTAAAAATTTATTCGGTGCAATGCCGATACTTGAAGGAAGCATCAGCTCCTCTACAAGCCTTGTTTGAATATCATGAGCCGTTTTTACCGCATGCTCGGCATATGGCGTATGTGTTAAATCAATATAGCCCTCATCAATCGATACAGGTTCGACTAAATCACTGTATTCTCTTAGTATTGTAAACATCTCTTGTGAGGAGCTGCGGTACCGGTCAAAGTTCGGTGTGCGGACAATGAGTCCCGGACATAACCGCTTCGCCTCCCACAAGGGCATCGGGGGCTTCACACCTAGTGCTCTTGCCTCGTAGCTGCACGTCACAACAATCCCTTTACGCTCTTTTGCATTTCCGCTGATGGCTAATGGTTTCCCTCGCAAAGAAGGATCATACGCCATTTCTACATTGGCATAAAAAGCATTCATGTCTATATGAAAAATAATATTTGACATTGGCATAACCCCATTTTCTTGTCTACCTGTATTTTGATCAGCTGATTCCTAATAAATCAAACATGATTGCTCTCTTATGTTCAATTATACATTGATTTATTTCATCTTTCCTTAAAAAAACCTTCTCTAAAAAAGAGAAGGCCAGACTGTTAACAAAGGGCTAAAATGATCTTGATTTTAGCCCTTTGTCTTCTTTTCAGCGTGATCAAAAAATGTCCTCATATGTGAATACTTCATTTTTTTGATGATGTAAATGTTTTACCACCGGATTGGGCTGCTGATGAAAATTCATACTCAAACTTTGATTGGAGTAGTGTCCAGCCGGATCAATATAATACTTGTAATCAATGACTCTTTCTACATCAATTTCAGCGTAAGCAATTCCTTCCGTTTCAGCAGGAACCATATCACTGATCGGTTCTCCGTCCGGCCCGTAAATGCACGTATGCCCGCTCTTAAATGTTTCAAAGTAATCTCTTTGCTCCTGCGTTAAACAAATCATCTCTTTCATTTCTTCCGTATATATAGATGATGTCATCAGCACAAATGTCTGTGTCGCGATGGCATAATATCTGCTTGAAATTTCATCGTCAAAATAACCTGGCCAAGAGGCTACATGTACTTGCTCATTTTGAGCATTCATCGCCATAAGATCAAGCGGGACTTGATGCTCCCAGCACATCAATCCGCCAAGGTTTCCAATGTCAGTTTGAAAGACCGGCATCATACTTCCATTTCCATCCCCCCAAATGAGTCTTTCTGCTACAGAAGCTCTCATTTTCCGGTGTTTTCCTATTAAATCCCCATTTGGATTAAACCAAAGCTGAGCTAAATAGAGAGAGCCGCCATCTTTTTCACTGCATGATATACAAACGTACGTTTCATTTCTTTTTGCAGCCTCACTGATTTTTTGAATGGCTAAGCTAGGGATTTCAACTGCATTTTTATATAATTCATGATAGAACTTTCTCGTATATTCTGGATGACCAATAAAAGCAAACCAAGGATAACCAGGTAAAAATGCTTCTGGGAATGCCACAAGCTTTGCACCATTTGAAGCTGCCTCGTCGATCAGTTCACATGATTTCTCAACGGTTGCTTCCAAATTTAAGTAGACAGGTGCTGCTTGTACGGCAGCTGCTCGAAACTTTGGATAAATACTTGTCATATTCAAAACCTCCATTTCTTTTCATCCCCCTCATTATAGGATAGGAAATATGAAGTTTGGATGACAATTACTATTTTATACAAAATAAGGAATTTTATTTAATGGAGAATACACACGGTTCTGTTAGACATTTAACCATGTGTATAGTACACTGTGAGTAATGAAATGGATGTGATAATCATGATTATTGATACATTCAATGAAGTCTTTTTCCTTGTTGAATTCTTTACGATTATTCTTCCAGCGCTGACGGCCATCGGCATTGCGTTTTTGCTAAAAGACTGCCGTATGAACGAACATCTTGGTGGACATCGTTTGGAAGAGTTGGACGCATCTTGCTTGAATCGAACAGACTTTCTGTTTATCATATATGATCGCATTACAACTTGGATTAGTAAAGTCATTCGAATGAAACGATCATCTAATGATGATGAAGACCATTCGCTTCCTCTCACTAATTAAATTTTTTTAATCATGAGGAGGAAACGAATTGAAACGTTTATTGACTGTTTTTACGACTTTTTGTTTGATGATGATTGCGTCACCTGCATTTGCAGCGAGTGCGCAAACGAATACGAGCTCTGATGGGTTTTTCCATCATTATTTTGTTCAGCCTTTTTCTGAGCTGATCATTTGGCTTGCGAACTTTTTCCATGATGATTATGGTTTATCCATTATGTTTGTCACCTTGATTGTCCGCCTGCTGATTTTCCCGCTTTTTGCGAACCAATTTAAGAAGCAACGAGTCATGCAGGAAAAAATGGCACTGGTGAAACCTCAGATTGACCAAATACAAAGCAAACTGAAGAAAACAAAAGATCCTGAAAAACAAAAAGAACTGCAAATGGAAATGATGAAAGTATATAAAGAGAACAATGTGAACCCGCTGGCAATGGGCTGTCTGCCGATGCTGATTCAAATTCCAATTGTTTTTGGCTTTTACTCAGCGATTCGCTCAACACCTGAGATCGCAACTCATACGTTCTTATGGTTTAACTTGGGACAAACCGATTTATTGGTGGCAGTCTTTGCAGGGGCTATGTATTTCTTGCAATTTTATGTCACTCAAAAATATGCGAAGCAATCAGGCACCCAGACAGAGGCTGCGCTGAAGCAAGCGAAAGTAATGGGCATGATTTTCCCAATCATGATGCTGTTTCTTTCAATCAATGCACCCGCTGCTCTTCCTTTATACTGGATGACAAGCGGACTATTACTCACGATTCAAACGATTATTTTAAATGTCATGTACCAAAAATCAAAAACGAAAGCTGCGGCTAACGAACAAGCCAAACCAGCTGCTGAATAAAAATAAACCCCTTATCTTTAGATAAGGGGTTTTTCATTATGCCAATTCTTCTTTCAACCGGTCTGGCAATTGATCGAGGTCCTCAATTTTCCCAAGGAACTTATTTGGGTCCACTTGTAAAATCATTTTGTTTTCTCTCTCCACAACGCCGAAGAAATATTCAGATGCCTTCGTGTTCATATGAAATGGCTTGATCTCGCTTTGCTCGATATCGATAATATCTTTTGCATCTGAGACAAGACAGCCAATCATTTGATCGTTTACTTCAAATAGCAGCACCTTGGACTGCTCGTTCACATCAAGAGGCTTTCCGTGAAGCATCACGCCTGTGTCACTGACAGGAATGACCTCTCCTCTTAATGACATCAGTCCTTTAATTTCTTTTGGAAGGTTCGATACTTCTTGTAAGTAAGGGACCTTTTCAATCGAACGAATATGCTCTACACTGATGCCAAACTCCTCTTGCCCCACCTGAAAAATAATAATCTTTTGCGTGCTCACAGAGTCTCCTGCCTTTACGATGGATTTGTCGTTTCTTCGATAATGGCGAGAACCATTTCAGCTGTTTTGACTAATTCTTCAATCGGCATTTTCTCATTTTTCGTATGAATATCTTCATATCCAACAGCTAGGTTGACAGTTGGGACGCCGTTGCCTGCAATGACGTTTGCATCACTACCTCCGCCGCTCGTCTGCAGTTCTGAAGGACGGCCAATTTTTGCTGCCGCTTTTTTCGCCACTTCTACGACTTGATCGCCGTGTGAGAATTTGAAGCCTGGATACATGATGTCAATTTGTACATCGGCACTTCCGCCCATTTCTTTAGCTGTTTTTTCAAAGGCTTCTTTCATCTTCGCTACTTGAGCTTCCATTTTTGCTGGTTCTAAAGAGCGTGCTTCCGCCAAAATATCGACTTGATCGCACACAATATTCGTTTGTGTTCCGCCTTCAAAACGGCCGATATTCGCCGTTGTTTCTTCATCAATCCGGCCAAGCGGCATGCTGGCAATTGCTTTTGATGCAATGGTAATCGCAGACACGCCTTTTTCTGGCGCGACGCCTGCGTGAGCGGTTTTTCCGTAAATCGTTGCGCGTACTTTTGCCTGTGTTGGTGCAGCTACAATAATCGTACCAACCTTGCCATCTGAATCAAGGGCATAGCCGTATTTCGCTGTCATCAAATTCGGATCTAACGCTTTTGCTCCAACAAGTCCTGATTCCTCGCCTGCTGTGATCACAAATTCAATTGTTCCATGCGGTAAACTTTTCTCTTTCAGCACGCGGATCGCCTCAAACATAGCAGCAAGTCCTGTTTTATCGTCAGCACCAAGAATCGTTGTTCCATCTGTTTTCACATAGCCGTCCTCAATGACTGGTTTTACGCCATTCCCTGGTACAACTGTATCCATATGAGAAGTGAAATAAATTGTATCTGCCTCTTGATTCCCTTCTAAAGTACAGACAAGATTGCCTGCACCGTGGCCTGTTGCCGCTTTTGAATCGTCTTCAATCACTTTTAGACCAAGCTGCGAGAATTTTTCTTTTAATACTTCAACAATTTTCTCTTCGTGTTTTGTTTCTGAATCAATCTGAACTAATTCTAAAAATTCGTCTAGTAGGCGTTTTTCATTGATCATGATGATGCTCCTCCTCTTATAGCGGCATGTTGCCATGCTTTTTTAACGGTCTATCTTCTTCCTTACTGCGAAGCACATCAAATGAGCGGATCAATCGCTCTCTCGTTTCAGCTGGCATAAAAATATCGTCTATCAGACCTGCCTGAGCCGCTTTCCATACACTTGGTTTGTTTTCAGACTTGCGCGAAGCAGGATGAACGATTTCGTCTGCGAACGTTTTCCCCATGACATCAATTTCGGCTTCTGGCCATGCATAAACAAAGTCAGCGCCTAAGCCCTTGCTATTCATCGCGACATATGCACCGCCAAACGCCTTTCTTAAAATCACAGTGATTTTTGGAACGGTTGCTTCAGCGTACGCATATAAAAGCTTTGCCCCATGGCGGATAATTCCCGCATGCTCGGCTTTTTCTCCTGGTAAAAAACCAGGGACGTCCACAAGGGTTAAGATTGGAATATGAAACGCATCACAAAATCGAATAAACCTGGCCGCTTTATCGGCAGCGTCAAGATCAAGGCTGCCTGCCAGCACCTTTGGCTGATTGGCAACAACACCAATGGAGGCTCCTTGTAATCTGGCAAAACCTGTGACAATATTTTTTGAGAAACAAGGCTGCGTTTCAAAGAATGAGTCTGGATCGGTTATCGCTGTCACCACTTGTTTGACATCATAAGTTCGTGATGGATCCTTTGGCAAGATGCTGCCTGGATCGGCGGTATCATGCTTTCGCGTCCCAGCGCGTGTGACAGCCTGCTGTTTCGTTTGTATGTACGTTAAAAGAGTTCGAACCGCTTCTAACACGTCCTTCTCATCTTTCCCAGTATAGTGCACATTCCCGCTCGTCTGATGCTGAACACTTGCACCGCCAAGACGGTCAGGACAGACCGTTTCTCCTGTTGCCTTTTCTATTACTTTCGGACCAGTTAAAAACATATGAGCTGTTTGCTCTGTCATGAAGACAAAATCAGTCAATGCAGGAGAATAAACTGCACCTCCAGCACATGAACCTAAAATAACAGATATTTGCGGGATTCGACCAGAGTACAGCACATTCCGTTTAAAAATCTGTCCGTATCCTTCTAATGATACCACACCCTCTTGAATTCTCGCACCACCTGAGTCTTTTAGACCGATGACCGGCATCTGATTTTTAGCTGCCAGATCCATTAAAGAGGCAATTTTTTTCGCATGCATTTCGCCTAATGAGCCCCCATATACGGTTGCATCTTGTGCATAAACACAGACAGGCTTACCGTGAATGAGTCCCGTTCCAATGACGACGCCGTCACCAACATGCTCTGACAGACCGCCTGTTGCAAATGACTGAATTTCCATCAAGCTGCCCTCGTCAAGAAGTTCATGCAGCCGCTCTCGAACCGTCAGCTTTCCTTTGCTTCTGTGAGCCGCTGCTCGTTTTTCGCCGCCGCCCATTAACGCTTTATTCCGCCATTCAGACAAGTCATTGAACGATTCATTCATCGCAATATTTCTCTCCTTTCAAGGACCCGCACAATTCAAATAACACACCTGACGTTTCTTTAGGTGAAATAAAGGCAATCTGCTTTCCGCTGGCGCCCATCTGTGCTTTTTTTTGGAGAAGCTGCACGCCAAGGTGATCGAGACGGCTAAGATCAGCCTGAATGTCATCTGACTTTAACGCTATATGATGAAGGCCCTCTCCTCTTTTTGTTAAAAAGGTATGTAGTTTACTGCCGGCTGAGATGGGCTCAATTAATTCAATGTGCAGATCATCAAGTGAAGCGAAGGACGCTTTAATCTCCTGCTCAGGAATCTCTTGTATGTCTGAAAAATGCCAGTTAAATAGCTGATGAAGCGTTTGAGATGTTTCTTTAATAGAAAAGACGGCAATGGCAATATGATCGATTTGGTTCATCCGTTCACTTCCTTTGCTGATCACTTGTCGCATATGAAAAAACCAGATAAAATAAAGACAAGTGCGCTTGTCGCAAAAATCTTCGGTTATAGGGGTGCGATATGTCTCAAAAATTCATGAAATTTATGGTATTGCTTATGATTAGCCTGCTGTTAGTTTCTTCACTTTTAGCAGGAGCAGCAGCCTTTTTATAAGGTTTGAATAAAAGCAGACAAGCAGGTGATTCGCGATATCAACGAATGGCCTGTTTGTCTTTGGCAAGCTTTTCAAAGGAATCGCTTGATGTTGTAATCCATACCTTGGTGCCAATTGGAAGCTGATCAAACAAAAGCTCTACATCATGATTATGAAGCCTTACACAGCCTGCTGTGATAAATTTCCCAATCGATGTTTCGTCACTCGTTCCGTGAATTCCGTAGGTTCTGCCATCTGTTCCTCGTGCATCAAATCCAATCCATCTTCGCCCAAGAGGGTTATTCTTTGCACCCCCTTCAATATTCTTTCTTCTATAATAGGGATCTTTCGCTTTGATCATAATCGTAAATTCACCTTCTGGCGTTAAATCGGTTGTTTTTCCTGTTGAAGCAGGATATACTTTTTGAATTTTCCCTTGATCAATAAAGGCAAGTTCATTCGTTTGTTTATTAATAATGACAAACGGGTCACCTGGAAGCGGGTTTTGTCCAAGCGGCCAGATAGGTGAAAGGGACATGGTCAGTACGGTATAAAATAAAAGACGCATAGGCTCCTCCTTTTTCATTAGATTGACCAATGAAGGAGGAACTCATGCGTCTCTATTCTTTCATCCCTTTAAAATAGCTTTTCAGTACTAAATATTGTTCCATTTCACCGAGGAAATGAAAAAGTGCCGCTCTTGCCTCAAATTCTTCTCTTGTTTGCGGGAGCGGAAGTGCATCGAACTCTTCTTTCATATCAATGAGACGTCTTAAAAACTTATGCGCTGTGTTCCCTGGGTGAATATGTTCGCGTAAGTCTCTAATGTATTCTGCAATGATTTGTCCATGCTCCGTTGTGACGGAAATCGACGTAATTTTGGGCAGCACACGCTCAATGATTTCAAATTGCTTTTGTCTCATGTTGAAATAATGGTAATACAGGTTTTCATGTCTTAATACATGGTTTTCAACATCACGATATGCAAGAGCTTTCGCTTCTTTGATCAATTGATGTGTCTCTGGTATTTCTTTTCCTGTCCAGTCTTGTTTCCCTGTCATTAAGTATTGCTCGATTTCCTCAAAGATTTTAGCAAAGTTGGCTTCAATCTGTTCGCTGTAGCGTTTAAGTTTTTTATCAACACTTGGCATATAGAGGTTCATAATCAGCGCTACCCCAACACCAATGGTAATCAGCAGCAGCTCGTTCCAGATGAGGTGCAGGGTAATCCCGCCAGACATGTATAAATGGAGAATGATGACTGAACTTGTGACAATCCCTTCTTTAATTCGAAGGAAAACCGTTGTCGGAATAAAGACAAGCAGCATCAAACCGATCACAAAAGGATGATACCCAATCAGATCGAAAAATAAATAAGAAAATAAAATAGCAAGACTGCATGCTGCAAAGCGGGCTCCCGATGCTAAGAGGGATCTTTTCTTTGTCACCTGAATACACAGGATCGTAATAATCCCGGCAGCTGAATAATTTTGCAAGCCAAGCAATTGTGCAATATAAATAGCGATCGCTGTTCCTAATGCTGTTTTCAGCGTTCGGTAGCCGATTTTAAACATGATGTGATTCACTCTTTTCTGTCTTGTTTCCATTCACTTTTGTGAAATGATGAACTTTTTTTACTTTCCCCATTATAATCAAAAAAAGAAGGAGATGTTAAGTCTCCTTCTCTTATTTCTTTATAATATTTTTTGTAAAAAGTCTTTTGCGCGCTGTGAAGACGGTGATTCAAAAAATTGTACAGGGTTTGCATCCTCTACAATTTTCCCATCATCCATAAAGATCACGCGGTCAGCCACTTCTTTTGCAAAGCCCATTTCATGTGTGACGATGACGAGTGTCATTCCAGATTGAGCCAGCTCTTTCATGACTTCTAATACTTCTTTGACCATTTCTGGATCTAGAGCAGACGTTGGTTCGTCAAACAGCATAATGTCTGGTGTCATCGCAAGCGCACGCGCAATCGCTACACGCTGCTTTTGACCGCCTGACAGACGGTTCGGGAAATCATCTTTTTTCTCTAAAAGCCCTACCTTTTTGAGCAGGTCTTCAGCTTGTTTGATGCTGTCTTCCTTCGATTGATTCTTCACATTCATTGGCGCATACGTGATATTTTCCAGCACCGTTTTATGCGGGAAGAGATGGAAATGCTGAAACACCATTCCGATGTTCTCACGCACTTTTAGTGCATTCGTTTTTGGATTGGTGATTTCGGTGTCCTTAATCGTAATGACACCAGAAGTCGGCTTTTCAAGTAAATTCATGCAGCGGAGGAACGTCGATTTTCCTGAACCAGATGGTCCAATAACTGCAACAACTTCCCCTTCTTTAATGGTGGTGTCAATCCCCTTTAAAACTTCGTTTTTACCAAAAGATTTTGTGAGTTTCTCTATTTTAATCATTTGATTTTAACTTCCTTTCCACCGATTTGCCGACAAAGGTGAGAACAAGCACGATGACATAATAGATAAGACCCGCAAAAATAAGCGGTTCAAGATAATTATACGTGACGGCCCCTGCTTGATAGGCTCGTCTCATGACATCACCCAGTCCGATGACTGTTACAATCGCTGATTCTTTTGTCAGTGTAATCGTCTCATTCACAAGTGCAGGTGAAATATTTTTAAACGCCTGCGGAAGCAATAAGTCCTTCATCATTTTAGCATAAGGGATGCCTAAAGCAACGGCTGCTTCTTTTTGACCTTTATCAATGGCATTAATACCCGCACGAATAATTTCAGATACGTATGCCGCCGAGTTGAGTGAAAATGCCGCTACAGCAGCCCAGTATTGGTCGATTTGAAACCCAAGAAGCTGAGGCAGACCAAAATAAATAATGAGCAATTGAAGCACAAGCGGTGTGCCTCGGAAAATTGACGTATAAAAATCTGCAAGCCAAATGAGCGGTTTAAACACACTAATTTTACAAAGCGTTAATAAAATTCCTAAGATAAATCCAAGTAAAAGGGATACCACTACTATAGAAAGCGTGACCTTAAGTCCTTCTAGAATAAAGGGCATCTGAGGTATTACATCTTTAAAATCAAACATGACATTCTCCTTTTTTCTGCCTTCATACAAAACAGGAAAAAAGTTCAACATGAGTTGAACTTTTCAGCGCTTTTCTACTTGATTTTCTGGAATGACGCTGATCCTTTTCCTGACTTACTTTTCATCAGCAAACCATTTTTTAATTAATTTATCAAGTTCGCCATTATCTTTCATTTCTTTTAATGATTTATTAAATTTCGCTGTTAAGTCGCTGTTTTTCTTGAATGCAATGGCTGAACCTTCGTTTGAGCTGTTCAATCCAAATGCTTGGAAGTCTTTTTCCTTTTTCAAGTAACCAGCAGCTACTTTATCTTCAATAATTGCTGCATCAAAACGGCCTGCTTTAATCTCTTGAATGATATCAGAAATTTTATTACGGTCTTCAACTGTTAGGTTATATTTCTTTTGCAGTCCATTTGCTTCATCCTGTTGAATGGAACCTAATTGAACGCCGACTGTTTTGTCTTTTAAATCTTTCTCTGCCTTAATACCGCTAGATTTCTTTGATACAACCAAGTTTTTAGCATTGTAATAAACATCAGAGAAATCAACTTGCTTTTTACGTTTTTCTGTAGGTGTCATTCCTGCAAGGACAATATCAGCTTTGTTTGTTTTAAGGGCTGATACAAGGCTGGCAAAGTCCATATCTTGAATTTCTAGCTTGTAGCCGTTCTTTTTCGCTAGTGCTGTTGCAAGATCTACATCAAAACCGACAATTTTATCTCCGTCTTTTGATTCAAATGGCGGATAATCTGCTGATGTCGCCATAACGAGTGTCTTGTCATCTCCTGATGCGTTTGAATTATTAGAAGAAGTTCCGCATGCTGCGAGTGCAGCTGCAAGACCAGCTGTCATAAGTAATAATAACCACTTTTTCATATGATGATGCCTCCCAGTATTTAAAATCATGTAATGATTTGAATATTTATTCACTATAATGTATTTTAAACACTTTCTTTTTAAGATGCAATAGTATTTTGCTAAAATTATTTTGATTCTATTGTCTTATAAAACAAAAAACAGACCGATCTAAAGACCGGACTGCTTTATATTTATTCATTCAAACGTCATATGTTAGATTTCTTCGCAATGCTCATCAAAAGCGGCTTGTAGTTTTGAAACGACTTCCATTGGTTCGTGCCCTTCAATTTCATGACGCTCGACCATTTTGATGATTTTTCCATCTTTTAATAAGGCGAAAGATGGTGAAGATGGCGGGAAGCCTTCAAAGTATTCACGCGCTCTTGCTGTTGCCTCTTTGTCCTGCCCAGCAAATACTGTCAGCAATTGATCTGGACGCTTATCATAATGAACAGAATAGCCGGCAGCTGGTCTTGCAATACCGCCTGCACAGCCGCATACTGAATTCACCATGACAAGTGCCGTTCCTTTTTTAGTCAGTGCTTCGTCTACTTCTTCAGCTGATGTGAGCTCAGTGTAGCCTGCCTGCTTAATTTCTTCTCTCGCTTGTTTCACAATATCATTCATAAATAAATTAAAATCAATATTCAAGTTCGTCCACTCCTTTTGCGTACCATAACCATTTTAACTCCATCATATCAAGGAAAACGCCTGCGGGCAAATGTGTTGTCTTTTCCTTCGCGTCTTTTTCCGAACATCGTTTATGAGCTGTCAAATTGGGGAAAAGTGATGATAAAGAGACGAAAGGGAGAACTGCGTGATGGCACAATTTAAAAAAGCGATGCTCATTTATAATGGAAATGCCGGACAAAAAAACATGGAAAAAACACTCGGTCAAACAGTGCCTCTTCTTTCTCTACATATTGATGAACTCATTTTGAAACCAACAAAGCAGCCAAATGATGCTTATGATTTCTGCCGTCAAATTGATGAGACGGTGGAATTGCTCATCATATTAGGCGGAGACGGTACCGTGCATGAATGCATGAACGGCATTGGCAGCTTAGAAAAAAGACCCGCTGTAGCGATATTACCAGGCGGGACATGCAATGATTTTTCTAGAACACTAGGTATTCCTCAACAAATGCAGAAAGCCGCTCAAATGATTGTAGACGGCAAAGAGAAAAAGGTCGACTTAATCAAAGCAGAAGATCGATACGTGTTAAACTTTTGGGGAATTGGGCTGATCGCAGACACGTCCAACAATATTAACGACAAGGAAAAAGCCGTACTCGGCAAAATCAGTTACTTCACAAGTGCGCTGCGCACCTTGCAGCAAACAGATCCTTTTCACGTACGTATTGAGACAGAAGAGGAAAGCTGGGATGAGGAGGCCGTCATCGTTCTTGTCATGAATGGACATTTTATCGGTACAAATAGAATTGATTTGCCTCATGCAGCCATTGATGATGGAAAAGCAGAAATTTTAATTTGTAGAAATACGAGTTTCTCTGCTTTAAAAGAAATCTTCTCAATGAACCGGGAAGAGCTGGAGGATTTCACCGGCGATCTGTCTCTCATTCAAGCGTCCAGTATTCAAATCCACACAAAAGAGGAAATGGATGCTGATACAGATGGTGAAGTTTATATGACAGCCCCTTCTTCTTTAGAAGTGTTAAAACAGCATTTGACCTTTATTGTTCCAGCAGAATAAAAAAATGCCCGACATCATTTTGATTCGGGCGTTTTTTTGATATATCGTCTGTATAAATATTCAAGTGCATATCCGAGAAGCGTCCCGGCGAGAAGTGATATTCCTAAAAAGCTATTGGCTGCTCCTTTAAATCCGCCGACAATCAGCAGACAGTACACGATTTGAATGATTGAAACGATCGATATGATAAGCAGTAATCGTTCAGGATGATTGCGTGATTTAGAAATATACCGCAGAAAAGCGAATGCAATCGCTGTGATAAACATGAGACCAATCGTTAGAAAAGCAAAAAAATCTAGTCCAGACATATCATCGCTCCTTTCTCCTAGATGTGGAAATCCCCCTCTCATGCCGGGAGGGGGAAAATTGTTGTTTTAATAAACAGATGTCTGCTCGTCAATGCCTTCAAGGATTTGTTTAATTCGCTGAAGGAATCTGCCGCATACAAGCCCATCTAGTACTCTGTGATCTAATGAAAGACAAAGATTGACCATGTCTCTTGCCGCAAGCATTCCGTTTACTATCATTGGACGCTTCACGATCGATTCTACTTGTAAAATCGCCGCTTGCGGATAATTAATGATTCCCATTGATTGTACCGAACCAAATGATCCCGTGTTGTTGACAGTGAAGGTACCGCCTTCCATATCACTTTGCTTAAGCGTCCCTTGTCTCACCTTAGACGCCAGCTCATGAATTTCTTTGGCAATGCCCTTAATGGTCTTTTCATCCGCATCCTTAATGACTGGAACAAAAAGAGCGTCATCTGTAGCGACAGCAATCGAAACATTGATTGCTTTCTTTTGCACAATTTTATCTCCGGCCCACATGCTGTTCATTTCAGGGAATTCCTTTAAGGCCTGAGCCACTGCTTTAACAAAGAACGCAAAGAACGTCAAGTTAAAGCCTTCTTTTGCTTTAAACTGATCCTTCAGCTGATTTCTTCTTGTCACTAGATTTGTCACATCGACTTCCATCATCGTCCATGCATGCGGAATTTCATGTTTGCTTCTCAGCATATTGGCTGCAATTGCCTGACGGATCGGCGTGACTGGCAGCTCAACATCACCAGGCATAGAAGGGACGGCAGGTGCCGCTTTTGCTTGAGATGGCTGCGCAGGCTCCGGTTGAACAGCACGTTCATTGACAGGTGCTGTCTTCTCTTTGACGCCGCCGTTTTCAATGAGCTGCAGCAAATCTTTTCTAGTGATTCGGCCGCCTTCTCCTGTACCTTGAACAGCCGCTAAATCAATGCTATGCTCATCTGCTAAACGAAGAACGGCTGGAGAATAACGTTTCTTTTGACTTTGATTCTCATTTGTTTGATCTGCTTCAGGCGCTTCGCTTAGCTCAGGTGCTGCTTCTTCTTTCTCGCTCTGCTGCTCGCTTCCTTCTATCTCAATTTCACAGAACACTTCTCCTACTTGCAGCGTTTCGCCTTCCTCAGCCGATAGCTTTGTAATCGTTCCTGTAAAAGATGACGGAACTTCTGCATTCACTTTATCTGTCATGACTTCCGCAATCGGATCGTATTTATTCACATGATCGCCAGGTGAAACGAGCCATTTGCTAATGGTTCCTTCTGTTACACTTTCACCTAGCTGAGGCATTTTCATTTGTTCAATTGCCACTTTGAAACCCTCCTCTTTCTTAAAACGCCGCCAGCCCTCTCATTTCAGCTTCTACCTTATCCGGGTTGACCATGAAAAATTTCTCCATTGTCGGCGCATAAGGCATTGCCGGAATATCTGGTCCAGCAAGACGTTTGATTGGTGCGTCTAAATCAAATAAGCAATGCTCCGAAATGATTGCCGCAACCTCACTCATGATGCTGCCTTCTTTTGTATCTTCCGTTAACAGAAGCACTTTCCCTGTTTTAGAAGCCGCTTCTATAATCGCTTCCTGATCAAGCGGGTACACTGTTCTCAAATCGAGAATATGAGCGGAAATGCCGTCTTTTGCAAGGCGGTCTGCTGCTTGCAGCGCAAAATGGACACAAAGGCCATATGTAATGACCGTGATATCATCGCCTTCACGCTTCACATCTGCTTTTCCAATCGGAAGAGTGTAATCCTCTTCAGGCACTTCTCCTTTAATCAGGCGGTATGCACGTTTATGTTCAAAGAACAATACAGGATCTGGATCACGCACTGCAGCCTTTAAAAGACCTTTGACATCATAAGGTGTAGAAGGCATCACAATCTTCAAACCAGGCTGGTTAGCAAAAATAGCTTCGACCGATTGTGAATGATAAAGTGCCCCGTGTACTCCGCCCCCGTAAGGTGCGCGGATGACCATTGGACAGCTCCAATCATTATTTGATCGGTATCTAATTTTTGCAGCCTCTGAAATGATTTGGTTGATTGCAGGCATAATAAAATCCGCAAATTGCATTTCTGCAATTGGGCGCATTCCATACATCGCTGCCCCAATACCTACACCCGCAATGGCTGATTCTGCAAGAGGTGTATCCATGACGCGCGCTTCTCCGAATTGCTCGTAAAGACCCGCTGTCGCTTTAAATACGCCGCCTTTTTTCCCGACATCCTCTCCGAGCACAAACACTTTCGGATCTCGCTCCATTTCTTCTTTCATCGCCAGTGTAATAGCATCTATATATGACATAACAGGCATTTTTCTTCCCCCTTACTCCGCATACACGTAACGAAGTGCGCTTTCTGCATCAGCATAAGCCGCGTTTTCCGCTTCATCAGTAGCTTCGTTTACGATTTGCATGATTTCTTTTGTCATCTCTTCTTTCATTTCAGAAGTCATGACGTTTCCTTCGATTAAATACGTTTCATATTGGATGAGCGGATCTTTCTTTCTTGCTTCGAGCACTTCTTCTTTTTCTCGATAGCTTGAATCATCGTCATCACTTGAATGCGCAGTTAAACGGTAAGAGATTGTTTCAATCAATGTCGGGCCTTCGCCTCTAGCCGCACGGTCTCTTGCTTCTTTGACAGCGGCATATACTTCAAGCGGATCATTTCCATCTACAGTGACACCAGGCATCCCATATCCAACCGCACGATCTGAAATGCGTTCACAGGCTACTTGTTTGTCATATGGCACGGAAATCGCATACTTATTGTTTTCACACATGAAAATAACAGGCAGTTTATGAACAGCAGCAAAGTTTGCGCCTTCGTGGAAATCACCTTGGTTTGATGAGCCTTCACCGAACGTGACAAAGCTGACAAAGTTTTTCTGCTCTAATCGTCCAGCAAGGGCAATTCCCACCGCGTGAGGAACCTGCGTTGTTACAGGTGAAGATCCGGTCACAATTCGATTTGCTCTTTGCCCAAAATGCCCCGGCATTTGTCTTCCGCCTGAGTTTGGATCGTCTTGTTTTGCGAAACCAGACATCATTAAATCTTTTGCTGTCATCCCAAAAGCAAGGACAACCCCCATATCACGATAGTAAGGTAAGACGTAATCTTCTTCTC
This sequence comes from Bacillus sp. Root920, assembly GCF_001429445.1. Lineage (NCBI taxonomy): Bacteria > Bacillati > Bacillota > Bacilli > Caryophanales > Bacillaceae > Bacillus > Bacillus sp. Root920. The sequence goes on from NZ_LMJV01000007.1 coordinate 319,642, forward strand.
TATTAAGAGCAAATGCAGCGCCGACTTGCTGCGCTTCCTGCCCTTGACAAGAAATAACGAATGGAATTTTCCCGGAACGGTTTAAAAGCCACATCCGTTCATCGATTTTTCTTGCTAGAAGCATTGTTCTGTATATCTCAATTGCTTGTTCATCTGATAATCCTAATTCCTGATGACGCATGTTACTCATCATGTTTCCCTCCTTGATTAAAAATGGATCGCCTTCCCGTCAACAGCAAGGGCTGCCTCGCCAATCGCCTCTGATAAGGTCGGATGCGGGTGTATCGTCTGCCCCACTTCCCACGGGGTTGCATCAAGTACTTTGGCTAATCCAGCTTCAGATATCATATCTGTTACATGAGGACCAATCATATGAATTCCTAAAATATCATCTGTCTTTTGATCGGCAATGATTTTGACGAATCCATCAGACTCCCCGTACACAAGTGCTTTTCCAATCGCCATAAATGGAAATTTCCCTATTTTGACTTCAAAGCCCTGCTCTTTTGCCGCCTGTTCAGTGAGTCCAACACTAGCGGTTTCTGGGTGAGAGTAAACACATTTAGATACGAGCGTCTCATCGAGCGGCTTTGGATCTTTCCCAGCCATATGTTCTACAGCAATCATCCCTTCGTGAGAAGCGACATGTGCCAGCTGAAGCCCGCCAATGACATCTCCTATTGCGTAAATATGTGATTCTTTCGTTTGATAATGTTCATTTACGACAATGCCTTGTTTTTCGGTTTGGATATCCGTGTTTTCAAGACCTATGCCTTCGATATTAGGTACTCTGCCGACTGAAAGAAGGAGTTTTTCCGCTTCAAAGGTCTGAATGTCTCCATCCTTTTCCGCTTGAATTGTCACGAGATTTTCCTGCTTTTCTACGCTATCTGGCAGTACCTTCGCATTAGTCACAAAAGTGATGCCTTTTTTAGATAATAGCTTTTCCATTTCTTTAGAAATGTCATGATCCTCTGTTGGCAAAATGCGGTCTGCAAACTCAAGCACAGTGACGTTCACACCAAAATCATTGAGCATGGAAGCCCACTCGATTCCGATCACTCCGCCCCCCACAATTAGCATTGACTGCGGAAGCTCTGGCAGTTCAAGTGCATCATCTGAAGTGAGGATGTGTGTTCCATCTGCTTCAAGCCCTGGAAGCACACGCGGTCTTGATCCTGTCGCGATGATGACCTGCTTTGGAATGAGCATTTCATTTTCCTCTCCATTTGCCATTTCTACGGAGATCGTTCCTGGCATTGGCGAAAAGATAGATGGGCCAAGAATACGGCCGATCCCTTCATATACATCAATTTTTCCTTGTTTCATTAAATGTTTGACGCCGCCTGCTAGTTTTTCAACGATCTCTGTTTTTCTTTTCTGCACATTGGCAAATTGCAAGGCAACGCCTCCTGCCTCAACACCAAAATCAGCTGCGCGTTTGACGGTTTGATAAACTTCTGCACTTCTGAGCAGCGCTTTAGACGGGATGCAGCCTTTATGAAGACATGTTCCGCCGAGCTTTTCTTTTTCTACAACTGCTGTTTTCAATCCAAGCTGTGAGGCACGGATGGCCGCTACATAGCCGCCTGTGCCTCCACCAAGAATGACGAGGTCATATTCAGTTGCCATGACTTGTCACTCCTTTCTTTTCCTGTTGATCATTTGGGTATTCTTTCGGTGATTCTTCTTCTTTTAAAATACGAAGCGCACCTTCTGCTAACGATTGCAGCTCATTTTCACCTGGAAACACGACAACATCTGAAATCCAGTCAATATAGCCGCGAATACTTGACGTAATTTGTTTGCTGTATGCAAGTCCGCCTGTTAATACAATGACGTCAACTGCTCCTTTTAAGACAGCGCTAGCGGCACCAATTTCCTTGGCAATCTGATAGCACATTGCTTCATAAATGAGCGCCGCCCGCTCATCACCCGCTTCAATCATGCGTTCCACTTTCACAGCGTCTGTCGTGCCAAGATAACCCGCAAGCCCGCCTTCACCAATAATGCGTTTGAGCATTTCTTCTTGGGTATACTCCCCCGAAAAACAAAGATTCACAAGATCACCTGTCGGCAAGGTTCCCGCACGCTCTGGGCTGAAAGGACCTTCGCCATGCAGACCGTTATTCACATCGATGACTTTTCCTTTTTCATGAACACCAATGGTGATACCGCCGCCCATATGAGTAATAATCATGTTCAAATCTTCGTAACTTTTTCCAAAAGAAGCCGCTGTTTTTCTTGCGACTGCTTTTTGATTTAATGCGTGAAAAATGCTTTTTCTTTCGATCGTTGGCAGCCCTGAAATACGAGCAATTGGTTTTAGTTCATCCACTACAACTGGATCGACAATAAAAGCCGGGATATTCAGGCCAAGTGCAATTTCTCTCGCGATGATTCCACCGAGATTGGATGCGTGCTGGCCGGCATATCCTTCTTTCAGGTCTTCCACCATTTGCTCATTGACTTCATATGTGCCTCCTTCAATCGGACGAAGGAGACCGCCGCGCGCACAGACTGCATCAAACTTTGAGATATTCATCCCCTGTTCATGCAGTGTTTTCAAAATGGTTTCTTTACGGAATGAAAATTGATCAATGATATGAGGAAACTGCTTTAATTCCTCATCTGTATGTCTAAGTGTCGTTTCAAAAATAGACCGTTCATTATGAAACACACCGATTTTTGTTGAAGTAGAGCCAGGATTAATCGTGAGAATACGCCATTCTTTTGTCAGCAAAAACAAAACCTCCGTTTCAACTCATTCTTCAAATTAGCGACGGCTTAAAATATGTTGACCATTTTGCAAGAATTGACTTCTTGATTTGCGCATTCTTTCAATTCGCTCTTCAGCCAATCGGTCTGCCGCTTTATAAGTTGGAATGGCATCACGGTTTGAAATTTCAATCACACGTTCAATATTTTGATAAATGCCTTCGACTTTTTTCATCGCACGATCTGCATTATAGCCATAAAGCTCATCAGCCACGTTAATCACACCGCCTGCATTGATCACATAGTCAGGTGCATATACAATTCCCATCTCATGGATAAGGTCTCCGTGATGCGTTTCTCTTAGCTGGTTATTTGCAGCACCTGCAATCACCTTTGCTTTTAACTTAGGAATGGTCACATCGTTAATGGTTGCACCAAGTGCGCACGGTGCATAAATATCACATGCTTGATCGTAAATATCGTCAGGGTCGACTGCTTTTGCCCCAAAGTCTTCAACAGCTCGTTTGACAGAGTCTTTGTTGATATCTGTGACAATGAGCTGCGCGCCTTCTTCATGCAGATGTTTACACAAGTTGTAAGCGACATTTCCTACGCCTTGGACGGCAATTGTTTTTCCTTCTAATGAATCGGTCCCAAATGCAGCTTTGGCAGCGGCTTTCATCCCTTTGTATACACCGTAAGCAGTGACCGGAGACGGATTTCCAGAAGAACCAAATGCAGGAGAGATCCCTGTGACAAAATCGGTTTCTTCATGAATGAGATCCATGTCTTCTACCGTTGTACCGACATCTTCTGCTGTAATATAGCGGCCATTCAGCCCTTGAATATAACGTCCAAATGCACGGAACATTTCTTCATTTTTGTCTTTTCTCGGATCACCGATGATGACCGTTTTTCCGCCGCCAAGATTAAGTCCTGCTGCCGCGTTTTTATAAGTCATTCCTCTCGCTAGACGCAGTGCATCCTCAATGGCTGCTTCTTCGTTTTCATACGTCCACATTCTCGTTCCGCCTAGTGCCGGCCCAAGTGTTGTATCATGAATCGCAATAATCGCTTTTAAGCCAGACTGCTCATCCTGACAAAATACAAGCTGTTCATAATCGTATCGTTCCATATATTTAAAAAGTTCCATCGTGTTATTCCTCCTATTACTTCCGCTTAATTTGATGTACAGATGGCAAGCGCAATTGAATAAAGCTTACTTTCGGCTGAATCAGACCGGCTTGTTAAAGCAATCGGCGCCTTCGCTCCTGCCACCACAGCTCCCACCTTCGCATGTGCAAAGTAGATGAGAGATTTATAAAGAATGTTTCCTGCCTCAATTGTTGGCACAAGCAAAATATCTGCATGGCCGGCTACATCACTCGTAATATTTTTATGAGAAGCTGCCGTTTGAGAAATGGCATTATCTAAAGCAAGAGGCCCATCAATCAGGCATCCAGAAATTTGCCCCCGCCGGTTCATTTGCGCAAGACTTGCCGCAGTTAAAGTTGAATCCATTGCCGGATTCACGACCTCCACCGCAGAGAGCACTGCAACCTTTGGCATGTCGTTTCCGACAGCTTGTGCTACTTGAACAGAGTTGATCGTAATCTCTTTCAGCATATTTAAATCGGGCGCGATGTTCATCGCAGAATCCGTGACATAAATAAAGCGGTCAAAGCCCGGTACTTCAAATGCCGCAACATGTGATAGGACACTGGTCGTCCTGAGCCCATATTCTTTATTCAGTACCGCTTTTAAAAGAACGGCTGTCGGGACATGCCCCTTCATCAAAATATCTGCATGCTTCTCGCTCACTGCTTGAACGGCAATTTTGGCAGATTCTTCGGGAGAATCTGAATGAATAATATCTATCCAGTCCTCATTGATTTCATGCTGCTTCACTAGCTCCTTCAGGTTGCGTTTGTTCCCAACCAGGAGAAAGCGAGCGACCTTTCGCTTAATTGCCATCTTGATGGCATGAAGCACTTCTTCGTCTTCTGCATGAGCCACAGCCGCCGTTTTATTCTGCAGCTGGGCGGCTTTCATAATCAGATCGTCAAGCTTCATATATGCCCACCTTTCCTTGTGCTCGGTTCATGTTTTATATGCAAGTTCCGTGCCAGTTTGAAATGCAGTGAATATGAGGCAATTCGCATGACATTCGTGCAATCTTTTGCAGATTACATGCATTTTATTGCATGCTATCTTTTGCAAGTTGATATTTGTCCATTTTATAGTAAAGGTTCCGAATGCTGATCCCTAATGTTTTCGCTGTTTTCGTGCGATTGAATTGATGCTTTTCAAGGGTTTGTTTAATCAGCTGCGCTTCAAATGCCTCAACAGCATCCGAAAGCGTCTCCCCCTCAAATTGACTGACAGTCAGTTCCTGCTGCTCTTTTTCTTCCTGATCTTCTGACTCCATGAAAGAAATATGCCCTTCATCAATCCATTCTTCTTGCGGGTTCAAAAAGATCATGGCTCGTCCAAGTACATTTTCAAGCTCTCTTACGTTTCCTGGCCACTTATATGATCGCAGTCTATTAAGTGCCTGTTCCGTTAACCCGCTCACGTTCCGTCCATAGTCTAAATTGATCTTTTGGATGAGACGTTTGCTTAACGAGTCAATATCCTCAAGGCGCTGCCTTAGCGGCGGGATGGAGATCGGGTATCTGTTCATTCGATAATATAAATCTTCTCTGAACTTTCCTTCCGCCATCGCTTTTTCAATATTGACATTTGTCGCCGTGATCACACGAACATCGACCGGTATAGCCTTTGTTCCGCCTACCCTTACTATTTCTTTCTCCTGCATCACACGAAGCAGCTTCGCCTGTGTACTTGGCGTCATTTCGCCAATTTCATCTAAAAAAATGCTGCCTTGATTCGCCTCTTCAAACAGCCCTTTTTTCCCGCCTCGCCTTGCACCAGAAAACGCTCCTTCTTCATAGCCAAAAAGCTCTGACTCTAAAAGGGTCTCAGATAAGGCTGCACAGTTGACCCGTACAAAGCGATTATATTTCCGGTCACTTTCATTATGAATAGCGTGCGCAAACAGCTCTTTTCCAGTACCTGATTCTCCCCGGAGTAAAATGGTGGCTGGCGTTTTCGCGCCTAGCTTCGCCTGCTCAAGCGCCACAAGCATTTGCTCACTCTCTCCAATGATATCTTCAAATGTGTACTTTGCTTCAAGTGTACGGATGAGCTGCCTTGCTTTATTTAATTCATTTGTGAGTGATTGAATTTCTGATACGTCATGAATGACCCCGACACTGCCTTTTAAAATGCCATCAACAATGACTGGCGCTACGTTGACAATCACATCTTTTTTATTCGATCCGACTTTCATTCTGACGCCTCGAACGGGTCTCCTTGTTTCAAGTACCTTCAAATGCATGCTTTCTCCTTCAGAAATATCTGCACCTGCTGGTTTCCCCACAACTTCTTTATCTGTTAATCCAGTCATTTTCGTATAAGCCCGGTTGATTAAGATCCCTTTTCCCTGCTCATCCACAACTGATATGGCTTCATCCGACGATTGAATGATCGCCTCCAGCATCGTTCGCACTTCTTTAAGATTGGTTACTTCCTCCGCAAGCTCAACGGCATCTGTAATATCTTTAAAGATGGATAAAGCACCTAGCATTCTCCCCGCGTCATCAATAATTGGCAAACGCGTTGTCACAATTTGTATTTGCTGATTCAAAAATTGTTTTTGATTAAATTCTGGCTCTCTCGATCTTAAAATGTCGGGAAGCTTTGTATTTGGGATTACTTCTCGTATATGACGGCCAATCGCATCTTTTTGCGAACATCCAACCATTTTGGCCGCTGATCGATTAAACAGGACGACTTCTTCATTCATGTTTATAAAAATCATCCCGTCGTTCGTTGCATTAAAAATGCGGTCATGCTTATAGGTTTGTTCCTTTAATATTTGGATCAGCTGCTGTTTTTCTGACATTAATTCTGATATCACGTAAGCCATTGAACTTGGAACAATGACTGCGTGCTCTGGCTTTTTTTCAATCAGTTCTTTCAGCACTGCTGAACTGCCTGTTGTTTCAATGATGATATCAATGTCATCTTTTATGTATTCTTTCCAATCCGTTGTCGTATCAATTCCATTCTTTTTCGCTTCTACCATCCCCGGTGCCTCAAGATCAAGGTCGGCGATCGCAATGATTTGAATCATATTTGTTTTCAGCAATGTTTCAAGCAATGCTGATCCACCCTGTCCTGCACCGACAATCAAGACTCTCTGCATCCCGTTACCCCTTTATATGAAAAAATTTGCACACCATATTTTTCCGTTGCAAAAAATTGCACAACTCTTATATTACCACGTTTTCCTTTCTTGACAAAATATTTTTTGAATTAGACAATGGAAGTAAATGACGTTTAAGGGGACATTTGATGGGGAGAATACTTGCACTAGTGATTATTTTAATACCTGGCGCGCTTGCAGCACTTGGGATTAAGCTGCTGCGTGACACTGTTTTCGGCATCATCATTGCACCATTTCCATATTTATGGCTGCAAGGAATTGCAGGGTTGTTATTTTTAGGGGGAGGTCTTTATGTAGTGGCTGGCTTTATTTTATATAGAGACCGTAAACGAAATAAAGTGACTGCTCGCTTTAAGCAGAGATAAAACGTGAAAAAAGACCCGCTGATTTAGAGCAGGTCTTTATTTCATTTCTTCTCTTATTTTCACGGCTCGGTCAGGAAAATCAGTAAAAATGCCATCGACACCTAAGGAAAACATGTTTTTCATTTGCTTTTCACTATTTACTGTAAACGGCCTGATCACTTGCTGAGATGCATGGAGAGCTGCCACAACCTCTTTGGTCACGCCGGCACCCTTGATATTTGGATGGTAGCCCCTTGCTGGTACTGTTTTTATATACATCTCCGGCTGATGAATCACATCCATTGTGAGAACCGCAAGTTCAACATGCGGCATCAGTTTGTGAAAAAGAGCTAAACTGCCGTGATGAAACGATGAAACAAGTACACGGTCTTCTATTTGAAAATGCTCGATTTGTTTTTTTACTTTCTCTTCGATACCCGGATATCGATAAATGGAGTTTTTTAGTTCAATATTGATGATCAATGATGATTGCTGCGTCACTAGCTCTAATACTTCCTCCAAAAGAGGAATGGATACAGCACCGGTTTCTTCGTAGAAAGAATGACTCGCATCTCCCGCTTTTAATTCTTCATATGTATGGTCTTTCACTAAACCTTTCATGTTCGTTGTTCTGTTCAGTTTCTCATCGTGAATGACAGCAAGTCTGCCGTCTTTCGTCAGCTGAACATCCAGCTCAATTCCGTCAGCTCCCGAATGGAGTGCATGCTCGAAGGCTATCATGGTGTTTTCAGGATAAATGCCTTTAAAGCCTCTGTGTGCAAAAATTTTCGTCATAGGTCACCTCTAAATATGATGCTTCCTTACATTATGACGTGTCTTTTTTCGTTTTTCCAGTTTTGAGCGCTAAAAAAAACCTCTTCTGATTCATACGAAGAGGTTGACAGATAAATTCGATCACGTAATCGCTCTGATGGCTTGCTCTGTCGTCTCTGCGTCAAGAGCAAAAAGGGAAGAAACAACTGCGACTGCTGTAACAACGGTTACACCTAACAACAACTTTTTCATAAGATAACCTCCACTTTCTTTTGAAGTATTTGTGCATCGAATTTCTTTTCAAGAAAACGAATGGCATTTTGATAATCATTTCGTTCCTTGAAGTATTTCGATATTTGTTCAGACAAATCCTCAAGCTCCACATATAATCTATTTTTTTCTATGTAGTCTAATTTTTCTGAGAATACGTCTGCTGCCCCACTATTCTCGCACATCAAATCTAAAATTTCAAATTTTACTATATATTCATTATTTTGGATATCACAACTATACAAAATACCCTCTTTAATATATCCCCTCGCCTCTTGATCTCCTAAATGAACCAAAGCATTGGCCAGAACATATAAAGATTGGATGTAATAATGGCTATTGTCACGGTGAATTTGAATGCCCATTCCTTTTTTGGCATAATGTGCGCTTTTTTCATAATCATGCTTTGCATAATAAAGAACCGCTAAATTGTGATAGCATTTCCCAATCAGCACTTCATTGTTAATGCGCTTACTTTTCTCAAGTGCTTCTTTATACTTTTTCTCTGCTTCATCGAATTGGAACAAATCAATGCAATTACTTGCATGTAAAATTAAGCTGTCAATCGCCTGCGCTGTGTACTCTTCATGCGCTTTGAATGTATCGATGGCTTTTTTAATATGATTAATGGATATGAAATTTTGTTTCAGTTCGTAATAGATCGAAGCAACCTTATGGTGAAAAGTTCCTACTTCCAGGTCTTCATTCACACGTTTTAGCCGCTGTTCTGCAATTTTGTAAAAGCTAATGGCTTCATCATACTTTTTCACATATGCAGCATATTGGCCTTTGTAAAAGTAAAAATAAAAATTAATAATGTCATCTGCCTTCTCATCGAGCGTTCCGACACTTTTCATAATTTGATTGGCTTTTTCGATATTTCCAAGTAACATTTCATGTCTGCCGTCAACAAGCTGATAATAAAGGAGAACTTCACGGTCTTCATCTGTATTTTTTAGCAAATTCTGAATTTTCTCTTTATAGACAGCAGATTTTTCTAAGTCATTCTGAGAAATGACCCTCGTCCACTTGCTAATTTCGTTCGCTACCTCAGCAGAGTGGATTTTCAGCTTTCCCATAACCTCACCCTCTTCTTTTCATTATTATAGCATAGTAAAAGAATGTGAAAATTATTAAATTCGACAATGGGAATATTCAGTTCAAATGGCACAATCTCTAAGAAGCCAGTGACTTTAAAACGCCAACCAATCAGGTCAATAGAAATAGAACTTTCGATCTCGTTTGCTTAAATTACCAAATTCATAAGACCTTTTCCTCTCATCCTTTTTCTTACGAATGAGCGTTTTCTTCTTCTATTTTGAAGAATTCATGATCGATTGGCGCAGCTGATTACCACTACTTTATGTCTTTTTTATTTTTTTCATGCTTTATTTTTCATTTTATTCTGAAAATAAAGCAGCCCGTTTGTCCAATTTAAACATTAAGATGATTTTATCAACCTAACCAATTTTTGACAACATGTTTCAAAATAAAAAAACGTCTCAATGAAGAAACGTTTTTTCATGAAAAAGATACTAGCTTGCTCTATGCTCTAAACGCAGACGATCAGCTACCATGGCAATAAATTCTGAATTGGTTGGTTTCGCTTTTGACATGCTGACAGTATAACCAAAGAGTGAGGAAATGGAATCAATGTTTCCTCTGCTCCATGCGACTTCAATGGCATGACGAATCGCTCGTTCTACCCTGCTGGCAGTCGTGTTAAATTTCTTTGCAATGTCTGGGTACAACACTTTAGTGATGCTTCCGAGAAGCTCAATGTCATTGTACACCATAGAAATTGCTTCTCTTAAGTATAAATAGCCTTTAATATGAGCGGGCACGCCAATCTCATGAATAATGGTCGTAATGCTCGCATCTAAGTTTTTACGTTTCGGTTCAGGTTTGTTACGAAGAACACTGTTTTGGATTGATGAAGAGCGATGGGTAACTTGTGTGCCGTTTCCACTGACTTGACGAATATGACCTACTAGGTTTTCCATATCAAATGGCTTTAAAATGAAATAGGATGCGCCCAAATCAACTGCTTTTTTCGTGACATCTTCTTGTCCAAATGCCGTTAGCATAATCACACTTGGCTGTTTTGTCATTTCATTGTTTTCACGGAGGCGTTCTAGTACAGCAAGACCGTCTAAATGAGGCATAATAATGTCTAAGAGGAGAACGTCGGGCTCTTTATCTTTAAATAATGTCAGGCATTCCTGACCATTATACGCCACGCCAAGTACTTCCATATCTTCCTGTCCCTCAATATACTCTGTCAAAAGGCCAACAAGCTCTCGATTGTCATCAGCTACACACACTTTAATTTTCTCCACGTTCTTTCCTCCCCAATGTCGATTCCTTTAGTCTTTTGCATTTCTCTTCTGAGTGTTCAATTCGACAAAACCATGCTATCCCCTTTAAAAAACTTTAATTTTCCGAATAATAGAGCATTATCTAGCTTTTTCTACGTTTTTCTTAACGAATCGACGATTATTGCAATTTGACAACATGCTTTTTTCCATTTTGTCGAAAAATCTCTTTTTCCTTATTTTATAACATGATGGAAGAGAAAGAAAGGGTAGAAAAAAACTGCCGGAAGATTCGCGGCAGTTTATAATCAGCTTGCTTTTTTGTTTTTTTGATAAAGGTCGATTCCTGCTTCTGACAGCATCCATTCAATGTGTACGCCGTACCCGCTAGTCGGATCATTGACGAATACGTGTGTGACAGCTCCAATGACTTTGCCATTTTGGATGATGGGGCTTCCGCTCATACCTTGGACGATTCCGCCCGTTTTGCTTAAGAGCCTCTCATCTGTTACCTTCAATACCATTCCTTTAGTTGCTGGGAATTTCTGCGGTGTTGTGCTGACGATTTTAATATCAAACTTCTCCACTTTATCATGATCCACAACGGTTAAAATTTCTGCTGGGCCTTCTTTTACTTCATTTGATAAAGCGACTGGAAGTGGTTTATCTGCTACATGATTTTCAAGCTTTTCGGTTAACGTACCAAAGATACCAAAAGGGCTGTTGCGGGAGATATCTCCTATTGTTTTTCTTTCGGAAGAGAATCTCGCCAATTTTTCTCCAGGATTGCCTCCTGTGCCTTTTTCAATCGATGTCACGGTTGATCTAACAATTTCACCATTGTCGACAACAATTGGTTTTTTTGTATCCATGTCAGAAATCACATGCCCAAGGGCACCATATTTTTTAGATGAAGGTTCAAAAAAGGTCATCGTGCCGATTCCTGCTGCAGAATCACGAATGTAAAGACCAATTCGATAGATGCCTTCACTTGCATCTTTTGCGGGTGTTAATGTTGTTTGAAAGGTTTTATGATCTCTCTTTATGAGCAAACGAAGCGTTTCACCCGTTTTCCCTGCTTTCTGAATAAATGGGGTGAGGTCATTCATTTTCTCCATTTTTTGACCATTGATTTCAATGATCATATCCCCTGATTGAATGCCTGCGGCTTCACCTGGTGATTTTTTGCCGTCTGCTGTTGTGATTTGATGAAAACCTACAACGAGAACTCCTACAGAGTGGAGCTTGACGCCAATGGATTGACCTCCAGGAATGACTTTTAATTCAGGGAGAACGTCAACTTTTGTTTTCTTAATAGGAAATCCTTTAAAATCATAAACAATTTCGGCTTTTCCCGCCTTTTGTCCTGTAATATCCAGCTGATTCTTTTTCTCTGAAAGGCTAAAGGCTGGTGAAGAAGCATTGGCTGACGCTTCAATCGATGTGTCAATTGAGTGCTTCTGTTTTTCAAATACAGCAACATTTGTTGGAATGCTGATGTATTCCTTCACTATGCTCATAAACCCTGTACTTATTAAAGAAACAAGGAGAATCACACCAATGGCTTTTCTCATCTTTTCGGGCATTCATTTTTCACTCTCCTCGCTCCTTACCCACACCAGAACACTCATGTTTTGGCTACATCTTTACTTTTGCCTTCTTCGAGAGGATTTATAACCGGCAGCTTTAGAAAATGATTGGATAAATTGATAAAAGAAAAAGACGATTTTATGGGTATATACGCCGGCTTTTACACAACATAAAAAAAGGCAGCTGATGATTCAGCTACCCTGTTGTTTTGACATCATTTGCTTGGTGCAATAGTTCTTTTGCATGCTGTTTTGTCAGCTCAGTCACTTCCACACCAGCAATCATCCGGCCAATTTCACTCACTTTTTCTTCATGACTTAATGGTTTGACACTCGTCAGTGTTCTGCCCGCTTTCGAGCGTTTCGAAATGAAGAGATGTGTGTCAGCCATTGCGGCTACTTGAGGCAGGTGTGTAATGCAGAGCACTTGTGATCCAGACGCAACTTTGTAAATTTTCTCAGCAATGGCTTGTGCCACTCTGCCGCTGACGCCTGTATCAACTTCATCGAAAATAATGGATGTGACGTCTTGTTTAGCTGAGAAAATACTCTTCACAGCGAGCATGACACGTGAAATTTCTCCACCTGAGGCTACTTTCGATAAAGATTTCATCGGTTCGCCTGTATTTGTAGAAATGACAAATTGTGCTTGGTCGATTCCATTTTTCCCGAGCTGGACAGGTTTTCCGTCTAATAGCGGACAATCGGTGCTGCCAAATGGCGCATATCGAACAGAAAAAGCTGTGTCAAATGATGACTTCTCCATATACAAATCCTTGAGCTCTGTTTGGATTTGCTTCGCTAGCTTTTTGGCCCATTTTTTACGCAGCTCCGAAACGTTAAGTGCTTCGAGCAGGGCATCACGACTCATCGCATCTAATTTATTTTTGAGCGTCTGCAGATGGCTGTCTCGATTTTGGATTTGATCTATTTCTTCTTCAATCTTCGCCGCATACTCCAAAATTTCCTCAACGGTTGTGCCGTATTTTCGTTTTAGCTGCTTCATTTCATTCAGCCTGGATTCAATAAAATCAAGACGAGCCGGGTCGAATTCTAATTGATCCAGCATGCTTCGCATTTGGAAGGTTGAATCCTCTAATAAGTAGTAGGAGTTCGACACTTGTTCAGATAGCTTTTTCAAATCATCGTTGATCTCAGACACCTGATCAAGCTCGCTTGAGGACATACCAACCCAATCTAGTCCTCCTTGCTCATTACGCAAGGCGTTATACGCGTTTTGGAGTGAAGAATAGATTTTTTCGTAGTTGCTGATTTGATGACGTTCTTCCTGAAGCTTCTCATCTTCTCCCGGCTCTAATTGTGCCGCCTCAATCTCCTCTAGCTGAAATTGCAGTAAATCTAAGCGGTGCACCATTTCCTGCTCATTCTCAGACAGCTGCCTTAGCTTTTGGGCCGTCTTCATATATTGATCATATGCTTCTTGATACTGCAAGAGAGCCGGTGCAATGTCTTCTGCTCCAAATTGATCGAGCAAATGCAGATGATTTTCATCTTCCATGAGCAGCTGGTTATCGTGCTGTCCATGTATATCAAGCAAAAGCCGTCCTACTTCCCGTAAAAGTGAGATGGTGACAAGCTTTCCATTAATCCGGCAAATGCTTTTCCCGCTGTTATTAATATCACGGCGGAGGATCATCATTTCATCTGATGCGTCAATTCCCTGCTCTTCGCATAGAGCAAATACAGGGTGATCGGCTGGTACAAGAAAAAGCCCTTCCAGCTCTGCCTTTTTTTCACCGTAGCGGACAAATTCAGAGGATCCTCTTCCTCCCACGAGAAGTGAGACAGCGTCAATCATGATGGATTTTCCGGCACCTGTTTCCCCCGTTAGAACCGTGAGTCCTTTTTCAAATGAAACCGTTAACTCTTCAATGATTGCAAAGTTTTTAATGGTTAGTTCTGCTAACACTCATTTGACACCTCTTTTAGTAAACCTGATTCTTTATAGAAGCTCTAAAATTTTGCTCGAAACTGTCTCTGTATCATCTGGGGTGCGGCAAATGATTAAAATCGTATCATCCCCGCAAATCGTTCCCATAATTTCTTCCCAATCTAAATTATCCATTAAAGCACCAATCGCCTGAGCATTACCCGGCATTGTTTTCAGAACAATTAAATGACTGGCAGCATCCATTTTAATAAATGCATCCATTAGGGACCGCTTAAGCTTTGACAGCGGATTAAACCGCTGATCTGCAGGAAGACTGTATTTATATGTTCCATTGTTCGTCGGAACTTTCACTAAATGCAACTCTTTAATATCCCTAGAAACGGTCGCTTGTGTGATGTTATATCCATCGGCTTTCAAAATATCGACCAATTCATCTTGTGTTTCAATTTCTTGGCTTGCAATGATTTCTCTTATTTTAATATGCCTTTGACCTTTATTCATATTTGACCCCCCTAGGCGTTTCATTCTCAGTTTGTCTTTACGTTCTATGTTATATGATGCACACTTCAAAAAACAAGCATTACGTGAGATACGGCCAATTCTTGTCTTTTGACCATGTAAAAAGGAATAATAGCGAGCTATTATTCCTTTTGTATCATCTCATGTGTCAGCCGGCTCAGGGCTGTTTTTCTTTTCTTTCAATACGGAATGGGCTTCCTTGACGACCTTCTCAAGTTCTGAAGCAGGGAGTGCCGCATTTTCTTCTTGATCAGGATGAAGCACTAAATGAAACAGAAATTCAATATTTCCATCTCCACCAGTGATAGGCGAAAATGATACATCCTTTACATCATAGCCTTCTTTTGCAGCAAATTGATTCATCTCTTCTAGTACACCAAGGTGGACAGACGGCTCACGTACGATGCCTTTTTTCCCAACAAGCTCTCTGCCTGCTTCAAATTGAGGCTTGACGAGCGCAATACAGTCACCACCCGGAACAAGAATATGCTTTAAAGCCGGCAGAATGAGTTTGAGTGAGATAAAAGATACATCAATCGATGCCACTTCTGGCAATCCTTCAGTAAAATCAGCTGGAACGGAATGGCGGAAATTGGTGCGCTCCATGACGATGACCCTGTCATCCTGCCTTAATTTCCACGCAAGCTGATTGTAGCCAACGTCTACAGCATATGATTTGACTGCTCCATTTTGAAGAGCACAATCTGTAAATCCGCCTGTTGATGAGCCAATATCAATCAGCAATTTCCCTTCAACTGTCAGATCAAATTCTTTAAGCGCTTTTTCAAGCTTTAACCCGCCGCGGCTTACGTATTTGAGAGGGTTCCCCTTCACTGTAAGCGGCGTATCACGAGCAATTTTCTCGCCTGGTTTATCCAAACGGGTTTCATTTGAGTAAACGATCCCTGCCATGATGGCACGCTTTGCTTTCTCTCTTGTTTCCATTAGTCCTTGTTCGACTAATAAAACGTCAAGTCGTTCTTTCTTTGATGTCATGATCCAATTCCTTTTCTTGGTGCTGCTGGAAGCAGGTCACGTAAAGTCTCAGCAACCTGTGCTTTCGTCAGTCCAATTTCTTCAAGCAGGGCATCAACACTTCCATGCTCAATAAATTGATCTGGGATACCCATACGTTCTACTTTGATATGTGATGCTTTCTTGTCGTGTAAATATTCTAATACGCTGCTGCCAAACCCGCCTTGAAGCACAGCTTCTTCAATCGTTAAAATCGGAATCCCTTCAGAAAGAATGTCATGTAGCATCACTTCATCAAGCGGCTTAATAAACCGAGCGTTGACGACACGAATTGATTTCCCTTCTTTTTGAAGCTCCTCAGCTGCTTGCAGCGCCATTTTAATCGTCGTTCCGAATGTTAAGATGACGGCATCCTTCCCTGGACGAAGAACCTCCCAAGACCCAATCGGAATGGTTTTCAGCTGTTCATCCATTTTCACACCAAGGCCATTTCCGCGCGGGAAACGCATGGCAATAGGACCGTCATCATACTGAATGGCTGTATTGACCATGTGCTGGCCTTCATTTTCATCCTTCGGCATCATGAGCACCATATTCGGCATATGACGCATGAAGGCAATATCAAACACACCTTGATGCGTTTCTCCATCTGCACCGACAAGACCCGCACGGTCAATTCCGATAAATACATTGAGGTTTTGGCGGCAAATATCATGCAGCACTTGATCATAAGCTCTTTGCAGGAATGTTGAATAGATCGCTAAAAATGGCTTCATATCCTGCGTCGCAAGCCCAGCTGCCATTGTGGCTGCATGCTGCTCAGCAATTCCTACATCAAACATTCGCTCTGGAAATTCCTTTGCAAAGCCTTCAAGTTTTGAGCCAACAGGCATCGCAGGCGTGATGGCGACAATTCGCTCATCTTTCCGCGCAAGCTTTCTGACTGTTTCACTGACAAGACCACTCCATGACGGTGCAGCAGCTGCTGGTTTTACAAAATCACCTGTATCAATTTTGTATGGACCTGTGCCGTGCCAAGTCCCGATTTTATCGGATTCTGCCGGCTGATAGCCTTTTCCTTTTTTCGTGATGACATGCAGCAGGACAGGACCTTTTGTTTTCTTTGCATATTCAAGGTTTTCAAAAAGATCTTCATAAGAATGTCCATCAACAGGACCTAAGTAAGTGAATCCCATTTCCTCAAAGAACATGCCAGACACTAGTAAATACTTGAGGCTGTCTTTAATACGCTCTGCTGTGGCAGCAAGCTTTCCGCCTACAGCTGGGATCCGCTTAAATAAATACTCGAGCTCGTCCTTTACCCATTGGTACTTGCCTGCTGTGCGCAGTCTGCCAAGCATGGTGTGAATTGCACCGACGTTTGGTGCAATACTCATTTCATTATCGTTTAAGATAACGATCATGTCTTTCTTTTCATCACCGATATGATTCAGAGCTTCAAGCGCCATACCTCCGGTTAATGCACCATCTCCGATAATCGGCAGGATATATTCATCTGTCCCTTTAATATCCCGCGCCGCCGCCATACCCATCGCGCCAGATAATGACGTTGAGCTGTGGCCTGTTTCCCAAACATCATGCTCACTTTCATTTCGTTTAGGAAAACCGCAAAGTCCTTTATATTGACGAAGTGTATCAAACTCCGCCCCTCTTCCAGTTAACAGCTTGTGAACATAAGACTGATGTCCAACATCCCAAAGGAATTTGTCTTTCGGGCTGTCAAATACTTTATGAAGGGCAACCGTGAGTTCAACGACACCCAGGTTTGGACCGATATGCCCGCCAGAGTTAGCCAAGGACTCAATTAAAAACATGCGAATGTCAGCACTAAGCTCCTCTAATTCTGCATTTGACATTCCTTTTAGAAACGTTGGATTTTTTATTGATAAAAGATCCAATCAGGATCAACTCGCTTTCAACAAAATTTCTATCTACATATATAATGCCTTATTCCTATGAAAACCAAGCGGGAATAAGAGTTGTCTCATCATGATAAACTGTTTACAGTTTACCACAATTGCTCGAAGACCCTCAAATCTATGCTGTTTTTAATGATCTCTTGAGGCGATCAGATCACATAACTCATGCAGCAATTGCTGCTCTAATTCAAGATTTGAGACAATTTCTTTTGCACGTGTGATGTGCTCGTGCAGCTTTTCTTTTGCTCCTGTAAGCGTTAATAAAGAAGGATATGTCGACTTTTCATTCGCTGTATCAGAGCCGACTCGTTTTCCTATTTTTTCTTCGCTTCCTTCGAGGTCTAAAATGTCATCACGGATTTGAAAAGCAATGCCAATATGATAACTGAATTCTCTTAGTTTTTCGATATCCTCATCTGATGCTCCTGCCAGCATTGCACCTGCTGTGACGCTGAATGAGAGAAGCTTTCCTGTTTTCCGGGCATGAATGGATTCTAGTTCAGCAAGCGGGACTTGTTTTTGCTCTGCTTCCATGTCATCAAATTGACCGCCAACCATTCCTAGTGCACCTGCTGACCGCACAAGCTCATCTACGATTCTAAGCTTTTGGTCAGGAGAGACGCTGCTAGATAGCTGCGATGTAATGAGGCGGAAGCTTTCCGTTAAAAGTGCATCACCAGCGAGAACCGCTGTTGCTTCCCCGTATACTTTATGGTTAGTCGGCTTTCCTCTGCGAAGGTCATCATCGTCCATGCAAGGAAGGTCGTCATGTATCAATGAATACGTATGAATCATTTCTACAGCACAGCCAACCGGTATGCCATCTTCTTCGTTTTTTCCGTAAGCATGTAATAAAGCAAGAACGAGAACAGGGCGAAGTCTTTTCCCTCCAGCTTCAAGAGAGTAAAGCATCGAAGATTTTAGTTCTTCTGGAATCTTCAATTCCTGAACATATGTAAATAAATACTCTTCAATGGCCTGTTTTCGTGTTGTTAAAAAATCCTGCAAATTACTTGTCACCAGCATCTGCCTCCTTCACCGAGAAAGGAGCCAGTTCACCGTCCTCTTTTAAAATGAAATCCATCTGCTTTTCAACGTGCTGTAATTTTTCATGGCAAAGCTTTGAAAGTGTCATGCCTTCTTGGAAATAATGAATGGCTTGCTCAAGTGGTACATCTCCTTCTTCGAGCTTCCCAACGATCTCCTCAAGACCTTTCATCGCTTCTTCAAATGTCATTTGTTCTTCTTTTTGTTTATTTGATTCTGTCATGATGATTGCCCCTCCTTCTCAATAACCTCACAAATCAGACGTCCATCCTTCATGGTGATAGCCAATTGATCCTTCGTATCGACTTGGTTCACACTTTTAATCAGTTCATTGTCTTTATAGGCTAAACTGTAGCCTCTTTCCATCACTTGAAGTGGATTTAATGCATTTAGTTTACCAAGAACAGATTGGAACTGCGAATGAATTGTTTTCATTTGCACATTCATGCTGCGGATGAGCTGTTCTGTTTCATTGGTGTGGCGTTTTTTCGCCTGCAGCAGCTGCTCTTTTGGATGAAGCGGCTTCAGCCTGTATGTCTGGCGGTCTAGTTGACTGCGTTTTTGTTCAATTTGTCTCGTCAGCTGTTTTTGAAAACGGTCAAATACCAAATCGAATTGCTGCTCTTTTTGCTCCTGCAATCGTTTTGGAAAACGGAAGGCATAAGAGGATTGCAGCGCCACAAGACGGTCTTTCGCTTGTGATGTTCGGTTCTTCACGGCCCTTGTAAGCCGAATGTCGATGGATTTGATTCGTTCTATTAAATCGGCTGTGCTTGGAACAGCGAGCTCGGCTGCTCCTGTTGGTGTGGGTGCTCTCATGTCTGCAGTGAAATCACTGATCGTAAAGTCCGTTTCATGCCCCACTGCAGAAATGATTGGAATGTCTGATGCGAAGATTGCTCTTGCGACAGCTTCTTCATTAAAGGCCCAAAGTTCTTCGATCGAACCGCCTCCTCTTCCGACAATCAAGACATCACAGATCTGTTTTTCATTTGCTTCTTTGATCCGCTCTACGATTGAACGGACGGCATTTTCACCTTGGACAAGCGCCGGAAGCACAATGATTTTCGCCTGCTGATAACGCCGGTTAATCGTTGTGATGACATCTCGAACAGCCGCTCCTGTTGGGGATGTAATGACACCAACAACCTCTGGATATTCAGGAATTGGTTTTTTATAGCGCGCATCAAATAAGCCTTCACTTGCCAGCTTTTTCTTCAGCTCTTCATAAGCGAGATGAAGAGCACCAACACCATCAGGCTGCATTTCTTTTGCATATAATTGATAGTTGCCGCTTGGTTCATATACTTGAATCCCGCCGCGTACAAACACTTTCATTCCGCTTTTTGGTGAAAAAGGCAGCTTTGCTGCGGAACGCTGGAACATGACAGCTTGCATGCGTGCGTTTTCGTCTTTTAAGGTGAAGTACACATGACCTCTTGAATGAATCTTCACATTGGATAACTCACCTTTGATCCAAATATCTTCTAAATGCGGATCAACATCAAATTTTCTTTTTATGTATTTTGTAAGGGCTGTGACCGTCACAAAGGCTTTTTCACTCATGACGTATTCCTCCTCTTCAAAAACGCACATTCATCCACCGGCAGCATGCGGGTGGATGAATGGATAAAGCTTATGCTAATGTACGTTTTGCTGATTTAACCGTATTGTGTGCAAGCATCGTAATCGTCATTGGACCGACTCCGCCAGGGACTGGTGTGATGTAAGAAGCTTTTTCTTTCGCTTCTTCAAAATCAACATCCCCAACAAGCTTCCCAGTATCTAAACGATTGACTCCTACATCGATGACAATTGCACCTTCTTTGATTTGGTCAGCTTTTATAAAGTTTGCTCGACCGACGGCAACAACTAAAATGTCCGCTTTTAATGTATGTTCTGAAATATTCGCCGTTCTTGAATGGCAGTAAGTAACCGTTGCATTTTCGTTTAATAGCAATTGTCCCACTGGTTTGCCGACAATATTGCTGCGCCCTACAACAACCACTTCTTTTCCAGAAAGACTGACACCCGTTTTGTTCAGTAATTCAACAATGCCTGCTGGTGTACAAGGTAGGAATGTATCTTCTCCAAGCAGCATTTTCCCGATATTTAATGGATGGAAACCATCTACATCTTTCTCAGGTGAAATACGTTCAATAACGGCTTTTTCAGAAATATGTTTTGGCAGTGGAAGTTGAACAAGAATCCCGTGGAATTGATCGTTCGCATTGTACTGATCAATCAGCTGAAGCAATTCTTCTTCTGTTAAAGAAGCATCTAAATGATCAAGCTGAAAGTGCATGCCCATTGCTTCTGCTGCTTTTTTCTTCCCGCGTACGTAAGAAAGTGAAGCCGGATCATCACCGATTAGAATAACGGCAAGACCAGGTGTGACTCCTTTTTGTTTTAGCTCTTCTACTTCTTTTGCTAATTGTTCACGTTTTTCTTTTGCTGTTTCTTTCCCATCGATGATTGTTGCTGTCATGTCGAATCCTCCTATTGCTGCTTTAGGTCGTTTTTAATGTTCGAAAGTACACCATTTACAAATTTCGGTGCTTTATCATCGCCGAATAATTTGGCGAGTTCAATCGCTTCATTCATTGAGACACTAACTGGGATGTCTTCTTGATACACCATCTCGTACACAGACAGCCTTAAAATGGCTCTGTCTACGTTTGCAATACGATCGAGTTTCCAATTCACTAGATGCTGTGAGATCATGTCATCAAGCTTGTCCTTTTGTTCAAGCACACCGAAAACCAGTTCCTCGAAAAAAGGATCTGATTCTTGTTCATCCAGCGCATGTGTAATGGCCTCTTTCGGATCAATATTGCTCACATCAATTTGAAATAATGTTTGTAGCGCCTTTTCTCTTGCAGTTCTTCTTTTCATTATTTACTCCTTTAACCACTTTATCCGCTTGTCGTTAAGCCATACAGAGATCATAACATATTTTGACCGTGGTCGCACCAAGATCCATGCGAGCTGTGACGAAAAACGAATCAATCCACGCGTCACGTTATCAATATTCGGAAATTACTCAAAAATGGGCTTTAAAAAACCAAAGAGGCAATGCCTCCTTGGTTTCACTTGAACCCTATTTTACATTTCTTGATCTACTTCAGCCTCAGGTGCTTTTGTTTCAAATTGAATGCCAACGACATGAATGTTAATTTCATTAATCGTTAAGGCAGTCATGTTCAAAAGGGTTTGACGGATATTTTCTTGTACAGCAGTGGATACCTTTGGAATGGATAGGCCAAATTCAACCACACAATACACATCGATTGTGATGCCTTCATCAGAGACATCTACTTTTACACCTTTACGGTGATTTTTCTTACCAAAGCGTTCTGCTACATCAGCAGCGAAATTGCCGCGCATTTCGGCAATGCCTTCGACTTCTGAAGCGGCGATCCCAGCAATGACTTCAATCACTTCTGGTGCAATTTGCACTTTTCCCAATTGATCTTCATCAAGGTTCATTTCAAGCAAATTGTTTTCTGACACGATCATTCACCTCCGAAAGCTGTGATTATTTCATGATTTGGTATGTTTCTAAAAACTTCGTATTAAAGTTACCGCTCACAAATGTTTCATGCTCGAGCAATCTAAGGTGGAATGGAATCGTTGTGTAGACTCCTTCAATGACGAATTCTTGAAGCGCACGTTTCATTTTCGCAATCGCTTCTTCTCTCGTCTTACCATATGTAATCACTTTTGCAATCATGCTGTCATAATATGGCGGAATCACATAGCCCGGATAAGCGGCAGAATCAACACGTACACCTAAACCGCCTGGCGGAAGATACATTTTAATTTCACCAGCTGAAGGCATGAAGTTTTTCTCTGGGTTCTCTGCATTGATGCGGCATTCGATCGCCCAGCCTTCATATACGACATCCTCTTGTGTAAGAGAAAGCTTCTCACCTGATGCAACCTTGATCTGTTCTTTGATCAAGTCTACACCTGTGACCATTTCTGTCACAGGATGCTCTACTTGAATACGAGTATTCATTTCCATGAAGTAGAACTTCTCTTCATTATAATCATAAATGAATTCGACTGTTCCAGCACCTGTGTATTCAACAGCTTCTGCTGCTTTTACAGCTGCTTCACCCATTTGCTCACGAATGTCTGCATTTAGTGCTGGTGATGGCGTTTCTTCAAGAAGCTTTTGCATTCTTCTTTGGATCGAGCAATCACGCTCTCCTAAATGAATCGTATTGCCATGCTGATCTGCAAGCACTTGAATTTCCACATGTCTAAAGTCTTCAATGAACTTTTCTAAATAGACACCAGGGTTCCCAAAGTTTTGCGCCGCTTCCTGCTGCGTGATGGTGACTCCGTTAATAAGCTCTTCTTCTGTACGAGCCACACGGATCCCTTTACCGCCTCCGCCTGCAGTTGCTTTAATAATCACAGGATACCCAATACTAGCTGCTGTTGAAACAGCATCATCAAGATCTTTTACAATTCCTTGAGAACCAGGGACGATCGGAACGCCTGCATTCTTCATTGTTTCTCGCGCGACATCTTTCGTTCCCATTTTGGAAATCGCTGACGCAGTTGGTCCAACAAAGATTACATTACATTCCTCGCAAAGCTCTGCAAAGTCTGCATTTTCTGCTAAAAAGCCGTATCCTGGATGGATGGCATCTGTCCCTGTTAATTTTGCTACGCTGACAATATTCGTGACATTTAAATAACTATCTTTAGAAGCAGTCGGTCCGATGCAATATGCTTCATCAGCCATTTGTACATGCAGCGCATCGCGATCCGCTTCAGAAAATACCGCAACAGTTTCAATTCCAAGCTCTTTACAAGCGCGGATAATTCTAACTGCGATTTCTCCTCTGTTTGCAATTAATAGCTTTTTAATCATGATCGTACTCCTTACTCTGCTTTCACTAGAAAGAGGGGTTGTCCGAATTCTACAAGCTGACCGTTTTCAGCTAATACTTCGACGATTTCACCTTTTACTTCTGCTTCGATTTCATTAAACAGTTTCATCGCTTCCACGATACATACAACAGTGTTTTCCTTCACCTTGGAACCTGTTGTCACGTATGGATCTGCTTCTGGTGAAGAGGAAGCATAAAATGTACCAACCATTGGGGATGTGATTTTATGCAGATTTTCAGACGCAGCTGCCTCTTGTGCAGGGGCTTCGGTCTGAGCTGGAGCTTGTGCTTTAGGAGCTTGTTGAGCTGGAGCTGCTTGGACTGGAGCCACTGGTGCTTGTGCCGCAACTTGCTGAACGACTTCTTTATTTTTCTTCAGTTTGATTTTTGCACCTTCGTTTTCGTACGTAAACTCATCGATAGTAGAGTCGTCAATTAATTTAATCAGTTCATGAATTTCTTCGATTTTTAACATGGATTTGCACCCCTATGTATGGATTTATCTTTTTATTATAGGCTAGTACTAAAAGTACATACTATAACCATCTTACAGGAGGATTTCGATGAATTCAACTACTATTGTGGTGAAGCGCCTCGCGTAAGTACCTTGGAGAGGGCGTCAAGCCGCATCAAAAAACGCCCTTTTCCGCAAAGGGCGCCAGTTCATTTTTATTGATTAGTGGGCTCAAAAGTGACAGCTACGTTATCAAGACCTCTCATTTCTTTTGTGACCATATCAATAATATCGGCCGCTTGAGATTTTGATTTTTTATCAGAACGAACCGTGATGCTCACTTTATCCCCTTCAGCACTTACGAGCGCATCTTTATAGCCTTTTGTTTTGATCAATGTCTCAAGCTGACGCTCAGTTCCTTCTGCTTCACTGAGCGCAGTCATTTGATCGTATGCTTCACTTTTTTCTTGCGCTGTTGCATCGTCACTGGAGACAATTTCGTTGTATTCTTCGCGCTGCTTGCTTCGTTTATCTTCAAGCTCTAGTCTGTATGTTGTAAAAAGCTCATCGTCTGTTTGCTCTGACACAGCCTTTCCTTCTTCACCGCTTGTTTCGATATCCTCTTGTTTGCCGTTTGTTTCTTTGTCAGTGGATTTCTTATCAGCGCCTTTTTCCATGCCTTTGTCCGTCCCTTTTTCTGTTTCAACCTTTTTCTCTTCAGTGCCTTTTGATTTCGTATCTTCTACTGTCACTGCATTTTCACCCTGTGGAGACATGATATAGTACACACTTAATACGACAACTAAACTTAGCATCGTTAATAGCCAAACCGTTTGTTTTTTTAACATCATTCCGAATCCTCCTTGATTTTTTTAGGGGCAACAGCCACTCTATGGGTCGGTACATCAAGCACTCGTGTAACCGCTTCAATGATGGTTTTCTTTATTTGAACGTTGTCTACTCCTTGAGCAACAACGAGGACACCTCGGATTTCTGGTTTTTTCGTTTGAACAACGACTGGTGTTTCTTCATTGCCATTTTTGATGATGACGACTTCTTCTTCTTTTGTTTGATCGGTGACACTTCGTACGCCGCCTTCTTTATCTGTTTCCTCGGTCGTTGTACTTTTATTGGATTTGTTTTTTTCAAACACTTTTAAAGACGTTGCATCTACATTGACCACAATGGATACATCCTCAACGCCGATGATGGTCTCTAAAATTTCTTTCAGCTGATTTTCGTATTCTTGCTCCACGTCCTCAATTGAATTTTTTGGTTTACCTGAGGATGCCGGTTTGAATACCTCCTGCTCTTCTGAGGATGTTTTTTTAGAAGCAGGAACCGCAGCTTGTTGTTTGCTTGATGGCGGTGACAAGATCTGACTGACTAACATGAAAGATACGCCGATAATGAATACAAGCAGCAAGTAATGGTGCTTCGTTAATTTGGGTTTCCCTTCACCTTTTTCAGGCGGCTGGAAGAATGATTTCAGCTTTTGTTTCCAGTCCTTGTTATTCATGATCTGCTGCGTCACCTCCCTCAATGTTCAGCGCGATGTGCTCAGGACTCGTATTCCAAACATCAGCAAGTGTCTCTTTCACCCTCGTGATCTCTTTGCTAGAAGATCCAGCGCTTTCCTCCTTTTGCTTGGAGAGATCAATGTCCACCTTTGCCACCGTTTCTACAGCATCACCTGTGAGCGGGGAAAGAACTGCTTTGATGCGAAATTGATCCGCCTCCATATTCTGATCCAGATGCTCCTCATCAGCCAGCACTTCTACGTGTTTCATTACATAGCTCTCCTTCTCCAGTGGCTCCTTTGCGCTTTTTTCTAGTTGGACAGCCATTTGCTTTAAAATATATGCACGCTGAGAGGCTTGTATTTCTTTTTTTTCTAAATTCATCTGATTTTTTATTTCTTCTGACTGCGCTTCTTCCTTCCCTTTCATCAATTCTGAAAAAATTTGATCAGGATCTGCTCGAAATAAAGCAAAAATCGGATTGAGCATCACCACGATGAGCAGCAGGCTGACGACCATTTTTGCATACTTTTGCATGCTCGAATTGGGAAGCAGAAGATCAATAACAATCGCAAATAAGATAAAAAGAATAATACTTGTGATCCATTCCGTGAGAAAACTCAAAAGGTGTCCCCTCCTTACTTCATCATCATGGTCAGGTTACCCGCAGTGATGATGACGGTAATGCTTAAAAAGAACATGAGCGACACTACAGCAAGTGCGGCAAATATATACAGCACACTTTTTGAAATGACATCAAGACAGCTGATGATAGGTCCGCCCCCTAACGGCTGAAGGATGGCAGCAGCAAGCTTATAGATAAGGGCTAACGAAAGCACTTTAATCGCCGGGAAAGCGGCAATTGAAATCAAAATGGCGACCCCAACTAGTCCGACTGTATTTTTGAGTAAAACAGAGGCGCTGATCACGGTATCGGTCGCATCTGTAAACATTCTGCCTAGGACAGGGATGAAGTTTCCGGTAATGAATTTGGCTGTACGAAGAGCGATTCCATCCGTAACGGCCGCAGATGCACCCTGAACGGAAATGACGCCGAGAAAAACGGTTAAAAAAACGGCAAGCCCGCCAATTGCCACATTTCTTAACAGCTGGGCAAGCTGGGTGACCTTGTATTGTTCGGTCAGCGTACTGATAATGCTCAATATTGCAGATAAAAAGATGAGCGGGAGAACGACATACTGAATGAAAACACCGCTCGTGTTCATTAAAAATATAATAACGGGATGAAAGAATCCGGCTGAGACAAGCCCGCCTGATGAAGCAATAAGCGCTAGTAAAAGAGGAATAAGAGCAAGAATAAAACTGGTCATCGTTTGAATGGCTTCTGTGGCATAGGAAATCGCCACATGAAAGCTGTTAAGTGCAATAATAATCAGCACCATATAAACAAGAGCATATGCGACTTTGCTGACGGTACTTTGTTCAAAGGCATTTTGTAAAAGCTGCAAAAGCGAACAAAAGATGGTGAGTAAAATCAGAGTACCTAGAAGCTTTCCGTTTGCAATGACCTCGTGAAACAGATAATGTACAAAGGCTTTCAGCCATGTTTGGGGAGACAGCTCTTTATCGCCGTCAATCATTTCCTTCACTGTGCCCTTTTGGCTTTCTGGCAAAAAGCCGCCATACTCGTCCAAAATGGTTTCCCAAAAGTCACTGATGGAATGAAGCTCAAGTGCATCAGCCTGTCCATTCGCCACTTCCTGTGCTGCTGGCTGTTCATTAGATAAAGGTTCTTTTTCTTCTGCCCCTGCATGCGGAGCAATCAGCCAAAAGAAAAGCATCAATCCCATTACAGCGGTCACCCGTTTCATTGTCATCACCTCTTTTCATTTACGTCATGGACGGGATCATTCCTAAGATCGTCTCAATGATGACTGTTAAAATTGGGACTGCCATCACCAAGATGAGAATCTTGCCGCCTAGCTCTATTTTGGATGCAATGGCGCCTTGTCCAGCATCCTTCGTCAGCTGAGCGCCAAATTCCGCAATATAGGCAATGCCAATGATCTTCAATATGGTTTCAACATACTTCATATTGACGCCGGCACTTGCTGCAATTTTTTCAATCATCGAGATAATGGCATAGATTTGATCAATTAAATAAAGAAAAATGACACATCCGGTAAAAACAACAAGCATAAAGGCGAAGGTTGGCTTTTGTTCTTTGACGATTAATGCTAAAAAAGTAGCGATTAAACCAAGTCCAACAATTTGTATGATTTCGATTTGTAAGCCCTCCCCTATCCTTGAAATAGAAATACGGCTTTAATCTTTTTAAACAAATCGTCTACAATGGTTGCCACCATAAACAAAATGTAGATAAACCCAAGCAGCGTCACCCACTGAGCGTACTCTTTCTTCCCCATTTGGTCTAAAATCGTATGGAGAAAGGCCACGACGATGCCTACTCCGGCAATTTGAAAAATGACGTTTACATCAACGCCCATGCTCTCGACTCCCTTCCTCTCACATCAATAAAAGAATCAGTAGTAATCCGCTTAAAAATCCGAGGCTTCTGACCATTTTTTCATTTTTCGCTTGGGCGATTTCAGCTTCTTTCTCCTCTGATTCCAAATGGCCTAAAGCAAGCTTGATATACTTTTGCTGAGAAGTGACATCATGCTGGCCAAGTGTTTCTCCAAAGTGCTTCAACGCCTCATATTCGCCTTTTTTCAATACGGTTTTTTTCCAAACATCTTCAAGACTTTCGTTCCATGCATGGCGTGCAGAAAAGGTCCCCACTTTCAGCTTTTCTGCAAATTGTTCAAACAGCTGATTCACAGGTGGACCTACCTGCGCTGCAATTTGCTCTGCCGCCCGTGCTAAAGGGGTTTGACCATACATAATTTCAGCTTCAAGAGACTGGAGAGCAAACCGCAGCTGCCGAATTTGTTTAGGTCTGTCGCTATATCGTTTGGCAAACTCGAAGCCTCCCCAAGTCGTTGCCGCGACAATGAAAATAGCGCCAATGAGCTTTAACATACGTCCACTCCCCGCCTCCATTTCATCTCTTGGCCGTCCCCACCGTACATTCGCCCGATCGTGCCAGGCCCATTGTTTCGATTTAATTCAACATATCGTTCAAACACACGAAGCTCCCATAACGGTTTAAAAGAAGGTCGTTTATATACATCTTCAAGTGAATAGCCATGAGCTGAGACGATGATGTTGACTCCGGCATGAATCGCTTCTAAAAGTGCCTCTACATCCTCACTTTTTCCGATTTCATCGACAATCATGACCTCTGGGCTCATAGACCGAATCATCATCATCAATCCTTCAGCCTTTGGACACGCATCGAGTACATCAATCCGGTGGCCAAAATGGTGCTGCGGCACCCCTCTTATACATCCGGCAATTTCAGAACGCTCATCAATAATGCCTGTTTTTCTAGGAGGGATTGTCTTTGTGCCTGTACTAGCAAGACGTGCTATATCCCGGAGCAATGTGGTTTTCCCCGTTTGCGGGGGGCCGATGATGAGTGTATTGTGCCAGTGCTCTTCATATAAATAAGGAAGAAAAGGAAGCGCAATCCCGATTTTTTCTTTGGCAATGCGGATATTAAATGAAGAGATATCTCTTAACCCTTTGACAAATCCGTTTTCAACGATCACCTTCCCAGCAAGTCCTACCCGGTGTCCGCCAGATATCGTGATATAGCCCTGTTTTAGCTCTTCCTCAAGTGTGTACATGCTGTAATTGCTCAGCCTGCCTAATAGCTGAGACGCATCTTCCCAGGTGGTGCGATAAGAAAGGAAACGTGGTTTTCCTCCCTGCATTAATTCAATAGGACGATCCGTGCGAATGCGGATTTCTTCTATTTGCGCCCATTCTGCCTCTTTTAGCAGCCTGAGTTCTTGTCCAATCGAGTGCGGGAGAATATCCAACAAACTCCGCAACGAATTCCCCTCCTTTTTTTCTTCTCTAAAATGTATGATGTGAGCCGTTAATTATGCCAAGCCGTTTCACTTATAGATCCCAACAAGAATAAACACGACACCAATGAAAATGAACACGAGCTTTGCATAGGATAGCTGCCCGGCAATTTGATAGATTCCAATCGTCATCGTGATAATAAAAATGAGCGGCCCGATGATTGCCAATATACTATTGATGACTACCGCTTTCCGTACATCATTTGTGATTAAAATAAGGATGGCTGCCGTCAGTTCAATGGCGGCAGATAAGAACCTCATGCCTGCCATTGCAGCGACTGACGGGTGTAGACCTGGGAGAAATTGTTTCATATAGAACCTCCAGCTTTTTTTACACTATATGCTTGACCAGCTGGAAGTAGTCTTGTTTTTCAGGAAGGAAGAGAGATGAATGAGAGAATTGAGAGAAGGCCTGCCTTGAGGAGTCATTTTTCCAATAAAAAAAGACTGTAAACACGAGGTTTACAGTCTTATTTCGTTCATTACGCTCTTGAAACGTATGAGCCGTCAGAAGTATTAATCACTAGTTTATCTCCTTGGTTCACAAAGAAAGGAACGTTGACGATTAAACCAGTTTCAGTTTTTGCAGGTTTTGAGCCGCCTGATGTTGTGTCACCTTTAATACCAGGCTCTGTTTCTACTACTTCTAGTTCTACTGTGTTTGGAAGTTCTACTCCAAGAGTTTCAGCACCGTACATCACGATTTGAACAGACATATTTTCAAGCAAATATTTCAGCTCATCTTTAATTTGTGCTTCACTTAGTTCAAGCTGCTCATAAGAACTTGTATCCATGAAGACATGCTGATCGCCATTTGCATACAAGTATTGCATTGTTTTTGTTTCGATTTGTGCTTTCGCTACTTTTTCGCCTGCGCGGAATGTTTTTTCTTGAATGGCACCTGTACGCAGGTTACGCAGTTTCGAACGAACAAACGCTGCGCCTTTCCCTGGTTTTACGTGCTGAAAATCCACTACTCGCCAAATACCGCCGTCCACTTCAATTGTCAGGCCAGTACGAAAATCGTTTACTGAAATCATTTTGTCATCCTCCTACATTTCACCATCATAATATGATAAGTTCTTTCGGTGAGTGGGTCAATCGTTTATTGCCGTCAGCTGTCAGGACAATATCATCCTCAATTCTCACGCCGCCGACATCTGGCAAGTAAATCCCCGGCTCAACTGTGACGACCATTCCCTCTTCTAAGACGACCTCTGATCGTGAGGAAAGGCCTGGCGCTTCATGTACTTCCATACCTAGCCCGTGCCCGGTTGAATGCCCGAAGTATTGACCATAGCCATACTTTTCAATGATGTCTCGTGTGATGCGATCAGCTTCTTTTCCTGTTAAGCCTGGCTTGATTCTATCCACACCAGCGTTTTCTGCTTCTAATACGATATGATAAATTTCCTTTAGCTTGTCGCTTGGTGTTCCGACAGCAATCGTTCTTGTCATATCAGAACAATAGCCTTTATAGTAAGCACCAAAATCGAGTGTCACTAAATCACCAGATTCAATCACCTTTTCACTCGCTCTTCCGTGAGGCAGGCTTGAACGAACACCTGAGGCAACTATCATATCGAATGAAGATCCTTCAGCACCTTCTTTTCTCATGAAAAATTCAAGCTCGTTCATGACAGCAATTTCCGTCAGGCCCGGCTTGATGTAAGTGAGAATATGATCAAAGGCGTGATCTGCAATCTTCGCAGCTTCCTCTAATATCTTAATCTCTTCACTAGACTTAATCAAGCGCAACTTTTCAACTGATTCAGAGACTGGAACAAGCTCTATACCGCCTGCTTTGGCTGCGTACTGCTGATACGCGGCAAATGTCATATGGTTTTGTTCGAACCCAAGGCGTTTCACTCCAAATTCCTTTGCCGTTTGAGCAGCCGTTTCCACAATGTTTCCTTTATGTTCAATGATGTCATAGCCTTTGACTTGAGCCTTCGCTTGCTCTGTATAGCGGAAGTCCGTGATAAAAGCTGCCCGGTCCTTTGAAACGACAGCAAGACCGGCTGATCCGGTAAAGCTGGTCATATACTGTAAATTAAAACTGCTCGTAATGACAAGGCCATCGATCTCTAATTCACTTAATAGTGCTCTTAGTTTTTCAAGTTTCATGATACTGCTCCCCCTTCACTGACTAAATAACGAATCGCCAATTTATACCCTTCTAAGCCAAGCCCAACGATTTGTCCTTGGCATACAGGAGCAAGTACAGAATGATGGCGGAATTCCTCTCTCTTATGAACATTTGTGATATGTACTTCAATGACTGATAAAGAAATACTTGCAATGGCATCTCTCAGCGCATAGCTGTAGTGGGTAAATGCACCCGGGTTAAACACGACACCATCGTATTGATCTTCTGCTTCATGGAGCGCATCAATCAAATCCCCTTCGTGATTTGATTGAAAGAACGTTAATTGGATGTTTGCTCGTTCTGCGAACTGGAACAAATCCGTCTCTAAATCTGTCAGCGTCTTACTTCCATAAACAGCAGGCTCTCTTTTGCCAAGCCTATTTAAATTGGGTCCATTCAGTACAAGAAAATGAGGCATATGACCACTCCTTCACCCTAATTCAATCTATATCGAGATCTGTTTCTTTTTCCTTAGAAACCTTTCGTTTCCAAAAATATTTTATCATATGAATAGGCGATTTACACTTTATTCTGTCTTTTTCCCGAGTGCCCTTGCAAGCTTCTGACTTGTCAATTCATTATATTCAAACGAAATGCTGTACCCGACAAACATGCCATATAAAATATATAGGCAAAATGTCGTGACAACGGTGCTTTGCTGCAACTCTTGTACTTGCTTTACATCTGGGAAAATGGGATTAAATACGTAAAAAACGAGCAGCCATAAAAGCCCGCCATATACTAAACCCATCCAAAAGCCTTTAATCCTTTTTAAAAGCCCAAAATAAATAAAGGCGGCTCCAATCGATAAAACTCCTAACAGCACAATACTGATAAAAGTACCAAGTCCTCCCTTTTTCCATTCTCCAAGCACAAATGGCTGAAGCAGCATATTGGGACTCACCTCTGAAAAATGAAACACATAGGCCAGAAACCCGATAAAGCCCCAAAAAACACCGCCGACAAAGCCTGTAGCAGCTGCCCTTGCCACCAGTGATGTCGTTTGCACGGACTGATTTTTTTCTTCTTGGTTTTTCTTTTCATCACGTTTCATTTGTGAACACCTCCAGCAAGTAGTATGTCCAAAATGTCATAAAAAAAAGGATTTCCATGCATGAGTGTAAAATTTTTAAAACAGGGTATACTGGCTAAAAAGAGGTAGATAGAATTCTAGTAGATAATCGACCTGTGCGCTAGTGATTTCCCCTCATTTCCTGTACAATAAAGGTATAAGGAAATGCATGTAAATTACAGGAAACAGGCAGGTTGATGAAATATGTCCAATCAAACAAAACCTCCAGCTTATGGAGGGCAGGCAGTTGTCGAAGGTGTCATGTTCGGAGGTAAGAAGAACTATGTGACAGCGATTCGGCGAAAGGACCAGTCCATTGAGTTTTTGAAGCTTCCCCAGACCTCCAATAAACGAACCGCCTTTCTCAAGAAAATCCCCTTTGTCAGGGGTGTTGCTGCACTTGTTGAAGCAAGCGCAAACGGCAGTAAGCACTTAAACTTCTCCAGTGAGCGATATGACTTAGATCCTTCTGAAGATCATACTCTTGAAAAGGAACAAAAAGGCTCGAAATTATCCATGATCTTCGGCATTGCTGTGATCGGAGTTCTCTCTCTACTCTTTAGTAAATTTGTCTTTACCCTGGTACCTGTCTTTTTAGCAGAGCTTGTTCGTCCCATCTTTTCAGGGAATTTCGCACAAATCGCAGTTGAAACATTCTTCAAATTGGTCCTTTTATTAGGCTATATTTACTTTATTTCCATGACCCCTTTAATTAAAAGAGTATTTCAATATCATGGGGCAGAACATAAAGTCATAAACTGCTATGAACAGAACCTTGACATCACAGTGGAAAATGTCCAAAAGCAATCCCGTCTGCATTATCGATGCGGCAGCAGCTTTATTTTATTCACTGTCATTGTCGGGATGTTCGTCTATTTACTCGTACCGACAGATCCTTTATGGGTGAGAGTTCTGAACCGCTTGGCACTTATTCCGGTTGTTCTGGGCATTTCATTTGAAGTGCTTCAATTCACGAACAAACTCCGAGAAGTGCCTGTGCTTAAAGCGCTTGGCTATCCTGGCCTTTGGCTGCAATTGCTCACAACAAAAGAACCTTCTGACGATCAAGTCGAGGTAGCCATTGCAAGTTTTAATGAACTTCTTCGTTTAGAGGAAGTATCTCTGAAACAAGCGTCAGATTCTGCTCATCAAGTGATCTAACTTATAAATCCGGTAAATTCCTTCGGAGGTGGACAGTTATGAATCGCCGAGTACATCCTGCTTTTACCATTATTTTCGCTTTAGGTGTTTTGGGATTTGTGTACTTACTCACAACGAACCCAGGCAGACTTTTTACCATGCTGCTGTCTGTTGTGATCATTGGAGCGGTTTTGTTTTTCCTATTTAGATGGCTGATGAATCGAAGAACTGGAACAGAGGGCAATCTTTATCGTAAAGCAGTCAAACAATCAAAACGTCGCTACCAGCAGCCTAAACCAAAAACGAAAAGCCAGATGAAAAATCGGGTCACTCATTTGCGAAGCGTGCCGACTGACCACAAGTCTAAGCCCGTCCTTCTCAAAAAGAAAAGCCAAACACATTTGACTGTGATTGAAGGCAAGAAAAACAAAAAGAAGAATCGCGCCTTATTTTAAAATGTCCAGCTTTTTAAAAATTGCTCGGCCTTCTGTCTGCCTAGATCGACGAGCGCCTTTTTCTTTTCTGTCATGAGTTGAAAATCAGTGGCAATGACGTGTTCTACAGGAATAAAAATAATATGACGTTCGTGTTTTGTGGCGATATGTCTTTCGTCATGAGCACCACGCATCGTTTCAAAAAGAGCGCCAAACAGTTCAAACGCATTGCGGATGGAGTGTTGAGGGCGTTCTTTTTCGTTTGGCGTTAATGTAACACCGACGAACGGTCTTTTTTTCTCTTCAGCAAACAGCCAAATTGGAAAATTGCTCAGCACTCCTCCATCTACAATGGTACAAATGCCTTTTGAAGACTTCAGTTTGACAGGTTCGAAAAAATACGGCAGGCTGCAGCTCATTCGAATAGCCCTCGCCACGGAAAACCGTTCTGGATTTAATCCATATGAAGGAAGGTCGTCTGGCAGAACAAGGATTTTTCCATTCGTTAAATCGGACGCAACGATTTTCAGCGAATCTTTTTTGAGGTCTCCAAACACGGTGACCCCTTTTCGTTTTAGCACATCGGTCAGCCATTTTTCCAGCCGGTCTCCTTTATAAAGACCGAGACGCCAGTAAATGGATACCCACCTGAGCATTTTAAAGGGGATGAATTGACATCTCCTATCAAGCAATTGATGCTCATCCATTTCATCTAAAAGCGTGCGAATTTCCTGGCTTGTAAAACCTGCTGCGATGAGTGAAGCAATGATTGCGCCAGCACTTGTACCAGCAAGACGGACAAATTGAAATCCTCTCGCTTCAAGCGCTTCATAGGCACCTGCAAGCGCTGCCCCCTTAATGCCTCCACCTGAGAACACACCATCTATCTTCATCAAGGAGCCCCCTTTGATTTCACGCTAATAATAGTGTAGGAGCTTTTGCTTTCAATTAGAACTTTAATCAAAAAGGACACCCATGCTGAGGGTGTCCTTTTTGATTAAGATTCTTGATTTGTTTGTTCGTTTTTCTTTTGAATCGCTTTCAGCTGAACAGATCGCTCATCGTTTTCTTCAAAAAATTGAACGAGATCGCCGATGCGGTCAATGCTGTTCCAGCTGAGATGATGTTCAATGCCTTCTACATCATCATAAATTTTCTCTTCATCTACACCAATGATTCTTAAAAATTGCTCTAGCAGTTCATGTCTGTATACGAGACGTTTTCCAATTTTTTTGCCTTTCGGGGTTAAAATTAGACCACGATACTTCTCATAAATGAGGTATTCATCTTTATCTAGCTTCTGAACCATTTTTGTTACAGAGGAGGGATGGACAGCGAGTGCTTCTGCAATATCAGAGACTCTGGCATATCCTTTATCTTCTATCAGCATATAAATTTGTTCAATGTAATCTTCCATACTAGGTGTAGTCATAAAACCCCTCCATAATGCACCTTTACTTAATAATCAACCCAATTCTACACCATCGTTCATTAAAAAACAAGGAGTGTCCTTCGGCTTAACGCTTGTAATTCCAATCATCTGAGGCATATTTCGTTTTTGCGAGATGATGGATAAACGCTAATTCTTCATCTGTCAGCTCATAAGGTTCAAGCTCAATATTTAATCCTTTTTCAAACCCTCTTTTAAACGCAGCACGCGCATCGTCTATTGTACATGTTCGGTCTGAGATTTCATTGATGGCAACCGCTTTGTTTTTAAAGCTTCGCTGCATCCGCTCTCTCACCCGGTCGTTTGGATAAAGGAACAAATCGAACAATTTGTCCTCATCAAGGTCAATTAAAATAGATCC
The DNA here is from genome assembly GCF_001429445.1 of Bacillus sp. Root920. NCBI lineage: Bacteria > Bacillati > Bacillota > Bacilli > Caryophanales > Bacillaceae > Bacillus > Bacillus sp. Root920. The sequence goes on from NZ_LMJV01000007.1 coordinate 355,779, forward strand.
ATGCTGGAGAATGACACCTTTTTGTCTCGTCTGAGCACTGCCCGCTACCTTTCTGCCTTCTACAACAAGCTCGTACCAAGAAGGGGCATCAAAGCATACAGATGATCTTGGATTCTTTAAGCTTTCCTTTTCTTTATCTGTACGAGGAATGGCAAAATACGCATCGAGTCCCAGCTCTTTAAAGCCCTCTAAAATGCCTTCTGAAATAACGCGGTACGCCTCTGTCACCGTCGCTGGCATTTCTGGATGTTCCTCTGACACAATCACGCTGTAGGTCAGCTCCTGGTCATGAAGTACTCCCCGTCCTCCGGTTGGTCTGCGGACAAATCCAAGACCATATCGCTTGACGGCTTCTAGGTTGATTTCTTTTTCAACGTTCTGAAAATACCCAACAGATAATGTCGCCGGATTCCATCCATAAAAGCGGATAACAGGCGGGATGAGCTTCTCGCTATGCCAATAAAGCAAGGCTTCGTCCATTGCCATGTTAAAGGCAGGATCTTGGTTTCCTGAATCAATGAAACACCATTTCTCTTTTTGCATATAAAATCCCTTCTCTTTTACGTAGTCAATGTTAGATGATGGTGGTGACCACCGGTTTTCTCTCTTCATCAGTCTATCAAATAGGGACGGAATTGAAAATAATTCTTACCATTTATGATGACAAGTTTCTTATGCTTTACTATAATAGTATTTGTCTAAAACGTACCATCAGACAGGCTACTGTGCTGATGCTCAAGAAGGAGTCGAGTTGTATTGTCAATGTTCAACTATATCGTCCTCTCACTTTGTGGACTTTTCGTTCTTTATTCCATCGGCAGCTACATTTATCAACAGCGCATTATGAAAACGCTGACGGAAGAAGAATTTATTAAAGGTTACCGCAAAGCCCAGCTCATTGATGTGAGAGAGCCAAATGAGTTTGAAGGCGGACATATTTTAGGGGCAAGAAATATCCCCCTTTCCCAACTAAAGCAGCGTAAAAATGAAATACGTCCTGACAAGCCTGTTTATCTCTATTGTCAAAATAATTTTAGAAGCGGAAAAGCAGCCCAAACTTTACGTAAAAACGGCTGCCGTGAGATTTATAATTTAAAAGGCGGCTTTAAAAAATGGGGCGGCCGCATTAAAACGAAGAACTAACTAAAAAGACTCTGGGAGCATGATTCCCCCTGAGTCTTTTTTCTTTATTTTCTTTCAAAAACGAGAACTGGATTCCGTGCGGCCTTTGTTTCATCCATACGTTTGACAACCGTTGTATGCGGCGCTTCCTGCACCACTTCAGGATTCTCTTCTGCTTCTTTCGCTATCTGAATCATTGCTTCGATGAATGCATCAAGTGTTTCTTTTGATTCTGTTTCAGTCGGTTCAATCATGATACATTCCTCTACATTGAGCGGGAAGTAGATCGTTGGCGGATGGTAGCCGAAATCAAGTAATCGTTTGGCAATATCCAGTGTCCGCACACCTAATTTTTTCTGACGTTTACCTGAAAGGACAAATTCATGCTTACAGTGACGATCAAACGGCAAATCATAATGAGCACTTAAGCGGCGCATCATATAGTTCGCATTTAACACGGCATTATCGGTTACAGCCTTTAAACCGTCTGGCCCCATAGAGCGGATGTACGCATAAGCTCTGACGTTAATGCCAAAGTTGCCATAGAATGGCTTCACGCGCCCAATTGATTCTGGACGGTCATGATCAAAGTAAAAACAGCCTTCCTTCTTCACAAGCACCGGCTTTGGCAAATAAGGAATTAATTCCTTTTTAACGCCAACAGGACCTGAGCCAGGACCTCCGCCTCCGTGCGGGCCTGTAAAGGTTTTATGAAGATTTAAGTGGACAACGTCAAATCCCATATCTCCTGGTCTTGCTCTGCTTAAAACAGCGTTCAAGTTGGCTCCGTCATAATAAAGCTTACCGCCCGCTCCGTGAACGATTTCAGCCATTTCTAAAATATTTTCTTCAAAGAGGCCTAGTGTATTCGGGTTTGTAAGCATTAAAGCAGCTGTTTCTTCATTAACAACGCGGCGTAAATCTTCTAAATCAACAAGCCCGTTTTCGTCAGATGCGACGGTAATGGTTTCAAATCCAGCGACTGTCGCAGATGCCGGGTTCGTTCCATGAGCAGAATCAGGCACAATGACTTTTGTACGCTGATGATCTCCTCTTGCTTCATGATACGCACGGATCATCATAAGTCCCGTCCATTCGCCATGTGCTCCTGCCGCAGGCTGTAATGTCACAGCGTCCATTCCCGTAATTTCTTCAAGATGTTCACCTAGATCGTATAGTAATTCTAATGCACCTTGCACAGTGTCTGCCTCTTGTAGCGGATGGACCTGTGAGAACCCTGCAAGGCGTGCAACCTTTTCATTAATCTTTGGATTATATTTCATCGTACAAGAGCCAAGAGGATAAAATCCGGAATCGACCCCATGATTGCGTCTTGATAATGCTGTATAATGGCGCATAATATCAAGCTCAGATACTTCAGGAAGCTCAGCATCTTCATCACGGATATACGTCTCATCAAATAAAGACGGGATCTCCTGTTCAGGTACATCTAAATCAGGCAGACTGTACCCTATTCTTCCTTCTTTAGATAATTCAAAAATAAGCGGCTGATCTTGTTTATTCATGGCGATCCCCCAATTCCTTGATAAACGTATCAATTTCTTCTTTTGTTCTTAGCTCTGTCACGGCTACAAGCATGTGCTGCTGAAGCTCTGGGTAGTCTAGCCCCAAGTCGTAGCCGCCGATGATTCCTTTTTCAAGCAATCGTTTATTGGCTTCTTTCACAGGCTCCTGTAACTTGATCACAAATTCATTAAAATGAGCCCCTTCTACATCCGCCTGCAGTCCATATTTTTCTGCCTGTTTCTTGGCATAGTGGGCTTTTTGCACGTTTTGATAGGCGATATCTTTTATGCCTGTTTTCCCTAGTGCCGTCATGGCAACAGAAGCAGCTAATGCATTTAATGCTTGGTTTGAGCAAATATTTGACGTCGCTTTATCTCTTCGAATGTGCTGCTCACGCGCTTGAAGGGTCAGAACAAATCCACGAACACCATTTTCATCTTCTGTCTGCCCGACTAAACGACCTGGCACTTTTCTCATCAACTTTTTCGTCACAGCAAAATATCCGCAGTGAGGTCCGCCAAATGCAGCCGGGATGCCGAACGGCTGCGCATCACCAACGACAATATCTGCCCCGAGTTTTCCAGGCGGTGTTAATAGCCCGAGTGCGAGGGGATTGCTAGAGACAATGAACAGGCTTTTTCCTTTATGTGCAATGGGTTCGATATCTTTTAACGGCTCTACGACACCAAAAAAGTTTGGATATTGCACAAGAACTGCTGCTGTATTATCGCAGACCGCCTTTTCCAATGCAGCTAAATCTGTCTGCCCTTTTTTCGCAGGCACTTCAACAACTTCAATGTTTTGTCCTTTGGCGTATGTTTTCAGCACCGCTCTTGATTCAGGGTGAACCGTTTCAGAAACCACCACTTTTTTCTTCTTTGTGTGTCCCGCAGCAAGCATTGCCGCTTCAGCTAGTGCCGTCCCGCCATCATACATCGAGGAGTTGGCTAGATCCATACCAGTCAGCTCAGCAATCATTGTTTGAAATTCAAAGATCGCTTGCAATTCACCTTGCGAAATCTCCGGCTGATAAGGTGTATACGCTGTATAAAATTCAGAGCGTGAGATCACATGATCGACAATGACAGGCTGGTAATGATCATATACACCAGCACCAAGAAACGATGCATAGGAAACTGTATCTTTATTCTTTGCAGCTAGTCGGGATAATTCCCTGACAAGCGCTGTTTCAGATGCGGCTTCTTTGATGTTGTATGCTCCTTTGAATCTAACTTTCTCTGGGATATCTGAAAAAAGCTCATCAATCGACTGAACGCCGATGACATCCAGCATTTCTTTTTGATCTTGCTCTGTTTGCGGCAAATACCTGTGCTTCATCCTCTATTCCCCCTCGTTATTTGGCTCTTTTATAAAATGGTGTTGCGACGATTTTGGCTTTTAGACGTTTTTTTCGAACTTGTACTTCCACCTCTGATCCAAGCTCCGCCTCTGAGGTTTCGATCAAAGCAAGCCCGACATTTTTCTTTAATGTTGGGGATTGAGTGCCCGTTGTGACAATCCCAACCTGCTTTTCTCCTGAAAAGACTGGATAATCTGTACGCGGAATCCCTTTATCAATCATTTCAATGCCGACAAGCTTTCGCTTCAGTCCCTCTTCTTTTTGTTTTTTAAGTGCAGCTTTTCCGATAAAATCAGCTTCTTTATCCGTTTTGACAGCAAAACCAATTCCGCCTTCTAATGGAGAGATATCCTTTGTCAGCTCCTGGCCATAAAGCGGAAGTCTTGCTTCAAATCTTAAGGTGTCACGTGCACCGAGTCCGCATGGAATGAGTCCTTTTGGCTGCCCCGCTTCTAATAAAGCTGACCAAAGGTGAACCGCATCTTCTGACTGGCAGTAGATTTCAAAGCCATCTTCCCCTGTGTAGCCTGTTCTGGAAACGAGCACTTCTTTATTTGCGACCTCAGCTTTTGATAAAAACGTAAATGGCTTAAGCGATGTCACCTCTTCACCCGCCACCTCTTTGATGATGTCAGCTGCAAGAGGTCCTTGAAGCGCTAGCAAGGCGATTTGATCAGACATATTTTTGATCAATACATCATCCTTCTCTTGGTGCTTCAAAAGCCAATCCACGTCTTTATCGATATTTGATGCATTGATGACAAGCAAATAGTGATTCTTTTCTTTTTGGTAGACGAGCAGGTCATCTACCGTTCCGCCATCTTCATAACACATGGCTGTATATAGTGCCTTACCGTCTGTCAGCTTAGACACATCATTGGTTAATAACCTTTGTAAAAATGGAAGGGCATCTTGACCTTTGACGTCCACCTCACCCATGTGAGACACATCAAAAAGCCCTGCTTTTGTTCGAACAGCTTCATGTTCTTCTTTAATGGAAGAAAATTGGACAGGTAATTCCCAGCCCCCGAAGTCAATGGTTTTTGCGCCAAACGTTTCATACGCATGAAAAAGCGGTGTTCGTTTCAACATCAATCGTTTCCCCCTTTTTTCTCACAGTGCAAATGCAAGCTGAATTTTCAGAAAAAAATCACAGCAAAAAAGGACAGAGCGCTCCCTTTTATCAAAAAGAAGTCTCTGTCCTTGCACCTGAAAGTTTACAGCACAATATCATTGTGCGTTTTCCCCTTTGGTGGTTTGCTAAAACCCTTAAGCAAACACTCTCCAGAGTTGCGTCCGGTAAGAGTACTTTTGCCTGAGAGATTCACTGAATCATTCAGCTTGCTCCTTCGGCGCCTGCCAGTGCAAAATAACCGCCAAGTCTCTCCCCATACCATCATCCGCTCATATTTTTCACATTTATTGGACATACTATCAAAATGGGTGACTTATTTTCTAGATCACTTATCAACATCCTACCATTAGAAATGGATGAAGAGCAACAGAAAAATCATTAACATTTTTAAAATAACCCTTCGATATCGTTCGCTTTTATTCATATATCTAGTCTTTTAGAGACCTCCAAAAAAATGAAGCGTTTAAAAACAGAACAATTTTATCAGATCCTACTAGAAAGAAAGGCAGGCGACCACATTGAATATTCAAACGATTTTTGATCAGGAATGGGCAAATGAATTTCAGCAGCGGCTTTCAGCAGACGGCCCTTGGGCAAACTGGGATATGTATCGTTTAGCGACGCAGGTTCAAAAAGTCACAGCCATTGATTCATTCGAGGGACTGCAAGCTCCCGCGCACCTGCCTGCATTCACACCTTTAAAGCACCAGCTCGAAGTAGCCAGAAGAGTCGTAGAAGAAATGAATGGGAAAGCCATTCTAGCAGATGAAGTGGGACTTGGAAAAACCGTAGAAGCAGGACTCATTATCAAAGAATACATGATTCGTGGACTTGCCAAAAAGATTCTCATTCTCGTCCCCGCCTCCCTTGTGTCTCAGTGGGTACAGGAGCTGCGGACGAAATTTTATATTGATGCTGTTGAACAAAAAAAGAGCTATGTGTGGGAGCAGTGTGACGTTGTCGTTTCCTCTATTGACACAGCCAAAAGACAGCCGCATCGAGACACGATTTTATCGATTGCCTACGATATGGTCATTATCGATGAAGCACACAAACTGAAAAACAATAAAACGAAAAACTATGAATTTGTGAGAAACCTGAATAAGAAGTTCTGCCTGCTGCTGACAGCCACACCTATTCAAAACCGGATCGGAGAAATATTTAATCTTGTTTCCCTTCTGAAGCCAGGCCACCTAGGAAATGAACATCAATTTAAAGATATCTTTGCCAAAAAGGACTTGCAGCTTGAAGACCATGACCGATTAAAACAGCTCGTCAATAAAGTGATGATTCGAAACCGAAGACAAGACACAGGCATCGAGTGGACAAAACGGCATGTCAAAACGATTTCCATTGATTTCTCTCCGACAGAACAAGCATTGTATGATGAAATCTGTAAGCTGAAAGAGAATCCGTCTTATACAAAGCATATGTTTTCCATTATGACCTTGGAACGAGAATGCTGTTCAAGCCGTGAAGCAGTTTATATGACGATTAAAAAAATGCAGGAAGAAGAAAAGCATATTCTCGGATCTTCTGCTATAACGCAAATCATGGAGAAAATCAATCAAGTGGAGCAAAACTCAAAGGCGCTTGAAGTGGTCAAACTCATTCAGCAGTTAAATGAGAAGGTCATTATTTTCACCGAATACCGCGCCACACAAATTTATTTACAATGGTTTCTACAGCAAAATGGCATCAGCTCTGTTCCATTTCGGGGCGGCTTTAAGCGGGGCAAAAAAGATTGGATGAAAGATTTATTCAGAGAACGGGCGCAAGTGTTAATTGCGACAGAAGCTGGCGGCGAAGGGATCAACCTTCAGTTTTGTAACCAAATCATTAACTACGACCTCCCGTGGAACCCGATGCGTTTAGAACAGAGAATTGGACGTATCCACCGCCTTGGCCAAGAGCGAGATGTCCACATTTACAATATGGCAACGAGCGGAACAGTTGAAGAGCATATTTTAAAGCTTTTATATGAAAAAATTCAGCTGTTTGAAAACGTCATAGGCGATTTAGATGATATTTTAACAAGAGTTGATATTAAAGATGTCGAAACAGAATTGCATCAAATCCTCTTCCAGCATGAACCAGGCGGAGACATGAAAAAGAAATTAACCCAGTTTGCTTCTTATTTAACTGAAGCACAAACACCACTTTTAGAAAAAAGACAGCAAGGCTCATAAAGGAGAGTTGATCAATGGAGCAGCATGACATTCACACCTTTCTTCTCCGTTTTTTCAAGGCGAATCAATGCAGCATATTAGAAGAAAGTGCAGGACATATGACCGTACAGCTGACAATTGAAATGGATAAATTGATTATGAACCGTCCTTTTTATTGGCACTGGCTTGAAAAAACTGGCGGTGTACCTGAACCGCGGCAATTGACTTTCATCACAGATCAAAAAAAAGCGGGTGATACGATCAGTGGTGAATTTATCCATTTCGGCTCCCCCCGGTTATTTCAAATATTTGAGGCGGTCAAAGAGCAGGGCCGTTTTATCAGGCTTTATGAACGAGTCAGCCCGCTCACGAACAACCAGATCGCCCTTGAGCCATGGCTTGGTCTCAATGTAAAAATTTCTTACCTTGCAGACCGGAAGAAGGATAAGCTTTTATCATTAGGCCTTCATCTCATTCGCGGAGAAGTCATTGAACAATTTCAAGAGAAGCTGGAAGCTCGTGAGCTGTCGTCTCAAATTCCCGATTATTGCTTTACGATGAGCACAATGATTAAGCCAGAGAGCGGAATCAAACGGCTCTACAGCCTTATGGAGCATTATGCCCATGAGGAGCCGGACGACTGGGCAGTGCGCGCCGTTCAAAAATGGAAGGAAGACTTCGAACTTTTAAACCAATTTTATGAAGGGACTTCAGACACATCTGTAGAATATGAAATAGAAAGACAAGCACTCAAAACTTTATACGAACCAAAAATCAGTCTTACGATTGAAAATGGCGGACTTTTTTACTTACAGCAAAAAAGAGGAGGTTGACTCATGGTCCCCTCCCCTTTTATGTGACATACGATTTTCGATCAGTCTAAAGCTAAGTTTGTCTGTTTGTATTGGGCGGAAACATGACGCAAGCAAACTATGAGGTCTTACCACCTATGTCTTTCCATTTCATGCGTTAAGTGCCTGAAATACATGATTCAGTATTTTAGGAGGGTATTTGTATGGAAAAGAAAACGAACAAATTAGACAGTGAATGGGTTCAATTATTACGCGAAGCTCGCAAGGCAGGACTAACAGTTGAAGAAGTCCGTCATTTCCTCAAATCAAATGAAAAGTCCTCTGAGTCTCCCCCTCTGGTAAGAAGTCATTCTATCAAACCTTTCTGAATGTGCTATAATATCGAAAGGAAGGTGATGACATTGATTGGCCAGCGTATTAAACAATACCGCAATGAAAAAGGCTACTCACTATCAGAACTGGCCGAAAAGGCTGGGGTAGCGAAGTCTTATTTAAGCTCAATAGAAAGAAACTTGCAAACAAACCCCTCCATTCAATTTCTTGAAAAAGTCTCCGCTGTTCTGGACGTCTCGGTTCATACACTTTTAAACGAAAAAGATGAAACCGAATACGATGGTCAATTAGATAGTGAATGGGAAAAACTAGTTCGAGATGCAATGACATCAGGGGTTTCGAAAAAGCAATTTCGTGAATTTTTAGATTATCAAATCTGGAGAAAAAAGCAAGAAGAGGAGTAAAGCGCACGTTTTAGCGCATACTCCTCCAATTGCTATGCAGACCTTGATATCAGCCTAAAGACTGGCTTTATTTTTTATCTTCGCTGTGTGCTTTTTCGTTTTCTTTCACGTAGCCTTTTTCATCCGTATGCTTTTTTGGATTGATCGTTAAACCATTCCACTGAGTCGCTTCGAAGGAAAGATCAATTTGAATCGCATCGCCTTGGTATTTATTTTGGATATAGTGACCAGCTTTATCCTTCGTCTGGTCATTGATAAATTCAATGATCATTTCCATTTTATCGTAATCAAACGGATTCTTTGGAATGCCGTCATACTCTGGAGCCACTGTTCCATCAACAGTTGCTACATTAATTTTCCCACTTTCATGTAAAAACTTCTCATCGACGGCATGACGAAGCTTTTCAAATGCGGTCTGATCCTGTTTTGACGTTAATTGATGCAAGTCAAGCAGGTTTGCATGGTCTAAAATAATATTTTTCGGATAACCATTTCCACCTTCGGCTCCAACCGTAAGAACACTCACCTGAAACTGGCTGAGAAATTCTTCAGCTGTATTTTTACCGCCATTCTTCGCGGAAGATCCATCTGTAAACTGGCTGTAATCAAGACTCATCAGCACTTGGTTTATCGCTAGTGATCCCTTATTATCAAAATGAAATTCTTTCTTGATCCGATCACCAGGTTTTAAGTTCGAAAGGTTGATGGCGCCGGAGTTCTCTTTAGCAGATAAATCCAGCTCTCCTGTCGAGTAGACCGCGTTTGCCTTTTCAATATCATTAAACGCCGCCCATGTTCCCCCGCCAATTAATGCAAGACCTAAAGCCCCTGATAATACACCTAAACGAATTGATTTCTTCATTGCCATGAATAAACCCCCTAATATATTGTTTTATTGAAACCTGATTAGGTTACAAACGATTTAAGCTTGTTCCTCTGAGATATGTACATCAGCCGTGTGTCTACGATGTTTTGCTGCGCCCACAAAATGAATGGTTGAATAAACGAGCAGCATGACACCTGGTATAATAAGGAGCAAAGCAGTTCCAGCTGATGTCCCTGCATACGAAAGAAGCTTTCCTGCATAAGGAATGTTCACTCCCATATACTGCGCAGTTATCTGATCCGCTTTTACCAGCGTACCGTCCTGATACATATTATTGTCACCCTTCGTCTCAAACGCTTTATTTGCACCCTTTCCCTTCACCCCAACAATTCGGTGGGTCACAAAGGACTGATCCTGCTTTGTTTGAAACGTAATAATATCTCCTTTTTTGAGCGTCTCAGGTGAGGCGACCTGTTTTACAACAATCAGTGACCCAGCTGAAAATTCTGGTTCCATCGAACCTGATAATACTTGCTTCAATTGATAACCGAAAATCTGAGGTTCTCCTCCTGTTGTTCTTGATGACAACACGACAATAATAGAGGCTATCATCACCGTGAACACCATCACATAAAGAATACTCCCAGACATTTTCATCCATTTTTTCATAACCCCTTCTCCCCTTCGCCTATCATTTTTTCACTTTAAAAGACAGCTCCATTTAGGACGCCTTTTCTTGACACTTTGAGAGCTCCATCGGTTTAGACCAAAAGTACGCCTGATCAGATGCGCCAAACCCTTTAGGATAATAGATTTTAAATGCATAGCTTCCATTTGTTTTTGCTTTATCTGTCGTGACAGTCGCTGTTTCTTGCGACAACAGGGACTTTATGGAGCCCTTTTCAAGAATATGACCATCTTGTAATGGCTTCTGACCATTTCCTATTTTATGTAATTCCCACTTCCATTCAGAGTACGCAATAGGCTGTCCACTATTTTTTAGTGTCATGCTCAGCTTTTGAGGTGCGCAGACTGTTCCTTCGATCATCGTTTGATCGATAAGCTCCAATTGACTTTCATCCCATTTTTTAGGCTGACAATGCTGATCTGTCTGTTCAAAATTTTCACATGTTTTCATGACAAAGTTTTTGTGCTCAACATCGTTAAAAGAAGCATTCGTTGGTGTCATGAGGGAAGACGTCAAAATCAAACAAATGGCACAAAAGAGTACAAAGAGCGACTGTTTCATTCATTCCTTCAACTCCTTGAACAACTGTTCTTTAAAAAGAACGATTATATACAGTATAAGGAAATACCTATAAAACCCAAAACGTCAAATTAGTCCATTTTGTTCTTAAACAAGAACAATTACGAGAAAATTCTCCCATTTTCTCATTTTTTCACCATATTCAATATTTTTTTGTGTGACATTTGTACTTCTTAAAACTTACATAAAAATGTAGGATTTGGTCAGGATATGAAGAGGTGAGGTGATGTTAAGTGAAATATGGAAAAATCATAATCATGCTCAGTTTACTGCTGAGTTCTATGATTCTAGAGGTCAAACCCGTTGATGCGAGAGGTTTGACTGCCGCCGCAGATCAATGGGAAACGCGGGCAGTCAAAGAAGCAAAAAAAAGATACCCGCTAACGCAAGTATTATTTAAACAAAAAGTATGGGACCGCCACCGCGATAAGGAATCTGTGAAACAGTATCATATTACGTTAAAAGACCATACAAAGGAATTTGGGGTATTCGTCACCATTTCCTATAACCCTTACTCAAACAAGGTGAATAAAGTGATTGTTGTGGAGGAATACAGCTAAAGTGGCATAAAAAAACCGCCTGCTGGGCGGCTTTTTACTTTCGTCGATGGCGCTGGCGTTCTTTAAGCATCATGGATAAGCCAAACGGCAGAACCCCAAATAAACGCTGTGAAAACGGCGGTTTCGTTTCTATTTTTTCTTGTTTGTGTTCCTTCCGTTCGTCACGTGGTGTATTCATATATTTAATGATTTCCTGCGTCATATATTTTACATAGTCATTTGTTTTCAAGCACATTCACCTCTTCTTCCTTCAAGTCTTTCCAGGAAGAGGATGATTTTATACACTGGCTAATCAGGATTTGCCCATCTCATGATTTCACCGGTCTTCCAATCCAGCATCAGTTCACGCTCATCGAATAAACCATCTTTTGTTTTCACCTTCACCAAAACAAGGACAAGTTTTTTCTTAAGATCGCATTTCATCCGCTTCAGTGTCACACGGCCTTCTTCAGTATCAATATGGGTTTTCTGTTTCGCACAAATACGTTCTACTGTGCTGGCAGCTTCACTCACACCCACCCTAAAAAGCTGCTGTTTTTTATAAAAGGAAATCGTCAGCTCTGCACTTTTCAGTTCTTTTTGAAACCCCATCGTTATCGCCCCTAGGATCAAGAGAAAAAATAAAATCGCCGCAAGTACATGCGGATAGATAAAACCTTCCTCTCTTTTCACGATTTACGAACCACTCCTTTATATGTGAAAAAAACGGCTTCATACACTTTACCAGATCCATCTGTGACTTTCAGGATGGCTCTATGCTGACTCGTTCTCACGTGAAATTGTTTCACCTTATGCAATAAAGGAAGGTGGCCAGCTTGATCCATTCGTTTTCGAAGCATCTCTTGATATGGCTCAATTGTTACCACTCGCCCTTGATCAGAAATATACTCTAACGCTTTTCCATCTTTCACTGATTTCACAGCATCGGCACGACTTAATTCCTCATCTAATTGCAGAACAGTCTGTTTCCACTCCATTTGGGAAAATCCGTTGATGTCTTCAAATGGACGAGCTTTCTCCGCTGCTGAAAAGATCAGCCCACAGCCAAAAGAAAGAAATAGAAAGAGCTGCAACTGCCACAAAGCTTGTAAAAGGGTAAAAGCTTTGTCATCGCTCCACATGCTGAAAGCATATGGTCTCTTTTTTTTGTACTTTATATGAAACACATCCCTTCTGTTTACGCCAATTGAAAACATATGTGATCTCGCCTCTCTTCTTTTTGATGGAAGATGTTGTCCCATTTATAAACGCTTCATTCATCTCTTCATGTAAAACCTGATAAGCTTCAAGCTTGGCTCTCACTTCCTTTTTCCCCATCATGAGTTTTTCATAGGCTGGCATGAGCACTAGAGCAGCAAATAGAAAGAGATGACAGGCAAACAGTGTTTCAAACGTACTAAATCCTCTATTGTTTTTGAACATGGATTCGCCCGCTTCCTAAATAAATCGTCAGTTTATACGTTTGACTGCCAAATTCGACAATGAAAGATCCACCGCTGCTTGGATGTCCGTTTGCATTAAAATAGATACCTTGCGAGAATGTAGAAGTTTTGATGCTGCCCTTTTTATGTTGATATGAAGCAATGACTTCGTTACTCTTTTGATCTATTACCTGATAAGATACATGCGGCGGATGGATCCCAACATGTACACGTGTTTTTTTGATAAATGCAGTATATGATGCCAATTGAATATCTTGTTTCATGATGTTTACTTGTCTTTTGGCTTCAGCGTTTTCTATTATTTTTGGGATTTTCCCTCCCATGATCGACAATACAATCGATAAAACAAGTAAGATCATCAGCTGTTCAATCAGGGTAAAACCCTTCTCATGTAAAAATAATTTATTCATGCTTCACGTTGCCGTTTTGAATGACAATCGCTTTTCCATTAGGACAAGTTAATCCCTTTTTGACATAACCTTCTTTTTCTAATTCAGCTAAAGATGGCGTCTTCCCATCATGCTCCAATTCATATGCCATCACTTGTGTGCTGACCATTGATTTAAGCCCTTCACAGCCCTTTGCCTGAATCGCTTGGTGATGACGTGTGATATTCGGTATGGTAATGAGTAAAAGAATGGATATTACGAGCATGACTATTAACATTTCTAACAGGGTAAATCCTTTATCATTCATGTCTCTGTCCTCCTTCTTACACTTGCTCCATTAGTTGATACATTGGTAAAAGAATAGATAAATACACGATGAGTATAAGAAGTGCTGTTACCCCATAAATAACTGGCTGCAGCCAAGAAATCCATTTTTCAATTTTTAGCTCTGCATTCTCTAATAGAAATTGGCTGTACGTGTACATTTCTCTCGCAAGCATTCCGCTGGCTTCACCATGCTTGATAATGGCCGCAAAATGTTTTTCGAAAAAAGGAGACACGCTTACTTGATGGGCCATGCTTTCTCCTTTTCTTAACTCTTCCATCATTTGTTCACCTATTTCTTGAAGAAAAGGCAGGTAGCTTTGCTGTTTAAAAGCTTGCAAACCTTCGTACATCGATAATCCAGCTTGAAGCAGTCCGCTGAGCTGAAGAGAAAAAAGGTACGTATGCATCAGCTGCATCCCTTTATATAAAAAAGGCAGCTTACTCATCACCCTCAATTTCTCAAGGGTCGACTTTTTCCTAAAAAAAACAGCATAATATCCAATAAGAGAGATACACAGACAACTAGTGATGAGCAGAAAAGCATGAAGGAATTGAAATAGTCCAAACATCCCTTGAATCAGCCAAGACATGCGGGTATCCATTGATGAGTACAAAACAGAAAATTGAGGAATGATCATTTGCTGAACGAGTACCAGCACGACCAAAACCGTGAAGATAAGGAAAAGCGGGTAACGTAACATACGTTTAAACGTGTCTAACTGTTTGATTTTTTTCTCTAAAAAACGGGCGCTTTGTTCTAAAGCACGGGCTAGACTGCCATGCTTCTCAGAAAAACATAGTATAGCGATGACTTCCCGCTGAAAATGGAGTCTCTCCAGCACTACATAAAAAGGCTCGCCTTCGTGCAGCCACTGAATACCTAGTTTTAATTGCTGCCGCTGTTGTTTTGATAACTGGATATTCACCATCACTAATGCCTCAATCAATGTATATCCAGCCTGAATTAATTGAGCCAGTTTTGATAGGCATTCAGCTTGATCCTTTTTAGACCATACTTTAGAGGCTCGCTTCTTCATAAACCCAGCGATGGTAAGTGTTTTTTGATAAATAGCCGAGTGCCACTCCTTTACGAATTAATCTTTGCAGTGTTTCATATGACGAGTGAGCATATTCTCCTTTAGCCTCCTTGATACACTCACCAAGCTCTTTTCCGAACAGCAGTTCAAATACATTTGTTCGTCTGATCGGTCGATTTAATTTACAGTAAAGCTGACATCTTTCTCCGCAAAAAGGACAGGTGAGCTCGATTAATCGCTGGGCAGCAATCGCAACCATGGTTTGTTCGAGTTCATTCATCGTGACACCAAATTCAAGCATGCGGTAAAGGGCTCCTTTTGCATTTTTTGCATGGAGCGTACTCAATACTAAATGGCCTGTCAGTGCTGCTCTAATCGCCGTTCTGGCCGTTTCAGCATCTCTTATTTCTCCTAGCACAATCACATCTGGATCATGTCTTAATATAGCGCGTAATCCAGCGGCATACGTGATGCCGGCTTTTTCATTCACTTGAACCTGCAGCACTTCTTCATTCCTTGTTTCGACAGGATCTTCAAGGGTAATAATATTTCGGTTAAAATTCTTTTTTGCAAACTGGATCAGTGAATATAGTGTTGTTGTTTTCCCTGAATTGGTTGGCCCAGTAAATAAAATGAGTCCATGCGAGTGGTTTAAAAAGGATAATAATCTGGCTGAGGCTTTCGGAAATAATGATAGATGTTTTATTTTCGGAACATGATCCTGCGGTAAAATTCTAATCACCAAGCTCTCATCATTCACTGTCGGCAAGGTAGACATCCGAATAAATACTTGACCTTTTCTTAGCATCACAGCTAGTGAGCCATTTTGCGGCCTCCTTTTTTCCCCGATATCCATAGAAGATAAAAACTTAAAATGTGCAATAAGCCGCTCTCCGCTTTTTTTATCAATCGTTCGCTGCTGGATTAAATCTGAATCAACACGAAATGACACCGAAGCTTCCTTTTCTTTTGGCACAATATGCATATCAGAAGCCCTCATGCGGCATGCTTCTTCTAGCAGCTCTTGCCTTAAATATTCAATCCCATACAAGTGGATCACTCCTTTCTGTGATCACATTGTAGAATGGCGGAACGTGAATGACAAAAGAGCAATTTATGATTTTCATGACTAATAAATGATGAAAACCCTCAACTCATGATGCATTACATCATTTTTTAGAAAAGAGCATATAAAAAACCTGACTTTTACAAGTACAGGTTTTTTGGTCATGATGTGGCTTCTTGCGGCTGCTCTTCAAAGATACGAAATCCTCTTTTTTCTAACGCTTTTGCAAGGCTATGCTCAGTATTTACTTTTGAGAAATCAATGCCGAGTTTCACTACAGTTTGAGCGATCTCTGGGCGGATGCCTGAAATAATCGTCTCAATTCCTAGCAGCTTCGCACTATCGACCACTTTAAACAGCTGATAGGCCACCATCGTATCAACAACGGGAACACCAGAAATATCAATAAATAAGTGCGTTAGACGCAATCTTGAAGCCTGTTCTAGTACGGATTCCAGAATGATTTTGGCCCGGTACGTATCGATCTCTCCAATCAGCGGCAAAATCCCGATTTCCTTTGATACTGGAATAACAGGTGCACTCAGTTCTTGAATCATCTCTCTTTGTGCATTCAACTGACTGATTGTCACGCGGTCATATTCTTCTGATAAGCGCTCAATCATATCATCAAATGTGGCGTGAAAGTGCTGATTCCACTGACACACATCTTGCAGCGTCACTTCAAGCTCTGTTTCTTGGGTGAATGTCTCAATTCTCGAACAGAAAATGTGGCGGAAAATCTTAAACTGTCCAATGATTTCATATAGCGGCACCTCGTGCACTGCTCGATCACGTGCAATATCAACAGACCACTTTTTCAAATGGTTTTCTACTTTGTCAGACAGTGTCACAAGCGTGGCTGCAATGGTTTGAATAAACGCTGTGTTCTGTTCCTTCAGCTTCTTTTCCGTTTCCTCTGAAGCATGTTTAGAATATAATGAGCCTTCTTCTGTTCTTGTTTTTAGCCATTCTTCGGTCATGACAGGGGCTTCTTTTAGGATAAATTCGTATAATTGCTTTGATTTTTCATTTTTCATTTATTTCTTTCGCTCCTTTTTCACTAAAACTCGTGACATACAACTTTTATGTATAAATGACCGCAGATGGTGAACAATAACATTACACGTTTGATATTGGGCTATAGCCAAGTGGTAAGGCAATGGACTTTGACTCCGTGATCGTTGGTTCGAACCCAGCTAGCCCAGTTCAGCACAAAAACGAAGACGGCTGAAGCTTGTTTCAGCTGATCTTCGTTTTTTATTAAGAAACCGATTGATGAATCGCTTTCTTCTTTGATATTTTCATGAGTTCTCCTGGATTATAGCCGACCACTAATTTATTCCCATCAATGATGATTGGTCTCCGGAGCAGCTTTGGTTTTTCAATGAGAAGCTGTAAGACCTCGTTTACTTTTAAGTCATTAATATTTAAATTTAAGCTTTTAAAAGCCTGACTTCGTGTGGCTAAAATTTCATCCATTCCTTCTGTTGTTAAAGAAAGAATCTTTTTTAATTCATCTAGGGTTGGCGTTTCTCTGAAAAGGTGACGCTCTTTAAAATCAATTTGATTCGCCTTTAACCAATGTTTTGTTTTGCGGCAAGACGTGCAGCTCGGGTATGAATAAAAAGTAATGTCACTCATTAGTCTTCCTCCTTAGGTCGTTAACCTTTTCTCTTATGGAGTAAGTACCCTCATGCTTTTCAGCATAAACACTTTTTCATCATTTTTTCAAAAAAATTTTTTCTACATTCAAAATAAATTGTTCACATGATGTCAAAAATGTAAATGTTTACATAACAAGTGATGATCAGCTATAATATGAATCAAAGGGGTTTTTAAGGGGAGGGAAAGAAATGAATCGCATGTTCCGCGTGCTTGGCTTTTGGACGGGTATTTTTGCTGTGATGTTCTATTTAGGACATATGAAAGATGCATCGCTGCTGTTCTTCGGTCAAACCGTTCTTTTTGTATTTTTATCCTACTTGAATTTATCCGAAAGAATGTATATTTACATTTTCGGAGCGTACTTGACGATTTTCTTTGCCGGATTTACATATTATTCGATTTTCATCATGGTTCCCGGTACCGGACATTAATTGAAAAAAGCATCTCTTTTAAAGAGATGCTTTTTTCATGCCTGCAATTAAAGAGAAAAACCATTAATAAACGGATTTTGCTCCTGCTCCGTCAGCACAGTCGTTTCCCCGCCATGTCCGCTTAAAACAAGAGTTGATTCTGGCAATGACAATAATTTTTGATGGATTGATTGTAGCAGCACTTCCTGACTGCCGCCTACTAAATCTGTTCTCCCGATGCCGCCTTCAAATAGCGTGTCACCAGAAATAACAAAGCCCTCTTCCGACGAATAGTAAGACACACTGCCTGGTGAATGGCCAGGTGTATGGAACATTTCTAATGTAAACGACCCAATTTGAAGCGTTCCTTCTGACGTAATCAATTTTTCAGCTTCTTTGACCGTAATTCCATTCCCAATCAATCGAGCTGAACCGTTTAATTCAGCGTTCGTGAGCCATTCTTTTTCATTTTCGTGTACATACAGCGGCACTCCCCACTCTTCGCGCACCTCATCTGCCGCGCCAATATGATCAAAATGAGCATGTGTCAATAAGACAGCAAGTGGTGTAAGCTGTTTTTCTTTTACATAGGAAATCAGCTTTTGCGCTTCACCGCCTGGATCAAAAATTAAGCATTCTCCCTGCTCATTTTTCCAAATATATGCGTTCGCTTGTACATAGCCTAGTGGCATTCTTCTCCAATTCATTTTCATCACCTACTTTATTCATTCTTTTTTATTATGAAGGCTATTCAATAAAAATTCAAACAATCGTCAACTGGAATCTACTCGACAAGCTTTATGAAAACGGTTAAAATGAAAAGAAAGGAAATCAAGGGGATTGATGACAAAGGGGGACTTTCACATGATGCTCGTCATTATTTTTGGTCTAGTCACGATTTTAGCTGCGCTCGGCATCTATCGCTCACTAAAAAAAGTGAACGTACTTGCCATCGCTTTTGCAGGCGCTACATTTTTGGTTTTTGGATGGTTCACTGTCATGACCATCATCTATAGCGGTTATCCAACTGCACATTAAAAAGCCTGCATTTAGCAGGCTTTTTTTATTGATTTAAATGCTTATTCACGCTTTCTAATTTGCTTGTAAGTGTTGTGGTTTGATCCCGTCTGTCATCGATGCGAATATTGGTCGCTACTCGGTGCAATCCCTTTTCAAAAGGGGCTTCATGAATACGCTGAATGACCTCAAATAAAACGGATAATTCGCCTTCAATTAACGTATTCATCGGTGTTAATTGATATTTGATTTTTCCTTCTTGTTGAAAGCCTTCTAAAATTCTTTGTACATCTGCTACGTAAGCACTGACACTTGGTGTTTCAGTGCCTATCGGAATGATGGTGACGTCTGCTATAGCCATAATTTTTCCCCTTTCCATTAAATTCTCATGTTTTCTCGTCCTCATTGTAACCTATCCTCATTCAATCATGCCATGCTTACGTTGCGTTTACGGCAGGTTTGTCTCGTTCTATTGTCAACTCCGCTCTCTCTACCTTCCCGATCTTTGTAAACAGAAGCAGGCATATACCTGAAACAGCTTCAATGATGCCGCCAGCCGCAATGACATACCCAGATCCAAACAGGGTTGCCATATAACCGCCAATGAGGGCGCCTAACGGAATCATCAAGTAGGAAATCATGTTAATGATCGCATACACTTGCGGCTGATCCTCTGCCTTCACTGACAATTGAATCATCGTATGTTCGGGTACGTTAACTGCACTAATGGCTGCTCCTAAAGCAAAAGCTGATATAAACACAAGTGGTAACAATGCGTTCATACCTGTGATAAAGAAGGCGATTCCATCAACAATCCCAGCACCTATAAACAGCAATCCATACCGATTCACTTTTATCTTTGTCAAAACAAACCCCATCAAAAATGCGCCTAGTGCGGTTGTGACTTTGATGAATGAATAGACGACCGGTCCACTATGTAAGTCTTCCGTTAAATAAATAACAGACAATGCTTCCCATGGTGCCGCAGCAAAGTTTGAGCAGACACAAAAAATCGCTAATGGAAACAAAATATGATGGCTTCTAACAAGTGAAAAACCTCGAATTAATCTTTTGCCGTAAGATAACCCTTTTTTGGCTTTATCGATGATGACTTCTGTTTGATATGAAATCATGAACACCAATAAAGCGGACAAAAGGTAAAGAGGAATGATCACAAGCATTGTATAACCTACGCCTACAAATGCAATCATGACACCACAAATCGTGACCGTCACAAGTCTTACTACATGACTTGCTGATTGGATCGTTGCATTCGCTTTTTGTATGAGGTCCTCATGAACAAGCTTTGGGATAATCGATACAGATGCCGGTTCATAAGAGCCTCCTGTCGCCGAATGCAGCAGCATACAGCCAATGATGAGGACTAATGGTGTGAAACCATAAAAGTAACTAACCACGATCACAAGGATAATCGCTCCTCGTGTTAAATCAGCAAAACACATCCAAAATTTCAATTGATGCGGCTTCATCATAGGCGTAATAAATGGTCCAACAATCGCTTGAGGAACAAAGCTGACTGCAATAAAAAAAGCTGTCCCTATGGCCCCTTTCCCTCCTAGTACTAAAAGCCACAAGATGGTGTTGAAAGATAAACTATCAGCCGTAATTTTGCACATTTTAGAAACAAATAAATAAGTAAAATTTCTTTTCCACAGGCTTTGAGCACTCAATAGTCGACATCTCCCTAAATCATATCCCTTTTTTTTACATCCATATCTTTCACAATAGCTTACTAGGAAGCCTTCGTCAATTGCTTCAACATTGTTTTTATTGACCATAAGCAATTGATTTTCTCAAAATATGAAAAAGCACCAGACAGGTGCTTTTAACACTTACACGCTTCCCACAAAAGCCGCTTTGTTTTTTCATAGATCGAATCAAATTGATCCATGGAAAGAGGATTTTTCCCTAGACCAAGCTCGACTGTATAGCCCTCACTATGAAATTGATAAATAAACCAATCGCGATAGCCTGCATAGCTGTCGAGATATTGGATCGGTTTGTAACCGCTCACTAGTTCGAATCGTTTGACCGTTTCTTTTGAGAGGGCTGGCTCATGGCCAAGAAACCCCCAATAGATCTCTTCTCCTTGTGTATGAAGGGCGATCAGCCGGTCAAATCGTTTTCGCAACGCAAGATTGGCCATCGCTTTCGCTTCTGGTTCTGTTAATGGCTCGCGCCCAGGATAATCCCGGTAGGACGGTGCCTTCGACTGATGACGATAGTACTCGATCTCCCAATAAGCAGGGAATTGATTGTTTAAATCCACCCCTCGAATATTTGCTTTCCATTCCCGGTAATCGGAATATCCCTTGTTTAGCAGTGTGAATTCTTCACGATGAAGACCTAGTGACTCCGGTCCATTACGAACCAAATCCACTCCATCTGGATTGACCATTGGCACGATGGATAAAGCGGTGGTCTGCAGGATATGAACCGCTTCATAATGTCTTGCCTGTACCGGATCTGACGCTGCTAAGCAAAGCGATTTCAACCATTTTAATAAAACAGACGTCGTGATCCATTCATTTGCATGAAATGAGGCATTGAGATGAATAGAATGTAAATGCTGAACAGGCTCTGTTCGGATCTCATAAATAGGTGTATCAAGCACTGAATGGCCAATGACGCTGATATGAAGAAAAGGAAATACGGCTTTCAAGCGGCTCAGCTCTTCTTCTAATCGAGCGCTATCATATTCAAATGTTCCATTAATCCAATCATCGGATTGCTGCAGTCTGTAAGGTGCAATAAATCTCTGCACATCACCTATCGAATCAAATACATGGACTCCTTCTGGAAGTCTATATCCCGGTAAAAGAAGGTTATCAGTGCTTGATTGATTAGATAAATGAAAAGCAGCTTTGCCAATACCAAGCTGCTTTGCCACAGCATCCCTCCCTGCTTCATCCAGCTGCCATTCAATTTTTCCAAACGACGTTGTCTTCATTTACATCCCTCCTCTCATACTATATGAGCCGTCAGACAAAAAAAGAAAACCTCTGCTTCTAAAATAGCAGAGGTTTTTTCATCTATTAGGACGCCTTTTTCAGCTCCGTTTCACCTTCTTTTTTGGATGGTGAATGGTCCGGGCTGTTTCGATCATAAAATCTAAGGAGATCTCCGTAGATGATTTGATCAGAGAATTGAAGCTCCTGCTTCGCTTTCTCTTCATAAGACTGACACACATTTTTATCATCTGCTGGCTCGCCTGTCTCTTTATTGTAGCAAACACCATCTGTAAAAATGCTGTCCTTCGTAATAAAGCTTCCATCACGGAGTACTGTAAAGTCATTCGTATCTTTTGATAAAAGGTCATGACCAAATTGAATTTGTTTACTTGTATCAATCCCTAGAAGATTGAGTACAGTTGGACGGATATCGACCTGACCGCCTACCGTATCAATTTCTTTTGGATGTTGATCCGTTACCCCTGGAATGTGTACAACAAACGGGACTTTTTGAAGCTGCACTTCTTCAAATGGCGTAATCTCTTTATTTAAGAATTGTCCCATGGCTTCGTTATGGTTTTCAGAAATTCCGTAGTGATCCCCATACAAAACAAAAATGGAGTTATCGTATAACCCAGCTTCCTTCATCTTTTTAAAGAAAAGCTTAAGGGCTTCATCTTGATAACGCACTGTAGGGAAGTACTTGTTCAGTGTTTTGCTCTTTGAATCATATTCATCAATGAGCTTATCTTCCTCATCTAAATCAAAAGGGAAATGGTTCGTTAATGTAATCAATCTCGTATAGAAAGGCTGCGGGATCGATTTCATTAATTCAGCGGACTGCTCAAAGAACGGACCATCTTTCAGTCCCCAGCCAACTGAGTTTTCTTCATTCACATCAAATGATTTAATATCAAAGAACTTATCGTAGCCAAAGCTATCGTAGATAAGGTCACGGTTCCAGAAGCTTTTGTTATTCGCATGAATAACAGAAGAGTGGTAGCCCTCATCCTTTAACAGCTCAGGTGTCGCTGTAAACTCATTACTTGGATTTGTGAAGAACACAGCCCCTCTTCCAAGTGGATAAAGAGAATTATCTACAATAAACTCTGAATCAGATGTTTTCCCTTGACCTGTTTGGTGATAAAAATTAGTAAAGTTATAGCTCTTCTTGATCAATTTGTTTAAAAACGGAGTAATTTCTTTCCCGTTTAATTTTTCATTGATCACGAAACTCTGTGTCGATTCAAGTGATATAAGAATGACATTTCGTCCTTTTGCCTGACCAAATGTCTTTTCATTACGGTCCGTTTGATTTGCGCTTACATAGTTTTCAATTTCAGTTAAGCTATTGCTGTCAGCAAGAGCTCGTTGGGCGGACTGCTTCGATTGCAATACCCCATCATAAATATGGAAGTTATATAAGCTGATATTTTTCACCAGCATCTCACGGTCAAATGAGCGAGTAAGCAGTTCTGGTCTTTCTGTTTCAGCTAAACCAAGGTTAAAGAAAAATGTAGCTACCACAAATAAGTAATATGCTGCTCGTTCTTTTCGTGAAACGGTGACATCTGTTCTAAAGGAAGGCTGTTTTTTATAGAGCCAAATTAAAATGATGATATCAACAAACATCAGTAAATCGACTGGTTCAATTAAAGAGGTAATACTGGACCCGAGGTCACCCATATTGTTTGTTTGAAATAGGACGGGGATGGTTAGAAAATCACTATAGAATCGATAAAACACAATGTTGGCTAACAAAACGAATGTTAGGATAAAGCTTGTCACGATGATATATCGATTGCGATTTTTTTCTTTGAAAAATAAACCGATACCGAAGATAAACAAGAGAAAGCTAAGCGGATTAATAAACAGGATAAACTCCTGCATGAAATTTTCAATTTTAATATTGAAGCTAGATTTATAGATAACATAGGTTTTGACCCACATCAGCAATGTCGCAATCAGTAAAAATGAAATCGCCTTTAATCTATTCTTTCGCATTGTAACCTCCTTATGCTAAGCGCGCACCCAGGCTCTAGATATACCCTAATTATTGGTGCTTCTAGAAAAATAACTAAAGTATATCTTATCCTGTATATGATGGAAAATCAATGTCTTTTTCCTCATGACAAACTTATGAATATGCTAAACATCCAATTTCATGCCTATCTATCGCTTTTTTTAATAAAAATGACATCATTATGACTTTTTTGTTCAAGACAGCCATTTGGTTTTTGCCATCCATGCACCGCCGATAACACCCGCATCGTTTCCGAGTGATGCAATTACCACTTCAACATCGTCAGCGCAAGGCGGGAAAGCATGTTGTTTCACAATGCGCTCTACTTTACTGCGAAGAAGCTCACCTGCTTTTGAAACACCGCCGCCAATTACAATTTTTGTTGGGTTTAAAGCACTAGCAAGATTCGCTAGGACAAGTCCAAGATGTGTCGTCACTTCTTCTACGACACGCATTGCAAGATCATCTCCGTTTTCTGCCGCTTCAAATACATTCTTTGCCGATAGCGAAGCGAGCTTGCCAAGTGAAGATGTATGCTGCTCGGTTTCTAATTTATCCTTTGCAATCCGGACGATGCCAGTTGCAGATGCGATCGTTTCAATACAGCCTGTTCTTCCGCAGTTACACGGTGCTCCTTGAAATGGAACGGCACAAATATGGCCAATTTCTCCGCCAGCACCTGTCTCCCCTTGAACAACTTCACCGTTGACGATGATGCCGCCGCCAACCCCTGTTCCAAGTGTGACCATCAGGATATTTTTTGCGCCATCGCCTGCACCCTTCCACATTTCACCGAGTGCAGCAATATTCGCATCATTTTCAATGACAGATGGAAGTCCCGTCTCTGCCTCTAGGTGATCTTTCAAGGGGTAGTTTGTCCAGCCCAGATTCGTTGTTTTATAGACGATGCCAGATACTTTATCTACTGGTCCAGGTGCACCCATTCCGATCCCAATAAGTGCTGATTTCGGCATACTGATCTCAACCAGTTTATGGTCAATTGATTTGGCAATATCGACTGTAATCGTCTGCCCGGATTTATCCGTAGGAATCTCCCACTTATGCTGAATTTCACCATATAGATTAATGAACGCAAGCTTAATTGTCGTACCGCCAAGATCAATACCTACAAACCAATCCCCTGTCATATGCCCTCCACCTTCACATTGTTTTTCGATTTAATTTGGCTAGCTCCATTTGAAGAATCGTCATTGCGTTTGACCATTCGGTCCGGTCAATGATGCCCGATGTATACATTTCCTTCAATTCGTCTGCCATAAATTCTAATTCTACTTCACGATCTCCGAAATACACATAATTTCCAAATCTCATGAGCAGCTGCTGTACATCATATAACGTTTTCATTGTTTCCACCATTTCTTTTCATCAACAGATAGGATAAGCGTATTCATAAATGCGCTTTCAGTCAAGTCATTCAACGTGTTTGACTATTTTCGATATATTGTTTCAGCTTTAAAAATTGATCATTTTGAGGATCTTGTTTTAACGCTTTCGCTAATAGATCCTCTGCTTTCGCTGTCTCTCCTTTTTCTACGTATAAAAGCGATAAATGATACAGTTTATTTGGATCATCTGGATCTTTTTCAAGCGACTTTTGTAAAAATTGAATAGCCTTATCAAGTTGGCCCTGCTGCGCTTCCGATAGTGCATAGATATGAAGTGCCTCAGCTGATGCATCTTTATCGTGCACATATTCCTCTAGTCGTTCACTTGCTTCGCTATACTTTTTCTCATCAAATAAACTTGCTGCCTCACTTGTTGCCGCTGCTTGCTTTTGATCGTCAGAATGAAACCCTGTATACAATCCAAAACCGCCAATAAAGAGCAAAGCAGCACTCGCAAGTAGCATTTTAACAGGCTGGATCTGTTTAGGCAGACGGACAGCTAATGCGGTGAAAAAACCGCCAACCAGGCCGCCAAGATGCCCTGCATTATCAATACCTGATACAGTGAAGCCTATTCCTAGGTTGATGAGGATAATGACAATAATATTTGTCCCCATCGTCCGAAAGAAAAGCTTTCGGTTTGAGATGGCTAAATATAACAGTGCGCCTAAGCAGCCAAAGATCGCGCCAGATGCGCCTGCTGCAATTGCCGTATTAAACACAAAGCTCGCTATAGAGCCAAAAATGCCGGAAATCAAATAGATGAGCAAAAATCTTCCCGACCCATAAATTCTCTCAACAGCCGCTCCAACGGACCAAAGAGCAAAAGTATTAAAGAGTAAGTGCGTCAAGCCAATATGTAAAAACATTGGTGTCATCAGGCGCCACCATTCACCCTCTAAAATCAGCACATTATTTTTAGCACCAAATGCTGTTAAAGTTGCGGTATTGGTACTTCCGCCTGACAGCTCAAGTAAAAGAAACATCACCACTTGGACAGCAATCAGCAAGTAGGTAAAAATGGGTCTCCCATTTTGAAACACGGCCCGTTCTCGTTCTCGCTGCTTTTCCTGATCATCAAATGCCTGAAGCACGTTCCTTTTCAGCTGCATTGCATCCTCAGCTGTATCTTCCTTCGCTTCTTCTACATCTACTGCAAGCGATGTATTCAGCCATTTTTGCAGTTCGTTTACATCGTTTTGAAGCGTGTCTGCATTGAGTAATACAGGAGTAACTGTCACCTTATTCTCTTTTTGCGGCTGACCGTTTAGGTCTTCCCAATCATCTACTGGAACATCAGTTGTAAATTGCAGCTGCAGGAGATGAAGAGATCGTTTACGCATAGCTTCTCTCAGCTGATTGATCCGATATGTTTGCTCCTCGATATCTCGAACGATCTCCTGCCTGAAATTCACATCTTTTCTATATAGACGGATAAGATCATAACCTGAGTTTCGTGGTGCTTCAAAAAATATTTCATCTTCTGGGTACGGACTTTGAATCATCTCGTATCCTTTTTGTCTAAGTTCATCAACAACTCGCCAAAATAAACTATCTATGACATTCATACATTCGCGCTCCATTTTTTACATTATTATAGCAAGAATCGTTCTTATCCGCATTTCTAAACAAAAAAATCCCGGCTTTTGCGGGATTAGAATGCTTGGCGAATAAATTTCGTCCGAAAATATGGGATTTTCATCAGCCATTTAATCAAAAAGTGCCGGACTTGATTTTGCCCTAAAACCAAATTCATGAGCCGATAACGATTTTGCACGAGAACGAATGCAAACAGTGTGAACACAATGCTCCAAATCATTTTATTCATCATATTCCCTCCTATGTTCGTATCGTGGCTTAAATAGGATTTGTTTATGCATGAACCATCGTTTTTATCGCTTAAAAGGTTCCTTTCATAAGCAGGCCTTCACAATCTAATCCCTTGTTCTTTTGATTGAATATAATAGACCTCTCCGCACTCTGATTGATCATAAGAAACGTCAAATTGAGAAGGTCGATTAAATCCTTGAAAGTATGAGGCAGCTTACAATTCCGCTCTAACTCCTCCACCTTGTGCGGGAAGTAACTGCCGTATGGATTTGGTGTATGAACATATCCAGCGTCTAAACCAGGGTCATGTTCGTGAATACAAATCCAAGTTTGGTATGGCTTTTCAAGGCTTTCAAGCTGTTTTAGCCGCCTATGATATAAAGCGATATGAGCTTTGATATGCTCTCTTCTTATTTTTAAGCTATTTTCCCCGACTCCAAAAAAAATCAAGGTGCGTATGCCAAAAATAAAACCATGAATCACGATCAAGTCACAAGTATTCACTTCCTCCCACATATTACGGAAGTATCTTTTCTTTCCACGAAATTTTTTCAAAACATATCCCTCGTCAGCTAAAATGCCTTTTAATGAAGAATGTTGATCGCTATCGTGCATGTGACTTTTGATCATAAGCAAGCACCTTCGCTCAACACAAAAAGCCCGTTCATATATATAAGCAGCGGACTTTATTTTAGATATATGGTACCTTTCTCACTGACCATGATTGAGACCGGGATGTCGTGCGTTTCAGCCGGAATATGCTTGGTTTGCTGTACTGTTAAACAAAGGGCAAGTGTTTCGCCGTGATAGTCAGCTAAGTAGCGGTCATAATAGCCGCCCCCATATCCGATACGGTAGCCTTGTCGATCGAAGCACACACCAGGCACAATGATCAAATCGATAGATTCTTTAGATGCAGCGGCCGATGTCAGAGGATCTGGCTCCAATAGCCCAAAGTAGCGGGAGATCATTTTCGTTTCTGGTGTATATTCATAAAACGTCATCTCTTTTGTTTCTGGAAAACAGGTGGGTACACATACTGTTTTCCCCTCCCGCCATGCTTTTTCAATGAGAGGCATTGTCGGTACCTCTTTTCCTCTAGACATGGTAAGTGCAACCGTATTCGCTTGTTTCCATGCTGGCAGTTGAAACAAGCGCTCATGAAGTAAAGCGGTGCTTCGCTTGAATTCTTCGGCACTCATCTGGTCCAGCTTGGCTAATGTTTGAAGGCGAAGTTCCTTTTTCACAAAGATCATCTCCCATCATAAAAAAACAGCAGGAAAATTCCCTGCTGCTTACTTTGTTTCACGATGTAAAGTTTGTTTTTTATCACGTGAGCAATACTTTTTGAATTCAACGCGATCTGGATTGTTTCGCTTATTCTTTTTAGTAATATAGTTACGCTCACCGCATTCAGTGCAAGCTAGAGTAATATTTACGCGCATGTTTTTCCCTCCAAACTAAAATCAATTCACATTCAGACCTAACTATAATACCACTTCTAGCTTAGGAATGCTAGAATGTTTTTTCACCAATTTGATTTTCAGTGCAATCCATCCGCGTTCTGATCCATATCGCACGGTCATTTCATGAAAAATAGCCTGCTCCCCTATAAAACCTCAATCTTTGTCGTACTGTATACATGAGAAGCCCTCTTTTATTTTGACAGCGAGCAAGATTTTCATACTCGTTTTTCATATAAAAAGAAAAAAGATGAAAAAAAGGTGATTTTTTCAGCAATTCCTTTTGAAACTAGCTTTTTTATGGTATAAAAAAGAAGGGTCGAAAACTGTCTGAAACAATCATGAAAGCCTTTTATGGCTTTCAGCATTAAAATATGAATAAAAGGTGATGAAACATGGAAATTGCAATTATCGGATTGCTTGTTGTCAGTATCGTACTGATCGCATTCTCATATTTTCAAAGAGAGCCGATTAAAGAAGTCGAGCAGGAACTTGAAACACTTCAACTATCTGCAATGCAAGAAATCTATAAACTGAAAAAGAAAATGAAGGTTCTTGAAGAAGAATTGCTTGAAACAAACATTGTCGTCCGCAAACATTCAGAAATTGATCCATCTATCGCAAGACAAATCATTTCAAAGCATCAAAATGGCATGTCTCCTGAGGCCATTGCGCGCGCTGAGCATGTATCTGTAGATGAGGTCAACATGATCATTAAAGACAATGAGAAGGTGCTTGTATGACGAAAAAAAGCATCCAAACGTTTGCGGCAGGTATGATTCTTGCAACTGGTGTTCTGGCGATCGTTTTTTTCCTCACTGGAAAAGATGAAGCGGCGGCTGATACAACCACAAAAGAAACGCTCGCAGCGAAAGTAACAGACACCGATGTGAAAAACTATTTAGACTCTAAAAAAGAAGTCTCTGTCAGCCGTGAAACATATCAGCAGCTTCTTGATTATAAAGAAAAAGCACTGAAAGCAAATGAAGACGGCGATTCTAAAAATGATAAAGAAACATCGGACAAGCCTAAAGGCAAATCGGTCAAATTTGTTATTAAAAACGGGATGAGTACAAGTGATGTTTCAGACATGCTTGAAAAGGACGGAATCATCAACTCGTCTAAAGATTTTAATGATTACGTGATTGACGCCGGCTACCATAAAGAAATTCGTGCAGGCAAGTTCAATTTAAAAACAGGGATGACATTCAAACAAATCGTCAAAGCCTTAACAAAATAACAACAATACCCCCTGGCGGCGCTGACCTCCAGGGGGTTTTATTATCCAAATCGACCAGATATATAATCATTTGTTCTTTGATCATTTGGCTCTGAGAACATCACATTCGTATCATTGACCTCAACAAGCTCTCCCATTAAAAAGAAGGCTGTTCTATCTGATACCCTCGCCGCTTGCTGCATGTTATGCGTCACAATGGCAATCGTGTATTTCTCTTTTAATTTCATAATCAATTCTTCAATCTTTAATGTTGAGACAGGATCAAGTGCTGATGTTGGTTCATCCATTAGTAAAATGTCTGGGCTCGTAGCAATAGCTCTTGCGATACAAAGACGCTGCTGCTGACCGCCGGAAAGACCTAATGCTGGTGCATTTAATCGATCTTTCACTTCATCCCAAAGGGCAACATCACGAAGCGCTTTTTCAGCGATTTCTTTCAATTGCTGCTTGCTCTTCACGCCATGAATTCTTGGTCCGTAGACGACATTATCAAAGATAGACTGAGGGAATGGGTTTCCTTTTTGAAAGACCATCCCGACGTTTTTACGCAGTTCCACTAGATCAACGCGGCCTTTTAAAATATTGTCGCCGTTATACATCATATCCCCGGTGATTTTCACACCTGGCACTGTTTTGACCATAAGATTTAAGGTCTTGATAAACGTTGACTTTCCGCAGCCTGACGGACCGATAATTGCTGTGACTTCATGCTCTTTAATGTCTAAATCAATATGCTTCAGTGCGTGATGCTGTCCGTACCAAAGGTTCATATCATTCACACGAAACACTTCTTTTTTTGCTGTTTCAGTTGCTACTGCATTCATCAAAATCCACCCGCCTTATCCAAATCGACCATTGATATAGTCTTCTGTTTTTTGCTGCGCAGGACGTGTAAAGATACGTTCAGTGGCATCATATTCTACTAGATCACCGTTCAGGAAAAAGGCCGTATGATCAGATACACGTAACGCTTGCTGCATGTTGTGTGTCACAATGACGATCGAATAATCATTTTTCAAATCTGATAATAACTCTTCAATTTTTGCATTTGAGATCGGGTCTAGGGCAGATGCTGGTTCATCTAATAAAAGAACGCTGGGCTTCATCGCAAGTGTACGCGCAATACAAAGGCGCTGCTGCTGACCGCCGGATAGTGACAAAGCCGAGCGGTGCAGACGATCTTTGACTTCATCCCACAGCGCTGCTTTTGTTAAGCTTTCCTCTACTGCATCATCAAGTACTGATTTTCTTTTTTCACCCGCATACTTTAACGCATGGGTAATGTTATTGTAGATCGATTTAGGAAATGGGTTTGGTTTTTGGAAAACCATGCCGATTTCTCTTCTTAAATTCACCACATTAATGCGGTCATCCAAAATATTGAGTCCTTCGTACATGATCGCACCTTCACTTCTCGCACCTGGGATCAAGTCGTTCATGCGGTTAATGCTGCGTAAAAAGGTTGATTTCCCGCAGCCAGATGGGCCGATTAATGCGGTAATTGCGTTCTTCTCAATTTCAAATGAAATGTGATTGACCGCTCTTTTTTCACCATAATAAATGCTTAAATCCTGCACCTGTAAAATCTGTTCCGCTTGAAGTGGAGCCTTTTTTGCTGCAATCTCTTTTTTTTCTGCTAGCATTTGAACCATATCCCCTTCACACCTCTCTCACATTATTTTGACGTAAGCTTTTTATGAATAAATGAACCAAGCCATCTAGCTGCTAAGTTAAATACTAAAACTGAAAGCACAAGTACGGCTGATGCACCATTTGCAATGGCCTCTGCATCTGGAATGATTCCTTGTGTATTGACGTTCCATATATGAACGGCTAATGTTTCTGCCGGTCTAAAAATATTCAGCGGTGACGTATCAGAAAATGGACTCCAGTTTGTAAAATCAAGACGCGGTGTGGTGAGACCTGCTGTGAAAAGAAGCGCTGCTGCCTCCCCAAAGACTCTTCCTGATGCTAAAATCGCACCGGTAATAATAGAAGGAATCGCACCTGGAATCAGGACTGTCTTCACTGTATGCCATTTCGTCACACCGAGCGCAAGTGATGCTTCCTTTTGATCCTTCGGTACAGAGCGAAGCGCGTCTTCTGTCACCCTGACCATCACTGGCAAGTTAAACACCGTGAGCGCAAGAGCTCCTCCGATGATCGTATAGCCCCAGCCTGTTAAATTGACAAACATGAGTAAACCAAACATACCAATGACAATAGAAGGAAGTGAAGACAACACTTCGATACATGTGCGAATAAAATCAGTGACTTTGTTTTGAGGCGCATATTCAGCCATGTACACTCCACCGCCGACACCAAGTGGTACTGTGATCAGCATTGTTATAAACAAAATGTAAAACGAGTTAAACAGCTGATCCCTAATACCGCCGCCAGAGCCAATTGCACTTGAGCGGGTTGTCAAAAAGTCAAAATTTAATTCTTTTGCACCGTTGAAGATGATATAAGAAAACAAACCAACTAGGATCGCCGTAATAATGGCGGCACATAATCCAAAAACAAACGTGGCAAAACGATCGGTCATTTTGCTATTCATTAAATCTTCCTCCTAGACGACAAGTATCTGATAATGAGTATGAACATAAACGATACAACTAGAAGGACAAGACCCATTGACCAAAGTGTATTGTTTTCAACACTTCCATACGTTGTGTGACCCATGTTTAACGTAATAATGGTTGTTAATGTACCAGCTGTATCCATAATGCTCTCTGGTAAATTACGCGTGTTTCCAATGACCATCTGAACGGCAAGGGCTTCACCAAATGCTCTTGCCATTCCAAGAACGACTGCTGTCATTAATGTTGGAAGAGCTGCCGGTACAAGCACACGTCTAATCGTTTGCCATCTTGTAGCGCCAAGTGCATAGGATCCCTCACGTAAGCTTTTTGGAAGGGAAGCCATTGCATCAGTTGCAATAGATGTAACGGTTGGCAGAATCATAATAGACAGGACAATCGTTCCTGCTAACACGCTATGCCCTGAGCCACTTGACTTGAAATGT
Source organism: Bacillus sp. Root920 (assembly GCF_001429445.1). Lineage (NCBI taxonomy): Bacteria > Bacillati > Bacillota > Bacilli > Caryophanales > Bacillaceae > Bacillus > Bacillus sp. Root920. Next base: position 388,608 of record NZ_LMJV01000007.1, read on the forward strand.
CCGATAAACGGCACCAATACTGTAAGACCTATGAATCCGTAAACAACGGATGGAATCCCTACAAGCAATTCAATGACTGGCTGGAGAATTTTCCGGCCCCATGCAGGTGCAATTTCTGTCATAAAGATCGCTCCTGCGATGCCTAGCGGCGCTGCAATAAGTGCCGATAGAAGCGTGACGGCGATCGATCCAAAGATAAAAGGAAATGCGCCGTACTCCGGGTTTTCTGCTGTTGGGTTCCAATTGATACTGGTTAAGAACTCAATTGGGCTTACACCATTTACGATGAAAGATTGTAAACCCTTAATGCCAAGGAATATTGTGATGGCGATGGATACTGCAATCATTAAGAATGCGCAGAATTTCACCAAAATACTTCCTCTTACTTCATCCATTTGCCTATTTTTCTTCGAGCTGATCAGCCGATCGCTCGCTTCTGTATGTTCTATCTGCTTCATCTTTTTCTACACTCCTATGAATGTCATAAAAGGAAAAGTGAAATGCTCCACTTTTCCTTCATCAGCAATTCAAGACCTCTTACTTATCCGATTGTTTGCCTGTTGCGTCTCTTTCTACTTTCATATTAGAGACTGAGATGTAGCCTTGGTCTTTGACGATTTCTTTTTGTACTTCGTCACTCATAAGGTAATCTAAGAATTGTTTTGCTAGACCTTCCGGCTCACCTTTTGTATAAGAGTGCTCGTATGCCCAAATTGTATATTTACCGCTTTCTACATTGCTTTCTTCTGGTTTCACACCATCAATGCTAAGCGGTGTAATTTTGTCATCTGTTAAATAAGAGAATGCTAGGTATCCAATTGCACCTGGTGTTTCTGCAATCAGCTTTTTCACTGTGTTTGAAGAATCTTCTGTGATTCCTTCTGCAGGTGTTGCACCATCAAGTGCATATTTCACAAATGTTGCACGTGTTCCTGAAGAATCAGGTCTGTTAACAAGCGTGATTTTTTGGTCTTTCCCGCCAAGCTCTTTCCAGTTTTTGATTTTACCAGTGAAGATTTTTTTCAATTCGTCCTTTGTGATGTCTTTGACACCCACTTCAGGGTTTACAGCTGCGGCCATTCCAACAACTGCTACTTTGTGGTCTTTTAAAGCTTTTGCGTCGACGCCGTCTTTCTCTTCAGCGAATACATCTGAGTTACCAATCTGTACAGATCCTTCTGAAACTTGAGAAAGTCCTGTTCCTGAACCGCCGGCTTGTACTTGAATATCGGCTTTTGGATGTTTATCCATGAATTTTTCTGCTGCCGCAAGAACTAAAGGCTGCATCGCAGATGATCCTGAGATGGTAATGGAACCTGATGCCTCATCTTTGTTTGAAGCATTTCCTTTACTGTCTTTTGAATCTCCGCTTGAGCTGCTGTTTCCGCATGCTGTGACGAATGCTAACAATGCGATAGTAAGGAAAGTAAGCAGCCATAATTTGTTCTTTTTCATTTCAAGAATACCCCCTGAATAATTTGTCCTACGAGTAATACATTAAAGGTTCTTTATTAATTTCGTTTAAATGGAATGTTAAGGTTTTGTAAATGTCGAAGTTTTGTAGAGAAATTGCGGCGTTTTTTATGAATTTTGTCAATTTATATCGGAATTTTTGAAGAAAACGTAAAAAAACGCCCACAAAAAGTGAGCGTTTTTACCTATGAAAGGTCTAGTTATTTGTTTCTGCTTCATTTTCAATTTTGTTTTTATTTTTCGCCTGTGTATCATTGCTTTCCTGTTTTGATTTCAGTTCAAAGTACTTATCTAATACTTGTTCACCAATATCGTTTGTAATTGGATAGCGCTGGTTGTAGTCTTGATACACCCATGGCACGACAACGGAAATAGCCACTTCTGGATTATCAGCAGGCGCATACGCAACAAGAGTTGTGTTATACGTCGGTGTACCGCGCTTGCTTTTAATTGGACCGTCATAGAATGATTGAGCGGTTCCTGTTTTGCCAGCTGGATTATACTTTTTGTTGCCAAAGTTTGAATAGGCTGTCCCTCTTGGGTTCTGCATCACAAGCTTGAAGCCTTGCTGGACACGCTTGATTTCATCACTTGTCATGTCTAGCTTATTCAATACATCCGGTTTGACGGATTCCGTCACAGCTCCAATACCGCGCTGCGGGTCTGGCTCTCTCACTTCTTTAACAAGCTGCGGACGTAAACGATATCCCCCATTTGCAATGGTTGAAACGTATTGCGCCATTTGCAGCGGTGTAAACGTATCATACTGTCCAATCGCATAGTCAAGTAAGAGCCCCGATTGTGTAGACGTTCCTCTGTAGCCCGTTGCTTCGTTTGGCAGGTCAATACCTGTTTTGACGCCAAGACCAAATTTACTGAAATTGTAGCGGAACGTATCAAATGCTTTCGGATCAATTGGGAGCGCCTGATTCTTACGATATTCGCTTTTCCCAATGGCGATTGCGGTTTTGAACATATATACGTTTGATGAACGCTCTAGTGCTGTTAAATCATTAATGAGTCCCATATTTTGATAGGATTTCTTTGGCGGCGACTGGGCGATATAGAGAGGTTCATCGTATTGGGTACTTCCAATATGAATAGCGCCTGTTTTATATCCAGTCAGTACAGTTGCCCCTTTTACGGCTGATCCCATCGCATATGAGGATGTCATCGTTCCTAATGCGTAGTCATCGAATTTGTATTTTCCGTTTTTGTTTGAAATCTGCTTACCCGCAACAGAGAGAACCTCTCCATTTCTCGGGTCCATCATGACAACAAATGCGCGGTCAAGAAGCTCAGTTCCCCCTCTTTGTTTCGCACTTCTCAAGTTCTTTTCAATAATTTTTTCAACCGCTTTTTGCAGCTGAATATCAATTGTCAGCACAAGGTCTTTCCCGCTCTTACCTTCTGTTAACACTTTAGAGCTTGTGACATTGCCCTGTTTATCAGTTGTACTCTGTTCTTTTTCCTTTTGGCCCTGCAGGACATCTTCATATTGATATTCGAGATAGCTTTTTCCTACACGGTCATTTCGGCTGTAGCCGAGTGATAGATAATGCTCAAGAAGTGACTGCGGAAGACCTTCATCACTCGAAGACACACTGCCGAGCATACTGCGGAGCAGTCCTTTATACGGATAGCTGCGTGACCAGTCTGTCGTCACATCAACACCTGGAAGCTCGTCCAAATGCTCAGAGACGTAAGCAATTTCGCTTGGCTTTACATCTTCATTTTTAATAAATTGAGGCGTAAGTGCATAGCCTCCATCCATCTGCCTTTTAATGGCAAGCACTTGTAAATCTTTTTTCGTCAGTTGATTTAATTCCTTGTCTGTGATGCGTTTTAGCTGAAGCTCATATAGTTTATCATCAGAGACCTTATCGTCACCCTTTAATTCTGATTCCTTTTGAACAAGCTTTTTCGCTTCATTTGGATGCGTTAAGATCCAGAAATCTTTTTTGTCACGATCTGTGATTTTTTTCGTACTCACATGAATCATATCCGCTAATTTCGATGCCACTTTGAGCCGCTCTTCTTGTGAAGTCGTCGAGGTTCTCGTATATGTAATGGCATTCAGCGCTTTATTGCTGACAATCGTATTGTAGTTTCGATCATAAATTTTTCCGCGCGGAGCAGATGAGCTGACATTCACATCCTCTTGTTTTTCTGCCTGCTTTTTATAATCTTCTCCATTGACAATTTGCACAAATCCGAGCCTAACGACAACGCCGGTAAAAATAATAAAGGCAGCTAAAAATAATAAATTCAGCCGGATCGGAAGTGTTTTGCGCCCTTCCTTCGCGTCTTTTTTGTTTTTCTTGTTTCTCATCACATCACCTTTTCTATCAAGAAAGAAATGGCACCCCTTTTTGTGTATAAAAGGTGCCATCATCATTTTAGCGGTTTTTCTATCATTTATCTAGAAATTTGATGTTCCATAGGTAAGAAATTTTACCTTTCTCCCTTAATAAGGTTCGTTTGAGAAACTGGCTTTTGACCGTCAGCCTCTTTCATATCAGCTGTTTTTTCTTTCAAATGAATATCTTTTACAAAGTAATAAATAAGAGTGTGTCCCGCTCCGAGCACAACAAGTGATGCAGGGATTCCGAGCTCATCACCTAGTAAGGTGACAGACAGCAGGAACAAAACAATCGAACAAATACGGCCGGCATTTAAAAATAGCTCTCTGACCACAATATATTCAATTCGGGCCTTTCTGGCGTACCTTGCATGGCCAATGACATCATATGTTAAGGATACATAAGGAACAAGCAGGAGCGGATATCCTATTGCAATGGCTACCGCATACATCAGAAGTGATACATAGGACAAGTGGAAAACGATTAAAAACAAGGCGCCGTATAAAATCAGCCCGCCAAGCATGATGGCCTTCTTCCGCCACTTTTTCTTAATCAAACGTGTAGCGAAGAAATAAGCAAAAAAGGCAACACCTGAATTCACTAAACCAAACGTCCCGAGAGCAAGCTCACTGTTTGTTGCAATAAACACAAAGACACTGATTAAGAAGACAAAGACCCCTTCACGAAGCCCTTGAAAAAAGTGAGCTGTTGTAATCCTACGCCAATTCTCGTCTGCATGACGTTCTTTCCAAATTTGTTTGATCATAAATTTGCCTTTAGACTGCCTTCTTTTGAGGAAAAAGCTCATCACAACCGCTAGTGAAAACAAAAAAAGCGATAATGTGAAAATGACTGTGTAGCCTGTATCATCCTTTAACTGAGAAATGACAATCCCCGCAATGAGAGGACCGATCATGCCGGCAGTTGAGGAAAGCACACCGAGAAATCCATTAAAGAAGTCTCTTGTTTCAGGCTCGGTGATCTCAAAGGTGAGTACGTTAAAAGCAAGCCAGTAAAAACCATAGCCGATCCCAAGGACACTTCCCAACAAAACAAGCCGTGCGGCCGCTTGTTCTCCTGCCATTAAGACAATTAAATAAAAAGCGGCTAAAAAGATGACACCGAAACGAAGGACAAACGCCCGGTCTATTTTTTTTGCGAGCCGGCCAGCGAATAAAAACGTAATGGGCTGAAGCACCACAATGGCCAAGTTATAAATCGCAAGATCCGTGAATTTCCCAGACTGTTTCCATAAGTACACATTTACAAACGTATTCGAAAGCGCAATGGCAAGTGCGTATAACCCGCCAATCGTGAGGAGGAGCAATAAATCTTTTGTAACATCCATGTCCCCGAACATTTTCTTTAATCTGCTCATACCATTCATTCTCCTTTTCTACACAATAGTCTGTCTCATCAAAAGGCAGATATGTAAAAAAAGGAGGGAAAATATAAAAAGACCTGCTTCTCTAAAGAGCAGGTCTTTTCAAATCAAATGATTTATTTAGCTTCGCTGTAAAGGCGAGCTACTTCATCCCAGTTCACAACATTCCAGAATGCTGAAATGTAATCAGGACGACGGTTTTGGTAGTTTAGGTAGTAAGCATGCTCCCAAACGTCTAGTCCTAGAATTGGCGTTTTTCCTTCAGTTAAAGGAGAATCTTGGTTTGGCGTGCTTGTGATTTCAAGTTTTCCGTTGTTCACAACAAGCCATGCCCAACCAGAACCAAAGCGTCCTGCAGCTGCTGCAGCGAAATCAGATTTGAATTTTTCAAATCCGCCTAATTCTTTTTCGATTGCATCTGCAAGTTCACCAGTTGGTGCGCCGCCACCGTTTGGTGAAAGAAGCGTCCAGAATAATGAGTGGTTCGCATGTCCTCCGCCATTGTTACGTACAGCTGTACGAATGTTTTCAGGCACTGAGTTTAAGTTAGCCACTAGCTCTTCAATTGATTGATCTTCAAGAGCTGATACACCTTCGATTGCTTTGTTTAAGTTTGTTACATATGTGTTGTGGTGTTTTGTGTGGTGAATCGTCATTGTTTCCTTGTCGATATGTGGTTCTAATGCATCGTAAGCATATGGTAATTCTGGAAGTTTAAAAGCCATGGTTAAATTCCTCCTTAAAATGTATGTACTGAAATGCTTCCTCTGTAAGTCAGCAATTCACCCTACTCAAAGAGTATCAAAAGAAACAGCTTGTTTCAACGTTATTGCTCATGTTCTGAAACATTTCAGTGTTTATTTTGTATTTAGCCCTTTTGAAAAAGTTTTAAACACCCTTTTTCACTTAGCGAAGGACATAAAATAAAAAGATCCCCAGCATCAGCGCTTGAATCAATCCTTTTGCAAAAACACCTGATACAAAACCAATTAATGAGCCTAATCCGACTTTCACACTCGTTTTCAGATCTTTTTGATGAACAAGTAGCTCTGCAATGACACTCCCAAGAAATGGACCAATAATAATTCCTGCAATGGGTATCACAAAAGGACCAGCTAATAACCCAATGGTGCTTCCCCAAATAGCTGCCTTGCTGCCGCCAAAGCGCTTTACCCCAATAAGGTTTGAGACATAATCTGCCGCAAATAAGACGGCAGTAAACATGGCTTGAATGAGCCAGAACGTCAGGGTAAGCGGCTCGAAGCTAAAGAAGAAGCCATATAGAATAAATCCGAGAACCATAAAGACCACACTCGGGATAATTGGATAAACCAGTCCAACAAACGCAATGATAAATGCACAGCCAATCAGTATCCAATACAGAATGTCCAAGACCCTGCCGCCTCCTTTTTATATGCTGTATACATTATGCCTCATTCCCTCTATCTTAACCAGTAATGAAGGCCATACTTGTACTTGATGGATAGACATTGATACAATATGAGAAATAGAAAAGAATGTAGGAAGTGAATAGGTATTGAACGTATTTAATCTATTGTTAAAAGGAATTTATTCACCAAAAGATATTGCGAAAGCCCGTTTTACAGGGATCGGTAAAGCCATTTTATTCATTTTTATCCTCTCAATTATCGCAGCAGTTCCTCAGGGGTATCATATGAGCCAAGAGATCTCGAATGCGATGTCAGGATTTCAGCATGTGATCAAAAAAGATTTACCCGACTTTTCAATCGAAAAAGGAAAGCTTCAAGCGGATCAAAGTGAACCAATAGAAAAAGAAGAAAACGGCATCACGATCATCTTTGATCCTGCTGAAAAAATAAAAGCAAGTGAGCTTGAATCAAAGCAAACGGCTATCGCTTTGTTAAAGGAAAAAGCAGTGATTGCCATTGATGGACAAATGACAGATATTCCATACCAGCTCCTTGGTGGAACGCTGACAAAAGATGAACTCGCCCGCGTCACAAATCAGAACCAAGCGATTATCATCCCTGTCATCTGTGTACTGCTATATCTATCAACTGCGGCTCTCATGTTTATCAGCGCAACATTCCTTGCGATGCTTGGTACATTTATTAAACGAATGCAGCAAAAAGAGCTGTCCTTCCAAATGCTTTGGAAGCTCTCTGCTTATTCACTCACATTAACAACGGTCTTTTTCGCCATCATGAGTGCATTAAACACGCCTGTTGCAAACTCATTTTTATTAAATTGGGTCATTAACTTTATCTTTTTATATCTTGTTGTTAAAGAAATTCCTGCAAAAAAAAGCAAATGATCCATCCAACAATGAAAGCTCCCCCGGCTCGGAGGAGCTTTTTATGTATATTCATGCTAGGACTCATCTGGATGGATGATCGCAAACAAATAGTGATCCTCCCACACTCCATTAATCTTTACTTTTTTACGATTTAGTCCCTCATTTTCAAAACCTGTCTTTTCAAGTACACGAATGGAACCTTTATTACTTGGCTTTACTCCAGCCTCAATACGATGGAGATTCAACTCAAAAAAGGCATAGTCAATGATTAAACGAATGGCTTCTGTCATATATCCATTTCCGCCCTGCCTTTGATCGAGTACATACCCAAGCCAAGCACCTTCTATCGGACCTCTTACGACAGAACTTAATGAGATCGTCCCAATTAAAGCATCGGTTTCATTTAAGAAAATACCATGCATGTAAGATTCATCTTGTGCAATTCTTTGCCTACTCCGCTGAATTCGTTCAATTTGACGAGGTAACGTGAAGAAATCATCTTTGACCAAAGGTGTAAATTCCTGAAAATATGAGCGATTCTCAAGCTCTAATGTTAAAAGTGATTCTGCATCATTTTCTGTTAGTGTTCTTACATATATATGCTGACTAACTTTCTTCATTAAATCTCCCCCTTTCTTATTTTATCATAACCGTCATATGAGCTTGCTCTCCTATTTACACCAACGACCCAAGCAGTTTTATTACAAGACATACTAGAACGAACTAGAACCACCCTTTCCAGCTTTTCTCCTCTTTTTGGTTCTATCATTTCAGGACATGCATAGACTGAAGTAAACTCTTAAAAGCGGTGAGTAAAATGCGGCGAATTCTTTTTTTACTAATCAGTTTGTTTGTCCTCTTTATTATCTTTTTTGATTTGAAAAATGGAACCATCCCTGTTGAGGAAAACCCAGCTGTCCCAGCAAGTGCGTTTCAAACAGCTGAGAAAAAGGCTTATAAGAATGTCACTGTTAAACAAGGTGAAACAGTCCTCTCCATCGTACATACAAGCAAGCCACTTGATGATGTCATTAAGGATTTCGAGGAGCTGAATCAAGGTGTTAAAGCGAACGAAATCAGGGCAGGCAGCACGTATAAGTTTCCTGTCTATAAGAGATAAAACGTTAATTCCTTGTCATTCATACAAAGAGACTGTTACAATATGAACTGTAAAACACGACGTACACGGCAAAGAATTGCTTGTACACTAAGGAGCGATTGACAAGTGAGTGAAGTCACACATCGTACTAAAACGCGTCCCGTCAAAGTGGGACCTTTAACTATAGGTGGAAATAATGAGGTTGTCATTCAAAGTATGGCAACAACCAAAACACATGATGTCGAAGCGACAGTCGCTGAAATTAAACGTTTAGAAGAGGCAGGCTGTCAAATCGTGCGTGTCGCATGTCCAGATGAGCGTGCAGCAAATGCAATTGCGGACATTAAAAAACAAATTAACATCCCGCTTGTTGTGGATATTCATTTTGACTACAAGCTTGCACTGAAAGCGATTGAAGCAGGCGCAGACAAAATCCGAATCAATCCAGGAAACATCGGAAGAAGAGAAAAAGTCGAAGCTGTTGTCAAAGCAGCAAAAGAAAAAGGCATTCCAATCCGTATTGGCGTAAACGCTGGTTCATTAGAGAAAAAAATTCTCGATAAATACGGCTATCCAACAGCAGATGGTATGGTCGAAAGTGCACTGCATCACATTAAAATTCTAGAAGACCTAGACTTTCATGACATCATCGTCAGTATGAAAGCATCTGATGTAAACCTTGCAATTGAAGCATACGAAAAAGCGGCTAAAGCCTTTGATTATCCTCTTCACCTTGGGATTACAGAATCAGGTACGTTATTTGCAGGTACAGTCAAAAGTGCAGCTGGACTTGGCGCTATTTTGAATATGGGGATTGGGAACACCCTCCGTATTTCATTAAGTGCTGACCCAGTTGAGGAAGTAAAAGTAGCACGTGAATTGTTGAAATCATTTGGTCTTGCATCAAATGCAGCAACACTGATCTCCTGCCCAACTTGTGGACGAATTGAAATTGACCTCATCAGCATTGCAAATGAAGTCGAAGAATATATTTCTAAAATCAAAGCACCGATTAAAGTAGCAGTTCTCGGCTGCGCTGTTAACGGTCCAGGTGAAGCACGTGAAGCGGACATCGGAATCGCAGGCGCTAGAGGCGAAGGCTTATTGTTCCGTAAAGGTGAAATTGTTCGTAAAGTACCGGAAGAAACAATGGTCGAAGAACTGAAAAAAGAAATCGATAAAATCGCTGAAGAACATTATGCGAAAATGGAAGCTGAAAAAGAAAAACAAGCGAATGCCTAACAAAAAACGCCTGACGTCATAGTCAGGCGTTTTTCTGTTCTTATTAAAAGAACGGGGTGATAAATATGCCTAGGATGACGGAAACAATTCCGATCCCAATTGACCACGCGCCAAGCGCATGTGCTCCTTTTCTTCTTGCAATATAACCAACGACGATTGCCGCTACCCCTAATAGCACCGGCAAGACAAATAATGAGATAATCGCAATCGCGAGTGCTGTATAGCCTATCCCTTTACTGCCTGATTCGTCACCTGCTTGGTCACGTCCTCGTCTATCTTCTCGATCTCTTGAAGCTTGATATGGCTCTGCAATTTCAGCAGCTGTTTCCTCTAAATAGCCATCATCATTACTAAAGTGTGTGTCGATTTCACGATCATTTCTTCTGAAATCCTCGTCTCTTTCCATGATCAATTCCCCCTTTTGGTTAATAGAAAGGAGCTTTTTTAGTATGAGCAAAAATGTCTGTTTCATGATTGCTAAAACTTGCTGGAATTGTGAATTGATTATGTTACACTTTAAGAGTATAAAAATGAGGAGTGTGGGCATGTTACGTTTAGGAATTGATATTGATGGTACAGTGACGGCACAGGACACCTTTGTTCCCTACTTAAATGAGTCGTTCCAATGTGCCATGACACTAGATGATATGACAGAGTATGATTTGACGAAGCTTTTAAAAATTTCTCAAGAAGAATTTTGGGGCTGGATGGATCAGCACGAGCCTCTTATTTATAAACAGGCAAAGCCTGCTGAGGGTGCAAAAGAGATCCTCGACGAAATGAAGCAGCAGCACAGACTGATTTATATTACCGCAAGAAGGCAGCAGCATTCGGATATCACCTACAAGTGGTTTCAAGAACATGATGTGCACTATGATGCTATTGAGCTGGTTGGCGGTCATCATAAGCTGGAAGCCGTTCAAAAGCACAAAATTGATGTATTTTTTGAAGACCATCATGGCAATGCCACAATGATTGCAAAAGAGGCTGACATCCCGGTTATACTTTTTAACTCCCCTTATAACCAGATGCCAATTGACGACAGAATTATACGCGTAAACAACTGGCAGGAAGCATCTAAGTGGATCAAACAATATGAGCAGCATCTGCAAACTGCTTATTAATGTAACTGAGCGAGCACCGAAGCGGAACAAACACGAGGATTTGTCTACACGCTGAAGCCGATACATTTAATGTATCGGCTTTTTTGATGGAGCAAGCTGCCCTTCTTTCATGAGGAAATGGTAAAGTGCCCCCTTCATGCCTGCCTGATTTAAGTAGTAGCAAGTTTCCAGCTTCACCTGAATGTTCTTCCACGCATGCAGTGTATGTAAATGTTTTTCAATATTTTGTAATAAATTTGGTCTTGCACTTACGCCTCCGCCAATGAGGATTTTCTCCGGGTTAAGAACAGTCGCTACATTGTAAACGCCAATGGCTATTCGCTTGTACCATTGATCTACCAGCTTCTCAATGGCCGGATCATGCTTCGCCTTTTCAAAAATTTCTTGACCGTCTATTTGAGTACTTTGCGGTATTCCTTGCTTTTCTTTATAGCTCCGAATTAATCCAGCCGTTGAAGCGCTGCTGTTAAGAGTTGTAAACTGGCCATTTTCCGTCTCTGTCAGCATCATGCCGAATTCACCACCGCGGAAGGATGCACCGCGCACAAGCTGACCATTAGCAAAAATACCTCCGCCGACACCAGTGCCAATTGTCATACAAATAAAGCTGTCACAATCTTTCGCATGACCGCTGTATTTTTCTGCGAGAGCTGCACAGTTCGCATCATTTTCCACTTCTACACGAAGAGACGTTTTCTCTTCTAAAAGTGTTTTTACATTTTGACCATTTAAGGCGATGATGGCGCCTGCAAATTCTGTATAACCTGATTCACTGTCCACAAAGCCTGGTAGACTGATGGCGATACCGCTGACATTCGTCACCCTTTGATATTCCTTGACCACATCTGCCATGGCTTTTAAAAACGGTTCAAGCTGCCGGCAGTTCGTCTGATAGTCACCGCTAGAGACCAGCTTTCCATCCTGATCCATTAATCCATGTTTCGTTCTCGTCCCGCCTACATCAAACACGACGTAATAGGCCACTTTTACCCCTCCCTTTACTTCAAAATGTAGTACCTTGATCTCATTTTAATGAAACAGCCTCCCTTTGTAAAACGTTTTCAAAAGACAAAACAAAAAAGCCAGCTCCATGGCTGGCTTTTTCATGAGTGAACTTCCTTCGGTTCGCAAGAAGGACACGTTCCATATATTTCAAATTTATGTCCGCTAATATGATAATCCTCTAAATCGGCGTCTAGCTTGTCCATAGGGCAGGCATCGATCTCTTTTGTTTTCCCGCATGTAAGACAAATAAAGTGATGGTGATGATGGGAAAATGAACATTTAAAACGGAATAATTTCTCACCTGACAATTCCGTTGTTTCTAATATTCCAAGGTCTTCATATAGTGACAAGTTTCGATAAATTGTATCAAAGCTGAGACCCGGGTAGTCTTCACTTAGTGCCGTCAGCACATTTTTAGCGGTCAAGTATTTATCAGAATCAGAAAACAATTGAAGCATGTCTTCACGTTTGCTTGTATATTTGTAGCCTTTTTCCTTTAATAAATCAAGCGCTTCTTGTACGTTCATGTTGATTCCCCCTTCTGAATTTCCCAATACTAATACACCCGATTAAAATCAAGATGGACAGCATCACAATGGTTCCGCCTGGCGCTAAATCAAGATAATAGCTTAAAATCAATCCGGCCAATACAGACAATTCACCAAACAAGATCGAAAGGAAAATCGCCTGTTTGAATCCTTTGGCAATGCGGATACTTGCCGCAACAGGAAGCGTCATGAGCGCCGATACAAGCAGTGTACCGACGATACGCATCGATGCCGCAATGACAAGTGCAACAACTAAGATAAAAATAAAATGAATCCATTTTGCTGAAATACCAGAAGCCTTTGCATGCTCTTCATCAAAAGAAAGCAGAAACAATTCTTTATATAAAAGCACAACAACTAACACAACAACGAGTGAGATCCCTACTATAATCCAAAGATCAAGTCTTGAAACCGCACTGACACTTCCGAATAAATAACTAAACAAATCTGTATTAAAGCCATTCGCTAGTGAAATGAAGATGACGGAAATCCCAATACCACCTGATAAGATGATGGGAATGGCAAGCTCCTGATAATGCTTATACACGGAGCGCAAGCGTTCAATAAACAATGAACCTGCAACAGAAAAAGCCATCCCTAAGTAGAGCGGGCTTACCCCTGTCAAAAGGCCAAACTTTTTATCAAGAAATAAACTTGCGGCAATACCGGCAAGTGATACGTGACTGAGGGCATCTGCAATAAGCGAAAGCCTTCTTACGACAATAAATACACCAAGTAAGGGCGCAATAAAACCAATCAGTAATCCTGCGATAAACGCATTTTGTAAAAATTCATAATGAAAAAATGGAAATAGCATTATTCATGTCCCCCATGATGGTGATGATCGTGATGAATCACTTGAATGTCATGCCCGTAAAATTGGGATAGCGCCTGATCATCCATTGAATCAAACGCTTCTGCATCCCCGTGGAAATGCAGTGTCTGATTTAAACAAGCCACATGGGTGACTTTATCAGAAACGGTGCCAACGTCGTGTGTGACGAGAATTAATGACATTCCTTTTTCTTTGTTTAATGTTTCGAGCAGCTGATAAAAGCCTTCTACTGTCCGCTGGTCTACTCCAACCGTGGGCTCATCCAAAATGAGCAGCTTCGGCTGACTGACAAGCGCACGGGCAATAAATGCACGCTGCTGCTGCCCGCCAGAAAGCTCACCGATGTTTTGATGCTTTAAATCCTGTATGCCAACTGAGCGAATGGCATCTTCCACTTGCCATTTATCCTGTTTGCTCATTCGTTTAAACAAACCAATTTTTGCGGTCAGTCCGCTTGCGACGACCTCATATACAGAAGCAGGGAAACCTGTATTAAAGCTATTCGCCTTTTGAGAAACAAATCCAATTTGATCCCAGTCTCTAAATTTTGAGACAGGCGTGCCAAATAGCTTTAATTCACCCTGTTGCGGTTTAATGAGCCCAAGCAGGCATTTTAATAAGGTTGTTTTACCAGAACCATTCGGTCCAACAAGTGCTAGAAAGTTTCCTTCCTCTACTGTTAAATGAATGTGATCAATGACATTTCGCTGTCCATACGAGTACGAAATGTCCTTCATTTCAATAATTGGCTTTGCCATGAATCTTTCCACCTTTAATCAATATAAAAAGAATGATTACGATTTATACAACAAAAAGAAAATGGCTTTTGCCATTTTCTCTGTCCATACATACATTTCATTATATAAAAGAAAGATAAAAAAGTAAAATAAAAGCTAATGAATGGCTGTTTTGAACTTACCGCCTTTTGTTTCATGCGTATCCATAATCGTGATAAATGCTTGGTCATCAATTTCAAATACAATGGATTTCAGCTTTGTAATTTCAAGCCTTGTGACAACGGCGTAGATGACATCTTTTTCTTCATCTGTATAGCCGCCTTTTCCTCTCAGCTTTGTCGTTCCCCTGCCGAGTCGATGCAGAATCGCATCTGAAATTTCATCATAATAGTCTGATACGATAATGACAGCTTTTGTTTCATCAAGCCCTTGAATGACAGCATCAATTGTTTTCATTGCCAAATAATATGTCATGACAGAATACATAGCCTGCTCTGGTCCAAAAACAAAGCCCGCCCAAATAAAAATGAACACATTGACGATCATGACAAACTCACCGACGGAGAAAGGAATTTTTTTCGTCAGAAGAATTCCCAAGATCTCTGTTCCATCCATTGAACCTCCATTACGGATGACAAGTCCAACACCAAATCCAAGTAATAGTCCGCCAAATACAGTGGCTAAGATCGGCTGTGTTGTAAATGCCTCCACATGATGAAGTGAAGATTCAATCACGGCTAAGCTGACAATCCCAATCACAGTGGAAATCAGAAAGGTTTTCCCAATATGCTTGTATCCTGATATCATAAATGGAATATTTAAAATGACAACAATCGTCGCAAAATTAATAAACGGGTTATCTGTAAAGAGATAATCCAAAATAAGCGAAATGCCGATGATGCCTCCATCAATAATATTGTTTGGCACTAAAAATAATTCAATGCTGACTGCTGCACATGCAGCCCCTACTAGAATCAGAAAAATTCTCAAAATAAAATGAGGCACTGATTCCTTTCTATGCTGTTTACTATTTGCCATACGTTCTCCCTTCTACACAAGTTAAATTTTCAATGAACATTTTATCCACTTTACTATTTTATCATTTCACAGAATAAAATAAAATTTTTTGCACATTTTCCGTTTTCGCCCATACATTGTTACAGAGGGGAGGAATGGAATTGATTTTAATTCAAAAAATTGTCCTGCAGCGGCTCAATCAGATCACAGCAAATGATCTGTTAAGGTATGCGAAACAGTATGGCGTCAGTTTAACGTCTCATCAAGCTGCTGAGGTGGCCAAACTCATGAACGGGAAAAACATCAATATTTTTAATGACTCAGAGCGTAACCGGCTTCTTAAGCAAGTGGAAGCGATTACTTCTAAACAGACAGCACAGACTGTGAATGATTTATTTAACCAGTTTACAAGTTAAGCAAAAAAGGGCCGCATTTAGCGGCACCTCAACTTGTTGCATCCTTTTTTACTGACCCGTAATTTTATCTAGTAAGCCTTCATCAAATTGCTTTTCTTTCAGCATGGCAATTTCGAATTTGTAAGGTGGTTTTTTGTTCTTTTTATCTTCACCTACATAAGGCGTTTCTAGAATTTTCGGCACATCTTGAAGCTGCGGATGATGCACAATATAGCTCAGTGCATCGAAACCAATTTCACCAAAACCGATATTTTCATGTCGGTCTTTTCTTGCTCCTTGCACGTTTTTACTGTCATTAATATGAAGAACTTTGATTCGGTCAATACCAACAATTCGATCAAATTCTTCTAATACACCATCAAAGTCACTCACAATCGAATAACCAGCATCGTGCGTGTGACACGTATCAAAGCAGACAGAAAGAGCTTCGTTATGTGTCACTCCGTCGATAATTTGGGCAAGCTCTTCAAAGCTTCTTCCGCACTCTGATCCTTTTCCCGCCATTGTTTCAAGTGCAATTTGAACCTCTTGACCTTTTACAATGACTTCGTTTAAACCTTCAATGATTTTTTGAATTCCTGCTTCTGCTCCTGCTCCGACATGCGCACCCGGGTGGAGAACAATTTGTCTTGCTCCCAGCGCTTCCGTACGCTCAATCTCAGAGCGAAGGAAGTCTACACCAAGCTCAAATGTCGCTGGATTCACTGTATTTCCAATATTGATAATATACGGAGCATGCACGACGATATCCGTCATGCCATGCTCTTTCATATGCGCTTGTCCAGCTTCAATATTGAGGTCTTCAATTTTTTTACGGCGCGTATTTTGCGGTGCACCTGTATAAATCATAAACGTATTCGAACCATAAGAGGCAGCTTCCTCACTCGCTGCAAGAAGCATATGTTTTCCGCTCATGGATACATGTGAACCAATCTTTAACAATGTTTCCCCCTACTTTCCATTACGCTTTGACTTTCTACGTTCCTGTCTTTTGATTTTATCCATCTCACGTGTCATTTTCTTTTTATATCCAGGTTTGACGGCTTTCGGTTTTCTCACAAGACGTTTTGCTTTTTCTTCAATTTCATTTGGGGCTTTTTTACGTCTTTGACGCTTCAGACGGTCATCTGCATCTCGCCATTCACCATGAACAATGGTTTTGTTTTCAAACACAACGCCCATTTTCTCAATTTGAATGAGTGCATCCTCATCAGCCAGCTCATAAATGGTCATGGCAATTCCAGATGAACCCGCACGAGCTGTTCTTCCAACGCGGTGCACATAAAAATCAAGATCAGATGGAAGTTCATAGTTAATCACGTGGCTGACGCCTTTAATGTCAATCCCGCGAGCTGCAAGATCAGATGCCACAATATAAGTGAACTCCAAATCTTCAATTTGTTTCATGACTTTTTTACGTTCGCGCGGCGTCAATCCGCCATGGAGCACACCGATTTTCATTCCTTTTTCTTGTAGGAACGATGCGATTTCATCAACAGTTGTTTTTGTATTGGCAAAAATGATCCCTAAATATGGCTGTACATTCGTCACCATTTCATGGAGCAATTTTAATTTATCACGCTGTTTAGACGGAACTAAAATATGCTGAATGTTTTCAGCTGTAATCCGTCTTGGTTCAACATGTGCATACTTTGGATTGTCCATATATTTTTTCAGGAAAGGCTTTAGTTTTTCTGGGATGGTTGCAGAGAACACAAGCATTTGCAGCTGTTCTGGCATTTGTGCACCGATACGGTCCACATCTTCTAAAAATCCCATATCCAACATTAAATCAGCCTCATCAATAACAAGAGAGGTCGCTTTGTAAACATTCAGCGCCTGCTCATGAATGAGGTCAGCAATACGTCCAGGTGTACCGACCACCAAATGCGGCTGGTTTTTTAGCTTTTGAATTGATTTCTGCTTGTCCGTTCCGCCAATGTAAAGCTTTGCTTTGATCTCTTCTTCTGGAGAAGCATTCTTTAAAATCGTTTGAGCTTCTTTGAAAATTTGATTGGCTAATTCTCTTGTAGGTGCAGTAATCACCACTTGTACCTGTTCTTTGCTTGGATCAATTGAATGAATCAGCGGCAGTAAGTAGGCATGAGTTTTTCCTGTTCCGGTTTGTGACTGGCCAATCACGCTTTCTCCTTTTAAAACAGCAGGGATGATTCTTTTTTGAATATCAGTCGGCTCATAAAAGCCTAGTTCATGAATAGCATCTATAATAAAAGGCTTTAATTCATATGTCGTAAATTTTGTTTCTTTCATGTTTTCACTCCTTAAGGCAATGCCTTTTTGCTCATCTCCTCATTATAGCTGATTTTCAGTAAAAAAACCATGTCCGCTTTTCCTACAGGAAACCAATTGGTGCTTCCTTGCATAACCTATGAAGAGAAAGAGAATGCAGTAAGGGAGGTACAAGTATGTTAGGGCAAAGGCCTATGGGCGATTTTCAGCCGCGCCGTCCCTCACGCCGGCACCTTGGAAATGGCGGACAGCCCGGAATATTTCAAAGAGGGCAGCAGCCTCCTATCCAACAGCCTTTTCAAGGGCAAGGCAATCCATTTCAGCAAATGATGCCTCGCTCCCCATCTGTACAGGGAGGCGGTTTACCCGGGATGGGCGGAATTCCAGGAGGTGAGAGCCGTGCACTAGGCGGCGGAGCAGGAATTAAAGGCATGCTCTCTAAATTTCTTCCTGGCGCAGGAGGAGCTGGAGTCTCTGGAGGTGGTGCGGGATTACAAGGAATCCAGAGCTTCACAAATCCTGCGACCCTCTCAAGCATGTTAGGAAATGTTCAAAAAGTGCTCGGGATGGCGCAGCAATTTACGCCAATGATTCAGCAATACGGTCCTTTAGTGAGAAATTTGCCGGCGATGATTAAACTGTACAGCCAGCTTGGCAGTGCGGATGATGATGAAGAAAGTGCAAATGATGCTGATGCAGAATCAACGGAGACTAGCGCGGAAACAGAAGTGCACGAGGAAGAAGCACAAACTGACGAAATAGAAAAAAATAAAGAACCAGAAGACATCCTCGTCAAAAAAACAGCACCTCACACATCACCTGCTCCTGAAGCAAAACCGAAAAAAAGATCTGGCAGCTCTGTTCCAAAACTATATGTCTAGTGATCTTTTAACGGCGAAGTGTTCACTGCGTATAACAATCTTTGATATATACGCTTACTTTGGCTATAATGGAAGCAAGAGAATGATAAAAAGCCGTTTTTTACGGCTTTTTATATTGTTCTTCTCTAGCAGCACTTCCCTACAGGAGGACGAATAAATGAATGTAATTAAAATATCGCCGCGTGGCTATTGCTATGGCGTTGTAGATGCAATGGTCATTGCTAAAAATGCCGCACTTGATAAGAACTTGCCACGCCCAATTTATATATTAGGTATGATTGTGCACAACAAACATGTCACTGATGCCTTCGAAGAAGATGGTATTTACACACTGGACGGACCAAACCGCTTAGACATTTTAAAGCAGGTTGAAAGTGGAACAGTCATTTTCACAGCTCACGGCGTTTCTCCTGAGGTTCGTCAAATCGCAGAAGAAAAAGGCCTTGTCGCCATTGATGCGACCTGTCCCGATGTAACGAAAACACACGAACTCATTTCAGAGAAAACAGCCGATGGCTATGACATTATTTATATTGGGAAAAAGGGTCATCCTGAGCCAGAAGGAGCTGTCGGAGTAGCCCCTGACAAGGTACATCTTGTCGAAACAGAAGCTGACATTGAGGCACTCGATTTAACATCAGAAAAACTGCTCATCACGAACCAAACGACGATGTCTCAATGGGATGTCCACGACCTGATGGAGCTGATTAAAGAGAAATACCCTCACGTCGAGTATCATCAAGAAATTTGCCTTGCGACACAGGTGCGTCAGGAAGCTGTATCGCAGCAAGCTGGCCAAGCCGATTTAACCATTGTTGTCGGCGATCCAAAAAGTAATAACTCTAACCGTCTAGCACAAGTGTCAATGGAGATTGCCGGAACGCAGGCTTACCGTATTGGCGACTTAAGTGAACTCAAGCTGGAATGGCTGCAGGGCGTCAAAACCGTTGCCGTTACTGCTGGTGCTTCAACACCAACACCTATTACAAAGGAAGTCATTCGTTTCTTAGAAAACTATGAACCAGATGATGAAACAACTTGGAAGATTGAACGAACCGTTCCTCTTTCTAAAATTTTACCTCGCGTCAAAACAAAGAAATAAGAAAAACGTCAGAGCATATCCGCTCTGACGTTTTTTGTTTACATAAATTGAAATGGGTTTGTGTTTGATTCAGAAACAAAGAGCTGTACGTCATATTTTTTATCCGCACATAGCGATTGAAGCTTCGCCTTTACGCCCTCTTTCATAATCTTTTCAGCATAATGTCCTGGGTCCACAACGTTCAGCCCTAGCATCATGGCATCGTGCGCAACATGGAAATAAAGGTCTCCTGTCACATACACATCTGCACCCATTCTTTTCGCTTGATGGATATATTTATTTCCGTCTCCGCCAAGCACCGCCACTTTTTTCACAACAGCGTTTTGGTCTCCTACAAAACGAGCACCATTCACATCTAGCTTCGTTTTCACAAATTGTGTGAAATCTCTCAGTGTCATTGGCTCATTTAGCTCTCCAATACGGCCAAGACCTTTTTGAATAGGAGTAAGATCTGTCGTGTGTACACTATAGGCGACTTCTTCATAAGGATGTGCTTTGATCATTTCGCGAATCACTTGTTTTTCTATACTTGCTGGGAAAATGGTTTCAATCCGCACTTCTTTCACAAATTCTAATTGACCCGACTCACCAATAAACGGCTTAGCTTCTTCTGATGGCAGAAAGCTGCCTGTCCCTTCATTTGAAAACGCACAATGGCTGTAATTGCCGATATGGCCGGCGCCCCCATTTCCTAAAGCTGTCCGGATGGCCTCTTCAAATTCCTCTGGGACATACAGAGCAAGCTGTTTGATTGGATCTTCGTATGTCGGCACTAACACTCTTGTTTCTTCAAGCTCTAAGGCCTCAGCAAGCAGGTCATTGACTCCGCCATCAGCTACGTCTAAATTCGTATGTGCCACATATACCGCAATATCATGTTTGATGCATTTTTCAATGATCCGTCCAGCCGGCTGATCCGTCGCTACATGTTTTAATGGTCGAAAAATCGGCGGATGGTGAGCAATAATAAGATCCACTTTTCGCTCGATCGCCTCATCTACTACATTCTCTAATACATCCAAGGTGATCATCACATTGGTTACTTTTTTATTTAAAGTCCCAATCTGAAGACCAATTTTATCCCCTTCCATGGCGTATACCTTTGGTGAGAATTGTTCAAACAATTGGATGATTTCATGCCCGTTTACTGTTTTAGCCAACAGTCAAAACCTCCTTTAGCATCTTTATTTTCGCATTCAGCTCTTCAAGGCGTTCTTTATTTTCTTCTGTCCGCGCCGCCTGCTGAATTTGACTTTCTATCTTCTCCATATGCTGAAGCTCTTGCATCCACTTGCGCTGGAAAACGTCATTTTGCTCTTTCGCAAGAAACGGACCAACCAGCATGCCTGCTTCAAGTGACATTCCTTTATAGGCTTTATCTTTATCGCCTTTTTCAGCGATGATGATTTCGTATATTTTGCCGTCCTCTTCTAAAATGACTTCATCTATCAATTCATACCCCTCTTGATAAAGCCATAAACGAATATGGTGGGCATGGATATTCGGCTGAAGAATGAGCCGCTCATGGCCGGCGAGCTTATGCCTTCCTTCATTTAGAATGCTTGCGATGAGGGCCCCGCCCATACCTGCAATCGTCACTGCATTCACTTCGCCTTTTTCAATGACTTCAAGGCCATTTCCTTTTCTGACCGATATCTGTTCATTTAATTCAAGTCTATGTACTTGCTGCTGCGCCGATTGAAGCGGTCCACCAGTAATTTCACCAGCAATGGCTTTCACTGCTTTTTGATGCAGAATCGCATAGCATGGCAAATAGGCATGGTCTGAGCCGATATCAGCGAAGACTGCCTCATCTGGTAAAAAGTCCGCGACTTTTTTTAATCGTTTCGATAAATTCATTTCATTCATACGTATCACTACTTTTCTTTAATGTTCATACTTGTCTATCTTATATAAATTATGGACTTTTTAAAAGTCGTTTTCAAATGAAAAAAGCTCTTCTTTTGAAAAAGAGCTTTTTGTGTAAGATTATTTAATTTTAGACACCCATTCCGCCATTTCATCGAGCTTTTCATTTGGAATCAGCCCGCCTGGCATCCCGTTGCCGCCTTCTTGAATTTTCTTCTTGATGTCAGCTACTTCAAGCTTGTCTCCAACACCTTTTAATGCAGGACCTGCGCCGCCTTCATAGTTTTCCCCGTGACAGCTTATGCAGTTCTGCTTATACAATTCTTCCGGCGTTGCATTTGCTGTCTCTTCTTGCTTTTGCTCTTTGCCCCCAGAGGCAATTTTTTCTTCATCTTTCAGCCCCTTCATTGATAAGAAAAAAGTGAGTCCAATACCTAAAATGGCAATCAATAAAAATGGTATAAGTGGATTCCGTTTCATTTCTTTCATCCTCCCCTTTGTGAAAACCCCTTTGAGACTATGCAAACAATTCTAATTCTACTTTAATTTTACAAAAAGTAAACGAATTATGATACAAAACTTTGGTCAAGTTCACAGATTAGACAAAAATGATTCAAGATGAGAAATGAAGCCTTCAGCACATTTAGATGTATTTTTTATACATCTTTTTTCTAAGAACGTTGCAAATTCATTTGTTATTCAGTAAAATATAATCAGATTGAAAAAAGCGTTTTCATTTTTGATAAGAAAGAACGGATCTCTTTCAAGATCCGTCCGGTTTCTACTCTAAGAAGTCTTTTAATCGTTTACTTCTGCTTGGGTGTCTTAATTTACGAAGAGCTTTCGCTTCAATTTGTCTGATACGCTCTCTTGTTACGCCGAACACCTTTCCAACCTCTTCTAACGTGCGAGTTCTTCCGTCGTCTAGTCCGAAACGTAGTCTTAGCACATTTTCTTCACGGTCCGTCAGCGTGTCTAATACATCTTCAAGCTGCTCTTTTAAGAGTTCGTACGCAGCGTGGTCAGATGGAGATGTCGCCTCTTGGTCTTCGATAAAATCACCAAGATGCGAGTCATCTTCTTCACCAATAGGTGTTTCTAAAGATACAGGCTCTTGCGCAATTTTAAGAATCTCTCTTACCTTTTCTGGAGTTAAATCCATGTCTTCAGCAATTTCCTCAGGCGTTGGTTCTCTGCCTAGGTCTTGCAGAAGCTGTCTTTGAACACGGATCAATTTATTAATCGTTTCGACCATATGAACCGGGATCCGGATTGTTCTCGCCTGATCGGCAATCGCACGTGTGATCGCCTGTCTAATCCACCAAGTCGCATATGTTGAGAATTTATATCCTTTGCGGTAATCAAACTTCTCAACAGCCTTCATCAGACCCATGTTTCCTTCTTGAATCAAGTCAAGGAACAGCATACCACGACCGACATAGCGTTTCGCAATGCTGACAACGAGACGAAGGTTTGCTTCCGCTAATCTTCTTTTTGATTCCTCATCGCCCTCTTCGATCTTTTGAGCATACGTAATTTCTTCTTTAGCAGATAACAAATTGACGCGTCCGATTTCTTTTAAGTACATACGAACAGGATCATTGATTTTGACACCTGGTGGTACGCTTAAATCATTCAGGTCAAATTCTTCTTCTGCTTTAGCCAGCTGCTGAACATTTGGGTCCTCTGTCTCTTCGTTTTCACTAATGAGCTCTACACCCTGTTCGCCTAAGTATTCATAGTATTCATCCATTTGGTCTGATTCAATTTCAAAGCTAGACATACGCTCTGCAATTTCTTCGTATGTTAAAACGCCCCGTTTTTTACCCGTTTCAGTGAGCTTATCTCTCACCTGTTCAAAGGTTAATTCAGTTTCGGTTTCGTGGGCTTGTTTATCAGCCATTATGGATCCCTCCTTCCAAAGCTTGCAACGAATTCTAAAGTAACTTGCGATTTACTTCCGCCCTGCTTTTCTCTCTCTATCAAACAGATGACGAAGCAAATAGGAAATAAAATAAATAATGATGAAGGCAAGATGCTTGCGGTCTTATGCTCCTCCCGTAAAGGATTCATTGCCAGCCGTAAGTCCTGTCATTAATAATAGACGTATTACTTCAGCGAACGGTTCAACTGAATAATTTCTTTTGCAAGTGTTGCCGCTTTGAAGAAATCTTTTTGCCTCTCCGCTTCTGCACGTTCTAGTTCTTTTTCCTTTATCATTGACAAATTCCGATGATTCAACACTTTTTTTACATAATCACTTAATTCAGCTTCACTTAGTTCGTCTCCGACTTGAATCATCAATATATCCGTCAACAGCTGATTCATGACATCATCTTCTATCCTGTTCATCAGGTGCTGCGGCGTTGGTTCTTTGCCTTCTTCATACAAGGCATAAATGTACGTTGCCAGCGCCCTGTGCGAATCTATATTAAATTCAATCCCGACTCTGTCAAGTACTTTGCGGATCACGTCATCGCTTTTTAACATATGAGCAAGCAGCATTCGCTCTGCATTTTCATATGCCGGCCGCAGACGCTTTCTTCTCACTTGTGTTGACAGATGTGCACGCCGTTTTTCAAGCCCGTTTTCTTCCTGCGTGCTTTTGGTTTCTTGCCGCTGCTGTTTTTCAAACAGCTCCAGTTGTTCTTTTAATGAATCAAGTGAGATCGAAAACTCCCCAGCAAGCTGTTTCATGTAAATCTCTTGCTCCAAAGAGCCGTTTAACCGGCTGATTTCTCGGAGAACCTGCTTCATATAAGTAAGACGGTCTCCTTCGTCTGATAAGTTTTTTCCTCTTCGGAAAAAATTCATCTTAAACGTCATTAATGTCACACTTGCATCTATGATGTCATTCCTAAATTTCTCGCCGCCATATTTACGAATGTAATCATCTGGATCAAGTCCATCTGGTATCATGGCAACGCGAACTTTACATCCTCTTTTTCCAAGCAAATCTGATGCTTTCATGGTCGCTTCGTATCCGGCCGTATCAGAGTCATAGCAAAGGATGATCTCTTCTACGTTCCGCCTGAGAAGCTTTACGTGCTCTTCTGTAAGAGACGTACCCATTGTTGCAACACTTTCACCGACACCTGATGTAACAGCTGAGATGACGTCTGCAAATCCTTCAAAAAGAACTGCCCGTTCGCGTTTGCGAATATGCATACGTGCGTCATGAAAGTGATAAAGCAACTTACTTTTATGAAAAAGCGGCGTTTCAGGACTATTCATATATTTAGGCTGCTGATCACCAAGCGATCTTCCGGAAAAAGCGATGACCGTTCCATGATGATCATGAATGGGAAACATGACACGATCTCTAAAGCGGTCAAAAAAGCCTGTGCCGTTTTCACGTTGAATCAAAAGACCAGCCTTCTCCATCATCACGGGATCAAATCCTCGTTTTTCTAAAAACTTGGTCACGAAATCCCAAGAATCAAGAGCATACCCGATCTCAAACTTGGCAATTGTTTCATCCGTAAAGCCTCTGGACCGTAAATAATCGAGTGCGTTTTGACCTTCCTTTGTATTTACCAGCAAATGGTGGTAAAATTTCTTAAGAAGCTCATGGGCCTCAATCATTTTATGATCTGCAGTGTCCTCTTGCTGAGATGAACTCATCTGAGCATTCGCCACCTGATCAGGCAGATCAATATGGTACTTATCAGCCACATGTGAAACGGCTTCAATAAATGAGTAGCCTTCCATTTGTCTGAGGAACGAAAACACGTTGCCTCCTGCACCACAGCCAAAACAATGGAAGATTTGCTTATCTGCTGAAACAGAGAATGAAGGAGTATTTTCACCATGGAATGGACAAAGACCGAAGTAATTTCGACCTTGCTTTCTAAGCTGTACGTATTCTCCAATCACTTCGACAATGTCTGCGTTTTTTTGGATCTGCTCCAAAAGTTCATCTGGTATACGTTTGCTCATCCTAATAACACTCCGTCGTACATTATTCGCCTTTTAATTTAAAAATCCTTCATGATTCGACAGGATTTTTTGTAGTTGCGCCATAAATCGCTTCTTATCCTCTTCTAAAAGCTTTTTGGGACCTTTTCCGTATACACCTTTTCTTCGCTGTTTGCTGGAAACATGCCTGCGTTCCAAATCAAAATCAATTGTTTCGTTTGTGTACATTCGTCCTCTTTCAGACAGAACAATGACCTGTCTCGGAAGCAGTAAGGAGGCAAGACCAATATCTTGGGTGACGACAATATCATGTGCGGCAGCTGAGTTTGCAATGACTAAATCCGCTGCTTCCTTATGTGTATCAACAAACCGCCAATCTTCAAGTGGAGATCTTTTGGTTTGAAAATGCTCATATGAAGCAATGAACGTCACTGGTACTTGAAATTGAGATGCGACAGAAAGGATTTCGTCTTTTACAGGACAAGCATCTGCATCGACATAAATCGTCCTCTCTTTTTTACGTTCATTCAGGTGACTAATTCTCCATCCCTCCACCTTATTCCTGCTTTAGAGAAGCAAAAAGACCATACTTTTCCCCTATAAAGCAATCAACAGTAAAACTCATTTTGTCGAAAAGTTATGTTCAGAATCACTTGACTTCTGCCAATATTAGTTTATTCGTTCTTGACTTAACTTAAACCTAAAATCAATCATTTTATCACAATTTTTTATTATAATACAAATGCAGCAAATATGCCATTGTTTTTGTTTACCCGTTTCCCACCATAGGAAAAACCCAGGAGGAGCATCCTGAGTTTATTCGGAACCTCTTTTGGTCAGCATTTGATGAATGACATTTGCCGTTTCCTCAACTGCTTTATTCGATACATCAACGACTTGACAGTTAATGCGGTCAACCACTTTTTCAAAATACTCTAGTTCCTCTTTAATCCGCTCAATGTTCGCATAAATAGCGCGATCATTTAAACCAAGAGATTTTAAACGCTCTTTGCGAATATGATTTAGTTTGTCTGGACTAATTTTCAAACCGATACATTTCTTCGGATCAACTGAAAATAACTCTTCTGGCGGATCAACTTCAGGTACAATTGGCACGTTCGCTACCTTCAGCCGTTTATGTGCCAAATATTGAGATAATGGTGTCTTAGACGTGCGTGATACACCAATGAGTACAATATCAGCCTTTAGAATACCTCTAGGGTCTCTGCCGTCATCGTATTTCACAGCGAACTCGATGGCTTCTACCTTTTTAAAATAGTCCTCATCTAATTGACGTACACGACCCGGCTCATGTTTCGCTTCATTTCCATATGCCGTCTCCATTTTATCAATGAGCGGACCGATGATGTCATAATAAACGACACCGTTTGCTTCTGCTTCCTCGATTAAGAATTGGCGCATTTCTGGCACAACAAGAGTAAAGCAGACGATCCCATTATCTGCTTTCGCCAGTGAAATGACTTCTTTAATCGTACCAACATCCTCTACATACGGGATTCTTCTAATATTTGAATGGTCTGATGAGCCGCCATCAAATTGGCTAAGTGCCGCTTTGACCACGAGCTCTGCCGTTTCTCCAACTGAATCTGATACCACAAAAATTACGCGATTACTCATAACATCCCCTCGCAGTCTTCTGTCATTAGATTATTTCGTTCTCCGATAAGCTGACAAGTATTTTCGTCATGTTTGTTTTCGTAATTCTTCCGACCACTTCAAAACCTTTATCCGTATCTTTTATCACAGGAAGTGCATCTATTTGCTTTTCAATCAAGTGCTTCGCCACATCCATAATGAAATCTTCCTTGCGGCAAACGGTAATGTTCGGCATTCTTGTCATAATAATATGGACAGGGATAGATGGAAGCTCCTGTTTCCCTATACTTGCACGGAGGAGGTCTTTTCTTGATAACACGCCTGTTAAAATAGAGTGATCGTCCACAACGAATAATGTGCCCACATCCTCTAAAAACATCGTACAAATCGCATCATAAACCGAAACATTCTCATGTATCACCACTGGAATGGATTGAAAGTCTTTCACTTGAAGTTTTTTCAGCTTATCTGCGAGAAGCTGCGTGCCTGTTTTTCCTGTGAAAAAGTAGCCGACCCTTGGTCTTGCTTCTAAAAAGCCTGACATTGTTAAAATGGCTAAATCCGGTCTGAGGGTCGCCCTTGTTAAGTTCAGCCGATCGGCGATATGCTCTCCAGTGATCGGACCATTCTCTTTGACAATCTGTAAAATCTGCTCTTGCCGTTTATTTAACTCGATTGTACTCACCACCTTTAAATAGAGAGAGCGAAATCTTTATTTTATGTATATCATTTTCATAACTCATCATATTATAGCGCATCTTTGTCCGAATGAAACAAAAATCCACTCAAAAACCGTGAATTAAATGAGTAAAAAACGATTGCCCTTCGGAAAAGGCAACCGTTCTTAGGTATTTATTTTACAATTAAATTGTTCATATTCGCAAATGATTGAATGACTTTGGCTAGTTTGACCATTTGTGCCAAACGATTTCGCTTCAGTTTTTCATCATCCGCATGAACCATTGTATGATCGAAATAATGAACAATCGGTGTTTTTAACGTATCCAGCGCCTCTAGTGCCAAGCTGTATTGTCCTGCTGCTACATGTTCCTTTACAGCTTTCTCTACTTGCTGATACGCCTCAAACAGCTTTTGCTCATGTTCATTTTCAAACAGTTCAGGCTGAATCTCTGCGTCTTCCCCTTTTTTACTGATTGAAATGACGCGCCCCAATGCTTCAGCCGTTTCTTTGAAGCTTTCTTGTTTCACACTCTCTTCAAGAACAGCTGCTTTTTTGACGACTGCATATGGCTCAATATTTTCAACATCCAGCACTGCATCAACAACATCATGGCGGATATGCTCTGCTTGAAGAACATATTTTAAACGATGCGTTAAAAATTCAATCAGAGCAGCTTCATGTTCTGCCTTTACTTGAGCAAGGGCTAACAGCTCTTTAAATGAAATATTCCAATGACGGTCGAGCAGGATTTGAACGATACCGCTCGCTTGTCTTCTAAGACCATAAGGGTCTTGAGAACCGGTTGGGATCACATCAATTGAGAAGAATGAACAAATAGAATCAAGCTTATCTGCTACTGCCACAATCGCACCAATCAAAGTGGATGGCGCCTCGTCACCAGCAAAGCGCGGCATATAGTGCTCGTTGATGCTTCTTGCTACTTCTTCATGTTCACCAAGAGCTCTTGCATATTTCTCACCCATGATTCCTTGTAATTCTGGGAATTCATAGACCATTTGAGTCACAAGGTCAAACTTCGAAATACTTGCTGCTCTCGCCACACGTTTAGTGGTTTCGTCATCTGCTCCGACATGCGCCGCTAGACGAGTTGCAATGTCTGTCACTCTCTTCAGCTTGTCGCCGATTGTTCCAATATTCTCATGGAATACCACTTTATCAAGCTTTTTAATATTGTCTTCAATCACTAGTTTTTCGTCTTCTTTATAGAAGAATGCAGCATCTGATAAACGCGCACGAAGTACTTTTTCATTCCCTCTTGCGACATTTTCCAGCGCCTCACTGTTTCCATTTCTGACTGTAATAAAGTGCGGTAATAATTCCCCTTGCTCATTTTTCACAGGGAAGTAGCGCTGATGCTCTTTCATTGTCGTCACCAATACTTCTTCCGGCAATGCAAGAAACTCTTCTTCAAAGGAACCAGACAGCACAGTTGGATATTCTACAAGATCGTTCACTTCTTCTAAAAGTTCAGGATCAACAGGAATGACCCAGCCTTTTTCTGTAGATAGCGCATCTAGCTGTTCAGTAATGAATTGTTTTCTTTTCTCTGAGTCTGCAATCACAAATTGATCGCGCAATGTTTGTTCATAGGAAGCAGGTGTGTCAATGCTGGCTGTCGTTCCAAGGAAACGGTGTCCTCTAGTCTCACGGCCGCTTTTCACCCCAGCAATTTCAACAGGTACAATCTCTTTTCCAAATAAACAAACAATCCATTTAATCGGACGGATATAGCGTAAATCCTCGCTTCCCCATCTCATGTTCTTTGGAAAGCTTAATGAAGCAGCGATTTCACCTAACGCTGGCAGAAGGTCTTTGACTTGCTTTCCTTCTTGAAATTTTTGGACATGGACATAATCCACTCCTTTGATCTCTTTGAAATAGAGATCATCTGTTGAAGCACCTTGTCCTCTGGCAAAGCCTTCAGCTGCTTTTGTCCAATTGCCTTCAGCATCTTGGGCAATTTTTTTAGCCGGGCCTTTTGCTTCTTCTTTGATGTCTTCTTGTTTTTCTGCGACACCTTTTACAAGTACAGCAAGACGTCTTGGTGAGTTGAATAAAGCAGTCTCTTCAAATGAAATATTTTGCGTTTCAAACCATGCTTTTACTTTCTCACCTAGCTGTTTTGTACTCTCTGGCATGAAACGAGCCGGCATCTCTTCTAAGCCGATTTCAAGTAATACATCTTGTTTATTCATGAGAAGCCGCCTCCTCTTTTAGCATAGGGAATCCCAGTTTTTCGCGTTCTTCATAATAGGTTTTGGCTACTTTTCTTGCTAACTGACGCACTCTTCCGATATAGCCAGTTCGCTCAGTCACAGAAATAGCGCCCTTTGCATCGAGCAGGTTAAACGTATGAGAGCATTTGAGGACATAATCATATGCCGGGTGAACAAGCCCTTTGTCCATTTGGCTATGTGCTTCTTTCTCATAGGTTGTAAATAGCTCGAACAGCATGTCAGTATTAGATGTTTCAAATGTATAAACAGAGTGTTCGTATTCAGCCATTAAGAATAAATCTCTGACCGTAAATCCGTCTGTCCATTCAAGATCGAAGACATTTTCTTTGTCCTGGATGTAAGAAGCAAGACGTTCAATACCGTATGTGATTTCAACAGAAACGGGCTTACATTCTAAGCCGCCGACTTGTTGGAAATACGTGAACTGCGTAATTTCCATCCCATCAAGCCATACTTCCCAGCCAAGTCCTGCACAGCCAAGAGATGGATTTTCCCAGTTGTCTTCCACAAAACGAATATCATGTTTCAGCGGGTCAATGCCAAGTGCCTTCAATGATTCAAGATATAGCTCTTGAATATTGTCAGGTGATGGCTTAATGATCACTTGAAATTGGTGATGCTGATACAATCTATTTGGGTTTTCTCCATATCTGCCATCAGCCGGGCGTCTTGAAGGCTCTACATATGCTACCTTCCACGGCTCTGGGCCGATGCTTCTGAGGAACGTGTATGGACTCATCGTTCCGGCACCTTTTTCTGTGTCATACGCCTGCATTAATACGCAGCCTTCATTTGACCAATGCTTTTGCAGCGTCAAAATCATGTCTTGAATATTCAATGATCGCACCTCCATCTTTTCTAGACCAACCGCTATGTATGGCGGGTGGGATTAGAACCTTGTAAGAGAACACAAAAACTCCCGTCTCTATGCTCGCAAGGTTCTTGCAAACATAGGGACGAGAGTTTTTTCCCGCGGTTCCACCCTATTTGCTGGTGTCGTAGCACCCAGCCGCTTTGTTTTACGTTGCTCAAGAATGCCTTTCGTTACGCCTCCATCCTTAGCTCACACCGCCCTAAGGTCGCTTTTATGGATTTTACGTAAGTACTTCTTTCTGTCAATGCAACATATTTTATCTTAGATGATCTTACAAAAAGTCATGGGAGATGTCAACTTTTGTTTTCGTCACCCATTAGCTTTTTCATGGATTCCATCTGATTCATGAATTTTTTTGATTTTAAATAGAGGCCGGAATATTCGTCATAGTAGTGATCAAGCACTTGACGAATTTCTTGTTTCGTCTGCTGTTTCACATCAACCTGACCAAGCCTTGATAAATCAAAATAATGAAACAAACGGAGCAGCCTTGCAGCTGCGGGGGATAAGGGCAGTTTATATGGATCTTTCGAAAAGCAATTTTGGCAAATGAAGCCGTTATCTCTTATCGAGAAATGGAACTGCCCTTCTTTTTGACCACAGTGGACACATTGATCAAGTTCAGGCTTCATCCCCATCACTGATAACATTTTGACCTCTACGATAAATAAAATAATATCAGCATCTGTGCCTTCGTTGAGATGACGCAGAGATTGAAGCAGAAGCTCAAACAAATAAGGGTTTGGCTTTTTTTCTTCTGTCCCTTTATCCATCAATTCCGTCATATATGCGGCATATGCGGTCAGAAATAAGTCTTCCCGAATGGCCCGCATACTTTCAATCATTTCGCCTTGCTGGAGCGTTCCAAGTCCTGTTGATGATTGGATGAGAAAGGTGCCGTATAAAAACGGCTGGCTTATGGCTGACAGGCGGCTGTTTGATTTTTTAGCGCCTCTGGCCATCACACCAATTTTTCCATGTTCTCTAGTGAGCAGCGTGACAATTTTGTTTGTTTCGCCATAATCTGTTGTTCTAAGGACGATTCCTTCACTTTTAATGAGCATTTGTCTACACTCCGAGCGCTGGAGGGGGCCAAGAATTATAAGATTGGAAAATCAAATCGTGCTATTTCTTCTTCAAGTACATCGGGTCTTTCCAGGTTCTCCTTTTCTAACTCTTTGAAAAGCAGATACGTGTCAACGCTTCCTGTTTGTGAAAATACGTTCCATGTAAAATTCAACATAAAAACCCCACCTTTCTTTATTAGAAGCAGCAACGCTACATCCAACATATTAATTTTATCTTGACCAGGCTACCTCCATTTCATGATAAACAATTTTTACTAATCGAACCGCACCATTGTCAGATTTGCTGACAAATGCAGCGATTTTTTAATATTCGTCTTCTCTAAATCCGAAGTCACGCAGGTGAGTGGATTTATTACGCCAGTCCTTCTGAACTTTGACCCAAAGCTCTAAATACACTTTTGAGCCTAGAAGTGCTTCAATGTCTCTGCGCGCTTTTTGTCCCACTTCTTTTAACAAGCTGCCTCGTTTACCAATGACGATCCCTTTTTGCGAATCACGTTCTACGACAATGGTCGCCGCGACATGGATCTTGCCATTTTCATCTGGCTTAATCGATTCAATCGCAACCGCAATACTGTGCGGAATCTCTTCTCTCGTTAAATGCAGCACTTTTTCACGAATTAATTCAGAAATAATAAACCGTTCTGGATGATCTGTTACTTGATCTGCCGGATAAAATTGAGGGCCCTCTGGAAGATAACCTTCAATCTGCTGAAGAAGCGTGTCGATATTGTTTCCTTCAAGAGCTGAAATGGGCACAATTTCCTTGAATGGATAACGTGTGCGGTATTCATCAATTAAAAGGAACAGTTCATCTGGATGAATTTGGTCAATTTTATTGACGACTAGGAACACCGGTGTAGATGTTTGCTTTAGTCGTTCAATGATGAATTCATCACCTTTGCCATAGCCTTCCTGTGCGTTGATCATAAACAAGATCAGGTCGACTTCCTTCAGTGTATTTTGAGCCACCCTCATCATAAAATCACCAAGCTTATGCTTAGGTTTATGAATCCCCGGTGTATCGATAAAGATCGTTTGTGATGTGTTTGTTGTCAGAACACCTTGCACTTTGTTTCGCGTCGTTTGGGGCTTATCGCTCATGATGGCGATCTTTTGTCCAATGACACGATTAAGAAAAGTTGATTTCCCTACATTTGGTCTTCCAATAATTGATACAAATCCTGATTTGAAGCTTTCGTTAGTCATTTAAATCCTCCGGTGAAAATGCGCCTGGCAATAGTTCGTTTACTGTTGTTTCGTATATATGTCCTTTTAAGTTCGTTAGAATCACTGGCATATCAGGTGCACATAGCTCTGAAATGACCTGTCTGCATGCGCCGCACGGCGAAACAGGCCGGTCTGTATCAGCCACCACTGCTAACATTTGAAAAGATGTAATGCCTTCTGAATAGGCTTTAAAAAGTGCTGTCCTTTCCGCACAATTACACATACCATATGCTGCATTTTCAATGTTGCAGCCGCCATACACTTTTCCATCATTCGACAGTAATGCTGCACCGACTTTGAATTTAGAATAGGGTACATATGCAAAATCTCTTGCTTTGATTGCTTCTGAAATCAACTCTTGTTTGTTCATTCCTAGTTCCCACTTTCAGAAGAAATGGTACCACTGTCACATTTATATTTTACATAATTCACGTGACATTTTCACGCCCATTTCTAAAAATGTTAATAAATAGTAATATTGTTCTATTGCATGATCTTCGGTAAGAAGATGATCAACCCAATCATAACCGAAATCGCGGCGTAAACGCAAACAGCGCCTGCCGCAGCGTCCTTCGCTCTCTCTGCAAGCGGGTGTCTTTCTTCTGTCATCAGATCCACTGTATGTTCAATGGCTGTATTGACAAGTTCAAGCGCAAACATCCCCCCGCAAAGAAGAAGAACGATCAGCCATTCAAATGGGTCAATGCGGAACCAAAAGCCGCAGATCACCACGATGATGGCTGCGACTGTGTGAAATCGAAAATTCCGTTCATTCAAGAAAGTTCGCCATATTCCTCTAAATGCATAGTAAAAACTCCGAAAAAAACGGGCGAGCGGCCTTCTTTTCTTACGATGATCTCGAAAGGCCATAATCATCCAAAATTTTTGTCTGTTTGGCGAACATTTCTTTTTCATCTTCCTCTGTCATATGATCGTACCCGAGCAAATGGAGGAAGCCATGAATCGTTAAGAATCCAAGCTCTCTCATAAAGGAATGTCCATATTCCTCTGCCTGCTCTTTCGTTCGATCCACACTAATGATAATGTCACCAAGTACAGGCGGGATATCATCCGCTCCTATGATTTCAATCTCCCCTTCTCCTTCTTCCTCAAGTGCAAAGGAGATCACATCCGTTGGTGCGTCTTTTCCGCGGTATTCTTTATTGATTTGATGAATCTCTTCATTCGAAACGATCGTCACTGATACTTCCGCTTGATCCTTGACCTCAAGTTCGTCCGCAGCAAACTGAAGAAGCTTTTCCACTTCTTCAAGCTGCTCTTTTGATACTTGTCCTGTTTCATCTATTAAATCGATTAACAATGTCATTTACTTCACCTTCTGCTTCGGGGCATCTGGATATTCAATCCGAGAATGGAAAATCCCCTTTAATGTTGTACAAATCGTTTGGCTGATAATATTTAATTCTTTAAATGTGAGGTCACACTCACTAAATTGCCCGTCCTGCATTTTATCTGAAATAATGCCTTTGACAAGCTTTTCAATCCGCTCTGGATTTGGATTATGCATGGAACGAACCGCCGCTTCAACGCTGTCAGCCACAGAAATAATCGCTGCTTCTTTTGACTGCGGCTTTGGACCAGGGTAACGGAATTCTTCTTCTGTCACCTGATCATCACGCTCTTTCGCCTTATAGTAAAAGAACTTTAAAAGAGACTTCCCGTGATGCTGTTCGGCAATGTCGACAAGTTCTTCAGGAAACTTCTTTTCTCTCAGCATATCAGCGCCATCTGTCGTATGGGCAATAATAATATTTTTACTCAGCTGAGGAGAAAGCTTGTCATGCGGATTATCAATGTTCATTTGGTTTTCGATAAAGTATTGCGGTCTTTTCGTTTTCCCAATGTCATGATAATAAGCGCCGACCCTTGCTAAAAGACCATTTGCGCCGACTGCTTCACATGCAGCATCCGCTAAATTCGCCACCATGACACTATGATGATATGTACCTGGTGTCTCGGTTAAAATCTTTTTGAGCAGCGGATGATTTGGATTGGATAATTCAATCAGTTTCATTGTGGAAAGAATACCAAACATGCTCTCAAAAACAGGCATTAACCCAATGACCAAGATAGATGATGCAAACCCTGACACAATTGCCATCATGAGGTTCACACCGATTTCAAGCCCTGATGGTGAAGAGTTTTGGATCAGTGTAATGGATAAAACCACAAGTACATTCACCAAAGCCACCAAAAGTCCGGCCTGCAATATTTTTGATCTTGCATTATGTTTTCTTAAAAATAAAATACCAGCCATCCCGCTCACAAGATAATAAGCGCAGATCACATAGTTAAAGACGCCGGTTACTCCTTGATTAAACATCATACTGCCGCAAAGAGCAAATACAAGACCGGAGAAGATCGCTAACCGCTCATTAATGAGCAGCTTGATCAGCATCGTGCCAAGTGCCACTGGCACGACATAGCCTATCGTCGTATACTTCGTTTCCTGGAAGAGGCTGAACACTTCCATGATAATTAATATAATCGTGAAAATAAGCGAGTAAAGCAGTAATGACTTATTCTTATGGACAAGCGATTTTTTCCTCGATTCAAGGGAATGAATAATCGCTGCTAAGAAAAGTCCAATTAATATGAGAAGACCACTTACAGGCTTAAATAAATTTGAGCTGTTTAACAGACCCGTCAGTTCTAATTTGCGATAAACTTCCCGGTCGATGAGCTCTCCTTCTTCAACTAAGATTTGCCCCTGCTTAATTTGCACAGGCTGAATATTGTCAGCCGCTTCCTGTCTTTTCTTTTCTGTTGCCACTGGGTCAAATACATAGTTTGGAATGATCGCAAATTCACCGATTTCTGTCGCTGCATTTAAGTATTTTGATGGAATTGAATTGTTTTTAAGCTCTGTTTTGACTTGTTTTTTCTCATCTTGTAATTTCGCTGCTGTGATTTCTTTACTCATCAGTGAATTCACCACTGTGATGATGGAATCCTTAGTAAATGAGAGATTTTCATCACTTGCCTGGAGCAGTGCTTTGATGGATTGATCCGAAACAGCCTCCTGCATATCTGTTGTGAGCTTTTCTTTGACACGCTTGACCATTTCTTGATCTGATGGCGCGTTCTCTTTATCATCAGCTGCTTTCTTCTCTTCTTTAATGGCTTCAAAGAGGGATGAGATGAGGTCTACGCGATTATCAGAATACGCTTTTTTGAGCGTATATTGATCTTCTACCTGATCTGTTGCTTCTTGTTTCTTTTCTTCTGTCGCTTCTTGATCATCAACGGTTGACGGAGAATAGATGGTCTGTTCGCTCACTGAAAATAAATCTAAGTCGAGCGATTCAGGCTTTACATGGAAGAAGAGCACCACGAATAAAATGGCTGCTAAACCAGCGTACAGCAAAACATTTAAATAACGTGAGCGCTCCATTTTCTGAGGTTCTTTTTTAGACAGCATTCTTTTGCGCTTACTGCCTTTTTGATTCTTTCTCAAGGAAAGTACCTCCTTTTTTACTTTAAACCACGATCGAAACAAAATGACCCGATGAAGACGATCGGGTCACTCAGTTCATTTTTGCTTTTCGTATGCGCCAATGATCTTCGCCACAAGCGGGTGTCTGACCACATCTGTCTGGTCTAATTCAATAAATGAGATGCCCTTGATCTCTGCAAGCATGTCCTTTGCAGCCGCAAGACCTGACTGCATGCCCTTTGGCAGATCAATCTGTGTAATATCTCCTGTAATGACCATTTTAGAGCCAAACCCAAGTCTCGTCAAAAACATTTTCATTTGGGCAGGTGTTGTATTCTGCGCTTCATCTAAAATCACAAATGCATCATCAAGCGTCCGGCCTCTCATATAGGCAAGGGGCGCTATTTCAATCACGCCGCGCTCGATTAAACGTTCCGTATGATCACTGCCAAGCACATCATGCAGGGCATCATATAGTGGTCTTAAATAAGGATCTACTTTTTCCTTTAGATCACCTGGTAAAAAGCCAAGGCTCTCTCCTGCTTCAACAGCTGGTCTTGTCAGGATAATCCGTTTTACATGTCCATTTTTCAGTGAATGGACCGCATTGACGACTGCCAAATACGTCTTCCCTGTACCAGCGGGTCCAATTCCAAAGACCAGGTCATCTTTTTTCATCGCCGCAGCATATTCCCGCTGGCCGATTGTTTTCACCCTGATCGATTTTCCTTTGGCATTTTTCGTAATTTCATCTTCATACATATTTTCAAAATAATTCAGCTTGTTTTTTTGCGCCATTTTAATGGCATAAACGACATCCCGTTCAGATATCTCAATTCCTTTACGGATGAGATGTAAAAGAGATGTGATCAAACGGCTTACTGTATCTCTTGATGCTTCCTCACCAGAAACATACACTTTTTCTCCACGCGTAATAATGGAGACGTTCAGCTCGTTTTCCATTAGTTTCAGATAAGCATCTTGATTGCCAAATAAAGCAATCGCTTCGTTTGGGCTATCCAATTTTTGTTGAATCTCAAGTAAATGTTCTGTCATTCTCTAGTCTCCCTGAACAATAGGTGTTGGTTGAACAATATCTTCTATTACTTGGTAAAGGATGATTAACTTAACTTTACCATTCCCTGTTGTCTCGTGCAAAACTTTTTCACTTTTCACCTCTCCTGTTTGACCTAGCTTCTCTTCTAATTCTTTTTTACCCATTTTAATCCCTGCTTGAACCGCTTCTTTATTTGTGTATTCTCGATTTATTTTCTCACTTTCGCGTGTAATTTCCTTTTCATAAGAGAATGGGAGCTGCATGTTTAAAAAATGAAGCGGATGAACTTCTGTTTCTGTTTTTGGCTGCTTAAAATCATCCTTTTTAAAAGAAAAGCCCCAAAATGGCAGTGAGCCTCCAAATGCGGAGAGCTTGTGCTTTGTCTTCATTTTACCCGTAAAGACGTCAAAAGATGTTCGAAGAGGGACAGAAACTTCAGAACGATACCACGTTTCACCATAGATTTTCGCTTTGGCTCCTACCGTTTTTTGCTGATCTTCGCTGCCAATGAGTCCAGAGACAAGCATCTGTCCTTTCTTTACATGTTCATCAACCGCGGCAAGCGGCTCTCCTTTTTCCACATACATTCTCGTGATGACCGCCTTTTTCTTGGCAACGATATGCTGAGGACTCGTGTATTTCTCTTTTTCAGGTTCATTTTTTTCCACAACTTTCATTTGAAAGGTTGTGCCGTTTAGTTCAACGCCAACCCATGTGATGCTTGGAATATTGGTTGTCAGGGATTTTTGAATTTTTTCAGGTGTTCCCATTAGAAATTGAAAACGTCCTTTTTGCACCCCGATGTCATCTAAATGCTTTCTCATTTGATGTTCAGTTTCTGGATTGGCTCCTTTAATATCAATTTTCCATACCATGTTTGAAAGCGCCAATATCGTCACTAGAAAGCATACAATCCCAAGGGTAAATCCGATATTCTTCCTTGACCATAGGAGTAGAAATGGAAAGCCCTTTTTTTGATGAAATGAACATGTCACGTCATGATGTCTGCGTACCTTTCTGAAGGCATGTACATCTGATAAGCGAATAAATAAGCGCACGCTGTCTTGACGGCGGCTCACTTGAAACATTGTGATCCCCTGCCTCGTGCACTCATTAATGAGCCGCTCAATGCCATTTCCTTTGATCTCCACTTCCACTCTGCCAATAAAATAGGCGAACCATTTATTCTTCACGCTTCTCCCCTCCGTCAGTTAAGAATCAATATAACGGACCTCATCGATTTTCCCTTCCAATAAAATCTCTTCTGGCAAAATCGTTTTAATCACAAAATCTTTCCCTGAAATAATGCATTGTCCCTGTTTGAGCATCAGCCTTACCTCTTGATCACTGAAAAGCAAAAGCCCTTTATGGTTCTCTATGTAAATGTGGAGTCTGCCAACCATCGTAATACGGGGAAGATCCATCATCACGTCTGGAGGGATTTCAAGTGTTCTTGTCAGCCATGCTTTAAGTCGATTTTTTCTTTTTCCCATTCAATAAGAACCCCTTCCCACCTCATGTGTATGAGATCAAACTGAAAGATGGTGAGACTGATGAGAAAGCCTCTATATCATCCTATTCCTCAGGGGTTCATATCATGCTAATGAATCCCGTAAAACAGCCCTTTCAGCATTTTCTTTAAGAAAAATCGTCATCAGGCAAAAAAAGCCCCCCTTTATGAAAAAGGGGGCTTTCTTCTTTATCTTTTATATGGCCGTTTCATCGTTCTGTGCGGCTTTTTCGCGCGCGGCTCTCCAAATACTTCTCCAAGGATCATTCCTTGAACAATTGTATCTTGGTTCAGCTTCTCAATGAATTTTGGCCTCATTTCAGCAGATGCAGCCTTTGGCCTTGTCAGCTCTCTTTCAAGCGATTGGAACTCTTTGTTCAGCTCGTTTTTTCTTTCTTCCATTTCGGCAAGTGTAGCCGTATAGCGATCTTGTAAGGACTGAGAAGTTTTTTTCTTCATCCCGCCATGATCATGTACATCGCCGAAATCATCCAGCTGATCGGTCACGACTGGATCTGGACTTGTTTGCTTTGTTTGCTTTTGGGGCACCTGCTTACGCTGAGGAGCGGGCTTCTTTTGCTGATTCTGCTCTTCGTTCTCCTCTTGTTTGCCGATCTTCCCAAAGACGGCAGAGATGATACCGATGATAATCGCAATTAGTAGCGGATTTTCAAATAAAATGTCCAATGGGCTCCCTCCTTAAAGCGTGAGAGGATGCTTATTTGTTTTCATTATCAGATGGACCTTTTGTCATTTTGCCAAATGAATCTCTCATATCCGTATCAGCATCGATATTCTTAATGTTCATGTAGTCCATGACACCAATATTGCCTTCACGTAATGCTTCAGCCATTGCAAGTGGTACTTCAGCCTCTGCTTCAACGACTTTCGCGCGCATTTCTTCAACTTTCGCACGCATCTCTTGTTCTTGTGCAACAGCCATTGCGCGGCGTTCTTCTGCTTTCGCCTGTGCAATGTTTTTGTCTGCTTCTGCTTGGTCTGTTTGCAGAATTGCCCCGATGTTCTTACCGATATCAACATCTGCGATATCAATCGAGAGAATTTCAAATGCAGTACCTGAATCTAATCCTTTACCAAGAACCGTTTGAGAAATCATATCAGGATTCTCAAGAACCTTTTTATGATTATCTGATGAACCGATTGTAGAGACAATCCCTTCACCTACACGGGCAATAATTGTTTCTTCCCCTGCACCACCGACAAGTCGGTCGATGTTTGCACGAACTGTAATACGTGCTTTTGCTTTGACTTCAATCCCGTCCATCGCAACACCAGAGATAAATGGTGTTTCAATGACTTTAGGATTTACACTCATTTGAACTGCTTCAAGTACATCACGGCCTGCTAGGTCGATGGCTGCACAGCGGGCAAAGTTCAATTCGATATTCGCGCGTTGAGCTGCAATTAATGCGTTCACAACTCGGTCCACGTTACCACCTGCAAGATAGTGGCTCTCCAGCTGGTTAATCGTCACATCAAGACCTGCTTTATGTGCTTTGATGAGCGGGTTGACCACTCGGTTTGGAATCACTCGGCGCAGTCTCATTCCTACAAGTGTAAAAATGCTCACTTTTACGCCAGCCGCTAGGGCAGAAATCCACAGCATCACCGGTACAAAGGTGAAAAAGATCGATAGAACAATCAAACCTGCTGCGATAATCACAAATAATAGTAAAGTAGATGGATCCATTTTATTCCTCCTCTAAAATCAGTATATCTATACTTTCCTCACGACAATGCGTGAGCCTTCCGCTTTCACAATTTTTACTTGTTCATCTTTATCGATAAATGCACCTTCTGACACAACATCAATGCGCTCATCTCCGAGTACGATCGTACCAGATGGACGAAGTGCAGTGGCTGTCACTGCGATTTGCCCAACAAGATCTTCTCTTGTTTCATTTGAGACATAACCGCTTTCCTTATTGGTTGAATCGGTTAAAATGAACTTTTTAAAGAATTTCATACGTTTCCCCAACACCTTTGTCAATAAAATAACTGCTATGATTGAAACAGCAGTGGCAATCAAGATGGAAATCGCCATTTCTGTAAAGCTTCCAGCTGCTAAAAATAAGCTGACAACGACACAGATCAATCCAATGACACCTACGATTCCCCCTGGCAAAAACAATTCCAAAATGATGAGTGCAATCCCTGCTAAAAACAGGAACAACGTCTCATATCCTGCAAAACCTGCCACGAGATGACCATAAAAGAATAGAAGAAGCGCTGTCACTCCCATGGTGCCCGGGACCCCAAAGCCAGGAGAATAGAGCTCAACAACTAACCCTAAACTTGCAATGGATAAAAGGATTGGAATGACAATTGGGTGCGTAAGAAAACGCGCAACCTTTTCAGCAAAGCTCACTTCATCGTATTGAACAGAAGCATCTTTTAATTTCAGCTTCTGAAGCAACTCATCCATATTTTTTGCTTCTCCTTCTGCATAACCGAATTTAAGCGCCCGTTCTGTGTTGAAGGTGAGCAATTCTCCTTTTGGTGCACCGGCTTCTTTTGCGTCTATATCTATATCCGCCATGGCAAGAGCATACTTTGGATCACGCCCCTGCTTTTCGGCAGCATCACTCATTTCAGCAAGCCATAGAGATTCAGATTTTTGATCGGCAGCATTGCCTTCTCCATCGATGATCGCAGCAGCCCCCATCTTTCCATTCGGGGTCATATAAATTTGATCGGCATTTAGCGCGATGAAGGCCCCGGCTGAAAGCGCTCTATGATTGACAAACGCTGTCACTGGGATATCGGAAGCACGAATCGTATCTGCGATCTCAAGCGCTGCATCGACTGCACCACCTGGTGTATTGATGTCGAGAATAATATGCTTCGCCCGCTCCGACTTTGCCTGCTCAAACGATCGTTCAATGAATTTAGAAAGTCCTTTTTCTACTGTATCTTCAATTGGGATAACATGAACTTTCTGATCTGCTGATTTCGCGGTCAATTGAACCCCTAATAACAAGCATATTATAAAACAACTGAAGAGAGCAATAGAAATTTTTATTTTTTTCATCTATTTGGTGATCCCTCCTCTCTTTCTTCCATTTTACCGTTCCTTTACATACGTTACAAATGTATCATAGGTTTCATTTTTATATGACAGAATCACGAGGGCATAAAAAAAGTACCCTTCTAACAATAGAAGGATACTTTTTTATTGAGACAGCTGCTCGCTGACAAGTCTGTTAATGACAGCTCCATCAGCTTTACCTTTTACTTTTGGCATAATAGCGCTCATGACTTTACCCATATCAGCCTTCGAGGAAGCACCTGTTTCAGTAATCGTTTCTTTCACGATCGTTTGCAGTTCTTCTTCAGAAAGCTGTTCAGGTAAATAAACGTCTAATATGTCAATCTCTTTTTGAACTTTATCTACTAAATCTAAGCGATTAGCTTTCGAAAATTCATGGAGGGAGTCTTTACGTTGCTTAATCTCGCGGGAAAGGACGGTTAGTTCCTCATCGCCGGTCAAACTGTCTTTCTTAAGCTTAATTGCTTCATTTTGCAGCGAAGCCTTTACCATACGAATGACAACAAGCTTGTCTTTCTCACGGTTTTTCATCATAAGCTTCATATCAGAATTTAATTGCTCAAGAAGACTCATAAAATCCACCCTCTTTAGAATTTACGTTTTCTAGCAGCTTCAGACTTTTTCTTGCGCTTTACGCTAGGCTTTTCATAAAATTCACGCTTTCTTGCTTCTTGCAATGTTCCAGTTTTGGATACACTGCGTTTAAAGCGACGAAGAGCATCTTCAAGCGATTCGTTTTTTCTAACGACCGTTTTTGACATTCTCTTTCCCTCCCTCCGAATACACCAATCGACTGCATTAAAAAAAGATATACATGCAAAACATGTACCTAGACATTATAATATAAGCCCAGTGTGAGGTCAACTAAGTGATTTGGAAATATATTTTCGTCATGAGCAGGTAGACAAGTCCATATATTCATTGGTAAGAGGAGGACTTTTCTATGATGGCGATCATTTATTTTTGTGCACTTATTTTCATTTTTTTATGGTCAATGGGCTTGCTGAGAAAAGGATTAATGGCGCTTGCGTCGTCTCGTATTGAGAAATCACTTCTTCTCTTTACAGATCACCCGGTCAAAGCATTCTTGGTCAGCATTGTGTTTACAGGGGTTCTACAAAGCAGTTCTGCTTTTATGGTTATCGTCATTGGCTTTGTCAGTACTGGCATTCTCTCTTTTAAAAAATCGATCCCAATGATTCTTGGAACCAATATCGGCTCCACGTTTACGACAGAATTTATCGCCATTAAAATGGACGTATTCATGTGGGTTTTGATCATAGCCGGTCTTGTATTTATCCTTTTTGGCAGGACATCTTTTAGACATGCAGGTAAAAGTTTATTTGGGCTCGGGATGATCTTTTTTTGCATACAAGGCTTTTCAAAAATTGCAGGGATGATGACAAGCCAGCCTGAGACATTGCGTTTTCTTGAAATGATGCAGCATTCAGACTGGACAGCGCTGCTTTCGGGTACCATTTTCACAGCAATTGTTCATTCGAGCTCAGTCTGTATCGGTATTTTAATGGGATTTATGAATGAGGGAACTGTGGCACTTCAGGAAGGTATCAGCTTTGTGTTGGGGTCCAATATTGGGACATGTATTACGGCTGTGATGGCTGCGATATCCGGCGGCTACGCAGCACGTCAAACGGCTTATGCACACGTCGTGTTTAATGTGCTTGGGGTTCTTTTATGCCTGCCGTTTCTCGCCCTGATCACAGAGGTTGTCGCCCTTCTCGCAAGCTCTCCTGCCCAGCAGATTGCGCATTTCAGCCTGCTGTTTAATGTGGCAAGCTCTCTCCTCTTCTTTCCGTTCATTCGCCCTTTTCACGGATTGATCTTGTGTCTCATGCCGAATCAGTCAAAATAAAAGAAACCGGCTTGCCCTTTTGGCTGCCGGTTTTTTATCTATTATGAGGTCATTCTCACTTTGTCTGGCTGCACATCATCGCTGATGCGAACGAATTGTCCTTCGTTATAAGGATAGCCCGCTTTCGTAATTTTCACTTTGACCAGACGGCCGATCATGTCCTCTGTCCCTTCAAAAACAACTTTCATGTAGTTATCTGTATAACCAACATAAAGATTGTGGTTTCCTTCTTGTTCTTTGAAGGATTCTTCCGGAATAATTTCTAGCACATCACCTTCGTATG
This sequence comes from Bacillus sp. Root920, assembly GCF_001429445.1. Taxonomy (NCBI): domain Bacteria; kingdom Bacillati; phylum Bacillota; class Bacilli; order Caryophanales; family Bacillaceae; genus Bacillus; species Bacillus sp. Root920. The sequence goes on from NZ_LMJV01000007.1 coordinate 433,148, forward strand.
CTGATGCATACTCTTTCGCAAGCTGGTCAGAAAGAGCGATCAAACGGTGGACACGTTCGTTTTTCACATTTTCATCCACTTGATCTTCCATTCTTGCAGCCGGGGTACCTGTACGTTTGCTGTAAGGGAATACATGCAGCTCAGAGAATTGATGGTCTTTGACAAAATTGTACGTTTCCAAGAACTCTTCTTCTGTTTCCCCAGGGAATCCAACGATTACATCAGAGGTAACAGCAAGACCCGGCAATGCTTTTTTCAGCTTTGTTAAACGCTCTGCAAAGAATTCCATCGTATATTTACGGCGCATTCTTTTCAGCACAGTATTTGAGCCAGATTGAAGCGGGATGTGTAAGTGTCTGACAATTTTATCTGACTGATCAAGCACTTCAATCACTTCATCTGTAATTTGACTTGCTTCAATAGATGAAATACGGATTCGTTTCAAGCCAATAACACGTTCATCTAATTCTCTCAGAAGCTTTGCAAAGTTATAATCCTTTAAGTCTTCTCCGTATCCGCCTGTGTGAATACCTGTAAGCACAATTTCTTTATAGCCCGCATCAACAAGCTGCTGCGCTTGATTGATGACCTCTTCTGGATCACGAGAACGAAGAAGGCCGCGCGCCCAAGGAATAATGCAGAATGTACAGAAATTGTTACAGCCTTCTTGGATTTTTAATGAAGCGCGCGTTCTGTCTGTGAAGGCAGGAACATCAAGTTCTTCAAACACACGTGCTTTCATGATATTGCCAACCCCGTTGATCGGCTGTCTTTCTCTGCGGTATTCTTCAATATAGCCTAGTAATTTATGTCTGTCCTGTGTTCCAACCACAATATCAACACCAGGAATCGCCATGATTTCTGCTGGTGATGTTTGCGCATAGCAGCCTGTTACACAAATGACACCATCCGGGTTATGACGAATGGCTCTTCTAATGACTTGGCGGCTTTTCTTATCGCCTGTATTCGTGACCGTACATGTATTAATGACATATACGTCTGCTTTTGATTCATACTCTTTTCTTTCATAGCCAGCTTCTTTAAACAGCTGCCAGATCGCCTCTGTTTCATAGTGGTTGACCTTACAGCCAAGTGTATGGAACGCTACTGTTCCCATCATGATTCACCTCTTAATAACTCTGTTTGATAAGATATAGCAGAAAGCGCATATAAAGGAGCAGTTTCTGTTCTTAAAATGCGTGGTCCAAGCCCGCAAATGACTGCACCAAGCGTTTCAAGCTCTTCAATCTCCTTTTCTGCCAAACCGCCTTCAGGGCCAAAAACCACTAGCAAGGTTTGTCCGCCTTTCATCTGTTGAAGCACAGTTTGAAAGCGGCTTTGCTCTCCTTCTTTCGATGATTCTTCGTATGCAACGACACATTTATCGAATTCACCAGCTAATTGCGTCAGCTCTTTAAACGTTGATACTGAATAAACACGGGGAATGATATTCCGGTAGGACTGCTCGGCTGCTTCTTTCGCGATTTTCTCCCAGCGCTCTCGTTTTTTATGTGACTTTTTTTGGTCAAGCTTTGTAATAGAACGAGCCGCTTGAAACGGGATAAAAGCACTTGCGCCAAGCTCTGTGCCTTTTTGGATAATGAGCTCAAGCTTATCTCCTTTTGGAAGACCGCTTGCAATCGTCACCCTAATCGGAAGTTCTCTGTCCTGATTTGTCCAGCTTTCAAGGTGACAAATCACTTCTTCCTTTGTTATTGTATCAATTTTACTGAGCGCTTCAAAGCCGTCTGTCGTTAAACAAAGGATTTCCTGCCCTGCTTTCATCCGCATGACATTGGAAAGATGATGTACATCTTCACCTTTTATAACGATGGCTCCCTTTAACGTCACTTCTTCTTTCGTGAGGTCGATAAAATATCGTTGCATACGTGTCCTGACACCTACTCGCTTTATTTTTTCGCTATAATGCTGACCCAATCTTCCATTGACAGCACTTCAACAATGTCAAAACCTGCTTCTTCTAATGCTGTTTTGACCTGTAATTTCTTTTGTCCAATGATGCCTGATGTAATGAAATAGCCATCTTTCTTCAATAGGTCATAGGCTTGATCTGTAAAGCGCAAAATCACTTCTGCCAGAATGTTGGCGACAATCACATCACGCTCACCTGAAATTCCATCAAGCAAATTGTTTTGTTTGACCGTCACTTGGTCACTTACACCATTTAGTTTGATGTTTTGCTTCGCACTTTCTACCGCAACGGTGTCGAGATCAAAGGCTTGAATGTCCTTTGCACCAAGCATTGCTGCTGCCACACTTAAAATTCCAGAGCCTGTTCCAACATCAATCACCGTATCGTTTTCCTTCACGTAGCGCTCAAGCGCCTGAATGCAAAGGACGGTTGTTGGATGCGTACCTGTTCCAAATGCCATTCCAGGATCCATTTCAATAATCAGTTCATCAGAATGAACCGGTGTATATTCTTCCCACGTTGGAACGATGGTGAATTTTTCAGAGATTTTCACAGGATGATAGTATTTCTTCCAGGCGGTGGCCCATTCTTCTTCATTTACTTCACAAATTGACAGTGTATTGCGTCCAAGGTCAATATCGTATAGAAGAAGATTGTTGATGGCTTCTTTGATCTCATCTACCGTTTCCATCAAAAAGCTGTTCATTGGAAGATAGGCTTTCACAATGACACCTTCATCCGGATAGTCATTCGGATCGAGCTGGTAGATCTCACCGTATACATTTTCACGTTCCTTGACTAAATCAAGCGGGTCCTCAATCACGACACCACTTGCACCTGCTTCATGCAAAATATTGGTGATCGGTTCCACCGCTTCATTTGTTGTATGGACGCTAATTTCTGACCACTTCAATACTACCAACTCCTTATCCGTCTTACTCGCCTTTAAATGCGCGTTTTACCTTATCGAAAAAGCTCATTTCTTGTTCGTCTGGTTTATTTCCGCTCACTTCAGCAAATTTTCTAATGATATCTTTTTGATTGTCTGTTAAATTTGTCGGTGTGACAACACGTACAACGATATGCTGATCGCCTTGGCCGTAGCCGCGTACATTTTTCACGCCTTTTCCTTTGAGTCTAAACTTCGTGCCAGTTTGAGTGCCAGCAGGAACTTTTAATTTTACTTTTCCGTGTAATGTCGGCACTTCAATTTCGTCACCTAGTGCAGCTTGGGCAAAGGTGAGCGGCATCTCGCAGTAAATGTCATCTCCATCACGTTCGAAGAATTCATGCGCACGCACATGGAACACAACGAATAGATCGCCTGGAGGTCCTCCATTTACACCTGGTTCACCTTGGCCAGACACTCTGAGCTGCTGGCCATCATCAACACCTGCAGGAATCGTCACGTTAATTTTCTTACGCTTACGCACTTTGCCAGAGCCGCCGCATGTTGAACATTTATGGTCAATTTGTTTCCCTGTTCCGCTGCAGTAGTTACATACTCTGCGGTTGACCACTTTACCAAACGGAGTGGATTGCTCAACATTTAATTGACCAGAACCGCCGCAATGTGAACAGGTTTTTGCCTGCGTACCAGGCTTTGCACCTGATCCATGACATGTTTCACAAGTTTCTTCACGAGGGATTTCAATGGTTGCTTCTTTTCCAAATGCCGCTTCTTCAAACGAAAGCGTCATTGTATATTGCAGGTCCGCTCCTTGGCGCGGTGCATTTGGATCTCTTCTTCTGGCCCCGCCGCCAAAAATACTAGAGAAGATGTCATCAAAGCCGCCGAAGCCGCCAAAGTCTCCTCCTCCGCCAAAACCGCCGCCGCCAAAGCCTTGGTTCGGATCGGTATGACCGAACTGGTCATAATGCGAACGTTTTTGATCATCAGAAAGGGTTTCATAGGCTTCTTTTACTTCTTTGAATTTCTCATCTGAGCCAGCTTCTTTATTAATATCAGGGTGATACTTTTTTGAAAGCTTGCGGTATGCCTTTTTGATTTCGTCCTTTGAGGCGCTCTTACTTACGCCAAGCACTTCATAGTAATCACGCTTACTCATCTCTTCACACTCCCGATTTTCTCACATAAATACGATTGTATCATTTTGATTTAACCTTTTTCAATTCCTTTCATCGTTGAAAAGAAAAAAAGTCAAAGCCAAGAGATCCTGACTTTGACTTTCTGACGAGTACGTTTCAGCAGTCTTTTTCAAAAGTAAAGGTGATTATTTTTTCTCTTGATCGTCGTTTACTTCTTCGTATTCTGCATCCACTACATTGTCATCTGCTTTTTGAGCACCTTCAGCGCCTTCTTGCTGAGCTTGTGCTTGTTTTGCAGCTTCTTCATAGAGCTTTGTCGTTAATTCTTGAACGATTGTTTGCAGCTCATCTTTTTTCGCTTTGATGTCTTCAAACTCGCCTTTTTCGATCGCAGCTTTTAGCGCATCTTTCGCGTCATTTGCTTTTTTCACTTGCTCTTCATCGATTTTGCCTTCTAGATCTTTTAATGTTTTTTCAGTTGTAAACACTAATTGATCTGCTTCGTTGCGCACTTCGATTTCTTCTTTTTTCTTCGCATCTGCTTCAGCATTTTCTTCTGCTTCTTTTACCATTTTTTCGATCTCATCATCAGAAAGACCTGAAGAAGATTTGATTGTGATGTTTTGCTCTTTGCCTGTACCCATATCTTTCGCACGTACGTTGACAATACCGTTTTTATCGATATCAAAAGATACTTCGATTTGCGGTACGCCGCGTGGTGCTGGCGGGATATCAGTCAATTGGAAGCGGCCTAATGTTTTGTTATCTGCAGCCATTGGGCGCTCACCTTGCAGGACATGGATATCTACAGCTGTTTGGTTGTCAGCAGCTGTTGAGAATACTTGAGATTTACTTGTTGGAATTGTTGTATTGCGTTCAATCAGCTTCGTGAATACGCCGCCCATTGTTTCAATTCCTAAAGAAAGTGGTGTTACGTCAAGAAGAACAACGTCTTTGACATCCCCTGTGATCACTCCACCTTGGATCGCTGCACCAAGTGCAACTACTTCATCAGGGTTTACACCTTTATGAGGCTCTTTGCCTGTTTCTTTTTTGATTGCTTCTTGTACTGCAGGAATACGAGTTGATCCACCAACAAGGATGACTTTATCAATCTCGCTAGCAGATAAACCAGCATCTTTCAGTGCTTGACGTACAGGTGTCATTGTACGCTCTACAAGATCTGCAGAAAGCTCTTCGAATTTAGCACGTGTTAACGTTAATTCAAGGTGAAGAGGTCCTGCTTCTCCAGCTGTGATAAATGGCAGTGAGATTTGTGTAGAAGATACACCAGAAAGATCTTTTTTCGCTTTTTCAGCAGCATCTTTTAAACGCTGAAGCGCCATTTTATCTTTAGAAAGGTCAATGCCATTTTCTTTTTTGAATTCAGCCACTAGGTGATCAATGATAACTTGGTCAAAATCGTCTCCACCTAGACGGTTGTCCCCAGCAGTTGAGCGCACTTCAAAGACGCCGTCTCCAAGCTCAAGGATCGATACGTCAAATGTACCGCCGCCAAGGTCGTATACAAGAATCGTTTGATCTTCTTCTGTTTTATCTAAACCATACGCAAGTGCAGCTGCTGTTGGTTCGTTGATGATACGTTCTACTTCAAGACCAGCAATTTTCCCAGCATCTTTCGTTGCTTGACGTTCTGCATCGTTGAAGTAAGCAGGAACTGTGATAACAGCTTTTGTTACTTCTTCGCCAAGATAGCCTTCAGCGTAAGATTTAAGGTGCTGAAGAATAATCGCAGAGATTTCCTGCGGTGTATAGTTCTTGCCTTCAACTTCTACTTTATAATCAGTACCCATATGTCTTTTAACAGACATGATCGTGTTCGGGTTTGTAATTGATTGACGTTTTGCTACTTCACCCACTTGGCGCTCTCCGTTTTTAAAAGCGACAACAGATGGTGTTGTACGTGCTCCTTCAGCGTTAGCAATGACTTTTGGCTCGCCGCCTTCAAGTACTGCAACACATGAGTTTGTTGTTCCTAAGTCAATCCCAATGATTTTACTCATATTCGATGACCTCCCATTATGTAGTTATTGATTTACTTTTACCATTGATGGACGAATAACTCGGTCTTTGAGTTTATAGCCCTTTTGCAATTCTTCTACAACGATATTTGAATCGTAGTTTTCATCTTCAACTTGCATGACGGCTTGATGAAGGTTTGGATCGAACTCTTTGCCGACAGCTTCAATTGGTTCAACGCCTTCATTTTTCAACGCTTCTACCAGCTGGCGGTAAACCATTTGCATTCCTTCTAACAAACTTTTCGTCTGCTCATTGTCTGGATCAATTCCAAGCGCTCTTTCAAAGTTATCAAGAGCTGGGAGAAGATCACTGACAACATGTTGAGAACGATATTTTTGCACGGTCTCCACTTCAGTTCGAGCACGGCGTTTATAGTTTTCAAAATCTGCTTGAACACGCAGAATTTTGTTTTCTTTTTCATCAAGAAGCTGCTGCAATTCATCGATTTTTTCTTGGAAGGCAGACTGTTCATCATTTGTTACTTCCTCAGTATCTGCTTGAACTGCTTCTTCTTGTGCTTCAACCTCTGCTTCTTGCTCAGGTGTCTGTTTTTCTTCTGACATTGTGTTCACCTCCCTCAAAAGATTCAAAAATACGAAGGGGCTGTGCCCCTATCTTTTATCACCCTACTCATCATACAAATTGGAAAGTGCGTTTGACAAGTCTTTTGATACATGATGCAAGAGACTGACAACCCTGCCATAATCCATACGGGTTGGACCAATGACGGCAATGGAGCCGAGTGATTTTTGATCAATCGAATAAGTAGCTGTGATTAAGCTGCAGTTCTCCATCGCTTCCAAATTGTTTTCTGAACCGATTTTAATAGTGATTCCTTGCTGATTTGGATGAAACAGCTGCATGACATCATTCTTTTGCTCAATAAGCATCATGAGTGAACGGATGCGGTCAATGTCATGAAACTCCGGCTGATTCAACATATTAATCTTCCCGCCAAAGAAAAGTTTTGATTCATTTTGAGTCGATGTAAATGTATTGCCGAGCGCATCTAAAATATGATCATAATCTTTTAAATGCGTACGAAGAAGCATCACAACTTCTTTATACATTCTGTCCTTCAGCTGATCCATCGGGACTCCGGCTAGGCGGCTGTTTAAAATATTCATCAGCTTCTCAATATCGGAGACATCGAGATGCTCAGAGAAGGTAATGGTTTTGTTTTCAACATGTCCGCTGTCTGTAATCATAATCGCCACTGCTTTGTTTGGCTGAACAGGGACAAGCTGAATTTGCTTTAATCGATTTTCACTTAGCTTCGGACCAAGCACAATCGATGTATAGTTTGTGAGATCTGATAAAATTTCCGCCGATTTTTGAACTGTCTTTTCCAGCTCAAAAATTTTCTCCTGAAAGGCCGACTGGATGAGTACTAGCTCTTTAGACGACAGTTTTCGCGGAGAGAGCAAATGATCTACATAATAACGATATCCTTTTTCGGAAGGAATTCTTCCTGATGAAGAATGGGTCTTTTCAATAAAACCAAGTTCCTCCAAATCAGCCATTTCGTTTCTAATCGTCGCAGAGCTGAATGTAATGTCTTCTTTTTTAGAAAGAGTCCTTGATCCAACTGGCTGCGCCGAACGAATAAAGTCATTAATGATGACTTGCAGAATCAAAAGCTGACGATTTGTTAACATCATCATCACCCCTGTTAGCACTCTCTTTCAACGAGTGCTAATTGTATAAACAAAATTACCAAACTCAAATTAAAATGTCAATTATAACTCACCGAGAAACGCTTGAAATACTTCATTGCCTAACAATTTCCCTTTTCTTGTTAAACGTATCCCCTTGTCATCTTTTACAATGAGGCCTTTTTCTTCTAAATCTTCAAGAACAGTGGAAAAAAGTGCTTCTGGTGCAGCACCATATTTCGCTTGGAAATCAGCGCTTTTCACCCCTTCGATTTTTCGAAGACCTAAAAACATTTCTTCTTCTATTTGCTCTGCTTTTGTGACCTGATGTGTTTCCTTATACGGGAACCCTGTTTGGTCAATCAGCTCCAAATAATGTTTCACCGGCCCTGCGTTCACATTTCGGATGCCATCTACATACCCGTGTGCGCCTGCACCAAAACCGAAGTAATCTTCATTGCTCCAATAGGTCAGGTTATGCTGGCTTTCAAAGCCAGGTTTGGCGTAATTGCTAATTTCGTACTGCTTTAATCCATGGCGCTCCATTTCATCCATCACAAGCTCATACATTTCAGCCTCACGTTCTTGCGGCGGTAAATGAAGTTTTCCTTTTTGCATTAAGTTATAAAAAACGGTTTTCGGCTCGACAATGAGTGAGTAAACCGAATAATGCTCTGCCCCCAGCGAGAAAGCCGTCTCAAGTGAATTCATCACATGATGCTTTTCTTGATGCGGCAAGCCAAACATAAGATCGAGGCTAATATTGTCAAATCCAACCGCTCTAGCTCGCTCAAAGGATGTAAGGACATCCTTCTTTTGATGAACTCGTCCAATTTTCTTGAGCAAATCGTCTTCAAAAGTTTGAACGCCAAAACTCAGACGATTCACGCCGGCTGCTTTAAGCACATGCAGTTTCTCAAGCGATAATTCATCTGGGTTTGCTTCTACTGCAAATTCAATCAGATTTTTTGTCGGCTTTAATACGCTGTGAATGCTGTTCATGAGCTTATCTAGCTGACTGACAGTCAGTGATGTCGGGGTTCCCCCGCCAATAAAAATTGTCTTTAGTTCCTGCTCGCCTTTTTGCTCGATCGTGTGCTGCATCTCTTTCTCAAGAGCCGCTAAGTATTCGTCGACTGGCTGCGTTTTGATGAAAAATTTATTGAAATCACAATAGTGGCAAATATGCTCACAAAATGGAATGTGAATGTATGCTGCTTTCATTAGATGACACCTTCTTTACAGGTAAAGAGCCGCAGTTTATCGCTGCGGCGTCTTTGTTTGTTATCGACTATAAACGTCAAGGCAGACATTGTAAAGCAGGTAGCCTTGAGGATGTTATTTTTTTGGTGTGCTGTCGTCCATCTTCAGCACAGCCATAAATGCTTCTTGCGGGACTTCAACAGAGCCCACTTGCTTCATGCGCTTTTTCCCTTCTTTTTGCTTCTCAAGAAGCTTTCTTTTCCGGGAAATGTCTCCACCATAACATTTAGCAAGTACGTTTTTACGCATCGCTTTAATGGTGGAACGAGCAACGATTTTTTGACCGATCGCTGCTTGAACCGGCACTTCAAAGTGCTGGCGTGGAATCAATTCTTTTAGCTTTTCTACGATGATCTTGCCTCGTTCATATGCATAATCGCGGTGAACAATAAAGGAAAGGGCATCGATTTTTTCGCCATTCAGCATAATATCCATCTTCACCAGCGTCGAAGGACGATAGCCAATCAGCTCATAATCAAAGGACGCATAGCCTTTTGTGTTGGACTTTAGCTGATCAAAGAATTCGTATACGATCTCTGCCAAAGGAATTTCGTACACAATGCTCACGCGGTTCGCATCAAGATACTGCATATCAATGAAATTCCCGCGCTTTCCTTGGCAAAGCTCCATCACAGAGCCTACATAGTCATTCGGCACCATCATTGTTGCTTTTACATACGGTTCTTCAATTCGCTCAATCTTTTGCGGATCAGGCAGATTGGACGGGTTATCTACGACAATTTTTTCTCCATCTGTCATATATACATCATAAATAACACTTGGCGCTGTCGTAATCAGATCAATTTTAAATTCACGTTCAATCCGTTCCTGAATGATTTCCATATGAAGCATTCCAAGGAAGCCGCAGCGGAAACCGAAGCCAAGTGCTTGGGATGTCTCTGCCTCATATTGAAGTGAAGAATCATTTAATTCAAGCTTTTCTAACGCTTCACGTAAGTCGTTGTATTTCGCTGTATCAATTGGATAAAGTCCGCAGTATACCATTGGGTTTAGCTTTCTGTATCCTGGAAGTGCTTCTTTCGCAGGGTTTTCCGCGCTTGTAATCGTATCCCCTACACGTGTATCACCGACATTTTTAATCGCAGCGGTTAAGTAGCCAACATCTCCAACGGTGAGTTCGTCTGTTGGCATGGCTTTTGGTGTGAAAACGCCAACTTCAAGTACTTCAAATTCTTTCCCCGTCGCCATCATTTTAATTTTCTGACCCGGTCTGACGGTTCCTTCGACAATTCGTATGTACGCAATAACGCCGCGATACGCATCGTAAAGAGAATCAAAAATAAGGGCTTGAAGTGGTGCTTCTGGATCTCCAGCGGGAGCCGGCACCTTTTCAACGATTTGTTCTAAAATATCCTCGATTCCAATACCCGCCTTAGCAGAGGTGAGAACAGCTTCAGACGCATCCAACCCGATGACATCTTCAATTTCTTCTCTTACACGCTCAGGCTCTGCACTTGGCAGATCGATTTTGTTGATAATCGGAAGAATTTCTAAGTTGTTATCAAGAGCTAAATAAACGTTCGCAAGTGTCTGTGCTTCAATTCCTTGTGCTGCATCTACTACAAGAATCGCACCCTCACAGGCAGCTAGGCTTCGAGATACCTCATAGGTGAAGTCGACATGCCCTGGTGTATCAATCAGGTGCATGATATATTCTTCCCCATCCTTCGCCTTATAATTCAGCTGGACAGAGTTTAATTTAATCGTTATGCCGCGTTCACGCTCTAAATCCATGGAATCAAGCAATTGTTCTTTCATTTCCCGTTGAGTAATCGCCGCTGTTTTTTCCAAAATACGGTCCGCCAATGTGGATTTCCCATGGTCAATATGGGCGATAATGGAGAAATTTCGAATTCTTGATTGCCGCTCTAATCGTTTTTCTTTATCTGTCACAATCTATCACTCCTACTATAAAACGCGGGTTGCGCTAGGTTAGATTATATCAATAGGGCTGTAAAGATTCAATCGAAATCAAGAAAAGCCGCTTATCGGTCAGCGGCTTTGATCAAAAGGGTGATATCTCATGAAATTCGTTTATTTCCCATTCACCCAATCATAAAGAGAACGGGCTGCATGTGTCATGCCATCAGACAGGGCTTTTCCTGCCTTGGAAAAGGCATTAAAGCCCTCTATTTCCTCCAGCTGTTTTTGTTTTTCGGCAAGATCCTTTTCTGTAACAGCCGTTCCTAAGATAGAAGCTTCCTTCTCTTCATTGTCGTTTATTTGAATGGAGAAAGCTCCTTTTAATTGCGGATCATGGTAGCCCTTCATTTGCAGCATGCCATTATTCGCTTGCTGCATTCCTAAAAAGACACCAAACAGCAAGACCAATCCTAAAATAATGGTTTTTCCAATAAATGAGCCCATCCCCGTCACCACCTTAAGAGCGTTTTTTCTCATCCTTTGCTTTGCCGTCCACCTTTTCCGCGTCCCAGAAAATGTCGCTGAATACATCAGCTGCCGCATTGGATGCATTTCTTAATTCTTCCATATTATTATCTACTCCGCCAAATTCTAAAAGAAGGGCTTTGTCGGATAAATCTTGATTATAGATTCCATTATCGCCAATTTCTCCTTTGGCAAACACACCGACACTAAGACCTTTATATTTTTTCTCCATCAAATGGTGGAACTCTGTCGCAAGCTTTAAGTTTTTCTCATAGCTTTGATTCTTCTTCCCAACAACAAACGCAATTCTCGCATATTTCTTCCCTTTGATTTCGACAGTCGTATCTTTCTTTCTTCTTGAGTCCCGGTGAATATCAATTAAATAATCGAGGTCATCATTTTTCGCTAAGGCTTCTTTCACGACCAATCTTGATTCATTGTAAGACTGCGGATATTTTAATCCTTTTTTCACCAGTCTTTTTTCAATTTCCGTTTTGTCGACTGTATTACCGATTCCTTGCTGATCAAGCGCCTTTCCAAACATGTCGCCGACAAGGGTGACATTCACTTTTGAGTGCCGTGCATTATTTGGATTCGTTTCTCCTTTTAAAAATGGTAAATATGATTCCGTATTATGTGTGTGGTAAATGTACACAGCTTTTCGTTTTCCTGTTGACCGGTCCGGTTCTTTGGCAGGCTTTTTCGGCGTATCATCATCGAGCTTGTCCAGCTCAGCCAAATTTGCTTCTTTTTCATCTTGGATCACTTCACTAGGCGGCGGCGATTCCATCGGCATATTGGTATAGTCTGTTCCTTCACCCGCTAAGATGATTTTTGTATCAAAATGTTCAAAGCCTGGGAGCTCTCTTCCTAGGAAACTGCGCGGGTCTTCTAAATTAATACTGGTTGCAAGCTTCAGTGACAGCCCAGAGAAATGAAATCCTTTTTGATCTTCTGGAACTGCTGAGGCGAAATATTGGTTTTCCATGCCCATTAATGTGGCAAAAAATGCGCCAGAGAGCTCATCTGCTACACCATATAACGAGGCTTGCGGCCTCAGCTCGGGTTTTAAAGAGGTCAAAGCCCCTGACATCACAAATACCACAACAAGAGAGGCAATAAATAAGAAGATGCTTTTTACTACTTTCGTTCCATTAATCGCAACGACCAACTGTCGAGGACGGCGGGGTCTTTTTTTCATGATTTACTCCCTCCAGCACGCTTTCTAGTAATTACACTATGAGCGAGCTAGAGAAAGTAGAACCGATTAATGATTATATGAACCCATATTATCTTGAGTGATTTTTTGATGAAGCGCTGTGTTTAATCCGTTGGCAAGTACGTTTGCCATATCATCAATGAATGTATCGACTTCCTTAGGCGTGACCATTAAATTTTGCCCCAGGGGCGCAAGCACTTCGTGGATCAGCTGCCTTTTTTCTTCTTCAGGAAGGGTTCCTACGATACCTAAGAATGACTGACGCGTTTCTTCATCTGGCAAGTCTTCTTCGTTAAGTACTTTTTTCTTCCCGAATGTCAAACCAGCCGGCACAAGAGAGCGGGATGGTCTATCATCTTTTAGTTCTCTACCAAAATGCTTTAAGACATAATCAATTGTGTCACTAGCAATCGTTACTGCATCCACCACTGTCGGAACGCCAATCGCAATCACTGGAATGCCCAATGTTTCTTTGCTTAATTCTTTTCGCTTATTCCCTACACCAGAGCCGGGATGGATACCTGTATCAGAAATTTGAATGGTTGTATTCACTCGTTCTACTGCTCGAGCAGCAAGGGCATCGACCGCAATGACAAAATCAGGCTTAGACCGCTCGATCACGCCTTGGATAATGTCACTTGTTTCAATACCGGTCAGTCCCATCACCCCTGGAGACAAAGAGGAAACCGGGCGATAGCCTTCCTGAACATTTTCCGGCTGCAATTCAAAGAGATGGCGGGTTACAAGCAGGTTTTCAACTGTGAGAGGACCTAATGCATCTGGCGTAACATTCCAGTTTCCCAGCCCCACTACAAGGCAGCTTGCATCAGCCTGAATGCCTCGGTCTTTTAAAAACTGAGCAAAATGATGGGCAAAGACTTCAACGACTTTTTCTTGCATCTCAGAGTCTTTCTCCCGAATGCCTTGTGCCTCAAACGTCAAGTATGTCCCTGCCTTTTTGCCGGTCAGCTCCTCCCCTTCTTTCGTGATTTCCACAGTACGTATGCGGATGCCTTGCTCTTCTTTTTCCTTTTCGACAATCCCTTGGATCCCGTCCTTTTTGACGACATTCGGATCGTTCTCTTGTTCTAGTATCTCTTTTGTTTCAACAGCGAGGTCTGTCCGGATTTGATAAACGCTTAAATCGAGTTTCTGTTTCTCCATAAAAAGACTCCTTCCACCAAGTAATTAACAGTAGTCTTTCCATCTCTTGAAAGAAACATTCGAGCACGTCATCAATGAAAAATACTTTACATTTATATTGCATTCTAAAGGTGTGTTTGATAGAATACAATTTGTTCTATTGTGAAGATTTAACCTTAAGACAATTGTGTTTAGGTTGTATCTTAGGAGGTGAAACACATGCCAAATATTAAATCAGCGATCAAACGTACAAAAACGAATAACGAACGCCGTGCACATAACGTAACAATCAAGTCTGCGATGCGTACTGCGATTAAACAAGTTGAAGTTTCTGTAGCTAACAACGATGCTGAGCAAGCAAAAGCTGCTCTTGCTTCTGCTGCAAAACGCATTGACAAAGCCGTTAAAACTGGTCTTGTACACAAAAACGCAGCTGCGCGTTACAAATCAAGACTTGCTAAACAAGTAAACGGACTTTCTGCATAATGCTTGCAACGCCTCAGTGATGGGGCACCTGTTTAACTGTACGTCCGTCCTGACCGGCCGAGCCTTAAGGACAGACTGGCAATTATACATCTAAACAAAAACGACCCTCTTTTTAGAAGGTCGTTTTTTTATATTCAAGCGCCTAACAAACGAAGCAGGAACAATTCTAACAGCAGCTGCTTGTCCTTTTTACCCGTTTTCATTTCGTAATCAATCGTTGAAAGCTCTTTGACGATCTGCTTGAGCTCTTCTTCTGAAAACAGTCTTGCCTGATCCATCGCAAGTTTGACCCGGAATGGATGGACTTTTAGATTTGAAGCAATTTGTTTTTGTCCATAGCCTTGCTGAGCGAAGTACTTCGTCTGCAAAATCAATCGAAATTGAGTTGAAATGAGTGCTAATATTTTAATGGGTTCCTCATTTTGCTTCAGCAGGTCATAAAACATCTGCATGGCCTCAGAGCGGCGTCTGTTTACAATTTGATTAATCAGCTCGAAAATATTTTGCTCTAAGCTTCTTGCAACGAGCTGATTGACATCCGCTAACTCAATTTCTTCCCGCTCTCCAATATATGTACTTAGCTTCCGAACCTCTTGGAATAGAGAGGAGAGACTCCCGCCGCATAGCATCACAAGCTGCTCAGCCGCTTCAGATGTAATCGCCTTTCCTTCTGTCTTCACCAGTGTGATGGTGAAATCAGTTGTTTCTTTTGGGTTTAACTCTTTCGCCTCAACGACAGCAGCTTTCTTTTTTAGCAATTTGGTGATTTTTTTACGCTCATCCAGCTTTTCATATGGTGCCAATAACACGAGAATGGTATAGGGCGCTGGCTTTTCTAAATAAGCTTCTAATACAGAAAGCTCATGCTCAATCTTTTCCTTTTTCTTTTCAGCTGTAAGAAAATAAGGATTCTTGATCACGACGAGACGTCTTTCTCCCATAAACGGAAATGTTTCTGCATCCGTTACAGCCTGTTCAAGCGGTACTTCTTCCATATCGAAGACGGAGTAATTAAAATCCTTCGTTTCTTCGTCTACTACAGCTTGTCTCAATTTAGCAGCGGTTTCTTGCAGTAAATATGTTTCTTTCCCATATAAGCAATAAACGGGATGGATATCCCCTCGTTTTAAATTGTTCCATACATCAAAGACCATCAATTGAATCCCTCTCTTTCACTTCCTCCTCTATCCTAAAGTGTGTGAAGACATTAGTAAAGAGGAAGCTGAAAGTGCCGCCTCCTCATTTATAGTAAACGTCCGGCGCAAGCTCCCGGGTCAGCCTGCTGTCAGACGATATTCATAAAATGATCATAAAATGGAAAACGGTTACTTTACCTTCTAGCAATTCCAAATGAGTTCAAGTATACTAAAATTAGCCAGGAGGGATGAAAATGAATGAATTTGAAAAAAATGTTCAAAGCAAGCGGAATGATGTGACCGACTCAGCCGTTGGTTTTATCGTCACATTCGGATTTTTCGCCTCAATGTTTATTTTGGCAACCATTATACACCTCGTTGGATCTTAACTTCATGAAGGTTACATGACTGCCGTTTTGGCAGTTTTTTTATTGAGTTTGTAAGATATCATATGGAGGGTGTGTGTAAAACGTTCCTTCCTCATTGAGAAATTCATATGTCACGCTCCCGTTGATATCTGTACGATACACCTTCATTTGCTGGTCCTTTAATTTCTTCAAAACTTCCTGATGTGGATGCTGATAACGATTGCGTTCACCTGCTGAAATGAGTGCATGTGAGGGCTTGAGATGCTGAAGCCATTCTTCGCTTGTTGACCCTTTACTCCCGTGATGTCCAACCTTTAAGATATCTGCCCGCAGATGAGGAAAGGCTTCTATAATGTCTCGCTCCCCTTCTTGTTCAAGATCTCCAGTGAGCATAAACCGCTTCCCGCCTAGAGTAAATGTCAAAACGAGTGAATCATTATTCTTAGTTGTTACCCGATCACGCGAAGGATGAAGGACCTTAAATATTTGCTCTCCAATCTGAAGCTGATCTCCTCTCTCTAATTCATCAATCATGATCCCTTGATCAGCTGCTTCTTTTAACAGCTCCGCATCCTCTGGACTCCGTGCAAAGCCTTTTGGAATAGCCAGCCGCTTTACTTTATTTCGTTTGATTAAACGAGCTGCTTCTCCCATATGGTCTTGATCCGCATGTGTAAGAATAAGAACATCAAGTTTTGCTATACCTTTAGAATGCAGAAATGGGATCAGCGTTTGATCACCGATCGAAGACACTTTACGCCTTTTTTTCCACGATTCTTCTTCAAAAGAAAGTCTGCCTCCTGTATCCACAAGCAAGTGCCCCTTTCGATAGGGCAGCTGAATAAACAAACTATCCCCCTGTCCTACATCCAGCATCATCACTTCCCCTTTTTCGAAAAAATTCGGGGTGAAATAGTGTGCACTCAAGACACCAATAAGAAAAAGGATCGGCAGTGCATAGGATTTCACAGAAGTTTTGCACTCCATCACAAATAACAGAACAATTAACGCGCTCACCTCAAGAAGGATATGCCACCAAGCAGACTTCATAAAAATCAAGTTGAATTCATCAAAAACAGCCATATAGGCTGATAATTGATGACTAAGCTGAATCACCGAATCAAGCAGCTGAAACAATGTTTGTCCAAGCGGAAGATAAATGGTAGTGAGAATAAAAAAGAGTAAGGATAGCGGCATAACGACCGTCGTATATAAAGGAACAAATATCATGTTCAAAGGTACGCTCAGTAAAGAGAATTGGTGAAAATGATATAAAAGAACAGGAAGTGAAGCAAGCTGTGCAATAAAGGAAATCAGGAATAATTGCATGACTGAACTTTTTGCTTTTGATAAAATCCTAGTCGATAACAAAATAAAAAACGTGACCGCGAATGAAAGCTGAAATCCGATATCAAATAAATAAAGAGGATGAATTGCTAATAAGAGTAAAAACGTTGCACTTAATACCACAGCAGAAGGCTGTTTCATTTCTTTTGGCAGACTAGTCATCACTAAATAGATTCCTGCCATGAGGCAAGCTCTTAAAACAGATGGTGCAGCACCTGTCAAACAAGCATAAATAGGAAGAAAGCATAATAGAAGAATACGTGCTGTCTCTCTTGTCACGCCCGCACGAAGGAGACACCAAAATAAACATGCAAGAAGCGTTTGTACATGCAATCCTGAGATCGCTAGTAAATGAATAATGCCAAGCATTTGATAATCTCTTAATGTGTCAGGGTCTATCAACTCACGATCGCCAAAAATAAGTGCCTGTACAATGCCAACAGAGTGTTTAGGCACATGATCTTCTAAAAATTTCAACCCCTTTTGCCTTATCACTTGAAGATAATAGGAAGAACTATCTTTTTTTGTACAGTTTTTGATCGACTGTGGCAGAAAAATGGCGTCAATGCCTTTTGATTTTAAAAATTGATCGTATTGAAACCCGTTAGGAATGGTTGCGTGCTTTGCTGGACGAACATCACCTGTCATGTGACAGCTCATACCAGGTTCTACCTCTTTTAATGCCTCTTTTTCACGCTCTGTTTGAATTGTATAAAAAGTGGCTAGTTGTTCATGGTCTGTTGAAACAGTCGCTGAAAAACGATTGCCATCTGTTTTCGGAATACTTTCAATCACAACGGAACCAGATAGGAATTTTTCTAGCACGGGTTGATCCGTTTCAAGAGACTCATGAATCATAAAAATGAGTATATAGACAGCACCGCATAGGCTGACCATTAAAAAGAGCTGAGGCATTTTTTTCAGTAGGCTGAGAAGTAATATGATGAGAAGAAAGAGAAGGAAATACATATGAAGATGATATGCAGCCAGAGCAATTCCAACAGCTGCTGAAATTGCCCCAAACGGCAAATATTTAAACATAGGAAGTAAATAATTGATTCGCCTTCTCATGCATATCGCGAATTTCTGTTTCGCTAAGTCCTGATTCACTCAGCTTCCCAATTAAATCTGCAACAAAGGCCAATTTTTCTTGATTTTTTAAGTCGATGATCATTTCATCTAATTCAACTTGCTCTGTTTGAACACCCGCCTGCTCGAATAAATCAATCGCATATGGATGATTTTTATAATCCTTTGCATAGTACACTGTTCGTATGCCCGCTTGAATGATGGCTTTACAGCACTGTAAACAAGGAAAATGTGTGACATATATTTCAGCATCAGCTGTAGGTGCACCAAATTTGGCACATTGTAAAATAGCATTCATTTCCGCATGGATGGTGCGAACACAGTGATGATCAATGACATAGCACCCTACATCCGCACAATGAACATCACCGGCAATGGAGCCATTATACCCCCCTGCAATGATGCGCTTGTCCCTTACGATGGTCGCCCCAACAGCTAACCGCTCACAGGTGCTTCGTAAAGCAAGCAAATGGCTTTGTGCCATAAAATATTGATTCCATGAAATTCTTTCCACGAGCTGATCCCTCCAGAATGATGGTTGATATTAAGTGTACATGCCTTTCTTCTCTACCGTCAATTCTACTTCACGGTCAATTGACTTTTCAGCCGTTCAATCGTCTTTTCCCCAAAACCTGAAATATTCCGCAAGTCTTCAATTTGTTGAAATTCTCCGTGTTCCTCTCTATACGAAATGATGGCTTCTGCTTTAGCTGGTCCTATGCCGTTAATGGTTTGCAATTCGGCTGCATCGGCCTGATTGACATTCACACCTTCACTCTTTTCAACGCCCGTTGATGCGTCAGCTGATGCTGTTTGCGTCTCTCTTTCCGCTTCCCCCTGCTTCCGAACATAAATCATCATACTATCCTCTAATTTAGCTGCTTGGTTGATTTCAATCGAGTCTGCTTTGCTGGTAAAGCCTCCTGCCCTTTGAATCGCTTCCTCTACCCGAGCATCAGATTGAAACGTATAAACACCTGGCTTCCTTACAGCTCCTTTGACCTCTACAAAAATCGTCGATGGCTCTTTTTCTGTCTTTTCTTGTTTGTCTTCTAATGTGACTTCTATGTCTTTATTTTCCTTCAATACACTTGGCTCTCTGCTGCCCTCTCCTTTTCCAGTGAAAAAGAAGAAACTGAAGATGATCACGACTATGAGTCCAGCGGCGATATAAAGACTGTATTTTTTTAATGAAATGAGTCGTTTCACTTATTCACGCTTCTTTCAATCATATTTTTCTACTGCTCAACATACTGTTTAGAAGATAACAGATCCTATGCGTCTAAGGAGGGAGAACGTTTGAATATAGGGTTAATCGGTACAGGAAACATGGGTACCATACTTACTGAGGCATTTATTGAATCAAAGGCAGTCAATCCCTCATCGATTACCATTACAAACCGAACCATTGAAAAAGCGTTCAATATAAAAAAGAACCATCCAGAGCTTGAAGTAACGAAACAGCTTTCAGGGGCTGTCACGAATAAAGATTTCATTTTTGTTTGTGTCAAACCACTTGATATTTATCCACTTTTAAAAGAGCTGAGCCCTCTTTTAACGGAGCAGCAAACCATTGTCATCATTACAAGTCCGGTTCATCCTGAACAGCTTCAGGATATCGTTCCTTGTCAAACAGCCAGGCTGATTCCAAGCATTACAAACCGCGCTTTATCAGGCGCATCACTTTTAACTTTTGGTTCATCATGCAATGCCGCGACGAAAACTGCGTTAAGACAGTTAGCTTCGTGCATTTCAACACCAATTGAGATCCATCATTCAATTACTAGAGCGGCTTCCGATATTGTCAGCTGCGGACCTGCTTTTATCAGTTTTCTCGTTCAGAAAATGATTGAAGCAGCCGTAGAAGAAACGGATATTTCTAAAGAAGAAGCCACCACCTTATCAGAGGATATGCTTGTTGGTCTTGGCCGTTTGATTGAAAAAAGAGTCTATACCCTTCCGACACTGCAAGACAAAGTATGTGTGAAAGGCGGCGTCACTGGTGAAGGCATTAAAGCACTTGAAGCAGGTGTGCAAGATATGTTTCACCGTCTCTTTCAAAACACTCATGAAAAATTCGATGAAGATCTAGAAGCAGTTGCGCATCAATATCCGCCAAGTGTGTTCACTGATGATCGCAGAAATTAATCATCTTTGCAACAAGCGAAAAAAGGGTTTTAAAAAACCATCGTTCTATTAAACGATGGTTTTTGGTTTCTTAGCTGAGATGAAATATCTTTCGGCGAATTCACCGGGGGCTTCATTTGTAAAATCAGCAGTCACTTCTATTTGTTCAAAGCCAGCGGACTCAAGGAACGCTGCATATGTTTCAAATGGAAATGTGCGCTGTTCATGTGTCTCATCATAACGCTGATACATGTCTCCGTCTTTTACAAAAAAGCTTAAATCATGTATGACCGAATACATGTCATCCCCTTTATCACTCTGCCAAATATAGCTGATCTCTTCATCCTGATCTGCATAAGTCGAACCTGGGAATACCTCTTCCATTTTATAAGGCGTATGAACATCAAAAAGTAAAACTCCATCTGCCTCTAAAAGCTGAAACATGTTTTTAAAGGTTTTTTTGACGTCATTTTCGTTTTTTAAGTAATTCAAGGAATCACAGCAAATAACGGCTGCCTGGAAGGCTTGCTCAAAGCCCGTAACTTCTCTCATATCTTGATGTAAAAATTGAATCGACTGCTTTTTCGCCTGCGCTTTTTGCTGCGCAAAGGCCAGCATTTCTTCACTGAGGTCAATTCCTGTGACCTTGTGGCCCTTTTCAGCTAACCGAAGAGAAATCTCTCCAGTTCCACAGCCTACATCGATGATGGCAGCATTCGGCTTCATATACTGCTGGATCCACTGAACCCATTCATCATAAGGTGCATGTGTCATGAGCTCGTCATACACACCTGCAAACCCTTGATAAATCATGAGTTAATGCCAAGTGAAAGCGTTTCTCTCGGCGCATCTCCCCATAGCTTTTCTAGATTGTAGTATCCTCTTTCTTCTTTGTGGAACACATGAGCAATGACATCACCTAGGTCAATCAATACCCATCTTGCTTCATCAAAGCCTTCCATCTTTTTCACTTCGATTCCGCTTTCCTCTGCAAGATGTTTTACTTCTCTTGCAATGGCTTGCACTTGTTTATCAGAATTCCCGTGACAAATGAGAAAATAATCTGCAACAAGTGAGATTCCTTGCATATTAAGGGCAATAATATCCTCAGCCCGTTTATCATCGCATGCTCCTGCTGCGACGTTTAAAATTGATGATGAATCCATCCAAAATTCCTCCTTAGTTGTTCTTATGCACAAGCGAGTTGTAAGTAGCAAGCGTATCTGGAAAAACTGGCTGATTCTTTTTCATTAGAAAACTGATGGTGTTTTTTAATGATTGGATCAGTGCACGATCTAGATCATTTTCTGCTAATTCCCTTACTTCTTCGACACCAGGGAAATGACGTCCTGGTTCAATATAATCTGCGACATAAATGACTTTTTCAAGTAAGCTCATGTCTGGTCTGCCGGAAGTATGAAATTCAATAGCTGTTAACACATCTTGATCGTCAATTCCAGCTTCTTTTTTGACCAAATAGGCACCAACCGGGGCGTGCCAAAGCTCGGGCGAATATTCAAGCAATAAAGGGTTCATCTGTTCTTTTTGGATAATCCCCTTCATTTCTTCTTTTGGTCTAAATTTCGCATAATCATGAAAAATAGCGGCGATCTCTGCTTTTTTCACATCTGCACCGAACCGTTCCGCTAATGAAATGGCTGTCTCCATGACTCCGAGTGTATGTGTATATCTATGCTCTGTTAACTGCTCTTTGACACAGTTCAATGCTTCTTCACGATTCATATAAATGATGCTCCTTTATATAACGCTCAACAGCTTTCGGAATCAAATAATCGACAGGGTTCCCCTGCTCTATTCGCTGCCTAATCAATGTCGATGATACATCAAAAGCTGGAACATCTGCAAATAAAAGAGGATATGCCGTACTTCCAACGTAACCCGGCCTTTTCATCCCAATAAAGGTGATCATTTGAAGCAAATCATCGATCCGATGCCATTTTGGCAAATACTCGACCATGTCCGCTCCTATCATAAAAAAGAACTGATCTTCTGGATGACGCTTCTTTAACAGATTCACTGTATCTACCGTATAAGACGGACCCTCCCGCTCCATTTCAATAAGCTCGAGCCGAAAATATGGATTTGATTGAATCGCCGCCTCCACCATTTTTATGCGGTGATGACTATCTGCTCGTTTCCGTCCTGTTTTATGAGGAGGCATATGGTTTGGGATAAACCAAATTTCATCAAGCCCAACTTGAATCCGCACCTCACTTGCCATCAGCAAATGCCCATTATGGGGAGGATCAAACGTACCGCCGAACAACCCTATTTTTTTCATATCGCATCCACCTTTACGGCAGCTTAATTTGTTTATTTTCCTTAGATTCTTTGTAAAGGACAATCACATTTCCGATCGTTTGAACGAGCTCAGCCTTTGCACCTTTTACAAGTGCTTTCGCAACTTCCGTTTTGTCCTCGTCACAATTTTGCAATACGCTGACCTTTAATAGTTCTCTTGCTTCAAGCGCCTCGGAAATTTGCTTGACCATATTGTCATTTACCCCGCCTTTTCCAACTTGAAAAATAGGTGATAAATGATGTGCTTGTGCACGTAAAAAACGTTTTTGCTTACCTTTTAACATGGTGTTCCTCCTAATTTCTCTATGACAATTGACTTCATTTTTCCGGCGTCAGGCGTAATGCCTGTCCACAGTTCAAAGGCTCTTACTGCTTGTCCGACAAACATGCCAACCCCATCCACTGTTTTCAAGCCTAAACCTGCTGCTTCCCTAAGCAGTTTTGTTTCTATTGGATTATACACAATATCACAAACGACCGCTGTTTTTTTTGCGTTCGCTAAAGAAATCGGGGTTTCTTCAACATTCGGATACATGCCGATCGAGGTCGTATGGATGATGACATTATATTCCCCAAGCCGCTCTTCTGCTGCATTTAATGTGATTGCTTGAGATGTGATTTTTCCCTCTGCACTTTCAATTAAAGCTTCAGCTTTTTCAATGGTGCGGTTCGTAATATCAAAGCTCTTCGGTGCATACTGAGCAATTGTCGTATAAATCGCTCTTGCCGCTCCGCCAGCACCAATCAAGAGAAATGACAGCTCTGATAACGGCTGATCCAAGGCTTCAAGCAATGAATGAAGAAAACCTTCTCCATCTGTATTGTACCCAACGAGCTGATCCCCTTCGCGCCGCACCGTATTGACGGCACCGAGCCGTTCAGCTGTCACATCAATTTTGTCAAGGTACTTCATGATTTCTACCTTGTGCGGAACAGTGACGTTAATGCCGCTGATTCCTAACGCCTTCATGCCGCTAATCGCATCTTTCAGGTCATCATTTTCTACTTGAAAGCCATGATAATGTCCATCAATTCCAGCGTCCTTTAGTGCTGCATTATGAATATCCGGAGACATTGAGTGGCCAACAGGGTTACCGATTACTCCGTATAAAGGTTTCAAGGTCTCTCCCCCTTTGAACATTTAAATTAACGAACGTCTCATAAACACATGAACGCCTTTTGGCGCATAAACTTTGATTTGCTTGCCCGCATCATTTGCAGTAACCCAGCCTAAACCTGAAAAGACGATGTCCATTTTTGGCTGATCAATGGTAAAGTTATGCGGAACGAGCGGCGGGAAATCTTCCATTCCCTCTTTTGATGGCGGTGACAGCAGTTCCCCTGCATGTTTTTCATATAAATCATCTGCGTTCTCCAGCTTTGTCCGGTGAATGTTCAGCTCATTTGGCATATAGCAGACAAATGATGTTCTGCCGCCTTTTACATAATCAAATCGAGCCAGTCCACCAAAATAAAGCGTTTGTGCTTCGTTTAATTGGAACGTTCTCGGTTTCAATTCTTTTTTCGGCGTTAAAATCTTTAAGTCATTTTTGCTGACATAGTGCGCCATTTGATGGCGGTTAATGATGCCCGGCGTATCGAATAAAGCAGACCCGTCATCAAGCGGGATTTCAATCGCATCAAGTGTAGTACCTGGATATTGGGATGTAGTAATGACGTTCTCTTCGCCAGATACTTCTTTGATGATTCGATTGATAAATGTTGATTTTCCAACATTCGTACAGCCGACGACATAGACATTTCTTCCCTCGCGGTAATGATCGATCGCTTCCATCACCTCAGGCACACCCTGGCCTCTGCTTGCACTGATCAAGAAAACATCGATAGGGTTTAATCCGTTTTCCTTTGCTTCCCGTTTCATCCAATGAATTAGACGATCTTTTTTCACGGATTTCGGTAAAATATCCACTTTGTTGCCGACAAGTAAAATCGGATTACCGCCGACAATACGGTTCAGCCCATTGATCCAGCTTCCGTTAAAGTCAAAAATATCAACGACCTTCACAATGAGAGAATCTGTCTCTCCAATGCTGTGCAATATATTTAAAAAGTCGTCCTCTGTTAAAGAAACATCTTGAATCTCATTGTAGTTCTTTAACCTAAAACAGCGCTGACAGATCACATCTTCTTTCAATAGAGATGCTGCCGGCGCATATCCTAATTGATCTTTATCTTCCGTCTGAATGGCTACACCGCAGCCAATACAAACAACCTTTTCCATTATTACTCTTCCTCCCACTGAATGTGGCCCTTACGCTTTAAGGCTCCTAAAATTCTGCGTTCAATCTGCCTGTTAAACTTTGTGAAAAATCCGTCCGAGGCAGCAACAGGAACGACCAAAATCGTATGGAAGCCATGACGATTCCCGCCAAGAACATCTGTCATGAGCTGATCCCCAATGACAACCACATCTTCTTTTTTCAACTGCATATCAGCGACTGCCTTATTAAAGGCTCTTCCCATAGGCTTTCTCGCTTTATAAATAAACGGGATATGAACCGGTTCAGAAAAAAGCTTGACCCTTTTTTCATTATTGTTTGATACAATCGTCACTTGTATCCCGTGATCTTTCATTTCTTGAAACCATTCAATTAAGCGCGGTGTCGCACTTGGACGGTCCCATTCTACTAGTGTGTTATCTAGATCGGTAATAATTCCTTTTACATTTCGTTCTTTTAATTTTTGCGGCGAAATGTGGAAAATACTTTTCACAAATTCATCCGGTAAGAAATACTTCTTTAGCACAATTTGCACCCTTTCTTCCATTGGTTTTCAGCGATTGTGTCGAATCAAATCACAATTTGTCTGTCTATCGAATACAATGAAAAAGTTTTCGACATATGATGAGGACCTTCAACAGGTGTGGATAATTTTACACACATTATCCACCTATATTTCATCATGCTTTCATTCAATTATAAACACTCTACCCACAAGTTATCCACTTAACCATGTGGATAACAGAACGATTGTTCTTGTTTCCCATTCATGGTAGATTAAAGGTACTTCAAAGACAGTCGATCAACCTATGATGATATGTCTTTTCCTCAAATTTTATGCCAACTTTTTCAGGGGAGGTGTTTTTCCCATCATATGGGTTTCTAGTATGAAAAAGCTGTCAGATGATTTACTTATAGAATCGTATTATAAAGCAAATGAAATGAACTTAAATCGCGACTTCATTGAATTAATTGAGACAGAAATGAAAAGACGTTCGCTCGGGCATATGCTCTCTGTTTCCTCTTAATTCCATATCACAGGAACCATGCCTCCCGAGCACTCTCCTTTTTTAAACTCAGGTGACTGATATTATATCACTTGCGCTATAGGCTTACTACTATTTTCCGTAAAAAACACCCCTTCTGATGAAAGAAGAGGTGTCTTAATTGCAAGGCTGTTCATTCCAAAACCATAACCCTCCGCCTACGACTAAAATGACCACAAGGAACACAACAAGAAAAGCGTAACCGATTCCTGCTCCTTGTGCTGGATAAGGCGAACACGCAGGGTAAGGATAAGGACATCCCCACATATCAGTTACCTCCTTCTAGGAAGATATACTGTTAGACTATGCTGGATGGATGGTCTTGTTTAGGCAGATAGCCATCATTTAAAAATGTTTGATGACATCACGCTCTTTGATTTCGTTATAAATAATTCTCGCCCCTTTTGGTGTCATATGATTGCCAGAAGGGTCGATCAAACCTGACTGAATCAGGGCATGATCACTATCTTCTCCAGCTTCTCGGATGAAAGCTTTCCAGTTGTCGACAAGCGGTACCTGCTCATCCTTCGCTACTTCTCTTGTGATGTCATTATAAGAGTTTTGCCAAGCTCTTGCCCCGCCTCTTTCGGCAAAATAAGATGACTTATATCTGGAGTAATAATACAAGCCCTTTTTCCCGCCTTCTACAACAGGCACACAGGTCATGAGAATCGGGGTAATGCCTTCTTTTCTACTTTCAGAAATGAAGTAGGTTAAATTTTCTTTAAACCGTTTTTTCGTCACTCGGGGATGTTTCCCGTCTAAAATCGCCGCATCATTCGTACCGAACATGATGAGGACGTAAGTTGGTTTCTGTTTTAAAATATCCTGCTCAAAGCGCAGTTTCGCGTCTTCAGTCGTCTGCCCGCCAATGCCTGCATTCTTCACTTGAATTTGGCCGCGCTCGACGTTTTTCATGAGATTCACCCATTTTTCAGATGTTGGATAATCTCGAAAGTCCCAGTTTGATCCTCTTGTATTGCTGTCACCAAATGCAATGACGCTTTCTTGTACTGGCTTAGAGCACCCAGCAGCAACACATAATAGGATGAAAAGGAAAACATATTTCTTCACAACATTCACCTCCAAAAGCCCTCTTCATATAGTAAACGACAAGACTTTTGGTTTCAATGAATGAATGTTTTTGACGAATGCTGCCTATTGCATCTGAACAGGCATATATGCTTTGTCGTGGTGCAGCAGTTCACTTACTTTTACAAATTCATAGCCCCTCTTCTTCAACTCAGGAATCACTTGTTTCAATGCTTCTACCGTTTGCTTGCGATTTCCCCCGCCATCATGTAAAAGGATAATATCGCCGCCTTGAATATGATCAATAATTCGGCTTGCAATTTTACGTGCGCCTGGTCTTGACCAGTCCTTCGGATCTTGCGTAAAGGACCACATGACCACATCGTACCCTTGCTTTGACAGAATGCGGAATGATTTCATTGTTAAGCGTCCACCAGGAGGGCGAAATAATAAGGGACCACCAGGCTGGAGTGAAGCGATATGAGCCGCTGATTCTTTTAATTCCCGCTTGATCTCCTTTGACGACAAAAGGTCAAAATACGTATGATTCATCGTATGATTGCCGAGTTCATTCCCTTCGTCCACAATCCGTTCTGCGATCATTGGATAAGCATGGATTCTGCTTCCTATCACAAAAAAGCTTGCATTCACTTGATGCTCCTTCAGCACATCTAATATTTGATTTGTATACACTGGATGAGGTCCATCATCAAAGGTGATCGCAATCTTTTTCCGTTCCGCTCTCATGTCCCAAAAGGCACGTCCCGTTTTTTCAAGATCGACTCGTTTTAATGTATGTGCCTCTACTTCATTAGGAACAAAAGCACATAGCAGCCATATACACATCAAGATATGCAGCCCTCTCATTCGACCGCCTCCTCCACCGAACTTCATTACCGATAAATTGCCCGCTTTCGCATCAATTCATGCAAGCTTCATAGTGATATCTGCTTCTTTTTCAAATAAAAAAAGCCGGCCATATCGGCCCGCTCTTTGTTTCACGTTTGGTTTCTCTCTTCAACTGTCGAACGTTGCTTAGAATTCATACAGACACTCTCCTTCTTGGATTTGAT
Source organism: Bacillus sp. Root920 (assembly GCF_001429445.1). Taxonomy (NCBI): domain Bacteria; kingdom Bacillati; phylum Bacillota; class Bacilli; order Caryophanales; family Bacillaceae; genus Bacillus; species Bacillus sp. Root920. The sequence goes on from NZ_LMJV01000007.1 coordinate 461,128, forward strand.
TTTGAGCCCATAATAATTTCTGATAATACTGGTTGGACTTTTTGTATTGTTGAGAGGCTTCTAAGGCTGTCGCAATTTCTAGTGAGATATCCTCTATATAAGAGTATAGGCTAAGTTTTTCCAAATAATCAATGGTTTTTTGCAGTTGATCTTCATTGATTTCCTGAACATATAAAGCATCCAGATACTCAAACATATGACAGAACAGCTGGTCTTCATGCTTCTTTGCAGCCAATTTCCCATCTTCTAATATGCGCAGGGCATCCGCCTGTTCATTCTGTCTAAAAAGCAGCTTCGCCAGCGTATAGAGCGTATGCGGAAGCGTTGGGAGCAGCTCTTTGCGGGCAAGATCAGCGGATTCCGTTAAATATCGTTCCGCTTCCTCTCTATAGCCAAGCTCGCCATAACATTTTCCTAAATTATAGAGCGCTGAACTGTATATGCGCGGGTGATCAATTTGAGATGCGAGCTGTTTTGCCTTTTTTAAATGAGGCAGTGCCCGGTCTTTTCGTTTTAAATCTTGATAATTTCCTGAGATGACAAAGAGACATTGAATGATGCGAATCGTATACGCATCATGCTGATCGTATATTTCCAGCGCCTTTAAAATATGGTGCATGGAGACATGTGTTTGTTTCATTATATAGTAGGCTTCTGCCACTTTAAAATGAAACTCTGCCTGCTCAATATCATCAAATACCATGGACAGCTGCTTTTCTGCGACTCGATAATATTTGACGGCTTCTAAATATTCTTTTTGACTAAATTCATGCATGCCACGAAAAAATGCATGGTAATAATGCAGCATATCAGATAACTCATGATTGGAGTTTTCGATTTTATCGACTAGATTAGATACTGAGAAAGGTTGATATTTTGAAGGGTGTATATAGTCAAGCATGATTTGGTGCCGAAAACACATGAGCTGATAATAAATCAGTAAATGCTGGTCCTCTTCCATCTGTTCAATTTCCGCTTCAACTTCCGCTTTCAAGATTTCCGCATCTGGAACACTGAACTGCCGTATCATTCGATACCATTCATTAATTTTCATACCTACATGTGAAGATAGAACCTTCCCCATGTTCCGAAATTACCCCTTCCTTTTCGGTCTAATATTACATATTTTAGCACGCTTCTTGACCGCCAAGCACCGCAAAGAAACCGCAAACATAAAAAAGAGACGAACTGAAGCACGATTTTTTTGAAAAAGATGATTTTTTCATCGTACAGACACAGACAATCCCTCCTTCACATACATTTGAGGATATAGGCAGCGGCCTAAACAAGGTGGAGGTGAAAATCGTGGCAGGAGTATTTACAGCGATGGGATTGATGGTCAAAGAATTGGTGTTTTTAGTGTCCTATGTCAAAAACAATGCCTTTCCACAGCCCCTTTCGGGAGATGATGAAAAAAAATACTTAGCCCTCATGGCACAGGGCGATGAACACGCAAGAAACATGCTGATTGAACATAACCTTCGGCTCGTCGCCCATATTGTAAAGAAATTTGAAAATACCGGGGAAGACGCTGAAGACCTCATCTCCATCGGGACGATCGGACTCATTAAAGCCATCGAAAGCTATTCCTCTGGAAAAGGAACAAAGCTTGCAACGTATGCAGCGCGGTGTATTGAAAACGAAATTCTCATGCACTTACGCGCGCTCAAAAAAACAAAAAAAGACGTCTCCTTACATGACCCAATCGGTCAGGATAAAGAAGGCAACGAAATTTCATTAATTGATGTCTTAAAATCCGAAAATGAAGATGTGATCGATACCATTCAGCTCAACATGGAGCTTGAAAAAGTAAAGGAGTATATCGACATTCTCGACGGCCGAGAAAAAGAAGTCATCGTCGGCCGGTTCGGACTTGATTTAAAGAAAGAAAAAACGCAGCGGGAAATAGCCAAAGAGCTCGGGATATCGCGGAGCTATGTGTCACGGATTGAAAAGCGTGCGCTGATGAAGATGTTTCATGAGTTTTACCGGGCGGAGAAGGAGAAGCGGAAGCGGGAGAAGGGGAAGTGAAATAAAATTCCTAATTTCTTACAAAAACAGACCTCACTAGGTCTGTTTTTTATTTCGGCAATAAGCTACTGTCTCGCTTCATTTCTTTTGATAATAGCTGCCGCCTTAGCCCTCAAGAACAATGGCAAGATTTTGGTCATGTTCATGAACTAAGACATGAAGGGAATCAATTCATCATGCCTCACTATATAGAGAGCTGCAGCTTAAAAAATGTAAATACGAAAAAATAAAATATAATGCTTCGTGTATTCTTGCTAATCAATTTTAAATGTTGTTATTTGATACCTGTCAGAAAACTTAGTATAATCAATATAAGAACAAACATTCGGGATATTAGAAGCAAGACGTTTTAGTAATTGTAGATAAACTACCACTTACCCAAAAGAACAACTTGCTGCAAGAGACCCTATAAACGTAACACTTTGGAGCGATCATAATGAATAAGTTTTTTGAGTACAACTGGCAGGTTAGAGACGAATGGATTAACTGGTGTAATCAACTAACAACAGAAGAGTTGTTACAAGACCGCATAGGTGGAGTAGGGAGTATTTTATACACTCTTTTTCACATTATCGATGTTGAATATAGTTGGATTCGAGGTATTCAGGGTAAAAAAGACGTGGTATTGGATTTTGATGATTACAAGACTCTGGCGAAAGTAAAAACGCTCTCAATGACTTTACAACATGAAATAGTTGAATTTTTAAAGACTCATTTAGATGAAAAACAAGATCAAATAGTAACAGTTACTTGGGATGAAGACGAATACACTAAAGATGAAATATTACATCATATAATTGCCCACGAAATTCACCATATCGGTCAACTTTCTGTTTGGGCAAGAGAAAAAGAATTAACACCTGTATCTGCTAATTTTATCGGTAGAAAGTTAAAATCAGTACATTTTTATGAAAAGTAAGGTCAGTTAAAGATCCATTCATTTATCCCACTATGTTGTTTTCTTTTAAAAAATGCTCAAATAATTGCTGACCTTTCTCTTCGATTTGAGCATCTTCAATTGAATATTCCCCAATGAATAAGCCTAAATGATCGTATTCCTCATAACTCTTTAAGAGATTCAACCCGTAACTTTTTTGATCAAAAAACAATAACCATCTTCCTGTTTCTAAACTCTTAAAAAACACGCCTTCATAATCACAACCTTGTTCATCATATCCTACATGTAAATGCATACTCTCATCTAAACTATGTATTCTTTCATTTGTACACACTTTCACCTTACTCCCCTAACTTTTCACATCATGCTGAAAATCAATATTCCTCAACTCGACCCATTCAACAAGATCAGATACCTTTTTTGTCGTCACAAAATGTTGAACGATTTCATACGCCTGATTACGATCAACATAGCTGCATGATGGCACATACAATGGTGATCCAGCGATCAAATGCTCGATCGTTTCGATCTTTTCTATCTTTTGAAAAGGGACTAAAAAATCTGGATATCTGATGATAAAGAATCCATACGGTTCAGTATAAAAGAAAACTAGACTTTCACTTTCCCCATCTTCCTCTATCTCAATGGAAGATTCCCCGTTACCTTGTTTCCAATACTCTTCACCCTCCTGAAAGAAGATTCTTTTCATGAATTCTTCTCCAGGTTTTTCTATCGGAGCTCCTGTAGGCCCGTAGTATAAAAACATCAATATCGCTCCTTCATGCCTATATCAATTTGGATTTAACCAATTGTTCTATTTCCCTCAAAATCATAAAAAGCTTGTGTTTGTTGGTTTAATTTTAGCATGTGATATAGCTTTGGGTTTAGCTTTTGAAAGGTTTGAGTGCTGACCCATTTTACTTCTTCAATATCCTGATCCGGATCTAGAATGTTCATCTCTCCCCCGGTTATTTCCGCAAAGAACGTAATGATCAGCGCATGATGCTTTTTATCTTGAAAGAATGCTTCTCGAACCGAATGCAGTTCATTTACTTTGACAACATACCCTGTCTCTTCTTTTACTTCACGGATGACAGCCTGCTTCAGGTGTTCACCTTTTTCCACAGCACCGCCTGGAAGTTCCCAATATCCCTTTACATTCTTGACTGTTAATAGATTTTCTTCCTCGTCATAAATAATAGCTGAAACTACGTCTACTCGTTTCAAATAAATCCCCCTCAACTTTCTCCATTCACATCAATTGCCGGATATATGACACGAACTGTTCATTTTATCATTCTTATTATACTGGTTGTGCTCGTGGGATTTACAGGAAATATCGTTTCTCTTTTGAGACAAACCAAAGCGTCCAACGAGAAAATCATCCAACTGTTAGAACAGTAAAAACCGAAAAAATAAAACCTCTCGCATCTAGCAGGAGGTTTTTGCCATAGGAGAAATCTTCCCCTTACTCATCAAATAACATATTTCTGATTCGCCGAATATAATGAAGCGCAATATGAGCAAGACATAAAATGAGCCCAATCATTGCAAGAATATAGATGGGCAGCATCAAACCAGGTACATAGTTTATAACAAATCCCAAACTAAACGCTGTCAGCATATATATGCTGATCAACCTCATCAACACCATTCGAAGCCCTCCCCTTCTACAATCACTTTAACATATTTTCCCTTCATTCTCATAATTGGCTTTAAAAAAGATGCGAATCCATTAAGACTCGCATCTTTTTTACGTATTCAATTCACCTTTTTCGCCCGTGCTTCCTTCCACTGCTCAAGCTCCGAGACTGTTAGTAATTGATATCCTTGTTTGGTCAATTCCTTGATGATCGTGACAGCCGCGTTGGCAGAGGTGTCATAGATGTCGTGCATTAAGACGGTTTCTCCGCTAGACGCATGTGTAAGAATGTAGTTGGCAACGTATTGGCTGTTGCGATATTTCCAATCTTCGGGATCTACATCCCAAAGCGTAACTTTCATGTTGACAGCCGAGTTGATCTGTCCGTTTGTTCCACCATATGGCGGTCTAAAGTGAGTCGGTGTGAACCCGCCTGCTTTTTCAATGATTTGCTGCGTATCTTCTACTTGTTTGATGGCTTGTTTTAATGGCAGTCTTGTGAGTAAAGGGTGGTTATAGGAATGATTTCCGATTTCATTTCCACCTTTTCTGATTTCACCTAGCATATCGGGATAATATTGAACCCTGCTTCCTAGTACAAAAAATGTCGCGTGTCCTTTGTTTTCTTTTAAAGCTGTTAAGATTTTTGAGGTTGTTGATGGATTTGGTCCATCATCAAATGTAAGGGCAATGGCTTTTTGATTTGGGTTGAATCCTCCCTGTTTTGGAAGTTTTACGATCTTTCTTTTTGCGATCGGTTCTTTTTTCTCGTTTTTGTTCTTTTCTTTATTGATGTATTCTGGCTTTAACATTCCTTTAAGCAGTGTTTTCTTAATCGCAAGCACTTGAGGGCCTTTTTTGTCTGGTGCAATTTGCCCTGCTGGGAAGTAGAATTCAATAAAACGATCTTTGATGGCAAAATACTGATAATGCTCTGCCTTAGGAGACGTTCCTTGTTTGAGCAAATGCTCGTTTGCAGCAAGAGAGCGATCTTTTTTCAACTCCTCAAATGTCATTTGAGACAGTTTTTGCAGACTTTCTTTTTTTGATAAAAATAGATCATCTATTGATAAAAAATGCTGTTTCTTGAAATCAAAATTGAATATCTTCGTTTCATGTGCGCCTTTTACTCCGCCTTTCCATTCATATGTATTGAATTTGATCGCAGCAGTTTGTTTGGCATAATGAGTAATCTCATAATCTATGTTTAATTCGTATCGATGATCTTCATCGACATCACTTGCTTCACTAAACGATGTTTTGAATTTGTCCAGCGCTGTTTCTGCAAATCTTTTCATCTCTTGATCTAGCTTTTTTTGATGAAACACAGGATAGTTCACAGCATATCTCAAGTATCTCCCGTCATTCACGAGGGTCACAATTTCAACTTCTTTATAGCTCGCATCTGGTTCTACCTTCTTCTTCTCTGTCCCGCTTGCCTGCTGATTATGATAAAACGCAGCGATTCCGATGATCATCGCAAGTCCGCATAGGACGAGACTGACTTTCCATTTAATTGACACAATGATTCTCCTCTCGTGATGCCGCCATGCCTGAATGACGTGTGTTTGTAGGATAGACTTTGCATGCCCCCATTTTAGTTTGCAAATCACACATTTGTCACATTTCCGACACATTTTTGGAGAGGAATAAAAAAAGGACTTGATTTCTCAGTCCTTTGATTACTTTTGCATATATAATTGAAATAATTTCGTTTCTTCATCAATGGAACGCGCTCGATCAAATGCCGCTCTGACTGTCTTTGTATTGTTAATAAGCTCGTACAGCATGGTCAGCACAAAGATAAATGCTGCATTCCCATCGATGTAATCGTCCGGTGCTGAATAAGATGCAGCCCCTGCCTCTAAGAAAGCATCTGCTAGATTTTTCTCTCCTAGTGTGCAGCCTGTAGAGATGACATGAACTCCTTCTAATGAGGCATACCGCTTGATTTCTTCCGCTCCAAAGGCAGTATCTCTAGGCTCCTCATCTTCGTAAACATCTTCCCCTAATTCAGGCATGATAAATGCTCCTTCTTCACCGTGAAACGATAAAAGAAGGTAATCTATTTCTCTTCTATTTCTACCAGATAACACATGAATCAGGTCATTCGGTCTTCCAATCCAATGCATATCGACTTTCGCGCCGAAGTTTTCAAGTGCTGCACGCAGTGCAAAAGATTCCAGCTCACTATTGGGTCCTGCTGCTAATATGATACGCATGGCCTGTTGATCCACTTCTATCTCCTCCAGACTATGATAAAAATAAAACCATTTTTTCCTCATCCGCATATGTATCAGTCCATTTTAGCGCTTTTTCTTCGACAGCGTACGACTCAAATCCAGCGGAGCGATAGAGGCGCTTGGCTGAGTGATTAGTTGTCACCACTGATAAATACATTTGCTCGATATCCTGCCGTTCTCGCGCAAAGAAAAGAACTTTTGTCATCAAGGCCTGGCCTGTTCCTTCTCCGCGGGCACTAGGTGTTACATACATCGCTGTCAGATTCGCTCGGTGTTTTAATTTCTGCAAGGTTTCTTGGATAAGCGTGACTGTCCCCACAAGATGTCCTTGATGAAAGGCGCCAAAAGTCCACATAGATTTCGCCGAAGCAAAACGCACTTTATATTTATCCTCTATATTGATTCGCTCTTCCTCATAGCTCATCGCAAAACCCTCTGGATTTAATTGCAGTGCTTCTAGTCTGAGTGCTGCATATTCTTCAGCATCATCTGGTGTTAACAATCGAATATTCAGAAAATCGCCTCCAAAAGAATGATGGATACTTCTAATTTTATCTTGAAAGGAGATTTTGATCAAAGGATATTGGCCCCTCTGCACATATCTCTTTACCTATATGCAAATTAGAGTCGCTTCCCCAACTGTAAAAAAAGGTATTTCCGATCATTTTCACGTGTTATATTCTAGCAAAAACGATTCTTTTCTCACTTATCTTTTCACTTTATTTATATTAATCTATAACTAATTCATGAAAAAAATGAAAAAAAAGGATTGCGATGAACTAAAAGATAGCTTAAGATATAATAGTAATAAAAATACAAAAAAGGGAGGAATTTGATATGACAGAAACAAAAAACGAAATCAAACTACATGTTCTTTTTGGTGCTTTAGCAGTAGGATTCCTTATGCTAGCTCTTTTTTCCTTCTCGCTACAAATACTGCCCGTTGCTGATCTAGCAAAAGAATTTGGTATTCCAGGCAGTGTTGCAGCAGTTGTTCTGAACGTGGTTGAAGCGGGCGGGGCTGTTACAACAATTATCTCCATTTTAACTGCTGTAGGATCAGGTGGTCTTTCTCTCATTGCAGCGGCTGGTAAAGAGACAATTCGCCAGTACCTTAAAAACGAAATTAAGAAAAAAGGCCGTAAAGCTGTTATTGCTTGGTAATTCAATTTTATGACCCAATAGAAGGAGACTTTGTTCTCCTTCTATTTAAATTTTTATGCAGGTGAGAAGATGTTATATCCATTATTATCACTACTTCTATCAATTAGAATGAAACAACAATATTCAAATCTAGCTCAGTTTATAATACGCAGGGTTCCATTTTTCAAATCGTTTTCTTCTAAACAATACATATTATTTTCTTGCATCCTTGATATTTTATTCGGATGCCTGATTGTATTCGTTATTTCTTCATATCTTTACTCCCCGGTCTATCAAATAGAATGGGAAAGTGCTTTTGTGATATTTTTGTTCCTTTTCTCTATTGTCAAAGGAATTGAATCTTATAGAAGAACACATATTCTTCCTTTTGAAGAGTTGATACAGCTTGCACCTATATCCGCGAGACACCTTTTTCAAACGCTTTTGTTTTCTGAGTTGGTATGGCTTCTATTTACGAGCTTGAGTACTTATTTGATCTATTTTCTCTTTCAATATTTCATTGCTCAAACACATGACTGGATATTCTGGTTGAAGCATCTCAATGTTATATTGACAGGCTTCTTACTTTTTATCGTCAGCAATAAGATATTTGGTGCTTACATCTATAACATTGTCGTAAAAAAAATTGGGATCATCCGTGTTCTTTTTTTCACAAGCATCTCTTTACTTTTTTTCTTATGTGGAAGAGTTCTAATATCGAACATTGTTTTCCCTTTTTATTACACTTTCCGACAACTTTTTCAATCAATTTCTTCGCTTGCAGAAGATGCGTTTTGGATTACACTTTCAAACAACTTGATGTCTTTATACCAGAATAATCTTCAACAAATCCATCATGCTTTATTTTCACAGGATTCGGTATTTCTACAATTTCTAGAGCTTTTTACTTCACCCGTCACATTTTTCGTGGTGATATTAGCGGCAACACTCGTCATGAAGACCCCTGTTCGCTGGATTCCGACTGGAAAAGAGCATGATCAAAACTCAAAACATTTTAAAGATTTATTTTATTGGTACTTTCAAGCACTTGATAAAATTCAGGGCTCGCTGTTTCAAAAGAATATGTTGATTCAAAAAGACCTTAAGGTGTTAAAAGAAAAAAGATGGCTGCTGTCTAAAGAGTTTTTTAATTATATGTTCATGTCATATGAAGCCTTCTTCTATGTCGGGATTATGACCAGCTTGATCTCGCTTATTGATCATCAAGCCTTGCAAATTCAGCTATTATTCACATTAAATGTGATGATTTTAGCTAATCAAACTTATGAAATGAGAATGCTGACCCCTTCTATATTTTCTTTGAGTGCTGAAAAAAAGAATATTTGGCTCTATGAGCTTTCTCAAACATCTCTTATGCAGTTTTTCTTATCAAAAATCCAGTTATTTTATTGTTTATTTTCCATACCGTCACTCTTTCTACTGTTCATTAATCTATCAATCATGAGTGTATATCACCTTTTTGATGTTCAGATGCTCATTCAATTGGTAGCATTGGGAATTGGCTTTTTCATTTTCCCATTGATTCAGCTGTATTTGTTTCCATTCACAACGAAATTCAATTTTATTCACGAGCATGAAATAGGGACAACCAATGAAGAAATAGAAGTTATCGATAAAGGACAGGCCTTTGCAAGGAATTTTCTCGTGTTGCCTTTCATGTACTATATGATCTTGACCTCTTTTCTACCTATTTTGCAGCATTCTACAAGTCTCATAAGCGTTCTGTTTGCTTTATATTTTGTGATCGTTTCAGTAATTTGCTGGGTGTTATGCCGAAAGACCATCTATAAAGGGATTGAATATGTTGAAAAAAATAAGATGTTTTATATCGGAGAATAGACTGATTCTACGCCTCGGTTACCTCTACGCTGCTATCTTTATTGCAGCTGTGCTAATCGGAAGCCTTCTTTCTTATGATCAGATTCCTTACCTTAAAAAGGATGAAGAGATGTTTTTTCTATCTATTTTCTTAAACAATTTACAAGTTGGAATGGCAATATTAGGCATTGGAGCTTTTACAGGCGGCATCATGTCTGCAGGCATTCTTTTTTACAACGGCTACATTATCGGCAAACTCGCTCAGTATTTGATTGTCAATCACGAAGCGCAGCAGCTATTTACAGGATTAATGCCTCATGCTTTTGTAGAAGTTCTTGGATTAATTCTGTTCTCAATCGTCAGCTCTTATCCTTTTATTTATCTTTATCGATTTATAAAAGGAGAAACGATTGAATTAAAAAAACTGACCCTAACTGTGCTTCAATTGATTTTTGCAGCAGCCGTTCTTTTATTCATAGCATCTCTTTTAGAGCAATACGTTAGCCATGTACATCTACCATAGAAGAAAGGAGAATGTGGTTCCATGGAGCTACTTCTACGACCTAAGCAATTTTTCAATCAAAATCAATCGATTAAAACCATTGTAGGCCTCGTCTTACTATCATTATTTGTGTCGACTGTCTTTTTAACATTTTTTATTATTGATTTGTTAGTAGATAAACCTTTATCCACTGGGAAACAACTTGCCAGCATTATTTTTATCTTTTTGCTGACAATCCCGCTTTATTTCATTTTAAATTTTCTCAGTACTGTTCTAACTTCTATTTATATGTATTTTTTTCATAAAGCTTTTATTTTACGCAAAATGTATCTTGTTATTTTGGTTTATAATGCATTTCTTTTATTAGTGAATAGTGCAGCGATCTATTGTGTGATGGTGTTACAATTAGATAACTATTTTCTCTTGATTCAAATAGTTTCCTTCTTATTCAACTTATATCTTTTACGCATCCTTTATGATGGAATTATTTACTATGCTGAAGGATCAAAAAAAGCTGCCTTAGCAACTGTGATCTTGTATATGCTTGTGACGACTGCATTTGTTATTGGAGGATTCATCAATGGCTAAACTTCAAGTGTCTCAGCTATCTTTTCGCTATGAAACAACAGAAGAGACTTCTCCCCTTCTCGATCATGTGTCATTTGATCTGAAAGAAAGTGATCGAGCTTGTATTATTGGAAAGAACGGCAGCGGTAAATCGACACTTTTAAAGATCATCGCAGGTCTGCTTCCTTCAGCATCAGAAACGATTTTACTTAACGAGCAGCATCACCCTGGAATGGCTCAATATAAAAATCTAGTAGCGTACATTCCAGATAAACCTTTAGTTTATGATGCGCTCACTGGTTTCGAGCATATGGAGCTTATCCAGTCTTTATGGAAAATGAAAAAGTCGGAAAAGGTTTTATACAAAGAGACCTTTCTATCGCTTTGTGATGCATTTGATTTAACTCATGCCCTAAAGATGCCTGTCAAACAGTATTCTTTGGGCATGAGATATAAACTTTTTTTAAATTGTATGCTGGCAAGATCTCCAGAGCTGATTATTCTTGATGAGCCTTTTACCTCTCTTGATGAAGCCTCTCAAATACAATCGATTTCTTTATTAAAAAAAGAATTCTCACATCGATGTGTTTTATTTACAAGCCATCAGCGCTACCTTTATTCAGAATTAGGAAATCGTTTCTTTCAGCTGGATCAAGGACAATTAAATGAAATGGAGCATTAGACATACAAAAGGCATCCCATAAAAGGATGCCCCCTTCATTACCACTTACAGCGCTTCACCGGACGGCAGCAAGGGTTTTTGATATCACTGCCGCAATCGTATTCTTCTACAATATACTCGTTGTGAGTCGATTCAGTGACCGGATAGTAGTTTTCGATTCTTTTGATGTTTTTATTGACGTTTGTGATATGCGTTGGGTGAATTTTTCTGATCGTTTGTTCATTCGTTCTTGTGTTGACAATTTGACGTGTGGGGAAAACAACCGTTTCGTCTCCTCCTTGGTTTCCTCTGCGAGGTCCAAAGAAGAAATCATCTAATCGATTTCGGCTCATCTTAACACCCCTTCAAGTTGTCTTTCACTTACACTCTATCGTATGTCAGAGGCACCTTTCGTGATTAGATGCATGTCTATTTTTTAAAAAATCCACTTTCTATCTAGTTTTCTCTTTCTTTACAAAAGGACAATTTTAACATATTATACAAATGATATCTTACGAAGACAGGTCATCCATGAAAACAAAACATCAGCTCTTTTTATTCAATGCATTTTTTCCACTCATTATCAAATAAGAGGTGAACGATATGATCAACACAACACAGCCATTCGAACGAAACAAGCTAGACATTGCACTTGAACTAACTCAATTACATCTGAATCAATATCAAACAAACCATCCTGATCAGCTGAGTGAAATCTATGCGAAATATTACGCGCTGCTTGAAGTGCTGGATTTGTCTTCCTATGATCAATTGATTGATTTACTGCCAAATGAGCTCAAACAGACGCTTGAGTAAAAAAACCATCTACCCGGGACTGACCCCCGTTTTTGAGACAGGGATCAAAACACCTTTATACAGCCAATTGCCGATAGTTGATCGGTGATTGGTTGTTTAGTTTTGTTTGAATACNGGGACTGACCCCCGTTTTTGAGACAGGGATCAAAACACCTTTATACAGCCAATTGCCGATAGTTGATCGGTGATTGGTTGTTTAGTTTTGTTTGAATACGAATGTTGTTATAATAATAAATGTATTCTTTGACAGTGCGTTCTACGATGGTGGTCGTAGTTCGATCAATGCTGTTAAGATAGAACGTTTCAGACTTTAGCGAGGAATGAAACGATTCGATGGAGGCATTATCAGCGGGCGTCCCTTTACGGGACATGCNGTAGTTCGATCAATGCTGTTAAGATAGAACGTTTCAGACTTTAGCGAGGAATGAAACGATTCGATGGAGGCATTATCAGCGGGCGTCCCTTTACGGGACATGCTCATGGTAATGCCTTTTATATGAACAGCTTTCTGATACTCGTAAGATGTATACACAGAACCTTGGTCGCTATGTAACACACAGTTTTCAGGCAGTGCTGGGAGCTGATCAAGTGTGTTTAAAATAAAGTCTGTGTCCTGCTTATCACCAATCGTAAACGCAATCACTTCTCCATTATATAAATCCAATATACTGGAAAGGTACAATTGTTTCTGTCCATAAGGCAAATACGTGATGTCCGTTACTAGTTTTTCAAGAGGGCGATCAGACTGAAAGTTCCGATCCAGTATATTACCAGCCACAGCATAGGGCTGCCCATTTTTCTTACGCTTTTTCATTTTAACCCGGCACTGCCACTGGTTTTTCTGCATGATACGTTGAACAGTTTTATGGTTAATAAGCATTCTCACTTTTAGTAARGCTGTGATTTTTCGGTATCCATAYCGATACTTGTGCTCTCGGCACAACGTGCCGATTTGTTTCTCTAGTTGTCTTTTAGAATGATTCTGATTCAGATTCTTTTTCCATCTATAGTACGAAGCGCGTGAGACGCCTAAATGGACACAGATGTCCTGTACTGTCATTGTTTTGCACAATTCTTCTACCAGTTTGATTGACGTTTCCTTATCAACTTCCTTTCCAATTCGTTGTACTTTTTTAAAACTTCATTCTGTTGACTCAGATAGCGATTTTCTGCCTGCAGTCTCTCTAATTCGGAAGAGTACTCGGGACCCTTTCTATGGGTATATTGTTTTCCAACAGGCTGTTCGAACCGGTGTGTATCYCCAGCCTTATGCCACCTCACCCATGTCTGAACCTGCGTTTTATTTTTGATATTCAATTCCCGCAARATCTCTTTCATTGATACGCCTGCCAATCTCATTTCTACAGCCTTCTGTTTGACTTCAACCGGATAACTCACTCTTGTCCCCATAGAAAAAACACCTCCATGTTTTATTTCGGATCACAACGATCCGTTTTCAAACTTGAAGGTGTTTTTTATTTGTCTCATCTTATGGGGTCAGTCCC
>NZ_LMJV01000008.1:0-306344 GCF_001429445.1 Bacillus sp. Root920
GCGAAGAGGTCACACCCGTTCCCATACCGAACACGGAAGTTAAGCTCTTCAGCGCCGATGGTAGTTGGGGGTTTCCCCCTGTGAGAGTAGGACGCCGCCAAGCTTGTTATCTTTATATCATCGCGGGGTGGAGCAGTTCGGTAGCTCGTCGGGCTCATAACCCGAAGGTCGCAGGTTCAAATCCTGCCCCCGCAACCAAAATGGTCCGGTAGTTCAGTTGGTTAGAATGCCTGCCTGTCACGCAGGAGGTCGCGGGTTCGAGTCCCGTCCGGACCGCCATTTTTCAAAAGAATACNCCCCCGCAACCAAAATGGTCCGGTAGTTCAGTTGGTTAGAATGCCTGCCTGTCACGCAGGAGGTCGCGGGTTCGAGTCCCGTCCGGACCGCCATTTTTATGACTTGTAAACGAAAACGTATAGTTTCGTTTTTTTTATGTCTTTTTCTTTCTAGAAGTACCCAAGATGCAATGAAATGATGTGTGTTTGGCTACAATATAAGAAAGAAAAGATAGATTATTTCAACTCAGCCTGGTTTTTTCACACCAGGCTTTCTTTATATCATTTTTAGTTGGAACTGAGACTTATATTCGCTACACTAATACTAACTGTGTTTGACCTCATGTCTACTTAACCAATTGATTGCAAGAAGGGGCTGTCTTTTTATGGATGAATTTGATCTTATTCGCCGAATCACACCAAAAGATACATATCAGCGCTCTTTGATCATGGGCATCGGTGATGATGCAAGTGTTTATCAACCTCATTCACATTGTGAAGAGGTCGTTTGTGTTGATACAATGGTGGAGCATGTTCATTTTCGTTTTGACTTTTCAACACCATTTGAAGTTGGCTTTAAAGCACTGGCAGTCAATGTTAGTGACATCGCTGCAATGGGAGGGACCCCAAAATATTATCTTGTTTCAATTGCGATCCCGCCTCATGGTGATGAGACAATTGTTACGGAGCTTTACGAGGGAATGAAAGCGTTGGCTGACTCTTATCATATGGATTTGATTGGTGGAGATACAGTGGCCACCCGCAGTGACTTTGTCATTACCGTGACGGTCATTGGTGAGGTTTCAAAGGGAAAAGCTTGTTATCGTCACAGTGCTCAGACTGGAGACATTGTCTTTGTCACAGGTGAACTTGGTTCATCAGCTGCTGGGTTATCAATCTTAATGAACGAAGCAGCCCCTTCTAAGGCGGTCGATGCTGATTTTTTTCTTCAGCGTCATAAAATGCCTCAGCCTCATATTGCTGCTGGACACATTTGTTCAAGTTTCCCGCGTGTTACCTTGAATGATGTGAGTGATGGATTAGCGAGTGAGTTGAATGAGATAGCCGAAGCGAGCTGTGTGATGGTCGAGATAGAAGCTGATAAGCTTCCAATTCATCCAGATTTACAGGTGCTGCGCAAAGACTGGCTTGAATGGGTGTTGTTTGGGGGAGAAGATTTTGTTTTAACTGGTACGATACCAGAATGTGATTGGGAAAGCTTTGAATCGCAATGTCAAAAAGAAGGCATTCAGATCACACGTATTGGACAAGTCAAAGATGATCAAGCAGCCAGTGTTATGTTAAAAGACAATGATCAACAAACAATGTTAATGAAAAAAGGATATAATCATTTTAAGAAATGAGGTGACATCAACGGTGAAATTAACATGGACGACAAAAGGTGCGGATGAGACGAAACGAATTGCCGCTGCATTGGCCAAACTCGTGATACCAGGCGATGTATTGACATTAGAAGGAGATTTAGGTGCAGGTAAAACCACTTTTTCAAAAGGTTTTGCGGAAGGCTTAGGAATTACCCGTATCGTCAACAGCCCCACCTTTACAATTATTAAAGAATATACCGATGGCAGACTGCCACTTTATCATATGGACGTGTACCGCATGGAAGATGCAGAAGAAGAGATCGGCCTCGAAGAATATTTTGAGGGTGAAGGTGTATGCTTGGTTGAATGGGCACATCTTATTGAACCTCAATTGCCTTCTTCCTATTTAAAAATTGAAATGCTGAGAACAGAACGTGAAGAAGAACGGCATCTCACGTTTGATGCAAAAGGGGAGCGTTATGAGACCCTTTGTAAGGAGATGAAAAAATTTGACCATACTGGCCATTGATACATCAAACCATACACTAGGAATTGCTCTTGTAAGAGACTTCACTGTGATTGGGGAGAGCATTACGTATTTAAAAAA
The DNA here is from genome assembly GCF_001429445.1 of Bacillus sp. Root920. Taxonomy (NCBI): domain Bacteria; kingdom Bacillati; phylum Bacillota; class Bacilli; order Caryophanales; family Bacillaceae; genus Bacillus; species Bacillus sp. Root920. Next base: position 2,208 of record NZ_LMJV01000008.1, read on the forward strand.
GAACCATTCCGTCCGAGCGATGCCTACTGTTGAAGCATTGATGAAAGAATGTGGTGTATCACCAAGCGAATTAAGCAAAATCGTTGTAGCAAAAGGACCTGGTTCTTACACTGGCGTCAGAATCGGTGTTACCATCGCAAAAACACTTGCGTGGACGCTGTCTATCCCGATATCAGCTGTTTCGAGTTTAGAAACACTTGCGGCAAATGGCCAATATTTTGATGGGTATATCTCACCTCTATTTGATGCGAGAAGAGGACAAGTTTATACCGGACTATATATGTTTGAAAAGGGTAAGATCAAAGAGGTAGAACCAGATCAAAATATCTTGCTCACGGATTGGCTTCATGAACTGAAGCAGACAGGAAAGCCTGTTCTATTTCTTGGACAAGATGTGCATCTTCATGAAGAGAGCATTCGCTCCATTTTAGGAGAAACGGCTGTACTGGCAGAGGGGACATTTCATAACCCAAGACCTTCAGTGCTTGCATTTTTAGGCGCAGATCGTCCTGCTGAAGATGTCCATCAGCTTGTTCCTAACTATATTCGTTTGGCAGAAGCGGAAGTGAAATGGCTTGAAGGACAAAAATAATCTTCACATAGCAGAGATACGACAAATGACAGTAGCGGATATTCCAGAGGTGTATACGATTGAAGTGCATTCGTTTACAGCGCCTTGGAAAAAGGAATCGTTTGTCTATGAGATTCTTCATAACCAATACAGCCATTATTTCCTCATTGAAGAAGATAAGCAGCCTGTTGGGTATTGCGGGGTCTGGATTGTCATGGACGATGCACAAATTACGAACATTGCGATTCTCCCTGAGCATAGAGGAAAAGGCTACGGGGAAGCATTGCTTCGATATGTCATGGAATTTTGCAAAGAAAAAAAGACAGATCATCTTTCTTTAGAGGTGCGGGTTTCAAATACACCAGCACAATCCCTCTATGAAAAGCTCGGTTTCAGACCAGCTTCTATTCGAAAGAATTATTATACGGATAATGGAGAAGATGCATTAGTCATGTGGGTGAATATAAATGAGTGAACAAACAGATCGATTCATATTAGGTATAGAAACAAGCTGCGATGAAACAGCTGCGTCCATTGTCAAAAATGGAAAGGAAATCGTGGCGAATGTGGTCGCCTCGCAAATAGACAGTCATAAACGATTTGGCGGAGTTGTACCCGAAATTGCTTCAAGGCATCACGTGGAGCAAGTCACCATCGTATTAGAAGAAGTGATGGCACAGGCGGGTATGAGCTTTAAGGATTTAGATGCGATTGCTGTCACAGAAGGACCTGGCCTCGTGGGTGCTTTGCTGATTGGTGTCAATGCAGCAAAGGCACTGAGCTTTGCCCATCAAATTCCTCTTGTTGGTGTTCATCATATTGCAGGGCATATTTATGCAAACCAGCTTGTTGATGAATTGGAGTTCCCATGTTTAGCTCTTGTTGTCTCCGGCGGACATACTGAGCTTGTTTTAATGAAGGAGCATGGATCTTTTGAGGTCATCGGAGAAACTTTAGATGATGCAGCTGGAGAAGCGTACGATAAAGTGGCCCGGACGATGGGTCTCCCGTACCCAGGCGGACCTCATATTGATCGGTTAGCACATGAAGGAGAGCCGACAATTAAGCTTCCTCGTGCATGGCTTGAAGAAGGGTCTTATCACTTTAGCTTCAGTGGTTTAAAATCAGCTGTGATCAACACGTTACACAATGCGTCACAAAAGGGAGAAACGATTGCCCCAGAGAATTTGGCCGCAAGTTTTCAAGCAAGCGTCATTGAGGTGCTTGTTGGGAAAACATTGAAAGCGGCTGAAGCCTATGGCGTGAAGCAGGTCGTTCTAGCTGGAGGAGTCGCTGCCAATAAAGGACTAAGAAAAGCTTTAACCTCAGCATTTACGAAGCTGCCAGAAGTGAAAGTCATTATTCCGCCATTATCTCTTTGCACAGACAATGCAGCCATGATCGCTGCCGCTGGAACCATTGCGTTTGAAAAAGGAATCAGAGGCGATATGGCGATGAATGGCCAGCCAGGGCTACCGCTAGTCTCATATGAATGAAAACTCCTGTGGATGACAGGGGTTTTTATTTTTTATGAAAGCGATTTATTCACATGTAAACGTTATATATCCACAATTGTTAGAAAATTTTGTTTTAAAATGAAGAGGATGTGTATAAATATGATCTTTTTTGTGGATATGTGATTAAAACTCTGTGGATAAAGTGGATAAGTCTAATGTATTTAAGAATAATCAAGAAGTTATTGTGGGTATCATTGTGGATAATAAATTTTCTTTGAAAGAAAAAAGAGTACCTTTTAGGGCACTCTTTAAGCTTCTGAAAGCTCTTCCCACTCCGCAAAAAGTGATTCCAGCTCTTGATTGAGCGTATCATTTTCTGTTTGAATGGATTGGACCTTCTCGTGATCTTGAAAAATATTAGGATCACATAGCAGCTGTTCATTTTCACCGAGCTTGTCTTCGACGACAGCAATGCGTTCTTCAATTTCTTCGATTCTGCGCTGCTTTTGTCTTTCTTTCTTTTTCAGTTCTTTTTCTTCCGCATAAGAAAGCTTTGCCTTTTCTGCTGGCTGTGCAGCTTGTTTTTTAAGCGGCTCATTTTCTTGAAGTGCTTCCAGCTCTAATTGTTCATTTTTCTTTTCAAGATAGTAGTCATAATCACCGAGATATTCTCTTGTTTCTGTAGGCGACAGCTCAAATACTTTCGTAGCAAGACGATTGATAAAATAACGATCATGCGAGACAAATAAGATGGTTCCTGGATAATCGATTAGTGCATTCTCTAAAATTTCCTTACTATCTAAGTCCAGATGGTTTGTCGGCTCATCAAGAATAAGAAAATTGGCTTTTTGGAGCATCAGCTTTGCCAGTGCAAGGCGTGCTTTTTCTCCACCGCTTAATGCATGGACAGGCTTTAAAACGTCATCACCGGAAAAAAGGAAGTTTCCTAAACATGTCCGAATTTCTTTTTCATTCATATGAGGATAGTCATCCCAAAGCTCATTGAGCACTTTTTTCGAGGATGTCAGTTTGGCCTGCTCTTGGTCATAGTAGCCGATCGTGACATGAGATCCAAAAGTGATGTCGCCTTTTACTGGTGTTAATGTGTTCGTTAACGTTTTTAAAAGGGTTGATTTCCCGATCCCGTTAGGACCAATGAGTGCCACACTATCCTCGCGTTTAATCTGAAAAGAAAGAGAGGATAGGAGCGGTGTTTTTTCATCATAACGAATATCGAGATCATGTACCTTCAGCACATCATTGCCGCTTTGTCTCGTAATATCAAAATGAAAGTTTGCGGATTTTTCGTCACCTAAAGGCTTATCTAAACGATCCATCCGTTCGAGCTGCTTGCGTCTGCTTTGAGCGCGCTTTGTGGTTGAAGCTCTTGCTAGGTTGCGATCCACGAAATCCTGAAGCTTTGAGATCTCTTCTTGCTGCTTTTCGTATAGTTTCATATCCCGCTCGAGCTGCTCTGCTTTCAGCTCAAGATACTTACTATAGTTCCCTGCAAACTTTTTCATCGAAGTTCTTGAGACTTCATAGACGTGGTTTACGACTTTGTCTAAGAAATAGCGGTCATGGGACACGATGAGAATGGCACCTGTATAATTTTGCAAATACTGCTCCAGCCATGATAAGGTATCAATATCTAAATGGTTGGTCGGCTCATCCAGAATTAAGAGTTCTGGTTTCATTAATAAGAGCTTTCCAAGCGCTAGACGGGTTTTCTGACCGCCGCTTAAGGATTGGACGGTTGTCTCATCTTCAAAATGACTAAAGCCGAGTCCATGTAGAATGGAGCGGACATCTGCTTCATATTGATAGCCGCCTTGATCTTTAAATTCCTGCTGCAGCCTGTCATAGGTTTTCATCAAGACATCCAGCTCAGAACCTGTGGAAGAAGCCATTTTCTCCTCAATGGTTCTCATCTCTTGTTCCATCACTTTTAAATGATCAAAAACCGATAATAATTCGTCCTTTAACGTACGTGTAGACGTCACATCGGTATGCTGTGCTAAATAGCCGATCGATAGGTCTTTTGGTTTGATGATCTCACCTTGCTCGTAAGACATTTGACCGGCAATGATTTTCAAAAGCGTGGATTTGCCTGCGCCGTTACGACCTACAATGGCAATGCGATCCCTTGCTTTGACTTCCAATTTTATATTCGTTAAAACGGTATCAGCGCCAAACGATTTGGACAGCTGATTCACTTGTAGAATCATCATGTAACTTCACCTCTGCTATAATATGTTAAGTGTAGCTTATCAGCAGTAAACCGGCAAATGTTACATACAATCGCCATATTCAAATGAAAGACAGATAGGAAAAAATAGTGTATCATTTGAGTGAGGGAGCGTTGAAAGATGAGTCAATTTAGCCACTTTAACGAACAGGGAAGAGCAAAGATGGTCGACATTAGTGACAAATCGTCTACAGTGAGAACCGCCGTTGCTGTTTCAAGTGTTCGTATGATAAAAGAAGTGTTTCATAAAATAGAGCAACGTGAAATTGGAAAAGGGGATGTGCTGTCTGTTGCACAGGTTGCTGGCATCATGGCAGCAAAGCAAACATCTACCATCATTCCAATGTGTCATCCGCTTGCACTAAAAGGCGTGGATATCTCCTTTCATTGGGAGGAAGACGGAAATGCGCACATCCTGAACATACAAGTGCAGGTAAAAACAAAAGGAAGTACGGGTGTGGAGATGGAAGCGCTCACTTCTGCTTCAGTATGTGCACTGACCGTTTACGACATGTGCAAAGCGATTGATAAAGGCATGATCATCGGTCCTACCTATCTAATTGAAAAGACAGGCGGGAAAAACGGTGATTTTCACAGAGCATCTGATATTTAAGTTGGAGGACCTTATATGAATATAGATCAGTCAAAAATTCCACAAGCGACAGCCAAACGTTTGCCGCTATACTACCGTTTTTTAAAAAATCTGCATGCATCAGGAAAACAAAGGGTGTCATCAGCAGAGCTTAGTGATGCAGTCAAAGTGGATTCTGCTACCATTCGCCGAGATTTTTCGTACTTTGGTGCACTTGGGAAGAAAGGGTACGGCTATAATGTCGATTATCTCTTGACCTTCTTCAGAAAGACCCTTGACCAAGATGAAATGACCAATGTCATGCTCATCGGTGTCGGGAATTTAGGGACTGCCTTTTTACACTATAATTTCATAAAAAATAATAATACAAAAATTTCAATGGCTTTTGACGTCAATGAGAGTAAAATAGGAAGTGAGATAGGCGGCGTGCCTGTCTATGATTTGGATAAGCTTGAAGAGCATGTTCAAGAGGTAGGAGATATCCCTGTTGCGATTTTGACAGTACCTGCCGTAGCAGCTCAATCCATTACAGATCGTTTGATTGCCCTTGGCATCAAAGGAATCCTTAACTTTACGCCGGCTCGATTGAATGTGCCGGAACACATTCGAATTCATCATATAGATTTGGCGGTTGAACTTCAGTCTCTTGTGTATTTCTTAAAGCATTACTCTGTTACGCAGGAGGACTGACGAAAAGGGGTAAAGGGGGTGGAGCAAATGGGTCCGATCGGTCCTGGGAGTTTGATTCTGATTGCGATTGTAGCGCTCATTATTTTTGGGCCGAAAAAGCTTCCTGAATTAGGAAGAGCAGCAGGAGATACATTACGTGAATTCAAAAATGCCACAAAAGGCTTAGCTGATGATCAGGAAGAAAAAAAGAAAAAAGAAGATCAGTAGAATAGGATGAGCTTCATGAATGTCAAAGATATGCCGCTTATGGAGCATATTGTGGAACTGCGAAAACGTTTAGTGATCATTGCGATGTTTTTTGTCGCCTTTATGGTGGCTGGTTTTTTTCTCGCTAAGCCGGTCATTGTGTATTTACAAAATACCGATGAAGCGGCAACACTTACGCTGAACGCATTTAAGCTTACAGATCCACTGTACGTGTTTATGCAGTTCGCATTTGTCATTGCTTTGGTTTTGACGTGTCCCGTTATTTTATATCAGCTGTGGGCGTTTGTGAGTCCAGGCTTATATGAGAAAGAAAGAAAGGTGACACTTGCTTACATTCCGATTGCACTGCTTTTATTTTTGAGCGGTGTGGCTTTCTCTTATTTTATTTTGTTTCCGTTTGTCGTCGACTTTATGATGCGAATGTCGAATGATTTAAATGTAGAGCAAGTCATTGGGATTCATGAGTATTTTACATTTCTGATGCAGTTAACACTTCCATTTGGCTTTTTGTTTCAGATGCCCGTCGTGTTGATGTTTCTCACAAGACTTGGCATCATCACACCGATGTTTTTATCAAAAATACGGAAGTATGCCTATTTTGTCCTCCTTGTCATTGCCGCACTCATTACACCGCCAGAGCTTGTTTCTCACCTCATGGTCACCTTGCCAATGCTCGTTTTATATGAAGTGAGCATTATCATTTCAAGAGTGACCTACCGCAAAATGCAGCAAACAGAGGAGAAAGAAAGTCATTATGTCTCATAAAAAAGCATCATGATCCAATGAGGATCACGATGCTTTTTCTATTGTGAAAGAAATTGATTGATCGCATGAAAGAGGTGCTCATAATAGGCGTGCTCATGCTGGACAAAATCATGAACACCCACTTCGATGCTTTCTTCACGTCGTTCTTCGTTTGCATCAACTTGAAAGCCCTCGATTCGAATTCTTTCACAAGTTCCTGTCAACAGCTGCTGTGCATCAAGCAGCTTGGCTCTGTACAGACCAGCGACTTCTTCTTTCTGTAGATAAACTTCCATGTACTTTTCTTGATACATATAAAGGTACACATGGCAGAACTCACGGTCGATAAACGGAGGCATATGGATTTCATCCTGTATGACACCTGCAAAGGTGAGGTCCTCAAAATGGATGGAAAGACCAAGCTCTTCTTCTACCTCTCTTAAGCCACCAGAAGGCTGTTCATCTGCGAGAAGATGGCCCGCTGCGGTGATATCAAACAGAGAAGGAAAATCCTTTTTTGCGGGACTTCTTAGCTGAAAATAGAGATATACGGTGCCATGCTCTTTTTTAAGAAGCCAGAAATGAAATGTTTCATGCCAAAGACCTTGGGCGTGGACATCTGAACGAGCGGCAGCTCCAATCGTTTCATGTTGATCATTGAAGATGCGAAGTTTTTCATGTTCCATAAAGATACATCCTCCATAAAAAAACCATTTTCCAACCGCGGAAAATGGTTTTTGATTTATTTTTGCTGCTGTTTTTTGAGTTTGACAGAGAAGGCAAACATTTTAAGCGCGATATTGATATTATAGGCCGCAAACACCATCAGCAAAATGCTGTAAAATGACCACATGTCACCTGGGTTTTGAATGGCCATATAGGTGAAAGCGACACCTACGGCAAAATAAATGATGCCCCATACGACTGGGTTTCTCATGAGAAAAAGCCTCCAATAATCATTTGCATGGTTTGAGATTGTTCTTCAATCATTTTTTTCACTGGCTCAATCTGCACAAGAACAACAAGTGAATTCATCAGCATATGAGCGCCGATTGGAACAATGATTCGTTTTGTTTTCGCATATAAAAAGGCAAAGGTAAAGCCCATTGCGGTATAGAGCAAGATATGGGGAAAATCATAGTGTACAGCAGCGAAAACCACTGAACTGGCAAGTGCTCCAATGAAGAAATTCGTTTTTTCATAAATCACACCAAAGATGATTTTACGGAAAATGATTTCCTCTAAGATTGGACCAATCAGGGCGATGACGATCACAAGCCAAGGAACGGCATCCATAATGGATAAAATGGTTTGCGTATTTTCTGACTCACGGCCAATGCCGAATGCATATTGTTCAATCGCCCCCGCAATCGATTGTGCAAAGAGAGAAAGAAAGAAACCGCCAATGATCCATGCGATAGCAGAACCGATTGAAACTGGCGCTTCATTTCGCAGTGAAGCTTTTGGGACGGTTCGAAGGATGAGCAGAATAATGATCAATCCGATACAAAAACTGATGATTGTCCACGTTCCTGATAATTTTGAAAGCTCTGTTTGAGTCATCGGTGATTGAATGAATCCCAGCCATTTCATAATGAGCACATAAGGAAACGCAGAAACCTGCACCAATATATACGTTAAGATGATGTACCAATATTGTTTTTTCAAGTAACGAAAACCCCTTTACTAAAAGAACTAGATTTATTGTAACACAAGTCTCCTTTTTCGATGAAAAGGAAAGAATCTGAGACCAAAAAAGAATCGTGAAAGCGTAAAAATTTTTAAAGGTTTTCACTTGAAATTGCAGAAGACATTCTTTATTATAATAAATGTGTTAGCACTCGCTGGTGATGAGTGCTAAAAAAGACTACATATAAAAATTGAGGAGGTTGTTTCTTATGTTAAAGCCATTAGGCGATCGCGTAATCATTGAACTCGTTGAATCTGAGGAAAAAACCGCTAGCGGTATTGTTTTACCGGATTCTGCAAAAGAAAAACCGCAAGAAGGTAAAATTGTTGCAGCAGGTTCAGGGCGTGTACTTGAAAGTGGTGAGCGCGTTGCGTTAGAAGTAAGCACAGGCGACCGCATTATCTTCTCAAAATATGCAGGCACTGAAGTGAAATATGAAGGCAAAGAATATTTAATCCTTCGTGAGAGCGACATTTTAGCTGTCATTGGTTAATCACATAAAAAACATTGAGATAAATTTTTAAAAAGACTGAGGAGGTTTCGTAATTATGGCAAAAGATATTAAGTTCAGTGAAGAAGCACGTCGCGCGATGTTACGCGGTGTAGATGCACTTGCAGATGCTGTAAAAGTAACTTTAGGACCTAAAGGACGTAACGTGGTTCTTGAGAAAAAATTCGGTTCTCCACTTATCACAAATGATGGTGTAACGATCGCAAAAGAAATCGAATTAGAAGATGCATTTGAAAACATGGGTGCAAAACTTGTGGCTGAAGTTGCAAGCAAAACAAACGACGTAGCTGGTGACGGTACTACGACTGCAACAGTTCTAGCTCAAGCGATGATCCGTGAAGGTCTGAAAAACGTAACAGCTGGTGCAAACCCTGTTGGCGTTCGTAAAGGGATCGAAGAAGCAGTGAAAGTAGCACTTGAAGGCTTGCACGAGATTTCTAAACCAATCGAAGGCAAAGAATCAATTGCTCAAGTTGCAGCTATTTCTGCAGCAGATGAAGAAGTCGGCAGCCTAATCGCTGAAGCGATGGAACGCGTAGGTAACGACGGAGTTATCACAATTGAAGAATCTAAAGGATTCACAACTGAGCTAGAAGTGGTTGAAGGTATGCAATTTGACCGCGGATATGCTTCACCATACATGGTGACTGATTCTGATAAGATGGAAGCAGTTCTTGAAAATCCTTACATCTTAATCACTGATAAAAAAATCACAAACATTCAAGAAATCCTTCCTGTACTTGAGCAAGTTGTACAACAAGGAAAACCATTATTGCTTATTGCTGAAGATGTAGAAGGCGAAGCACTTGCAACTCTTGTTGTGAACAAACTTCGTGGTACATTCAACGCAGTAGCAGTAAAAGCTCCTGGATTCGGTGATCGTCGTAAAGCAATGCTTGAAGACATCTCTGTTCTAACTGGCGGAGAATTAATCACAGAAGACCTAGGACTTGACCTGAAATCAACTGAAATCGGTCAGCTTGGCCGCGCGTCTAAAGTTGTTGTGACAAAAGAAAACACAACAATCGTAGAGGGCTCAGGAGATTCTGCTCAAATCGCAGCACGTGTGAACCAAATCCGTGCTCAAGTAGAAGAAACAACTTCTGAATTCGATAAAGAAAAATTACAAGAACGTCTTGCAAAACTAGCTGGCGGCGTCGCTGTCATCAAAGTTGGTGCTGCAACTGAAACAGAACTAAAAGAGCGTAAACTACGCATCGAGGATGCACTGAACTCAACTCGTGCAGCAGTTGAAGAAGGTATCGTATCCGGTGGTGGTACAGCACTTGTGAATGTATACAACAAAGTCGCTTCAATCGAAGCAGATGGTGACGTTCAAACAGGTGTAAACATCGTTCTACGTTCTCTTGAAGAGCCAATTCGTCAAATCGCTCACAACGCAGGTCTTGAAGGATCCGTTATCGTTGAGCGCTTGAAAAACGAAGAAATTGGCGTAGGCTTCAACGCAGCAACAAACGAATGGGTAAACATGATCGAAAAAGGAATCGTTGACCCAACAAAAGTAACTCGCTCTGCACTTCAAAACGCAGCTTCTGTAGCAGCAATGCTTCTAACAACTGAAGCAGTCGTTGCTGACAAACCAGAAGAAGGCGGCTCAGGCGGCGGAATGCCGGATATGGGCGGCATGGGTGGAATGGGCGGCATGATGTAATCAGGGTTTCAAAACCTTGTTATATCAACGTCTGAAATTAACTATAGGAGAAGGCCTTTCATCAGTTTGCAAAACTGTTGGAAGGCCTTTTCTTCCATATTAACAGTCATTTGAGCATAGATATTCCTCATAGTATGACTAACCTTGTTGATTAAATAGAAACTTTGAACGGGGGAAAATCCGTCTTGATGCTGCATTTGCAAGGACTATAATAGAGAAAAAACCACTGGTTAGTTGCTATCAATGTTTACACAACCTATAGTAATAGGAGCTTTTAAATCTGAGGAAGATATTTTTAGGTATATTAAAGGAATTGATCTTCTATTGCTGATGATGTTGGCTCAAAGGCAATCGATGGGAATGGCAAAAAATAGTGACTGTAGAGAGAGTGAAGGAGAGTTCAATTTGTAGAAAGTTTAAAGATTAGCAAGAAAAGAGTAAACCCTAAAGCGTCTACTCTTTCATGTTTAATCATCTTATGATTAACAGTCTTCTGCTTTGCTATGATGAAGAGGTGGTGGAATTAACCATCCTTTTTCTTTGTTAAGTCTAAGGACTTTTGCTCCAAGTGCTGCCTTTTGAATATGAAACTGTCCAAACATCATAGCAATGTCTTCTCGAATTGATTGACCCATAATTGTGCTACACGATACTAATCCTGACGCAATGTTAGCCGAAAGACCAGCGGCTATTTCTGGATCTTGAAAACGTGCCCCTACTGGAATATCGTCTATACAAGCTTTAGGTCGTTCAGGAGGTGTTGGAGGTAAGCCAATTCCATTTTCTTTTAATAAAGTTTCAATTTCTTTGATTTCTTGTTGCCCACCCTGAATAGCTTCTTCAATTAATTTTTGTAAGTCTTCGTCACCTGCATGGTTTAAGTGGGTTTGATAACCAGCAATTAAACCTTTAGCTACCATCAAGTAAGACCATGTACCAAACACTTCACCATAGTGCATAGGTTCATCCGTTGGATTTCCACTTAAAATTCCCATTGTCATCCTCCCTAATTGTAAAATATTCATTAAGCGACCTCCCTTTCTTGACGATTGGTCACCTTTTTATAGTTCCTACATTAAACCAATATATTCATCATTTTAATGATGGTTGTTAAAGGTAAAATTCTAATTTTAAACTATGTGGACTCTAACGAATAATGGCTAATAAAACTGGAGAGGTTATGTTATAAAAAGAGGCAGCTTGCATAAAGGGAAATTATCTTCTAGCAACGAATATATCGTTATTTTTGTAAACGGTTACCACTATTATAGGAACGAGGGAAATAAAGAAAATGAAAAGAACACTTTCTAAATGAAGGTGTTTTTTTATTGTGTTTACAACAAAAATAAACTATAATGTTGTTGTGTATTATGTTGTAAATGCAATAAAAGGAGTCGTGATAAATGAGAGAGATTTTACGAGAGATTGGCGTCATCGCTCGGGCGCTTGATTCTATAAGTAATATTGAATTTAGAGAGTACGATTTAACGAAGGGGCAGTATTTGTATCTTGTGCGTATTTGTGAGGAGCCTGGTATCATTCAGGAAAAGCTGGCGGAAATGATTAAAGTGGATCGAACTACGGCGGCTCGGGCTATCAAAAAATTAGAACTGAATGGGTTTATTGAGAAAAAAGATGATCGTGTGAATAAAAAAATCAAAAAGCTGTTTCCAACTGAAAAAGGGGAAGCGGTCTACCCAATGATTAAACGAGAACATGATTATTCGAATCAAGTGGCGCTGGATGGGTTTTCTAAGGAAGAAGCGGAACAGATTTATGAGTATCTTCTCAGGGTGCGAAAGAATATAGAAAAGGACTGGGAAGGTGTGAAAAAAGGGATAAAGAGAGACTACTAATAAATAAGGAGGGACGACTTTATGAGCGTCACTTTCATTCGGTGCAATGAACAACATGTAAAGGAGCTTCAGAAAATTGGAACCGATACATTTATAGAAACCTTTCTGGATCAAAACAAAGTGGAACATATCGAAGCGTACGTGAAGACAGCTTTTCACCTAAACCAGCTGTTAAAGGAATTACAGCACCCTTCTTCACAGTTTTATTTTGTTCAAGTGAATGGGGAAGTAGCTGGTTATTTGAAGATCAATATGGATGATGCCCAAACAGAAGAGATGGGGAGTGAAGCGTTAGAGATTGAAAGAATTTATATCAAGCAGTCCTTTCAAAAGCAAGGATTAGGCAGATATTTAATCGATCAAGCCATTGAAATTGCGAAAAATCATCATAAACAGGATGTTTGGCTTGGGGTGTGGGAGCACAATAAAGCGGCCATCGCTTTCTATCAAAAGCTTGGGTTTGTTCAAACAGGGGTGCACGCTTTTCTCATGGGGGACGAAGAGCAAATGGATTTCATTATGACCAAAACATTGAGCTGATCAAAAAGGAGGAAGGGTACATGCATATCCCATCATTTTTTCGAGTGAAAGATATGGAGAAAATCAAATCATTTATTCAATCTCATTCATTTGCTACAGTTGTGACGACAATGAATGAAAAGCCCATTGCGACACATATTCCAGTGAGTTTTCATCAAGTTGGAGATTCGTATGTGATCTCAGGGCATATGGCGATTGGGAATCCTCAGTGGAAAACGTTTGAAGAGAGCGAGAAGACGCTCGTCATCTTTCAAGGCCCGCATGCCTACATATCTTCTTCATGGTATGAAAAAGAAGCAGTACCAACATGGAATTACCAGGCTGTTCATGTTTATGGAAAGGCGGAACTGCTTGAAAAATCGGAACTGGTTAAGGAATTAACCACAATGCTGGAGACATACGAAAGTCACAGAGAACAGCCGGTGCTATGGGATACGTTGTCTGAGGAACTGTTAGAGAAGCAAATGAAAGGCATTGTAGGCTTTAAGATCATCATTGATGAAGTTCAGGCTGCTTTTAAATTAAGCCAAAATCGCCACGAAAGGGATTATATCCGCATCATTGAACAGCTGGAAGCAGAGGATGAAGTGGAAATGGCTGAGGAGATGAAAAAGAGTTCCATTTAAGAGACTTCTCGAAAGATTAGTTAATAAAAAGAATGAAACGTTACTTATAAACAAAAACACTTTCTTCTAGGAAAGTGTTTTTTAGTGGTGATAAAAAAAGCCCTCATCATTCAAGGGCATGAGTGAAAGTTTATTTTACTTTTACTGTGAAAGTCACGTCTTTACTATTCATGTAATCGTCAGTTGTGACATTTCCAAATTTCAGCTTTAATTCTTTGATGTTTTTGATGTTGATCTCTTTGCCTTCAGGAGCTAAGAATTGAATAACACCATCTTGTTTAACGCCACCTTCAACTTCGCCACCAATATCACCGTCAGTCATAAACATATTCGCATCTAATTGCATGCTTCCAGCTACAACTTTACCTTGATCTGGATAGAAGTTTAGAACTTTATCTGTCGTATTTTCGATATTCATTCCAACATTGATTCTATCCTTCATAATTTTAATTTCGCCAAGGTTTACTTTCATTCCTTGAGCAGTTGTTTTGTGTTTGCTCGCATTTATTTTCTTTGAACCATCGTCTTTTTTGTTTTTTGATTGTGTTTTTGTGCTTGTAGACTCTTTTTCTTTAGATGCACCTGTAGACACATCTTCTGTTGAGCCGCAAGCAGCCAGTGTAAATGTTAGCCCTAAAGCTAAAAATAAAGCATAGAATTTCTTCAAAATGAAAATCCCCTTTTGTTTAATTTATATAAGCGCCATGTGCTTATACATTGACCACGACTATTATAATAGGACAAAAGTACTTTCAAATCAACAAAAAATGATAAAAATAGAAAATAATTGTTTTGGAGTGTTTTTTTATAAACCAGTTAGCTTAAAATTACATAAAATCCACTTCTTGTGACTTAAAACGAACTTGAATTTCCTTATAATAGAATTATTATAAGGGATTGGGAGTGATTGAGATGGAAGGTTCGTCAATCAAGACGGTTAATAGAGAGGATCAACATGAATTCTTGTTTCTGAATATATCTTCAAATACAGTTGGAGCTCTTTCAAAGGAATCTGCTGAGAGGATTCTAAGTGATAGGGATACCGATGAAATACACCAATTGATGTATGTTCCTATTGAAAATCATGAAGACCTCAAATGGCTGATTCATTCTTTGCATAAAGCCATCATGGATGAAAAAGATGTACGTGTCGTTCTTGAATTGGCTGATCTACTCTATTTCTTTGTTGTCCCTGCTTACAAAGAAGAATTGATGAGCCAAGAAGATTTGTCACACATGGTGAATGATATATTATTTATGTTGGATCTTTGGACAGATGAAAACATAATAGAGTTAGTTGATGCGATTCAATATGAATTACAAAGAGTAGAGAGAAAAGGCTTGTAGAGCAATCTCTACAAGCTTTATTCTCTATTCTTATGCAGTTGTGTTATTGACGACAGGCTCTTTTCTAAACACGCCCATGCAGCCTGCAATGATGATTAATACAGCTGGAAGGATGAAGAACATAGAAATAGAAATAATGCCGCCTACAGCAGATACTAATAATAAAATTCCACCAAGCTTTGCTTTTTTCTTTACGATGACAGATGCGACAATGGCAAGAATAGAGAAAAGCATTGCTGCCCAGCCTAATCCTGTAATTTCACTCGTACCTGAATCGCTAAATGCTGCATCGATTCCTCCGAAAGCAAGAGCAAACATTGCACCGAAAAATCCAAAAATACCTCCAATTAAACCTAAAACAAATTCTGTTGTTCTTTTCATCATACTTTCCTCCAATATGTAAATAAGAATTATTGGTACTTAAGAACCAACACAATCTTACTAATCGGCATTCTTTTCATAAAGTTAATAGTTTTGTTAAAAAAAACAAGAAAATCCATAAAGGATTTTCTTGTCCAATTATTGGGCTCTTTCCCAAGTGATTTTTGTTTCATTTGTTGTTTTCTTTCCTTTTGCGAGCACTTTGCCGTTTTTTTGTTTCACGGTGATGTTTAGGTCATAAAAGGAATAGAGGGCGCCGAGGCTGTCATTTTCCGGTTTATGAAGATTGTTTTCTTTTTCAGTGGATGCTCCAATGGCCAGCGTTTTTGCAAAGTTTAAACCGATGACTTCAGCGTAATCACTATTGGTATCAGAGGAAGCCGTTACGTTTAAAGAAATGACTTTTTTCTTTTGATCCACGGTGATGTCAGTGTCTTTGATGAGCTTAGACTGCTCCATTACTTCTTTTGTTTCTTTTTGAATGCGCTCATTAATCGTAGGAAGTGCCTTAGATTCTGGTTTTTGTTCTTTTGTCGTATTTGAGCAAGCTGCTAGAATGGAGAGACTTGCAACTAGACTCATGAAAACAAGTAGACTTTTTTTCACGTTCGTTCTCCTTTTTTCTTCGAATGATGTATGTTTATGTTACCACGAATCCTTGTTTTGATTAAAAGAGAAGTGTTGATAAGCTGTGAACAATAAAAAGCACCCAAGGAGGGTGCTTTTTTCTTATTGTGCTGAAAGGCTTGTACTTAATGGGATAGAAGAAATGACGGTGAATTTAGGAGCTGCGGCACCGGATTCTAAATTTTTACGTAAAAGTGACGATTTGATTGACCCGTCCCAATTTTTATAGACACTTCCTGATGTATTTGCACGAAGCTGTACATTCGAAAAGCTTGCTTGTGAATAGCTGTTTGCTCCATTATCCTGTACGCCATGTACCATTTTGACAACATCAAGGTTTTTCAGACGGCTAGGGTTGTAAACAGGCTGCTTATAGCGCAGTTTCCCATTGACATATAGTGACACCGTACCATCACCATTGTTGATGAGCTTTAAGTTGACACGTGCGCCATCTTTAATACTTGTATCGTATTCGCTGTTCCAGTATTTACTGCCGCCTTGTGAGCCGCTGCCTAGAAAAACCTTGTAGCCAGAAGCCGTTTTTGAAATACCGCTCTCTACAACGGCAGAGCCGAGACCGAGATACCAATCAGCATAACCGTTTTTAATGGTGGCTGTTTTCGGAAGGACAATATCAGCAGAGATACCTGACCATTTGGCTTCATCTGTTTGCGTCACAATGGCGCCGTGACGAGGACTAGCCGCTGAGGCAGGAAGACTTGAAAACATCAAAACGAAGGCCAAACTTACAATCAAAACGGTGAAACACTTTTTCATGAAAATTCCCCCTTAAATTTGATTCACTTTTATTATATAAAATGAAGGAGGGGGACAGCTTACAATGTTCTGACTGTTTTTGGTAGTATTTATGAACTTAATCGGTCATAAAGTGGTCAACTTGTATTTGAATTGTAATGTGTCTGTAAAATAACTGGGTTCATCTTCATGTATAATGAGTGCAGAAACCAAAAACGGAGGATTTCTTAATGAATAAAAAGCTTATCACGACAATCGTAACAGTAGCTAGTTTATTTTTAGCATTCAGTTTCTCACATGGAGCAAGTGCAAAAAAAGTAAGCGGCAATATTACTTGGTATAATGGTGTCGGCAAAAAAGGCGCAGATGGAAAAAAACTCGGTCATTGGGATGCAGCAACTAAAATGGGCTTTGACGTACCGAAAAAAGGTACAAAACTAAGAGTGACAACAAAAGCGAAACCACATAAAGTGATTACAGTATATAAATATGATGTAGGCAGAATGCCAAATGCTGTACTAGACGTAAGTCCAAAAGCATTCAAAGCACTTGGGTATAAAACAAGTAAAGGTGTCGTAAAAGGGCATTACACTTATTAATACATAGGCATGCAAAGAAGCGGGAAAAGTTCATTTTCTGGCTTCTTTTCTTGTAGAGAGGGTCTGAAAGGCAATGAAAAAATCAACATGGTGGATCATCACAGTCATTGGCGTCGCAGTGATTGCAGCAGTTATTTTCTTCATGATGAAGCCTGAGCAAGAGGCGAAACATACAGGAAAAGTCAAAACAAATCAAGATGCAAAAGACGAATTGCTCGTTTCATTTACAGATCAAAAGTTAAACAATACTTATTACTTGCATGATCGGGCGCTTCATACGGAGAAACTGACAGCATATCCTTCGATTGCTTATGATTCTACGAAACAAGTTTTATATTACACGTATACGGATGAAGACACGCAAAAGGTGAGTATTCGGGAATTAAATGTGAAATCTGACGAAGAAAAAACACTGTTTACGAGTGACGATTCTATCGACAGTATGAGGCTGTCTGGTGACGGAAAGAAGTTATTTCTAAGGTATAACAAGGATTCTGGAGAGCAATTTTATGTCGCATCTTTTGATTTGAAAACACACAAAATGAAAGAGCTGTATCCGGAAAAAAGCAAGGATGATACGGTGAGTTCTTTTGCATATGATCCGACTTCGAATGATTTGGCGATCCAGCATTATTCTTTAAAAGAAGATTATCAAAAAACCGATGAAGCAAATGAAAAGGGCAGAGATCCTGAACCAACAACCATGAAAATCACCCTTCAAACAGGTAAGAAGGGGAAACGCATTGCACGTATCTCACAAACGATCAATGATATTTCATTTTCTCCAGATCATAAGAAATTGATTTATACAGAAGTAAAGGTTCGTAAAGAAAAAGAAATATCCTCGATTAAGTTGCTTGATGTAGAAACAGGAAAAACAACGACACTCGTTAAAAACAGCCAGAATGTCCATATTTTAAGTGCTGCACAGCCGCAATTTTCTACGGACGGGTCGTCTGTTTATTTCTTAGGTGTTGCAAAAAACGCAGAAGAATTAAAGGATGACACCGGACGAAAGGCGAAGGTAAGAACGATTTTTGAATACAATATGAAGAAGAAAACGGTGGAAGCCGCTTGGGAGAAGGATGGCGGAATTGTTAACAATTTCACTGTCAATCGATAAAGGAAACGTTCAGTTATTTATATAACTGGACGTTTTTTTATTTTGTCACTTGAATGCTGGAGAAATGGTGGATTTATAGATGGAAAATCAGTTTTTAAGCAGTGATACGAGGGCTATTTTCATATATTGCTTATGTGACAGAAGAAAAGAAAAAGAGTAATATGAGTGAACATAAAAAAACGAGAGGACTGATGACATCTCGTTTTCTCTGTTTTATTTGTTTTCATCTAATAAGTTTTGAAAGATAAACAGGGCATTAATGGAGTGAGGGAAGCCAGCAACCTTTGTACAGTGTTTAATAATCTCCATAATCTCTATAACAGAAAGTCCGATATGTAATGCTTGTTCAAAATGAGTCTTTAACTCTTCATCACAATTGCCTTTTGTGATGAGGGAAGATAATGTGCTGATGGCCTTTTGTTTTTCATCTAATATGAAGTGATTGAATTCTTTTTGTTCACTGAGTTCAATGGTTAGTTGTTCAATGTTTGACCGAATGCTCTCGTTTTCATAAATTGAAAGCTTCTCTCTGTTACCTGCCGCTGTTTCTTGTTTGACCTGGCAAGTCTCTTTTTCTTCATTCAAATTGAACTCCTCCGTTTTTTATCGCAATTTTCCATTTGTTCGTTCATTATGGCTTATGTGCCTTTTGATAGATGTAATGGGTATATAGTAGTATTATCGGTTGCTGCGTCAACTTTTTAAGTATGGAACGCTCTTCAAAGGAATGATTCATGCGATTTATTTTTCCATGTTGAAATGGATCATAAAAGGGCTAATGACTGGATGTCCGTTAGCCCCTTTGTAATCAGCTGTTTCATACAAGTTATACGCATTTGGCGGAAGAGTGGTTTCATTTTTACTGAATGATATCCATCGGCCTCATCATGTCATAATCTTCATGTTCTAAAATATGACAATGCCACACATACCGGCCGCTGTATGGAACAAAACGAGCAACGATCCGAATGACTTCACCTGCATGCGCCTGAATGGTGTCCTTGTAGCCTTGTTCATGTAAAGGAGGCGCTTCGTTTGGTCCTGTATACACGATTTCTCCTGTCGATTGATAGACTTCTGTATCAAATGGTCTTCTGTCTAAAACCCTAAATTGAACAAGATGCAAATGAATAGGGTGTGTACCCCTGGTTGGATTGACGATAGACCATACCTCTAGACTGCCAAGACGAGGATTTTCAGTGACAGGATCATTCCAAAAATGGTTATCGAGCAATAGGATAGGGCGGCCGTATTTATCCTGTGTGCCGGTAAGTGTGAGTTTACGCTCTCTATCAGCTCGACTTGGCCGAAGCGGTGGCAGCGGTTTGAAAATCGGACGTAATGTCTTAGGTACTCTCCCTTTTAGTGGACGTGTGACTTTGAATTGCATAATGTTCGCATCTGTTTCAGGGTTCACATCCTGTCCGCAGCCGGCTGTATTTTTGAGAGTGATCGTTTTGTTTTCGTAAGCTGAAAAGTCGATGATGACATCGAAACGTTCAGCAGGCGCGATGCTAAAGGATTGATGGCGAACGGGTCTTGGCAAAAAGCCCCCATCGGAACCGATTTGCAAGATTGTAGCGTCGTTATCTAGATGCAGCTCGTAAGTTCTAGTATTGGACGCATTTAAAATACGAAAACGGTATTTTCGCGGCTCTACTTCTAAATACGGCCATACTTTTCCATTGACTAAAATTGTTTCTCCACAAAAAAAGGGCACGATGGATGGGTCTGGTATGTCACTGTCCTCTGGTGTGTCGTTTGGTCTGCTAGGATAAAACAGTGAACCATCTTCCTGAAACGTCCGGTCCATAATCATTAAAGGAATGTCGTAGTCATCTTTCGGCAGCTCTAAAGACTTTTCAAATGCATCTGAGATCAAATAAAACCCAGCTAAACCGGCATACACATTTAGTCGTGTCAATGCCATGGCATGATCGTGATACCACAATGTGCAGGCTTGCTGATGATTTGGGTAGACGTAAGTCTCCCTTTCAAAAAAAGGACCGGTTGCTTCAAAGTCCCGTGAAAACCAGGCCTCTGGGTAGCCGTCACTGCTTGCTGGTGTGACGCCGCCATGCAGATGAACGACTGTTTTCACCTCTGGTTCATCGTGATGACCGGAGTGGATGGTGTGATCGACAGGCAGAAAATGTTTCAATGGCAATTTGTTCATCCATTTCACTTTGACCTTTTCATTTCGATTAGCTTTAATGGTTGGTCCAGGCAAGCTGCCATTATAGGTCCATAGCTTGGTTGGGGGCAGGTCTCTATGAACTTTTAAGAATACCTCCTCCATAGCAATTTCATAATACGTTTGTCTTGGGTTCTTTTTGACGGGCTCCGCGACTTCTGGAATTGGAAGCTCGTCAACAAATTTTTCTAGGTTCATGTTGACTAATCCTCACTTAAATTCAATTTGATACAGTATAAGTGCGGACATCCAAATAGGTGAATAAAATAAAAAAACCCGCTTTTCAGCGGGAGAATTAAGGGTGTTTATTTTCAAGCGCCGCATTTGCAGGCACTTTTTTATTCGGTTTAAAGATGAAATAAGCAGCCAGTACGCCAAAGGTAATGATACTCGTCAAAATGAGCTGTGGCCGCATGGATTCGATAAACAGCATCGATGCCAAGATGGCGCAAATGACCAAAATGGTAAAGTACGTGAGGTATGGGAACAGCCACATTTTGATTTTGAGCTGTTCTGGATTTTCTTTTTCGATTTTGCGTCGCATTCTTAATTGTGAAACGGCAATGACCAAGTAAACAAGAAGGGCAATGGCACCAGATGCGTTGACTAAGAACAAAAAGATGGTTTCAGGATAAAAGTAGTTCATCATGACGGCAATGTAGGAAAAGAAGGTACCTGCGACTGTAGCCGCTACAGGAACACCACGTTTGCTGATTTTCATAAAGCGTTTTGGCGCTTCGCCTCTTTCTGCTAATGAATAAAGCATTCTGGACGTTGTGTACAAGCCGGAGTTTAAACAAGATAGAACAGCTGTTAAGACAATGACGTTCATGACTTGAGCGGCTGATGGAACACCAATGTATTCTAATACCGCAACGAACGGGCTTGTTAAAATACTTGCGGAATTCCAAGGAAGCAAGGTGACAACGACAGCAATTGATCCGACATAGAATACGATAATACGCCATACAACAGAGCGGGTGGCTGTCGTCACAGATTTGACTGGGTCTGCTGATTCACCGGCCGCTATGGCCACAATCTCCGTTCCCATGAAGGAAAAGATGACGACGACGATTCCGAGTAACACAGAGCTGAATCCATTTGGAAGAAAACCGCCGTTCCCTGTTAGATTGGCAAGACCTGAAGTATGATGACCGCCAAAACCAAAGATAAATGCAAAACCAATGAGTAGAAAGAGAATGATGCTGACGACTTTAATTAATGAAAACCAATATTCAAATTCGCCAAAAGATTTAACAGAAAAGATATTTGTTAATGTTAAGAGGATTGTGAGGATAAGGCTTGTGAGCCAAACAGGTGCATCTCCATACCAATATTGAATAATGGCAGCACCGGCAATGGCTTCGATGGCGATGACGATCACCCAGAAGAACCAGTAAAGCCAGCCGATTGTAAACCCGGCCCATGGACCGATGGCATCGCTCGCATATTGTGAGAAAGAACCGCTTGTCGGATAGGCACATGCCATTTCTCCAAGCATTCTCATAATAAAGATCACCAGAAGTCCGGCAAAAGAATAGGAAAGAATGGATCCAGGCCCTGCAGAATGAATGACAGCGCCACTACCAACAAATAGCCCTGCCCCAATGACCCCAGCAATGGAAATCATCGAAATATGTCTTGTTTTAAGGTTTTTTTGAAGACCGTTTGTCATGTTGGACATTTCTTTACCTCCAAACATTTCTCATGAATAGAGAATTTGTTTTTAGAATATTTTAAATTTTATCATACTGAATTGTCATTCAGCATTGGACAGGTTATCAAACTGACATTTCAAACCTCTTAACATGATGTTAAAAAGTAGAAAGGATTTGAGAGATTATGTTCCCTCTTTTCCCTCTGTTTATTTTTAAAAAGAGCATAAAAAAAGAAGGAGGGAAGTTGTGTCTCAAAATAAAATTATTCTGATAATTTACCAGAGAAGAGTGATTTGACGATATGTCCATTTCGAAGAGAATTGGAAAAAGGTTGATGGGAGTAGGTCTTGAGGTCATTTGACCTTGTAAAAATAAGTTTACTTAGGTCAACACATTTCTATTTATCCTATTTTGCTGACATAAGCGAATCATGTTGCTGTAGACCCACACGGGCTTTGCTTTGTAAGATAAATAATAGAAAAGTGATGTGTGAGGAGGCGCGGTTCAACATGGAGCGCTATAACGAATTAAGACAAGGTGAAACAGGTGCTTGGGTCAGCATCATTGCCTATGTGATCTTATCTGCGGTCAAACTCATTATTGGGTATGTGTTTCATTCAGAGGCTCTTTCAGCAGATGGATTGAATAACACGACGGATATTATTGCATCCCTTGCTGTGTTGATTGGGCTGCGTATTTCTCAAAAGCCGCCTGATGAAGATCATCCGTATGGTCATTTTAGAGCGGAAAATATTGCGTCTCTTGTAGCTTCCTTTATCATGATGCTTGTTGGACTTCAGGTTTTGCTGAGTGCAGGCCAGTCGTTCTTCTCATCTGAGCATCAAACGCCGGATATGATCGCGGCTTGGACAGCAGCAGGAAGTGCTGTTGTGATGTACGGTGTGTATATTTATAACCGCAATCTGTCCAAACGAATTAATAGCCAGGCTCTCCATGCGGCAGCTGCTGATAATAAATCAGATGCGTATGTGAGTATTGGAACATTTGTAGGAATTATGGCCTCTCAATTTCAGCTGGCATGGATTGATACGCTAGCAGCCTTTGTCATTGGCTTAATTATTTGTAAAACTGCGTGGGAGATTTTCAGAGATGCCTCTCATTCGTTAACAGACGGTTTTCATATCAAAGATATGTCTAAATATAAAGAGACCATTGAAGCAACACCAGGAGTAGGCGATTTAAAGGATATAAAAGCGCGTTATCTTGGAAGTACAGTCCATGTGGATGTAGTGGTTGAGGTCGAACCTAACTTGAACATAGCAGAAAGCCATGATATTGCAGATGAAATTGAACGAAGAATGAAGCAGGAGCATGATATTTTACACTCTCATGTTCATATGGAGCCAGCAAGTAAGTCAAAAGAAGAGAAGAAGTCTTTCCCATCGTGAGAAGGCTTCTTTTTTATACGTGCTGATGTTATATGCAAATGCACGTTGTATGGTAAAGTTAGACTATATGAAATTTGACAGAAACGTGATAGGAGGATCAGGATGGCATTTGATGAACCGATGCATTCAGATTTACAAAAAATCGTAGATAACATCAATAAAGTCATGGTTGGGAAAAAAGACATTGCGATATTAAGCCTTGTTGCGATTTTGGCGAAGGGGCATGTGCTGCTCGAGGATGTGCCTGGTGTAGGGAAGACGATGATGGTTCGTGCTTTGGCAAAATCCATTGGCTGTGAGTTTAAGAGAATCCAATTCACTCCTGACCTTTTGCCTTCAGATGTAACAGGCGTGTCGATTTACAATAAAAAGACGAATGAATTTGAATTTAGGCAAGGACCGATCATGGGGCAGATTATTTTAGCTGATGAGATCAACCGGACCTCTCCTAAAACACAATCAGCATTGCTTGAAGCGATGGAGGAAGGCAGTGTCACAGTGGACGGAGAAACGATGCCGCTTGCGGATCCTTTTTTCGTCATGGCGACACAAAACCCAGTGGAATATGAAGGGACGTATCCGCTGCCAGAAGCGCAAATGGACCGGTTTTTATTCAAACTGCAGATGGGATATCCGACCATGCTCGAGGAGCTGGAGGTGCTCAACTTGCAGGAGAAGCAATCCCCGATTGATACGCTCCAAGCTGTCATGACAAAGGAACATATCCATGCGTTGCAGCAGGCTGTTCAGACCATTCATGTGGATGCATCCATTAAAGAATATATTGTTGAAATTGCTCAAGCGACGCGTAAACACCCATCTGTTTATCTAGGTGTGAGTCCAAGGGGATCGATCGCCTTGATGAAAGCGGCACAGGCGTATGCACTTTTGAATCAGCGCGATTATGTGATTCCTGATGATGTACAGTATTTGGCGACTTATACATTACCGCATCGTATGATTTTGACATCAGAAGCGACATATGAAGGGAAGAAGGCGGAGACACTGCTGCGGCAAATGCTTGAGCAAATTGGCGTGCCAGTTCAAAAGTCGATGACTCAATGAAGTCACGTCATCGTGTAGCAATTTCATTATGGTTAAGGGTGATGATGCTCATCATTCTCACTGCGGCAGCCTTTTGTTATGCCATGTTTCAGGGAGGGTTTGTGAGTTGGTTCCTTTTTTATGCATTTTTACCATATGCTTTGTATGCATTGCTGTTTGCACTTATTCCGCTTCGCGCGACAGCCAAGAGGACAATACAACAAACAAGCTTAAAGGCGGGGGATGTGCTGTCCGTTGACCTTGAAATCAAGCGGACACATCCATTTCCGTACGTTTACGTCATGATAGAGGATGCTCCGCCAGATACCTTTCACTTACAGGAACAGATTGAAATGAAGCAAATGCTTTTTCCTTGGTTTCGGAAAACTTGGCGATTTTCCTATCAATTGAATGATGTCATGCGGGGAGAGCATCATTTGACAGCGGTTAGAATCAAAACGGGTGATATGTTTGGGTTTGTTGAAAAAGAAATCATCATTCCGTTAGAGAAAAAGCTGCTTGTCTACCCAAAAGTGCTGGATATCCCTGTAGAGCCTGCTGAGTCAGTGAGTGAAAATGGAGGCAAAGCGGTTCACTCGTGGTTCAATGAACCGGCCCATGTGACAACAGGCGTACGGGAATATCAGCAAGGAGACCGTTTTGCTTGGGTGGACTGGAAGACGACGGCCAGAAGAGGCCAGCTGATGACGAAGGAATTTGAACAGAATCAAGCAAAGGACCTTGTTGTGTTTGCTGATTTTACTGATCAAGCTGTTTTTGAAACAGTCGTCTCTATTGCGGCATCTGTTCTTCAAACGGCTGTGAAAAAAGGAGTGCCGTCAGGTCTTGTCCCTCTAGGAGATCAGCATGCCTTTCGAGTCGATCAAGGAGAACTTCATTTACAGGACATGCTTTATTATTTAACAAGGGTGCAGCATCAGCCTTCCCGCGCACTAGAATATAAACCGTTAGCAGCGAGTGAGTACCAGCATTCAGGAAAATATGTCGTCACGGGTCAGCTGCAGGAGGAGCTTGCGGCAAGTCTCTTTGGAAATCGAAACAGAAAGAACATCACCGTGCTTTTAGTGAAGAAAGCCGTTGACCATTTCACGACAAAAGAAAAACAGCTTGTAGACCGGCTCAAGGCCTCTGGAATACGCATCACCCTTTTATTTGAAGACCGGCTGCACGAAAGAACTGTGAGGTGACAAACATTTATGCTGCATTCACATCTGCGGCAAAGCCGTTTTGAATTGTTCATCTATTATGCTGTAGCTTTTCTGCTGCTATGGGAGTGGCTTCGTCCGCTTCAAGATTTTACAGAGACGAGCCATACGTCTTATTTCATCATTTTTATCGGGCTTACGTGTTTGTTTACGTTCTTTCGTCTGAAGTGGTATGTGACGTTTCCTATTTGTGCTGGACTGATTTTGCTCGCCTTATATTTGATCTTTTATCAATCAGCGCCAGGCTATCCGGCTGCTTTGTTTGCTGATATCAAGGATAATATCACGTTAATGAGTATGGGCATGTGGAGTGATATGTACCCGTCTTTCCGCACATTGTTGTTTTATATTTTGCTGTGGCTGCTTGTCTACTTGCTACATTATTGGGTGGTCTATCAGCAGCGTATCTTTTTCTTTTTACTGATGACGATTGTGTATGTCACGATTCTTGATACGTTTACGCCATATGATGCGACCTTTGCGATCGTTCGTATTATGGTATTTGGCTTTTGTCTGCTTGGATTGCTGTATTTTGATCGACTGCGTTCAGCTGAGGGCGTTCGGGTGTCACAGAAAGCACGTCTAAAGTGGTTTTTGCCTATGCTGGCGCTTGTCCTTCTATCAGCGTCACTGGGTGCTTCTTTGCCAAAGTCTGATCCGAAATGGCCCGATCCTGTTCCGTTTTTTAAGGCGGTCACGAATCAAGATGGGACAGCCGGGCAGAATAAAGTGGGATATAGTGCAGATGATTCGGCGCTAGGCGGACCGTTTAGTGAGGACCGCACACCTGTTTTTAAATGGAGCGGAAAGGAGCCATCTTACTTTCGTGTAGAAACAAAAAGTATTTACACAGGAAAGGGCTGGGAGGATGCTTCAAATGATACGAAGCCTACTCGGCTAAAGGACGACACTGTGCCGAATCGGTGGTTTACTGAGCGAGTGAAAACAGAGGAGCATGAAACAAGAATTGATATAGAATCGGATTATCGATTTAATCATGCTGTTTATCCTATTGGAACGATCATGCTGACGCCAATGGAAAACATTCCGCTGCAAATCATGGGCAAAACGGAGAAAATTGTCCCGTCTATGCAAAACCCACCCAAAAATTTAGGGAACTATCAAGTCAGCTTTTTATCTCCTACATTTATCCTGGAGGATTTGCAGAGAATCAAAGTACCGACAAAGAAGCAGGTGAATCAGCAGGTTGGCCGTGAATATTTGCAGCTTCCATCTTCACTTCCAGAGCGTGTGAAAACTTTGGCAAACAGCTTAACGGAAACGAAAGATAATATGTATGATAAAGCGAAAGCCATCGAGGATTATTTAGGATCTGCGAAGTTTTCATATGAAACGCAGAATGTCGCTGTGCCTGGTCGTAATGAAGATTATGTGGATCAATTTTTATTTGATACGATGATCGGCTATTGTGATAATTTTTCAACCTCTATGATTGTGATGCTTCGTTCGATCGGAATTCCGGCGAGATGGGTGAAAGGGTATACGTCTGGCCAGTTATATGAAACACAAATGGATGGAAACAATGTGTATGAAGTGACCAATAACAATGCGCATTCATGGGTAGAGGTTTATTTTCCAAACAGAGGCTGGGTCACCTTTGAACCGACAAAAGGATTTACAAACCCAGAGACATTTACGAATGAAGCTGTTTCAAGCGATCAAACGGATGATCAAAAGGAAGAAGAAGATCAGTCTAGTTCTGATGCAAGTGAAGAAAAGCAGCAAGACCAGCCGAAGCAGCAGGAGACAGATCAGCCTGCACAACCAAAGGAACAAACAGCGCAGGCAAAGCCAAATATGGTGCATGTTGGTTGGGTTATAGGTTATGTGGCAGGAGCTATTGTCCTGCTTGGTTTCATCAGCTGGATGCTTTATCGATTCAGAACAAGATGGCTGCCATTCTTTATTGTAAGAAAGGTGAAACGTCTGCCAGAGGATGAAGCATTCTTCTATGCGTATGCTGCTCTATTAAAGCAGCTAGGGCGCAGAGGAATCGAGAAAAAGCCAGGTATGACGCTAAGAGAATTCGCTTCGTTGATTGATGAGAAGAATGGAGATCATCATATGTCAGAGCTGACGCAGGTTTATGAACGTGCGCTCTACCGGCGAGAGGATGCCTCGGCGCTTTGGCAGCAATCGGCAAAGTTATGGGAAAATTTAATAAACAGGAGATAGTCTTGACCGCGTACCTTCCTGTTGTTAGAATAGGTGAATATTAAAACCTTCTAAAATACATGAAATTGAAGCGTTCGGATGTGAGTCTGGGCGCTTCAAAAGCGTGATTCACACTGAGAGCAGGTTTTCTCCTCTCATTTTTTCTGTGCGTTTATAAAAAACTATATTGGACATAGAGGTGACACCATGACAAATTTAGTAAATGAAATGATTTTGGTTCTCGATTTCGGCAGTCAGTACAATCAGCTGATCACACGCCGTATTCGTGAATTTGGTGTGTACAGTGAGCTTCATCCGCACACTTTAACTGCTGAAGAAATTAAAGAAATGGCACCTAAAGGAATCATCCTTTCTGGTGGACCAAACAGTGTTTATGATGAAGGATCTTTCCGCTGTGATGAAAAGATCTTTGATCTGGACATTCCGGTTCTAGGCATTTGCTACGGCATGCAGCTCATGACTCACTATTTAGGCGGGAAAGTAGAAGCGGCCAGCCAGCGTGAATATGGAAAAGCAGATATCCATATTAACGGAACACCTGCTTTATTCAAAGACCTTCCAACTGATCAAGTCGTTTGGATGAGCCATGGTGACCTCGTTGTTGAAGTACCAGAAGGCTTTACAGTCGATGCAACAAGTGCACATTGTCCAAACTCAGCCATGAGCTTAGCTGAGAAGAATTTCTATGGCGTTCAATTCCATCCAGAGGTTCGTCACTCTGAGTACGGAAATGACCTATTGAAAAACTTTGTCTTCGGCGTGTGTGATTGTGATGGCAAATGGTCAATGGAGAACTTCATTGAAATCGAAATGCAGAAAATCCGTGAAACAGTAGGCGACAAGCAAGTATTGTGCGCACTAAGCGGCGGTGTGGATTCATCTGTTGTGGCGGTATTGATCCACAAAGCCATCGGCGATCAGCTGACATGTATTTTCGTTGACCACGGTCTGCTTCGCAAAGGCGAAGCAGAAGGGGTTATGAAAACATTTAGCGAAGGTTTCAACATGAACGTGATTAAAGTAGATGCGAAAGATCGTTTCTTAAACAAGCTAAAAGGTGTGTCTGATCCTGAGCAAAAACGTAAAATCATCGGTAATGAATTCATTTATGTATTCGATGATGAAGCGGACAAGCTAAAAGGAATCGACTACTTAGCACAAGGAACACTTTACACAGACATCATTGAGAGCGGAACAGCAACGGCACAAACAATCAAATCTCACCACAACGTAGGCGGTCTTCCAGAAGACATGCAGTTCGAATTGATTGAGCCACTCAATACGCTATTCAAGGATGAAGTTCGTGCCTTAGGTTCAGAGCTTGGCATTCCTGATGACATTGTCTGGAGACAGCCATTCCCAGGTCCAGGACTAGGTATCCGTGTACTAGGTGAAATTTCTGAAGAAAAACTAGAAATCGTCCGTGAATCGGATGCGATTCTACGCGAAGAAATTGCCAATTTCGGCCTTGAGCGCGACATCTGGCAATACTTCACGGTTCTCCCAGACATCCGCAGCGTAGGTGTTATGGGTGACGCAAGAACATACGACTACACAATCGGTATCCGTGCTGTTACATCTATTGATGGGATGACGAGTGATTGGGCAAGAATCCCTTGGGACGTGCTAGAAAAGATCTCAACTCGTATCGTCAATGAAGTGAAGCATATTAACCGCGTTGTGTATGATATTACGAGTAAGCCGCCTGCTACGATTGAATGGGAATAAATGTAAAAGAGCTAGAAACCTTTGTGTATCAAGGGTTTCTAACTCTTTTTTATTTTTAACTGCACTTTTCCCTTCCGTTTTAATGTGTTAATGAATCATTCCATCCCTTACACACATCAATCCATTGTGAATAACCGGAGTGTTTTTCTAATTGTTTTATTGTGAGTTCAATAGCACTGTTACTGCTTCCGCAGGCTGGATAGAATTTTTTGTTATCAACTTTTGCATCGCCAGAGGTCACAATTAAAATAGCTTGTCCCTTTACTAGAAAGGATAGTGTTTTTGCGATTCTTTCAGGTTCGCTGCCCAATGCAGAAGCAGCCAAGTCTACGGTGGCACTAGACACTGAAAATTCTTGAATTCGAGTATCCATATCATATTGTTTAAAATAATCTTTTACTTGTTTGATGGACATTATCATTTCTCCTCTTTATTATCTATTATTTAATCGATATTGATGTGGTGTTAGGTGATACTTTCTCTTAAATAAACGAATGAAATGCTCTACATTTTGATAACCTACGGCTGCCGCAATATGATCTACTTGTGAATTGCTGCCAGTGAGCATTTCGCAGGCTTTTTCCAATCTTATTTCTTGTCGAATCTCACGAAATGATTTGCCAAGCTTACGAGCTATATATTTTGACAGATAAGATTGTGAAAGGTTAAATTTCTCTGCCATCTCCTGGATGGTGATATGCTCACAACATTGCTGAATATATTGGAGCATTTCAATAATACGTATATCACGATATTGTTTGACCTGATTTACGTTCATATGACTTGGTTTGAATCTTAATAAGAGACACAATAATATCTCAAACAAATTATTCATAATCAACTGGTAACTAGGAAACCGATTATAATTTTCTGTAAATAGTTGAAGAGAGCAGTCTAGCAAATGTTTATCCAAGTGACTATGGAAAATAAGAATATTTTTATTTTCTTTTATATACAATGCATTCAAAAAGAATTCTGAAATGACATTGTTTCCTTTTAACATTTTAAAAAACACTTTTTGAAAAGTACTCTTACGGATCATGATTTGCATGGCGATTGTATTCTCCATTACAATTGGCTTGTGTATGGTGTCAGGAGGAATAAAGGCAATATCTCCTGATTTCAAAGTCATTTTTTTATCTTCCACTTCTACATACATCTCATTTTCCAGAACATAGATCATTTCAAAGAAATCATGGATAGCCGACAATTGAGGCATAAAACGGCTATACTTTCTCACTTCGATATCTTTCTCCTGACCTAACCACATGGTATCTTCCTTTTCAAATTCGTTCTGCCCTTTTTGCAAAAATTCTTCTATATATATTTGCTTATGCATTAAATTGTGTTTATCATAATCCTTCAAAAATAATTGCAATGATTGATTGTCATGCTTTTTCTGTTGGTATTGTTGATAAAAGATTTCTTGCTCGTTATATTCTCTTAAATATTGCATCACTTCATGTTTTTCAAGTTTATCTTTTTCCATCTACATCCAAACCTCTAGTTTATTTACTGCAACCACCAGGGCTTTCACTGTTGCTTCTATAATATCTTTATCAATTCCAGCACCCCAATGCATGTTTCCTTGATATGAAATTCCAATCTGTGCACAGGCTTTTGCTTGGGAATCCTTGCCCAAAGAATTCTGTTCATAGACTTCCAAAACATATTCGAGATGAAAATATGCTTTTAATGCATTACTGATGGCATCTAAACTTCCAGTGCCAGTTCCTTGTATTTCAATTTGTTGATCATCTCTCAGCAAAGTTAAGGTAACTTCCTGCTTCTCTCCTTTATGAAATTGATAATCAAGCAGCTGGAAATGAGGGTGATAATCAACATACTGTTCTTTAAAAACATGATATATTTCTTCGACAGACAATTCCCTACTTGTCTGATCAGATACTTTCTTCGCTTCATAACCCATGGCTTCATTCATTTTATATGGAAGTTGAATGCCATAATTTGTTTCTAGTATATAGCCTATGCCGCCTTTTCCAGACTGGCTGTTGATTCGAATCACATCTGTTTGATAATTCCTTCCCAAGTCAACTGGATCTACTGGGATATAAGGAACGTCCCATTTATCAACATTATTTTCCTTTCTATATTTCATACCTTTAGATATAGCATCTTGATGTGACCCAGAGAATGCGGTGAAAACCATCTCGCCAGAATATGGCTGTCTCTCAGGAACAGTGATTCTTGTTAGTTTTTCATATTTTTTACGAATCGCTTCTAGGTTATTGAAATTCAATTTTGGATCATAACCTTGTGAATACATATTCATCGCCAAGGTAATCAAGTCAACGTTCCCTGTACGTTCACCGATACCAAATAATGTACCTTCGACTCTTTCTGCGCCAGCTAGAACACCAAATTCTGCATCACTCACCCCAGAGCCGCGGTCATTATGAGGATGAACAGATAATGTCACACTGTCTCGGTAAGACAGATTTTTGTGTATATACTCAATCTGACTTGCAAAGATATGAGGCATTGAATATTCAACTGTTGTCGGAATATTGATGATGGCTTTATGAGTTGGTGTCGGTTTCCAAATATCTAAAACACTATTACAAATATCTAACGCATAATCAACTTCTGTTCCTGGAAAGCTTTCTGGACTATATTGAAAATAAATATCACTATTTGTTTTTTCGGCAAGTTCTTTTACTAAAATAGCTCCATCAATGGCAATTTGTTTAATTTCATCTTTTGTTTTCTTAAATACTTGTCTGCGCTGCGCTTCTGAAGTCGAATTATATAAATGAACAATCGCTTTCGGTACTCCCTTAATGGCTTCGAAGGTTCGGCGGATAATATGCTCTCTCGCTTGTGTGATCACCATAATTGTGACATCGTCTGGAATCATATGATGATCAATCAGTGTCCGTAACAGCCTAAACTCCGTATCAGAAGCAGCTGGAAATGCGATCTCAATTTCTTTAAAACCTATCTCTACTAATAACTGAAACATTTCCAATTTTTCTTCTAAGTTCATAGGAATAGGTAATGCTTGATTACCATCCCGCAAGTCCACACTGCACCATATCGGAGCACTTTCTAATGTTTCTTTCTTCACCCAATCATAAGTAAGCTTCGGTGGCAAAAAGTATTTCTTTTCGTATTTTTTGTGGTTAAACATCATCGATTCCTCCTAGAAAATAGAATATAAAAAAAGCCTTTCATCCCCAAGATTTAACTTGGAGACGAAAGACTTCTTCTTACGCGGTACCACCCCTGTTTCATGATAAACAAACATTATCATGCCCTTATTCGGATATAGATTGTTTGATCTTATATCCTTCCCATATAACGGTGGGGTGCCGACCTTAACTACATCAATACTTTTCATTTCACTAAGGCTACTCTAAGGTGAGTTCCCTGCTTTTTTGTTATTGCTTCTCATCAGCCAGCAACTTTCTGAAAACATTTCGGCAAGTACTATTCCTTATCATCGCATTCTCATTTTTCTGATTTTTTCTATTATACCAAGTCTACAAAAAAGAGATAGGGATAGGGATATCTTTTTTAATTGATTTTTTTTGTTCTATGGGTGCTTATCTTTAATCCTCTTCACCAAATAAAATTCCGAGGCCACAAATAAAGGTGAGTGAATTCATAGCGAACAATAAAATCGCACCAATTTTTTTCATGGCAATGAACCTCCTCTTAAATTCAGTCTGCTAGCTTTCAAAATTTAAATTCACTGGTTCATCCTCTAAATGATCCACAGTATTTTGTTCTGTCACGGGGACACTTTCATCTACAATTTTAAAACTAAGTTCGTCCATCCAAATGTGACCTTGACCATGTAGTAATATGCCAAACGCAATGACTTCACTTTTGACTGGAACATCCAATACTATACTAAAATGATTCCAGCCGTTTGTTCCTGTAATGGGGCGGTTCATCATGTTGTCAAACGCAAGAACTTCACCTGAAGAATGGTCAATCCTCATCCATAAACCAGCTGAACCTTTCACATCTTCGCTTTTGACAAAAGCAGAAAATTGAAGGCGTTCTCCACGGTAACGATCAGACTTAATTTGCTG
The DNA here is from genome assembly GCF_001429445.1 of Bacillus sp. Root920. Lineage (NCBI taxonomy): Bacteria > Bacillati > Bacillota > Bacilli > Caryophanales > Bacillaceae > Bacillus > Bacillus sp. Root920. The sequence goes on from NZ_LMJV01000008.1 coordinate 35,961, forward strand.
CATCAATGTCGCGAAACCTCGAGCTTTTTCATCTTTTGATTTTAAATAAGCGGAGTTAGTACCACTGTGAACAATTCTGTTATCCAAACCTGTTTCATAGTCAGATGGGGTGTCCCCCGTCATAATCCAGCCAGTAGGTGTGTTCTGATGATCAGCCATAATTGTTTCCTCCTCATTAATCACATTCCTTAATAATCTCCGATAACGTGCGGGTGACATGTCATATATTTTCTTAAAGGCTCTAGTGAAGGATTCCTGTGAACCAAAACGATACTGCAATGCGATGTCAATCGCCCGTTGGTCCGTATGAATTAAATCCTTCGCCGCTTGGGTCATTCGACGTTCCCGTATATAGTCAACAACTGACTTCTTAATCACTTTTTTGAACATACGGTGAAAGTGAAACCTAGAATAACCAGCGTGTTTCGCTAGAGTTTGAAGCGGTAAATCATCTTTCAGATGTTGTTCAATATAATTTAATGTTTCTTGAATCGTTTTCTCATGTTCTTGATAGGACAACCGAGCACCTCCTTGCCTTACGAGTTTAGTATAGCGGAAATGCTTTTTAGGAAACTTGACTTTTTGTGCTATGTTGCAATTTTAGAATGGACCTTATAGTCCTAGGTTCAGGACTGGGTATCCGTGTACTGGGTGGAGTTTCTGAAGAAAATCTAGAAATCATCCGGGAATAAGATTTAATTCTACTCGAAGAAATTTCCATCTTAGGCTTTGAGTGAGACATCTGACAATATTTTGAGGTTCTCCCAGACATCCACAACAAAGGTGCCATGGATGACGCCAGAATATACGACTAAACAATTGGTATCGGTGCTATCACTTTGATTAATTACAGTTTCAGCAGAACTGCAAAAAATATTTAATTAGATAAATGTAGGTTGAGGGATATTGAAGGAAAATCAGATGTGAAGGGGATACAATGAATGAACAACTTAAAATTATTATTGATCTCATAATTAAAGCAGATAATACAATTGAAAAGAATATCATATTCGAAAAATTTTTTAATAAATCAGATCATATAAAAATATTCAAATATTAATGAAAGTTTTAAAAATAGGGAAATTAACGGTTATAAAATATTTCTCCTGACTATACAAAAATGTGGATTCTTGATAGTAATTATATTGGAGGGGATTACCGAAAATAAAAGTTGGTAAAGTTGTACATTTTGATTTGAATATTTTGACGTATTTAAACAGGTTATTAAATGATTATAGACAAAATATTCAGAAGAATGAATTTCTCGATTATCTAAATTTTTTTAAAAATAATCAATTCAATTATAATATTACTACTGCATTAATGGAACGCTCAATGTCCGATATAAGTGGTGTTGATAAGAATATTTGGAGGGTACTCTAAAAAAACTGTTGAGCCCATTTTAAATACAGTTTGGGATATTTACCATGTAAGATTAATAGAACAATCTTTTTTTATAGATAATAGTAATAAGGAAGAGATATTTTTATCATAATTTCAGTTCAAGAGATGATGCTTTTAATGAGTTATCTAAAATAAATCAAATAAAGGTTTTTGTAATTAATGATGGAAGACCGCTTGCAATTCGAGATATAGGTATAAAAGATATTTGTAACGACGAATTTTACAATGAGCTTTCATTCTTCATTTTTATTGCTATTTTTGGGCATTCTTCTCTGTTTTGATTTATTAGCCATATCGATCCTACAAATATAGACATCCCAAACATCTTTAAAATAAAACTTGTCAAAAATGTATATCCTTCGATTTCAATACCTAGCATAATTGTGGCTATTATGATTCCTATAAAACCAGCTAAGAAATATAAAATCAAAAATACACCTCCTCTAAAAACATCCTACTAAAACATTGAAAAGAACCCCTAACCAGGAGTTCCTTTCTCTATTCAATATTTTCTTAATGGGATATTTCCAATAAAGTTTTTTAGTGAAATTTTATAATGTTGTTCAATGTCACGTCCAAGGTTTTCATGTAATACCTTCATTTGTTCAATTATATAATTAAGATCGAATACATTATATAACTGTTGAGTTTCCCAAATAGTGGTGAGTCGAGCCTTATTATCAAATGGTATTACTGAAATAATGGGGTCGTCTTCCTCATACTCCATTGTGTAATATCTATACTCTGTAACTTTGTTTTTTTTCTTTATCTTTTTAATCCAGTCGTGCAAAGATGCATAAAATTCTAATAAGGCGATATTTTCTTCAAAATATACTTCGCCATTTATAACTATTTTAAACTCTCCCTCTACTCTTAGAGCTGTTGATGGATCTTTCTTCATGTTCTTTGGAATATCTTTCTCATCAGATGTGAACATATAATCAAATTCTACTTGATTGGATAAGCTGTCCATATTTTACCATCCCAACCTATAACTATTTTTATTTTTGTCTCACCTTTTGTTCCGATTTTCTTTTTCAGATTTGCAGTGATGACAAAGGATAGTTTTTTATTATTGTTTATAGTAAACGAAACATTTTTAGATTGTAAAGCTTCTTTTATCCATTTATTTACTGTGCTCTTGCTTTTGGTATCAAATTTTCTGTATCTACCTTTTGCATTACTAAGATGTTTGTTGCTAACAGAAAACTTAGAAACTTTTTTTATACCTTGTTTAATTACCTGTTTTTTAAAAGTTTTTATTATTAGCTTCTTTCCGTATTTTTTAATAGCATATTGAATACCAAACCTAGAAACAATTCCAACTATTATTGCTGGAACAATTGATGACTGAGCTTCTATGGTGCTAACTTTATACTCTTTTCCTGTTTCATCATCCACAAAGGTTGCTGTAAAATCATTTCCTTCAATCTCTTCAATTAACACGTTGAATTTGTTAGTTTCTTTTTCCCCATTTTCTAACTCTGTAATACCATCAACTGTGATTTCACCTGTCTCATGATTAATTTTCATGTCAGTTTGGACATTCATACTCTCAGCTTCAAGCTGAGTAGATATATTAACTTCATCTAGGCTTTCCTTAACTTCCATTAACATATCTTGTTCTAGCTCTATCCCCAATTCTTTTTCAACATTCACTTCATATTCTTTACTAGCATTCTCTTCTATTCTTAAAGCATCAGAATCAATTTCGCCTGATTTTGCACTTGCAAATTCAGGAACAACTCCACACAAAAACAATGTTAACACAAGAATTTTTATTAAAACCTTTTTCAATCTAATTCTCTCCCTTGTTACAAATAATCATCCCATTGCCATACTCTCTGTCATAACCTAGCTTTCCAAGATCAACTGTATTTTTCTTGAGTGTTTGATGAACATTCTCTTTAGATTTGTATTTTTTAGAATACAAACAGCCTATAGCACCTGTTGCAAACGCAGTTGCAAAGGATGTACCTTTTACCTTTGTATATCCTCCGTGTATATCAGTTGTTTTAATATTTACTCCAGGCGCAGAAAAGTCAATTTTTCCTTTTGCTGAAATTGGATCAATTTTTAGTTTTTCGTTAAGTGAGGATATCGATAAGACGCCTTCATATTTTGCAGGGTATTCAACAGTTAGACCTAATGTATTTCCAGAAGCAGCTGTAATTGTTATATTGTTATCTAAAGCAATTTTTATAACATTTCGTAATTCATCGTAGTCTTTTCCAAATCCGAAACTTATATTAATTATGTCTACCTTTTGCTCAATACACCATTTAATCCCTTTGACAACATCTTCAACTTTTCCTTTGCCATTTTTATTTAGTACCTTGACATCATAAATAATGGGATTCTGTGAAATACCTTTTATTTCTTCACCAGTTGCAGCGATTATTCCGGCAATTGCTGTACCATGACCATAATCATCTTCGATAGATTTTTTTGGTTTAATAGCATTGTACTCATAAAAAGTTAAATCTTTAAACTCTTTATGTGACTTATTAATACCGCTATCAAGGATAGCAATTTTGACATAATTCTTATGATTATTAGGTTTTTCATGACCTATAACTTTATATCCCCATAGCAGGTCTTTTTCCTTCTCTGTCTTGTATGATTTACTATTATCCTCAGAAACATCGCCAGATAGTCCCCAACATAATACAATTGCAAGAATCACTAGGCACGAAACAAATAGTAATAAGGCTTTTGACTTTTTCATTCAAGCTTCCTTCTCACATGCAGTATTTAGAATTAATACAGAATATACCTCCCTTCCCTTTTTATGAAATACAAGAATATATTAACCTATATTTATTTTGATGTAAATGTTATTTAAGGTAATATATTCTTATATATTTAAAATTTCCCATGCGTGTACTACTGTAAATATGCCAGTTCTTCTTCTTGACTCGTTTACTTAATAATTATCTATGATTTTTTTGATTAAAAATGTTTTGCCACTGCCAACTATGACCTGATAACACAATGAGTTTATTCATTACTTGTTGTAACCTCACTCCAACTCCACATGTCCAACGTTCTCCAAAATTGAAAGCGAAACAAGTAAACGTAAAAATAATGTCACTAAAATAGATTTTGAAAATGAAAAATCTAAATTAATCAGTGAAATTGCAAATGGACAAAAGCTCTTTTTTTGGAATATGAATTATTCCAACTAAAACAGATTAAAGAATAGGCTATTTTTATTTGAATCTTGTACTTAGAAAAGAAAAGTAAGTGAAATAGTGTAATTACTTAAGTGTGGATCTGCATTTTGTTCAAAAATTTTTACTATTACTGATACTATAATTATAGAAAGGGTGTTGAATATTGCTGGAATTGTAAGTAAATTAGAAGGGTTACCATGCAAAGAAACTCTAGTCATAAACTTGACTAGAGGTTTCTTACTGGGTAATTGTGCAATTTTAATTCATTCACTTTAACGCTTCTGTTTAAAAATCATTCAGTTTATTTGAAATCCCTCTTCAAAATCGAATAAATAAACACATCATCAAACCCATTCTGACCAAGATCATACTCCCTTAATAAACCCTCTCGAACAAAATCAACATTCTCCAATAATTGAACAGAGGACGTATTTGCTGGATCAATAATCGCTTCAATCCGATTCAGATACATTTCCTGAAACCCATATCGTAACACCGCAGCAATTGCTTCGCTCATGATGCCTTTTCTCCAATGATCGTGGTGTAATTCATAGCCGATTTCCGTGCGGCAGTGCTGTTTTTCTAGATTGAGAAAGCCGCAGCTGCCGATGATCGCAGGATCATCTTTTAGAGAAATGCCCCAGCGGATGCCTGTTTGTTCTTTGAAGATGTCGTGATACCACTTGATTTCTCCTTTTGTGTCTTCAATCGTTTCATGAGCATCAATGCCCATGTAGCGGCACACGGTTTCATTGGATAAGTAGATGTGCATATCCTCAGCGTCTTCGATTGTTGCTTGTTTTAAGATTAGTCTTTCGGTATGTATGGTTGGAAATGATTGCGGGAATATCAGTTTATGTCTATACATATTTTTCTCCTCGTGCAATTTTATTTAAATTATACCTGTACTGGTCGATTTTGTGTAATGCTTTGGTATAATATGTGAGAATGTGATTGCGGGGATAATTCACAAACAGAATTCGATTAAAAGCAAAAGAGGATAATTGAAATGGGTATTTTTCTAATTATGATCGTCATCGTGATGATCATCGTATCTTTAGCGATCTATTTGTTTAAAAAGGGAATCATCCATTCTAAAGTGTTAGTGATTGTAGGTTCTGTTTTAGGAGGAACCGCACTATTTGTTTGGGTGGCTATGTTTTTTAATTTTCACTCTGTATCTTTAACAAATGAATCGCTAGGTCATTTTAAGATTGGTGAAAAATTTGAGAGAGATCATACTTTTGTGGAGAATACTCAATTCTCCCATCCTAAACAGAGGGTCTATATGGAAAAAGAAAATCAAGATTTTGTAGTATCAGTTGATCAACATCATCGAGTTACATCTATTTACAATCAGTCAAAACAGAAAAAACTCAAAACATCTAAGGGAATCACTATTGGAGACGATTATTCATCTGTGCTACAAACATATGGAGATCAATTCAAGAAGCTCTGGTTTGTCGAAGGGTATAGCAAAGGTATACAATATCAAGATCAATCAAACGGTATCATTCTGGAGTTCTTTTTCAATGACAATAAACTAGCACTCATTGAACTTCGTAGTAAGCGGAAATAAAAAAGTAGAAAGTAAAAACAAGCATTTCAATTGAAATGCTTGTTTTTATGTTTCTTTTCCATAACATGTCTTACAATAAAAAACCCCTTCATTCCTGAGCCAAGCCTTTACCTCTGTCATTCCTCGTCTCTTTGGATAGACCAGCTTGACGTACACTTCTTCGTTTCCTTCTATCTTTTTCTGACAGCTAGCACACGTGGGTTCTTCAAATAGAAACAATCGACTTACTCCTTTTTGTACATATTTCTTCCATTATATCAAATGTTCGACATGTTCTTTGCGGCCCGTTATTCACTTTTTCTATTTTTGTCCGACATATGCTAAGGAAAAGAAATTTCCATTTGTTGAAACCGTTTGAGAGAAACCTTGCTCTAACAGGTGTAGGAGGTGTGGATGAGATGAAGCAAGTGCGTCTAATTAAAAAAGCACAAAAAGGGAATGTCCCGGCATTTGAGAAATTAATGCTGATGTATCAGGAGCGTTTATATAAAACGGCTTTTCTCTACACAAGAAATAAAGAGGATTCGTTAGATGCTGTTCAAGAGACGGTATTTAAAGCGTTTAAGCATCTATCTGGTTTGAAAGAACCGGCTTATTTTTCTAGCTGGCTGACGAGAATTTTGATTCATACAATTTTTGCGATGAAGAAAAAACAGCAAGATGTTGTTCCGTTTGAACAGCAACACGAAAGCGTGGAGCGTCATGATTTTTTGGAAGACAAGCTCGATTTAAAAAATGCACTTGAAGTGTTAGATGAGCAATACCAGGTGGTCATTCAGTTGTTTTATTTTCAAGATTATTCGATTTCGATGATGTCTGAACAGATGGGTGTGCCTGAAGGAACGGTCAAAACTCATTTGTATCGAGCAAGAAAGTTATTAAAGCAAACATTGGAGAAGGAGGAGAGTGTCGATGGAACGACAAGAAATGAAAAAGCTTTATGATGAGATTGATGTACCAACGGTGGAAGTGACCTCTGCGATTCGCCAAGCTATTGGGGATGTGAAAGCGGAACAGAAAAGACATTGGTTTAAATGGAACTGGAGAACGCCAATATACTCTGCCATTGTTCTCATCGTCCTTTACTTTTCATCAGGTTTCCTTTTTCCTTCTCTTAATACAGCAATGGCACGTGTACCGATTATTGGGCAGTTTTATATGATGTTTCACGATAAAGTTGGAATGGCTCTTTTTCAGAGTGATTTGGTGAAGCATGTCAATGAGGGGGCTGAATCAAGAGGGGTGACTGTGAAAGTAAACAGTGTGTACTATGATGCCGGGCGGCTTGTTTATACGTTTACTGTCGATCATTTGAATACAAAGGAAGGTTCTGTACCATTCATCGTCAGCAACTTAGATGATATAAATGAAAATTTCCAACCGAGTTACGACAATCAGGAATTGAAAAAATTAAAGGATGGCCGATATGTTGGACAAATGGAAGTCTATACAAATGGACAGACAATTAAGCAAGGTCAAAAAGCCCCACTCGTCATTTCAAAAATTGGAGATATTGTAGGGAATTGGCGTTTTGAATTACCTGTAGTGAAGCAAAAAACAACTTTATTAGCTGGACAAAAAGACGTGTCTATTTTAAATGGACGTTATCAAATAAGAAATGTAAAGGTAGAAAACGGAGTGAATGGCTCGGCTATTCAATATGCCATTGATTACAATGGTTTTGCCAAAGATGATAGAGTTAGTATATTTGGAATGAAGGATAATTTAGGGAATGAGTACGAGTTAGAATTAGGAACAAGGTTAGGAAGAAATCCACTTTCTCCTAAAAAAAATAGAGTCGATCATTTAACCATTTTGAATCAGCCGATCAATCCAAAGGCGACTGAATTGACATTTTACACAGATGTGAGATACGAACGAGAATACAGCCACATCATTCCTCTCAAGACAAAGCTGCCTGTTCAGTTCAAAACAAAACACCATGGCATCGGAATCAAAATCATTAAGATAGAGCAAAAAGACCGTTCTGTGATTGTTGATTATCAATTTACTGGAGTAGATCAAAAAGAATTAGATCAGGATGTGATGGAGAATATAGGTGAATTCATTGGATTAGGCGATGTTGAAAAGATGAAATCATGGCCCGATCCACAAGCAGACTATGAAAGCGGATATTACTTGAAGGGGAACCATGCGAAGGTGACGAATTTAAAGACAGCTTCCATGCAATCCACCTTTGAATTTGATGATAAGAATTTAGAGACTTTATCATTAAACCATTTTTCTTTTAAAGAATATGGGCTTTATCTTGATTTGACTGAACTGAACATGTTGGCACCACAGAAAGCGATAAAGGTAACCATTCCAGTCAAAAAAGAAACTTCAAAAGCTAGTCGATAAATAAGAGAGCGAACATGATTATACATGTTCGCTTTTTGTCTGTTGTACCACCAGTCGATGACGATTAAACGAATACCGAATCAACATCAACGCCACAAAACTAGCTAATCCGCCAATCCAGCTTAAGTTCGTGACATTTGTATACTGTATAATCACACCGCCCATTGACGATCCAAGCATCATGCCGATGTTCATAATCGCTGTATTAAAGCTTAGCACGGTTTCTGATGCTTGTGGTTTAAGGGAGATCAGATAAAATTGCTTCGCTGGTGTTGTTGTCCATGTGGCGATGCCCCAAATGGCGAGTGTGATCAAGACGCTAATTGTAGAGAATTGCGTAAAGAATAAGGCAAAGAGAGCGAACATCTGGATCATGATGCTGATCGAGATGGTTCGGTTTGGTCCCCATTGATCAACGGCGAAGCCGCCAAAGCGTGAGCCAATAAAAGCAGAAATGCCTAAGACGAGCAAGGCCATGCTTGTCATTTCAATTGAAAAGCCGGCGGTCTGTCGTAATAAAGGAGAGATATAAGCAAAGACCATCGTGTAGCCTAAGATCCAAAAGACCGTCGTGGCTAAGCCGCTGATCACTCTTCGGTCTTGAAGAATGTGTAATTGCTGCTTTAAAGGTAGATGTGAATGTCCCTCTATGCGTGGCAGCAATTGATAAAGAAGCAAGAAGAGACAAGCAGTACCTAGTGCAATGATGAGAAAAATATAGTGCCAATCCACATGACCTGATAGAAATGTCCCAATCGGCACACCAAGTACGAGTGAAACGGTGAATCCAGTGATGACAGTTGCCATTGCACTTCCCTTTTTTTCTGGCGGGGCGATCTGCGCTGCATAATTCGTGGCGACGACAATATATAAACCGCCGCTCATGGCCATGATGACCCGAGAGAGCAGAAGCAGCACAAAATGATGACTGAAAAAGGCGAGCATATTGCCTAAAATAAACACAAAAATAGCTGATAACAAAACCTTTTTTCGGTTCAGCTTCGACGTTGCCATGACTAAAAAGAGAGCGCCTACTGCATAAAAAAGAGAATAGACGGTGATGAGCTGTCCGGCAGCAGGAATGGAGATGTGTAAATCAACAGCAATGATATCTAGAATGCCTGACACGACGAATTCTGACGTGCCTGTAACAAATGAACCGACAGCTAAAAGAATGATCAATAGCTGATGAGATGTGTTTTTCATTTTGAACCCTTCCTTCATGTTGATACGTTGTCTTTAGTTTAAATTCCGTGCTAACATAAGTAAAATTGATGTTTTTCATGAAGGAGATGAGTAAATACTCATGAGCTTTGTTCGCTTTGATATTATCGCAAAAGTTGTGGAGCTTGGCAGTTTTACAGCAGCAGCTGAAGCATTAAATATGACGCAGTCAGCTGTGAGTCATGCAGTGGCGAATTTAGAGTCAGAGTGGGGTGTGTCTTTATTCATTCGTGACCGAAAAAAGGGCATTATGCTGACGGACATTGGTCAAACGCTTCTCCCGCATATTAGAGAAGTGTTAAATAGAGTGGAGAAAATCCAGCAAGAAATTGCGTTAACGAAAAATATTGAAACAGGCCTGATTCGTATCGGCACATTTGCCAGTGCCTCTGCTTGTTTATTGCCTAAACTGCTTGTGAGCTATCAGAAAAAACATCCGAAAATCGAATTTAAATTCTATGAGGGAACGTATGAAGAAATATTGGAGTGGCTGGATTCAGGCATCATTGATGTTGGATTTGTTGTGAAAGGCCATGCGGATGAAGCCTTTGATTTACTGCCGCTTATGAAAGATGAGATGGTCGTCGCCTATCACCCAAATCATCGATATGAACAGCAGCCCATTGTAGATATAACAGATTTGGCAGATGAACCATTTATTATGCCGACTGGCATGTATCAATCACATGTAGAGGACATTTTTTCAGAGGCGCAAATGAAGCCAGCTGTTTTATTTGAAGTTCATGATTGTACGACCATTGCCCGTATGGTCGGGGAAGGACTTGGCGTCACAATAGGTCCGGAGTTGTTTTTAAAAACGCAGCAGCTTGTGCATATTCGCCAGCTGAATGTCTCTCATCATCGTGAGGTTGCGCTCGCCTGTCCGTCGCTCTCTCAAGCTTCGCCGGCAGTGAAAGAGTTTTTCCATGTAGCCGAAGCGGTTTTTGCAAAATAGAAGGATTTGGGGAAGGGTGTATAAAGAACTAGATGTGAATTTCCAAATTCGTGTAATAAGACGAATGAAGCGGACATTTCTTTGAAAAATGTTCGCTTTTCGTATTGTGTTTTAAAAATGAAGTTGGTACAATAGACACAGAAATCAAATAGATAGAAGTCGTATAATCGCGGGGATATGGCCCGCAAGTTTCTACCAAGCTACCGTAAATGGCTTGACTACGTCAATTCACACTCGTTTGATATAAATCATGCATTGTTCTTGTTTTATGTCACAGTCTGAATTCACATATGTAGTCAAGCGTCCCAAAATTGTTGGGGCGTTTTTTATTTGACTAGTGAATGGGGCAGGCTAAAGCAAAAGGACATGAAGGGAGTCAGTTGGCTTGAAACAGTTTTTTCAGTTTGATGAATTAGGTACGAATTACCGCAGAGAGATCATCGGTGGTTTAACCACATTTTTGTCGATGGCTTACATTCTGTTTGTTAATCCGATCACACTTGCATTAGTGTCTGTGCCGGATTTTCCAGATAAATTACGAATTGATCAGGGGGCAGTCTTTACAGCGACGGCGTTAGCTTCTGCTGCAGGGTGTATTCTGATGGGATTGATCGCCAGGTATCCGATTGCGATTGCACCCGGTATGGGTCTGAATGCGTTCTTCGCCTTTTCGGTTGTACTTGGCATGGGCATCAAATGGGAAGCTGCACTTTCAGGTGTGTTCGTTTCAGGTTTGATTTTCGTTGCTCTTTCTTTAACAGGTTTCCGTGAAAAAATCATCAATGCCATTCCGGCTGAGCTGAAGCTGGCAGTTGGTGCAGGTATTGGTTTGTTCATTACGTTTGTTGGTCTTCAAGGCTCTGGCATTATCGCCAATAATGATAATACACTCGTTTCGATTGGAAATATTCATAGTGGTCCGGTTCTGTTAACGGTGTTTGGTATCGTAGTGACTGTTATATTAATGGTTCTTCGTGTGAATTCAGGTGTCTTCATTGGGATGCTTGTGACTGCTATTGCCGGGATGATTTTTGGTCTTATACCAGTACCGTCTCAAATTGTGGGAAGTATTCCAAGCTTGTCTCCAACCTTTGGTCAAGCCTTGATTCACTTACCAGAAATATTCTCCATTCAAATGCTTATTGTGATTTTAACGTTCCTTTTCGTTGGATTCTTTGATACAGCTGGTACGCTTGTGGCTGTGGCAACACAGGCTGGTTTAATGAAAAATAATGAGCTGCCACGTGCAGGAAGAGCACTCTTGGCGGATTCTTCTTCAATCGTTGTAGGTTCTATTCTTGGTACATCTACAACAACGTCTTATGTTGAATCTAGCTCAGGTGTTGCTGCTGGTGCGCGTTCTGGTTTTGCAGCTGTCGTCACAGGGATTTTCTTCTTGCTGGCGATGTTCTTCTCACCGCTTTTATCCATTGTTACACCTAATGTGACAGCACCTGCTTTGATTATTGTTGGTGCACTGATGGTTGCTCCGCTGGCGAAGATTGCATGGGATCGTTTTGAAATTGCGGTACCAGCTTTCTTAACGATGATTATGATGCCACTGACTTACAGTATTGCAACAGGTATTGCGGTTGGCTTTATTTTCTACCCGATTACGATGATCTTTAAAGGGAAAGCCAAAGAAGTGCATCCAATCATGTACGGATTGTTTGTCATCTTTATTCTATATTTCGCTTTCTTAAATCATTAATTGAACATCTGAAACAGCAGCTCATGGAAGCTGCTGTTTTTTTGTTAAAAAAATCAAAACATAGTTGACTTATAGGAATTATGTGTTTATGATAAAAAGACATAATTCGCTGATTGGATCACCAAAGGCGCTTTGATTTCCTTTTTTAATAGAAGGTTTCAGGGTGCCTTTTTTTCTTGCAGACATTCAAAAGGGGAGGAGATGTCTTTTGTCACGCTGGCTTCGACAGGTGATTGAACGAAAAAAGCAGGTGCTGATTCAAAAGCTCCTTTTATGGGGGCATGAAGAAAAGCAGGAAGCACTCATGCATTATACAATTCATGAGCTGGAAAATGAGGTTCTCTATTTAAAAGAGCGAAAACAAAAATAGGGGGATGAGCGATGGATGAACAAAAGCTGAATTATATTTTATCTGCCTTAAAAGGGATCGACTATGGATCAGTGGTCATCACCATTCATAATGGACATATTACACAGGTTGATACGACCAAGAAGACTCGGTTCCCCGCTCATCAGGAGAATCTCCGGGTCCAGCAAGGAAAGCGGAGTCAATATCGTTGACCATGAATTTCAACATTGATAAAAAGCTGATGGAGGCCGTCAGCTTTTTTGTTTTGTCTTATTTTCTCTCCATTTTAAAACCTCTGCTGCCTTTTATCCGTCTATTCGTATGAACGTCAAGGAATCTTGACTGAATAGAGAGACTCCGCTACTTTAAGAGGAGTCATCCGAACAGTTCATGCACTTTTAGCACTGTAAGGATTGGATAGGAGTTGATATGAGATGTTAGAGAAAGATCAAGATCAGGGGACATCTGAAAAGAAAAACGAAGAGTCATCAATAGATCAAGAAACAAGGCAATCCCGCCTCAGCCGCAGCGCTGCAAAACGTGGAAGATCCTCAAAAACAGCGGATGATGAGCGTTCAGCTATCCAGCGTATACTGCAAGGTGTAGGAGGCGCGTTTAAGCGTTATGGTTCATATGGACTGGCGATGTTAAAATCACCGAGTCAGGCCATCAATCAAGCAGAAACATTGCGTATGAAGTACGCCTGGATCTCGATTGTGTTATTCAGCGTGTTTTTTGCTTTAGGCAACTATGTTCAATTAAAGGCGTCAAAGACCCGTTTATTAGGCTTTGGCATTCATTATTCTTTTGGCGACGCCTTTTTGAGAGTGGCAGTCTTTACACTCATTTTGTTGACATTGATGATGCTTACCGTCTGGCTGCTCGGAAAGTACATGCTAAAAGGAAACATATCACTGAAAGAAGTGATCATGAAGTTTGGTGCTGCGCTTGTGCCGGTGTTGGTTTTATCCATCCTTTGGCTTGTATTTGCCATGCTGAATATTCCATATGTGACCGTCATATTATCCGTGATGATGTTTGTCGGCCTCCAGTTGATTGCGGTCGTGCTCTTTCGCTCGATTCAATCGGAGCATGATGCCGTACGTGGAGATTTGATGTATGCAGGCTGGATCTTTTTATTGGTTGAGCTTGTCATCATTGCGCTGCTCTGGGGCATAGTCGGGGAGTATTTGATTCCATCACTTGTTCCTGTTCGATTCGGATAAAACACACTGAAAACCTCCTTTTTTGAAAAAGGGGGTTTTCATGTTGAGAAGAGAAAAAAACGGGTAAACTCTTGGTAACAAAGACCACCCTTGTTGTCGAAAGATATATGTGTTTTTATCGCGTAAATTTGATTGTATCAAGGTATGTTCTCTAGTAGAATATGGGGTGCTTTATTTGATTTTTTAGTGCAGGGGGTTCGAATCGTGCTTCAACAACTTTTATCCAATGCGTTCACCATGGTTTTAATCATTTTAGTGATTAATATTGTCTATGTTTCTTTTTCCACCATGCGTTTGATTTTAACAATGAAAGGCAGAAGGTACGCAGCTGCTTTTGCGGGTACGATCGAAATGCTCATTTATGTCATTGGGTTAAGTATCGTTTTAGATAACTTAGATCAAATACAAAATGTTATTGCGTATGCGCTAGGTTATGGGATGGGGATCATTGTCGGGATGAAAATTGAAGAGAAGCTGGCACTTGGCTACACAACTGTTAACGTGATCACAAAAGAATTGGATGTCGATCTCCCAAGACAATTGAGAGAAAAAGGATATGGTGTCACCAGCTGGGTAGCAGGCGGTCTTGAAGGAGACCGGACAGCATTGCAAATTTTAACACCGAGAAAATATGAACTGCAGTTATATGAAACGATTAAGACGCTGGATTCAAAGGCATTTATCATTTCATATGAGCCCAAATCGATTCACGGCGGCTTCTGGGTGAAGGCTGTGAAGAAAAGGAGAATTAAAGAATGACCGCAAAACCAAAGAAGAAAAAATTCTATGTGGAAGACAACATGACGATTGATCAAGTGTTGTCCCAGATGGCAGCGGAAGGCTACTCGCCTGTCCGTCGAATGGAGGAACCGATTTTTCAAGAAAAGAAGGAAAATGGGTCGATTCAGATCATTCCGATTGGGAAAAAAATCGTATTTGAAGGAAAAATAGTCTAAATCCGAACATTAAAACGACGACTTCATAGATTGTTCGATAAATCCGTTGACATCATGAACATCCGTTGTTAAGATAAACATGAAATCAAAACACGAGCCTCATATAATCTTGGGAATATGGCCCATAAGTTTCTACCCAGTTACCGTAAATGACTGGACTATGCAGGATAGTGAACAAAACTGACATGGCGTTTCAAAAGCGAACAGCGCTTACCATGGCCCGGTTTGTGTTGCTTCCTAACAATGCAATGCAAATCGGGCCTTTTTGTTCGGCGTTTGACAAGCTGTTTAGGTTTGGGAAGCGTGTCAAACGATACAAAATCGAATAACAGCTTAAAGGTGGGGACAAAATGAAGCCGCTTGTAGGTGTCATCATGGGAAGTACATCTGATTGGGAAACAATGAAAAATGCGTGCGACATCTTAGAGGAATTAAACATTCCGTATGAAAAACAGGTAGTATCCGCACACCGGACACCTGACTTGATGTTTGAATATGCGACTGAAGCAAGAGGTAAAGGACTAAAGGTCATCATTGCCGGTGCTGGAGGCGCAGCACATTTACCGGGGATGGTCGCAGCAAAAACGACACTGCCGGTCATTGGTGTGCCTGTACAATCAAAGGCACTAAACGGGCTGGATTCCTTATTATCCATCGTTCAAATGCCAGGCGGTGTACCAGTTGCTACAGTAGCCATTGGCAAAGCCGGTGCAACAAATGCAGGCCTTCTTGCCGCACAAATGATTTCAGCATTTGATGAAAAGGTCGCAGCTCGCCTTGAAGAAAGAAGAGAACAGACAAAACAGACTGTACTAGAAAGCAGTGATCAGCTTGGCTAAGCAGACCATTTTTCCAAACGCAACCATCGGGATCATTGGCGGCGGACAGCTTGGCAGATACATGGCTGTCAGCGCAAAGCAAATGGGGTACCGGGCAGCAGTTCTAGACCCAGTTGCACAATCTCCTTGCGGACAGGTTGCCGATAAAGAAATCACAGCCGCATATAGTGACCTTGAAGCGATTCGAAAGCTGGCAGACATCAGCGATGTGGTGACTTATGAGTTTGAAAATATTGATTATGATGCACTCAATCAGCTGAAGGAAGAAGCCTATTTACCACAAGGAAGCGACCTTCTCCTTTTAACTCAAAATCGTGAGACCGAGAAAAAAGGAATTGTAGACGCAGGTTGTGAAGTAGCGCCTTACCGCATCATTCATGATGAAAAAGAGCTGGAAGACGCAGTGGACGTGCTCGGTTTGCCAGCCGTGCTGAAAACATGCAGAGGCGGCTACGACGGAAAAGGACAGTATGTCATTAAAGAAAAAGGACAGCTTCAGGAAGCAGCTGCACTGCTCACACATGGAACTTGTATTTTAGAAAGCTGGGTTCCATTCCAAATGGAGCTATCAGTGATCGTCACTCGTTCTGTTCATGGAGAGATTGCAGTATTCCCAGTCGCTGAGAACATTCATAAGCATAATATTTTGTTCCAAAGCATTGTGCCTGCAAGGGTAGAGAGCCGCATTCAGGAGAAGGCGAAAGAACTGGCAACAACACTGGCTGAAAAGCTGGGGCTGGTTGGTACTCTTGCTGTAGAACTGTTCCTGACAAATGACGGAAAGCTGCTCGTCAATGAACTGGCACCACGCCCGCATAATTCTGGTCATTATACACTCGATTTATGTGAGACAAGTCAGTTTGAACAGCACGTCCGCGCTATATGTGGTTTGCCGCTTGGCGGTACAGCCCTTTTATCAGAGGGAATGATGGTGAATTTATTAGGCGATGAAGTGGACATTCCAAAAGAGCATCCTGAGCTTCTCAAAGAAGCGAAGCTTTATCTATATGGAAAGCATGAAGTAAAAGCCGGCCGCAAAATGGGGCATATGACGTTTATGAAACAGCTCGATGATGAGTGGATGACAAACATCACAAAGATATGGACTGAAAGAGATGGAGGAAACGGGAAATGATCGAACGTTACGCACGACCAGAAATGTCAGCAATCTGGACAGAAGAAAACAAATTTAATGCATGGCTTGAAGTAGAAATTCTCGCTTGTGAAGCTTGGGCAGAGCTTGGCGTCATTCCGAAAGAAGACGTTGTGACAATGCGCAAAAATGCAAGCTTTGATATTGGACGTATTTTAGAGATTGAACAAGACACGCGCCACGACGTGGTTGCCTTTACGCGTGCTGTCTCTGAATCTCTAGGAGAAGAAAGAAAGTGGGTTCATTACGGATTAACATCGACAGACGTAGTGGATACGGCGCTTTCATATCTATTAAAACAGGCGAACGATATCTTGCTCAAGGACATTGAGAGATTTGTTGACATACTAAAAGAAAAAGCAAAAGAGCACAAATATACCGTCATGATGGGCCGTACACACGGTGTACACGCTGAACCGACAACATTTGGCCTGAAGCTTGCTCTTTGGTACGAAGAAATGAAGCGTAACCTAGAACGTTTTAAACAAGCAAAAGCTGGCATTGAATATGGCAAAATCTCTGGAGCTGTTGGCACATATGCGAACATCGACCCGTTTGTTGAGCAATATGTATGTGAGAAGCTTGGCATCAAAGCTGCACCAATTTCAACCCAAACCTTGCAGCGTGACCGCCATGCAGATTACATGGCTACTCTTGCTTTAGTCGCAACGAGCATTGAGAAATTTGCTGTTGAAATTCGTGGTCTTCAAAAGAGTGAAACACGTGAAGTAGAAGAGTTCTTTGCCAAAGGACAAAAAGGGTCATCAGCGATGCCGCATAAGCGTAACCCAATCGGCTCTGAAAATATGACGGGAATTGCCCGCGTGATCCGTGGATATATGCTGACAGCTTATGAAAATGTACCGCTTTGGCATGAGCGTGATATTTCTCATTCATCTGCTGAGCGCATCATTTTACCAGATGCAACGATTGCACTGAACTATATGCTCAACCGTTTCTCAAACATCGTGAAAAACTTAACGGTTTTCCCTGAAAATATGAAACGCAACATGGACCGCACACTTGGCTTAATTTACTCACAGCGCGTTCTTCTTGCATTAATCGATACAGGCATGGCACGTGAAGAGGCATATGACACAGTTCAGCCAAAGGCAATGGAAGCGTGGGAGAAACAAGTGCCGTTCCGTTCATTAGTAGAAGCAGAAGAAAAAATCACGTCACGCTTAACACCGGAACAAATCGCTGACTGCTTCGATTACAACTATCATTTGAAAAATGTCGATATGATTTTCGAACGTCTAGGTCTTGCGTAAGAAATGGGCCGCCTGCTCGCCAGGCACCCAATCCTGAAAATTGCCAACATTCAAATTAGGAGGCCAACCTGAATGACTGTGAAACAAGAACTTCTCTACGAAGGCAAAGCGAAAAGAATCTATCAGACCGATGACGAGCATATTTTATATGTCGAATATAAAGACTCAGCTACAGCATTTAACGGCGAAAAGAAAGCCGAAATCGAAGGCAAAGGCAGATTGAACAATGAAATTTCGAGCTTAATCTTTCAAATGCTGCATGAGAAAGGAATCAACAATCACTTTGTGAAACGCCTTTCTGAAACAGAGCAGCTCATTCAAAAGGTGCAGATTGTTCCGCTTGAAGTGGTTGTACGAAATGTAGTGGCAGGCAGTATGTCAAAACGCCTCGGCATTCCAGAGGGAACAAAACTGGACACACCTTTGATTGAGTTTTACTACAAAGATGATGCGCTCGGCGATCCGCTCATTACAGAAGATCATATCCGCATTTTAGATGCAGCGACACCAGAGCAGGTCGAGGAAATGAAACAGATCACAAGACAAGTGAATGAAGAGTTAAAACAAATCTTCTCAGACTGCCATGTGAATTTAATTGATTTCAAGCTTGAATTCGGAATAGATCACGAGAATCGTATTTTGCTAGCTGATGAGATTTCACCTGATACGTGCAGGCTTTGGGACAAAGATACAAACGAAAGGCTTGATAAAGACGTGTTCAGACGAAACCTGGGCGGCTTAACGAATGCATACGAAGAAATTTTCAAAAGACTTGGAGGCCATAAACATGTATAAAGTGAAAATTTTTGTCAGCTTAAAAGAGAGCGTTCTTGATCCACAAGGAAGTGCCGTGCAGCACGCTTTGCACAGCATGTCTTATCAGGAAGTAAAGGATGTCCGTATCGGAAAATACATGGAGCTTGTCATTGAAAAATCAGATCGTGATTTAGACACAGTCGTCAAAGAAATGTGCGAAAAATTACTTGCCAACACGGTGATTGAAGATTACCGCTATGAGGTGGAGGAGGTTGTCGCACAGTGAAGTTTGCAGTGATCGTCTTGCCTGGCTCTAACTGTGATATCGACATGTACCATGCGATTCAAGATGAGTTAGGTGAACAAGTTGAATATGTATGGCACGACGAAACGAGTCTTGACGGATTTGACGGTGTACTCGTACCAGGCGGTTTCTCTTATGGGGATTACTTAAGATGTGGTGCGATCGCCCGCTTCTCAAACATCATGCCGGCGGTGAAAAAAGCAGCTGAGGAAGGAAAACCTGTTCTTGGTGTTTGTAACGGGTTCCAAATTCTTCAGGAGCTTGGCATTCTTCCGGGTGCGATGAGACGAAATAAAGACTTGAAGTTTATCTGTCGCCCAGTTGAACTCATTGTAGAAAACAACGAAACGCAATTTACAAGCGGTTATCAAAAAGGCGAATCCATTACGATTCCTGTAGCGCACGGTGAAGGCAACTTCTACTGTGATGAAGACACTTTAGCGAAGCTCATTGAACGCGGCCAAATCGCTTTCACCTATGGAGACGATATTAACGGCAGTGTGAATCGTATTGCAGGTGTAACGAATGAAGAGGGCAATGTACTCGGCATGATGCCGCACCCTGAGCGCGCGGTTGATTCATTACTAGGCAGCGCAGACGGACTTAAATTGTTTCAATCTATCGTGAAAAATTGGAGGGACACTCATGTCACTACTGCTTGAACCAAGTCACAAGCAAATTAAAGAAGAGAAATTGTATCAGCAAATGGGATTGAGTGATGAAGAATTCGCTTTAATCGAATCCATTATTGGCAGGCTGCCAAACTACACAGAAACGGGCATTTTTTCTGTCATGTGGTCAGAGCATTGCAGTTATAAAAACTCAAAGCCTGTTTTAAGCAAATTCCCGACAAAAGGAGAGCACGTCCTTCAAGGTCCTGGGGAAGGCGCTGGAATCGTTGATATTGGAGACAACCAAGCGGTTGTATTTAAAATCGAATCACATAACCATCCATCTGCGATTGAACCGTATCAAGGAGCGGCGACAGGTGTCGGCGGAATTATCCGTGATGTATTCTCCATGGGTGCGCGTCCAATTGCTGTATTAAACTCTCTTCGTTTTGGTGAACTGACTTCACCGCGCGTGAAGTACTTGTTTGAAGAAGTAGTGGCAGGGATCGCAGGCTATGGAAACTGTATCGGAATTCCAACAGTCGGCGGAGAGGTTCATTTCGATCAAAGCTATGAAGGCAACCCGCTCGTAAATGCAATGTGTGTTGGATTAATCAACCATGAAGACATCAAAAAAGGGCAGGCAAAAGGTGTCGGCAACACGGTCATGTACGTTGGTGCCAAAACGGGACGTGACGGAATTCACGGTGCAACATTTGCATCTGAGGAATTTTCTGATGAATCAGAAGAAAAACGCTCAGCAGTTCAAGTCGGTGATCCATTCATGGAAAAACTGCTGCTTGAAGCGTGCCTTGAAGTCATCAAAAACGATGCACTCGTTGGAATTCAGGATATGGGAGCGGCTGGCTTAACAAGCTCAAGTGCGGAAATGGCGAGTAAAGCAGGTTCTGGTATCGAGATGAATCTAGACCTTATCCCGCAGCGTGAAACAGGCATGTCAGCATACGAAATGATGCTGTCTGAATCTCAAGAGAGAATGCTTCTGGTCATTGAAAAAGGCCGTGAACAAGAAATCATTGATATTTTTGAAAAATACGATCTTGAAGCGGTATCAGTCGGACATGTGACAGACGATAAAATGCTTCGTTTACTTCATCAAGGTGAAGTAGTATGTGAGCTTCCTGTTGATGCCCTTGCAGAAGAAGCGCCGGTTTATCACAAGCCGTCAAGTGAGCCTGCATACTATCGTGAGTTTTTAGAAACAAAAGTTGAAGCACCTGCTATCACAGATGCAGCCGAAACGTTAAAGCAGCTTCTCCAGCAGCCGACAATTGCAAGTAAAGAATGGGTTTATGACCAATATGACTACATGGTTCGGACAAATACAGTCGTTGCACCAGGCTCTGATGCGGGCGTTTTAAGAATCCGTGGAACGAAAAAAGCCCTTGCGATGACAACCGATTGTAACGCACGTTATCTCTACCTTGATCCAGAGGTCGGCGGGAAAATCGCAGTCGCAGAAGCAGCACGTAACATTGTGTGCTCAGGCGCTCGTCCGCTTGCAGTAACAGATAACCTGAACTTCGGTAACCCAGAAAAACCAGAAATTTTCTGGCAAATTGAAAAATCTGCTGACGGTATTAGTGAAGCGTGCCGCAAGCTAAGCACACCAGTTATCGGTGGTAACGTCTCTTTATATAACGAATCAAATGGAACAGCCATTTACCCAACACCAGTTATTGGGATGGTTGGTTTGGTGGAAGATACAGCTCATATTACGACGCAGTCATTCCAGCAGGCTGGCGATGTGATTTTCGTCATTGGTGAGACGAAGGAAGAATTCGCAGGCAGTGAGCTTCAAAAGATGACAGAAGGCCGTATTTACGGAAAAGCACCAGAAATTGATTTGGATGTAGAGCTCACTCGTCAGGAAGCCCTTCTTGCTGCGATTCAAAACGGACTTGTTCAATCAGCTCACGATGTGTCTGAAGGCGGTCTTGGTGTTGCACTTGCTGAAAGTACATTTGGAACAGACGGTCTTGGCGCTCATATCCAAATTGATCTAAACAGCGAAGCTTCATTATTCAGTGAAACACAGTCACGTTTTGTCGTCACAGTGAAACCAGAGCACCGCGAAGCGTTTGCTGCGGCTGTCAAAGATGCGAAAGAAGTTGGAACGGTCACAAATGATGGGGTATTCACTGTCAAAAATCAAGAAGGACAACAATGGATTCATGCAGCGGTCAACGAGCTTGAACGCGCATGGAAAGGAGCGATCCCATGCTTGCTGAAATCAGAGGCTTAAACGAAGAGTGTGGCGTCTTTGGGGTTTGGGGACACGAAGAAGCCCCGCAAATCACATATTACGGATTGCATAGCCTTCAGCACCGAGGACAAGAGGGTGCGGGAATCATTGCAACAGATGGTGAAAACCTGACGGCACATAAAGGCCTTGGACTGATTACGGAAGTCTTTCAAAACGGTGAGCTAAAGGATTTGAAAGGAAAAGGTGCGATCGGACACGTTCGGTATGCGACAGCAGGCGGAGGCGGCTTTGAAAATGTGCAGCCCCTCTTCTTCCGCTCGCAAAACAACGGCAGTCTTGCCCTTGCTCATAATGGGAACTTAGTGAATGCAACGCAATTAAAGCAGCAGCTAGAGAACCAGGGGAGTATATTCCAAACATCTTCTGACACTGAGGTGCTCGCTCATTTAATTAAGCGCAGCGGCTATGTTGAATTGAAAGAGCAGATCAAAAATGCCCTGTCCATGCTTAAAGGCGCATATGCTTTCTTAATTATGACGGAAACAGAAATGATTGTGGCTCTTGATCCGAACGGCTTACGTCCGCTTTCACTTGGTATGCTTGGGGACGCATATGTTGTTGCTTCTGAAACATGTGCATTTGATGTTGTCGGTGCCACGTATTTACGAGATGTGGAGCCTGGAGAAATGCTGATCATTAATGATGAAGGCCTGAAATCTGAACGCTTCTCCATGAACATTAACCGAAGCATGTGCAGCATGGAATACATTTATTTCTCAAGACCTGACAGCAATATCAATGGCATCAACGTGCATAGTGCGAGAAAGAACCTTGGCAAAAAGCTTGCCGAGGAAGCGCATGTCGAAGCAGATGTCGTGACAGGTGTACCAGATTCGAGTATTTCTGCAGCGATTGGATATGCCGAAGCAACAGGTATTCCATATGAGCTCGGTTTAATTAAAAACCGTTATGTCGGACGGACCTTTATCCAGCCGTCTCAAGCATTGCGTGAGCAGGGCGTGCGCATGAAGCTGTCTGCTGTGCGCGGGGTCGTCGAAGGAAAACGTGTCGTGATGGTCGATGATTCCATCGTACGCGGAACTACGAGCCGCCGTATTGTGACGATGCTAAGAGAAGCGGGTGCGACGGAAGTCCATGTACGCATTAGTTCACCGCCTATCGCACATCCATGTTTTTATGGAATTGATACGTCCACACATGAAGAGCTGATTGCTTCTTCTCATTCAGTGGAAGAAATTAGACAGGAAATCGGTGCAGACTCCATTGCATTTTTATCCGTAGACGGTTTAATGGACGGGATTGGCAGGAAGTATGATGATCCGCAGCGCGGTCAATGTTTAGCATGCTTTACTGGGAAATATCCGACTGAAATTTATGAAGATACTGTTCTTCCGCATGTGAAGGAAACAGCACTGACGAAATAATCGAATAAAGGAGCAGCAGTCAAGATGATTTGATATGCTGCTCTTTCATTCTGCTGAAAATAAATGGAAGAGAAGCAGCTAAAAGGAGTGAATGGGATGTCAGAAGCATATAAAAACGCCGGTGTCGACATCGAAGCAGGATACGAAGCCGTCAAACGAATGAAAACACACGTGGAACGTACAAAAAGAGCAGGCGTCATGGGTGCTCTAGGCGGATTTGGCGGTATGTTTGATTTATCTGAGCTGCCATACAAAAAGCCCGTTCTTGTCTCAGGAACAGATGGTGTCGGAACAAAATTAAAGCTTGCCTTTTTAATGGATCAACACGATACGATCGGTGTTGATGCCGTGGCAATGTGTGTGAACGATGTGCTGGCACAAGGGGCAGAGCCGCTCTTTTTCTTAGATTACTTAGCAGTTGGTAAAGCAGATCCGATAAAAATTGAATCAATCGTCAAAGGTGTGGCTGACGGCTGTGAGCAGTCTGGTTCAGCGCTTGTCGGCGGAGAAACAGCAGAGATGCCGGGTCTTTACACAGAAGATGAATATGATATTGCTGGTTTTTCAGTAGGCGTCGTTGAAAAGGATGAAATTGTGACAGGAGAGAGCATCAAAGAGGGGCACTTGCTTATTGGACTCAGCTCAAGCGGAATTCATAGCAATGGGTACTCTCTTGTTCGTAAAGTATTGCTGGAAGACGCTGGTCTGGATCTGCATCAAACGTATGAACCTTTTACAAGACCGCTTGGAGAAGAGCTTCTTGAACCGACCAAAATTTATGTGAAGCCTGTTCTTAAACAAGTGAAAGCCGGCAAGATTGACGGCATGGCACATGTGACAGGCGGCGGCTTTATTGAAAATTTACCGCGTATGCTGCCTGAAGGGCTTGGCGTTGAGATTGATAACGGCTCATGGCCAGTACCGCCAATTTTCTCCTTTATTCAAGAAAAAGGACAGTTAAAGGCAGAAGAAATGTTCAACGTGTTTAATATGGGCATTGGTTTTGTCTTAGCGGTAAAAGAAGATGACCTTGTCGAAGTGATCAGAGGACTTGAAGAAGACGGAGAGAAAGCATTTCTCATCGGCCGTGTTCAAAAAGGAGAAGGTGTCACATTCGGCGGTGGAAGCCTCTCATGAAGAAGTTTGCGATCTTCGCCTCTGGAAGCGGGACGAATTTTCAAGCCATTATGGATACATTAAAAAAAGAACAGTGGCAGGCAGAGGCCGCCATTGTGATTTGTGATAAACCGGGTGCAAAGGTGCTGGAGCGTGCTGAGAAAGAGGGCATTCCCTCCTTTGCCTTTACCCCGAAGGCTTTTCCGAATAAAGCCGCTTTTGAACAAACGATCATTGAACAGCTTAGGCTGCATGAAGTGGAATGGATTTTCCTTGCTGGGTATATGAGACTGATTGGTCCAACATTACTTGAAGCATTCAGAGGGAAAATTGTCAATATCCACCCGTCCTTGCTGCCAGCCTTCCCAGGGCTGGATGCCATTGGACAAGCCTATCAAGCAGGCGTCAAAGTGGCGGGTATCACCGTCCATTTTGTCGATGAAGGCATGGATACAGGTCCGATCATTGACCAAGCGTCGATTTACATCGAACAAGGGGAAGAGCTTGAATCGATTGAAAAAAGAATGCATGAACTAGAACACACACTATATCCAAAAGTGATCAAATCACTTTTAGAATTATCTTAATGAGGTGACGAAGGCATGACGATCAAACGCGCATTAATCAGTGTTTCCGATAAAACGAATCTTGTACCTTTTGTGAAAGAATTAACAGAACTTGGCGTTGAAGTGATTTCAACTGGAGGTACACATAAGCTTCTTCAAGAGAACGGCATTGATGTCATTGGAATTTCAGAAGTCACTGGATTCCCTGAAATCATGGACGGACGACTCAAAACACTTCACCCGAACATTCATGGCGGGCTTTTAGCAGTGAGAGAAAACGATGAGCATATGGCACAGATTGAGAAGCATGGCATTCAGCCGATTGATCTTGTTGTCGTGAATCTCTATCCATTCAAAGAGACGATCTCAAAAGACGATGTGACGTATGAAGAAGCGATTGAAAACATTGATATTGGCGGACCGGGAATGCTTCGTGCAGCATCAAAAAACCACCAAGACGTCACAGTGATTGTCGATCCTCGTGACTATGATACAGTCATCCAGCAAATCAAAGAAGGCGGCGTGTCACTCGAGAAAAAACGTGAGCTCGCTGCAAAGGTATTCCGTCATACGGCTGCTTACGATGCTCTGATTGCGGATTACTTAACAAACTTTGTGGGCGAAACAGAGCCAGAACAGTTCACTGTCACGTTTGAGAAAAAACAATCCCTTCGTTATGGAGAAAACCCGCACCAAGCGGCGACTTTCTATGAAAATGCTCTTCCAGCCAAAGGTTCTTTGGCTACTGCAAAGCAATTACATGGAAAAGAACTTTCCTACAACAATATCAAAGATGCAGATGCCGCTCTTCAAATTGTACGTGAATTCACGGAGCCAGCAGCTGTTGCTGTGAAGCATATGAACCCGTGCGGCGTTGGTACAGGAGAAACGATTGCAGAAGCATTTGACCGAGCATTCAAAGCAGATGAGACGTCTATTTTTGGCGGCATTGTGGCACTTAACCGTGAAGTAGACAAACAAACGGCTGAGGTGCTGCATACGATTTTCTTAGAAATTGTCATCGCCCCATCGTTCAGCCAAGAAGCACTTGACGTGTTAACAGCGAAAAAGAATCTTCGTCTATTAACATTAGATGTAGAAGCAGATCTTGGGAAAAAAGAAAAACAGCTGACAAGTGTTCATGGCGGACTGCTTGTTCAGCATATTGACACGTACGGCTTAGAGGAAGCAACGATTTCTATTCCAACGAAAAGAGAACCAACAGAAGACGAATGGAAAGACTTAAAGCTTGCTTGGAAAGTAGTCAAGCATGTGAAATCAAATGCTATTGTCCTTGCGAAAGATCAAATGACAGCAGGAATCGGTGCTGGTCAAATGAACCGCGTGGGCTCAGCTAACATTGCAATTGAGCAAGCTGGTGAAAAGGCAAAAGGAAGCGCACTAGGCTCTGATGCATTCTTCCCAATGGGCGATACAGTGGAAGCTGCTGCAAAGGCAGGCGTCACAGCGATCATTCAGCCAGGCGGATCTATTCGTGATGAAGAATCGATTCAAAAAGCAGATGAATACGGCATCGCCATGGTCTTCACTGGCGTTAGACATTTCAAACATTAAGGGGATGACAGTGTGAACGTATTAATTATCGGCAGAGGCGGAAGAGAGCATACCATCGCATGGAAAGTGAATCAAAGTGAACTTGTCAGCCAAGTATTTGTCGCACCCGGCAATGATGGAATGACAGATGCTGCGAAGCTTGTACCAATCGACGAAGGCGATCATGAGGCGTTAATTCGTTTTGCAAAAGAAAACGAAATCGGCTTAACCATTGTCGGTCCAGAGGTCCCTTTAATCGCAGGTATCGTTGATGCATTTGAAGAAGCAGGTCTAAAAGTATTTGGACCGAATGCAAAAGCTGCGGTCATTGAAGGCTCAAAGGAATTTGCAAAAGACTTAATGAAGAACTACGATATCCCAACAGCCGCTTACGCTGCTTTTACATCGTTTGAAGAAGCAAAAGCATATGTAGAAGAAAAGGGTGCGCCGATTGTCATTAAAGCAGACGGGCTTGCCGCAGGAAAAGGCGTCACAGTGGCCATGACGCTGGAAGAGGCCGTCGATTGTCTGCATGATTTCTTAGAGGATGAAAAGTTTGGCGATGCAAGTGCATCTGTTGTCATCGAAGAATTTTTAACAGGCGAAGAATTTTCACTCATGGCCTTTGTCAACGGAGAAAAGGTGTACCCGATGGTGATTGCGCAGGATCACAAACGGGCCTTTGAAGATGACAAAGGGCCGAACACTGGCGGAATGGGCGCTTATTCACCAGTTCCGCAAATTTCAGATGAAGTGGTTCAGAAAGCCGTGGAAGATGTTGTGAAACCGGCAGCTCGCGCGATGGTGCAGGAAGGGCGTCCATTTACAGGCATTTTATATGCAGGTTTAATGCTGACACCAGAAGGCTCAAAGGTGATTGAATTTAATGCACGCTTTGGCGACCCTGAAACGCAGGTGGTTCTCCCTCGTCTTGAATCAGATTTAGTCCAAGTATTCCTCGATATTCTTGATGGAAAAGATGTGGACTTACAGTGGAAAGACACTGCGGCTGTCAGTGTGGTTCTTGCATCAGAAGGATACCCAGAAGACTATGCAAAAGGCACACCGATCGGTGCCTTGCAAACGACTGTCTCTGATGTCGTGACCTTCCATGCAGGAACAAAAAAAGAAAACGATCAATTCGTCACAAATGGCGGACGTGTAGCGAATGTGACCGCATTTGACGACACATTTGAAGCGGCAAGATCAAGAGTGTATGAAGCGGTTGAAGAAATCATACAGCCAGGTCTATTTTATCGCCGTGACATCGGTGCCCGTGCACTGAAGGCTGCGGGGAAAAACGTTTAATCAAAACACCTTTCTATCTGATGAGATGGAAAGGTGTTTTTTGTTCATGAGAAGGGATGCCGGCGGAATATGAAGAAGTAGTATGGGATGACGAGTTTATGAGGAGGCAGCATGGTCATTCAAGGAATTATTCTATTTGCAATCGTGTTACTTATTTTATTTATACTGTTCTCAAATCTCATCATGTATGAAGCGAGAAAGCAAAACAAAGCCAAAAAAGGCTCAGCCATTCGGTATATGATCATGTCGATTTTTTCTGGTATCGTCATTGTTTCATTTTCCATTTGGATTTTTTTTATTAGCTGATTTATAAGAGAGGATGAGTATATGGTGCAATTGAAGGAACTTGCGAACAAGCGTTTTTCTGCCTCGATCTGTATTGATTCATTTAATGAGCGAATCCGTTTGGATGACTACAGCGGCAGGGTGCGGGATGTGATTCAGTCGGTTCTTCAGGAAGCGGCAGACTCCAAGGCTTCTAAGGTCATTGTGAAAGTCAGGCGTGAGCATATGCCTCTTTTTTTAGAAAAAGGCTTTCGGCTTGAAGGCGTGTTTTCTCATTATTTTCTTGGAAGTGATGCGTACGGCATGTCGCTCTTTCTGACGGAGGATCGAATGAACAGCCCGTATTGGCTGAAGGAAGATGAAATTGTTGCGTCTATTCAGGAAAAGCCTCTCAAAAAAGACCAAGGCACGTGGCAGGATGAGTATGTGATGCGGAAAGCGGATACGCAGGATATTCACAAGCTGGCAAAGCTCTATGATGCCGTTTTTGAAACGTATCCTACGCCAATGAATGAGCCAGATTACATCCAAAAGGTGATGGAGGAAGGGACCGTCTTTTATGCCGTTGAACATGACGGTCACATTGTGAGTGCAGCATCCGCTGAAATCAATGCGCCGTATGGTCATGCGGAATTAACAGATTGTGCGACCCTTCCATCATACAGAAAACTAGGATTCATGCATCATTTGATTCTAGCACTCGAAAAAGAACTTCAATCCATGCACATCTATGTCTTTTATTCTCTCGCACGTGCACTGTCCTATGGAATGAACCAAGTGTTTTATCAGCTCGGCTATACGTATACCGGGCGTTTCCAAAACAACTGCTATATTTTTGACAAAATTGAAGATATGAATCTATGGGTGAAAACGCCGAATGAATCATGAAATGGTTCTCATCTGATCAAGCAGACCAGATAGGCGGTACGCCATGATACTGAGCTGCAGCTTCATCCGATCATCTGTTGATTTGAGGCTGCAGCCTGTTCTCGTTTCAATTTGTTTCAGCCGGTAGCTTAATGTATGCCTGTGAATAAACAATTCTCCCGCAGATTTTTGAATATTTTCATTGTGTGCCAAATACACTTCGAGTGTATGGATCAGGTCAGCGCCCTGTTTTTTCGTATAAAGCAAGGGACTTAACAGCTCCACGTAAAAGTCATGCAAATTCATACCGGCTTCATTCATTTCAAGCAGCATCCCGTATAAGCCGAGCTTTTGATAATGAATGATGCATTCGTCTGTCTTTAAAAGCGGAAGAAGCCTTGCTGCATACTGCGCTTCCTTCGCGCTTTTTGAAAAGAGACCGATCTGGTCATAGGCTCTCCCAATGCCAATCACAATCGGGTGGACGGGAAAAAAATAAGACCAAGTGCTCCGGCACTCTTCTGCTGCACGATACCACTCCGCTTCTTGAAACGCTTTTTTTCCTGCTGGTGTAAGAACAAAAATGGAATCGAGCCTTGTCTTAAGTAAAAAAGGAATATGTCTGCGTTCAAATATCGATGTGAGTAATTGAGATAGGCGCTGCATCATTTGGTGATCGAGCTGTGTGTGCTGATGCTGAAATTGAAAGTAGATGACCACCTGCTCATCGCTCATATCGTATTGCAACTTTGTTGCCTGTTCAACCACATAGCTTTCTTCTGTGTATTGCTGCTGCAAAATATCATCTAACAAATGACCTTGCATTTGGTTTTCTGTATCTTGAATGGCTTTTTGCTTCAGCCATTCAATCGCATACACCGCCCCAGCATGCTCGATGGCAATCGCGTCGAGATGATGCCACGCATCCTTTTTCTTTAAAGATACAATAAATCCGAAAATATCGCCCATCGCAATCACTGGACATGCAGCGAGGACAAACGCACCGCACGTGTCATAAACGAGCCTTCCTTTCTCCTCAGCCTGCTTGAGAAGAGGCGTCGTTTCGATTGGTTCATGATCTGTCAGAAAGCCAAAAGCAGGAGAGTACGTCACTTCATCTTTGATGAGATGAGCTGCTGTTTGATGTAAAAAAACATCAAGCACAACGATGTTCGCCGAAGTGAGATGTGCCAGCTCATCTGTAATTTGCGTGACATTTTTATTGCTGACATTTAAATGGGTCAGTCTTTGGTGAATGGCTGAAGAATATTTAAGCTGATGGAGCTGGCTGCTGACGATTTGCTCTAGGACGGCTTTTGTAATGTCTGAAAAGTTGACATGTGAAGGAATCTCGATGAGTGGAATGCCGCTGTTTTTAGCAGCTTCGATCAGTGATGCCGGAATTTCCGTTAAGTATACGCCTTTATAAATCGCAATGGCCGATAGACGTTGAGATTGAATCAGCTCCTCAAGCCGGGTGCGCCTTTCCTGATTGTCTGCAAGCCCAAAGCCGGTTGTGACGAGCAGTTCCCCTTCTGAAAGCCTTGAAGTATCTTCGATAATTTCCACGATGGTCACCCACTGAATGAGGCGGTCTAGTCCATTTTCCCCAGCAAGCAGCTTTGTTTCCTTCATGATATTGAGCGAGAGTGCATCTTTGACGAGAATCGCCATAGACTCATGACCTCCTTTTGAACACTCTTATACACGATGTATAAAAAATGCGTGTGAAATTCGGGCATGTGGCGAATGGAGGATGACTGCCCTCTTGATTAAGCTAATCTTATAACAAGTATACAAAATTTTCTTGCGATTCATGAAAAAAGAAAGATGCAGCTGCTGACGAGAGAGGGAGGAATGACAAAGTGGAGACCCGGGATTACTTAATCAAACCGATGTTGAATCAGCATTATCCTGTGGCTGTGAAAGGAGAGGGGATTTATTTATATGATCAGGACGGGAAAAAATATTTAGACGGCTCATCTGGTGCTGTCACGGCGAGTATTGGACATGGCATACGAGACATCATTGATGCCATGACAGAGCAAGCGGAAAAGGTGAGCTTTACGTACAGATCACAATTCACAAATGAACCAGCAGAAGAACTAGCCTATGAATTGAGTACGCTCTGCCCAGGGAACCTGAACTGGTCTTTTTTTGTCGGAAGCGGATCAGAGGCAACAGAGACCGCCATGAAAATTGCCATTCAGCATTGGCAGGAGCAGGGGAAGGGTGAGAAGAATCACATCATCTCAAGATGGATGAGTTATCACGGCATCACACTCGGTGCGCTGTCGATGTCAGGACATATTGCAAGGAGAGAGCGCTTTGAACCACTGCTCGAAAAACACCCGGTGCTGTCTCCGCCATACAGCTATCGTTCGTGGCTGCCAAAGGAAGAAAGCAAGCAGGTCGAATGGTATGTACAGGAATTTAAAACTGTCATTCAGCGTATAGGAAAAGAGAGGATTGCGGCTTTTATTGCAGAGCCGATTGTTGGAGCAGCGGGCGCGGCGCTTGTTCCGCCAGACGGATATTTTGCGGCGATGAAGCGAGTTTGTGAGGAAAACGATATTTTAATGATTGCAGATGAAGTCATGACAGGCTTTGGACGAACTGGGAAAATGTTTGCCATGGAACATTGGGGCGTCGTACCAGATATTATGGTACTCGGAAAAGGCATGAGCGCCGGCTATGCACCGATTGCGGCAGCTGTCTCAGCGGATCATGTGATGGCACCAATTCTCAGCGGTTCGGGCTCTGTGATGGCAGGCCACACTTATAGCGGCAATCCGCTTTCAGCAGCCGTCTCACTGGCTGTCATTCGATATATGAAAAAACACCAGCTTTCAGAACGGGCTGATCTGTCTGGCCGATATTTAATGAATGCTTTAAAGGATTTGCAAACAAAACATTCCATCATAGGAGATGTGAGAGGAAAGGGACTGCTCATTGGCATTGAGTTTGTCGCAGACCGATTATCGAAAACACCATTTCCTGCCCATGCTCAAATGACGCATTTAGTTGTGGAGACGGCCAAGCAAAATGGTTTGCTTGTTTACCCAGCAAGCGCTGGAGAGGATGGTGTGGGGGGTGCAGCGGTCATGATCGCACCGCCGCTTTCCATTACGCAGCAGGAGATGGATGAACTGATTCATTTATTCGGGCAGACAATGACGCAGGTCGAGCAAGAAGTCATCAATCGAGGGTTTTTCCCATCTGCCATGTAGGGAGGAAAGATGATGAACAAAACAGCGAACTTTGATCAAGTCATCACGCATTTTAGAGACGGAATGACCATCATGTTTGGCGGCTTTGGCGGTGTGGGGTCCCCGCCATCATTGATCGATGCCATCCTAGAAGCCAATATCAAAGACCTGACATTGATCGGAAACGATGCAGGCTTCCCGCAAATCGGTGTTGGCAGGCTGATCACAGAAGGAAGAGTGAAGAAAATCATTGCCTCTCATATTGGCTCAAATCCAATTGCCGGGCAGAAAATGCAGGCAGGTACACTAGACGTTCTTTTTTACCCGCAGGGCATCCTAGCAGAAAAGATCAGGGCAGGCGGGATGGGTTTAGCGGGCATTGTGACGGATGTCGGCATGGATAGCCTCAATCTTGATGAGAAACAATTGGTTCAGCTGGATGGAAAGAAGTATATCCTTGAGCCTGCACTGACTGCGGATATCGCGATTGTGAATGCCCTCAAAGCAGATGAAGCAGGCAACCTGATTTTTGATAAAAGTGCGCGGAATACAAACCCGATTGTGGCGATGGCAGGAGACTGGACCATTGCGGAAGTAGAAGAGATTGTGCCTGTGGGCGGGCTTCATCCAGAGGAAATCGTCACACCAGGCGTATTTGTGAACCAGATCGTGCAATCAAAAGGAGTGAACTGGACATGGGCATGGGAGACATCGATTTAAGACACCGCATAGCCAAACGCGCGGCACAGGAAATTAAAGATGGCATGATTGTGAATCTTGGGATCGGCATCCCGACCCTTGCAGCTGACTACATCCCAGCACATTACGAGGTGTGGCTGCATGCAGAAAACGGCATTATGGGGGCAGGCGCTTCACCAGCACGAGGGGAAGAAGATCCGAATTTGTGCAATGCCGGCGGTTTCCCCATTACGTTAACAAAAGGCGGCTCATATATGGACAGTACAACCGCTTTTGGCATCATTCGCAAAGGAATGCTGGATATGACCATTTTAGGTGCACTTGAAGTCAGCAGTCATGGGGATCTTGCCAATTGGATTGTGCCAGGGAAACGAGTGCCGGGTATGGGTGGGGCGATTGAGCTCGCTCAAAAAGCGAAAAAGGTGGTGGTTGTGATGAGCCACCTTGATAAACATGGGCAATCTAAGATAAAAGCAGCCTGCACGCTGCCCTTAACAGCTAAGTCTTGTGTGGACCTGATTATTACGGATATGGCAGTCATTGAGGTCAAGTCACAGCTGCTCATTTTGCGTGAAGTCATGCCGCCGTATCAGCCAGAAGATGTCATGAGGGCGACAGAGGCGCCGCTCATTTTAGCGCCTGATGTCAAATCTGTTGTGTAGAAAGGATGACCGACTTGCAGCCAATTACACGTATCAGAAGCTGGATGAAAGAGCATCAGGAGGAAGCCGTGACGCTTCTTCAGCAAATGGTGCAATGTGACAGCACACAAGGAAATGAGCAAGAAGTACAGCAAATCGTAGCAAATAAACTTTCTGCCATTGGTTTTGATGTTGACATGTGGGACATTGGCGGAGATGACTTGCTGAACCACCCGTATTTTTATTCCCCGAGACGTTCCTTTAAAGGAAGTCCTAATGTCGCCGGACGATTGAAAGGAAAAGGGGGCGGCAAATCTATTTTATTAAATGGGCATGTGGATGTTGTCCCGGCAGGAGATCACAAACAATGGACATATCCGCCCTACAGCGGGCATATCATAAACGGGAGACTTTATGGACGCGGGGCAACAGATATGAAAGGTGGAAACGTTTCTTTACTCTTTGCACTTGAGGCACTGCATGCGCTTCAGATTCCGCTGAAGGGAGATGTCGTGTTTCATAGTGTTGTCGAAGAAGAGAGCGGTGGTGCAGGCACCCTTGCAGCCATACTGAGAGGATATACAGCAGATGCAGCCATCATTCCAGAGCCAAGTCATATGAAAATCTTTCCGATTCAGCAAGGATCTAAATGGTTCAGACTGCATATTAAAGGAAGGGCTGCTCATGGCGGAACAAGATATCACGGCGTTTCTGCTATTGAAAAGAGCACGATTGTCCTTTCACATATAGCGGCACTTGAAGAAAAAAGAAATCAGCGAATCACTGAGCCATTGTTTCAGCATATCCCAAT
Organism: Bacillus sp. Root920; assembly: GCF_001429445.1. NCBI lineage: Bacteria > Bacillati > Bacillota > Bacilli > Caryophanales > Bacillaceae > Bacillus > Bacillus sp. Root920. Next base: position 70,567 of record NZ_LMJV01000008.1, read on the forward strand.
CCCGATCCCAATCAATATCGGGAAAATTCAAGGCGGCGATTGGCCATCCTCTGTAGCAGACCTTGTCACAATGGAAGGCAGGCTCGGGGTGATGCCAGGTGAAACGGTAGAACAGGCAGAGAAGGAATTAGAAAATTGGATGGCAGGACTCGGAGAAAAAGATGAATGGTTCCAAGAGCATCCTGTTGAGGTCGAATGGTTTGGTGCAAGATGGCTTCCGGGTTCAATCGATACAGATCATCCGCTTTTAGGTTTATTGAAGGAACAATATGAAGCGGTCATGAAGCAGCCGCCGAAAATCGAAGCCGCCCCTTGGGGAACGGACGGCGGATTACTGTCACAGGCAGCGGGTATTCCGATCATCGTGTTTGGACCGGGAACAACGGAGCTTGCCCATTTTCCGAATGAATCCATCGACATTGAGCATGTGATTGAAGCAGCAGAAATTATTGCAGGAACAATGGTCGAATGGTGTGAAGCAGCGGAATGAGATGAAAATGATCACAAAAAAAGAAGGCTGCCTTACTCAGCCTTCTCTTTATGTGTGTCCTGCTGCTCACACATATATGTCACTGGACAAAAACGAAGAATGCCAGATCCCAGTTTCATACCGCCAAACATGATGCTAAAAAGCAGCATTTTACTCCATGGTTTTCTAGCATATAAGGATCCAGCCACAGTACATATTGTCATTCCGCAGGCAATTCTAATGAGCGCTTCCATTAAGCCGAGATTAGGTTTCATTGAAGGTGAATCTCCTTTTTTAAATTATTTTAAGTGTGATTTCAAGAAATTGTAACGTTTCATTAATGCGTAACGTAGTTCGTTATGTTACGATAGGGCTAATACAAATGAAGGAGAGTATGTGAATGTCCGAACGTACTTTTAATTGGAGAAACAATGACATCCGCACACAAATCGATGTAGTCGACTCAAAAATAGTTCCAACACTCCTTTTAACGAATGGACTCGTGCTTAACCCGTTTTTGAAGCAATGGGTGAAGGCAAATATTTGGATACATGATGATCGAATTGTTTATGTCGGAGCAGAGCTTCCTCAAAATAAATCAGCTAAACGTGTGATTGATTGTGAAGGGAAATACATTGTGCCTGGGTATATAGAGCCTCACGCGCATCCGTTCCATATTTATAATCCCCAATCACTTGCAGAATATGTGTCTCAATTTGGCACAACAACAATGGTCAGCGATAACTTATTTCTTCTTTTGCAAAGCAATGAAAAGAAAGCGCTTTCCACTCTATGTGAATTAAAAAAGCAGCCATTTCAGTATTTCTGGTGGTCCAGATACGATCTTCAAACGGAAGTCAGATATGAAGATGAGATGCTGCCAGTCAACTACCGGAAGGAATGGATTGATCATCCTGACGTCCTCCAAGGCGGCGAATTAACAAGCTGGCCAAGATTGATGGACGGTGATGATCTCATTTTATATTGCATGCAAGAAACAAAGAAGCAGAGAAAACGAATTGAAGGGCATTTCCCTGGAGCTTCTGAGAAAACGCTAACAAAAATGAAGCTGTTTGGCGCGGACAGTGATCATGAAGCGATGAATGCGGACGATGTGTTAAAACGCTTGTCCCTTGGCTATCATGTTTCATTGCGGCATTCTTCCATCCGCCCAGATTTAGTGAACATTTTAAGAGAACTGCATGAGCGTGACTTTAGACACTATGATCACTTTTTCTATACAACAGATGGTGCTGCCCCTCACTTTTATGAGGAAGGCATGATTAACCGTTTGATTTCGATTGCCCTTGAAGAAGGCGTGCCGATCATTGATGCGTATAATATGGCGACATTTAACATTGCAAAATACTATCAAATTGATGATTTATTAGGCGTTGTTGGCCCAGGCCGGCTGGCTTCTTTAAATATTTTAGATGATCCAATGAACCCAAATCCCGAAACGGTGATATCTAAAGGGGTTATTCTCAAATTAGATGGCGAGAACCAGCATCAATTCCAAGAAACAAAATGGGAAAATGGCGGGCTTGCTCCATTAGATTTAAGCTACGACCTCACGATGAGTGATTTGCAATTCTCTATGCCGCTAGGTGTGAAGATGAGAAATGCTGTCATCATGGAGCCTTATACAGTGGAAATTGATAACTCAATCAACCAGCTGTCATGTGACCATGATCAAAGCTTCTTTAGCCTGATTGACCGAAAAGGCGAGTGGCGTGTGAATACGATGCTAAAAGGGTTCGCAAATAAAGTGCAGGGCTTTGTCAGCTCATTTTCGCTCACGGGTGACATTTTAGTGATCGGGAAAAATAAAGAAGATATGATGCTGGCACATAAGCGGATGAAAGAAATTGGCGGGGGGATCGTACTCACAGAGAACGGGAAAATTTTGCACGAAATCCCGCTGCAATTATCAGGCTGTGCATCGGCTGAACCGTTTGAGACTGTTCTTCAGCAGGAACAAACATTGCGTGAGCTGCTCATTGAGCGCGGCTATCCATTTGACTGCCCAATTGATACACTTGTCTTTTTCCAAAGTACACATTTGCCGTATATTCGAGTGACACCAAGAGGAATATTTGATGTCATGAAAAAAACTGTACTCTTTCCGTCTATAATGCGTTAAAATATAACAGAGTGGAGCTGTATCATCTTTGCCGCATTTTCTGACTGCTGTTATAGGGCAGAAGTGAGCCATGGTTCTCTTCACTGCCATGTAAGTGAAAATGATCTTATGTGGAGCTATTGACAAAGCAGAGGGCTTTGACATGACGAATGAAGTACTTTAATTGTAAAATGATTTTGCCGGTTACGCTGACCGGCCAACATATTTTGAATAACCTGAGCAAGGCGGGGCGCATATTTGTGGTCTCGCCGAGCTTTCTGCAAGCCTGTATATGAGGGCAGAAGACCTAACCAAGCAGAAGTCATCTTTATACCGGAAGCAAACAAGTTTGTCAGATTGTCATACAAGGAAAATGACAGAACTTGTCGAATTTGTTTACGATAAAGAAGCTTCGGCTTACGAAAGAACCTGACGGCATTTTCAGCGTGGAACCAAACCTGTCATGATCTGTTCAAAGCTCATTGCTGAGGTTTTAAAAAATTAGTCAGGAAAGATACCGCTTTCTTAGAAGAAGATCGTGCGAAGCGGTGTGGCAATAGTAAAGGAGAAGATGTATTAAGATGCAAATTGATAAATTAAGGGGCAAAAGCTTAGATCAGTTATTCAACTCCATCTTATCCCTTAAAGACCTGGAAGAATGTTATCGATTCTTTGATGATTTATGTACCATCAATGAAATCCAATCTTTATCACAGCGTCTTGAAGTAGCGCGTATGCTTCGCGAGGGAAACACGTATCATAAAATTGAGACGGAAACAGGTGCAAGCACTGCAACCATCTCACGTGTCAAACGCTGCTTGAACTACGGAAACGATGCCTATACGATGGCACTTGACCGCGTAGCAGAACAGCAGGAAAATAACGAAACAAAATAAAGCAGCTTTCACTGTAAACAATCCTTTTCACGAAAAATGGACTTGTTTGCAGTTTTTTTATGAAAAGGCGGGCAGGGGCTGATAAAGTGTCCCTGTTTTTTTACTTTAGCTCGCCTATAAACCATCTTTCTCCTTCATAGGAGATGCCATCTTCACTAGAGATGATTTCCTTAAACTCTACTGTTTGCAAACTTTATACGCGATTGAGTGAAAAGGTCAAAAAAGGCGCGTTTCCGCACCTTTTCGAGCTAGACAGATGGCTGTGTGCCTGAGAACATCGGCACTTCGCTTGTCTGGCCATTCTCTTGTCTAAAAATAATATGTTTTTCATTAAAATGAATAGGCGATTCTATTCCCGCAGCTGCGGATAAATTAAACAAACCTTCTCTAAGAGACAGGATATAATTGCACACTCGGTATTTTTTTTCTTCAATCGATAAACCCTTTTGCAGCTTTGGGTCAGTCGTGGCGACCCCGACTGGGCATTTATTCGTGTGGCAGACTTGGGCGCGAATGCATCCGACTGAAAACATGAGTCCTCTGGCAATATTCACAAAGTCAGCTCCCATTGAAAGGGCAATCGCAATTTTATCAGGCGAGAGAAGTTTGCCAGAAGCAAAGAGCTTCACTTGATCTCTGACACCGTATTCTTTCAATATTTGATGAACCATTGGGAGTGCCGTGAAAATCGGCAGCCCTGCGGAATCCGCCAATTCATGAAAGGACGCGCCTGTACCGCCTTCTCCGCCATCCACTGTAATGAAATCAGGGTGTTTCCCGCTTTTTTTCATATAGCTGGCAAGCTCTTCAATATTTTCTTTATGTCCGACAACAAGTTTGATTCCAACTGGCTTTCCGCCTATACTCCGCAGCTGATCAATGAAATCAAACATGTCAGGAATGGAGTGGAACATCTCAAAGCGGTTTGGGCTGTCAATGGATTGGTGAGGCGGTAATTTACGGATATTCGCAATTTCTTCCGTCACCTTTTCGCCGTCAATATGACCGCCGCGTGTTTTTGCTCCTTGTGCCAGCTTGAGTTCAAAGGCTTTGACTTCCTCGTGTTCGCTTTTTTTCTTGAATTCTTCAAAGGAAAATGCGCCATCCTCTGTTCTGACGCCAAATAAACCGGGCCCAATCTGGCAAATGATATCTGCACCGCCTTTGAGGTGATAAGGAGAAAGCCCGCCTTCACCTGTGTTCATCCACGTCCCGCCGGCCATTTTTAATCCTGAGGATAGAGCTGTAATCGCCCTGTCGCCTAAGGAGCCGTAGCTCATGGCAGATTGACCGATCAGTCCTTTCACACGGAAAGGCTTTTGACATGTGTGTTCGCCAATGACTTGTACATCCTCTTGATGGAGAAAGTAAGGATTTGCTTCGACTTCTTTGAAATGTTCACTTCTGCGCAGTAAATTGTCTTGATCAATCTGATATACTTTTGTTTTGATTTTTTCAGATTGATCGATTCGAAGTTCATTTCGCTGCTTTGGAAACAGGACGTTTCGAATGTAATAGCCTGGCTTGTCAAAATCACGTTTTGAGCCAAAGCCCATTGTCCGGCTTTTGTACTTCCCTGACATGACCGCCTGCTCGTATTCTCTTCTTGAGAAGGGCAGCTCCTCTCGGTCATTCAGAAACAGATATTGGCGAAGCTCAGGTCCTATTTTTTCAAAAATAAACCGCAGCTTTCCAATGACCGGATAATTTCGCAGAACTGAATGTTCTTCTTGTTTTTCATCCCTCATCCAAATCCAGATCAATAGAATGATTGGGATGATCAAACAAATGACTAGCAATGTGCCGATGACAATTAAAGTTGTTGTCATGAAGATCCCCTCTTTTCTCTTTCATTGCTGTTGATATTCCACTTTTTAATGAAAGAGAAACCACATCAGCATATTGTGACGTTTAGAAATGAAAAGGCGGGGTAACTTACAAATAAGATCATAAGGGGAGGGAACATACATGAATAAGCGTCCAAATGCGTATGTACTTGCAGGATTAGGGGTTGGAGGAGCTGTGTTATTAGCGGTAAAAAATAAACAGCATCTGAAAAAATGGGCAAGCATGTTCCGGTCAGATGAAAAGGTTCCTGAAAAAGCCGGCCACCCAGATCCATTAGATATCCAAGACAACAAAATGGTCGACGAAGGAGCCATGACATCCGTCCATTATTTTAATGAAGCGAGACAATAATTTGAAAAAACCCGTTTTGAAAGATCAAAACGGGTTTTTCTTGTTTTTCATTTGACGTTATAGCGAATTGGATCGACAATAGTAAAACCGATCAGCCCATTGTGATCAGGTGTCGAGAATTGAAATTCAACGCCTGACAGTTGATAGGTTGAGAGAATTTCCTGATCCGTCAAACGTAAAGAAAGCTCATCCTCATAAACCGGTACGTTCTGCAGGACCTTGGATTCTTCTGCAAATAACTCCAAGCCAGCCACTCGGCCCTCTTTGTCGATATCTACATTGACACATTCATTGACATCTAATTCAATGGTTTCTTTGATTTTCATATGCTCCGCTTGCGGGGTGATATAGATGTAACCGATGTCTATATTTTGTTCATATGTAATCGTTCTTTTCAATGGGGTCACCTGCTTCATTTTAATTTTAACTGTAGCTAATTAACGAGATTTGAAATTATGAATGGGTATCGAAGATAAATTAAAGAATATCAATTATTATAATAAACTAAAATTAAGAACATAGCAGGATGTGCAACGAATGTATATTTGTATATACTTTAAAGGGATAAATTAACTATATTGGAGATGAATTATAAATGGCGGATTTGTATTTTTTTGAAAAAATGTCTGAACTGAGCCATATAGTACTTGTGTTGTGCGCATATGCTTTTTATTGGAGACTTAAGAAAACTAGAAATGAGAGGAAGCTCACTAATTTTGAACTTTTTCTAAAATATTTTATTTTATTTGGAGTATTAACTTGGGGAATCTCATTTGTGGTTTTAACAGTCTCATAATTCTGCGAAAAAAGTCGAATTAGCACTATTTATGTAAAAACAAATTATTTCTACCTTAAAACGAAAACTAAACTAACACTATATGTTATTATCAAAAATAACCATAAAATCAAATTTATGGTTTTTTTTGTTAGGTTATTTTAAGAAAAAGGGGAGTTTATACACTGATGAAAAAATTATTTGTATTCACATTGGCTTTATTACTTTCTATTGCAACAATAGTGCCAGTAGCATCAGCTGAAAATTCAGTAAATCCTGAGGCTGGATTGAAAGGGTTAACAAAAGAACAAATTGAAAAATCTGTAGCTGAAATAGAGTATATCTTTACTAAAATTCTAGTTTTTGATGACGAAGTAGGTTATGTTGTTAACGAAAAGGAATTAGAAAAAGCTTCATACCCAGTTTATCAAAAAGAGGGCATGATCGCTTTTGCGAACTATATGAATCAACAAAAAGGTATTGCTACTACACAAAAAAACACTGTTCAACGTTGTCTTGAAGATGCTCTTGGTATAACCAAGGGAGCTTTAAATCAGGTTCAAAAGGCTATTGAAAAAGGTGAATGGTTAAGTGTTCTAGGGTTCCTAACTTTAACTGGAATTGCGGTATCACCTCCTGTATTATTTGGCTTTTTCTTGCTATGTGGTGCACCAACAGCACAAGTTGCTCCACTTGAAAAATAAAAAAACTGTGTTCATTTATTAAGAAAGCAGATGCTTAGCATCTGCTTTTTTGTTTCTAAATCTTTAAATCACGCCACCCATTTTCAAAAGAATGAAACTTTTAGCTAAAGGAGGTTACCCATTTTTTGCAGACACTGATTTTGTTATAATATTTAAATGGAATGAAACGAATGGAGGAACGTTTTTCATGTATGATGTTACCGAGTGGAAGCATGTCTTTAAACTCGATCCAAATAAAGAAATTTCCGATGAACAGCTAGAAGCGATTTGCGAATCTGGGACGGATGCCATATTGATTGGTGGAAGTGATCATGTGACAGAGGACAACGTGCTTCAATTGATGTCAAAGGTCCGCCGGTTTCTAGTGCCATGTGTGCTTGAAATCTCCACACATGAGATGATTGTGCCTGGCTTTGATCTGTATTTCATCCCGACCGTTTTAAACAGCTCTCACCCTGACTGGATTGTTGGGCTTCATAAAGACGCGATGAAGGAATTCGGTGATTTGATGTCAATGGAAGAGATTGTGCCTGAAGGTTATGTCATCTTAAATGAAGATTGTAAAGCGGCCAAGCTCACAGAGGCAAATACAGCGCTGGATATCGATGACGTCAGGGCATATGCAAGAGTGGCAGAGCATTTGATGAAGCTGCCCATTTTTTATCTGGAATACAGCGGAACGCTTGGAGACATAGAGCTTGTCAAAGAAACAAAAGCAGTGCTTGATGAAACAGTTCTTTTTTATGGCGGCGGCATCGAGAACGCTAAGCAGGCAAAAGACTTCTCCCAGCATGCAGACGTCGTGGTTGTAGGAAACGTCATTTATGACAATTTCAAAGAAGCATTAAAGACAGTGGATGCAGTCAAAAAGTCATCATAGTCAAATAAGACGAAACGGGTTAAAATAGAACGTAAGTTCGAATTGGCGGTGAATGGAATGAATGAAATATCGAATCATCTATTAGAAGGGCTGAATGACGCACAGAAAGAAGCAGTCAAAGCAACAGACGGTCCTTTATTGTTGATGGCAGGAGCAGGAAGCGGGAAGACACGGGTGCTCACACATCGAATTGCCTACTTAATGGCAGAAAAGCATGTGGCTCCGTGGAACATTTTAGCGATTACATTTACAAATAAAGCAGCACGTGAAATGCGTGAACGTGTCCAAGCTATTTTAGGGCCTGGCGCTGATGACATCTGGATCTCTACGTTCCACAGCATGTGTGTCCGCATTTTAAGACGTGATATTGACCGCATTGGTGTAAATCGCAACTTCTCTATTTTAGACACATCTGACCAGCTTTCAGTCATCAAAAACATTTTAAAAGAACGGAATATCGATCCTAAAAAGTTCGACCCGCGCAGTATTTTAGGATCAATCAGCAGTGCAAAAAACGAACTCATTGACGCAGAGGAATACACCAAAACAGCTGGTGATTTCTATGATCAAGTGGTCAGTGATGTCTATACAGATTATCAAAAGCGTTTACTCAAAAACCAATCACTCGACTTTGATGATTTAATTATGATGACAATTCGTCTGTTTGAGCGCATTCCTGAAGTATTAGAGCACTATCAGCGGAAATTCCAATACATTCATGTGGATGAGTATCAGGATACGAACAGAGCACAGTACATGCTTGTGAAACTGCTCGCGCAGCGCTTTCAAAATATATGTGTTGTCGGTGACTCGGATCAGTCTATTTATCGCTGGCGCGGAGCGGATATTACAAATATTCTCTCCTTTGAAAAAGATTATCCATCCAGTGAAGTGATTCTGCTTGAGCAAAATTACAGATCGACGAAACGCATTTTGCATGCCGCAAATACGGTCATTCAAAACAATGCAAACCGGAAGCCGAAAAATCTTTGGACAGAAAATGATGAAGGAGCGAAGATCGCCTATTACCGTGCAGATAATGAATTCGGTGAAGGACAATTTGTCGCAGGAAAGATTCGTCAGCTTCATCAGAGCGGAAAGCGCAAATTATCCGATTTTGCGATCCTTTACCGGACAAATGCCCAGTCTCGTGTCATAGAGGAAACGTTAATGAAAGCCAACATTCAATACAACATTGTCGGCGGCACGAAGTTCTATGACAGAAAAGAGATCAAGGACATTTTGGCATACTTACGCCTAGTGGCAAACCCAGATGACGATATTAGTTTTGCGCGAATTGTCAACGTACCAAAGCGCGGAATCGGTGCGACATCTGTTGATAAAATTGCAGCATATGCGGAGATGAATGACCTGTCTATGTTTGAAGCACTTGGTCAGGTGGATTTCATTGGACTGAGTGCACGGGCAGCCAATGCGCTTGATGAGTTCAAACAGCTCATTGATCAAATGACGAACATGCAGGACTATTTATCTGTCACTGAATTAACAGAAGAAATTCTAGAGAAAACAGGCTATCGTGAAGCGCTGAAGCTCGAAAAAACGATTGAAGCACAAAGCCGCTTAGAAAATATTGACGAGTTTCTATCCGTCACTAAGAACTTTGAAGAACAAAATGAAGACAAGTCACTTGTGACCTTCCTGACAGATCTCGCCCTCGTCGCAGACATTGATAAGCTGGATGAGAATGAAGAAGAAGATCAGGATGCCGTTATCTTAATGACACTTCACGCCGCAAAAGGTCTAGAATTCCCTGTTGTTTTCTTAATGGGAATGGAGGAAGGTGTCTTCCCGCACAGCCGTTCATTAATGGAAGATGCAGAGATGGAAGAAGAGCGCCGCCTCGCTTATGTTGGCATCACACGGGCTGAAGAAGAGCTTTATTTATCAAGTGCGAAAATGAGAACACTTTTCGGCCGGACGAACATGAACCTTGAATCTAGATTCATTCGAGAAATACCAGCCGATTTATTGGACAACCTAAATGAGAAAAAAGAAACAAAAACACCGTTTGGCCAAACAAGAGAAAGACCGCAAAGACGGGGACCTGTCTCACGTCCGCAAACACAAACGATTCAAAACACAGGCGGCGGCAGTATTGGCTGGGCTGTGGGCGATAAAGCGGCCCATAAAAAATGGGGCGTTGGTACGGTTGTCAGTGTGAAAGGCAGCGGAGACAGTACAGAGCTTGATATTGCGTTCCCAAGCCCTACAGGCATTAAGCGTCTTCTCGCAGCATTTGCACCAATCGAGAAGCAATAAACTGATAGGACAAAACGGATGAATTGAAAGGAAGAAGCAGATGGATAAAGAAGCAGCGAAACGCCGGATCGAGGAACTGCACCAGATTTTGAATCAATACAACTACGAATATCATACACTTGATCGTCCAAGTGTTCCTGACGCTGAATATGATGCGCGGATGCGTGAGCTGATCTCTCTGGAGGAAGAACACCCTGACTTAAAAGCAGCGGATTCACCTTCACAAAGAGTAGGCGGCGCTGTTTTAGACGCCTTCCAAAAAGTGCGTCACGGCACACCGATGCTCAGCCTTGGGAATGCGTTTAATGAACAGGACCTTCTTGATTTTGACCGCCGGGTTCGTCAAGCAGTCGGTGACGATATCGCATACAATGTCGAGCTGAAAATTGATGGACTCGCTGTTTCTCTCCGTTATGAAAATGGCGTGTTTGTCCGAGGAGCGACACGCGGAGATGGAACAACGGGGGAGGATATTACTGAAAACCTCAAAACGATTCGTTCCATCCCGCTTAAAATCAAACGCCCTCTGTCGATTGAAGTGAGAGGCGAGGCATTTATGCCAAAACCTTCTTTTGAAGCATTAAATGAAAAAAGAATACAAAACGAAGAAGAGCCGTTTGCAAACCCGCGTAATGCGGCTGCAGGTTCACTTCGTCAGCTTGATACGAAAATTGCAGCGAAACGAAACCTTGATATATTCGTCTACAGTATAGCGGAGCTTGATGAAATTGGTGTTGAAACGCAAAGCGCAGGACTTGATCTTCTCGACGAACTTGGCTTTAAAACAAACAAAGAAAGACGGATGTGCCAAACGATCGAAGAAGTCATCGACCTTATTGAAACATTAAAAGTAAAGCGTGCCGATTTTTCATATGAAATCGATGGAATTGTCATTAAAGTCGATTCACTGGCTCAGCAGGAAGAACTCGGCTTTACAGCAAAAAGCCCGCGCTGGGCGGTTGCGTACAAGTTTCCGGCTGAAGAGGTCGTAACGAAGCTGCTTGATATTGAACTAAGCGTCGGGCGAACAGGCGTGATTACACCAACAGCGATTCTTGAGCCTGTCAAAGTAGCAGGGACGACAGTGCAGCGTGCATCTCTTCATAATGAAGATTTGATCAAAGAAAAGGATATTCGCTTGTTTGATCAAGTGATTGTGAAAAAAGCCGGCGATATTATTCCTGAAGTCGCAGGTGTCCTTGTTGATCAGCGTACAGGCGAAGAAAAGCCGTTTCACATGCCAACTGAATGTCCAGAGTGTCATAGTGAGCTGGTGCGAATCGAAGGCGAAGTGGCCTTGCGATGCATCAATCCAGAATGTCCTGCCCAAATACGTGAGGGACTCATTCACTTCGTTTCCCGTAATGCAATGAATATTGATGGGCTTGGCGAGCGGGTCATTACACAGCTCTTCAAGGAACAGCTAGTCTCTCGTGTGTCCGACCTTTACCGTTTAACGAAAGAAGAGCTCATTCAGCTTGAACGAATGGGCGAAAAATCTGTCGACAATTTACTGCGTTCAATTGAGCAGTCGAAAGAAAACTCTCTTGAGCGTTTACTATTTGGACTCGGCATTCGATTTATTGGTTCAAAAGCGGCAAAGACCTTGGCGATGCATTTCGAAAACATCGATCTATTAAAGCAAGCAACGAAAGAACAATTACTTGAAGTCGACGAAATTGGTGAAAAAATGGCTGATGCCGTCGTCACGTACTTTGAGAAAGAAGAAATACTCGATCTGCTGAACGAACTAAAAGAGCTTGGAGTCAATATGACCTATACAGGACCGAAGCCGGTAAAAGCAGAAGAAAGTGATTCCTACTTTGCAGGAAAAACCATTGTGCTGACAGGAAAGTTAGAAGAAATGGCGCGAAACGATGCAAAAGCAGCGATCGAAGCGTTAGGCGGCAAGCTGGCAGGCAGTGTGAGTAAAAAAACAGATCTAGTCATTGCCGGAGAAGCAGCGGGGAGTAAGCTGACAAAGGCAGAAGAACTCAATATTGAAATTTGGGACGAAGCTAAAATGCTCGAGGAGCTAAAGAAATAAGAGGAGTGTTTTCTATTGAAAAAGTTGTTATTGCTGCTGACAATGCTCACACTGGTATTGTCAGCGTGTGCACCTTTTGGGGGAAAGGAAGAGGAAGAGGTCACACAAAAAACGGATGAAACGAAGGAAACAAAGGAAACAGCCATCATCCCGATGTACAATATCTCAGACTCCTATTACAAAATGGTGCTGCCGTTTAAACAAGGAGCTGCGAGAGGTTTAACAGCGGAGCGTCTCAACACACGCTTGGACATTGATGAATTTGAAACAGGACTCATGCGTCTTGCAACAGAGTCATTTAATACAAACGACTATCTTTTCCAAGAAGGACAGCATTTAGATGAGGACACCGTTCTGAGCTGGCTGGCACGCAAAAAAACAGGCAGTGATCTGAAAAAGGCAGAAAAAGATGATAAAGACTTTAAGAATCTAGGCTTAAATCCTGCTCTTCCAAACTCAGGTTCAACAAAGTCTAAAAATGAAAATAGTCCCATCTACTTAGCTTCGATGCTAGAGCATAATTACTTAATTCGAAAAGACAAAAACAGCTTACAGCTTGGCGGAGTTGTCATTGGTCTTGCACTGAACTCTGTTTATTATTACCGTGAAAAGATCGGTGACCCGCAGCAAGAGGTGACCATCGATTCATCGAAAAATTCAAAGAAACTTTTGGCAGAGGGTGAAAAAATCGCTGAACAAGTGATCAAGCGCATTCGTCAAATGGACGGACTGCAAAAAGTGCCTGTCATGATTGCCCTTTATAAGCAAGCACCAAAATCATCTATCGTTCCAGGTAACTTTATCGCCAAAACGGATGTAAAAGCAGGCTCCGCTGATATCGGAAATTGGGATACGATCGATGAGGAGAATGTATTCTTCCCTTCAGATAATGCGAAAAGCAGCTACAAAGATGATTCAGAGCGATTTGACCGCTTCAAGACAAAGGTCGAAGACTACTTCCCGAATTACACTGGTGTTGTAGGAAAAGGCTTTTACAAAAACGGCAACCTGCAAAAAATGAAAATCGAAATTCCAATGCAGTTCTATGGAAAAACGGAAGTCGTAGCCTTCACACAATATTTAACCGGTGAAGTCATGGATTACTACAAGAGTACCAATATCGAAATCAACATTACATCTTCTGATCAACAAGAAGCCTTGATTACGAAAAATGCTGAAGACAAAGAACCGACTGTTCATATATATGACTAAATAAAAACCGCCTTTTGGCGGTTTTTTAAATTAGTAAAAATGTATCAAATTATGAAAATATTGTTATAAAAAGTAGAAGTGTAGAAAATAATGTATTATTATGGGTGATAATGAAGAGAAAATGGAGATAAATATGAAAAACAAATCATTTTACTTTTTATTAGGGGGACAATCCCTAGCTAATTTCGGGGATTCACTATATGTCCTCGTTCTGACCATCCTGACATACCAATTAACAAATTCTACACTAATTGCTTCAATGGTGGCTGTCTCCCAGTTTGTTGGACAAGCACTTGGAGCGGTACTCATTCCTTTCTTTATGTATCAATTTAAGCTGAAAAGACTCATTATCTATTTGCAAATGTGTCAAATTGCTTTCTTCGGTTGCTTGATTTTCATTTATATTTTACAACTATCAACATTTACTATTCCTCTCTTTTTTATCATTGTATTTTTCCTTTCTTTGATAGATGGGGGAACCATTCCTGTTCGAAATTCGATGATCCCGCGTTTAGTAGAAAAGAACTTTTTACTAAAAGCCAATAGCTATATCTTAACTTCTGACCAAATTGTCCTTTTACTAGGATGGCTTTTAGGAGGGCTGTTTATTGGCATTCTTGGACCGCAGTTTCTCCTCATTACGACACTTGTTTTATATAGTTTGTCGCTCATATCTATGCTCTTTATCGTTGATACTGGGGCTGCAGCTAAACAAGAGCAACAGTCTGAATCATTTGGTACACGAATCTTTTCAGGCTGGAAGATCATGTATGAAAAGCCAACCATTCGAACATTAACGATTTTAGAAATGCTGTCCATGAGCGGCAGAAGTATCTGGACTGGTGCTATTATTCTTGTGTATGTCACTGAAGTCTTACACCAGCCTGAAACATGGTGGGGCTTTATTAACGCAAGCTATTTTGGCGGAACCATTCTAGGCGGTCTGCTCGTGCTGCGGTTCGCAAAGCATGTGGAACAGCGTTTGTTTGACCACATTTTTTACAGCTCGGTGATCGTAGCTCTGCTAACTCTGTGCTTAGGGTTGAATCATTCAGCATGGATGAGTTTATTGTTTGTCTTTTTATTAGGGCCGGCTTTTCAGCTTCGCAGTATTTCTATTCGTACCTATGTACAAGATACACTGAGTCAAATTGAATTGCCTAAAATACTATCAGCTCAACATACACTATCGACATTTATATATGGAATGTCCATCCTCGTTATGAGCACCATGACCGATCTCTTTGGGGCAAGAGTCGTCTTTTTTATCAACGTTGTCCTGTTTACTGTGTCGGCTTTCCTAGCGTCTAGATTAAAAAATGAACAAATTTAGACAGTTTATCTCAATTATTTACAAAAATACCATTATGTGATTTAATAAGTTCGTAGAAATGTTAACTATATGAAAAGTAGAGGTGGCGTAATTGACTAGTAGTTTAGTATATTGGCCATTAACACATCCGCAGCGGCGCGTGATGAACATGGAAACATTTTATCCAGAAACACCAATTAATCATATTGGCGGTATTATTTTCGTCAATGGGCCGTTGCAGCTCGATAAACTGAAGCAGGCCATTGCAACATGTATCATGACGACAGAATCTCTTCGTCTCAAGCTAGTAGAGAAAGATGATGAGATGCTTCAATACGTTGATCCAAACGCCGATCATCATATTCCTGCCTATGAGTTTTCCACACATAAAGACATGCTGGAATGGGCTGAAAAAGCCTTCAAAACACCATTTCAATTACTAGAAACCTCTCTCGCCGAATTTGCTGTATTAAAAGTCGGTGAACAACAATCCGGTTATTTCATCAAATGCCATCATACAGTAGCAGATGGATGGTCGATGAAAGTAATCATCGATAAAATTAGCCAGCTTTACACTGCTCTTACACAAAGCTCCTCTATCGAACAAGAAGCAGACAATCATTCTGTTTTTATTGATAAAGAATCAAAATATATGAACTCCCCAAGATTTAAAAAAGATCAGCAATTTTGGAAAGAAACATTATCTGATGTGTCTGACAGTTATTTGGTACAGGGAACTGACCAAATCAAAGGCCATCGGCAGAGCCATTACCTTGATCGACAACTCTCAGAACGAATCTATGAATTTATAGATACCCATCATTGTTCAATCAACTCTTTATTTACTTTAGGACTCTTCGTTTACTTGCATAAAAGATACCAGCAAAAAGATTTTATTATTGGGACGCCAGTTCTCAATCGTTCCGGGCAAAAGGAAAAAGCCACGTCCGGTATGACCGTTAGCACAATGCCATATCGAATGAAGATGAACCCTCATTTATCTCTATTAGAAAGTTTGTCAGACGTTCAAAAAAGCTATAAGACTTACTTCCTGCATCAGCGTTATCCCTATGACGCACTTGTCAAAGATTTAGAGCTTGCAAAGGCAGGATATGATCAGCTTTTTCAAATCTATATCAACTCCTACAGCACAAATATGGTGCAGGAGATGGAAGGATACAAAGTGGAATACATGGAGCTTTACAATGGATTCCAGCCATATGGCTTGCAAGTAGCTGTGAAAGAATGGGATGAAAAAGGGCAAATCGAGCTGCAATATGACTACAAAATCTCAGATTACAGCAATGAAGACATCAACTTTCTACATGAAAGGATGCTTCTCTTTGTCGAGAACATACTTACCCAGCCCAAGCAGCTCTTAAAAGACGTACTGCTTATGACAGAGGAAGAGGAACATCGAGAGCTATATCAATGGAACGACACAGGCGTGCTATTCCCACAAAAGCAAAAAATTCATGAATTAATCACAGACATGTCAAAGACTTCTCCTGATCGAATCGCGATTCAGGATGGCTCTCATATCATGACATACGGTGAACTTGAGAGAAAAACCAACCAAATGGCGCATTTCCTGCAAACACATGGCTTACAGAGACATGACTTTGTTGCAATATGTATGAATCATTCACCAGAACTGATTGTACTATTGCTGGGGATTTTAAAGGCTGGAGGTGCATATGTACCGATTGATCCTGAGTATCCGCAGGAACGCATTCAGTTTATTTTGGATGACAGTCAGGCAAAGCTGTTTTTTACAGATCATGCATCTGCATACCATTTTAATGGTGATATGTACAATATCTACAACGTGTGGAATCAGTTGGATCCGTATGATGCGGAACATTCATTCATTGGAGATGATGAAGACGTCGCATACATGATTTATACGTCTGGTTCTACAGGACAGCCAAAGGGAGTGATGATTGAGCATCAAAGCTTAGTGAACTATATCATGTCTGCCAAAACAAACTATACAGATTCAGAAGATGACCATTTTGCTCTGTATTCGTCCATTGCATTTGATCTAACCATTACCTCCATTTATACGCCATTGGTTATTGGCAGTACAGTAGTCATCTATCGTCAAGAGGATCAGCCAGGCTTTTTATTAGAACATATTTTGTTTGATCAAAAAGCAAAGGTGATCAAGCTGACACCAGCTCATATGGCACTGTTAACAGATGCTGCACTGTCTAAGTCAGTGGTTAAACGGATGATAGTAGGAGGAGAACAATTATCGACTTCTTTGGCTAAAAGAATTACTGAGGCAAGTGATGGAAGGATATCCATCTTTAATGAATATGGACCAACTGAAGCAACCGTTGGCTGTATGATCCATCAGTTCCATCAAGATGATGGCGGCACATCGGTGTCAATTGGAGTGCCGATGCCGAATACAGAGATTTACCTTTTAGATGAAAATCAGCAAGTGGTGTTGCCAGGGACGATAGGAGAAATATATATTTCAGGCGCGGGTGTTGGAAGAGGATACTGGCAAAGACCTGATTTGCAGAAATCACGCTTTCTGCCCAATCCATTTGTAAGTCATCGCCGCATGTACCGAACCGGTGACATTGCGAAACGTGCAAGTGATGGAAAGATTGAATACATTGGCCGGATTGACCATCAAATCAAGCTTCGGGGCTACCGGATAGAGCTGGGTGAAATCGAACTTGCGCTTATGGCAATCGATGAAGTGGATAAAGCAGCTGTCATTGATCTAACTGATGAATCTGGAGAAAAACAGCTGGCTGCTTATATTGAATTGAAAGATGAAAAGCTAACCTCCTTTTTACTAAGGAAGAAATTATCAGATCAGCTGCCAGCTTATATGGTACCTGCCTATTTTGTTGTATTAAAAGAACTCCCGCTTACCCAAAATGGAAAAATCAATCGGGCAGCACTGCCTGATCCATTGTTGTCTCAAGTGGAAACAGCTGTTGAATGGTCGAAGGAAACAGCGGACATTGAAGGGATCATAGTAGACACAGCAAAAGCCATCTTAGGGCATGAAAAGGTTGAACCGGCTGATCATTTTTATCAACTTGGCGGCGATTCCATAAAGGCGATTCAATTTATTGCGAAGTTAAAAGACAAAGGACTCTATTTAAAAACCAAAGATCTATTTACTTATCCCATTTTTAGAGAAATGGCACAAGTCGTTCAGCAGGAACCAGTCTTACATATCTCACAAGAACAGGCTGTGGGCGATGTGAAATCGATCCCAATCATCGAATGGTTTTGGTCCCAGCGGTTAAAAGATAAACATTTCTGGCATCAATCTATCATTGTTCATTCAAAGAAAAAGATGGATGAAAGAATCGTGCAGAGTGCTTTAAAAGAGCTGGTCATTCATCACGACGGATTAAGGTTAAAAGTACATGAGGCGACAAACACACTCTATTATGATGAAAACATTCAAAATATCCCGCTGACGATACACGATTTTACGGCATTGTCAGAAGAGAATGTGGAAGAAGCGCTGCAAGAAGTAGGATGTCAGATCAAGCAAAGGACTCATCTTTATCAAGGACCATTGATTCAGGCAGCGCTTTGTCAAACTGCTTCTCAATCACATCTCATTTTTACCGCCCATCATCTTTTAGTTGATGGTATGTCTTGGCAAATTCTTGTGGAGGATTTGATTCAATTATTTCATGCAGAGAAGGGTTCAGCAGAAGTGCTTCCGCCAAAAACTCATTCATATCAAACATTTACAGAGCGGGTTAACGAGTATGCAGTATCAGAAGATGTAAAAGAGGCGTTCAACTATTGGAAAAATGTGGTTCAGGGTATTCAGCCTCTGTATCAAGTTTCTTCTAATGAGGGATATGTCAAAGACGAAGTCAAATTAACGAAGGCTTTATCTGTGGAGCTCACGGATCAATTGACCAATCAAGCGAATAAAGCGTACCAAACGCAGCCTCACGAACTGTTAATTTCAGCCTTAACGCAAGCCTGTTATCAGCAAACGAATCAAAAACGGATTTCTTTGGAATTAGAAGGTCATGGCAGAGATGCTGTGGAGGAAAATATTGATGTATCTAGAACGTGCGGCTGGTTCACCACCATGTATCCTGTGAATGTTCATGTTTCTGAATCTCTCTCAGATCACATACGGGCTGTCAAAGAAACGATACGTGAGGTGCCGAATAAAGGTGCCGAATATGGGCTGTTGTCATTCATCAATAGGCAGCTTCCTGATCATTCAGCGCCGCAATTACGGTTTAATTATTTAGGTGAAATCGATCAGGTGCTTAAACAATCATCTGATTATGAGATGTCTTACTTTACATCGGGGATAGATTCGTCATTGGATAACCCGTTAACAACCGTCATCGATATGGTCGCTACCATCAAGGGCGGTCAGCTGATTTTCCATCTTTCTTTCAGCGAAAAACAGCTGTGTGAAACAGATATGATGCAGCTATTGCAAGAGATAGAACAGCAAATTGAGCGTATGGTACAGCATTGCTTAGAACAAGAAGGGATCGAATTTACACCGTCTGATTTTGAAACAGTTGATATGTCTCTTGAAGAAATGGATTCATTATTTACATGAGGAAAAATCAGCATGTTATCTACATTTCATTTTTGTTAGCTGTCTTATGGATAAGCGGCTTTGCCGGGGGGACACATGCAAAAGCAGTGATTTCATCTAAAGCCATTGATCAAGTGATAGAGGAACAGATGGAGCTTGGGCGCATTCCCGGCATGTCCGTTGTGGTTGTGAAAAAAGACGAAGTGGTGTACCAAAAAGGGTTTGGCTATGCGGATCAAAAGAAAATGAAGAAAGTGACAGCCAGTACTTTCTTTGAAATTGGTTCTACATCAAAGGCGTTTACCGCTCTTGCTATTGTGGAGTTAGAAAAGCAAGGGAAACTTCATTTGAAAGAACCGGTGAGCAGCTATATTCCAGGCTTTTTTCCAACATACCATGGAAAGTCTCAGCGTTTGACGGTGGAGCAATTAATGCATCACACAAGCGGCATTCCCTTTCAATCCATTGCACTTATCCAGCCAGATCATGCAAAAGATGCGCTAAAGAAAACAGTCCATCAACTGAAATCAATTGAGCTCCATCACAAGCCTGGCAGCTCCTTTGAATATGCCACCATCAACTATGATGTTCTTGGTCTCATCATTGAAAATGTGACAGGAACGTCATATGAGGCATATATGAAAGGACTGTTTAAAACGCATCATCTTAACCAAACAGAAGCTGGGCTAAAACGCATGAAATCTGGTGTTGTTTCAGAAGGATTTAAACTGCATTTCCTTGCTCCACATGCTTATGAAGCACCAGAATATCGAGGCAACACCCCTGCAGGCTATATTGTGATGAATAATCAGGATGTGGGGACTTGGCTGCAATATCAATTGACCGATTCAACTTGGTCTCGTTTTGTAAAAAATCCTGATCAGTTAACTGTGAAAGTCCCAGAAGAAGGGGAGCATGTCTATTACAATGCCGGCTGGTATATAGAAAAAACGCATGGGCAGGTGGAATCACTATTTCATGCTGGATCTAATCCGAATTATTCATCATTTTTTCTGATCCAGGCAAAAGAAGACGTTGCTATCGGAGTGTTAGCCAACATGAATAGCAGCTACACAGAGAAAACGGCACGTCTTATTGCCAAAACAATGACGGGTACAAATGAAGAAGCAGAGTCATCCATGGATCCATTTCAGCTCATTGATCAATTGAGTGTGGCAGCCACATGTCTTTTTATTTTGCTGCAAATAGTGTCAGTCGTTCGTTTTATCAAATGGAGGAAACGTGTAAGAAATGGCGTTCTGGTTCGCAGGCACATCTCACTTGGCGTATGGCTGAAAAGTATCGGCTGGGTACTGCTCCTAATTGGGATATTGCTTCTGCCAATGATTCTTTCGCAACTAGCCTTTAAGGGACTGCCTTGGAAAATGACTTTTGTATGGGGACCTTTCTCTCTTATTGAATTAGCGATTTCTTATTATTTGTTTTTCATTTGGTTTTGTACGATTGGTTTCATCAAAGGATTTATGGTGACATCTACTGCTGGAAAGAGAGGACAAGAAGATGACCGTCAAACAGATTTCAGGCATTCATCCTTATAATGATTTGTTTTATCGCAGCTGTTTCTTCAATTGCTTTTTTCCAATTGTGAAGCTGCATGGTCAAGAAGTCGCTCCATATTTATTAAATGATCAATTTGCATATGGACTTACAGAAGACGGTCTGCTGCAGATTGACTGGATGTCGGCACACGATCCAGAAAAGATTATGAATTTACAGGGCATTCAAGTTGAAAAAATGACGCATTGTACCCATCTCATTGAAAAGGTCAAACAAGATGTGAGGCGTGACCGCCCGGTGATTGTATGGGTAGACCCTTACGTACAGCGAGGTAGAAAAGAGTATTTGACAACACATAGCCGTCATTCGATTTTAATCACGGGTTTTCATGAAAATCAGCACACCTTTCAGGTATTAGAGAATCGTCATTTAGATAATTTGTCGTATGAGCATCAAGTGATGTCATATGGAGATGTGCAGAAAGGGTATGATACCTTTCATGATCATTTTCAGCCGAATGATCAATTCCATTCCTATGCGGCCTTCCACTTTGATCCGGTCAAGGTCTCGACTGAATTATTTGATCAAAAAACGGCTTATTTCCTGAGAAATATGCATGGTCAGATTGACGCAATCGAAAAAGGAATTACAGCTCTTGAAACATTTTATGAACAGTTTCCTCAATGGGATGATATCGAGAAGCTCGTAGCATCTTTCAATCAGATCATCAATACGAAGAAAGTAGAGATGTATCGACTGAGACTCATAAAAGGCGATCTACCTGAGCTGTTTCAATGGATGGAAAGTATTTTAGCAGAATGGGAGAAAGCGAGGCACCAGGCAGCAAAACTCTTTTTTTCAGGGGAAATGTCTAGTCGGTACCAAGCCAACATTAAAGCTTCCTTACTACAAATCATCCAAGATGAAAAAAAATGGCTGGAAATGTTGAAAATCAAATGCAAAAGGGAGTGTGGCGTGTCGTGAAGTTATTTTGCTTACCGTACGCAGGTGGAGCAAGTACCGTATTCAGTAAGTGGAAATCATATATAGACCGGTCTATAGAAATTCATGCCCTTGAACTCCCTGGGCACGGGACAAGAATGACAGAGCCTGTGCTGACAAATTTACAGCAGGTCGCAGATGATCTTTATCTACAGGCGTCCTCTTCCTTAAAAGAAGGAGAACCCTATGCCATTTTCGGTCATAGCATGGGAGCTGTACTTGCATACGAATTACAAAAAAGAATGAAAACAAGATTAAACAAAGAGCCTTGCCATGTCTTTTATTCTGGACGCTTTCCACCACATATTCCAGAGAAGAAAGTCTATCATCAGCTGTCAGATGCCAAATTAAAAGAGGCGATTATTGCGATGGGGGGCGTTCCTGAGGAACTTGCCGATAACCATGCAGTGCTTGATTTCTTTCTGCCGATTTTAAGAGCAGATTTTCAGCTTTTGGAGACTTATCAGTGTGATGAAGTCGTTCCAGCTGCTTGCCCAATTTCTATTTTTTATGGTACTCGTGATCTGCCTTCTGTGCTGTTTGATTTAGACGATTGGGATCAATATACAAGCAAAGATTGTGCGTTTTTTGAATTCGATGGAGATCACTTTTTTATTCATTCATTAACAAATGAAGTCGTAGAAAAAATCAATGTTATTTTAAAGCGAATTGGAGTGTTGGAGAAATGAACACGAAGCACGTAGGCGTGATTGGAGCAGGTGTGATGGGGGCTGATATGGCATTAGACCTTTCAGCAAATGGCTATCAAGTCACATTGGTTGATGTCACAGAAGAAAAACTAAACGAAGCACTAGAAAAGATCAAGAAAACCTATCAATTGGTGCAATTTGTGAGAAAAAAGAAAATCTCATTGTCCTTAGAAGACGTATTGTCTCAAATTCAGCTATCGACTTCATTTGAAGGCTTACATGACGCACATATCGTCATTGAAAATGTGACGGAAGATTGGGAGATAAAAAAACCCATTTATGAAGAGCTGCGAGATATCTGTTCGAAAGAAACCATCTATTTTGTAAACACGAGCTGCATTTCCATTACAAAGGTAGGGTCCCTTATGCATCATCCTGAAAAAGTTATTGGTGCACATTTTATGAACCCTGTTCCTCTTAAAGCGTTAGTTGAGGTGATTAGAGGAAAAGCAACTTCTGATGAAACAGTTGAAACGGCAAAAGGTTTCTTGAAATCCTTTGATAAAACACCTGTTGTGGTGCATGATCTTCCAGGGTTTGTTTCCAACCGTGTGCTCATGCTGACAATCAATGAAGCGATTTGGGCGGTGCAAGATCAAGTCGCGACACCAGCTGATGTCGATAAAATTTTCCGCGGGGGCTTCGGCCATAAAATGGGGCCGCTTGCGACAGGAGACTTAATTGGGCTTGATACGATTTTGAATTCATTGCTTGTTTTATACGAGAGCTACAAAGATCCGAAATTCCGCCCATGTCCTCTGCTTGTCAAAATGGTGGATGCTGGTGAGTATGGCAAAAAATCAGGTAAAGGCTTTTTCCAATATGACATGTGAGAGGAGAAAAACAAATGGCTAAACAAATCAAGTGTGTTGTCTGGGATTTAGATCATACATTATGGGATGGAATTTTACTTGAATCAGATGAAGTGACGTTAAAGCCATCGATGAAGGAAGTGCTAACAGAGCTAGATGAGCGCGGGATCCTTTTATCCATTGCAAGCCGGAATGATGAAGCTGCTGTGAGGGAAAAGCTCTCCGCCTTTGGGATCGAACATTTCTTTCTCTATCCAGAGATTCATTGGAATGCCAAATCTAGTTCATTAGAGAGAATCAGTGAGCGTTTAAATATTCATAAAGATACCATTCTCTTTATCGATGATCAGCCATTTGAACGAGAAGAAGTGAAGGCAGTTCATCCAGAGATTACTTGCTGGGATGCGGTCGATTATATGACATTGCTCACAGATGATCGACTGCGACCAGCTTTTATCACAGAGGATGCAAAACGGCGCAGAGAAATGTACATGGAAGCAGATCAAAGGCAGCAGGAAGAAGAGAAATATGAAGGGCCGCCTGAAAAATTTTTGGCCTCTTTAAATATGAAATTCGTTATATCAGAAGCAGGAGAACAAGATCTCCAGCGAGCCGAAGAACTTACCGTTCGAACCAATCAATTAAATGCAAGCGGGAAAACCTACGATTATGCAGAGCTTGATTATTTCCGTCAATCAGACAATCACTTGCTTCTCGTCTGTGAACTTGAAGATAAATTCGGTTCATATGGAAAAATAGGACTCTCTTTAATAGAAGAAACAGGTGATACATGGCATGTCAAACTACTGCTTATGTCTTGCCGTGTTATGTCACGTGGAGTCGGGACCATTTTACTGACAACGATTTTGCAAGAGGCAAAAAAGAGAGGAAAACGGCTTGTAGCTGATTTTAAACAAACCGATCGAAACCGCATGATGTATATCACTTATAAGTTTGCGAATTTCAAAGAAATCGAGAATGGGGAAGATGGCTATATTTTGTTCGAAAACGATTTAAGCATGATTCAGCCTTTCCCAGAATACGTAGATGTCAACATTGAGATAAAGCAGAAGGACCCTGCCAAATAAAAAAGCGAAAAGCGAGGAGATTGAATGATGAACCTACACGAACAAGTAAGAGCATATATCGAGCAAAACCTAGTGGTATTTGATGAGGAAATGGAGCTTGGAAATGATGATCATATTTTTGAACAAGGCTTTGTCAATTCACTATTTGCGATGAAACTAGTGAACTATATTGAACATGACTTTCACTTCCAATTAGACAATGAAGACCTCGACATTGCTAATTTTAGTACGGTCAACCGTATTGTCGCCTTAATTGAGAAAAAACAACAGGGGGCGGCTCTTCATGAAAACAGCTGAACAAACAATCGATGCTATTGAAGAAATACGACAATTTTGCAATGAACATATCCGGCCATTTGCCAATGAATTCGATGAGACAGAACATTTGCCGGAGTCGCTGATTCGAGATATGGCGAAAAGAGGCTATTTGGCGGCAGGTATCCCATCCGCCTATCAAGGATTGGGGCTTGATCCGATTGCATATGGACAGTTCACGGAACAAGTGGGGAAAGCTTGCTGTAACGTACGGACATTATTAACAGTGAATTCACTCGTAGGGGAAGCCATCCTTCGTTATGGAACAGAAGACCAAAAACAAGGCTGGCTCGTTGAATTAGCTAAAGGGGAAAAAATCGGTGCCTTTGCTTTGTCAGAGCCGAATATTGGCTCAGATGCCAATCATGTTGAAACTAGCTATCAAAAAAAAGGACAGTCCTATGTATTAAATGGGAAGAAAAAGTGGATTTCCTTCGGAGCGATTGCAGATTTCTTTATTGTGATTGCACGAGACGGCGAACAAGTCACGGCATTCCTTGTCGATCGAGATCAGACGGGTGTAGAGATTGAGAGAATTACTGGAATGATGGCAAATCGTGCATCTTATTTAGCAGAAATCACTCTTGATCATGTGCAGGTACACGAAGACTGTGTCTTAGGGCCAGTTGGGGGCGGTTTTAACCACGTAGTGTCTCTGGCTTTAGACCATGGACGATACAGTGTTGCCTGGGCAGGGCTTGCCATTGCACAAGAAGCCGTTGATTCTCTCGTTACGTATTCACGTAAAAGAACTCAGTTTAATGAAAAACTGTACAAGCATCAAATGATCAAAGGAATGATCGGAGATGCAGTCACTCAGCTCCATGCAGCGAGAGCTTTATGCCTAAAGGCTGGAGAAATGCGAGAAGCGAATCATCCTGATGCGATCACAGAAACATCCATTGCAAAATATTTTACCTCCAAAATTGCTGTCGACATTACAAATACAAATGTCCAAATCCATGGTGGGAGTGGATTTAGCCGGGAAAACTCAGCTTCAAGATTATATCGTGAAGCGAAGGTACTTGAAATTATTGAAGGGACTTCGCAAATTCAGCAGCAGGTCATTGCTAACTATGGTTTACGCCATTATTTCGTGAAACATTCTTAAAGAGAAAGGAGATGATCCCATGGCATTACAGCCAAAGAAGCTGGATAAACAGAACATTGAAAATATGTTAGGTATCACTACGATCCAAGAAGGACTTCTTTTTCATCATTTAATGCAACCGGACGGAACGGCTTATTTTGAACAACTGCTGATCCAAATAGACGGGCCGGTTGATCGAGATCTCTTTGCACATTCATGGATGCATGTCACCAAACAGCATGAAATGCTTAGAACATTGTTTAGATGGCAGGAACTCGCAAGGCCAGTACAAATTGTGCTGAAGCAGCATCAGCCTGACATTCGATACCGTGATTTGACCCAAGCTGAGGAGCCTCTTCATTTGCTGAAAGAGGAAATAACAGCACAGGATCGAGAGGAACGATTTGATCTACAGGAAGTTCCATTTCGCTTGACATTATGTGAAGTAAATGAAGAAGTCAGCTGGGTTCTCATTAGCTTTCATCACATTTTATTGGACGGGTGGAGTCTTGGGATTGTATTAAGTGATTGGATGAGTGCATATGAGCGCTTATCAAATGAAGACAAACCTCTTCTTGAAAAAAGACCGTCCTATCAATCATTTGTTAAATGGCAGCAGCAAAATCCTCAACAGACAGAAGCGCAAGCTGTCTACTGGAAAAATGTTTTCGATGGCTGGAGTTATGCAGAACTGCTTCCAAAGTCAGGCGGTGCATATGAAGATTCAGGTGCTTTTCATCAATATGAACATCAAGTGGATGCTTCTATTGCGGAGAGGCTGAGCAAATTCACGAATCAACATGATGTGACATTGGCATCTGTCATGTATACGCTGTGGGGAGTTTTGCTATCTAAGTACGCCAACCAAGATGATATTGTCTTTGGAACAACAGTATCAGGAAGAAATGCGGATGTTCCTCAAATTGAAAAGATGACAGGTTTGTTCATTAACACATTACCGCTGCGTGTCTCATTCGAACAGGATCGGCCGATTGTTGAACAGATGCAGGAAGTGAGCCGGGAAATCGCGGTGAGAAATGAATATGAACATACTCCGCTATCCGAATTAAAGAAATATGCAGGAATGACGGCTGAGCAATCATTATTTGATTCAATCGTCGTCATTGAAAACTATCCACTAGATCGAATGCTCACGAAAAGCGATCAGCCTGTGCGTATTCGCAGATTTGAGATGAAAGAACAGACGGAATTCGATCTCACGCTTAGTGTACAGGCGTTTGATGAACAGCTGCATTTTTCATTGGTGTATAACCCCGTCAGCTTTTCTGCTGAACAAATTGAAAAGTGGTGTCAGCATTTTCTTCATCTCCTGTCTGATGCTTGTGCTCACCCACAAAAATCTGCTGCTCAGTTACAGCTGCTATCAGAAGAAGAGATAGAAAAGCAGTTAACAGTTTTTCAGCAATATGGCGGGGCAACGTCTATCAATGAACCAACGGTGATTGACCTATTTGAAGAGCAAGTGGAGCGAACGCCAACGGCAGCTGCAGTTGAGTTTGGCGGTACGACGGTTACATATGAACAACTCAACAAGAGAGTGAATCAGCTCGCACGCTATTTACAAAATAAAGGGGTCAAACAGGAGCAGCGTGTCGGCATTTTAGCAGAGCATTCCATTGAAATGGTGATAGCATGCTTAGCTATTTTAAAAGCTGGCGGGGCTTACGTGCCAATTGATCCTGAATACCCGCAGGAACGAATAGAGTATTTACTAGAAGACAGCGGAGTAGAATGGCTCCTAACTCATCCGATTAAAGGACTCACCTATGCCTATAACGGGGAAAAAATTGATATCACACAGCCGGATCTATATACCGGATCATCAGATAACTTGGCAGAAGCCATCACCTCAGACCAAACAGCCTACTGCATTTATACATCAGGAACGACAGGAAGACCTAAAGGTGTACTCATTCATCATCTTGGTTTAGCCAACTATATTGATTGGGCGAAACAAGTATATGTTCGAGGAGAAACAAGGCATTTTGCTTTGTACACATCGTTGTCATTTGACCTGACAGTTACTTCAATTTTCACACCGCTCATTTCAGGAAATACCATCATGATTTATCACCATGAAAACCGGCAGCTGCTTGTCGAAGATATCATAAAAGACAATCGCGTACATGTGATGAAACTGACACCATCTCATTTACAGTTTATTAAGCACCTGTCTTTCCCGGAAAGCCAAATGAAATGTTTTATTTTAGGCGGAGAACAGCTGGAAACATCTTTAGCGAAATCCATTCAGCAGTCATTCCCGCAGCCTATAGAAATTGTGAATGAATATGGACCAACTGAAACAGTGGTTGGCTGCATGATTCATCGATATGACCAGGACCTTGATCAAGACGTGTATGTACCGATCGGAAAACCTGCACAGCATACAGATATTCTTCTTTTTGACAGACATATGAATCTTATGCCGGAAGGAACCATCGGTGAATTATATATTGGGGGGAAAGGTGTTGCAAAAGGGTATTTGAATCGCCCAGAGCTAACCGAAGAGCGGTTTGTCGATCATCCTTTCCAGCCAGGTGAAAAAATTTATAAAACAGGTGATGCAGCCCGCATTCTGCCTAATGGGCTCATTCAGTTTTTAGGCCGAAACGATGATCAAGTGAAGCTGAGAGGCTATCGTATTGAAACAGGTGAGATTGAATTTTGGCTGAATGAACAGCCAGGGGTCAAAGCAGCAGCTGTTGCTGTAAAGCCAGATGTTTCTGGTACACCATGTTTAGCCGCATATGTTGTCACGACAGCCATACTCGATCAAGCTGCAATGAAACAAGCACTAGCCGATCAGCTGCCAGATTATATGATTCCAACTCACTTTGTTCAATTGGATGATATGCCGCTGACTGCCAACGGCAAATTAGATAAACGGGCTTTACCTGCTTTGAAACAGGGGCAACAAATGAAAAAGCAGACGGGCTCTGACAATCTTTCTGATACTGAGAAAGTTATTCAAGACATCTGGAAAAAAGTCCTCGGCTTAGATGAGGTAAGTGTTCATGACAAATTCTTTGACATTGGCGGGCATTCTCTAAACCTGATTCATGTCAATCAACAGCTCGCTAAGCAATTGAATCAAAGCATTCCAATGGTCGAAATGTTCCGCCGTCCAACGATTAGAGAGCTAGCTACATATTTAAGCGGTGCAACAGAGCAGAAGGGATCTGGCACACAGCCTGCGAATCAAAAGAAAAGAAAAGCCAACGAGCCGATTGCGATTATTGGAATGGCAGGTAAATTCCCTGGTGCAGAAAATGTTGAGGCATTTTGGCGAAATTTGAAGAATGGAGAAGAATCGATTTCATTCTTTTCCGATGAAGAATTGCTAGAGGCTGGAATTGACCGCCAAACCTTTGAGCGTTCCGATTATGTAAGAGCAAAAGGTGTGATTGATGGACCTGATTTATTTGATGCATCCTTCTTCGGCTATTCACCAGGTCAGGCAGAAATGATGGATCCTCAAATACGGCTGCTGCATGAGTACGCCTATAAGGCGCTGGAAGATGCGGGGTATGTGCAGGAAGATTATCAAGGTAAGGTCGGTTTGTTTACTGGATCCACATCCAACTTTCAATGGATTCAGCGTTTTGCATCTTCGCTTGATAGCAGCATGTCAGAGCTGTTTGAAGTGGGCTCGCTCAATGATACGTATACCGTGAGTACAAGAATTGCCCATAAATTGAATTTGAAAGGACCAGCGCTTACATTGCAAACCGCTTGTTCGACTTCTTTGGTCGCCTTGCATTTGGCCTGTCAATCCATTGCAAATGGTGATTCAGATGTAGCGCTTGCGGGAGGCGTGTCGATTTTACACCCAGTGAAATCAGGCTACATTTATCAGCAGAACATGGTGAAATCAAGCGATGGTCATTGTCGTGCCTTTGACGATCAAGCAGATGGAACTGTTGGTGGAGATGGTGTGGGTCTTGTTGCTTTAAAAGCACTTAGTGAAGCCATAGAAGATGGTGACCATATTTATGCGGTCATTAAGGGCTCTGCTATCAACAATGATGGTGATCAAAAGGTTGGCTTCAATGCTCCAAGTGTTGAAGGTCAGACAAGGGTCATCCAGGATGCCTTACATCAAGCAGATGTTTCACCAGATACGATTGAATATATAGAAACACACGGAACTGGAACGTCACTTGGAGATCCGATTGAAATAGAGGCGCTCACAAAAGCTTTCGACACAGACAAAAAACAATTTTGCCGCATTGGGTCTGTGAAATCAAATATTGGACATTTGGATGCAGCGGCAGGAGCAGCTGGCTTGATTAAAGCTGTGCTTTCTCTTCAGCATCACACATTTGTGCCTAGTCTTCACTTCAAAAAAGCCAATGAAAACATTG
Organism: Bacillus sp. Root920; assembly: GCF_001429445.1. NCBI lineage: Bacteria > Bacillati > Bacillota > Bacilli > Caryophanales > Bacillaceae > Bacillus > Bacillus sp. Root920. The sequence continues at coordinate 100,944 of NZ_LMJV01000008.1, forward strand.
CATTTGAGCATAGTCCTTTCTTTGTAAACACTGAGCTGACCGACTGGAAGCAGCCAGTATCACATTTGCGGAGGGCTGGTGTGAGCTCATTTGGAATGGGCGGAACCAATGCGCATGTCATATTAGAAGAAGCGCCGCAAAGAGATCGTCAGCAAATGCCTCGTTCGGCTGAGTTGCTTGTCCTTTCAGCAAAGAGCAAAACGAGTTTGGAACGAATGAAAGACAACCTTGTGAATCAGTTGGAAAACACGCCTTCTCTCAATTTGGCAGACGCAGCTTATACCTTGCAAACAGGCAGGCAGTCCTTTGGATTCCGTCAAGCCTTTGTTGCGGCCAGCAGAGAAGATGCATTGCGTGTATTAACAGAAAAGCAAGGCAAGGGTATTGGGAAGCTCATGCATTCGCATGTGGAGAAACAAAAGATTATTTTTATGTTTTCTGGACAAGGCAATCAATACCTCAATATGGGATTAGATTTGTACCGGGAGGAGCCTTACTTTAAGAAGCAAATGGATGCTTGTTTTGAAGCATATGAAGAAGCAACAGGGCAAAGTCTTGCCCGCATTCTTTATCCATTAGCGGCTGAAACAGAAAAGGCACGCGAAAAATTGGCAAGCACTCAATATGCACAGCCAGCCATTTTTGCCATTGAATATGCCCTTTCCATGCTCTTCATTGAATGGGGGATTCGTCCTGATGCAATGATCGGCTATAGCTTTGGCGAATTAACGGCAGCCGCTATATCAGGCCTTTTCAGCTTAAAGGAAGCGATGTCGATGGTCGCCTGCCGGGCGGATGCGATGCAGTCGTCGCCAGCTGGCATCATGATGAGTGTTCCATTACCTGAAGCAGAGTTAAAACCGATGCTTCCAAAAGATATTTCTCTCGCTGTTGTCAATGATTCCTCATGTATTGTGTCAGGTCTTGAAGCAGCGATAAGTGAATTTGAACAAGAGCTGAAGAATAACAGATTGATGTGTATGCGATTAGGTGGAACCATTGCTGCTCACTCACATGTCATGAAGGAAGCAGCGGAGCAATTTGGTGAAAAATTAAAGGATATTAAAGCCAAGCAGCTACGTATTCCATTCATTTCGAATTTGACAGGAGACTGGATGACAAATACGAGTGCTCAGGATATGTCCTATTGGAAAAGGCATATGACCGATACGGTTCGTTTTGCTGAAGGCATCACAAATATTTTACAGCAGGACAATATTCAATTAATTGAGATTGGACCAGGTCAAGATTTAAGCGTGATGGTCAACCGGTCACTGAACGGCATGAATCAGCATGTATGTCATGTGCTCAGACATGCAAAACAAGATGTGACGGATACTGAATTTTTACTTGGGCAGATTGGACGTCTCTGGACACACGGAATAACCATCGACTGGACTAGGTTCCATCTAAACCGTCAGCCGCAGAAAATGCCGCTGCCAACGTATGCGTTTGATCAAACCTCCTATTGGTATGATGCATCAGACCGTGTAAAACGCGATAAACCTAAGCAGTCTGGACGAAAGGAGCAAATGGATGAATGGTTCTATACCCCTTATTGGGAGGCGGACCTTTCCCCTTATGTGTCATCAGATGATTCCTCTGTTGGAGCCTTGCTTTTGTTTGCGGATTCATCTGCCTTCGGAGAGAAGGTTGCAGCCGAGCTTCTGACGAAACGGAACGAGTTCGTAGTGGTTCAGAAAGGAAATGAATTTACGAAGCATGATGAAAAAAGCTACACCATTCGGTCACATAAGCCTTCTGATTATGAAAAGCTCATATCAAATCTGGCAGATGACCAAATCAACGTGTCAGAAGTTTGTCATCTATGGGGGCTTTCAGAACGACAGCCGTCTCAATCGGAAGAAGAATGGGTGAAACAAACGCAGCAAGATGCTTATTACTCCTTGCTTTATATCGGACAGGCTTTGAAAAAATCTGTTTTGGACCAAAAAGTATCCATTACAGTTCTTTCCTCATTGACGTATGCCGTTGGCGGTGAGTCTATCCTTTATCCTGAAAAAGCAATCCATCTTGGACCTGCCATGGTTATTTCACAAGAAACACCGAACTTGCGTTACCGCATTCTTGATGTCGATCGCCCGGTGGCAAATGGGGTGCAGGAAAAGAGGTTGCTGAAACAAATTAGCGATGAGTTAGATCGAACATCTGGACAGCTTCTCACGGTCTATCGACGAAATAAGCGATATGTGAAAAAGTATGCCAAAGCTCTAGTTCCCGAAACAGGACATACTCAGTTGGCTAAAAAAGATGGTGTATACATTTTAATTGGCGGTCTTGGGTTTATTGGATTGAATATTGCACAGGCTTTGACCGAGCAAACGAAGGGAACGTTGATCTTAACTAGCAGGTCTGGACTGCCTGATAGAAGCAAGTGGCAAGAGTGGCTTGCTACGCACGATGAACAGGATCCAACTAAGAAAAAAATACAAAAGGTAATGGCACTTGAAGAGGCTGGTGCAGAAGTTCTCATAAAGAAAGTAGATGTTCGCCACAGGGAAGATATCCAGCAATTGATCAACACGGTGGATGCGGCCTATGGACAGATTGACGGTGTGATCTATGCAGCTGGAGTGACGGGTGATCAATCCTTCAGAGTGATGGAGCAAACAGATGTCACATTCTCAGAACCCCACTTTGAAGCGAAGATGAATGGTGTACTTCATCTTGATGCCGCCTTAGGTGACCGATCACTTGATTTCTGTTTTGTACTGTCATCTTTGTCACCGATCTTAGGCGGACTCGGTTTCACAGCCTATACAGCTGTGAATCATTTCATCGATGCGTACGTGTATGAACGAAATCTTCGTTCAGAAATGCAGTGGTCAGTCATTAGCTTTGACGGCTGGGAATTTGAGCAAGGAAAGCAGCTCGATCTTCCAATCGGAGATGATGTCACCGAAACGTTAATTACAGAAAAAGAAGGAAGAAGGATCTTTGAACGATTGCTTTCACTGGATCAAGTGGAACAAATGGTTATTTCAACAACGTCTTTACATGATCGAATTCACCGATATGTAGACCGTTTATCCCGTGAGGAAGAGAGTGCCGGAGAGCATGCACAAGATGGAAACTTATATTCTCGGCCAGCACTGTCAACGAATTATGTTGCACCTGAAACGGAGCTAGAGAAGGAACTAAGTCAGCATTGGCAAGCTTTCTTTAAAATTGATGAAATTGGCATAGATGATCATTTCTTTGAAATGGGTGGAGATTCTCTAAAGGCGATTACTTTCATTGGCATCATTCATCGCGCATTCAGTGTAGAGCTGACGCTGCCACAATTCTTCCAAATACCAACGATCCGATTAATGGCAGAATATATCGACCAAGCAGACACTGCTGCTTATCATGCGATTGAAAAAGCCGAAATGAAGGAGCATTATCCTCTGTCGTCTGCGCAAAAACGGTTGTATCTCATGCAGCAAATGGATGTAAGTAGCACAGGATACAACGAATTTAAAGCAGGACGAATTAAAGGAAGGCTCGATATCAACAGGTTGGAATGGGCATTTCAGCAGCTTATAAAGAGACACGAAAGTTTGCGGACAGCGTTTGTACTAGAGAATGGCGTCCCTTATCAAAAGATTGAAGAAGAGGTACCATTTGCAGTCACGTTGTTTGACCTCACAGAGGGATCGACACAAGGATCTGAGGAAGATCAAAAACAAGTGATTAAACAATTTTTGACTGCCTTTACGTTAAGTGAGGCTCCATTGATGAGAGTTGGTGTGATGAAGCTGGCAGAAGAGGAATTCGTGCTCATGCTGGACATGCATCACATTATCTCGGATGGTCTTTCTCAAGATATTTTGGTCAACGACTTTATGCAGTTATACGACGGCAGGACGCTTGAGCCTCTCGCTTTGCAATATAAAGATTTTTCAGAATGGCAAAATGACATACTTGCGTCTGAAGCATTGAAAGAATCGAGTGATTACTGGAAAAACCGGTTAGAAGGTGCCCCGCTGCTTGATCTGCCAACAGATTTCGATCGGCCAGAGGTGAGACAATTCCGCGGCGGACATTATACGTTCCGTATAGAAGAAGCGGAGCTGTACGCGTTTAAGCAGGTGATTTTAAAGGAAGACGCAACATTGTTTATGGGTCTGTTAAGTCTGTATCAGATTTTGCTTCATAAATTAAGCGGACAATCAGATATCACGGTTGGGGTTCCGGTAGCAGGTAGAAAACAAGAGGAGCTGCAGCAAGTCATTGGTATCTTTGTCAATATGCTGCCACTTCGTTTATATCCTAAAGCAGAGCTGACTTATCAGCAATTCCTTCAGGATGTAAAGGCGCATGTGATCGATGATTTCGGTCATCAAGAATATCAATATGAACAAATGGTGCAAGACCTCCAGCTGAGCCGGAGTGTCAGCCGGAATCTATTGTTTGATGCTGTGTTCGCCTTGCAAAATATGAATCAGCCAGAACTGAAAGTTGGCGGTTTAACCTTTAGTGATTATCCGTACGAGACAGGAACGTCGCGATTTGATTTACTCTGGATTGCGTATGAACAGGAAGACGGTCTTTCTTCAACGATTGAATATAATACTGAGCTTTTCACAGAGGAAACCATAGAGCGGATTGCAGGTTTGCTGAAAGACATCATGCGGGCTGTTTCAGTAGATGCGGTGAGAATAGAGGAAATTGAACTGACTTCTTCATTCAAGCAATTAGACGACGTATCTCTTTTCGAATTAGATGACTTAAAAATATAAGCAAAGAGGTGAATGGAAGAGTGATTGAACATGATGATTTTCAACTGAAAGCAGCGGCGAAGGAAAGAGTGAGGGAAAGAGCCTACTGGACATCTATATTATCAGATGTTCAGCTGGATGGCCGCATTCCTCATACGGTTTCACATGCCAAGCCTGCTGCTATGAACCGATCGCTTCATTCGTCCTTCCCGATGGCTGTAAACCATTCGTTAAAGCAATTATGTGGAGATTCTGATTTGCGCTTGTTTATCGTGCTGACCACAGCCGCTTTTGGCTTGCTTCAGCGTTATAGCGGAAAAACTGAGTTGATGGTGACTGTTCCTACAATGGAACAGTCCGCCAATCAATCCACCATTAATCATATGTTGCCGCTTAAGGCAGAGATTGATCCTCATATGAGCTTTAGCGCAGGGTTAGACGCAGTGAAACAATCGTTTCAGGAGGCAGTGCGTCATCAAAACTATCCTGTTCATATTTTAATGGATGAGCTTTGGCATTCAGTAGGAGATGACAAGAAGCGTGTCAATCTGGCATGTGCGTTTGAGACATTGCATGGGCATACGGACCGAGAGCAGCTGCACGCGGATGTGCTCATTGTTTGGAAGAAAGAACAAGATCACCTTCATGCTGAAGTTCACTGGGATGCTTCCATTTATGACGATCGAATAATGGAGCAGTTCTCTAGACATTTCATGACACTGACAGAGCAATTTCTTAAAACGCCTGAACAAGCGATGAGCACACACTCATTTTTATCTGATATCGAGAAAAGTCAGCTGTTTGATTCGTTTCAAGGTGAGTCGCTCGCTTATCCAGTGGATCGTGATATTGTGTCATTATTTCAACAGCAAGTCCAATTGCATTCAGCACGAACGGCCGTTGTGTTTGGCACCACCTCCTATACATATGAAGAGGTTGATGATTTATCGGATCGCATTGCGCTTAGACTGTCTCAAAGTCAGATGACACGTGAGACTCCAGTTGGTCTCAGAATGAATCGGTCTGCTGAACTGGTCATTGCCATTCTTGGCATTTTAAAGGCTGGCTATGCTTACTTACCGATTGATGTCCATCTGCCGATTGAAAGAATTCGGTATATGCTCAAAAACAGCGGCGCTACAGCCATAGTATCGGACGAAGACGGACACGAAGGTTTGGATGTCGAAGTTCATGTTATTCAAGACATGCTTCAAGAATCCCCCATTACAGAGAATCTCACTTGGTCTATTTCGCCTTCGGATATGGCGTATGTCTTGTATACATCGGGTACGACTGGGCATCCAAAAGGGGTCGTTATTGAACATCGTCATGTTATTAATTTGGTATACGGAATGAAAACACGCTTTTTTGATCTACTCCCTGGTGATTTGCAAGTAGGGATGCTCGCTTCTCATATTTTTGATGCATCTGTTCAAACCTTGTTCCCGGCATTGCTGCTAGGGCATACGCTGCATATTGCCAAAGATGAAGTCCGTATGGATGGGCATGCGTTATGGTCATTTTATCGAGACAACCACATTCAGCTGTCAGATGTGACCCCCTCTCATTTAAAGCTGATGAACAAGGCAGCAGCGCAATCGAAACAAGACTTGCCTGCTTTGAACATGCTGCTTGTGGGCGGAGAAGTGTTCACAAAAGAGCTGATGGATCAATTTTTACAGCATGTATCAGGTGAAAAACTCATGATGATTAATGCATATGGGCCTACTGAATGTACGGTTCAGTCGTCATCCTTTTTGATTCCTCATGACTGGGATGAGCAAGTCATCCCTATTGGGCAGCCGATGCCAAATGAGCATATTTTCATATGTGACAAGCAAGGTGAGCCGGTGCCGATTGGTGTTTTTGGCGAATTGTATATAGCAGGTGCTGGTGTAGGCCGTGGGTACATCAATCATCCTGATCTCAACAAGGAGAAGTTTATCAAAAAAACAGAGCTGAGCAGCGGGATGTTATACGGTACGGGAGACCTTGCAAGATGGCGGTTTGATGGTTTATTAGAATTTGCTAAAAGAAACGACGGCCAAGTGAAAATCAGAGGATATCGAATTGAGCTCGAGGAAATCCGCAGAGCCCTTCTTGATGATCCAAACATACAAGGACTGGTCCAAGATGTCATTGTCATTCCTAAGGAAACGAAGGATCAGGACCAATATATTTGCGCATATATCATGGCAAAACAAGTGATAGATCAGCGCGCACTTCGACAATCTTTAAGTGAAAGATTACCAGGTTATATGGTGCCGAGGCATGTCATTCAAGTAGAGCAATTTCCTCTGAATCTATCAGGGAAATTGGATATTCAAGCACTGCCGAATCCAGAAGATCAGTTGGAAGGCAAAGCAGATCCGGTAACCATTCAAGTTCACAATGAAACAGAGCAGAAGCTTGTTCGTATTTTCGCGTCTATATTACAAGTCCCTGCTTCACAGATTCGTATAGATGAACCGTTTTTTGATTTAGGCGGGAACTCTTTTAATATCGTTGAGCTGTCCAATAGAGTGAAAGAGGAATTTCAGCAGGAGCTGACTGTGATGGAGCTGTTCCAATATACGACGGTTTCACAAATAGCTGCTCAATTAAAACACAAAGCATCAGGGCAAGAGCAACAAACAGAGGATGATGGAGAAAATGAAGCGGATGACTTAGAAAGTGCCGCACAACTGTTAGGCGGGATGATAGATGAGTAAGTTCACAGGATTAGAGGTTGCAGTGGTTGGGATGGCATGCCGTTTTCCGGGAGCGAAAAATATTCATCACTTCTGGGACAACCTTGCAAATGGGAGAGAGTCCATTACGTTCTTTTCTAAAGAAGAGCTGCTTGAGGCAGGAGTTGAACAAGAAGCATTAGAACATGATCAATATGTACGTGCCAAAGGAGCAGTCGATCAGCATGATCACTTTGATGCAGATTTCTTTGGTTATTCACAGCGTGAAGCAGAAGTAATGGACCCGCAAATCCGCATGTTTCATGAGGTCGCATGGGAATCCCTAGAAGATGCAGGCTATAACCCTGAAACGTATCAGGAGCCGATCGGTTTATTTGGAGCTGCTTCTGCTAATTTATACTGGCAAGCTGCTTCCATGCTGATGAGATCCAATCACTCATCTGAACAATTTGCGGCTGTTCAATTAACGGATAAAGATTTCATGAACACAAAGGTATCCTACAAATTGAATTTGAAGGGACCGAGCGTAGCTATTGATACAGCTTGTTCTTCCTCTTTGACTGCAATTCATATGGCGGCCCGCGCCCTGATTACTGGAGAATGTAAAATGGCACTCGCAGGCGGCGTCACCATTACGACCCCTCACAAAAAAGGATACATGTATCAAGAGGGCATGATCATGTCGCCGGATGGGCACTGCCGGGCTTTTGATGAACAGGCGGAAGGAACCGTTGGCGGTGAGGGCTGTGGAGTTGTTGTGCTCAAATCATTAAAGCAGGCACTAAAAGATAAGGACCATATCTATGGCGTGATTAAAGGGTCAGCCTATAACAATGACGGCGGGCGGAAGGTTGGCTACACAGCGCCAAGCATAGAAGGACAAAGCGAAGTGATTAAAAAGGCGCTCAACATCAGTCGTGTAGAAGCCGAAAGTATTTCTTATATAGAAGCACATGGCACAGGGACGACTCTTGGAGATCCGGTTGAAATTGAGTCGCTGAAGCAAGCCTTTCAAACAGATAAAAAACAGTTTTGTGCGATTGGGTCTGTGAAAACCAATATTGGTCATCTTGACTCAGCCGCAGGGATTGCAGGTTTTATCAAAACAACACTTAGTCTGTACCATCAGATGCTGCCGCCAAGCCTTCATTATAAAAAACCTAATCCGAAAATTGATTTTGAATCAAGCCCATTTTATGTGAATACAACACCTGTACCATGGAAGAACTCAGAGACCCCACTTCGTGCCGGTGTCAGCTCATTTGGAGTGGGCGGAACGAATGTGCACCTGATCATGGAAGAGGCACCCGCCGCCGATAAGCCGTCAGCAGACAGAGGTCATGAACTAATGGTGATTTCGGCAAGATCGAAGCAGGCGGTTCAAAAATCTGCTAAACAAATCACATCTTATTTAACAGAACAAACGAGCGTCTCACTATCCGATGCAGCATTTACGCTGCAAGAGGGACGAAAACATTTTCCTTATCGCCAAGCTTTTCTTGCAGGTCCTGACCGCACATTCCAGTCAGCCGGCCAGCCGCAAAAGGCCTTTCAGCAGCCTGCGGTCGTTTGGATGTTCTCTGGACAAGGTGCTCAGTATGTGAATATGGGCAAGGATTTATATGAGAAAGACCCTGTATTTAAACAAACGCTTCAGAAATGTTTTGCCATCATTTTATCCTTATCAGGTGTTGAGATCGAGAACGTGTTATATCCAACAACCGAAGAAGAGTTTATAGAAGCTGAACAACTCATGCAGCAAACGTCATATACACAAATCATCTTGTTTAGTTTTGAGTATGCGCTTGCGTCGAAGCTGATGGGACTAGGCATACGTCCGCATTATTTCATTGGTCATAGTATTGGAGAAATCACGGCTGCCTGTGTGGCTGGTATGATCCATCTTGAAGATGCAATCCGTATCGTTTTAAAAAGAGGCAGTTTGATGCAAAAAATGCCCCCAGGTGAAATGGCCGGTGTGTCACTCCCTGCCGAAGAGATTAAACATGATCTTCCAGAAGGTGTCGAGCTTTCTGCTGTGAATAGCTCACAATTATCCGTTGTTTCCGGTCCGTCAGATCGGTTACAGGGATATATCAAACAAGCTGAAAAAAGAGGAGCTTCTGTCCAAATATTGAAAACCTCTCACGCCTTTCATACGAGTATGATGGCTGAAGCGTCCGAACAGTTGAAGAACGTTCTCTCAGAGATCACCTATCAGCAGGGAGAGGTACCGATCCTTTCGAATGTGACAGGGAGCTGGTTAACGAATGAACAAGCCGCATCACCTGATTACTGGGCATCTCATATCAGGCAGCCTGTTTTGTTTAGTCAAGGATTAGAGACATTACTTGGACTCGGAGAGATGGTTTTCATTGAAGTGGGGCCAGGTCATACGTTAACTCAATTCGTGAGACGCCATGATCACTATGATGTGAACAAAGCAGCAGCCGTTTCATTGGTGAGACATCCAAAAGAACAAGCAGCTGATGATGAATATATGGAAAAGGCCATAGGGAAACTGTGGAGTTACGGAGTGGAGCTAAACTGGAGCGCTGTCAGAAAAGAAAAGGCACCATATCGAGTTTCACTGCCAACGTATCCATTTGAGCATCAAATATTCCCTTCACCGCAGTTTAAAGCAGATCAGATGATGTCTGCTTTAACGCCAGAAAAGATGGAGAAACGATCAGCTGATTTTCAAGACTGGTTTTACATTCCGGTATGGGAGCGCTCTTCACCTGTACTAAAGGAGCAACATCATCAAGGAAAACGCATCTTGGTATTTGAAAAAAATGGTCATATTGGCGCCTATTTGAAAGAACGGCATGCAGAAGTGATCAGCGTATGTCAAAGTGATCATACGATGAAAGAAAATGACCATTTGCTGAAGGCTGACGTTTATATGCTGTCACACTTAGAGTGGGTTATGGCTGAATTGCAGCAAGCTGGATTTATACCTGAAGAGATCATCTGGATGCATGATGAACTGACGAAAGATACCGATGATCAGCCAAACTACTTATCTGTGCTCGATCTCGTCAGACTAATCAGCCAGTATCATAACACAAGCATACGTCTTCACCTCGTGACAAGCCAAGCACATGATGTGATCGGCATGGAGAAGGTCAATCCACTTCAAGCAACATTTACAGGGCTAGCTTTGACCATTCCTCAAGAATATCAGCATATTGAGTGTCAGCATATTGATGTATGTGAGGATACAAAGGCGAATTGGCCGCTATTCCTTTCATACGAGATTGCAATGCACGATCAAGAAGCAGTCGTTGCGTATCGCGTGAACAGCAGATGGATTCGAAAAGCTTCGAGAACACCTTTAAGAAAAGAGGGATCGTCCAAGCAGCCTTTCAGGTCTAATGGCGTTTACCTCATTACTGGCGGTATGGGCGGTATTGGCTTCACACTAGCTCAACATTTAGCAGAAACGTATCAAGCAAAACTTGTGATCATGAGCCGTTCGCAAATACGTGAACGCGCTGCCTGGCATGAGCTGCGTGATGCGAATGGGAAAGAAGCTGAGATCGTGAAAAAGCTGATGACTCTTGAAGAGTTAGGAGCTGATGTACAAGCTGTACAAGGTGATGTGTCAGATAAAGATGCTGTGCAGAAAGCGGTTCAGCTGGCTCATACGGCATTTGGTCATTTGCATGGTGTCATTCATGCGGCAGGAGAGGCAGATGGGAAAATCATTCAAGCAAGAACAGCAGACGATGAAATTCGCATGTGTCAGGCAAAAATCAATGGGACCTATGTGCTGAATGAAGCACTCAAGGATGAAACGCTCGACTTCTTTTTACTTTGTTCCTCTCTTGTTTCCTTTCTTGGAGCGGCTGGACAAGTGGCTTATGCAGCTTCAAATGCTTTTCTGGACAGCTTTGCTCATGCCAAAAGGCAGGAAGGGAAGCCGGTTATCTCCTTAAATTGGGATCGGTGGGAGAAAGTCGGCATGGCACACGACTCGGCATTAGCGGCCAAAGTCAATGACATGATGGCGCTCGAGGAACAGGATGGAATTTCACCAGAACAAGGAATAAGAGCCGTCCAGGAAGTGCTGTGTCTAGATTATCCGCAAATTCTTGTATCCGTTCAAGATATAGGCGAGAGAATGAAACAACGCTTAACCTCTCTGCAGCAAGAAGAAGAGCCGTCTCAAGAGATATCTCAGATCATAGATGATCGTCTAGAAGCATCCTTAAGTGATGTACTCAGCTCCTTTTTTCCTCATGAGCCGGATGTGAATGAGAATTTCTTTGAAATGGGTGCGACATCCCTTGATTTACTGCAGATGAGCGGTCAAATCAAATCAATTTATGGCATAGAGGTTCCGGTGGTCATGATGTACAGCCATCCGACCATCGCGGCATTGGCAGCAGAACTAAAGAAGATTCATGGAGTAAAGGAAGAAAAGCAAGCTGTTACTGAATCAACCAATCTCCGAAAACAGGCGATGGCAGAAGGAAAAAATCGACGTAAACAGAGATTAAAACGAAAATAGATGGGAGAAATGCAGCGTATGTCTGATCAAGAGCAATGGATCGAATCTGGACTTGAAATTGCAGTCGTAGGATTAGCAGGTACGTTTCCCGGAGCACCGAATGTCCAATCGTTTTGGGAAAATATATCGCAAGGGAAAGAATCCGTTACGTTTTTCACTGATGAAGAATTAAAGGCAGCGGGTGTAGATGAGACGCTGTTAAAACGGTCTGATTATGTGAAGGCGAAGCCATATTTAGAAAATGCATCTTCTTTTGATGCAGACTTTTTTGGCTACTCTCCGCGAGAGGCATCCATTATGGACCCGCAAATTCGATTGATGCACGAATGCACATGGCATGCGCTAGAGGACGCTGGCTATGAGCCTGAGCAATACGAAGGGTTAATTGGCCTTTATGCCGGGGCATCTAGCAATTTATCGTGGATGGGGCAGCATATGTCGTCTCTTGAAAAGAATGAAGATGTGTTTCAAATCATGCATCTCAATGACCCGTCCTTCGCTTCCCGGGTTGCCTATAAATTAAATCTAAAAGGACCAAGTGTATCAGTGCAAACGGCTTGCTCCACGTCGCTTGTTGCTATCCATATGGCCTGCCAAGGATTAATCGGCGGCGAATGTGATCTTGCACTAGCGGGGGGCGTCACACTCCATCAGCCACAGATCACAGGATATCAATACCAGGAAGGAATGATTTATTCCCCTGATGGACATTGCCGTCCGTTTGATGAAAAAGCAAAAGGAACCATTTTTGGTGAAGGTGCAGGCGTTGTTGCACTAAAACGGTTAAAAGATGCGATAGAAGACGGAGATTTTATTTATGCCGTTGTAAAAGGATCTGCAACGAACAATGATGGAAGCAACAAAGTCGGCTATACAGCCCCAAGTGTCAGTGGACAGGCAAGTGTCATTGAATCTGCTTTAGAAATGGCCGAAACAGAGCCAGAGACAATTTCATATATCGAAGCACATGGAACAGGTACGCCTGTTGGAGATCCGATTGAGATTGAGGCACTTACTCGTGCTTTTCAAACAGAGCAAAAAGGCTTTTGCCGACTTGGGTCAGTCAAAGCCAATATTGGGCATTTAGATGCCGCCAGCGGTGTCGCTGGTTTTATCAAAACAGTCATGATGCTGCATCATCGACAATTTGCTCCAATGCCGCACTTTGAGAAGCCGAATCACCGTATTCCATTTGATCAAACGCCATTTTATGTTGGAACAGATAAAGAGGAGTGGAAGACGTCTCATTTGCCAAGGAGAGCTGGAGTCAGTGCCTTTGGTATAGGGGGAGCAAATGCCCATGTCATCTTAGAAGAGGCAAAGCCGAGAGAAGCAAACAGCACGACCTTGTCCAAAGAATTAATCGTGCTGTCAGCCAGATCAACGCATGATTTGAAGAACATGACAAAAAACTTGAAGGAATATGTCTCCTCACATCATGAACTCTCACTTGGTCAAGCAGCTTATACCTTACAAAGGGGAAGAAAAGCCTTCAAATATCGAAAAACGCTTGTATGTTCCACACGTGATGAATTATTAGAACAGCTACATGTGCTAAACGAAGAGACGCCAGGCAGAGAAAGTCTTCTTTATAAGCAGATAAACATGAGGCTGACTGGTTTTCATGAAGCAGGATTACGTGATTACATCAAGCTGTATGAGAAAGATCTTTCATTTAAAACAGAAGTGGATCGTTTAATGAGCCTCGTCCAATCCGTGATACCTATTAAAAAAGACAATCTGTTCCATTTCAAACAAAACGGTCACGCAGAAGTGGCTATGCTTATCATGACATTGGCTTTTGCCAGCCAGCTAAGATCACTCGGAATTGAACCAGACGTATGGATTGGAGAGGGCAGCGGGGTGTGGACAGCTTTATGTGCAGCAGATGGGCTTGAGCTAACAGAGGCGGTATCTATTGTATACCGCCTTCATGACAACCAGATGATCAATCAAAAGTTGGCTGCATTGCCTCAGAAGACACTCCAACAGCCTGTTTACATTGCGCAGACAGGGGAGGAACTAACTGCTTTCGATCCATCGTCTGCAATGCGTTTTCTTGATATAGAACAGCCTGTAAAATCGCCTTTGTTCAAGCAAGAATCAACAGCCTTGATGATTGATCTTTCAAAGAAACAAGGAATTGTGGTTGAAAAGGGAGCAGAAAAAACAACCGAACCACTTGATGGAGACCTGATGCAAGTCGCAGGTGTTCTTTGGGAAATGGGGGTCGACTTAGCTTTTCCTTTAACAGAGGAGAAGAATAGGAAGCGCATTCCGCTTCCAGGCTATCCATTTCATAAAACAGATTTCTCTGTACAAACAAAAACGATGGCAGCTATTGAACCACAAAAGCCGAAGGCTGTGAAGCGTGACTTTCCTTCACTCGCCTCTTTACAAAAAGATATTCACACCATTGTTCAAACTCATTTTGGATTTGATCAAATGGATGATGACTCGCCATTTTTTGAATTTGGTGCGACATCACTTGATATATCTCAGCTTGCAGCAAAAATCTCTGAGCGAATGGATCAACAAATTGACACTGTTCAATTGTATCGGTTTGCTACAGTTGCAAGTCTTTCTGAATACTTATTTAAAGAACAGACGGAACGTGAGCAAACACCAGCTTCTTTCCCAAAAAGAAATACATCACAGGAAAATCCAGATATTGCGATTGTCGGAATGGCAGGAAGATTCCCAGGGGCTTCATCGCTAGAAGACTTTTGGCAGCGTCTTGTGAATGGCGAGGAAATGATTCACTTTTTCACAGAAGAAGAACTCAAGAAAGCAGGGCTGGATGCGTCAGTCTATCAACATCCGAATTTCATTGGAGCAAAAGGACGTTTACAAGAAATTGAAGGTTTTGATGCAGATTTCTTCAACTATTCTGCTAGAGAGGCAGAGCTAATGGATCCACAATTCAGGCTCTTACATGAATGTGCTTGGGAAGCGCTGGAGGATGCTGGCTGTGACCCTGATAGAATGGCAGGGAAAATTGGAGTTTATACAGGAACAAGCCCAAATCATGAATGGCTGACACGCTTTGCACATCAAATGGAAGCAACCGAGCAATTCAGCGCAATGCTGTTAAATGATCGTGAGTTCTTTAGTACGCAGCTTTCTTATAAATTGAATCTACACGGGCCTAGTGTGACGATGCAGACAGCTTGTTCGACCTCACTTGTCAACATTGGCATGGCCTGTCAAGCATTATTGAATCAAGAATGTGATGCAGCGCTGGCTGGAGGTGTGACGGTCAGTTCTCCAGAAAATATCGGCTATATTTATCAAGATGGAATGATTCAATCAAAAGATGGCCATTGCCGTCCGTTTGACCAAGAGGCGAGCGGAACCATTTTCGGAGATGGAGCGGGGATCGTTCTGTTAAAACGTTATGAAGATGCGATAAGAGATGGCAACCCGATTCATGCGGTGATCAAAGGGGTTGGCGTGAACAATGATGGCAGCCGAAAAGCTGGTTTTACCGCTCCGAGTGTGGA
Organism: Bacillus sp. Root920; assembly: GCF_001429445.1. Taxonomy (NCBI): domain Bacteria; kingdom Bacillati; phylum Bacillota; class Bacilli; order Caryophanales; family Bacillaceae; genus Bacillus; species Bacillus sp. Root920. The sequence goes on from NZ_LMJV01000008.1 coordinate 116,377, forward strand.
AGGGCAGGCAGAGGTATTAAAAGAAACGTATGAAAAATCAGGTATAGATCCCGCGTCTATCGGTTATTTAGAAGCGCATGGTACGGGGACAAAAATGGGAGATCCAATTGAAGTATCCGCCCTTAGCCAAGTGTTCAAAGGAACAGAGCCGCTGACAATCCCAATCGGTTCAGTTAAAAGTAATGTCGGACATTTAAATAGTGCGGCAGGGATTGCAGGTCTGTTTAAAGCCATTTTGGCTATTCAGCACAAAACGATCCCGCCAACCATTCATTATGAATCACCCAATCAGGAGATTCCTTTTAAAGATACACCGTTTTATGTGAATCAAAAGGCGCTGTATTGGAAGGAATCAGATAAGCCGAGAAGAGCAGGGGTTAGTTCTTTCGGTATCGGCGGGACAAATGCCCATATGATCATAGAAGAAGGCATACAGGTAAAGCAAAAGTCAGCTTCTAAGCAAAAGCAGCTGCTCGTTTTATCTGCAAAAACGGATACCGCTTTAGCGAAAATGACAGATCAATTAAAGCAGTATGTGATACAGCATCCTCAAGTTTCGCTTGAAGATATTGCTTATACATTGCGTTATGGCAGAAAGCAATTTCCATACCGAAAAGCCATTGTACTTGCTTCTGCTGATGAATGGCTGCAGCAGAAACAGCTTGAAACGAGTGTGTTCCGAAGCAAAAAATGGCGTAAAGCTACCTTTATGTTTTCAGGTCAAGGTGCTCAATATGCTGGCATGATGCGCGAATTATACGATGCAGAACCAGTGTTCAAATGGGAAGTGGATAGATGCTTCAAATATGTAATGGAGACGGAGCAAGTTGATTTAAAAGGCATTGTTTTTCCAGAGGATGAAACGAATGAAGACATCACAAAAACGTCAAATGCTCAGCCGCTGCTCTTTATATTTGAGTACGCATTAGCAAAATTACTTCAGCATAGTGGTGTTGAGCCAGAATCAATGATTGGGCACAGTATCGGAGAATATGTTGCCGCTTGCTTGGCAGGGGTTTTTTCTCTGGAGTCAGCATTAACACTCGTAATGGCAAGAGGCAGGTTGATGCAAGGAATGGAAAAAGGCGCCATGCTTAGTGTGCAATTATCCGAGGCGGAGCTGAATTCGATCATCGATGAATCGCTTTCGATTGCTGCAGTCAATGCAAAAGACCTTTGTGTCGTTTCTGGTAAAGAAGAGCATATCACCGCTTTTGAAAAGAAATTACAGGACAAAGGAATTGTGACAAGACAGCTCCATACTTCTCATGCTTTTCATTCCTATATGATGGAGCCGATGCTTGAGGCGTTTCAACAATTCGTAGAGAAAGTAGAACTGCATGAGCCGACGATCCCGTTCATATCAAATGTGACAGGCACCTGGGCGACAAATGAAGAGGTGATGACAGCATCTTATTGGACCAACCATCTGCGTGGAACCGTTCGTTTTCATGAAGGTTTATCACAGCTGTTAACCGATGAAGTACGAGCTCTCATTGAGGTCGGACCTGGAAACAGCTTGACGGCATTAGCGAAACGTCATGAAAACAAAGAGTCTCATCATGATGTCCTAAATATGGTGAGGCATGCAAGGGAACAAGCGGATGACCATGCGTATTTCTTAAAACGTATAGGAGAGCTATGGGCAGGCGGTTATGAGGTCAAAACGCAGCCGCATCCAACTCAAGAGGAACGACAGCTTGTATCGCTTCCCACATATCCATTCGAACGAAAACGATATTGGATTGAAGCAGGGAAGCCCGCTTCTCCGCAGCTGTCCATTCCTAAGGAAACGAAGAAAAAAGAGATGAAAGAATGGTTCTATCTGCCTTCATGGGAGCAGCAGCCTCTAAAACCAGTTTTCGAAAAAGAACCAGAAGAGCAAACGTGGCTCATTTTCAAGGAACAGGATGCCTTTCATGAACTGTTTGAACAATCATTCAAAGAACAAGGAATCAAGGTCATTTTTGTCACAAAGGGTGAGGTCTATCAAGAGCTGGAGCAGGCGTTTACGATCAATCCGGCAGAAGGTAAGCACTACAGAAACATGCTAGATTCATTGTCTAATAAAGGTATCAATATCAATCGGATTCTGCATTTATGGGAATCTGCGAAAGAAGAGGACGGCTTGAATCGCCAAGCTGCATTTCAGACGCACATTGAAAAGGGCTATTACAGCTTAATTTTCTTATCTCAAGCGATTGCTGCACAAAAAAATATTCGAGAATGCCGTTTGTTTACTGTCACTAGCGGAATTCAGCCAGTTACAGGGAATGAGATGATATGTGCAGAGAAAAGCGCAATGCTTGGGCCGGTTAAAGTCATTTCACAGGAATACCATCACATTAAATGCTGGAATATCGATGTGGAAGATGTGCCGGATGTTATGACTTGGAAGGAACAGGAACTTGTCGATCTTATTGGGCAGGAAATTATGCAGCCTGGAAAAGACCAGCTTGTAGCGTATCGCAATCGTCAACGCTGGGTGCAGAGCTACAAACGTTTGCCGCTGCAAAAAGAAGATGGACTTCCGAAACTGATCAGGCCAAATGGTGTGTATCTCATCACGGGTGGTTTAGGCGGCATTGGATTTGTTCTATCAAAGATGCTGGCGAAAGAAGGAAATGTTCATCTTTATTTAACAGGAAGAACGGCATTGCCGCCAAGAGATGAATGGGCGTCATTTGTACAACAAGAGAATGCCGATGAAGCGCAGCGTACGAGAATTAAGAAGGTACTCGAGCTTGAACGATTAGGTGCAACAGTAGAAGCGGTGCAGGCGAATGCAGGAGATCTTAAGCAGATGAAACATGTTTTTGAAATCATTCGCAAAAAGCATGGCGGCGTTGATGGTGTGTTCCATGCGGCAGGATTACCAGGAAGTACATCCTTCCGAGCCATTAAAGATATCCCATCTACACTGGCGCAGGGAGAGGATCAATTCCAATCAAAAGTGAAAGGGCTCGATGTGCTAGAGCAGCTGCTGGAGCAAGAACAAGCGGATTTTTGTCTCCTCTTTTCATCCATAAGTGCACTGCTCGGGGGCTTAGGATTCTCTGCTTACTCAGCAGCTAACTTATATATGGACGCATTTGCAGCTAGACTCAATCAAAATAGTCAAACTCCATGGATGTGTGTGAACTGGGATGCGTGGAATTTCTGGGGTGAGCTAGAATCCACAATTGGTGAATCGATTAATGAGCTTGCGATTTTACCAGAAGAGGGTGCTGAGCTGTTCCAATATGTTCTGTCTAACCGGCAGAATCGTCACATGCTCGTGTCCACAGGAAATCTTGAAGAACGGATAGATCAATGGCTGTCATTAGAATCGAAGGCTGCAGCGAGTGCGGATTCATATGAAGTGTCTAAGCACGAAAGACCAGAGCTGGGCAATCCGTATGTGGCTCCTCGAAATGAAACTGAAAAAGTGATCTGTCAAGTGTGGCAGGATTTTATGGGCATGGAGCAAGTGGGCATTCACGACAACTTCTTTGATTTAGGTGCAAGCTCGCTGGATATTGTTCAAGTGACCAATCGGTTAAATCAAGCACTTCAAACAAATGAAGCAGTGGTGACCTTGTTTACGTACCCATCTGTCGCAGAGCTTGCAAAATATATTCAGCCTTCTGAGGAATCGAAGGAAGATACGATGGAAGAAGAACTAGCCGTCGTCACATCAGGTGATCGAAGAGCTCGTTTTAAACAGCAACGGAATAAAAGATTGAGAGGCGGAATCGAGAATGAATGATACAACGAATCACTATCATGGCGCAGAAATTGCTGTTATCGGTCTTGCAGGTCGTTTTCCAGGTGCCAAAAACGTAGATGAATACTGGGAGAATCTGAAAAAAGGAAAAGAAACAATCTCCTTTTTTACAGAGGAAGAATTACGAAGTGAAGGAACTGATGAAGCCTTATTGAAAAACCCTCGTTTTGTCAAAGCAAAAGGGATGCTTGACGATGTCGATTTATTTGATGCGGATTTCTTTGACTATACTCCAAAGGAAGCGGCTATGATGGATCCGCAGTTCAGACTGTTTCATGAATGTGTTTGGACGGCACTTGAAGATGCTGGGTATGATCCGTTTGAATATAAAGGGCAAATCGGTCTTTATACAGGTGCAGGAATCAATACAGAATGGGTAATGAGAGCACTTCAAGGGGCAGCTCAAGGTGAGGATTCAAAAACGCTGGAAGCTGCTGTTCTAAATATGCGTGACTATTTGGCGACGATGATTTCGTATAAATTAAATCTAAAAGGACCGAGTATGGTGGTGCAAACCGCCTGCTCGACCTCGATGGTGTCGATTCATTTAGCTGTTCAGGCTTTATTAAGCGGAGACTGTCATATGGCTGTTGCAGGCGGTGTGTCCATTCGCCTGCCGCAAAAATCGGGCTATCTATATCAAGAAGGAATGATCCATTCTTCCGACGGTCACTGCCGCGTCTTTGATAATAAAGCAGATGGAACCGTTTTTGGAGATGGTGCAGGAGCTGTTATTTTAAAAAATTTAGAGGATGCAATTGAAGACGGCGATCACATTTATGCTGTTATTAAAGGATCTTCTATTAATAATGATGGAAATAGAAAAGTAGGGTATACGGCACCGAGTACGAAAGGCCAAGTATCAGCTATTAAGACAGCACTTCGAATGGCTGAGGTTGAACCTGAATCCATTTCTTATATTGAAGCACATGGAACCGGAACAACACTCGGAGATCCGATTGAAATTGAAGCACTCAAGCAAGCGTTTGATACAGATAAAAAAGGCTTTTGCCGCATTGGTTCTGTCAAATCAAATGTTGGTCATTTGAATGATGCATCAGGTGTCGCCGGCTTTATTAAAACCGTATTAAGCTTAAAGCATCAAGTGATTCCGCCAACGATTCATTTTGAAACACCGAATGAAAAAATTGAATTTGCTGATTCTCCATTCGTTGTAAATACGGATTTGACGCCATGGAGCGAGCAGGCATCTCCTCGCAGGGCAGGTGTAAGCTCATTTGGGATTGGTGGAACAAACGCTCATGTCATTTTAGAAGAAGCACCTGCTGCACCTGTCCCAGCAGATCGCACAGAAGATAGCGAACTTCTTTTATTATCTGCGAAAACACCGGCAGCCCTTGAAAAAATGACGGATCGCCTTGCTGACTATTTACTTCAGCATCAGCAGCATATCCGTTTAAGTGATGTCGCCTATACGCTGCAAACAGGGCGCCATCATTTCCCGCATAAACGTGTCATTCTTGGAAGTGATACAGCTGACATGTTACAGGCGCTGAATCAAAGGTCAAAAGAGGTGGTCAAGACGGCCAGCTCTCAAACATCGAGCCGGCCAATCGTCTTTCTTTTCCCAGGCCAAGGATCTCAGTATGTGGACATGGGGCGTCAGCTTTATGACAAGTATCCAGTTTTTAAGAAAGCACTGGATCAATGCTTGAATCAATTCAAACAGCATGTCTCCGTTGACCCGTTCAGCATATTATTCTCAACAGAAGCAAGCGATGATCCTCAATTGATCAACCAAACCGAATACACACAGCCGCTTCTGTTTAGTATGGAATACGCTTTGGCTGAATTGCTGATTCATTTTGGCATCAAACCGCAGGCGATGATCGGCCACAGTATTGGAGAATACACTGCTGCTGCCGTATCTGGTTTACTGTCTGTTGAAGATGCCGTAGATCTCGTCTGTTATCGCGGACAGCTGATTAGCCAGCTTCCAAAAGGCTCTATGCTGAGCGTACCTTTGAGTGAACAGAAAGTGCTGTCATATTTGACGGATGACCTTTCACTTGCGGCAGTAAATGGACCTGAGTTATGTGTGGTGTCTGGTGAGACGGCATCTATTGATGCACTCGCTGAGAAGCTGGAGGCAGCTGGACATGGGTGCAGAAAGCTTCACACCTCTCATGCCTTCCACTCTAAAATGATGGATGATATCCTGCCGTCATTCAAAGAAAAGGTAGCTGAGTATCAATTGAATGCGCCATCTATCCCGTATATTTCTAACGTCACAGGTACGTGGATTGAACATGAAGCAGTACAAGATCCAGCATACTGGGCTGATCACTTGCGGCAAGCAGTTCGTTTCCGTGATGGAGCAGAGACATTATTAACGGAGCTTGATCCCATTTTTATTGAAGTTGGACCGGGGAATACGTTAAGCGCCTTTATTCGTCAAGTCTCAAAGGATCACCATCAGCAGCCGATTCCATTGATGCGTCACCCGAAAGAAGAGGCAGCAGATGACCGCTACCTGCTGGGAAGATTGGGTGACATCTGGCTTCAAGGAGTGCCTGTGGACTGGACAAAATTACGAAATCAGAAATCGAATCAAAAAGTATCCCTGCCAACTTATCCGTTTGAACGACAAAGATATTGGATTGAAAAGGTAGATACAGCCGCCTTATCCTCGTCTTCAGGTGTGCAAATGGTCGTGCCGAAGGAAAACAAAGGGCAGGAAATAGAAGAAAGCAATCAATATCAATCCACCGAGGCGAATGATATAGAAGCAACATTACAGCGGATGTGGAAAGATATTTTAGGAATTGAAAAGGTGGGAAGAGACGATCACTTCTTTGAGCTTGGAGGACATTCGTTAAATGCGACTGGTCTTATTTCTCAAATTCACAAAGAGTTTGGTGTAGAACTAACGCTCACAGATATGTTCAACAATCCGACGATCGAGAAGCTCCAAGCATTCATTGAAAAGGCAGAGAAACATCAATATTTCAAAATTGAACAGGTGGAACAGAAAGACACGTACCCATTATCCGCCGCTCAAAGACGAACATTCCTCATTCATCAGCGTATTGGTCAAGTGACTTCATATAACATGCCAATGGCTCTGAGATGTAAAGGTGAAATCGACGCCGAGCGCTTTGAACAGACCTTTAAGCAATTAATTGATCGTCATGAAACCTTGCGAACGACCTTTGAGTTAAAGGATGGAGAACCTGTTCAGCGCGTCCATGATGATTTTCAATTTGCTGTTGAAATGACTGAGGCTGATGAACAAGAATTAGAAGCACAAATCGATGAATTCATTCGTCCATTTGACTTAAAGGCTGCACCATTGATTCGTGTGCGTTTTGTGAAAATTGTAGAAGATGATCATCTGTTATTAGTTGATATGCATAATATTGTCGCTGATGGAGCGAGCATGAACATCTTTATTAAAGAATTTACTGAGCTCTATCGCGGGGAAACCTTGCCGGAACTTACTGTGCAATATAAAGATTATGCAGTGTGGCAAGACAAATATTTCCGCAGCGAGATGTTTCAAAAGCAGCAGGATTATTGGAAGGAGCAAATGGGCTCAAATGTTCCGACTTTAACAATGCCATATGATTTTGAACGAAAGGAACAATCCTTTTTGGGAAGAGCGATCAAATTTAATATTGAACCGCACATCGTTGAGAAAATTGAACAGCTCGCTGAACGATATCAGCTGACCAATAACGTCATCTTGTTCCAGCTTTATGGCCTGCTGCTCTCACGTTATGCCGATCAGCAAGAACTGATTGTCGGTTCTCTTGTGGCTGGAAGACGTCATGCAGATATTGAGCATACGATTGGGATGTTTACGAACTTCCTGCCAATCAAACTAGAAATGGCACAAGAAGCATCCTTTATAGAACAATTGGTACAGACAAAACAAGTTCTACTCGATGCGTACGACCATCAAGAATACCCGTTTGACCAAATGGTCGAGCATTTGAATCCAAAAACAAGGCCGCATCGCAATCCATTCTTTGATACGATGCTTATCTATCACAATGAATACGATCCGAATATTAAAATTGAAGCTGATGGACTGACCTTTGAAACGCATGAGTTTGCAAAGGGAATTTCCAAACTCGATATGAAAATGGATGTTGTCAGAGAGGTAACGGGTGAGTTAAAGTGCGTCCTTCAATACAACCTTGCTCTGTTTAAACATGAGACGATGCAAGCTTTCGTCAAGCACTTCCAGCACTTGATCGAACAAGCTGTTCAAACACCAGATCAACTGCTCAAGGATTTCGCTGTGCTTTCACAGGAAGAAGAACAAGCAGCAAAAGAGAAAAGAGATCGTGCAGAGAAAAAAGAACCACTTGTGCTCACAATCAGCTCGACATTTACAGCAGATCCAGTTGCTCCTTACATTCAGTATTGGACCAAGCAGTTTGATGTGCAGTTCGATATTCAGTTTGCACCGTATGGGCAGGTGTATCAGGAGCTGTTAAATGAGCGCAGCCTTATCTCACAGAAGAAAAACGGTGCAAATCTTCTCCTCATTCGTCTAGAGGATATCGCTGGTCCAGCCCATCTCTCACTGGATGAAAAGAAAAAACTGGCTTCAGAGCATGCAGAAGAACTTGTAAATGTTCTGAAATCAAAAACAAAACATAACCTATATTTCGTTGGTATACTGCCGATAAGTGCGGCTCTTAGGGACACGTTGCAAGACGTGGAACAAGAGTGGATTGCTCAGTTATCTAAGATAGGCGGTGTTCAGTTGATCGACTGTCGTCACCTTGCTCATCAATATCAGCTCGATGACATTTTTGATGAAAAAGGAGAGCAAGCCGCACATCTCCCATTCACTGAAGTCTTTTGCGGTGCCATCGGTACAAAAGTCGCGCGAGAGATTGTGGCATGGAAAGGTGCACCATTTAAGGTAGTGGCCATTGATTGTGATCATACGCTGTGGAGAGGTATTGTTTCAGAAGACGGTGTGGAAGGCATCGACATTACGCCAGAACATCAAATGCTTCAGCGCTTCTTAAAGCAAAAACAACAAGAGGGAATGCTGCTTGTGCTAAGCAGCAGAAATAATGAAGAAGATGTGTGGCGTGTGTTTGAAAACCACCCAGATATGGTCTTACAAAAAGACGATATTGTCGACTGGCGGATCAATTGGGAAAGTAAACCGGGACATCTAAAAGAAATGGCAGATTCACTGAACCTTTCATTATCTCAGTTTATTTTCTTAGATGATGACCCAGCTCAGTGCTTGCGAATGAATGAAGAGCTGCCAGAAGTGATGACATTGCTCTTACCTGCCAATGAAAAAGCCATTCCATTATTTGTTGAGCATGCTTGGGCTTTTGACCGTTATGATGTTACGGATGAGGATAGAGGGCGAACCATGAGCTACAAAGCTGAAAAAGCTCGTCAAAAAGAGAAAGCAGAGTCGCCGTCAATGGAACAATTTTTACAAGATTTGAACTTGCACATGAGTATAACAGAGTGGGGAGAGCAGCACCTTGCGCGTGTGGCACAAATGAGCAGCCGCATTAACCAATTCCGCTTAAATGATCTGCACTTTGATGAACAGCAGCTGAGAGAGCGGATGGAAAATGAGCATGTTCAGGGCTGGCTCATTGAGGCAGCAGATCGCTTCAGTCATGAAGGGATTGTAGGAGCGATCTTGGCTCATCATGCAGACGACACGTTGAAAATTGATGCATGGATGCTAAGCTGCCGTGCTCTAGGGAAAGGGATTGAGCAAAAATGTCTGACCTGGCTCGCCGAATACAGCCGTCAGCACCAGCTTTCTTCCATTGAATTTACGTTTGTATCGACCGGACGTAATGAACTATTCAAGTCATTTATGGAAGAGCACCAGATCCAGGAGATCGAGGGGCAGCAAACGTATCGTATACAAGTGGGGGAAATCGGTTCATTGAGTGATCACATTCAAATCGCCGGTCACCTGTCACCTCCTCAGCACTCGACTGAAGAAAAAGAGGATCACAAGATGGAGGCAGCAAGTCATCTCGCTTCTAAAGGTTTTACATGGGAAACGGTTCAAACAGATCAAACGCTGCATAGCGGTTATGTAAAAGCCCTTGAGGTACATGATGAAGATAGTCTACGTTCATTATTAACGACAAAATTTACACAGGATCAAGGACTTTATGCACAGCCAACCAATGAACGTGAGGCATTACTTTTAGACATTTGGTGTGACATTCTTCATGTGGAAAAAGTAGGAATTGACAACGACTTTTTCGATTTAGGAGGAAATTCTTTACTTGCTGTCAAAATGGAAGTAGAGATTGAAAAGAAGGGTTGGTATGTTGATGATTTGAATTTTGCTGAAAAACACACCATTCGCGAATTAGCAAAATATATGAAGAGGGAGAATCAGCATGCATAAAGATGTAAAAGCCATATATGAAGAATCAAAAATTTTAGATGAGGCTACTCATTTATACGGGGTCAAGCGAAGTGATATCCACTTTATCGCAGATGCAGAAAACTATGTGTATGAACTAAAAAAAGATGGAGAGTCTTTCATTTTAAAAATTACTCATACCATCCGCAGATCACCTAATTATATTTTAGGTGAAATGGAATGGCTGCATCACTTAGCGAAGGGCGGACTTTCCGTTGCGAAACCAATTGCTTCATTAAATGGCCGTGATATCGAGCAAGTAGACGATGGGCAGGGCGGCGCATTTCTGCTTCGAGTCTATGAAAAAGCACCAGGTCGTAAAGTCGAAGAGGCGGACTGGAACGATGAATTATTTTATGCCCTTGGACAGTACACAGGTCGCATGCACAAACTGACAAAAAGCTATCATTTGTCAGACCCGCGTTATAAAAGACAAGAGTGGGATGAAGAGGAGCAGCTGAAACTGCGTAAATATGTACCGGCAGATCAGACCCTTGTTTTCGAACAAGCGGATCGGTTGATGGAAAAGCTGGCAAAGCTTCCGAAAAATCAAGATACGTACGGATTGGTTCATGCGGATCTTCATCACGGAAACTTCCACTGGGATCAAGGGAAAATTACGACCTTCGATTTCGATGATATTGGGTACAACTGGTTTATGAATGACATTAGTATTTTGCTATACAATGTCTTGTGGTACCCAGTAATTCCATACGAAGACAAAGCTGCTTTTGCAGGAAACTTTATGAAACAGTTCCTTAAAGGCTATCGTGAAGAGAATGAACTTGGAGATGAGTGGCTTGCCTATATTCCTGATTTCCTACGTTTACGTCACATGCTGATCTATGGCTTGCTGCATCAAGCATTTGATTTAGCTGACATCGGAGAAGAAGAAAAGGCGATGCTCGCCGGCTTCCGTTCCGACATTGAAGAAGCAGCACCTATAACGACGTTTGACTTTACAAAGCTAAGTCAATCTTAAAATAAACATCCCCGCCTATATGATGAGGCGGGGATTGTTTTTATGGACGATAGGTGGATGGTGATTCAATGATTTGAAACAGGTTCTTTCCTTGCTTTGTATTATCGATCCAGCCCTGGAAGGCTGTTTTTCCAGGTCCGTATGCATAGACAGGGACATCCTCACCTGTATGGGCAAAGGTTGTCCAGCCTGAGAAAGAACGCTGATCGAAAATATGTTGAATGCTGAGTTGGATCGTACTGGCCTTTCTTGACTTTGCTGCTTTTTCTACCTGTGAGATTTCACCTTCTGTAAGAGAAACTTCAATATAGGTCTGAAGGACATCACGTACAGATTGTCCGTCTGCGATTTTCTTAGCCATATAAACAGGTGTTTTCTTAGCAGCTAAGATGGGCACTGGGTCCCATTTGTAGCCAGTCTCACTTGTCATCCCATCTGTGCCAAACGAAAAACCGCCAGTCGCATGATCTGCCGTGATGACGACAAGTGTTTCTTGATCTTTTTTCGCGAACTGGAGAGCTGTTTGAACTGCTTTCTCAAAATCCTCCATCTCACTCATTGCGCCAACCACATCATTTTCATGTCCTGCAGAATCAATGGTACTGCCTTCAAGTAGCATGAAAAAACCATGCTGATTATCTTGATTCAATTGGGTGAGTGCTGCCTGCGTCATGTCTTTTAACTTAGGCACATGCTTCGGACGGTCGATGGCTCGATCCAGCTCGTCCTCCTGGAATAAGCCGAGCATTTTCGAAGATGATTGAGAGGTTAGATCATCTTTTGATCGCAGAATGGAATACCCGCTCTTCTTAAATTCTTGAACTAGATTACGGTCTTTTCGGTCAAAATATTGCATTCCGCCACCTAGAAGGATATCAACTTTGTGCTCTCCTCCTATTTTCTCATCAAAAAAGTGGTCTGCAATTTGTTCTTTATTTTTTCGGGAGACGTTATGTGTACCAAAAGCGGCAGGTGTTGCATCGGTGATGTCAGATGAGACAACAAAGGCTGTTTTCATTTTTGCTTCCTTCGCTGCTTCAACGACACTTCTAAGAGGTTGTTTTTCATGATTGACGGCAATGGCATCATTGTATGTTTTTTTTCCAGTCGCCATGGCTGTTGCTGCGGCAGCTGAGTCAGTAATATTATCTCGAGGATCATCTGGATGTGTGGTCTGCATCCCGACTAAATAAGGGTCCCAGACGGTTTTTCCTTTTACAGAAGCATGCTTTTCCTGCTTGAATGTACGGTAGGCTTTGATCATGGGCATCCCCATTCCATCACCAACGATAAAAATAATATTTTTTGGTGTTTTCGTTTGTTTCTTGTCTGCTGCATTCGTTGATACGGGAGTGACATAATGTGAGGTGAAAAGGACAGCTAATAAGAGTACTGCTAGAATTCCGCTGAAAAAAAATATACGTTTTTTACGATCCATAGAGCCCATGAAAAATCCCCTTTTATCATTTATTTCATAATTTGTATTTTATTTGAATCTTCAAAATGGTTCAACCCCTTTTCCCATAAAAAAGGTGATGAGCCTTTTGTCTCATCACCTTTTATACCGTATCACACTTCACGCCAACGACGCCTTCTAGATCTTTAATATCAAAGTACACATCGGTTGTATAGCGGTCTTTATGCACACGTACGCGTACTTCCATGATCGGATAGTCCTTTTCTTTTAAATCATCAATTCGTACAGAATGAATGCGGATATTGAGAGCTTTCATTTCTTTTAAAATATCGGTCATGCGGTTTCTGTCAGAAAGAGACATTCTGATGCGGATTTCTTTTTCCTGCAGGCGAATCGGTCCGATCCGCTGGAAGAGCCATGGCAGGAATTCGACACTAATGAGAATAAAGAAAAGACTGAGGAAGGCTTCTTTATAAAACCCTGCACCTGTTGCAACCCCAAGCCCTGCTGCTCCCCAGATCATCGCAGAAGTCGTGAGACCTGAGATGACATCATTGCTTTTTCGAAGAATCACACCTGCTCCAATAAAACCAACACCAGATATAATTTGCGCCGGTAACCTGAGTGGGTCCATTTGAAGCTTAGAGACTCGAGGGAAATTGTAGGCTGCATCAATGCTGATGATGGTTAAGACGCAGGAGCTGACAGCAATGACAATACACGTTTTTAAGCCGAGGGGCTTTTTCTTCAGCTCTCGTTCAAGCCCGATAATCAGACCGATTAAGGTGGCCACGGCTAATTTTAAGACTGTATCCCATTCAATTGTCCAAAACATGCATATCGCTCCTTTCACTTCATGTACGTTTCACAACATGTATATGATCTTCTCACAGCCCATATGGCTGCACAACTCTTATTTTATTCAGTTTCTGAAGAAAGAAAAGCTTTTTATTTTATTTAAAAAGAGAGTCATCCGCATAGGGCAGATGACTCTTCAATTCTTTATTTTGTTTCTTCCTCAAGATGATCTTCCATTTTGTTGAAAAGCTGTTTTGATGCTTTTGACGGCTTACTTGTCAACAAGCTCACAATAATGGCAGCTAATCCACTAAGCGTAAAGCCTGGAATCATTTCATAAATACCTGTCGCATGGTTGAGGCCAGTTGTAATCCATGTCAGAACCACAACCGCACCAACGATCATTCCAACTAGGGCACCGTGATGATTCATTCGTTTCCAGTATAGGCAAAGCAAGATGACTGGACCAAATGAAGAACCAAATCCTGCCCACGCATAACCGACAAGGTCAAGAATGGTATCACTTGGGTTAAGTGAAAGGCAGAGAGCAATCACAGCGACAACGAGTACAGACATCCGGCCAATCATGACGAGCTCTTTGTCTGATGCTGTTTTTCTAAAGAACGTTCTGTATAGATCCTCTGTCATGGCACTTGCTGTGACAAGCAGCTGAGACGAAATTGAACTCATAATCGCAGCTAAAATGGCAGAAAGTAAAAATCCAGTGATATATGGATGGAACAATACTTTAGAAAAGACGATAAAGATGGTTTCTGGGTCAGCAAGGTTCATACCCGTTTCATGAACATAGGCAACACCCACTAAACCGACAGACAGTGATCCAATCACTGAAATAATCATCCAGCTCATTCCGATTCGGCGTGCTGGTTTTAAATCTTTAACGGACGTAATGGCCATAAAGCGCACAATAATATGCGGCTGTCCAAAGTAACCTAGTCCCCAAGCAAGGAAGGAAATAATGCCAATGACGCTCGTTCCTCTAAAAATATCAAGCAATTTAGGGTCAATCTGTTGAATATCTTGGAATGTAGCAACAGGTCCGCCTAATTGTGTAAAGGCAACGATCGGCACGAGCACTAATGCTAAAAACATGATAGCTCCTTGGACAAAGTCCGTTAAGCTCACTGCCAAAAATCCGCCGAACAATGTATACAAAATGACAATACTTGACGTCAAAATCAGTCCAAACATGTAGTGAGCACCGAATGCTGACTCAAATAAACGTCCGCCTGATACCATCCCAGACGATGTATACAGGGTAAAGAAAATTAAAATGATGACGGCTGAAACAGCTTTTAATAAAGCAGATGAACCTTTGAAGCGTTTATCAAAGAAATCAGGAATCGTAATCGCATCATCCGCAATCTCTGTATAAGAACGTAAACGAGGTGCAAGAATGAGGTAGTTCAAGTAAGCACCAACGATTAAACCAATCGCAAGCCAGGCTGTCGATAAACCCGTTTTATACATTTCACCTGGCACACCCATCAGCATCCATCCGCTCATGTCCGCAGCACCTGCTGAAAGGGCTGTAACGAATGGGCCAAGCCCGCGTCCGCCAAGCATATAATCATTTAAATCATGTGTTTTCCTGAATGCATACCAACCAATGGCAAGCATCCCGATAAAATAAATAGATAAGGAAATTGTAACTTCAATACTCATTTTGTGTTCTCACCTTTTTCGTATTAATTTGACATCACCTCAATCAAAATATACAGAAGTGCGAAGGCAGCTTTTTTGCTTGACTGTCCCGCTCACTGCTATGGTTACTTAACCTAACAGAGTATTCCCAAGTGATCAACCTGCCTAAACCTCTTCATTTTGAAGAAAAAATGTACCGATCGATGATAAGAATCAATATGTAAGCGATTACAAAAATAAACAAAAGTAAAAATTTTCTGAAAAATAAAAGTCACCTGATGAATATTTCCTTTATTGGTTTGATAAAAAGACGTTTTCAAGAGAACGCACCTTTCACGGCACCTGCGTAAAGTTGCTTTAGAACAGTAAAATTTGATATGATAAAGTGTATATGACTTATGATGATGACCACGAGTACGCATCATTTTTGGAGGTGAACCTGCATGTCAAGAATTTCAATAGAAGAAGTCAAGCACGTTGCCCATTTAGCAAGGCTTGCGATTACAGAAGAAGAAGCTGAGATGTTTACAGAACAGCTTGATAGCATCATTTCATTTGCAGAGCAGTTAAACGAGGTAGATACGGAAAACGTTGAACCTACTACACACGTATTAAAAATGAAAAACGTCATGAGAGAAGATGTTCCGAATAAAGGTCTTTCCATTGAGGCAGTCGTCAAAAACGCGCCTGATCATAAAGACGGCTATATTCGTGTGCCATCAATTTTGGACTAAAGGAGGCCCGAGACATGTCACTGTTTGATCACAAAATTTCTGAATTAAAAGAGCTTTTACATAAAAAGGAACTGTCTGTTTCTGATTTAGTGGACGAGTCTTATAAACGAATCAATGAAGTAGACGGGAAAGTACAAGCATTCCTTGCACTGGACGAAGAAAAAGCACGTGCGTATGCAAAGGAATTGGACGAGGCAGTTGGTGAAAAGGACGAGCTTGGCCTATTGTTCGGTATGCCGATCGGTGTGAAAGATAACATTGTTACAAAGGATTTGCGTACAACAGCTTCAAGTAAAATCCTGCAAAACTTTGATCCAATTTATGATGCAACCGTTGTGAACCGCCTAAGAGACGCAGAAGCAGTCACAATTGGTAAATTAAATATGGACGAATTTGCTATGGGATCTTCTACGGAGAACTCAGGCTTCAAAGCGACGAAAAACCCATGGAATTTAAACACCGTTCCGGGCGGATCAAGCGGTGGATCAGCAGCTTCTGTTGCAGCAGGTGAAGTACCGTTCTCTCTTGGATCAGATACAGGCGGCTCTATTCGTCAGCCGGCATCTTTCTGCGGGGTTGTCGGTCTTAAGCCGACATATGGCCGTGTATCCAGATACGGATTAATTGCATTTGCTTCATCATTAGATCAAATTGGTCCGATTACACGTAATGTAGAAGACAACGCATATGTTCTTCAAGCGATTGCAGGTGTCGATCAAATGGACGCAACAAGTGCAAATGTCGATGTTCCAGATTTTCTTTCTTCATTAACTGGCGACATCAAAGGCTTGAAAATTGCTGTGCCGAAAGAATACCTTGGCGAAGGCGTTGGCGAGGAAGCAAAAGAATCTGTTCTTCAAGCGTTAAAAGTATTAGAAGGACTTGGTGCTTCGTGGGAAGAAGTGTCTCTTCCGCATTCTAAATATGCGCTTGCGACTTACTACTTACTGTCTTCTTCAGAAGCATCTGCAAACCTTGCTCGTTTTGACGGCATCCGCTATGGCTACCGTACAGATAATGCAGACAACCTGATTGATTTATACAAAAATACTCGTTCTGAAGGCTTCGGAGACGAAGTGAAGCGCCGCATCATGCTTGGTACATTCGCGCTAAGCTCAGGATATTACGATGCGTACTATAAAAAAGCGCAAAAAGTCCGTACATTGATCAAAAAAGACTTTGAAGATGTTTTCGAAAAGTATGATGTCATTGTAGGACCTACAACGCCGACTCCTGCATTTAACATTGGTGAAAAGACAAGCGACCCGCTAACCATGTATGCAAACGATATTTTAACGATCCCTGTTAACCTTGCAGGCGTTCCAGGAATCAGTGTGCCTTGTGGATTTGCAAATGGCCTTCCGTTAGGACTGCAAATCATCGGCAAGCACTTTGACGAAGGAACAGTGTACCGCGTGGCTCACGCTTTTGAGCAAGCAACAGATCATCATAAAGCAAAACCTGAACTGTAAGGGGTGAATTAGAATGAACTTTGAAACGGTAATTGGACTTGAAGTCCACGTAGAGCTAAAAACACAATCAAAAATTTTCTCAAGCTCGCCGACACCTTTTGGTGCAGCTGCCAACACGCAAACAAGTGTCATCGATCTTGGGTATCCTGGCGTACTGCCTGTACTGAACAAAGAAGCGGTGAACTTTGCGATGAAAGCGGCCATGGCGCTGAACTGTGAAATCGCAACAGATACAAAATTTGACCGTAAAAACTACTTCTATCCTGATAACCCAAAGGCGTATCAAATTTCTCAATTTGATAAACCGATCGGTGAAAACGGCTGGATTGAAATTGAAGTAGAAGGCAAAACAAAACGAATCGGTATTACGCGTCTCCATTTGGAAGAGGATGCTGGGAAACTGACGCACACAGGCGACGGTTACTCACTCGTCGATTTCAACCGTCAAGGTACACCGCTAGTTGAAATCGTATCTGAGCCAGATATTCGCACACCAGAAGAAGCGTATGCTTACTTAGAAAAATTAAAATCCATTATTCAATATACAGGCGTTTCTGACTGTAAGATGGAAGAAGGCTCACTTCGCTGTGATGCCAACATTTCTCTTCGCCCAATCGGCCGTGAAGAGTTTGGTACAAAGACAGAGCTCAAAAACTTGAACTCATTCGCTTTCGTACAAAAAGGCCTTGAATTCGAAGAAAAGCGTCAAGAGCAAGTATTGCTTTCTGGCGGCTTGATCGAACAGGAAACCCGCCGTTATGATGAAGCGTCTAAAAAGACGATTCTGATGCGTGTTAAAGAGGGCTCTGATGATTACCGCTACTTCCCAGAACCAGATTTGGTGGAGCTGTACATTGATGACGAGTGGAAAGAACGCGTAAGAGCATCGATTCCAGAGCTTCCAGACGAGCGCCGCAAACGCTATATCGATGAGCTTGGACTCCCTGCATACGATGCAATGGTACTCACGCTGACGAAAGAAATGTCTGATTTCTTTGAAGCGACCATTTCAGAAGGTGCAGAAGCGAAGCAAGCATCGAACTGGCTCATGGGTGAAGTGTCTGCTTACTTAAACTCTGCTCAAAAAGAGCTAAACGATACAAAGCTAACACCGCAAGGACTTGCTGGCATGATCAAGCTCATTGAAAAAGGAACAATTTCCTCTAAGATTGCGAAAAAGGTATTCAAAGAGCTCATTGAAAATGGGGGAGATGCAGAAACAATCGTCAAAGAAAAAGGACTTGTCCAAATTTCTGACGAAGGTGAGCTGCTTAAACTCGTTACAGAAGCACTTGATAACAACCCGCAATCCATTGAAGACTTTAAAAATGGTAAAGACCGCGCGATTGGCTTCTTAGTCGGACAAATCATGAAAGCATCGAAGGGCCAAGCTAACCCGCCGATGGTGAACAAGATTCTCCTTGAAGAAATCAAAAAGCGCTAAATCGCAAAAAACCGCCTTATGTAATAGGCGGTTTTTTTTGCTTGAAATGACAGGGTCTTATCATAGATTCAGACCACCGCCGTATATCAATTTAGAGAATCTTTTCTTATAATGAAGCATAAGCGAAAGTGCACATTCGAAGGGGAAAGGTGAGCTAAATCGAAAACAGCCCGTCATGTTACTGAAGAAACAGCTTCAATTGCTCAACTGCTCTAAGAACAGCAGGGTCCTCACACTTTTCTAAATTCGTCAGCATCCCTTGGATGACTGGCTTACGAGGTTCAGCTTTAGCCAGCTCTTCTTCAATCACTTCAATGGATACAACGGTATCATCTGAAAGCAGATGCTCAAGCTTTAACGAACGTAGCTCCTCTTGAAGGGAAGCAGCACTCGGCGCTTCATCATCCCAAATGGTTTGCTTCAAAATCGGTTTCGTCTGAGAACGAAGCAAGCCGTGGACCAGATCATCAAACCGTTCGAGTATAAAGGATGAGAGCTCATCAAATGATAATTGCATTTGATCCTGTAAAAGCAGAACCTGCACATATGATTGGATAATTCCTTGGATCATGACTGACAGGTCAGTTACATATGGTTCGATCTCCTGTCCATAAGTGGTCAAGATGGAAATTTGAATTTCATCGTTCATTTGCTTTTTCACAGTTTTTGAATACTTTTTAATCTGCTGGTTTTCTGGAATAATGTTCTCGCTGAGGATCAGAATGATAAAATCCTTGTTCTCAGCAAAATGCTGGAACTGTTGAGCGATTTGTTTCTGAAAGATCTCTCTCGGCGCGAGATGCTGATTCTCTTTTCGAATCATTTCGATAGTTTGCATCGAGGTGTCGATATAATATTCAAACGCTCGGTTGAAAAGCTGTTCTTTTGATTTGAAATGTAAATAAAATGCGCCTTTTGATATTCCGCATTCATCTGCAATTTCCTGAATGGTCGTAGAAGAAAAACCCTTTTTCGCAAACAATTGGATGCTTGCTTTAATGATTTTTTCTTTTTTTTCGTTCATGAAATAAGGCCCCTTCAGCTTTAGAATGTTACGTCAAACGCAAGTGAAATGGTTGACGGCATTGTATATCACCGTTTATTATGATATAGAATGACCAGTCAGTCAATACATAAAGGAAAATGGAGGATATAATGAATTCGATCATCAATTTTGTATTAAAGAATAAGTTCGCTGTATGGCTCATGACGATTATCGTAACAGTTGCTGGTCTATATGCCGGATTGAATATGAAACAAGAATCAATCCCGAATATCAACACGCCAGTCATTACGGTTTCTACAACGTACCCTGGCGCAACGCCGGACGAAGTATCAGATAAGGTGACAGATCCAATTGAAAAATCGATTCAAAACCTCAATGGGGTCAGCGTGGTCACTTCTAATTCATTTGAAAATGCATCATCCATTCAAATCGAGTACGATTACAACAAAGACATGGATGAAGCAAAAAAGGAAATTGAAGATGCGATTAGCAATATCGATTTCCCTGAAAATGCAGAAAAACCTAAAATCGCACGCTTTAGTATTAATGCGATTCCAATCCTAGCCCTTAGTGTCTCTGGTGATAAAGAATCATTACAAGACCTTACACAAAAAGTAGAAAATGATCTCGTTCCTTCACTTCAAGGATTAGACGGTGTCTCTTCTGTCGAAACTTCAGGACAGCAAATCAAAGAAGTAGAATTTTCGTTTAAACAAAAGAAATTGAAAGAATACGGTCTAGATGAAGATACCGTCCAAAACATGATCAAAGGCTCTGATGTGAATGTACCATTAGGTCTATATACATTTGGCAACAAACAAAAATCAGTTGTCGTGGACGGCAATATTTTAAGCGTCAAAGATTTGAAAAACATGCGCATTCCAGTCACACCAAGTGCAGGCGGCAGTGCGGGAAGCGCTGGAGCTGGAGCACCTTCTAACGGTTCAGAAAACCAAGGTGCGCAAGGTACGGAGCAGCAGGCTGGAAGTGCAAGTCAGCAGCAAGCAGCAGCTCAGCAGCAAGCAGGTGGAGGTGCGGCAAGCAGTCAATCTGTAGAGCTGCCGACGATCAAGCTATCTGAGATAGCAGATATTAAAGTCGTAAAAAATGCAGAATCGATCTCTAGAACGAATGGAAAAGACAGTATCGGTCTGCAAATTGTTAAAGGCTCTGATGCCAACACAGTGAGTGTAGCAGAAGAAGTGACAAAAGAGCTTGAGAAATTCAAAAAAGACAACAAAGGTATTAAAGTAAGCACCACATATGATCAAGCAGAGCCGATTAAAGAGTCTGTCAGCACAATGCTGAACAAGGCGATCATCGGAGCGATCTTTGCGATCATTATCATTCTATTGTTCCTGAGAGATATCAAATCAACATTAATCTCGGTCATTTCCATACCGTTATCTCTGTTGATTGCTGTTTTACTATTAAATCAGCTGGATATCACGTTAAATATTATGACACTTGGTGCCATGACCGTCGCCATCGGGCGTGTTGTCGATGACTCGATAGTGGTCATAGAAAACATCTATCGACGAATGGCGTTAAAGGATGAACCGTTAAAAGGCAAGGCACTCGTCAGAGAAGCCACAAAAGAAATGTTTATTCCAATCATGTCTTCGACGATTGTGACCATTGCGGTATTCTTACCGTTAGCATTAGTAGGTGGAATGATTGGTGAACTATTCATCCCATTTGCCTTAACGATTGTGTTTGCGTTACTTGCTTCACTGCTTGTCGCTATTACAATTGTTCCAATGATGGCACACACTCTATTTAAAAAGAACCTGTACGGCACAGCGAAAAAGGTAAAAGAGCATAAACCAAGCAAGCTTGCTGGCGGTTATAGACGTGTACTTAATTGGACACTCAACCATAAATGGATCACATCAGGAATTGCCATTCTTATGCTTGTCGGAAGCTTATTCTTAGCACCACTTGTCGGTGTCAGCTTCTTACCACAGGAAGCAGAGAAAACGGCCATGGTGACATATACACCAGAACCTGGACAAACGAGAGAGCAAGCAATTGATGAAACGAAAAAAGCTGAAGAATATTTGATGAAACGGGATCATGTCAATACAGTTCAGTATTCACTAGGCTCTTCAAATGCTATGACCGCAAGTGTTGGCGGTAACTCTAACGGTGCGTTATTCTTCGTACAATATGATGATGACACGCCAAACTTTGATAAAGAAAAAGACCGCGTGGTCAAAGCCCTTCAAGACAAAGCGTCTAAAGGGGAATGGAAATCACAAAACTTCTCATCTGCTGGTGCAAATAATACCGTGACTTACTATGTGTACGGGGACAAAGCAAGTGATATTGAAGGCACAGTAAAAGATGTTGAGAACATCTTAAAAAATGAGAAAAACCTGAAAAATGTCAGCACAAGCTTATCTGAGAAATACGACGAATATACGTTTAATGCAGATCAAGAAAAACTGGCGAAACTAGGTCTAACTGCTTCACAAATCGCTCAAGCGATTGCACCTCAAAATAGTGAAACAACACTGACGAAAGTCACAGAGGACGGCAAAGAACTTGATGTGAAGCTTCAAACTGAAAAAGATGAATATAAGAGCAAAAAAGATTTAGAAAACAAAAAGATCACCACACCAACAGGGCAAGAAGTCCGAATTGGTGATGTCGTCAAAGTAAAAGATGGGACGACAGCAAATACGGTGACAAAACGTGATGGAAAAATCTACGCAGAAGTGTCTGGTGACATGACAACAGACAACGTCTCAAGTGTGACACAAGATGTTCAGAAGAAGGTCGACAAGCTTGATCTGAAATCTGGCGTAACGATTGACACAGGCGGCGTAAGTGCTGATATCGAAGAATCCTTTACACAGCTTGGCCTTGCAATGCTTGCAGCGATTGCCATTGTGTATCTTGTTCTCGTCATCACATTTGGCGGAGGTCTTGCACCATTTGCGATTCTCTTCTCACTGCCATTTACGATTATTGGTGCGCTACTTGGATTGTTTATAGCAAAAGAAACCATCAGTTTAAATGCCATGATTGGATTGCTCATGCTGATCGGTATCGTTGTAACTAATGCCATTGTCTTGATTGACCGCGTAATTCATAAAGAAAAAGAAGGTCTCTCAACAAGAGAAGCGTTACTTGAAGCAGGTACAACAAGATTACGTCCAATCTTAATGACAGCACTTGCGACGATTGGTGCACTGCTGCCACTCGCATTAGGATTTGAAGGCGGAAGCCAGATCGTATCAAAAGGACTTGGCGTTACCGTAATTGGCGGTATAACAAGTTCTACACTTCTCACATTGGTCATCGTCCCAATCGTGTATGAAATGTTAAGCAAGTTTAGACGTAAGAAAAAGTACGCAGAAGAAGAGTAAGAGGAAGCCCCGCCAATGAGCGGGGCTTTTTTTATTTTGAAATCTGACAAACCGCTTTTCTCATAAGCTCTTCAAAAGCGTGGAAAAAGGCATCACGATCGACATGGTCAATCACTTGAATTGATTTTCCATCTGGATGCTCTTCAGTGCGTCCTTGCTTTGGCGTCTCGGTATAAACGATCGCATTAACTTCTTTTGAACGGGTAAATGATGTAGAAGCAAGAGTGATCGTTGTCAGCACGTCCCATAAGTAATACGTCGAGTTCGTTTCATGATGAATCAGCGGCGGACAAAAGGCGTAGCACTGTCCAATAAAATCTATTCCAATATGAGAACGAAGGGAAGCCCAGCGCTGACGTACATCAAGTGTAAGCGGGACTTGATTTGTACTTTCAAGTGCGACCATTTCAATAGGAAACGGTTCCTGAAAGACAGTGCTGACAGCATAAGGATCCCAAAATGCATTCCATTCTGCTGTCCCGTCATGCTCAGGTTCTTCAACATTGCCTTTTTCAAGGAACGTGCCGCCCATCCACACCAATTTCTCAATTTTATTAGAGATCGAAGGATCTTCTTCTAAAGCACGTGCAAGATCGGTGAGCGGACCAGTAAAGAGCAGGGTGACAGGTTCTTTTGCCTTCTTAACCGTTTCAATTAGATGAAGGTGTGCTGGCAGCTTGGACACTTTAGTATCAACAGTGCCTTTTTCATTTAAAATTGGCAGAGCATCTACATAAAAAGCATGCATACGCCAATCCTTCGGAAATGGATTGACGCCTCTAGAAGTTGAAGCAGCGACTTCAATTTCATAAGGGCTGAAGCGATCAATGATTTTTTGAGATGCACTGAGAGCAGGCTCTAAATAACAATCAGCAGGAATCACAGACATCCCGATGACTTTCAGATGATCCATTTGAAGGAGAAGAAATAAAGAGACGAGGTCGTCAACACCGCCGTCATGATTAAAATAGACAGGCTTTTTCATCGCATATCATCCTTTACAGCGTTTTCTTTTATCTTATCAGAATGCTTTCTTGCTGGGGGAAATGTGGTAGGAGATTTCACATATTAGGTGGTTGTTTTGTTGCCATTTTCAAATCTCATAGTATAATTAAAGGTTGTTAGTGGTGAAAATAGATTGCATAATGAATATAGGATGATGATGAATGAAACGTGCTCGAATTATATACAATCCGACATCTGGGCGTGAACTCTTCAAGAAGAATTTACCGCAGGTTTTGCAAAAATTTGAACAAGCTGGCTATGAAACTTCTTGTCATGCGACGACATGTGCAGGAGATGCCACGCAAGCAGCAGAAAAAGCCGCACAGAGAGATTTTGATTTAATTGTAGCAGCAGGTGGAGACGGCACGATCAATGAAGTCGTCAACGGACTAGCACCGCTTGAAAAAAGACCGAAACTAGGAATTATTCCAGTTGGAACGACAAATGACTTCGCAAGAGCACTTGGCATTCCACGAGAAGGTGTTTTAAAAGCGACAGATGCCATTATTGAGGGTGTAGCGAAGCCGCTTGATATCGGTAAAGTCAATGGTCATTATTTTATTAATATTGCTGGCGGCGGCCGGTTAACAGAGCTCACCTATGAGGTGCCTAGTAAGCTGAAGACCATGCTTGGACAGCTTGCTTATTATTTAAAAGGCATGGAGATGCTTCCTTCTATCCGCCCGACAGAAGTCGAAATTGAATATGACGGCAAATTGTTTCATGGAGAAATCATGCTGTTTCTTGTTTCACTCACAAACTCAGTAGGCGGGTTTGAAAAACTAGCGCCAGATTCCATTTTAGATGATGGGATGTTTGACCTGATTATTCTAAAGAAGGTCAATTTAGCAGAAGCCATTCGAGTGGTCAGTCTTGCTCTTAGAGGCGAGCATATTCATGATAACAATGTCATCTACGCAAAAGCGAATCGCGTGAAGGTAGATGTAAAAGATAAAATGCAATTGAATTTAGATGGTGAATACGGCGGCATGCTGCCAGGTGAATTTGAAAACCTGTATCGCCATATTGAATTTATTGTGCCAAAAGCAACAGCTGAAAAAATAGGGTGAAGACTGAACTTGGTTCCTTATGGCGGCCAAGTTTTTCTTTGCAAATGAGGTGATAAAATTGGTGAAAATGAAACCGCCTGTTGAAAAGAATGAATACTACAATGTAACCTTCGAAGACTTAACGCATGAAGGTGCAGGTGTAGCGAAAATTGAAGGATTCCCTGTCTTTGTACCGAATGCCCTTCCTGACGAACAAGGGAAAATCAAAGTCACACGAGTCAAAAAAGGATTTGCTTTTGGACGACTTATGGAGCTGACAAAGGAAAGTCAGCACAGGCAAGATGCGCTATGTCCCATTTACAAACAGTGCGGCGGCTGCCAAATTCAGCATATGAGCTATGAAGGCCAGCTGCTATTTAAACAGAAACAAGTAAAGGACGTTTTAGAGCGGATCGGCAAGCTTGATATGAGCCGTGTAAAAGTTCATCCTGTACTCGGCATGGAAGACCCTTGGAATTACCGAAACAAAGCACAAGTTCCAGTTGGCGAACGAGAAGGCGGACTTGTTGCAGGTTTTTATCAGCAGCGTACTCATGAAATCATTGATATGGAAAAATGTTTGATTCAACAGTCAGAAAACGACGAAGTGGTACAGGCAGTAAAAGACATATGCAATGCGTTTGGCATCAAAGCATATAACGAAGAGCGGCACAAAGGCTGGCTGCGTCATGTGATGGTTCGCTATGGTATTGCAACAGGTGAAATGATGGTTGTGTTTGTTACTAGAACAGCTGACTTTCCGCAAAAGCAGCAGGTGATTGAGCAGATTATAGCACGCTTCCCACATGTTCGGTCAATTGTACAAAACGTGAATTCAAAGAAAACAAATGTCATTTTCGGAGACGAAACAACCGTTTTATGGGGCGAAGAATACATTTATGACACGATTGGCGACATCAAATTTGCCATTTCAGCCCGCTCATTTTATCAAGTGAACCCAGCTCAAACAAAGGTGCTTTATGACAAAGCGCTTGAATATGCAGAGTTGCAAGGCGAAGAAACCGTCATCGATGCCTACTGCGGAATCGGTACGATTTCCTTATTTCTCGCACAAAAAGCAGGCAGAGTTTATGGGGTTGAAATTGTTCCAGAAGCAATTGAAGACGCAAAACGCAACGCTGCCTTAAACGGAATCAACAATGTTGAATTCGCAGTCGGTGAAGCAGAAGCGGTTATTCCGAATTGGTACAAAGAAGGCATCAAAGCAGATACATTAGTCGTTGATCCGCCAAGAAAAGGCTGTGACGAAGCACTGCTTGACACCATTTTAAAGATGAAACCAAAACGAGTTGTTTACGTGTCCTGTAATCCAGGGACGCTTGCTCGTGATTTGAGAATTCTTGAAGATGGCGGGTATGTGACAGAGGAAGTGCAGCCTGTGGATATGTTTCCGCATACCAACCATGTAGAATGTGTAGCAAGTCTTGTGATTAATCAGTAATGTATTGTGACATCCCGATTCTGTGAAAAACATTGATATCGGGATGTTTTTATTTTTGTATGTTCAATCGGCCTAAAAAATGATATTTGGAAGTGGAATTAATATTTTTATCCCGCAATTCATCACCAAATGTCCTTTTTTGCAATTTTGCACGGTTCATATTAAAGTATATAATGATAAAAATTGCTGAAAGAATTTACAGAAGGACATGCCCTTTAAGGCGCTATGTCATGAGAGGAATTGGATGAAAGATGAGTAAAAATTTCTGGCGTGATTTACCACGGCCATTTTTTATATTAGCACCAATGGAAGAAGTGACAGATGTTGTGTTTCGTCATGTTGTGAGTGAGGCGGCGAGACCGGATGTGTTTTTTACAGAGTTTACGAACAGTGAGAGCTATTGCCATCCTGATGGCATTCAAAGTGTGAAGGGGCGTTTAACGTTTACAGAGGATGAGCAGCCGATTGTTGCTCATATTTGGGGAGACAAGCCTGAGAACTTTAGACAAATGAGCATTGGAATGGCGGAAATGGGATTTCAGGGACTTGATATTAATATGGGCTGTCCTGTCCCAAATGTCACGCAAAACGGAAAGGGCAGCGGCTTGATTCTTCGTCCAGACGTTGCGGCAGAGCTGATTCAAGCGGCAAAAGCAGGGGGATTACCTGTCAGTGTGAAAACAAGACTTGGTTTTACTGAGGTCGATGAATGGCGCGGGTGGCTTAGACATATTTTGGAGCAAGATATTGTGAATTTATCAATCCATCTTCGCACAAGAAAGGAAATGAGCCAGGTGGATGCGCATTGGGAGCTCATTCCTGAGATTAAGAAACTTCGTGATGAAGTAGCACCGAATACTCTTTTGACGATCAATGGTGATATTCCTGATCGTCAAACAGGCTTAAAGCTCGCTGAACAGTATGGAATAGACGGCGTGATGATTGGGCGCGGAATTTTCCATAACCCATTTGCTTTTGAAAAAGAGCCGAGGGAGCATACAAGTGATGAACTGCTTGGTCTTTTAAGGTTACATCTTGATCTCCATGATCAATACTCATCACTAGGCTTGCGTCCATTCAAGGCGTTGCATCGTTTCTTTAAGATTTATGTAAAAGGATTCAGAGGAGCGAGTTTCTTAAGAAATCAATTAATGAACACATCATCAACAGATGAAGTGCGTGCCATGCTGGATGAATTTGAAGCGAGAAATCAAGAACAATCATGACCAACAAGAGGAGGGGGAACCCTTCTCTTTTTTTATTGAATAGGACTATTAAACTAGTTCTCTTAAATGGTAAAATGAGATAGAAATAACAATTGGAGGTATTTTATTTGAAACCATTTTGGGATAAAGATAGAGAAAGCGAAGAAACATTTAAGAAAATCAATGAGAAAGGCATTGCAAAAGCGGAAAAGAAGCTAGGCGTCATCCTGCCTGATACATATAAGCAACTGATCCTCGAACAAAATGGCGGGTATACCCTGCATAACGCTTTTCCCACGGATCAGCCGAATGGATGGGCAGAGGATCATGTGTCATTTGATCATTTAAGAGGAATTGCCAAAGACGAAGGCATTATGGATAGTGATTATTTAATAGAAGAATGGGAATTGCCTGAGGGACTAGTGCTTATTTGTGGGGATGGTCATACGTGGATTGCATTGGATTACAGAGAAACAAAGGAGCATCCGCCGATTCACTACTTTGATATAGAAGATGAGACGGATTTCAAATTAGCGGATTCGTTTGATGAACTGATTGCTGGGCATTATACTGCTGAATAGCATGAATAGAAAAAGGCAGCCGCAAGTAGATATAGTTCATTAAAACCGTTGTTATACAGTATTTTTTGAGAGAGACAAAAGAGTCTCTCTTTTTTTTGCGAAGCAACATTGAATCTCTCTCCAAAACTGTATTTGTTATGTTTAAGTCTTATTATTCAATTGGTTCACTTTCCACTCACTAAATTTTCTGACGATAATATCTGCCACAATGTAAAATGGCAGAAAGCTGGAGTTGTCCACTTTGTTATATAAGAGAAACGGGGTGCTGCTTACATAGATGTTAAACATGGCATTTTGTGCAAGAAGGTTATTTCT
Source organism: Bacillus sp. Root920 (assembly GCF_001429445.1). Lineage (NCBI taxonomy): Bacteria > Bacillati > Bacillota > Bacilli > Caryophanales > Bacillaceae > Bacillus > Bacillus sp. Root920. The sequence continues at coordinate 145,055 of NZ_LMJV01000008.1, forward strand.
TAATGTGGTCATGCTGATAAATTTGATATGTCTCGTTTTCACCAATTGAATGATTTCATCTAAATTCTTCGATTCACCCGATAAGGAAATGATAAATAAAAGGTCATCCTCACCAAATTCAATGATTCCATCTGTTAAGTCCCGCTTGCTTCGTAATACTTGAGATTTCTTATGCAGTGACCATAGCTGCCGCTGTACATCATTGGCTAAATCAAGCTGTGCTGTTCCTGTCCCATAAATATAAATATACGGTGCGCGATCAATCAGTTGATTTAATTGATGAAAGTCGAGCTGCTCCATATATTTTCTTGTCTGCCGGATATCTTGATCAAGCAGCTGCATTAAATCCTGTGTTGTCTCTTCAGTGAAAGCATTTAATTTCACATAAGACTTTAAGTCACTGTAGCCGTCGAACCCTATTTTCTTAGCAAGCCGATGGATGGATGAGATGGAAGTATGAGCATAACGGGCAAGGTCCTGAATTTTCATTGTCTTCATTTCTTCAAGATGATCATGGATTGTTTTAATAATGTGCAGGTCATTCTTGTTTAAATCTTCGAAGTGTTTATTAACCAGCTTGTCCAGTATCATGCGATGTGCCCTCCAACATGAAAATATTTTCTTCCTGTGAAAATATAATCTAATGTTACAACTTGATTTCTAAATACGTCAAACCTATTGGTTTTTGTAAGCGCTACCTTTACAGTGATGTTATGGATCAAGCAAAGGGGTTATGCTTATGAATGCAATCAAGCGGTTTGGCAGTGCTATGGTAGTTCCTGTACTTTTATTCGCGTTTTTTGGTATTGTTGTCGGCCTCGCGACTTTATGTAAGAATCCAGCGATTATGGGAGAAATGGCTGGAGAAGGTACGATGTGGTACAAGGTTTGGTCACTGATTGAAAGCGGGGGATGGACGATTTTCAATCATATGGAATTAGCCTTTGTGATTGGATTGCCCATCTCACTTGCAAAAAAAGCGCAAGCACGTGCGACGCTCGCAGCTTTGATGATTTATCTTGTATTTAACAATTATATTCATGCTATTTTGACACTTTGGCCGTCTACTTTTGGCGTTGATTTATCGCAAGGTGTCGAGAACGTAGCGGGTGTAAAAGAAATTGCGGGTATACCTACGCTGGATACAAGTATCATTGGTGCGGTGATGATATCTGGAATCGTCATTTGGATCCATAATCGTTTTTATGATCAAAAGCTGCCTGAAATGCTTGGGATTTTCCAGGGGCTTGTATTTGTTGTCATCATCGGATTCTTTGTGATGATTCCTATTGCTTTTATCGTTGCTTTTGTATGGCCCTATGTTCAGCAGGGGATTCAATCTCTCCAAGGGTTCATGGCACAGTCTGGTTATATTGGTGTCTGGCTGTTTCATTTCTTGGAAAGGGTGTTAATTCCAACAGGACTTCACCATTTTATTTATACACCTTTTGAGTTTGGTCCAGCGGCTGTAAATGGGGGGTTAAAACCATATTGGATTGCTCACTTAAATGAATTTGCGTCCTCCACTTCCGATTTGAAGGATCTTTATCCATACGGATTTTTATTGCATGGGAATATTAAGATGTTTGGCTGTTTAGGGATAGCTTTAGCCATGTATTTTTCAACACCGAAAGAAAACAGAAAAAAGGTTTTGGCATTGGTATTACCCGCCACATTAACAGCGGTATTTGCCGGAATTACAGAACCGCTTGAATTTACATTTCTATTCCTCGCGCCTTATTTATTTGTGATACATGCACTTCTTGGTGCGACCATGGTGACAATCATGAATATGTTTGGTGTTGTCGGAATGATGGGTTCCGGGCTTATTGAAATAGCTGCATTGAACTGGATTCCGCTCTCTTCAAATCATGGAGGGACTTATCTGATTCAAGCGATGATTGGACTTCTTTTTACAGCAGTGTATTTTGTCATATTTAGATGGATGATTGTGAAATTCGATATTCCATTACCAGGACGAAAACATGAGGAGGAGACGAGGCTATATACAAAACAAGATTATGAGAATGCTCATAAAAAAGGTCATGAGCAAAAAGAAGCGCCCGTTTATGCGTCTGAGTATGAAGAGAAAGCCGTGTATTTCTTAGAAGGCCTTGGCGGTAAAGAAAACATTAAAGATGTGACAAACTGTGCCACGCGTCTGCGTATTACAGTGATTGACCCTAGCTTGGTGAAAGATAGGGACTACTTTACAAAGAATAAACTGGCCCACGGCATGGCGAAGAGTGGTCAAAGCATTCAAATCATTGTTGGCTTAAGTGTACCGCAAGTAAGAGAGTCCTTTGAGACAAAACTTTCATTAGATTAAAAAAGGAGCTGGATATGATGAAAAAATTTAATATTACCATCGCTGGAGGCGGAAGTACATTTACACCGGGGATCATTTTGATGCTGTTAGACTATCTAGATGAGTTCCCAATTCATACAATTAAACTCTATGATAATGATGAAGCTAGACAAAAGACGATTGCAGATGCATGTGAGATTATGTTAAAAGAACGAGCACCAGAAGTGCGATTACTGGCAAGCACGGATCCAGAAGAAGCCTTTACTCAAGTCGATTTTGTGATGGCACATATTCGTGTCGGCAAATATGCAATGCGAGAATTAGATGAAAAAATTCCATTGAAGCATGGAGTCGTCGGACAGGAAACATGCGGCCCAGGCGGAATAGCTTACGGAATGCGGTCCATTCCAGGTGTATTAGAACTTGTCGATTATATGGAAAAATACTCACCTGAAGCTTGGATGTTAAACTATTCGAACCCTGCAGCGATAGTCGCAGAGGCAACACGTAAGCTAAGACCGAATGCCAAAATTTTAAACATATGCGATATGCCAATTGGCATTGAAGAATTAATTGCAAAAAATTTAGGCTTATCTTCGCGGAAAGAACTAGAAGTCGATTACTATGGTTTGAATCATTTTGGCTGGTGGACAGATATTCGAGATAATGCAGGAAATAGCTTAATGCCTGAGGTAATTAAGCATGTAAGCCAGCATGGTTATGCAACAGATGGAACATCTGAGCTAGAACAGCAGAAGAGCTGGAACAGCACATTAAAAAAGGCCAAAGATATTCAAGCGCTTGATCCAAAAACGGTACCGAATACGTATTTAAAATACTATCTATTTCCAGATGAAGAAGTGGCACATTCAAATATCGAGTTCACGCGTGCCAATGAAGTGATGGAGGGGCGGGAAGCTTTTGTTTTTAGTGAATGTCAGGCCATCATTGATAAAGGAACTGCAAAGGAAACAAAGCTGACCATTGATGAGCACGCTTCCTATATCGTTGATTTGGCACGAGCCATTGCTTTTAATAAAAAGGAACGGATGCTGATGATCGTAGAGAACAATGGCGCTATTAGGAACTTTGATCCAACAGCCATGGTCGAAATTCCTTGTATTGTTGGCAGCAATGGTCCAGAAAAATTAGTAGTTGGAGAGATTCCAAGATTCCAAAAAAGTCTCATGGAGCAGCAAGTTGGCGTAGAAAAACTAGTAGTAGAAGCATTTGAAGAAGGGTCGTATCAAAAACTATGGCAGGCTATCACATTATCGAAAACGGTGCCGAGTGCTAAAGTAGCAAAAGATATTTTAGACGACTTAATTGTGGCAAATCAAGCATTTTGGCCAGAGTTAACTTAACACGAGAATAAGCAATATGGGCGTGACAGCGCTCATATTGCTTATTTGTTTTTTCAACTGATGTATTGTAAAATGCCTCCTTACCAAAAGGGGGCCGCCATTCCTTACTCTGCGCTCTCCTCAACCTCACGGCTATCCTCTGTTTCACCAATATAAATAGGGCCGTTTGCGTGGTCGATTCGGATTGGCCATTCGTACGGAATTTGAAGACGTCTAGCAATGGCTCTCCAGAATTTTGTGGAATCCATTTCGAATTCTTGAAAGTCTTTTAATAAGTCTTTGTAAGACGAGCCATCAAATTGAATGAACATATCTTGAAGGCGCATGAACGCGACATGTCTCACTTCAAGTGCTGCTGCGGCATCCATTTCTTCTTCTGTTGCTTCTCCGATAATTGTACCTGCGGGCGGAAGCATGTCGTATACGTTAAATTCCTCTTCTTCTTCGTGTGCTGCATTGTGCTGTTGATCTGACATTTTTCTTCACTCCTTCTCGTTCTCAATCAAAACTTTCTTTCGTGCTTACTTCTATTATCGGAAGGAAATGTGAAATGTGGAATGAAAAGTGGAGCAGATTCACAACTCTTGCTTTTTTCTCTTGAATCATCTATGATCAATTACAGATATAAAAGGTCTATAATAGATAGAAAGGAGTTTCCTCATGAAATATTCTAAAGCAACCAACTATGCGCTGCATACGATGGTGTTTTTAACTCTTGCGCCAAAGGGTAAAGCGATTGGCGTTGAGCCTCTTGCTAAGATGCAAGACCTTTCATCAACTTATTTATCTAAAATTTTAACAAAGCTTGTGAAGGCGGGATTGATTGAATCAACTCCTGGTGCAAAGGGAGGTTATACCCTTATCAAACGAAAGGAGGACATTTCGTTTTTAGATGTCATTCAGGCTGTAGAAGGACAAACGAATTTATTTCGCTGCTCCTTAGAGCATGACTCCTTTATGCCTCATGATGGCTGTTTGATTGAACAAGTTATGCAGGATGTTGAAACGAAAATGCAGGAGACATTAAGTCAAAAACGGTTAATTGATATTGCGAGCCAAATTGAACAGACAGAAAAAAATCCATTTTTCAACATGTGATTTTTTTGAACTAATTATAGATATTAAGAGTCTTTAAAATCTTGAATAGAAAAGGAGAGATTGATATGTTATTAGATTGTGCCATTATCGGAGGCGGGCCAGCCGGATTAAGTGCAGCACTTGTTGTAGGGAGAGGCAGAAAGCAAGTCATTGTATTTGATGATGAGCTGCCAAGAAATCGAGTGACGCAGGAATCACATGGATTTATTACAAACGATGGAATGACACCGTTTGAGATCAGACGAGCGGGAGAGGCAGATCTTCAAAAATACCCTAATATCAAAATCAAACGAAGTCGAATTGTTGATATACAAAAGAAAGAGGAAAGATTTACGTTACTAACACACGAGAGAGATAGATTCGAAGCGAAAAAAATCATTTTGGCAACAGGTCTTCAGGATATACTGCCAGAGATCGAAGGAATTCATGATGTGTACGGAAAAACGTTGTTTAGCTGTCCTTTCTGTGATGGATGGGAATTAAAGGACAAAGCACTTGCCCTTATTGCAGAGAATCAGCGAGCCTTGCATATGGCTAAGCTTCTTTCCAATTGGACAAAGGATTTGATCGTGTTTTCGAATGGGCACGTGTTGGCTGAAGAGGACAAGGCACTTCTGACCGCACATTCTATTCAAGTCATTGATGTGCCAATTGTGTCGATTGATCATGACAATGGGCAGCTGCGCTCTCTCCAGCTTGCAAATGGGGAGACAGTGAAAAGGGAAGGCGGTTTTGTCGCAAGTGAATTCAAGCAGTCAGCCCCATTTGCCGAAAAGCTTGGCTGTCAAATGACGAAGAATGCGGGGATTGAAACAGATATCCTTGGACGTACAACCGTCAGTGGTATCTTTGCGTGTGGGGATAATCTAGGCGGTCCTGCTCAGTTAGTTCTCGCAGCAGCAGCTGGAAGCAAGGCAGGAATGGGTGTCATTCATGAACTTGTGCAAGAAGAGTTTCAAGAAAAAACATCTCTATGAAAAGAGATGTTCAGCGATGAACGGTTTTCCGTTTTGCTAAGATGTGAGCTGTCCATTCAAAAAGTGCGTAGATGACAAAGAAGATCAGGATCCAGCTGCTGACATCGACCCATACATTGGTGATCTGAATGACGTTCGCCTGATCAAGTCCAGCCTGTATCCACATGGTGATCAGTGCTGTAAGGAACACTTGTAAAAACCATTTTGATGTTTTCAATTGACCACACCTCCATCTCTTTCTATCATATAAGAAATGACAGTTTATTTCCAATTTGTTTTCCTATATGTTTCAACGGTAAAATGAAAAATAAAACGAGTGAAAGGAAAGCAAATGAGTGATCAAACAAATATGTTTCTAAAAAATCATTTTCCTCATCTTATCCTCACGCCGCCTCTTTTTTATGAGTGGTCTATTGGGCTACGGTTTGAAGTGGCAGATTGGTCATTAGGAAAAGAATCGATTGTATTAGAAAAAGCGGGAGATCGTGCTTTAGAGATTGTGAAATATGCTTTTGATCCAGAAGACGACATACTGTTTGTAACGGATGTGTATACAGAACATGAACATGAATTAACGAAGCGAAAGCTCCTGATTTATCAAAAATATGTGCATCGGCAAGTAAGGAACAGATTGCGCCACGAGCTTTTGACTTATGTACGTCCAGAAATAGAAGATTCACTGACATTAGAGAGATTTACACTCAAATGCCAGCTGCAAGACATTCGATTGCGTCCGCTTCTCCATGCGATGTGCCAGGAGGACTTCTATGCACCGAATCAAATCTTGAAGGGAAAACTGGGGTATGAAATTTACCTAATGAATCTCTCAAAAAAAATGATTTTTCACTTATATGATGATCGAGGCTGTGATCTCATTGCGGCAGATGCTGAGCGTCTACGCCCAGTCTATGAAGGCTTACAGCACTGGCTATTAGACTATGATCATCCTCAGATGGACCGGCTGTTTGCAGCCAAATAAAAAAACCGCACTTTCGACAAGTGCGGCTTCTTTTTATGCTTCTACTTTATTGAAGAACTGTGGCAAATATTCTTTGTGAGCTTCTAGCATTTCATCTAGGATGCTTTTTGCAATGGCATCTGATGGGACAAGCGGGTTGATGGTCATTGCGACAAGAGCTGTGTTGTAATCGCCTGTCACGGCTGCTTCAGCAGCTACACGTTCAAAGGATTTAATTTGAGAAATAAGTCCTTTGACAGCGACCGGCATTTCACCAACAGCGATTGGTTTAGGACCGTCTTTTGTGATCACGCAGTTGAGTTCAACCGCAGAATCATTTGGAATGTCACTAATAGCCCCGTTATTAATGGTGTTTACAGGCTGAATGTCATGCTTGTCGTTATAAATGGATGCAATCAAGTTGCAAGCCGCATCACTGTAGTAGGCACCGCCTCGTTTTTCAAGCTGTGGCGGCTTGATGTCGAGATCAGGGTCTTTGTAAAGCTCGAACAAATCATTTTCTAATGCGCGAACGACTTCAGCACGTGTTCCTTCATTTGCTGCTGCTTTCTTTTCCTCAGCCAGCATATCACTTGTTTTGTAGTAGTAACGGTGATACGGACAAGGAATGACGCCAAGCCCTTTTAAGAAATCAGCATCCCACGGAATCGCTTGAATGTTGTTCATCGACATGCTGGAGTTTGGATCAGCCATGTCTTCGATGACTTGATCCATGATGCTTTTGCCATCTAAGAATACATTGAGTCCAAAGACCATATGGTTTAATCCAGCAAAGCTGACTTCGACTCTGCTTGCGTCGACACCAAGCCCTTTGGCGATTCCCATGCGAATGCCGATCGGCACGTTGCATAAACCAACGACTTTACGATGGTTTGAATAACGAAGAACGGCTTCAGTGACCATACCAGCTGGATTTGTGAAATTCACAAGCCATGCATTCGGGCAAAGCTCTTCAATATCTTTGACAATATCAAGAATGACAGGAATGGTGCGAAGTCCTTTGAATAGACCTCCTGGACCATTTGTTTCTTGACCAATGACATCATATTTTAAAGGAATGCGTTCATCCTTCATACGTGCTTCAAGAAGTCCGACACGGAATTGTGTTGTGACAAAATCAGCATCTACAAGAGCTTTCCTGCGATCTAATGTTAAATGAACCTCGATTGGGAGCCCTGCTTTTTTGACCATGCGTTTTGCAAGATTTCCGACGATCTCAAGCTTTTCTTTTCCCGCTTCAATATCAACGAGCCAAAGCTCGCTAATCGGAAATTCATCGTATCGTTTAATAAATCCTTCTACAAGCTCTGGTGTATAGCTTGATCCTCCGCCAATTGTGACAACCTTTAATCCTTTTGCCATGTTCTGCACCTCCGAATAATGTAACGCGCAATGTTATAATAGAGAAAAGTCTTTTTTCTTGTTTGTACATCTATAGCTTATCGTGAGAGCATCATGTGCGTAAATGACTTCAGCGTCTTTAGGCAAGGGTGCCCTATTTAGAGATTTGTTACATAAAAGAAACACATTGTGACATGTAGTTGGAGAAAGGGGAAGTCAGATGTTTTCAAGTGAGGTCATTTCCAGCTTTAATGAACTAGAAAGCGCTTTATACCGATATATCATGGAAAACAGTGAAAAGGTCGTGTACATGAGAATTCGAGATCTTGCAGATGCTGCACATATTTCCACCTCGTCTGTCCTTCGCTTTTGCCGAAAAGTAAATTGTGAAGGCTTTTCAGAGTTTAAAGTGAAGCTCAAAATGTATTTAGAATCAGAGCAGGCACCTTCTTTAAAAAGCACTCAGCACTTTCTATATGAATTTATTGAACGAACATTGAAGGGAGACTTTGAGGGGAAAATTAAGGAGGCCGCGAAGCTCATTGCTGAGGCAAAAAATGTGCTGTTTATCGGAACTGGCAGTTCTGGCATTTTGGCGCAGTATGGGGCGAGGTACTTTTCAAGTCTTGAGAAATTTTCATTTTACATCAATGATCCGTTTTTTCCGATGAATATGCAGTATTTAGACAATAGTGTCACCATTGTGCTGTCTGTATCAGGAGAGAACAGTATTACAATTGATCATATTTCGAAGTTAAAAAGAGAAGGCAGCAAGATCATTAGTATTACGAATAACCAGCACTGCACGATTTCGCGCATTTCAGATTTAAATATTGCCTACTACGTCACAGATGAACGGGTCCACAGAGCCAATATCACCACACAGACGCCAGTTGTGTATATTTTAGAAGCCATGGCCCGTGACATGTTTGCGATGTTAAAAGAAAAGTAAAAGAGCCGCTGCATACATCAGCTGCTCTCTTTTTTCTGCTTCATAAAAGCAAGGATGGCAATGCCGGAACAAACGAGCACAAACAGACCGCCCAGCAAATACACAGACCTCGCCCCGTATGCATCTGCAATCAATCCAACAAAGAAAATAGATAAACCGACTGATACTGAAGAAAGGACGTAGTGAGCCGAATACACCTTTGATAAGTCATGTACTGGCGTTTCCGTTTGAAGAATGGTTTGCTGCGAAACATCTCGGATTTGGTAGGCAGGCCCCATCAAAATACAAAGCACCAAAGCAAGCCACGGCAGGCTGTTCAGTGAATAGACAATGGTCAGCACTGCATAAATGAATGAACCAGCTGCCATATAGAGGAGAAGCTGTTTTTGAATAAACTGACTCATCCATGCAGCTAAGAGCCCGCCTATGATGGCACCTGTATAATAAGCGGCATTGATAAACCCCCACCATTCCTCATCTTGCTTTAAATCATGGGTGACAAAGGCAAGCGTAATCGCCCCGATCCACACAGCACCCGCAATATTTTCACAAACATCCATAAAGGTCAGGGTGCGCACCGTTTTATTTCTCCAAATGATCGTCCAGCCATCTTTGAAGCTGTTCATCTTATTTGTTTTTCGAACCGTCTCTTCTTGCTTGAGAAGAGGAAAAACAGGGATGAATAATAGATAAGACAACACAATCATGACACAGGTGATCCACATTAAATAAAACGGCCCGATCCATAGGACGAGCATTCCAGTGAACGAATAACCGGCGATTTGAACCATTTGATGAAAAATGGAGGCTGTACTGTTTGCTTTCACAAGCTGATTTGCTGGTACAAGCATCGGCATGATGGCCTGCATTAAAGGACTGATGAACCCGCCTGTGAGGGAAATCAAAATAAGCGCACTAAACAACCAGACCATATGCTGCTGAAACAAATGAAATTGGGCTGTAAACACGATGAGCATCCCAAGACGTAAAAGCGGGATCCATTTCAATAGCCGGCCAGCTTGAAAGTAATCAGTTAAAACAGGAGAGAAAAGCCCAGCCAATAGCTGGCATATCGTTCTAATCAGCGGAAAGACAGCCGCATAGGCAACAGATTGTGTATCTTGATAAATGACAAACGTGATCGTCATGACAAATAAAATATCACTCAGCATGAGAAGGCTTTTACTGCTTGTATAACACCAAAACTTGTTTCCCATATTAAACCGGCTCCTTTTCAAAAACAAGTTCAGTATAGCATGGTGATGGTGTGTCCAGAGGTTTTTAATTGAAAAATACATCTTAAGGATGAGAAGATTGTGATAAGCTAAATGAAGGACATTGTAAGGAAAGGGGTTCAATCGATTGAAAAAATTACCGGCACATGACTTTTTGGACAAACATGGCATCCCATATGAGATCAAAACATTTTCTGCCGAAACAGAAAAAGGAGCAGCAAATGTAGCGGCAGCTCTTGGTTTTCGTGAAAGACAAATGATTAAAACATTGATTTTTGAAACAGGAGAAGGGGAGCAGCTGCTTGTGATGGTTGGCGCTGACCAGCATATTAAGTCAGGGAAACTCAAGAAAGCGGCCGGCTCCCGTAATATTAAAATGGCTTCACCGGAAAAGGTTCTTGAAGTGACGGGCTATCGAATTGGTTCGATTCCGCCGTTTTGCTGGCAGCCAGAAGGATTCCGCACCATTATTGAGGCTTCGTTATTAGAAGAGGAAATATTAGGTGTTGGGGCAGGCGAATGGGGAAATGAAATCCTCATCACCCCAGAACAATTGGTGAAAGCCTCAAAAGCTGTACCGTTTGACATCGTGCAGCCATCTGAATAGAGAAAAAAAGTGCCTGTTTCAGAAGCAGGCACTTTTTTAATTGGCAGCAGGCGTAGTAAATGGACCGATACCTTTCATTTGCAGGAAGGCATCCACGGTTCTATTTTCTTCAAGATCATTCGCCCGTTTGCACACAACCACCGGTCTGACGATCTCAATGCCTTCAATGTACACGCGCCCAATTTCTTGCCGCTTGAGACTGCCATGAACCGCATCACGGGGAACAAGTGTGATGCCATATCCAGCTTTGATCATTTGAATCGCTTCATGAACACCGCTGAATTGTAAATCAACGGTCGGTTTTTTGATTCCTTTCGAGGTAAAAAGAGAGAAGAGTTTATCTCTTGTGGAACTGCCTTCTTCACGCATCAAAAAAGGCTCCTGACTCAGGCGCTCCAGCGGGACGGTTTTTCCGTTTAACGGATGGTCTGCCGGCACAATAAAATCATAGCTTAAATTCGTTAAATGAGAAGTGAGAATCTCCTCATGGTGCAAATCCTCGATCACAGCGATGGCTACATCTGATTCATATTGAAGCAGGCTCTCTAAAACTTGAGCGGAGTTGCCGCTTTTTAATTCAATTTCTGTCTGTGGTGAAGATGTTTTAAAAGCAGCAAGCCAATCTGGCAGTAAAAAGTTGAGTGGTACATAGGTAGAAGCGATGCGGAGCCGCCCCTTTTTTCCGTTTTGTAAAAGCGTGATCTGATATTCTACTTCTTTTTCAGCCTCGAACACTTGCCGGGCATAAGGGTATAGAATTTTCCCCATTTCCGTAAGTGTAATGCCTCTGCCATTTCGTTTAAAAAGACGGAAACCGATCTCACTTTCAATGCTTCTAAGCTGAGCCGTCACAGCTGGCTGTGTCAAAGATAGCACGTCTGCTGTTTGTGTAACGCTTTTTGTCTCTGCGACCTTTGCAAAAATCCGAAGGGCATGTAAATTCAACTTTAACACCACCTATTAATTATTTTGATGGTTTAATCAAAAACATTCATTAGATTTATTATAAGGCATCCCTTATTGTAAAGATAGCGAAGGGGGAAGGGAAAATGGATCATCGTCAAAAGCAAGTGGTGTCAATATCACTTATCACAGCATTTGCACTGATTGGGGATTCAATGCTTTATATTGTTCTTCCGATCTATTGGAAAGAGGTTGGTTTATCATCTATTTGGGAGGTCGGGCTGCTGCTGTCCATTAACCGATTCATCCGCATCCCGCTCACACCTGTCGTTTGGTGGCTCTATCGGTTTGTCCCAATGAAGACTGGTGTATTAATCGCTATTTTGATTGCGTCCGTGACCACAGTGCTTTATGGTGTGAGCGGTTTTTGGCTCCTGCTGATTTGCCGCTGCGCTTGGGGGCTGGCATGGACGTTATTGCGTATGAGTGGAATGAGATTAATTGCTGAGATGGAGGAAAGCTCTCAAGGGCATTATACGGGCATTTATAATGGGCTTTACCGGCTTGGCAGTTTATTCGGCATGTTATTTGGCGGAATATTCGCCAGCCTGATCGGCTTCCAGTCCATGACACTTGTTTTTGGTTTACTCACATTACTAGGAATCATTTTTTATGTCTCTTTGGATGAGATTGAAAAGGGAGAAGAGGGGCAGGTGTATCAAGTCATCAAACAGAGGTGGCTTGCACGGGATGTTGTAAAAGTATTAATGACAGGTATGCTGATCGCACTTGTGATCCAAGGGTTATTCGCATCAACACTCAGCCATGTCATTGAAGCAAGGATCGGTCATGGAGAATTTGCTCTGTTCGGCTTTGTCATCGGAGCTTCGGCTTTAAGTGGAATCATTCAAGCGCTCAGATGGGGGTGGGAACCATTTGTCGCACCGAAAACGGGCAAATGGTTTGATGGGCTTGTGATGAAGGAACGAACGCTTTGCTGGATGTTTCTTTCATTTGGAAGTCTCAGTTTTCTGGCGGTCATGCTGAAAGTAAGCGGCTGGTTTCTTGTGATGCTGCTTTTGATCCAGCTGCTGTCAACAGTCTTAACGACATTAACAGATACGCTTGCCTTTCAAAAAGCCTCTGCTCAAACCGATAAAAACCGCTTCCTCGCAAGCTATTCCTTTGTTCAAGATATGGGAGCGGCTTTAGGACCCTTGTTCGGATATACGATGATTCAGTTTTTTGGATCAAGCAGCGTCTTTTGGCTGATGCTCATCATAAGTTTATTGCTTGTCAGCATGTGGGCAAGAGGCAGGGAGCTGCATGTTTCTTCTGATCCAGCATAATAAATTCAGGTCTTATACAAAAAAATGCCTCTTGCGCTGAATGCAAGAGGCAGTCATGGTTTCTTATTCTACATCTGAATCATAGGCTTTTTGCGTCAGCTGGCTGACCACCTCTTTTAACCCATTTGGTTTATGAAACTCAACAGGTGTGCTTCCTTTTTCGAAGACGATTTGATCTGCTTCAACGAGCACGACATACCGATTGTTGAGCTTTGCAATATGGATCGAGTGGCCAAAGTCTGCTAGAAGACCTTTGATTTCCGTCTCGCCTAGACGCATTTTCATTGTGATATCAGGAGTTTGTTCAACAATATGAGAGGCTGCTTGTGTAACCTGCTCTGTATCGAGTGTTTCTCTAATTTCTCGTTTTTCACTCGCTTCCCATATTTCAAGATCCTCTTCAAACTGCTTTAATTCTTCACTTTCATCCTGTAATGTTTCAAAAACCTGTTCCTGTACCATATTCATGACCTGTGATTTCATGATTTCAGGCATGGATTCACCGTATTCGACGAACTTCAAAAAGTCTTCAAAATAACGAGCGTGTGAGGATTGGTGAATTTTCACTTCCGCTTCTTCAGTCATTCCCTCTTCTGGCATAAACGGGTATTGAATCGATTTCATGTTTTTTGTCGTAATAGCCATTTCGACTTTTCTAATCAAGGTAGATGTATCAGCGATAGAAGCCACTTTTTGTTCGAAATCGCATTTCATAATAAAGACAAAGGAATCATCGAAATACTTTTTAGGAACAGCAGAAGCAACTAAAAAAACGCCGCCTCTGACAGCACTTGTATCTAAATATGTGCGAACAAACTGTTCACTGCATTCATTAAACAATTCTTTTGTATCGGCAAATCTCGTTTGATGAAATAGGTTGTAGTTTGGATTTGAATCAAGCTCATGACCAGGCTCTACAATAAATCGGCCAATTTTGGTCGGTACTTGTTCAGATTTAGGGTGTCGGTCCACTTTTCGTTTGACGATTTTTTTCAGTTCACCGTCTAAAAAGTCCTTCAGCTCACTTTGTTCAAATTCCTCTTGATCTAGTGTTTGATAATGTTTAAATCGTTTATTTGCTTGTTCATCTTTGCCTTCGATTTCCACGACAAAGAATGATAGAAAACGTATCGTAAAATCCATTGATTGGTCACCACTTTTTCTTCTTCGGATATGTTGAGTATAGAAAAAGGAGTGAAAATCGTCAACGAATGGAGAAATATCGTGTCATTATTTCCCGAGAAATGTTTATTGAAAAACACTTGATAATAATTATCATTCTTGATAGAATGGTAAAAGAAAAGAAGGAACCTGCCAGTTCCTTCATCTCAGAGAAAAATAGATTATTTTGTTTCAAATGTTTCGCAATCAGTTTCAGCATTGCGAGTCACTTCAGTCATCGTGTTTTTACCGATTTTAATGGTAGAAGCGGTACAGCTGTTTTCAGCCCAAAAACGGCAAGAGTTCACTTCACAAAGAACGTTTTGTGCCAAGGGAATTCACCTCCGTAATTCATATTGAGAATGAAACAAGCTGCCACTTGAATTCATTCAATCTAGTAGTCTCTTTGTAGAAAGAGGCTGTTTGTGCTGGTTATGCACATGTTTATCATACCATCTACCCTGAAAATATACAATTTAAACTTTGGAAGAGCGAGAATATGAATCTCGCTCTTTTTTTATTTGTAAAAATAGTTAAATGCTAGGTGGCACACTCTCTCATTTCGACATATGAATAGAGTAGATTCAAAACCTGATGTCGGACAAAGTATGGGGGTACATGTACTGATTTTCCGCATAAAGATAGGGTTTTTAATCAAAAAATCTTCATAGAGAGATGAGGGGAGAAGATGAAAGCAGTCATTCTCTGCGGAGGAAAGGGAACGAGAATGAGTGAGGTCACACAAGCGCTTCCTAAACCACTTGCTATGATCGGAGATCGGCCTATTCTATGGCATATTATGAAAATCTATCAGTATTACGGTGTAGACGAATTTATCCTATTGCTTGGATATAAAGGAGAGAAGATCAAAGAGTACTTTCTGAACTACGATTGGCAGCATCACAGCATGCAGCTCGATATGGCGACAGGAGAAATGAAGCTTTTAGGGAAAAAGGAGAACTGGAAAATCACCTTTTTAGATACAGGTGAAGATACGATGACAGGCGGACGTTTAAAGCAGGCACAGGATTACATTGGTGATGAGACCTTTATGATGACGTATGGTGATGGACTGGCCAATATCAATATGTTTCATTTGCTGAAACGTCATCAGGATCTTGGAGCAGCTGCGACTGTCACAGGCATTGAAAAGAAGTCCCAGTACGGGACACTGAAGGTGTATAACGGGATGGCACAATCCTTCTCTGAGAAGACAGACAGTATCGGGATGATCAATGGAGGATTTTTTGTGTTGTCTCCAAAGGTATTTGATTATTTGACAGATGATGATCAATGCGTGTTTGAAGCGGAGCCTCTTCAAAACCTGGCGGATGATGGAGAGCTTGCCGTTTATGAACATCACGGATTTTGGACAGCAATTGATACGTATAAAAACCTGAAGGAAATCAACGACATGTGGACAGATGGAAAACAACCATGGAAGGTTTGGTGACAGCATGAGCGGATTTTGGAATGGAAAGAACGTATTTGTAACTGGATGTACAGGACTGTTAGGGAGCTATCTCGTCAAGGAATTGATTGATCAAGGGGCAAACGTGACTGGACTTGTGCGTGATCAGGTGCCTCGATCGAATTTATATCAAGGCAGTCAATTTGAAAAAATGAATGTGGTGCAAGGCGCATTAGAGGATATGCAGACGATTGAACGTGCGTTGGGAGAATATGAAATTGACACCGTCTTCCATTTGGCTGCCCAAGCCATTGTTGGGGTCGCAAATAGACATCCTGTTTCTACATTTGAAGCGAATATTTTAGGGACATGGAATGTACTGGAGGCTTGCAGAAGACAGCCGCTGATCAAACGAGTGATCGTGGCATCAAGTGACAAAGCCTACGGTGATCAAGAGCAGCTGCCATACGATGAAGACATGCCGTTAAACGGGAAACATCCGTATGATGTCTCGAAAAGCTGTGCAGATCTCATTTCTCATACGTACTACAACACATATGGTCTTCCGGTTTGTATTACACGCTGCGGTAATTTATATGGAGGCGGAGATTTGAATTTCAACAGAATCATTCCGCAAACCATTCAGCTTGTGTTAGAAGGAAAGGCGCCGGAAATTAGAAGTGACGGGACATTTATTCGTGATTATTTCTACATTGAAGATGCAGTGAAGGCTTATTTGCTGCTAGCTGAGAAGATGGAGGAAAAAGGGCTGGCGGGAGAAGCCTTTAACTTTAGTAACGAGATTCAGCTGACAGTGCTTGAGCTTGTGGATAAGATTTTAAAGGCAATGGGAAGTGAACTGAAGCCTCGTATTCTCAATCAAGGAACACATGAAATTAAGCATCAATATTTGTCAGCAGAGAAAGCGAGAAAGCTGCTTGATTGGAAGCCTGATTACTCCATTGATGAAGGCTTAGAGAAGACGATTGAATGGTACCGCGAATTCTTTCAAAAATAGAGGTGTAAATAGATGAACAGCATATATTGTACGGTTCTTTCAAGTGGAAGACTTTATCAAGCCATTGCGTTTTTCTTATCGTTGAAGCAAGTAGAAGATGATGCTGTCATCAAGACGTTATGCATGGATGATGCTGCATTTGATTTGCTTCATCAAATGAATTTTCCGCATGTGGATCTTGTTCATGTACGGGAGCTCGAAACACCAGAGCTGCTGGAGAAAAAAGAGGAACGGGATGCATCGGAATATTGCTGGACCCTAAAGCCGATTTGGATTGAGTGGTTATTTGAACAGGAGCAGGCAGAGAGCGTGACCTATCTTGATGCGGATTTGTTCTTTTATGAGAGCCCTCAGGTGATTTTTCAACATCAGCCGAATGCTTCTGTTTTAATTTCGAGAGGGGATATTGTCATTCCAAGCTTTGATGCAGAGGAAGTGAAGATGCTTCAGAAGCTTTTAGGACGCTATAACTCAGGCTTTCTGCATTTTAAAGGAGATGAAGCCGGACGAAAATGCCTCAGCTGGTGGAAAGAAGAATGCTTAAAAGAATGTAAAAATGCACCGGGAGAAGGCAAGTTTGGCGATCAAGGATATCTAGATCATATGCCGAGGCTGTTTGACAAAGTAGAAGATATTGAGACAAAAGGCGTGAATATTGGTCATTGGAACTATGGGCAGCATTCTTATCGGGAGGAGAATGGACGTATTCTTCTGGAGGATGGGCACCCGCTCATTTGCTATCATTACAGCGGCTTTCGGATTGTGAGCAAGGATGAGATGCAGCAAATTCATGAAAAAGGACGAAATGACCTGCCGTTTTTCCAAGAAGCCTATCGGCAAGTGCTTCGCCATGTGATTGAATCTGTGGAGCAGGTCGATCCGCTGTTTAACGGCTATGCCAAACGGGAGGAGGATGACGCATGAATGAAAAGCCAAAGGTAAGCGTCATTATTCCAAGCTATAATGCCAAAGAGCGTTTAGAAGGAAGCCTTTTTTCCTTAACGCTTCAGGAAACAGATATTCCATTTGAGGTCATTGTTGCCGATAATGGCTCAACGGATGGCACGATGGAAATGCTCGAGAATATTGAGGTGAACTTCCCATTTAAAAAGGTGCGTATTCCTGTCAATCAAGGGATTGCAAAAGGGCGTAATCATGCCATTCGCGAGGCGGAGGGAGATCTGCTCATTTTTCATGACAGTGATATGCTGGCAGAACCGAGATTTATTCAAAAGCATGCAGAGGCTCATGCTGACAGGGAGGATCTTGTCATTTGCGGTGTGTGCTGGAAGCGGATTTATCGCTATTTTTACAAAGCGTTTGATAAGGATCATATGAAGCGGTTGAAAAAGCAAGGACTGTATAAACGGAAAATGGAGGACAAAACGCCTCTTTTATCATTGGAAGAAGTCGAAAATGGTGCATTTCTAGAGAAAAGCTTCGATTTGCAGTCTGAGTTTATTGATATCCTGAAAGACATTTTGGAAACGTACCACTATGATTTAGGTTCTTATGAGCTGCCATGGCGATTTTTTATTACAAATAACTCCTCTGTTAAACGTAAGCATGTCATGGCACTAGGGATGTTTGATGAAAATATCGTTCGGTACGGATTTGAGGATTATGATTTAGGGATTCGATTGAATCAGCTTGGTCTCTCCTTTGAATTGCGAGAGGATATCATGAGTGTGCATCAAGAGCATCCAAGTAATTTAACGTCATTTGATGACATCAAATACAACATTTTGTATATGTGTGAGAAGTACAATCATATTGACGCTATTGATGTCCATTTGGCTTTCTCTGGTCCGTTTTCTCACACTGTGACAAATGATATTGTGAAAGAAGTTCGGCAGCTGCGTGAGAATCCAGCATTTGATGACCTGTTATCCTATTTTTTAGAGCTGCTTCATTTGATCACAGAACGGAATGTAGGCATCAAGCGGGATAAAAAAGATATGTTGACAGCCAAGCATGTTCCTTTGAAAAAGCTGGCAGAAGCGGCGCAGCTTGCACGTGAGGAGTATGGCTGCATGGTGCTTGTAGAAGCCATTCAAGGGCTGACGAAAGAGCTGTTGCGCGTTGATTTGTTCCAAGTGGATGTGTTGTAAATGGCGTCTTATCACTTTACAACCATTGTGTCGAATACCCATGTTTTTAAGCTTTTGGCGCTGATTCATTCGCTTGAACAAAACGCGCATGCCTTCAAGCTGTCCGTTTTATGTGCAGACCCTTTGGCTTATAAAGTATTAAAGGAGTTCCCTCACCCGCATGTTCAATATGAACAGCTTGAGGACATTGAAGATGATACGCTGCGGAAGGCAAAAGAAGATCGAACGTTTCATGAGTATTGCTGGACATTAAAGCCTGCTTTTCTGCTCAAAATTCTTGAGTCCTCAGATGCAGATTATCTTGCCCATCTGGATACGGATTTGTATTTTTATCATGATCCGGAGGCGATTTTTGCAGAAAATCCAAGCGCTCATTTATTTTTGACGGATCATATGAATTCCAAGCGGTTCTATCATTTTTATGAGTTGTCTGGCCGCTTTAATACTGGGTTTGTAGGCTGCCGTAACACAGATGTTGCCAAACAGGCAGTCACGCAATGGAAAGAAAACTGTCTTGCCCATTGTACTGTAGAAATGGATACAGAAAAAAAGACGTACGGAGATCAGCGGTATGTGGAAAGATGGGTTGATGATTTTGAAGGGGTTCATATCGTTGCATCTAAAGGAGCCAATGCGGCGATTTGGAACATTGAAAACTACAAGCTTTCAGTTGTAAAAGGAGATATGTATCTCGACGAATGTCCACTCTTGTTCTATCATTTTTCTGCCTTTACGATCATTGACGAGAATACCTTTAACCTTAATTGGTATTACTATATGAAAGAACAGAAGCTTGTGGAACATTTGTATATTCCGTATGCCGACTTGGTTCATCAAAAGATTAAACAGGTGCAAAAGGTATTTCCAGAATTTAAGCAAGGATTTATTGCAAGGAAGCATGTTCCTGACACGCATTTTTATGAGAGATGAAAAAACCGCTCATTTATTGAGCGGTTTCAGCGTGTAGACAAACCCTCGCATTCGGTGTCACTCCTGTGCGCTGGTGCTCACGAATAACATATTCGCTCCGCAAAAGTAGCTGTCCTTCCTAGACTGCAAAGGTTTTCTATCACGCTGAAAAGAAGACAAAGTGCTAAAATACACATCATTTTATCCCTTTGTCAACAATCGGAAAAAACCGCTCATTATTGAGCGGTTTTCTTTTTATGATTCATTCCATTTGGAGATGGTTTGGTCGCTAGGAAGTAAGAAGGCTAGGATGCCTAATATCGGTAAAAAAGCAACACCGATCATGGTAGGCGTTAAGCCGAAGGCATCAATGAATGAGCCGAGGGCAACCGATCCGATTGCACCCATACCAAACGCAAGCCCAACAGTTAAACCAGACATTGTGCCAATTTTCCCGGGAAATAGTTCTTGGGCATAAACCACGGTGACAGAGAAGCTTGATGTCAAAATGAGCCCGATCAGTCCGAGTAAAACATAAGCAAAAACCGGTCCGGCAAATGGCAGCAGCAGGGCAAGCGGGAAGGATGCCAATAAGGAAACTAAAATCACGTTTTTCTTGCCGAAGCGGTCTGCAAGCGGCCCGCCTAAAAATGTCCCAATTGCACCTAGAATGAGAAATAAGAAGATATAAGTCTGTGATTCTTTAATCGTCAAACCGTATTGTTCAATCGCATAAAATGCATAGAAATTCGAAATGGCATTTCCATACCAAGAGCGGGCGAAGATGAGAAAGACGATAATGCCAAGTGCAATGAGTGCTGATTTACGATGAATATCAGATCTAGCAGCTTTTGCAGGTGTTTTTTTCGCTTGGGCTCGAATGGTTTGAAGCCTTCCTGCGTACCATCTTGAAATATAAAGAAGGAAACCAACCGCCAACATTCCAACAATCGTAAACCAAGCCACGCCTGTCTGACCGAGCGGGACGAGCATTAATGCAGCGATAAGCGGAGCAAAGGCTTGACCTGTATTCCCGCCTACTTGATAGATGGACTGGGCAAGTCCTCGTCTTGGACCAGCTGCCATGTTGGCAACACGGGAGCCCTCTGGATGGAAGATCGCAGAGCCGAGTCCGATAAAGACAACGCAAAGCAGAATGGTGGCAAACGACGGAGCAAACGCGAGTCCGAATATACCGACTGCACTTGAAAATAAAGCAATCGGAAGTGCATAAGGCATCGGCCGTTTATCTGTGTACCACCCAATAGCTGGCTGCATCACGGAGGAGACCATATTTAATGTAAAAGCAATCAGCCCTAATTGTGTAAAGGTCAGCCCCATTGAGCGTTCCAAAATAGGGAACATCGCAGGAATAACGGCTTGTAATGTGTCGTTCAGCATATGACAAATACCAATAATCAATAAGATGGGATAAACCGTTGAGCCGGTAACAGAATGTTGAGGTTTATCCTTTGTACGAGCAGCAATGGCCAATGAGACTTCCTCCCTTCATTTATCTGTTTTCTGTTTTTTGCATTCTTCTCATTTTATTCATAAGGTGAACTATAAAACAATAGCAAATTGTCATGATTTAGAAAAAAAGAGACACAAGCATTTGATTGAGCTTGTGTCTCTAAAGAGTTATTTGTAAAAAGAAGCAATGACAGGCTTCATTTTTTGAACGACGAGTCCACTGCCGCCGCGGTTTTTCACCCCTTCGATCATGCCGACGAGGACGTAATCTTCTTTTTTAGGATTAAACGCAAGTAAAAATCCATTTTCAGTGCCGTCTGTTGCACCTTGTTTGCTTTTTAATTCTGCCGTTCCCGTTTTAGCGGCAATATCCGCTCCTTCGATTTGTAAGGAGTGGGCTGTTCCGTTTGGACTGGTCACGACCTTAGTCAATGCGTCTTTCACTGTGTCTGCCGAGCCTTCTTTGATGATTTGTTTTGGTGATGCTGTTTTTTCATCTTGAATCACTCGAGGGTAGACAAGCTTGCCTCCTGTAGCAAATGGAGAATAGGCATGTATTTGTTCAATCGGTGACATGAGTAATTCGCCTTGGCCATACGCCGAGTCAGCCAGTAAGATATCCGATTGAATACCATCGTTTGATACTTGTGTAGGCTTCATTGTAAATGGCATGTGTAAGTCTTCGCCAAATCCAAATGCTTTCACTTTTTTCTCGTAGGTGTCTTTGCCGATTTCGAGTGCTTCCTGTCCAAAATAAATATTGTCTGAGTACACAAGGGCATCGACCATATTTACTTTTTCTTTATCGTGAACCCGTGTGATGCGATAATTTCCCCAAGATTGATCCTTCTGCCATTTCAGTCCGTGAATGGTGCGCACTTTGTCAGGCTTTGTGACACCTGTTTCCAGCCCAATGGCGGCTGTAATGGTTTTGAATGTGGACCCTGGTGCAAACCGGCTCGCATATCGAGCTTGGAATGGAAGGTCTGGATTTTCACTGTATGCCTGATATTGCTTAGGTGTGATCCCGTTTGTCATGAGATTGACATCGTAGGAAGGGGCGCTGACAAGTGCTAATAGATCACCTGTTGATGGATTCATGATGGTGACGGCCCCTTTTTCACCTTTCAGCTGATCATAGGCTTTTTTCTGTAAAGAAGCATCAATCGTCAGCTTCACTGTTTTTCCATCTTTTCGAGCTGATTTTTGCAATGTTTCTTCAATGCCTGTTTCATCATGGACGATGAGAATGCTTCCGCCATCTTGTCCGCGTAAGTTTTTGTCAAATGTGAATTCAAGGCCGGTTTTGCCGATAATTTGATCCGCCTTTAATGCTGGATTTCTTTTGATATCATCCGCATTTGCTTTTCCTACATATCCGGTGAGATGAGCGGCGGCTTTGTTATATGGATAGTAGCGCATTTCCTTCGTTTGATAGGTAACGCCATTTACGTCCTTTGGAATGGGCTTTTGTTTTAACATCGATTTGAGCGGGACAAACGTGTCGTCTGTGACCCATGCTTGTTTCAGCTGATTGTTGATTAGTTCTTCCTCTATATCAAAAGCTTTGCTGATCTTTTTGATATTGCGTTCTTTTTCTTCTCCTGTTCCGAGCTTTCCTGGGATGATGCCAAGGGCGTTTCCACCAGTTGTTTCTGCCAGGGTACGTCCTTTTCGGTCGACAATGTTTCCGCGGACAGCAGGGTCAGATTTGACCTTGATGGTATCTCCTTTTTCCATTTGCGGGAAGATGAGATTTGGTTTCCAGTCCACTTTCCACTTGTCATCTTCTTCGGTGAGAATGCCCTTGTAAGACAGCTTATGCAGCTTGCCAAGAGACGTTTTCATCGTTACATCATAGGAGAATTGATACCTATCTCCTTTGTCCTGTTTTTCAACGTTGAGCTTTGAAATGTTCAGATCATAAGCACCAATGCCGTTGAAAATATTGTCGTATTTTTCGGCTAGTTGTTTTTTTGAAAAGTCATTGGCTTTCAAAGATGTACTTGTCACCTCATCTGCCAGCTTCGTAAAGTCTTTCTTCTCCATATGTTTCGTAAAGCTTTGAGCGGCTTTTAAAGCCTCTTTTTCTTTTGAGAAAAGAGTATCTTTTAAGAAAAAGAAAGCAGCAGCAACGACGATGATGCTAAGAAGAGGGATAATGACCTTTTTCTGTTTCCAAAATGATTTTTTTTGATCCGTATACAATGAAAACACCTCAATTTTTGATTAGATCCTCTATATTTTACAGTGATTGGTCGTGATTTGTATAGTTTCTCCTATGAAAATAGACCAAGGGATCATGTCATGGTTGGGGAATGGGAGTAAAATAACTGCTATTCATCATGAAAGATATCTTCATTTTTTCTTATGATTTAAAGGATTTCTTAAAAGATCATCGAATGTTAGAAAAAATATGACAAGCGCTTTCAAAAGGGGGGGAATTGTTATCGTTTATAAAAAGGTGAATTTGATTGGACTTGTTCTTGGACCGACACTCTTTTTGCTCGTTTTTTTTCTCATACCTGAAGATGAATTGACCTATGCTGCGAGGGTAGTCTTGGGCATTACAGCTTGGACAGCTACATGGTGGGTGACTGAAGCACTGCCCATTCCTGCTACATCTTTATTGCCCATCATCCTGCTGCCGACACTTGGCGGGCTTTCTATGGAACAGGCATCAAGGGCTTATGGAGATCCGATCGTCTTTATGTACATGGGAGGATTTATGATCGCAATTGCCATTGAAAAATGGAAATTACATAGAAGAATGGCCTTACACATTTTAAGGGTGATTGGCACAAGAAGTGACCGCATTGTCTTAGGTGTCATGATCGCGACTGCTTTTTTATCTATGTGGATTTCGAATGCAGCGACAGCACTAATGATGCTGCCAGTGGCACTTGCAGTGATTAAAGAGGTCAAGACAAATGAAATCTTATCTGGTCCATCTCTTGATCGATTCAGTAAAAGCATCTTATTGTCGGTAGCCTATTCAGCGTCAATTGGAGGTTTGGCGACACTTGTCGGGTCTGTGCCAAATGCGGTATTTGCTGCGATGTCAAAAAAACTGCTAGATCGAGAGATTATGTTTTTCGAATGGTTTTTGTTTGGTTTTCCAGTTGCGATAATTCTGCTTATTCTCTTATTTTTGTATTTGACGAGGATACAGTTCAAGGTAGAACACAAAGGTGAAATGAGTGCTGCGTTCATTCAAAAGGGATTAGAGGATTTAGGAAAAATGAAAAGAGAGGAAAAATGGGTATTTGTTGTTTTTCTCATGACGGCGTTCTTATGGATTTTTAAGCTCTTTTTGTTTGGAGGGATGACCGTATCTGATACGTCTATCGCCATTTTTGGTGCCATGCTGTTATTTCTCATTCCAGCAACAAATGGAGAGAGAATATTAGAATGGCAGGATATGAAAGAACTGCCATGGGGGCTTTTGCTTTTGTTTGGAGGAGGGCTTTCGCTCGCTACGGGCTTTGCAGAAACCAACCTAACAGGATGGATCGGAGAAAATTTACAGCATTTAAACGGGCTTTCGTATATCATGCTGTTGATTATTTTAACGGGAGCGATTCTGTTTATGACTGAAATTATGTCTAATACGGCTGTTGCCAATATGATTATTCCGATAACGGTAGGGCTTGGGCTTGCGATTGGAATCGAGCCGTATGGGTTAATGGCAGCGGCTGCTTTGGCTTCCTCCTGTGCGTTTATGCTGCCGATTTCCACACCCCCAAACGCTGCTGTCTTTAGTGCGGACGTGCTGAAAATATCTGATATGGTCAGGGCGGGTTTTTGGTTAAATATCATCAGTATTGTGGTGATTGTTCTTGCGGTCTATTTCTGGCTGCCGGTAGTGCTGAAAAGCTGAGCGCATTAAGAAGATGAAGGCTTTGATCGAATCGAGACAACCGGTGTTTTTGTTTCTTTTGGCTTCGGTGTTTGTGTGGATTTTTTGATGCATGTGTCCTTTGGCGTGTAATAGGTTGCCCCAATATTGAGCCTGCCTTGAAGCTGGTCAATAGAAAGCTCCCCAAATTCTAAATGGTAATCAATTTTGTCCACGCGCAGGGATTCAATATGGATGTGTGTATCCTCTGAGACAGGAGCAGCTGGTGCAGACATTTTTTGCTCAAGAGCGGCGAGTCTTTTTTCTAGCTCAATGACAGATGGGGATGAATTGGATTCAGTTTTTTTAAAGAGTGATTGAATGAAATGTTTCAAGTAGACCACAACCTTTTCTTCCGCCTTACTCTAGTCTATGGAAAAGCTGCCCCGTATATACTTATAGAGATGACAAGAAAGGGGAGACGCATATGCTGCCTACTCAGATTCACATTGCTCATATGAAAACGAATTCGATTGGCACAGGATCATCTATGACGTTTGGCTCGACGTTTGTTCGCAATCATTGCAGTACGATCAAACGAAACAATGGCTTTGGGGAACAGAATGCTGATGGCGTGATCACGATCCTGCCAATTGAAACAATTGATGATCGTGATCAAATAGACGCTGTGAGTATCAATATTCGTCATCTATGATGATAGCCGTCGCTTTTCCTTCATCTTTTTGCAAGCGGATGTAAAGTACACCGTCTTTAAAGGCAGCATTCATTTGACCGAGAATCATTTCTGGAAGGCGGATTTTCTTTTCAAACGGACCATACTTCCCTTGTTTTTGGCGAAAGTCCTGCTCGTTAAAAAAGGAAAAACGCTGTCCTTTCACAACCAAATATTCACCATATGATAACACCTGAACATCTTCCTTTCGGTAGCCAGGCAAATAAATTAAGTATTGAATTTCTGCATGGGTTTCCACCATGTCGATTGGAGGAAACGACGCATCTGATCCCCGCTGATCCTGCTGTGTGAATGTAAATGGAGATGGACCGTTTGCCATAAAGGGGGATCTTTGCTCATCATCGAAGATCATTTTCCAAAAATCATCTCCATGCATTTGCTGGGCAATATCCATCCACTGCTTCATTTTTTCGAAGTCCATGTGAAGACCTCCCGTTAACATACTTGATGGGTGCTTGCATATACCTATAAAAAGGAGGTTTATCTGTGGTTCAACCAACTCCGTATATCAATATTAATATTTTCATGTTAAAAATTAATTCCTTTGAAAATGCGTCGGCGGTGAATGTCGGACAAAATTTGTTAGCAGAGTGGCAAAACTCAGATAAAAAAAATCAGGGTTACGGACAGAATTTTGGAGATGCCAGCGGTTTTGTCGGTACAAAAAGCCATGTAGATGATCGAGATCAAGTGGACTCACCTGCCTCTTTTTCGCCAGCAGCTAAACCCATTCAAAGGAAGTGACGTGTGATGTTATTCTCACCCTCAGTCGTCAATGTCGGTGCTTTTAAAATCAATACAATGGATCGGGGTGCATCACTGACGCTAGGACCTTATCAGCAGATTGATTATTTTCTCTCGATGAAATTGAATCAAGGTTTTGGTGAGGACAATGGAGATTGTTCACCGCTTGTCATTCCGATTTCAAGCGTGTTAGATCCAGATATGGTGGACTCAAATTCAGTCAAAAACAGTGTGATTTAAGCAAAAAAAGAGACCGGGAATCCCCGTGTCTCTTTTCTAATGTGTTTCATTAAGATGGCTTTTTCGTCTTGCATAGGTGAAATAGACAACAACACCGATGACGATCCAGATGAGGAAGGCTCTCCATGTTTCCCATTTCAGTGTGAAAGCCAAGATCATACAAATGACCGCACTAATGATAGGAAGGACAGGGACAAAGGGTACTTTAAAAGCTGTATTCATATTCGGATGTTTTTTCCGGAGTACGATCACAGCGATAGAGATCACCGTAAAGGCCGCAAGTGTACCGATGCTGACTAAATTAGCAAGTGTTGATAAGTTGACGAATCCAACGATACATGACGCAACAGCGCCTGTCAGCCAAGTGTTGGCAACCGGTGTCTTAGATTTTGGATGAACGTTTGAAAAGATTTTCGGCATGAGTCCATCTCGGCTCATGGCAAAGGTTAAACGAACCTGAGCGTAGACAAGTGCAATTAACACTGTCGTAATCCCGATAATAGCACCTGCGGATATAATGCCAGCGACACTATTCAGGCCAACCACTTGAAGAGCAAAAGCGACAGGATCACTGACATTCAGCTTCGTATAGTGAACCATGCCAGTTAAGACGAATGAAACCCCGATGTATAAAATCGTACAAACACCGAGCGCACCGATGATTCCAATTGGCATCGCCTTTTGCGGGTTTTTGACTTCTTCTGATGCATTAGCGATTGCATCAAATCCAAGGTAAGCAAAAAAGACAGTTGCGGCTCCAGCAATCACGCCATGGAAGCCCATTGGCATAAACGGTGTCCAGTTTTCAGGTTTGACGTAAGCAAAGCCTGAAATGATAAAGAGAAGGACGATGGCAATTTTGATCAGCACAATAATGTTATTCAGCTTTGTGCTTTCTTTGACGCCTCTTGAGACGATAAAGGTGATGAGCAAAATAATGAGTGCGCCTGGAAGGTTAAAGACGGCCCCGTCAGCGGCTCCAGGTGCAGCTGATAAAGCCTTCGGTATGTGCAGGCCAAATCCGCTGAGCAGTGATTGAAAATAGGACGACCATCCACTTGCTACAGCAGAGAGCGCAATAACATATTCCAGCATGAGATCCCAGCCCATTAAGAAGGCGAGAAATTCCCCAAGTGTTGCGTAGGAATACGTATAGACGCTTCCTGACACAGGAATGGATGAGGAGAATTCAGCGTAGCAAAAAGCAGCAAGGGCGCATGCGATCGCAGCCAAAATAAAAGATATAATAATCGCAGGTCCCGCATCATTTGCCGCAGCAACCCCCGTAATGACAAAGATTCCAGTCCCGACCACACAGCCAATGCCAAGCAAGATTAAATCAAACGTATTCAACGAACGGCTGAGCCGCTTTGTTTGACTTTCAAGCATGAGCTGGTCGAGAGATTTTTTTCGAAATAAAGAACTCATGTTGACCTCCTAATGGATAAATCTTTTCGTAAGACGAATGTTAGTATATGCGCAAATGACAATTTAGTCAATTGGTTGAAAAACGCTTTAAATCACTAAAGTATTAAACGTCACAACCGAATAAGTATATAAAAAGAGACATCCGCCGTGAAATCGAAGGCGGATGTGGTGACAGACGATCTATGTCTGTTCAGCAAATATTTTTTCATTGTACAGCACACTTGGATGAGTGGGATGATGGGCGGAGGAGGCATGGTGATGTATTTTGGCTTGCTCCAGGTCGCCGAGCTGATAATAACAGTAGCAAAGCTGAAGGTGAGGATACCACGTTTTATATTGTGTAAGTGTGAAGGCTGTTTCGTTTTCAGGAGCCTTCAGCGCCTGCTCATACCAAAAGATGGCCGCCTGATGTTTATTTTGTATTTTTAGATGATCCCCGATCCGGCAGCAAAACTCTGGCCGGGGCTGATCATATAAGAAGGATCGTAATAATGAGGATAAGGCCGCTTCCTCGAAACCTACCGCATAATAGCAGTCCGCTAAATATTGGCATGTGCGAATTTCATCCTCAATCCAGCACTGTTTTGTGTTTAAAAATTCATGATAAAAACGAATCGCCCTGACATGCTGACCGTTGTCCCTTAATTCATTGGCAAAATAAAAGAGATCTCGGGGCGTCATATCCTCTCCTTTTGCCAGCATGTTTTCATAAATTCGCAAGTTGCGCCCAGGCTCACCAAGAGTTGTTTTCTTGCGTTTTTGATGTGTGACGGCGATATCTGCTGGAAAGATATTTCCATACACTTGAAGAAACTCATGAACGGCCCCATACCACTGAAAGTTCAACGAACGCTTCACAAGGCGATTTCTTCTATATTTGAAATTGACCTGACCGTCTTCATCGAATCCCACATGATAAAACATCGAAACGGCATCCACCGAGGGATCAAGTGTCTGCTTGAGCTGAAGCAGTTTTTGGCGGTCTTCTTCAAGCAGAACATCGTCAGCATCGAGCCATAAAATATACTCTTTCGCTGCATGTGAGAAAGCAAAGTTGCGTGCTTTTGCAAAATGCTGGACCCATTCAAAATCCAGCACCTTTGCTGAAAAGGAATGAGCGATCTCCTTCGTTTGATCTGTTGATCCCGTATCAACGATGATCATCTCATCGACAATGTCTTGAACAGAAGAAAGACAGTCCGCCAGCACTTCCTCTTCATTTTTCACAATCATACATAAGCTAATGGTTATCATCTTTAGATCACCTCTTCATAGTGTATCGAGCATCAAAAGGAAACATTCTTTTCAGCAGCGGGTTTTTTAAAACTAGTTTTCTGCTACTGGCTGATTTAAAATAAAGGAAGAATCTATGTAAGGGCTGATAAAATGAGTTTATTGAATGTTGAAGGATTATATAAAACCTATGGCGAGAAAACGCTGTTTGATCATATTTCGTTTCATATAGAACCGAAGGAGCGCATCGGATTGATTGGACCAAATGGTACAGGGAAGTCAACGCTTCTAAAGGTGATCGCAGGACTTGAATCTTTTGAGGAAGGTGACATCACGAAAGCAGGGACACTTGATATCGAATTTCTTGAGCAAGATCCTGAAATGAGCGGAAATGAAACGATTCTTGACTACATTTTTTCAGGAACGGCACCAATGATTCAAACGATGAAGGCGTATGAACAGGCACTCGCTGATTTAGAGCATGACCCGCAAAATGAGGCAAAACAAGAGGCGCTGATGCGCATGCAAAACCGAATGGATCAGGAAGACGCTTGGGATGCGAACCTTTCAGCCAAAACGATTTTGACAAAGCTTGGCGTGAAAGATGTGAGCCGCTCTGTACATGCATTATCAGGCGGACAGAAGAAACGTGTCGCCATTGCTAAAAATTTAATTCAGCCTGCAGGTTTGCTGATTTTAGATGAGCCAACCAACCACCTTGATAATGCCACCATTGAATGGCTTGAAGGATATTTAAGCCAATATAGCGGTGCTGTCATTCTCGTGACGCACGATCGTTATTTCTTAAACCGGGTGGCCAATCGAATTTATGAGTTAAATCAAGGACAGCTTTATACGTATAAAGGAAATTATGAAGTCTTTTTAGAAAAAAGAGCGGAGCGGGAAGCAGAGGCTCAGGTAAAAGAAACGAAGCGTCAAAACTTGCTTAGACGAGAGCTTGCATGGCTGAGACGAGGAGCAAAAGCAAGAACGACAAAGCAGAAAGCACGAATCGGCAGAGTCGAAGAGCTGAAGGATCAAAAAGGGCCTGATGCGAAGGGAGAGCTTGATTTTGCCATCGGCTCGCACCGCCTAGGAAAACAAGTGATCGAGGCAGAAGACTTATCGATTTCATTTGCTGGCCAGACCCTTGTGGAGCGGTTTACAGATTTAGTCGTGCCGGGTGATCGTATCGGATTCATCGGACCGAATGGAGTCGGCAAAACCACTCTGCTGAACTGTTTAGCGGGTAAAATCGAACCGACTTCTGGACAATTGACCATTGGACAAACCGTTCGTATTGGCTATTACACGCAGGATCACAAGGAAATGAATGATGAGCTGACCATCATTGAGTATATCAAGGAAACAGCTGAGATTGTCAAGACGTCTGATGGCGCCATTGTCACAGCAGAGCAGATGCTGGAGCGCTTCCTTTTCCCAAGATCGATGCAGCGGACGTTTATCCGTAAGCTGTCAGGGGGAGAACGCCGCAGATTGTATTTATTGAAGGTCTTAATGGAAGAACCGAATGTTCTCTTTTTAGATGAGCCGACGAACGACCTTGATACAGAGACCCTCAGTATTTTAGAGGATTATTTAGAGCAGTTCCCTGGCGTCGTCATCACCGTGTCCCATGATCGTTATTTCTTAGACCGAGTGGTTCACCGTCTGCTTGTCTTTGAAGGAAATGGCCGCATTTCACACTTCCAAGGTGCTTACAGCGATTATATGGAACAGGAAAAAGAGCAGAAGCGGACAGAGACAAAGCCTGCTGAAAAACAAGTAGAAGCTGCGCCGAAAAAGAGAAAAAAACTTTCTTATAAAGACCAGCTTGAATGGGACGGGATTGAAGACCGGATACAAGCATTAGAAGAAAAACATCAGCAGCTCGAAGCCGGCATTGCGGAAGCAGGCAGTGATTTTGGGAAAATTCAAGAGCTGATGGACGAACAAAAAGCCGTTGCGGAAGAACTAGAACAAGCAATGGACCGCTGGACAGAACTGTCGCTTATGATTGAGGAATTAAATGAATAAAGAAGTGGAAATAAAAAACCTGTAGAGCGATCTACAGGTTTTTTTGATAGGAGCATTTGGCATACGCATCATGCTGGTGGATGGATTCCTCATTACGGCACTCGATTTGGTTAAAACTTTGACGTTTACGTTAAGGTTATAAAGGTGTATAATAAAACATGAATTGATGAGCAGGAGGCACTGGTGATGGAATGGATGAAAATTGATCAAGTGGCGAAAAGAAGCGGACTAACAAAACGGACGATTCGTTTCTATGAAGAGATTGGTTTATTATCAGCACCAAAGCGGACAGAGGGCGGAGTCAGACTTTACTCAGAGGACGACATGGAAGAGCTAGAGAAAGTGATGCAGGCAAAAGAGGTACTCGGCTTTTCTTTACAGGAGCTTCAATCGTTTATGGAAATCGGAAAGCAGCTAGAGCTGAATAAAGAAGGCTACTTGCTGTCGCTTGATCCGAAGGAACGATTAGAGAAGCTGTTAGATATTGAGGCGCAGCTGACTGTGCAGCATCAATTGATTTCAAAAAAGCTTGAAACCATTCAATCCTTTAAAAAGGATCTTGAAGCGATGAAAGAAAGAGCGGCTCATGCAATTGAGCAATTACAAAAATAAACACCTCTGCGTGTTTATTTTATTTTGTCAACATTTGAAGGAAAGGTTCTGATGGAATGAAGGAAGAAGAAGTGTTGAAACAGCGTACAAGTCTGCTTAGGCAGCCAAAAGCCGTTTGGGCTGTTGCCTTTGCGTGTGTGATTTCGTTTATGGGAATAGGACTCGTGGACCCGATTCTGCCAGCCATTGCATCGCAATTACATGCATCTCCAAGTCAGGTGTCTCTTTTATTTACAAGCTACTTACTTGTAACCGGCTTTGTGATGTTTTTCACCGGCTTTATTTCTAGCCGGATTGGTGCGAAATGGACATTATTAGTAGGACTCATTTTTATTATTGTTTTTTCTGCTTTAGGAGGTACTTCTTCAACGATTAATGAATTGATTGGCTTTAGAGGCGGATGGGGCATTGGGAATGCTTTATTTATTTCAACTGCACTCTCTGTCATTGTCGGTGTATCTGTTGGAGGAAGTGCGAAGGCCATTATTTTATACGAGGCAGCATTAGGTCTTGGGATATCGGTTGGACCGCTGCTTGGCGGTGAGCTTGGAACAATTTCTTGGCGCGGGCCTTTCTTTGGCGTTGCCGTGTTAATGCTCATTGCACTTTTAGCGATTACCTTTATGCTTCCACCTATGCAAAAGCCGCAGAAAAAAGTGAAATTTTTCGAGGCTGTCGGGGCGTTAAAATATAAAGGACTTTTAACGATGGCATCTGCCGCTTTCTTATACAATTTCGGTTTCTTTGTGCTTTTAGCGTATTCACCATTTGTGCTCCATCTTGATGAGCATGGACTTGGTTATGTCTTTTTTGGTTGGGGGCTATTCTTGGCTGTGACCTCTGTCTTCTCAGCGCCGGTCATTCATCGCAAACTTGGGACATTGACTTCACTTGTGGTTCTGTTTGCTTCGTTTGCTGTGATCTTATTCGGCATTGGGGTATGGACGTCTCATGTTGTGGTCGTGATATGCGGAATTGTCATTGCTGGGGGAATTCTCGGTATGATCAATACAGTGCTCACAACAGCTGTGATGGGGTCAGCACCGGTTGAACGTTCAATTGCTTCATCCTCTTACAGTGCTGTACGGTTTATTGGGGGCGCGATTGCTCCTTGGATTGCCGGAGTTCTCGCTGAATCGTATACAGCAAGTACACCTTATTATGTCGGGGCTGCTGTTGTTCTTCTAGGCATGATTATTCTGCTCCTTGGACGTAAGCATTTGGTGAATATCCAAACAGGTCATTAATTAGAAAAAGGCCTTATATCTTTTGAAGATATAAGGCTTTTTTGTCGTTATAATACTTTTGTCGTCCAAGATTCGCAATTCCAAGTTTCGGTTGCCACATCTTGATAAAATTCAGGTTCGTGAGAAATCAATAAGACGCTGCCTTTATATTCTTTTAAGGCGCGTTTTAGTTCTTCTTTTGCATCGACATCTAAATGGTTTGTCGGCTCATCGAGAACAAGTAAGTTGGTTTCTTCGTTGATCAGCTTGCAAAGACGGACCTTTGCTTTTTCTCCTCCGCTTAATACAGACACACGGCTTTCAATATGTTTTGTCGTTAATCCGCATTTTGCAAGAGCGGCTCTGACTTCGTATTGCGTGTAAGAAGGGAAGGTGCTCCATACTTCTTCAATACAAGTATTGCTGTTTTGCTCTTTTACTTCTTGCTCAAAGTAGCCAATATGCAAGAATTCTCCACGTTCCACCTCACCAGAAATAGGTGTGATTTCCCCAAGAAGACTTCGGAGCAGCGTCGTTTTTCCGATACCGTTAGCACCGTACAGCGCAATTTTTTGCCCGCGTTCCATTTTCAAATTCAATGGGCGGGAGAGCGGTTCATCATAACCGATGACCAAATCTTTCGTTTCAAATATCAGTTTCCCAGACGTACGTGCCTGTTTAAAGTGGAATTCTGGTTTTGGTTTTTCTGCTGCCAGTTCAATCATATCCATCTTATCCAATTTCTTTTGACGGGACATCGCCATATTTCTTGTGCTGACACGTGCTTTGTTTCTTGCGACAAAATCCTTTAGTTCAGCCACTTCCTGCTGCTGTCTTTTATAGGCTGCTTCAAGCTGCTGCTTCTTAACTTCGTACACTTGTTTAAATTGATCATAATCACCAACATAGCGCGTGAGCTCTTGATTTTCAACATGATAAATCAAGTTGATGACACTGTTTAAAAACGGAATATCATGTGAAATGAGGATAAACGCATTTTCATACTCCTGTAAATAGCGCTTCAGCCATTCAATATGCTGCTCATCCAAATAGTTGGTCGGCTCATCGAGAAGGAGAATTTCTGGCTTCTCTAACAGCAATTTTGCTAGCAGGACCTTCGTACGCTGACCGCCGCTGAGCTCCGTCACATCACGGTCCAATCCGAGATCCGTTAAGCCAAGACCTCTTGCAATCTCCTCGACCTTAGAATCAATGATATAGAAATCATTGTTTGTCAGTGCGTCCTGAATGACGCCAACTTCCTCTAACAGCTTTTCCAGCTCATCAGGATCGGCTTCACCCATTTTGCCATAAATGTCATTCATCGCAGCTTCCATTGAAAATAAATAATGGAATGCATCCTGAAGGACTTCACGGATCGTTCTTCCTTTTTCTAGCACGGTATGCTGATCAAGGTAGCCGACACGGACATTTTTCGCCCATTCGACTTTTCCTGCATCTGGCTCCAGCTTGCCAGTAATAATATTCATAAACGTTGACTTTCCTTCACCGTTGGCGCCGATTAAGCCGACATGCTCGCCTTTTAATAAACGGAAGGACACTTCGTGGAAAATGGCTCTGTCGCCAAAGCCATGACTTAAATCTTTAACAGATAATATCATTTTTTACACCTCAAATAGATTCAAAACGGCTAGTGCCTCTCATGATTATATCGAACTGTCCGGCTCGATAAAAGCATCAAAAGAAAAATTGCGTTTCAAAGCTGATTTTGAGATACTAAAGGATAGATTGAATGAGGATAAAGGAGATCGACATGACGGAAAATTGGGCATTTTTGAAAGAAGCAAAGCCATTTATTCAGGAAAATTTTCAAGCGGCTGGCTTCGAAAAACCAACAGCTATACAAGAAAAAACAGCAGAGTGGATTACGGAGAAGCGTGATGTGATCGCAGAATCGCCAACTGGAACGGGGAAGACACTTGCGTATGTACTGCCGCTTTTAAATAAAATTGATGTCAATATCAAGCATCCGCAAGTCTTAATCTTGGCACCTTCAAGAGAGCTTGTGATGCAAATCTTTGATGTCGTGCAAGAGTTCAAACAAGGATCAAACATCAAAGCGGTTTCCTTGATTGGTGGAGCGAACATCAAGAAGCAGCAAGAAAAATTAAAGAAACATCCGAACATCGTTGTGGCGACACCGGGCCGAGTACAAGAATTAATCAAAATCAAGAAACTGAAAATGCATGAAGTCAAAACGATTGTATTAGACGAAGCAGATCAGCTTCTTGTGCCAGAGCATATGAAAACGATCCAAGGGATCATTAAGTCCACATTAAAAGAAAGACAAATCCTTTGTTTTTCTGCAACGTTGAAAGAAGAAACCGTTCAGCTGATCAAAGAAATGACATCTGAACCAGAAGTATTGAAAATTGCTAGAAGCGAGGAAGAAGCGCAGAAAGTGAGTCACTATTATCTGTTATGTGATCAGCGTGACAAAGTGAAACTGCTGCAAAAGCTATCACGGCTTGAGGACATGCAGGCGCTCGTTTTTGTGCGTGACATTACGAACTTAAGCATTTATGCAGAGAAATTAGCGTACCATCATGTCGACCTTGGTGTCCTTCATAGTGAGGCAAAAAAAGCTGAACGTGCTGTGATCTTGAAATCATTTGAACAGCGTGAATTCTCGCTCCTCCTTGCAACAGATATTGCAGCAAGAGGAATCGATATTGATGATCTACCATATGTGATTCATGCAGATATGCCAAATGAAGAGGGCTACATTCACCGTTCAGGCAGAACCGGACGCGCAGGAAAAGAAGGCGCAGTCATCAGCCTTGTCACACCTCAAGAGCAATCAATGCTGAAAAAAATGGCGAAAAAGCTGAATCTTTCGCTTGAAGAAATTGTGTATAAGCAAGGCCAGCTGCACCTTGCGCCCAAGCAGGCATAAGAAAAGGACCCTCCATTATTGGCAGGGTCCTTTTTTGTTATGAAATTTTGACAAGCTGTTTTCCGACATTTTCCCCTTTGAATAGTCCAAGGAATGCATCAGGAATGTTGTCAAAGCCTTCAATGATTGTTTCTTTATATGTGAGTTTGTCTTCTTTTACCCATTGTGCGAGATCCTTCGCTGCCTCTCCAAAACGATCTGAATAGTTGCCAACGATGAAGCCTTGCATCAATGCGCTTGTTTTGATGAGTTTTGTTTGCACACGCGGCCCGATGTCCTCGCTTGCGCTAATATTATAAGAAGAAATGGCGCCGCACACTGGAATGCGTGCAAAACGGTTTAAATGATTCATCACCGCATCTGAAATCTCGCCGCCTACATTGTCAAAGTACACATCAACGCCGTTAGGACAGGCTTTTGCAATGGCATCATCTAAATCATTTGTTGTTTTATAATTAATCGTTTCATCAAAGCCCAATTCTTTTAAATAAGC
The DNA here is from genome assembly GCF_001429445.1 of Bacillus sp. Root920. Lineage (NCBI taxonomy): Bacteria > Bacillati > Bacillota > Bacilli > Caryophanales > Bacillaceae > Bacillus > Bacillus sp. Root920. The sequence continues at coordinate 181,773 of NZ_LMJV01000008.1, forward strand.
GAGTTTATCATCAGATCCGGCAATTCCAACGACGTGTGCGCCTTTGATCTTAGCGATTTGTCCTACAACAGAACCAACAGCTCCTGCGGCTCCAGAGATGACAACCGTCTCGCCTTCTTTTGGCTGGCCAATCGCAAGCAGGCCGAAGTAAGCGGTTTGCCCTGGCATGCCCAAAATGCCTAAATAATAGGACAATGGCGCAATGGACGGATCAATTTTAGTCAGAGATTCAGCTTTGGCAGTGGAATATTCTTGCCATCCAAGGAATCCAAGGACAAAATCACCCTTTTCAAATTGAGGCGATTTCGACTCAACGACTTCTCCGACGACACCGCCCTGAATCACTTCATTTAGCTTGAACGGAGGTGTATAGGATTTTGTATCCTGCATTCGTCCTCTCATATAAGGATCTACAGAAACATATTTCGTTTGAATCAAGACCTCTCCATCTTGCGGCACAGGTATATCTACTGTTTCAAAATGAAAAACATCTTTTGTAGGTAATCCTTTTGGACGTTTAGCTAATTGAATTTGCTTTTGTTGACTCATGTAAAATCCTCCCTTTCACTTACAGCCTAGATTTACATTAACATGATGCTTCTTTTCGTTCAAAACATACGGTCTTTTCAAAACACACACAAAAAAGCAGCCGCCATCTCATCGAAGGGACTACTTTTTCTGAAAAGATACAGAGAGGAGCGGCGGGAGACAGCCAAACAGCTGATACACATCCGCATCACGTTCTTTTAACAAATATTCGTTTGCATTTTGCATGGAGGCTTTCATCATATCGCGCGTCACAAAAGGAAAAAGGATATTCAAGTATGAGGACAACATGTCTTGTGGATCTTGTTCAATTGACTCGATATCTCCAATGTTAATAATGATGGAAAAGAGATAATCAATGGAGATGTGAAAGTGCTGTTCGGCAAACAATGTAAGCGGCTTTGTATTTGCTTCTTCAGGATTCCACTTTTGAAAAAGCTGTTTCACCAAATCACTGACAACCCAAGCATTAAACTGCTGCTCCGCTGAAAAGTAATACATCAGCTCTCCCTCATTTCTAGCCTCCAGTATAAGAATTGTACAACAAATCAACAGGATTGAACATAATAATTCAGAAAATTTAGTCATTTTTACAGGCTTTTTGTCAAAAATAAGTCGATAGACATGGTACGTCGATCAAGCAATTTGGATGTGCTCGTGGAAGGTTTAATGTCAAAAGTGACGGGTAAAAGATTCGTAAGACGTTAAAGGAGGAATATAAAATGAAACCTGTTGTAAGAGAGTATTCAAATGATGAAACACTTCAAAAAGATGTAGAGCAATTAAAGGCACTCGGTGTTGCAAGAGAGGACATTTATGTTCTGTCCCATGACGATGACCGAACAGAGCGTATTGCAAGTAATGCAGATGCCAATACGATTGGCTCAAGAGAAGTTGGACTCAAACATGCGGTTGGGAACATCTTTAGTAAAAAGGGCGATGAGCTCCGCAATAAAATTCATGAAATTGGTTTCTCAAAAGAAGAAGCTGAGACATTTGAAGAACATTTAGACGAAGGGAAAGTCCTTCTCTTTGTCACAGATCATGAAAAAGTGAAAAACTGGGCGTAAACGCCAACCGAAAAAGCCTCTTACTTTTGTAAGGGGCTTTTTTTCATGCTTCCATGTCTGAAAGAGAGACATATATCTTTTTTACGATATTAAGTAAATACAGAAGTATGGAATAAATAGTAAACTCTCTAATTGAAAATGCCGTTATACCAATGAAAATCAAGAAGAATCAGAAAAAATAGTCGAAATATCACAAAAAACCATTCGGGAAATAATCATTGTATCTTTCTATTTTGATTTAAAATTAAATAAAAAACTTGTGTAATTTAGTAGATAAATTTCTTAGTTCTATTGGTTTAAGTTGTATTTTTGTGTAGAAATAAGTGTTTTAAGGTCAAAAAACCACGAAAATTACCTGTATTTTCAATTAGAAAATTCATTTTAATGTTTAGGAAATAATTTGTTGACAAAATAAACTAAAAACAATATATTTGGCTTAATCCAGTCATTATGGAATTAGTTGTTAAATTTCCGGCAGGTTTATTCGAAGCATAATCTAGTGAAAGGGGGTGGCAAGAACCAAAGCGTAAGCGCCTCTTAGATACAAAAATGTCTACTAGAACTGAACAAATCGTCGTTTACTTGAAGAAAAAATGATCGCCATTCTAAACAGTAGATTGATCTTTCTACTAAAAGCACAGTGTAAGAGATTGTCCAAAAGACGTTAAGTCCTTATAAAAAAGAGAAAGCGGTTTCAATAAGAAATGTGAGTTGATCGAACGGTAAAGGAGGTGAACTCATATGAAAAAAAGAGAGAACAAGCTGAGGCGGTGCGGCCTTCGAACGGCTGCATATGAGGATGAATGCTGAAAAAGAAGAGTGAACATGTGGGGTGCTTCTCTTCTTTTTCAGAAAAACAGATTTTCCTAAAAAATCCATCTTTCATTTTAACATAAGGTTTTTGGCTTGAAAACCACCTTTGCCCGAAAAGAAGATTGTGAATTGAAGGAGGTTTCATGATGAAAAAGGCTTTGTACCATGAAGACAGTGGATTGTATTTAGAAAAGATGCGCATGGCATTCCAAGAGCATTATGAGCAAAGAACAGATATGTGGTCTACTGATCCATCCTTAACAGACGCAGCAGTGATGTCATTAAAGGCATGGCGTTCAAGGGAAAAGAATGCACTTGCTTCTGTGCTGGATATCGGGTGCGGCAACGGCCGTGCACTAGAACATTTAAGCGGGCTTTCCGCATATGTCGGTATCGACCTGTATGAGCATGAGGAGTGGGAAGGATTACAGAAAAGAGAAACAGTTCCTGTCCATTTTGTTCATCAAGATTTTATGTCATGGTCCATGGATCAGGGACGCGGGATGCAGTTTGATTTAATTTTAGATCATGGCTGCTTTCATCATCAACATCCTGATGATCATGAACGTTATTTAAAACAGGTCTCTTCTTTACTTCATGAAGGCGGTGTCTTTTCACTTGTTGTCTGGGGAGAACAGTGGAAAACAGGATTAATCGGAGAAGATGGCCGTTTCCATTTTTCATTTTCAGATTCTCAGCTTGGCGAAAAAATTTGTACATCAGGTCTTGAGCTTGTATCCATATCACCGTTACAAGCGAAGGCTGGAATAAGCCAGCATCATGTCATTGCCGTCAAAATCTAGTACAAAGGTGAGTGATTCAAAGCTAGCAGAGGAGTTCATGGGAAGAAAGAGCGTCTGCCAATCAAGAGCGTTTGCTGCTCTGACAGAAAATAAAGCATATGAACCAAAATTTCTGCTCCTTTGTACTGGAAAAGGACAAGGTCTAAAACGATGAGAGACATCGCACATCCATTTCCTTCTGCGGGAGCACACAAGCTGAGGGGTGCGTACACATATTCATCACTCCATCACTGCGCTATGGGAGTCGATTTGGGTGCAGTGATGAATAGGGGGGAGACTAATGAACAAGTTTGTAGATGAATTACAATCAATGATTCATCATTTTACCTTTCAAGATAAACACTATTTGCTCGTGGGGCCTGTGAATTTGCCAATTTCCATTCAACATGAAGAAGTGCCATTTAAGTGGTATGCCTTCGCGCCTGTTGAACGGGATACAAAACCAACGATCGAATCGATTGTCCAAATGAGTACCGCGCAGCAAACCTTTTCCTCTTGTCTCTTATTTGGCGACTTTGAAAATGAACGGCCGCCGCTTGTGCGAATCCATAGTGTCTGCCAAACAGGAGATGTGTTTGGGTCACTGAAATGTGATTGTGGTCCACAGCTTGCATTATCGCTGAAGAAAATCACCGATTACGGAAAAGGCATGCTTGTGTATATGGCCAATCAAGAAGGTCGGTCTATTGGGCTGATGGCAAAAGCGTTGACGTATAAATTACAGGAGATGCAGCTGGATACTTTTGAAGCCAACCGCCTGATCGGCTGCGGGGATGATGATCGGCATTACGAGGAAGCAGCAGCTGTTTTGCACTATTTAAACAAAGGAAAACCATTGCATTTACTAACGAACAATCCAGATAAAGTCGATTCTATTGCAGCTTTCGGTCTTCCTGTTTTGCGGTTTGATCATACGGTCGAAGCCTCTCTCTACAATGAAGCCTATTTAAAGGCAAAAGCAGCCTCAGGGCATATGGTCGATGAGAAGAAATTAATTAATCAATAGACGAGTTTATTGAAAGAAGGCGGGAGAAAAGCGTGAAACCTGATATCAATTGGATTCAAATCCCAAGCGGCTATGCAACGATTGGAAGTAATGAAGAAGATATGAAAAAGGCAGCAGAATTCTGGAAGGACAAGCTGCTCAATCCAACCTACGGCCGTGAGAAAAAATTTCAAAAGTGGCTGTACAAAGAATTTCCATCCTATCAGCCGTATATCAACGAATTTTTTATCTCAGATACGGTCGTCAGCAATGAACTGTATCAAAGCTATTGTGATGAAACAGGCCAGACATACCCGGAGAGTTTAACGAACGAAGAGCTTGGCGGGGGAAAAGATCATCCAGCTTGGGGCATGGACATTGAGGATGCCTTCTCGTTCTGTCAGTGGCTGAGCGGGAAACTTGGGATTGATGTTTCGATTCCTACTGAAGAAGAATGGGAGTATGCTGCCCGGGGAAACACGAGAAATCAATACCCGTGGGGAGATGAGTTTGATCCTTCTTACTGCAATACGCACGAATCAAATATTGAAAAAACGACGCCTGTCCGTCATTACGAAAAGGGCCGATCCTTATTTGGTCTTTATGATATGGGGGGCAACGTCGAGGAATGGGTCAACACCAAATATCACGTTTATGAAGGCGGCATCGAGGTCGTCGATGATTTAACGGAAACACTCGGAAATGATTACTATATTTTAAAAGGCGGCTCTTTCGCAAGAGGTGGAGATTTATGCAGAGTCGCAAGAAGACACGGGAAGCACCCAGATCCCGTTTTTCGATTTACTGGTTTTCGTTTAGTGACTCGTCAAAAACAACATATAAAGGTGGGAGTGTAAAACTATGCATAGAGGACCAATTACATCTGTTTTATCAACTCAGCACGACCAAATTGTTTACACTGGCGGCTATGACCGCTGTATTTATCAGTGGAACCGGGCGACGGGAGAAGGAACGTTTATTGGCAGTCACGAGCATATCATTAACTCTTTATCTCTTTCTGAAAACGGAAAGTATTTAGCGAGTGCATCGTCAGACTATACGATTCAATTGTATGATACAGGCACAAATACCCGAATCCGCACGTTGTTTGGTCATGCAGATGATGTAGAAGCCGTCGCTTTTGCGAAGCAGGATACTTTGCTTGTATCCGTGTCCAGAGATAGAAGATGCTTAGTCTGGGATATCGAAACGGGTGCTATTTTAAGAGAATTCCATGGCCATAGCAAAGATGTATTAGCTGTATGGATACATGGTGATAAAGCTTATACAACAGGTGATGATGGATATGTCCTTGTATGGCTGTATGAAACCGGAGAAATTGTAGGGGAAATCGGCCCGTTTGATTATGAGCTCGATACAATCAGCGGCAGCAATCAAAAAGAAGTATTCGCACTTGGCAGAGATGATGGCACCGTTATTATTTACGATGCAGCGACTTTACAGGAGAAGAAAATCATCAAAGCCCATTTACAGGGCGTCAAGCGCGTGAATTTTTCTCCAAGCGGCAATTACTTGCTGACAGCAGGCTACGACCATTTAATTAAGCTGTGGAATTATGAAACAGGTGATTTAGTCGATACACTGCTGCCTCATAAATATCAGTGGGAGCGCTCGCTTGTCTGGACAGAGGATGAGAAGTCAATACTAGGAGCCAGCTTTGGAAAAACATATTGTGAATGGTCGATCGAAAAGGGCAAAGTCATATCAGATGAGATCGAAATGGCGACACCATCTATCAATGATATTGCGCTGACTGATGCGGGTGATATTATTACCGCATCAGATGATGGAAAATTCAGAAAAAATGGGATTGAAATTGCCAAATCGACGGGCGTTTTAACAAATGGAGTAGCTGTTGCACGGGATGGAAGCTATTATGCGTGGGGAGACCATGCAAGTCAAGTGCATATTGTTCATGAGTCATTACAGCAAATGGTTTCGTTTGATCTTAACACAGGTCCGGTCAACAGCGTGTATTTTCACGAGGAGGATCGTCAATTTTATATTGGAACTTACGGCGGTTATGTCCATGTCATTTCGACAGAACACTTAAAAGAAATCGGCCGTTCCAAAGCACACGATTGTGCAGTTAAAGCATTAAAGGTAGAAGGAGATCTTATCATCACAGCAGCAGTTGAAGGAACCATCTGTCTTTTAGATAAAAAGAGTTTGTCCTTAAAAGCGGAATACATTGGTGCGACAGAGCTGTTAAATGATGTCTTTATTGATAGTAAACGAGACCGTATCGCCATTGTCAGCCGCGACAAGAATGTGAGATTGTTTGATTTGCATACAGGAAGAATTTTAGACCAGCATAACGAACACCAGTATTCGATTAAATCGGTCACAGTCACAGACTCAGGCTATATTGTAAGCGGTGATTATTGGGGCTATATCGTTGTGTGGAATCCAGAGCTGGATGTCAACACCGGCCCAATTAGAATTGCCCAAAATGGGATTAGTGCCATCAGACAATTAGGCAATGATGTATATGCAAGCTCATATGACGGCGGGATTTATCACGTTCGAGAAGATGGGACGCATACCGAAGTATTACGCTTATTTGAACAATTTCCGAAAGAAGTAATCTCTCATTAAGAAAAAGAATGTAAGCGGGGGATTCTCATGATAAGTGTTTGCAAGGAACATATGAAAAAAGGTCTGTCTGTACTCAATTGTCCGCATGTGCTCCTCATTAATAAATATGAATGTCGCAAATGCTGTTTTTGTAAACAACGAGCATCTTATAAACTTTTTTATTCCTTGCCTTACTATGATCGATCTGAAAAGAAACGGATGGAAAAAATATAGCACATGAGAATAGAACTCCTTCATTCCCTGAAGGAGTTCTTTCCCTTGAAAGAGAGGAAAGGAGACTTACATGAAAGACGATGTTTTTTATATGAAGCTAGCGATTGCCAACGCAAAGGCCATGAAAGGACAAACCTCGCCAAATCCGCTTGTCGGGGCAGTGGTAGTCAAAAAAGGAGAGATCGTTGGAATTGGTGCTCACATGAAGGCGGGCGAGCCGCATGCTGAAATTCATGCGCTGCAAATGGCAGGAGATAAGGCGAAGGGGGCTCATATGTATGTGACGCTCGAACCTTGTTCGCATCATGGAAAAACAGGTCCTTGCTCAGAAGCCATTATAAAGAGCGGGGTGAAACGTGTGGTCATTGCCACTGGGGACCCAAATCCACTTGTAGCAGGTAAAGGGGTCACGATGTTGAAACAAGCAGGGATAGAAGTAGAAGAAGGGATATGTAAGCGGGAAGCGGACAGCTTAAATCTTCCTTTTTTTCATTCGATACAATCAGACCTCCCGTATGTCATATTAAAAACAGCCATTTCATTAGATGGGAAAATTGCAACAGCTCATCAAGAAAGCAAATGGATTACAGGGACAGAAGCGAGGAATGAAGTGCAGCAATTACGTCAAGAAGCAGATGCTGTCATAACAGGCGTCGAAACCATTATTCAAGATGATGCAGGTCTTATTGTAAAAGATTCATTCGTGACACAGCCCATTCGTGTCATTTTAGATTCCACCTTAAGGATTCCTCTTCATGCGAAATGTTTAAATGATCATATGGCAGAAACCATCATTTGTACCTCAAACAAGTACGATCAAAAAAAATACCATCAACTGGTGCAAAAAGGACATCAAGTGTTTGTCACAAGCGGAGAAAATCGGACAGATCTTCATGCGGTGTTACGTATGCTGAAAAGGCGCTCTGTGATGTCGGTGCTTGTAGAGGCGGGAGGCAGTGTGAGCGCATCCTTTTTAGAAGCGTCCCTTGTGAACGAAGTCATTATTTATATGGCACCATTATTAATTGGGGGGAAAGATGCACCTACTTTCTTTGAAGGAGAAGGTACGAAAACATTAAAAGAAGCCATCCGGCCGGTAGATATGGATTATAGTATGGTAGGAAAAGATTTGAAAATGACGATGAGACTTTAATGAAAGAAGGACCTTGTGCATAAAGTGCAAGGTCTTTTGATTATTTTAAAAAAATAAAAGTGTACATACACCTTTCCCAGTCATGATGAATACGATGGATGGGGGTGATTCCATGAAAAGATGTAGGCAATGTGGTAAGACATATCCAACTCATTCGACAGACCACTACCAAAAAGGAAGCTGGTATGATGCGTATAAGGATGATGGCTGGGAATGTGATAGTTGTAAAAAAGGGATATCAGAAAAGCCAAGGAAACCAGTGAAAAATCCTTGCTGCGGAAAAGATCCTTGTGTTTGTGTGATTCAAGGTCCGCCAGGCGGGAGAGGAAGAAGAGGCCCAGCAGGTCCAGCGGGTGCAGTGGGTCCAGCGGGTCCGGCAGGCCCAGCAGGTCCAGCAGGTCCAATCGGTCCAACAGGCGTAGGTTTAACAGGCATCTTGGTATTTGATCCAGCAGTAGCACCAACCTACCCAGTAGGGCAAGTGGTGACATACGATGGCAGTACGTACGTCGTCAATTCAGTACCGCCATTAGGTACACCGGATACGTCGGCAGATTATACATTATTAGCTGCAGCGGGGGAAACAGGTACAGGGCCAACAGGTGTCACAGGAGATCCAGGTCCAACTGGAGCCACAGGAGCCACCGGCGTGGGTTTAACTGGGGTTGTACCGTATGATGCTGCAGCAGCACCAGGATATCCATTGGGGCAAGTGGTGACATATGAAGGTGGAACGTATCTTGTGAATACAGCATCACCAACAGGTACACCAGATACATCACCAGATTATACGCTTTTAGCCGCTGTAGGCGCGACTGGCGTTACAGGCGCTACCGGTACGGGAGCAACAGGAGAAATTGGTCCAACCGGAGCAACCGGCGTCACGGGAGCAACAGGAGAAATTGGCCCAACCGGAGCCACTGGTGTTACAGGAGCGACTGGAGAAATTGGCCCAACCGGAACTACTGGCACAGGAGTCACAGGAGCAACGGGTACCACCGGTGCAACCGGAGCAACCGGTGTCACAGGAGCAACTGGTGATACGGGAGCCACAGGAGCCACCGGTGCCACAGGGATTACAGGAGCGACGGGAGTAGGTCTAGCCGGCGTCACAGCGTTTGATCCAGCGGCAGCGCCGACATATCCAGTAGGTCAAGTGGTAACATATGAAGGAGGAACTTACCTCGTCAATACGGCGCCGCCAACAGGTACACCTGATACGTCACCAGATTATACGTTATTGGCCGCTGCAGGAGCGACTGGCGTTACGGGAGCAACAGGAGAAATTGGCCCAACCGGAGCCACTGGTGTTACGGGAGCGACGGGGGAAATTGGCCCAACCGGAGCTACTGGCACAGGAGCAACAGGGATCACAGGCGCGACAGGAGCAACTGGTGCAACCGGCGTCACAGGAGCAACTGGTGCAACTGGGATAACTGGTGATACAGGGGCAACAGGAGTGACCGGAGCGACAGGTGTCGGTTTATCTGGAGTTGCAGCGTTTGATCCAGCAGTAGCGCCAACCTATCCAGTAGGTCAAGTAGTGACATATGAAGGTGGAACATATCTGGTCAATACAGCGCCGCCAACAGGCACACCGGATACTTCTCCAGACTATACGTTATTAGCAGCCGCAGGCGCGACAGGTGTCACGGGAGCGACAGGAGCAACTGGGATAACCGGTGATACAGGAGCGACCGGAGCAACCGGCGTCACAGGAGCCACCGGGGTAACAGGAGATACGGGTGTAACCGGCGTCACAGGCCCAACTGGAGCAACTGGGATAACCGGTGATACAGGAGCGACCGGAGCAACCGGCGTCACAGGAGCAACCGGCGTCACAGGAGCCACCGGGGTAACAGGAGATACGGGTGTAACCGGCGTCACAGGCCCAACTGGAGCAACTGGGATAACTGGTGATACAGGGGCAACAGGAGTAACCGGTGTAGGATTAACTGGTATTCTGACATTTGACCCAGCAACAGCGCCAACCTATCCAGTAGGTCAAGTGGTGACATATGAAGGTGGAACCTATGTTGTGAATACAGCGCCGCCAACAGGCACACCGGATACTTCTTCAGACTATACGTTATTAGCAGCCGCAGGCGCGACAGGTGTCACGGGAGCGACAGGAGAAACTGGTGCAACCGGTGATACAGGAGCCACGGGAGTCACGGGTACAGGAGCAACCGGTGCAACTGGATTAACTGGAGCAACGGGCGTCACAGGAGCCACCGGGGTAACAGGAGATACGGGTGCAACTGGAGTAACCGGAGCAACTGGGGTAACGGGTGATACAGGTGCGACTGGAGTCACAGGTGATACAGGTCTCACCGGAGCAACTGGAGTAACCGGAGCAACAGGCGCCACGGGAGTGACCGGTGCAACTGGATTAACTGGAGTAACCGGAGCGACCGGTGTCACAGGAGCCACGGGAGCCACAGGTTTAACCGGCGCAACCGGAGCAACTGGAGTAACAGGAGCCACGGGAGCCACAGGTCTAACCGGCGCAACCGGAGCAACTGGATTAACTGGAGTCACCGGAGTTACAGGTCTAACCGGCGCAACCGGAGTTACCGGCGCAACGGGTCTAACCGGTGCAACAGGCGCCACGGGAGTCACAGGTACAGGAGCAACAGGCGCCACCGGTCCAACAGGAGTGACAGGATCGAGTGCGATCATTCCGTTTGCTTCAGGTACACCTGCTGTCCTGACAACAATTGCAGGCGGTCTCGTTGGAACATCCAGCTTGATCGGATTTGGTAACTCAGCGACAGGTGTCAGTATTTTAGGCGGAGTGATTGATTTAACCGGCGCTGCAGGCACTTTACTCAACATGGCGTTCTCAGTTCCTAGAGCCGGAACAATCACATCATTTGCCGGCTATTTCAGTACGACAGCTGCTCTTTCTTTGCTTGGCACAAGTATTACGGTCACAGCTAGTTTGTTTGCTTCACCAACACCAAATAACAGTTTCACTCAAGTAGCGAGTGTCACTTTAGCACCAGCTTTAACCGGTGTTTTAACGCTGGGTGCAATTGCAAATGGTATTGCGACTGGTCTAAATGTACCAGTCACACCTGAAACACGATTGCTTGTTGTATTCTCCGCATCAGCTACAGGTCTATCCTTAGTGAATACCGTAGCAGGCTATGCGAGTGCTGGTTTATCGATCACGTAATAGGCATACAGGGACGACTCGATTTTGAGTCGTCTTTTTTGTTTGAAAGAATTTTCTCTTAACTTAGTAAGAAAAAATGATATCATTTTCTTAGAGTCTATTCGGTGAATCTACTGAATTAGGGGTTGTAGCGGTGAGAATGGGCAAAAGGAAAGTCACTTTACAAACGAAAATTTTGGGGTTAATTATCGGGCTTTTGCTTGTTGTCATTGCATTATTAACCATTTGTTTTGGTTTTTTGCAGACATCAGAAAGGCAGGGGCAAGCTGAACAGCTGGCGGTGCAGACCGCTAGAACGATATCATATATGCCGCCCATTAAAGCATCGGTGGCTCTATCAGCGTCCCAAAATGAAGAACAGGCAGTGCTTGAGCAAATGAAGGAGCAAGTAAGAGCTCATGCCATCTTCATTACCAATCGAAAAGGAAAGGTCCTTGTTCATACGAATCATGAGGACGTAGGAAAAACCATCAGTGTTTCGGAAGGAAGAAGTACTCTCTTATTTGGAGGAACCTCCATATCAACTGATGATTCTAATGGTGAAACCGTTGTCAGAGGCAGTGCACCCATTATGAAAGAAACAGAGGGGCATGAAGAAATTATCGGCACAGTCACCGTCGAATTTTTAAAAAAGGAAATTGATCAAGCGACAGCTCATCAGCTATTGAAGCTTAGCTATATTGCCCTTCTCGTGCTTTTGCCTGGCATATTCGGTGCGATTTTTTTAACGAAGAGTATTCGCAAAGATACATTAGGGCTTGAGCCGCATGAAATAGCTTCGTTGTATCGAGAAAGAGAAGCGATGCTGCTCGCTATAAAAGAAGGGATCATTGCGTTTGACCAGAAAGGCGCGATTACGATGATGAATACATCAGCTGAGCACATGCTGCGCGTCTCATCAAAGCTGCCACTTCATATTGATCAAGTCTTGCCAAATGCCAAACTTCTTCTCTATTTAAAGGCAGAGACGATTGAACCTAACATCGAAACCGTCGTCAATGATAAAACCTATGTCTTAAATGTGAAAAAAGTAATGCAGGATCATCGAGTATTCGGAGGGATTGTGAGCTTCAGAGAGAAAACAGAGCTGACGAAGCTGCTGGATACATTAACAGAGGTCAGCCAATATTCAGAAGACCTAAGGGCACAAACGCACGAATTCTCAAATAAGCTGTACGCCATCTTAGGCCTGCTTGAGCTGAATCAAGTCGATGAAGCCATCGACCTAATTAAAGAAGAATATCATCTGCAAAACCGTCAGCACGATTTACTCATGAAGCAGATTCGGTCTCCTAAAATACAAGCCATCTTACTTGGCAAGTTAGGGAAAGCATCAGAGAAGAAAGTCCATTTCCACATTGATGAAAATAGCTCACTTGAGCCGCTCCCAGCTCATTTAAGTCTATCTCACTTTATCACCATCATTGGCAATCTCGTAGACAATGCTTTTGAAGCTGTATTAAATAAGGAGAAGCGCGAGGTAGACCTATTCATCACAGATATTGGGTTTGATATTATCATAGAAGTGTCAGATTCAGGTGATGGAGTGAATGAAGAGGAACTGTCACAGATTTTCACAAGAGGCCATTCGTCAAAGGGAGAAGGACGAGGCTACGGGCTTGCGAATGTGAAAGAAGTATTGGACGAGCTTGGGGGCTGGATTGAAGTTGCGAACCAAAAAGAAGGCGGTGCCATCTTCACTGTATACATACCGAAAGGCACAAAGGGGGAATAGATGGTGATTAAGGTACTCATTGCGGAGGATGATTTTCGAATCGCTGCCATTCATGAATCTTATATACAAAAGATAGAAGGATTTAAGGTCGCCGGAAAGGCAAAGAGTGCAAAGGATATGTGGGAGGCGCTCCAAAGGGAACAAGTTGATCTCATTTTGCTTGATGTCTATATGCCTGATGAACTCGGCACAAACTTGCTGCCGCTTTTAAGAGAACGCTGTCCTGAAGTAGATGTGATCATTATCACGGCTGCAACGGAAACGACGCTTTTAAGAGATGCGCTTCATTACGGAGTGGTTCATTATTTAATCAAACCGGTGACCGCACAAAAGTTTGCACAAGTTTTAACCGAATATAAAGAGAAGAAAGACATCATCAATTCAAAGGATGAAGTCAATCAAACGATGATTGATTTGTTTTTTGGGCAGATGCAGGAAGAGCCAAAACAAAGGGATGACAGAGATCTCCCCACAGGCATCAATTCACTGACCTTGGACAAAGTGAAAACATTGATGACATCAGAGAATAGCGGAATTACAGCAGAAGAACTCGGGGAAAAGATGGGCGCATCACGTACAACTGCGAGACGGTACGTAGAGTATCTCGTGACAACAGGGGAATGCCGGGCAGAGCTTGCATACGGAATCATTGGCAGACCTGAACGTAAATATTACCCTGCCAAACAAGCGGAGTCTTAAAAGATGAAAAAAGGAATACTTTTTGTGATCGTGCTCTGCCTTTGTATGACACTCACCTTCAATGAAAAAAAAGCCGGAGACTCTTTCCTACAGCAAAGCTCCTTATATATTGTGGTGTCGGGTGTACCAGATGGAGGATTTGACCAAACGGCTCAGGTGATGAAATCAGTGCTTGAACAAGAGAAACTGGTGAACCGGCCTGTGAACATTCTTTATCAAAGAGGCGGAACGGTGGATAAAGGATGGACATACATGATGGAGCGAGAAGCCAACTATATCAGTTTAAATTCAAGCTTATTGTTAAGCCGTAATTTACTTGGCAGCAGTAACGTGACGATGAATGATGTGACACCGCTGGCAATCCTTGCAGAAGAGTGGCAGGTCGTCGCAGTCCCGATGGATTCTCCTTTTGCAAATGGGAAGGAGCTGTTACACGCCCTCAAGAAAAAACCAGATTCCTTAAAAATTGGGTTTGCCCCTGACTTTGGAAATGATGATCAAATCTCATTCGCCCGGGCAGCAGAAATGGCAGGGATTGATCCCTATCGCATTCAATTTTTGAAATTTGACAGTGCAGATGATTTATTTCAGGCGCTCATCAACCATGAAGTGGATGCAGCAACGACTACCATTACAGAGGTTCGTCATGATTATGAAAAAAAGAGGCTGAAGCTCGTAGCGACGACAACCAGCCAGCGCTTAGATGGATTTGAAGATGTGCCGACATGGAAAGAGCAGGGCATTCCGCTCATCTTCTCCCATTGGCGCGGTGTGATGGGCTCTAAACAAATGAGTCAGCATGACATTCGTGAATGGGATCAGCTTCTTCAAAAAATGACGGAAACGAAGTCCTGGAAAAAGCGATTAAAGCAAAAGGGCTGGACAAGTCGTTATATGAACAGCAAAGAGGCAAAGATCTTTATGGAAGATCAATTAAGGCAATATGAGCAATTGATACAAGGAGAACAAGCGGTCGAGTGAGACCGCTTCCAGCGTGTAGCCAAACCCTTGCATTCGTTGTCATTCCTGCGTGCCGGTGTTCACGAATCTATATTCGCTCCGCTCCAGTACTCATCCTTCCTAGACTTCGAAGGTTTTCTATCACGCTGAAAAGAAGACAAAGGGCTAAAATAAACCCTTTGTTTTTTTCATGGAATCAAAAAGCCCAATGGTTGAACAAAATGAACAAAAAGCATTTATCGACCGAAAAAGAATTAAAATTCATAATATTTACTTCAATTCACACCTCAGATATGATGACAAAAAGGGTTGGAAATGGGATACCAACACATTAATGAAAGCGTATACAATATAAGGGGTGAACAATATGTTAGCAATCTTAGGATTTCTTATGATGATTGTATTTATGGTTTTGATTATGACGAAACGTATGTCTGTTTTAACGGCATTGGTGTTAACACCAATTGCATTTGCTCTTATTGCAGGTTTCCATTTTACTGAAATTTCAGACATGATTGTCAAAGGCGTGCAACAAGTCGCACCAACAGCGGTCATGATCATGTTTGCGATTTTGTACTTTGGCATTATGATTGATGCGGGTTTATTTGACCCAATGGTGGCGAAAATTTTAAAAATCGTTAAAGGCGATCCATTAAAAATCGTGGTCGGAACAGCTGTCCTGACGATGCTTGTTGCACTTGATGGTGACGGAACGACAACGTATATGATTACAACAACAGCGATGCTTCCACTATTTACGCTGCTTGGCATCCGTCCAATTATTTTAGCGGGTATTGCCGGGGTTGGCATGGGAATTATGAATACAATTCCATGGGGAGGAGCTACACCTAGAGCGGCGAGTGCACTTGGCGTTGATCCTTCACTTTTATTTGGACCGATGATTCCAGTCATTGGTGCAGGGGTTCTCAGTATGATTATTGTTGCTTATTTTCTTGGAAAAGCCGAAAGAAAACGCCTTGGTGTGATTGAACTTGAACAGCCGATTCATGCAAATGAAATGGCAGCGGCACTGCAAGATGACATCAAACGGCCGAAGCTTTGGTGGTTTAACCTGGCGCTGACTTTGTTATTGGTGCTGCTGCTTGTATCAGGTAAAGTCAGCTTAACTGTTCTATTTGTTCTTGCTTTCTGTGTGGCGATCATCGTGAACTATCCGAACTTGGATCAGCAGCGTGAGCGAATTGCCGCTCACTCAACAAACGTTTTAGCCATTGCTTCGATGATTTTTGCGGCAGGTGTTTTTACAGGTATTCTAACTGGAACGAAAATGGTCGATGAAATGGCGATTTCGATTGTATCTGCAATTCCAGAGCAGCTTGGCGGCTTTATTCCAGTCATTGTCGCATTAACAAGCGGGATCTTTACTTTCTTTATGCCGAATGATGCATACTTTTATGGCGTACTGCCGATCCTATCAGAAACAGCGGCAGCATACGGTGTCGATAAAATTGAGATTGCCAGAGCCTCTATTATTGGTCAGCCGATTCATATGTTAAGTCCACTTGTTCCATCAACTCATTTACTTGTTGGACTTGTTGGCGTATCACTGGATCAGCATCAGAAATTTGGGATGAAATGGGCTGTGCTGGCAGTCGTCGCTATGACCGTCATGGCGGTTCTCATTGGGGCCATTTCCATCTGGTAAATAAAAAAGTGTCTGCTGCGGGCAGGCACTTTTTTTAGGTCATATTGCCGGGCAGGCTCCATTCATTTGCCCTAGACAAAGACATGCCTGTTCCTCCAAAAGATTTATTTTTGAAAAATACTGACACTTTTTCTGTTTTTTTCTTTATAATGCAAATCAACGAAGGGAGAGGATAGCATGTCCAAACGAAAAGGCACGATTCTTTTTGCTGCTGCATGCCTCTTGGCAGGCAGTTTGTCGATGGTGAGCCCAGCTTCAGCTCATGCAGAAACCCCTTATTATGGAAAGAGTTATGAACAACCAGCTTCAGTGAAAAAGCTATACCCTAAGCCTGACGAGACGTTTGATACCCCTGCCTTTCAGAAAAAAGAAGAAGCATTTACGACACAAGAAGAGCTTCAAGCTTTCTTACGAGACATTGTCCGCAAAAGTCCTTACGCCACGCAGAAACAAATTGGAACATCCATTGAAGGTAGATCCATTCCGGCCCTGTACTTTACAAAGGATCGCTCCATCACGCCACTTTCAAAAAAGCCAACCATCTGGCTCCAAGCACAAATACATGGAAATGAACCAGCCTCCGGTGAATCTGCTCTCGTCATTGCAAAACGATTAGCAGGTGAAGAAGGAGAGCGTATACTCAATCATGTCAATATCATCATTGTCCCAAGAATCAATCCTGATGGTTCTTATGCGTTTGACCGCAGACTGGCAAACGGATTAGACGGAAACCGTGATCATATGACATTAGAGTCTCCAGAACTGACAGCCCTGCATCAAGAATTTAATCGGTATGCGCCAGAGGTGGTTATTGATGCCCATGAATACGATGTGGGTCAAAAGCAGTTTGAAGATATCGGTTCATCAGGCGCTCTCAAATATCATGATTTGCTTATTCTTTCAGGTAAGAATTTAAACATTCCTGAAAGCATCCGGCTGACATCAAATGAGTTATACGTTAACGGAGTTCGTGAAACGCTGACGAATAAAGGATTTTCTAACGATTTGTATTATACAAACACAAGAGGAAAGGATGGAAAGATCGACATCTATGAAGGTGGAACGGATGCGCGAATTGGCCGTAATGCCCTTGCACTTTCGCCAGCCCTGTCATTTCTTGTAGAAAGCAGAGGGATTGGGATTGGAAGAGAGGATTTTGCCCGCCGCGTCGCTGCACAAGTAGCCACCCATGAAAAAATCATTGAGACCACGGTGAAACATGCCAAACAGGTGAAGCAGCAAATGGTGACGGAGCGGCTGAAGCTGGTCAAAAAAGGACTGCAGCCAAATGATGATGATCAGGTGGTCATTCAAGACGATTTCCAAGCACCTGTCAATGACTCGCTGGAAATGGTCGATATTGAGAAAGGACAAACAACTCAAGTTCCTGTACGCTTTCACAGTGCGAGCGATGCTGTTCCCGTCTTAACAAGAGAACGGCCGACAGCTTATCTCATTCTTCCGGGGCATGAAGGAATAGAGAGGAAACTCAGAACATTAGGATTAAAAAGTGTCACATTGCCGGCTGGCATGAAAGTGCCGGTACAAGCCTATCAGGTGACAAAGCGAGAGGAAAAGAGCAAAACAGATATTCAGCTTGAAACAAAACTCGTTGACAAGAAACGTCAGCTGCCAAAAGGAACAAAGGTATATGTCACGGCACAGCCGCAAACCAATTTGCTCTCACTTGCCCTTGAACCAGAATCAAAGGACAGCTATATGTCATCAGGGTTTATTGCTTCAAAAACAGGTGATGAACTGCCAGTCTATCGTTTCGTGCTTCCTCAAAAGACGTTAGGTATTCAATAAAAAAGGACTAAAATAAAGATCATTTTAGCCCTTTGTCAACAATCTAAAGCGGCACTAGGCATGCCGCTTTTTTTATTTTCGTCCAGCTCTTATTTCATCTGTCATGCCTTCATATGGTGCTTCTGCGATAATGGTTTCGTCATTCACACCTACATGATGGATATACGTAATGTCCGCAAATTCTGGGACAACATATTTCGGATAGGTTTCGTATTTTTCACGAGATTCTTTCATGAGATCGATGTAGTCATTTTGATAGCAAACTGTGATATCTGGACGTTCATGCACCCATTTAGGGAAGAAGATGACGCCATGCATGCGTTTTTCCTCAGGCATAAAGTTCAGAGAGACGTCTGTCCCAGTTGGTTCTGTCCAAGAGACTTTGTATACGCCTTTTGTCAGCTTCACAATATTTACTTCTTGATCACGGACCCAGCGTCCTCCAACCATTCCGCTATGAATGCGGTAATCAATGGTGTGATCGTTTTTAATGTAAATCTCATATTCCCAGCCATTTTCATACGTATAAATCATATGAAGTCCAACGAATTGATCCATGTTTATTCCTTCTTTCATTAGAATGATGTTTTTTCAAACATGTTGTGATTTACATGTTTATTTTAAAGTCTATGGTATACTATTGTCAAAGAATAAGCGTTGGAGGCACATCATGAGAGTACTAAAATATGCCATTCTTGGCTTGCTGGATCAGCGTGAGCTGACGGGATACGATATCACGAAACATTTTAAGGATTCTCTTGGACAGTTTTGGAGTGCGAAGCACAGTCAGATTTACCCTGAGCTGAAGCGTCTTACAGAGGAAGGGTTTATTGAATTTGATATTCATATACAAGGAAAAAAGCTAGAGAAGAAGGTCTATCAAATCACAGCGGCAGGAAAAGAAGAATTGCGTCAGTGGTTAAAAACAAAAGATCCGATTCCGGAAACAACAAAGGATGAATTCATGCTCAAAACCTTTTTCATCTCCTCCATGGACAAAAAAGAAGCGGCTGACCTGTTTGCCTATCAACTGTTAGAGCGCACCAAGAAAGTAGATGTGCTGGAACAGAAGCTGCACGCTTTGACAGAGGAAGACCCTTCTGCTGAATCGCTGCATTCAGCGCAATTTGGGCATTACTTAGTGCTGACAAGGGCAATTGAAAGAGAAAAAGGCTATGTCCGCTGGCTCCAAAAGACCCTTAAACGTATTGATTCATCTATGGTCTAAGGACAATGGTCGGATGATATGATAAAAAATGGTTTGAAACGAGTGAATTTATCAATAGAAACCGCTACAATGGATATATTCGTATTAAAGTGAGGCGAGTATGTTTGAGTAATCAAGAAGCGTTGTGGAATGAAGCAGAAGCTTTTATTTCTGTATGCTATGAAGAATTAAACAAGTCAAATGAAGAGAAAGCAGCACGTCTGCATGAAATAAAAAAAGAAATTGAGTCTGAAGGAATTTATACGCATACACTAGAGGAATTAGCTCACGGGGCGAAAATGGCATGGCGCAACAGTAACCGCTGCATTGGCCGTTTGTTTTGGTCTACCCTGCAAGTGCATGACTGCCGGCATGTAAAGACAGAGGATGAGGTGAAGGAGGCGCTCTTTCATCATATTGAGTATGCGACAAATGGCGGGAAAATCAAACCGTCCATTACGATCTTTCCCCCAGAGAAAAACAGACAGAAGGAAGTCGTCATTTATAATCATCAGCTCATTCGTTATGCAGGCTATGAGTCGGAATATGGCATCATCGGCGACGAGGCATCTCTTGAATTAACAAAATTATGTCAAGCCTATGGCTGGGAAGGAGAAGGCACACATTTTGATATTTTGCCTCTCATGTTTCAGCTAAAAGGTCAGCCGCCTGTTCTGTATGAGCTTCCGAAAGAAATCGTCCAAGAGGTAGAGATCACCCATCCTGAATATGATGGATTCCGTGATTTGGGACTAAAATGGTATGCGGTTCCGATTATTGCTGATATGAAATTAGAGATTGGCGGTATTCATTACAATGCTGCACCGTTTAATGGCTGGTATATGGGCACAGAAATTGGCGCACGCAACCTAGCGGATGAAAACCGCTACAATATGCTGAAAAAAGTTGCTTCTCTTTTAGGACTGGACACAACCAAGAATGCGTCCCTTTGGAAGGATAAAGCCATTGTCGAATTGAATGTGGCGGTTCTCCATTCTTATCGTGAAGCAGGGGTGACCATTGTTGATCATCATACAGCAGCACATCAATTCAAGCAGTTTGAAAAGCAGGAAGAAAAGGCTGACCGCAAGCTGACTGGGGACTGGACATGGCTGATTCCGCCAGTATCACCAGCTGCTACCCACATATTCCACAAGCATTACGACAATACCATTGTGAAACCAAACTATTTTTATCAGGACAAGCCCTATCACGGGACAGAAAAGGCCTAGCGAGAGCTAGGTTTTTTTATGACCGTATTCGAAAATCTTGATAATGAGCAAGCTCGGTGAGCGGCTCCATTTGCATGTCGGTGACTTTTGAAAAAGGACTTCCTTTCCGGACAGTCTCTAAGAAATCAATCACTTTGTGCTGCTCACCCTCTACCTTTAACTCGACATGACCTTCATCTGTGTTGCGTACCCAGCCTTTCATTCCACGATTGACGGCTTCTCCCTGAACAAAATAACGAAAGCCGACTCCTTGCACACGTCCTTTTACAATGGCGTGATATTGAATCATGGTCATCTCTCCTTTTTTCACATCGTACCATAGCCTGTATCTGATCTTCACGCCTCGACTATGATTTGTTTGTCAAACGATGTAAAATAAAGGCCAGTAGACAACCAAAGGAGATGTCCATCGTGGAACAAAAGAGATACGACATAGAAGGAATCCAAGTGGGACAACCTATCATCACCTATGCGAATGGAAAAGAAATCAAAACAGCCATCAACAAAAGGCGCATTCATGAGCCTGTGTATTTAAGTCAGGTCAATTTTGAAGGAGATGGTCAGGGGGATTTGGTTCATCATGGGGGTTATGATAAAGCCGTCTGCGTCTTTCCGTATGATCATTATGCTCACTTTGAACAATTTCTAGGGGTTCCATTACAGGAAGCTGCCTTTGGCGAGAATGTAACAGTACGCCAGCTAGTCGAAACGAATGTGCATATTGGCGATGTGTTTCAGCTTGGAGATGCATTTGTTGAGGTGAGCCAGCCAAGACAGCCTTGTGTGAAATTGTCTTTTAAGCATGGCAACATGAAGCTTGTAAAGGAAGTGCAGAAAACAGGGTATACAGGCTTTTATTTACGTGTACTGAAAGAAGGCATGGTGCCGCCTGATGCTGCGCTTGTACTAGTAGAAAAAGCGTCCCATCAGATTACGGTCCATGAAGTCAATGAAGTCAAATATCGTCAAACAAGTCCAGAGAGACTGAAAGCCGTTCTTGAAGTAGATGCCTTAGCAGATGTGGTCAGGAAGTCTTTAGAAAAACGAATTCAGCACATTTAAAAAAAGCCGTACATCAGCTTAAGATGTACGGCTTTTCAGCGCTTATGAGCTGCGTACGGCTTTTCAGCGCTTATGAGCTGCGTTTCTTTTGCTCAAGAAGATTTGCAAGGAAATATGTTTTTAAGCTTTGAAGCTTTCTTCCTTCATGCTTGGTCACACCAAGCTTCTTTAATTCTTCGACATACCAGCCTTTGCTACCATAATGCATGATAGAAAACTCCTTTCAATTGAAACTGCCTGCATTGTAACATCTCAAAAAAGAACGTGAAAAGCGTGCAGGTGTCAAGAAATGAAAACTGATTCTATCTGCCTATGATCCATGTATATGCTGGAAATATTGATTTATGAATTTGGCGGGTTGAGGGTAACGAGGATCATGCCGACCGTCATAATCATGATGATAACACCCAGATAGGTCATCATGGATTGTTTTTTCTTAATCCCTACAACCGTTAAGATAATACTTTCGATGAAAAAGATAACACCTATGATGATGAACCACATATCAAATAAGACCCCTTTCGCATATCTTTGCCTATTTTACCACAGGCTTTTTTGTTTAGTCGTGACAGATTCGTGAAACGGGCATGAAAAAATCCCCTCCAGTGAAGGAGGGGACCCGCTGCTTACAGCTTTGTTAAAATAATCGGTTCGTCTTTAGTGATCACAATCGTATGTTCAATCTGTGCGACTAGACTTTTATCTGGTGTTTTAAATGTCCAGCCATCATCAGCCTGATAAATCGATTCAGCATTTGTTGAAATGAAAGGTTCAAAGGCAATGACTGTGCCATTTTTAAACAAAGCATTATCGAATGGATCATAGTAGTTCAAGATATGGTTAGGTGCTTCATGCAGATTCTTCCCAATGCCGTGTCCTGTCAGGTTTTTAATGACGGTAAATCCTTGTTCTTTCGCTGTATTGTAGACCGCACGGCCAATTTGGTTTTGTCTTTTACCGGCTTTTGCATGCTTTAATCCTTCAAGGAACGCATCCTCCGCACACTTACATAATGCTTCAAGACGAGCATCACCTGTACCTAAAACAAATGAAATGCCTGTATCGGAATAATAGCCGTCCAGTTCTGCTGAGATATCAATGTTCACAAGGTCGCCCTCTTGTAAAATGGTTTTTTCACTAGGGATACCGTGTGCAACTTCATCGTTCACGCTGATACAAGTGGTACCAGGGAAGTCATATTCCTTTTCAGGTGCTGAATTGGCCCCATGTTCTTCTAATATTTTTTTCCCAATCAAATCTAATTCTTTTGTAGACATGCCTGGTTTCGCTTGGCTTTTCATTTCTTCTCTTGCCAAAGCGACAATTCGGCCGACTTTTTTTAAGGCTTCTAACTCATGATCATGTTTGACAATCACTGTTCATTCCCGCTTTCTATATCTTCATTCTATTCAATAGCTTACCACAATTTACGCAAAAAGAGTAAAGAGCGGAATTCAAATGAATGTGGACAAATTGGTATAGATAACTAGACGTGCATATGATATATTTTTTATGAACATCATGAATGATTTGGTCATGATGATGACAAAGGGGGGAAATCAGATGGTGTTTCAGTTTTTTCAAAAGCTAGGAAAATCATTTATGCTTCCAATCGCTGTACTTCCAGCAGCAGGGATTATTTTGGCCATTGGGCGGGAGGATGTATTCAATATCCCGTTTATTCATGCGGCAGGGAATGCAATTTTTGCGAACTTGGCTTTAATTTTTGCAATGGGTGTAGCGATTGGTATTTCAAAGGATGGGAACGGGGCAGCGGCATTATCAGGAGCGATCTCTTATTTTATTTTGTCAGCCGGTACAACGTCGATTAACTCAACCAACAATATGGGGGTATTGGGCGGTATTTTATGCGGGCTTTTGGCAGGTTATGTTTACAATAAATTTAAGGATACGAAACTGCCGGAATACTTAGGTTTCTTTAGCGGAAGGCGGCTTGTGCCTATAATGACCGCACTTTTCACCATTCTATTAGCAGCCGTTTTCGGATATGTATGGCCGCCGATTCAAAGTGTAATCAATGATTTAGGAGAATGGATTTTAAGTCTAGGTGCAACAGGTGCAGGGCTGTTTGGTTTCTTTAACCGATTGCTCATTCCATTAGGACTTCACCATGTCTTGAATAACTTATTTTGGTTTCAATTCGGTGAATTCAGCGGGGCAACAGGGGATTTAGCGCGATTCTTTAAAGGAGATCCAAGCGCGGGTGTCTTTATGACCGGATTCTTCCCAGTGATGATGTTTGGTCTGCCAGCGGCATGTCTAGCCATGGTTGTAACTGCAAAACCTGAGAAACGAAAAGCAACAGCTGGTCTGATGATTGGGATGGCACTTACATCATTTATAACAGGGATCACTGAACCAATTGAATTTTCTTTTATGTTTTTATCACCACTTTTATATGGTGTCCATGCTATTTTGACGGGGCTTTCGCTTTTTATTGTGAACACTCTTGGGATTCATAGCGGCTTTGCCTTTTCAGCAGGTGCGATTGATTACGTCTTAAGCTTCGGTATTGCGCAAAAACCGATCTTGCTTCTTGTAGTAGGAATCATTTATGGCGTTGTGTACTTTGTCGTTTTCTATTTCCTCATTAAACTATTAAAGCTGAAAACACCAGGCAGGGAAGATGATGACATAGAAGATATCGCAGCGGATGATGCGGTTACGGCAGGAGGAGCGAGTGTGCTCGTAGAGGGGCTTGGCGGCAAAGACAATATCACCACGATTGATCATTGTGCCACACGTCTTCGCTTAACAGTAGAGGATACTAATTTATTAAATGAAGCTACATTGAAAAAAGCAGGTGCCAAAGGGGTGCTGACTTCTGGAAAAACATCCGTACAAATTATTATTGGAACGAATGTAGAATTTGTCGCAGATGATCTCCGTAAGGAAGTCGATCGAGATTAAAAAAAGCGTTCAGCCAGGTCAAATGGGCTGAACGTTTTTTTGTTTACGCTGTTCGATCACTAGCACAATACTGATCACAACGAGTAAGAACCATGAGCTAATTTTCCCTAGATGAACAATGGACCAAGCATGCTGCTGATTTGGATATTGCCATGCGCCTAAAAAGGTGGTGACATTTTCGGCAATCCAAATAAAAAAGCCAATCAGGAGAAATGAAACAACAAGCGGCATTCGAAAGGAAGATGGACCAACCTGAAACGAAACCGACGTTTTCCGAAACACAACAACAAGCAGACATGTCAGCCACCACCTGACATCATAGAGCCAGTGATGCGTAAAGAAATTGAGATAAATGCACAAACTGATGCCAATTGAAAGAAATGGATGAGGCCAGTCGGCCACTTTTACATGAAGTCGTGAAAATGCCTGATAAATATAACTAGCCACACTTGCATACATAAAGCCGCTATAAAGTGGAACCCCAAATATTTTTGTATAAGCTTCTTCTGGATAGGACCAAGAGCCCATATGTACTTTATACACTTCTAAACAGATTCCTATGAGATGAAATAGACAAATGACCTTTAGCTCCGCCCAAGTCTCCAGCCGCAGCGTCAGCATCAGGATCTGAGCTGCGATGCAAAGCAGTAGAATGAAATCATACCGGTGAAGAAAAGGAATAGACACCGTCTTTGATAGGGCAAGCGCCGCAAAGATCATGACGGGGAATAGACATGAGATGGCCTGTAAATAAGCAAAATGAAATAGTGTTTTCATACAAAATTAAACCCCTTTTTACGGTCTGAAATGACTTAGACGGTTTTAGCAAGGGAAAAGTTTACCTCAATTAGATATTCATGAACAATTTGTGAATATATATGTGAAAAAGATCACAAATTAGATATAGCATAGTATAATAAGATCATAAAGAAAATGTGAAATATTTCACATAATTTAAAAGGAGGCATCATCATGTTTACAAAATTCTTACAAACGAATGTATGGGCAGCCGTTATCCTTTTGGCAGCAAGACTTTATATCGGATGGACTTGGCTGACATCTGGTATTGGAAAACTAACAGGTGGATTTGATGCATCAGGCTATTTGCAATTTGCGATATCTGAACCTGTCGTCAAAGATGGTCATCTTGTGTATCCGTTCTATGTATGGTTTTTAGAAAATGTCGCTTTGCCAAATGCCGGACTATTCAGTGCCATGGTCATGTGGGGAGAAATCTTAGTAGGCCTAGGATTAATTGTTGGATTATTCACAACAACGGCAGCCTTTTTTGGAAGCGTGATGAATGTCTCTTTCTTACTAGCTGGAACCGTCTCTGTGAACCCGCTGCTTCTGCTCATAGCCATCATTATCATGGCAGCGAAAGGGAATGCAGGCAAATTTGGACTTGATTATGTCGCAGGTCCAGTCCTCAAAAGAACAATGAAAAGAAAGCCGCAGTTAGAAGTGGCATCATAATAAAAGAAAAGCATCCTGAGTAAACGCTCAGGATGCTTTTTTATTTAAGAATTGGCTTTTAT
The DNA here is from genome assembly GCF_001429445.1 of Bacillus sp. Root920. NCBI lineage: Bacteria > Bacillati > Bacillota > Bacilli > Caryophanales > Bacillaceae > Bacillus > Bacillus sp. Root920. Next base: position 207,995 of record NZ_LMJV01000008.1, read on the forward strand.
CAAGTTGATATGCAGCACGGTGAGTTCATGCTGGCTCATATCTGGATCATGGCCTACGATAAATTCGAGTTCATAATCACCGGTTTGATACACATATTTTTTCTCTTTTGTCTGCGGAATGGTGCTCACTGAATCCGCTGGTCCTAGCTGTTTCTTTAGTAACGAAGGGGTCATACCGCCGATATTTGTTTCTTTTTCTACATTTGTACCGAAATAACGGATTTCATCAATTTTGCCTTTTGCATCATAGTGAAAAGCAAATCCGGGATTTCCCATTTCCGCATGATACAAATCAAAGCTGCTTTGACCTGTTTCTGGATATGGATAACCGAGCTTATGATGAACGTCTTTTTTTGTTTGAACGCCTATTTTCAGGCCCTTCGCATAGTAGGGCATTTGTCCTTTATGTGCCAGCTTATAAATACTGTTAAGCGCGGCTTTTGGACCTTGAGGAACGGATTGCTCTGCGGCCATGGCGTGTGCTGAGACAGCAGGGCTGAAACCGAATAGGGCAGACGAAGCAAGTGAGGCAGTCACGACAAAAGCTGCTGTTTTCTTCATGATAAATCCCTCCTTCTTCTCCTATACCCGGTGCCATCATGATCAAACGTGAAAAGAACCAGCTGATCAAGGATCGGCTGGTTCTTAGCATGAGAACGTTATTTTGAAGAAGAGCTGGATTCATCTTTGGCGGAAGAGGAATCCTTTTCATCCTGTACTTTCTTTGTATAGTCATAGTCGTTGCGGTCAATCGGTGTAAAGCCTTTAGGCTTGTAGAAACGGAGTAAATCTTCGGTGACAATCTTATCAGATGTCTCCAGCATCTTTTTCACCGTTTCATTTTCTTGTGATGCCTTGTCAGTTGGCTCGATTTTCTCGCCTGTTTTGTTGCTGTAATAGTTATTGCCTACTTTCGTGTAGTCTTTAGACACGAAGTCACCGTTTCTAAATGGCACAAGCTCTTTAAAGTTCTTCGATAAGATATCAGAACCAGACATTAAATAGTTCTTCGTATCATCGCCAAGCAGGTGCAGAAGGGTTGGTGCGACATCGACTTCACCAGAGTATTTATGAATCTGTCCGCCTTTTACGCCAGGAACATGGATAAAGAGCGGCACACGCATGAGCTGCGCATTTTCATAATCTCCGATTTTTTGCCCTGTCACTTTTTCCATCGCTTCATTATGATTTTCAGAAATACCGTAATGATCTCCGTACATAATGACGACTGTGTTGTCATAGAGACCTGACTTTTTCAAATCGTTGAAGAACTGTTCAATCGCTTCATCTAAATAATGAGCCGATTGGAAGTAGTTATCTACGACAGAGTCACCGAAATCACCAGGTTCGAAATCAGTATCACCTTCATCCATTCCAAATGGGAAATGGTTCGATAATGTAATGAATTTCGAATAAAACGGCTGCTTCATGTTTTTAAGGATTGGCATTGACTCTTTGAAGAACGGTTTGTCTTTCAGTCCATAGTTCTTCGTATCCTGCTCGTTCATATCGTAGTACTCAGAATCGTAAAATCTGTCATATCCAAAGGATTTAAACATTTCATTACGGTTCCAGAAGGTTTTCGTATTGCCATGGAATTCTGCTGACGTATATTGATCCTTCTTCAAAATACCAGGAAGTGCTTGATATGTGTTTTGCGCTTTGTTAATAAAAACAGAGCCCTGTGATAATGGGAATAACCCAGTATCCATCATAAATTCAGCATCAGACGTTTTTCCCTGTCCTGTTTGATGGAAGAAATTATCAAAGTAAAACGTTTTGTTGTCGTGTGCCAATGAATTAAGGAATGGCGTTACTTCTTTTCCATTCACCTTATAATCAATGACAAAGTTTTGCAGAGATTCAAGAGAAATTGTAATGACGTTCATGCCTTTCGCTTTCCCGTAATAAGCAGGGTTAGGATCAGCGCTGTTCGCTTTTAAATAGTTCTCTACATCTGTCACGTCATTTGAATTTGCCAGAGCACGCTGGCTGTTTGATTTCACATTTTGAATGGCATCAAACACAGTAAAGTTATAAGCACCTAAATATTTAACTAAATAATTGCGGTCGAACGATCTTGATAAAAGCTCTGGACGATCGATCTCTGCAGCCACTAAGTTTAAAACAAAGATCACAACAGAGGACACAAGGACGAGTCTAAACGATTTTGACTTTTGAACAGGTACAGTGGCTGTACTTGTTTGCTGCTGCCTTTTCATGCGGACTGCAAGTACAATCAAAATGATTGTATCAATAAAGTAAAACACATCAGTCCAACGCATGAGTGAAAATGCACTATCACCTAATTGTCCGCCATTCGTTCCTGCCTGCATCACTGTAGGCAGCGTGATAAAGTCATTGAAGAATCGATAGTACACGATGTTTGCGTATAGTAAAAAAGACATGAAAAAGTGAATCACAATGATAGCGGCAGGCTGCCATTTTTTCTTGAACAATAAAGCAAAGCCAAGAAAGAACAAGCTGGAGCTAATAGGATTCACGAAAAGCAAAATATGCTGAAGCACATTTGATATACCAAGTTTAAATTCGATTAAATACGCTGAATACGTTTTGAGCCATAGTAAGATGGCTGCAATCAGAAAGAAGCCGAGACCTCTTTTTTGAATAAATGTTTTCATATAAACACTCCTTTTCTCCGTTAAACGGAAGAGGCGGAACGAAAGAAAACGAACCATTAGAATATACCACGAAATGCACAAATAGAAAAGTCATAACCGGTGAAGAGCCTTTGCAAGCCTGTCCGAGCAATAAAAGGAGAGAAAATGAAAATATTCGCCCGTCGAAAAACTTTTTATGAAAAACGACCTATTATTGACAGAAAATTCAGCAATTTCCCAGTTGCTATATCAATAAAACAGGCAAAAAGACACAAGTCTAAAGAATTAATTTGATTTCTACAATGGTCATTTAGAGAGTATTTCCATTGTTTATTAATGTTTATGCAGATTAAACAAAAAAAATGAGCCATGGAATGGAATAAGACGATGGATAAAAATTCCTCCCAAACAATATATCAATATATTTTTGTGTTCCACGAAAATAATGGTTTTCATGTATTTTTTAAGGGTTTCATTTATTTTAATAAGTGAACAAATTATCTAAATATACTTAAGTGAACATATCGAGACTATAAACTTCTGAATTGGGGTCGATATAGACAGTGACAGGAAATCTTCCATTGAAAGGATTGATAGTATATGACTGTACGAGCAGAGAACCTCGTTCAGAACTGGTTTCCGAGTGAGGACGGAAATGCAGGAGAGCGTAAAGAATTCATCAAATTGATGGAGCAGATCATTTCAGGGGTCGATGACCTGAAAGATCCCAACCGTGCACACCTTAAAGGTGAAAAGAATCGTGGGGAGGACTTTTACAAAAAGCTCACTGAAACAAGTCAAATTCCGATGAACGGCCAGCAAGCGGAACTTGTGAATGAAGAATTACTGAAGCTTTTACATAACCATCCATACCACACCAAGTATTTCTTCACGAACATTTTGCCAATGGCAAGTACACCAGGAATTTTAGGCATGCTGACAGCTATGCTGGTAAATGGAAATAACCTTTGGGATGTTTATGGACCAGCAGGTGCGGAAGCTGAGGTCAGAGTGGTCTCAATGATGTCTAAGCTCATCGGATATGATCCAAATATGAGCGGGGGTTATACAACATGGGGAGGTCAAGGGGCTATTTTCTCAGGGCTTCGTTTAGCTGTTTCAAAAGCTGCGCCGGAGTCACTGCGAAAAGGAGTTCCACAAAATCTTTATGCGTTTTGTTCTGATGCTGCACATTACAGCTTATTTAAGTCAATGGAAGCAACAGGACTTGGCACAGACAACTTGATCAGAATTAAGACGAATAAAGATCATTCAATGGATATGGAAGATTTGCGTTGTCAAATGGAACGTGTTGCACAGGGTGGCGGGATTCCCGTTTATATTGTCGCAACAACCGGAACAACAGATGCCATTGCAATTGATGATGTAAAAGGGGTACGTGAAACAGCAGAAGCAATTGCTGAAAAGTATGATCTGAAGGTGCCGCATATTCATGCAGATTCGGCGCTGGGTGGATTCTTTGCTTTCTTTAATGAGTATGATGTATCGGAAAACCCGCTGCAATTCTCAGACGGTGTTCTTCGTATGCTAAAAGAAATCAAAGCGAAATTCCAGCATCTTTCTCTTGCAGACTCGATGTGCTTTGATTTTCAAAAGCTCGGCCAAACACCTTACACATCCAGTTTATTCTTAGTGAAAAACGCTGCTGACTTAAAGCGTTTGGACCTGGAAGAACAAGAGACACCATATGTTGGCCATAGAGGCTACGGTGAATACCATACGGGTTATACGCTTGAGTGCTCAAGAATGGGAAGCTCGATCAGTATGCTGAGTGTGCTCTTAACGTTTGGGACTGAAGGCTATCAGCGCTTGCTCGGTCAATTTTTAGAAGTGAACCTTGCCTTCAGAGAAGCACTTAGTAGGGAAATTCCGCAAGCAGAAGTCGTGAATGATGACAACGTCGGAATGGCTACATTATTTAGAATTTACCTAGACGGCTCACCGCGTTTCCAAGAAGAGATTTCTGGCGAAGCGACTTCAATGGAAATTGAGCGGAACAATGAATTGAACAAAATGCTGTTTGAAAAGCTTGGAGAGAAAAGAGACGAGATGTTCTTTGGCGATACAACGAAGTTTTTACTTGTCAACTCAAAAGAAGGTCAAGAATTCTATCTAAGTGTTAGTAAGTTTTTTGTCATCTCACCTTATACGTTACCAGAGCATATCCCTCATATCGTATCTTATTTAAAAGATGTGATTGCATCTGTTTGTGGACAATTTGAAAATGTACATGCTTAAATCAAATCTGAGAGTGGAGATGTAGGAAAAAATGGCGAAACAAAGGAAATTTGGAGGATACACGATATCCTCTAAAATCATGTCAGTCGTTACCGTAACATTACTCGCAACCGTTGCATTATTCGTTCTAACCTTTTATCTAGTGAGCCAGGATTTATCATCCCAGTTATTAAAGCAATTTGATTATCGATTAACAACAGATATTGATACCGCCAAAAAAGAAATCGATAACATCGATGGAAACGTGCTCAGCATTAGCGGGAAGGATGATCCTATTTATGCCGAGATCAAAACGAAATTCACAGAGCTTCAAAAAGATCATACGCTTGAGAACTTATACGTGTTATCTAATAAAGGCGGTAAAGAAAGAATTATCGTATTAACTGGAGAAGACAATGATTTTGACCAGGATTATGCATTCTCAGATGAGATGAAACAAGCTCTTTCTGAAGATAAAATGGTCAAAAGTGATATTTACAAAGATTCATTTGGTACACATAAATCAGTCTTTTTGCCAATCAAGGATTCAGGTGGTGAGCTGACAGGGATTTTAGGCATTGATTTAGATGCGTCTGTCGTGCCTCAAACAACGCAGAAGCTGATGATCTATATCACAGTGGCATCTGCCATTGTGCTTATCGGTGGATTACTCTTCTCATACTTCATGGGAAGAAGGATTGCAAAACCAGCACGTTCCTTGATGGAATCAGCGAACCGAATTGCTGACGGTGATTTAACTGGTATGGTAGAGGTTGAAAGTAAAGATGAGATCGGCCAGCTTGCCGCATCCTTCCAAAAGATGCAGGGACGGATTAAAGAGCTCATTTCGAAAATCTCAAACTCATCTAGTGAAGTGTCGAAAATGTCTTCACAGCTTCGTACGGTGACGACCGAATCAAGTCAAAGTGCGCAGCAAGTATCAGAAGCCATGACGAATATGAGTGAAGGAATCAATGATTCTGTCGCAAATATCACGGATTGTACGACATCCGTTGCTGAGATCGATACGCAAATCGAAGGCGTCACAAAAGAAGTTGATGAAATGAAATCTGTTTCATCTAACGTACAAGAGCAGTCAGAATCTGGTCAAAAATTAGTGAACCATGTGCTTGATCATCTGAATATGCTACATGACAAGATGACCAACTCAAAGCAGGCAGCAGAAGAATTACAATCTCATTCAACGGAGATTGAAAGTGTCATCTCAATTATTACGGACATTTCAGCCCAAACAAATCTGCTTGCACTGAATGCTTCAATTGAAGCGGCACGTGTTGGAGAAGAAGGAAAAGGGTTTGCTGTTGTGGCAGATGAGGTGCGCAAGTTAGCTGAACAATCAGCGGATGCGGCTAAAACCGTTTCAGACCTTGTCATCGGCACACAGGAAAACAGTCAGCGCGTTCTTGAAAGTGTAGAGGAAAGCAGTAAAGCAGTGGAAGAAGGACGTGAGCAAATGGAAGGCACGTCACAAAATTTCGCTTTGATTTACGACGGTGTATCTCAATTTTCAAGAAGAACGAACAATTTGCTTGCTTCTATTAAGCAAGTTGAGCAAGCATATCAAACGATTTCTACATCGATTGAGCAAATTTCTGTTGTATCGGAAGAACATGCAGCCAGCTCTCAAGAAGTGGCGGCAGCAACAGAACAGCAAAGTGCTGGTATGCAGCAAATTTCAAGTGCGATTGAACAGCTCTCTGATATGTCGGATGACTTAGCACAAATGGTCTCTACCTTCAAAGTCGACAATAAATAACGAGAAAGGGCTAAAATATTTTAGCCCTTTTTCTCTTTTCAGCGAAGAAGGGACGAGCACCTGAGCGCAGGACTCACACCGAATGCGAGGGGGTGTCTAGATGCTGAAGCTGGCTCTTGTGAGAGAGCCAGCTTTTTTGCTATGCTTAATCAAATACTTGCGGCGAAAGGAGAAACGCTATGGATTTTGCGCAGAGATTATCAGAAGAACGGATCAAAAAAGCGATGGATAACGGGGCTTTTGAAGGATTATCTGGCTTTGGGAAACCTCTGCCAAAAGATGATGCTGCTCATGTACCAGAAGAACTTAGAATGGGCTACCGCATCATGAAAAATGCCGGATTTGCTGGGGAAGAAACAGCGCTGAAAAAAGAACTCATGACTGTCAAAGAGCTGCTTCACTCCAGTATAGACGGAGAGGAGAGAAAAAAGCTGTCTCTCATATGTGAAGAAAAACAAAAATGTCTGGATGAACTTACATCTAAGCGCCAAACTTTTGCCCGACCAGCTTCCTCCTTTTATAAAAATAAGGTCTACGAGAAATTAACGGAGCATAAAAAAAGATGATGACACGCTACCTCTCCCTGAGCACATTGAGGGAGCTTTTTTTATGTAAGCGCTACATTTTGTTGTTGACTACATGTATATACAAATATAAAATAAGAATCAAACATGTATATACAAGTTTTTTGGTTCTTTTTTCTTATATAAAAAAACGATCTCGGAGGGGATAGTATGGCTGATTATCAGGCAGCAGCAGATCAGATTGTGAAAGCCATCGGCGGCAAAGAAAATATTGATCAAGCGACACATTGTGTAACAAGACTGCGCTTTGTGCTGAAAGATGAAGGCAAGGTAGATGAGAAAGCACTTGAACAAATTGATGAAGTGAAGGGATCTTTCTCAGCGAACGGTCAATACCAAGTTGTTATCGGCCAAGGGGCCGTCAATCGAGTATATGCCGAAATGGTCAAAAGGACGGGGATTGGGGAAGCCACAAAAGAGGACGTCAAGCGTGCCTCTGATCAAAAATTAAATCCATTGCAGCGTGCTGTGAAAACGCTTGCGGATATCTTTATACCGATTCTTCCTGCCATCGTCACAGCCGGTTTATTAATGGGGATTAATAATATTTTAACAGCTCCTGATATTTTCTTCGATCAAAAATCGATTGTGGATGTGTATCCGGCATGGGCTGATTTAGCGAATATGATCAACTTAATTGCAGGCACTGCCTTCACCTTCCTGCCAGCATTAATTGGCTGGTCAGCTGTGAAGCGGTTTGGGGGGAATCCGCTTTTAGGAATGGTCCTTGGTCTAATGCTTGTACACCCGGACTTGTTAAACGCATGGGGCTATGGAGCGGCTGAGAAGACCGGTGACATTCCTGTTTGGAACTTGTTTGGACTTGAAGTGCAGAAAGTAGGCTATCAAGGACAGGTTCTTCCGATACTCGTTGCCTCTTATTTACTTGCAAAGCTCGAATTATTTATCACAAAACGGACACCTGAAAGTATTCAGCTGTTAGTTGTTGCACCAATTACATTATTAGTCATTGGATTTTTATCATTTATCGTCATTGGACCTGTTACCTTTGCAATCGGTAATGTTTTAACATCTGGACTTGTAGCCGTATTCCAGCAATTCGCAGCACTTGGCGGTCTATTATACGGCGGTTTGTATGCAGCATTAGTCATTACAGGAATGCACCATACGTTCCTCGCTGTTGATATTCAATTGATTAACTCAAAGCTGCACGGCACGTTCCTATGGCCAATGCTTGCACTGTCCAATATCGCACAGGGATCAGCTGCACTGGCAATGATGTTTGTCTTAAAAGATGAAAAGCAAAAAGGACTTTCGCTGACATCAAGTATTTCTGCTTATTTAGGAATTACCGAACCGGCCATGTTTGGGGTCAACCTGCGTTATCGATTCCCATTTATTTTTGCACTGATCAGCTCAGGATTAGCCGGTATGTTTATCGCCTCTCAAGGGGTGCTGGCAAGCTCAGTTGGTGTTGGAGGCATTCCAGGAATTTTCTCCATTATCCCGAAATATTGGGGGGCATTTGCAATTGGAATGGTGATTGTACTCATCCTCCCATTCATCGGTACTCTTTTATATGCAAAACTAAAAAAGAAGAAGGATTTTTCAGAAGAACTTAACTAGTGGTGGTGAAGGAAATTGAATCAGCAGACAAATGAACCTTGGTGGAAAAAAGCGGTGGTCTATCAAATTTATCCGAAGAGCTTTTTAGATACAACGGGCTCTGGTACAGGTGATATCAATGGCGTGACGAAAAAGCTTGATTACATTAAAGAGCTTGGGGCCGATTGTATTTGGCTCACGCCAATGTATGAATCCCCGCAGCATGACAACGGCTATGATATTAGTAATTATACAAAAATCCATGACATGTACGGCACAATGACAGATTTTGAACGCATGCTGAAGGAAGCGCATGAGAGAGGAATACGGGTCATCATGGATCTAGCCGTTAACCATACATCCATTTTCCATGAGTGGTTTCAAGCCTCGCGTGAGTCAAAGGATAACCCTTACCGAGATTATTATATTTGGAAGGAGCCAAAAGCGGACGGATCTCCTCCGAATGATTGGCAGTCGAAATTTGGCGGTCCAGCCTGGGAGCTAGACGAAGTAACAGGAGATTATTATCTCCATTTATATGATGTCACTCAGGCAGATCTCAATTGGGAGAAGGATGAGGTGCGCAGGAAAGTATATGACATCATGCACTTTTGGTTTGAAAAAGGAATTGATGGGTTCAGGCTGGATGTCATCAACAACATCTCAAAGGATCAGCGCTTCTTAGATGACGCCGGACAATCTGTGCAAGGCGACGGCCGCATGTACTATACGGACGGGCCGAGAATTCATGAATTTCTGCATGAAATGAACCAGGAGGTTTTTTCGAAATACGATAGCATGACAGTTGGAGAAATGTCTTCAACGAATATCGCAGACTGTATTCGGTATACAAGACCTGATCGGCAGGAGCTGGATATGACGTTTAACTTCCATCATTTAAAGGTGGATTATCCAAACGGCGAAAAGTGGGCGATCGCACCATTTGATTTTCAAGAATTGAAGTCGATTCTGTCTGAATGGCAGACGAAAATGCATGAGGGCGGCGGCTGGAATGCGCTGTTCTGGTGCAATCATGATCAGCCGCGGATCGTTTCAAGGTATGGTGATGATGACACGTATCATCAGCAATCAGCGAAGATGCTGGCGACCACGATTCATCTGATGCAGGGGACTCCTTATATTTATCAAGGTGAGGAAATTGGCATGAAGAATCCTCGCTTTGAGGACATTTCGTCTTACCGTGATATCGAATCACTCAATATGTACGAAGTCATGCTTGAAAAGGGAAAATCAAAGGAAGAAGCACTCGCCATTTTACAGGTCAAGTCAAGAGATAATGCGAGAACACCAATGCAGTGGACCTCAGAGAAGAATGCAGGTTTCTCAACAGGAACACCTTGGATTGAGCCAGCTCATAACGACATTTCGGTCGAAGCTGCGTTAAAAGACCGGACGTCCATTTTCTATCATTACCAAGCCCTTTGCAGACTGCGTAAAGAACTTGATGTGATCACATATGGCAGCTTCTCCTTACTTTTAGCAGAAGATCCAAAGTTGTTTGCTTATGTTAGAGAAAGCAAGGATGAGAAGCTCCTCGTGATCAATCACTTTTATCCAGGGGAGGCGGACTTCACGCTTCCTGATGAGCTTGTGCAGGCTGTAGATGAGATGGAGGGGCAAGTCCTGTTATCCAATTATGAGGATGTGCCGGCACATATCAAGGGATTTACGTTGCGCCCATATGAGTCAATCGTTTATCATTTAACCAAACGCTAGAAAATGGGGCGGAGGGAAAATGAAAGAGAATAAGTTTCGAGTGATTTATGATCAGCTCGCAAGACGAATTGAGCAAGGTGAATGGCAGGATAAAGGCATCCTCCCATCAGAACATGAACTTTCTATCATGTACGACACGTCCCGGGAGACGGTGAGAAAGGCATTAAATATTCTTGTGCAAAATGGCTATATTCAAAAAATCCGCGGGAAAGGCTCTGTATTGCTGAATCGGGAGAAAATGCAGTTCCCTGTATCAGGTCTTGTCAGCTTTAAAGAGCTTTCCCAAACGCTTGGCCGAAAGACGGTCACAACAGTTCATGAATTTGGCTTAATTAAACCGGATCAGTATATTCAGTCTCAGCTGAAAATTGATGACCAGACAGACGTCTGGAAAGTCATTCGCTCTCGTAATATTAGCGGAGAAGAAGTGATTTTAGACAAGGACTACTTCTTGCAAAAGCATGTCGAAGTATTGTCTAAAGACATATGCGAAGGATCAATCTACGAGTATATTGAGGGAGAACTCGGTGTATCGATCAGCTATGCTCAAAAGGAATTTGTGGTAGAGCCATGTACAGAAGAGGATGCCAAGTACCTTGATTTGAAGGGATTTGACCATGTCGTTGTGGTAAAGAATTATGTGTTCTTAGAGGATACGAGTCTATTTCAATACACAGAAAGCCGTCACCGATTAGACCGCTTCAGATTCGTCGATTTTGCTAGAAGAGAAAAAACGGACAGAGCATAGGCTCTGTCTTTTTCAGGTTTTGGAGAAGCTGGGATATACAACGACAAGATCATGATTTATAGGAGGAAAAATGATTAGACTGAATCGACCACTAAAATTACGGGATTTAGAAATTTTTAGCGTGATGAAAGATCATCGAATATTATGTTACGTGATTATTGAAGATACTCGAAAACCGTTTACGGAAGAAGATCGAAAACTAGATTCATTATGTTATATGGATGAAGAAGATATACAGGCGATTTTGAATGTGTTTCATATTTCAATTATTAATGATGAAAAGTTAAGTGAAGAGGATTTAACTCTTGTTCAATCGTATTTTGCTGAATTTGTAAATAATACGAATTTAACGAATTTTATTACGAGAGATTATGTTCAAGAGGATTTATATGCCGTCGATGATGAAGATGACATCACATTCTTCAATAGAATGCTGCGTCATATAGGATCAGATGATGTGAAACAATTTGATAAACGCAATTGGATTTATTTATCCCAAGATTGAGATGAGAAAAGACAGAGCCTAGGCTCTGTCCTTTTTTTAGGATGATACATTGTTTCTTGTACGCTTGCGCTGGTAGTAATATAGGATACCGCCTAAGGCAAGCATAAGTACACCAATCAATACAGCTGTATACATCATCGTTGCTGTATTAGGCAGTGTGCCGCCTGGGAGTCCGGTTCCATCTTGGTTTGGATCTGTACCTGTACCTCCGCCTGGCGCTGATGTACCGCCGTCTCCGCCAGTTTGATCTGGCGTTGTTCCAGCTGCCCCGCTTTGGTTGAGTACGGTATATTCGCTGAAGTGTTCAGTTTGACCTGATACGACCCCATTTTCGAACGCTCCGTTACTTGTTTTGGCATAACGGTTTTTCTTGCGGTCTACATAATATACACCAGGTTTCTTCGCCTTTTGAGGCTCATCTAATGTAAAGGATAGTGTGACAGGATCTTTAAAGGTAGAAACCTTTTTCTGATCTTGTTTGATTTGGAAATCATACGTATCCGTTAATGCATTTTTCACCTTATCCGTCTTTGTCATCCATATATCTGCGCTTTTCTCGGACAAGTTAGAGAGCGGTAATGCGAGTCCCACTTTGTCATGATAGATGGTGACGTTTGGATCTTGCTCTCTTTTCTTCAGCTCGGCTACCTGCGCTTTTGATAGAGACAATTGAACGTTTTTCGCTTCGCTCGCTTTGTCTAAATAGAGCAATGCTTTGTTTGTATGCTGCACATACGTTTGGAATTTCTCATCATCTTGAATGTCATAGGCGCCTTTTCCTTTCGCACGCGGAAGGAACACTTCTTTCACCCTGTGATCGATGACAGGAGAAATATGCGCGCCGTCTGCCTGTTCAATTTGTTCTTTGAAGATTTCATAGTCAACATAGCCTAAGTCTTCGCCATGAGAGGCTTCTGTAAAGACGCTGTAGCCATCTCCGCCTGTGCCGACAAATGCGTTTGTCGCCACGCGGTATGTTTTCTGATCATCAATGTCTGTTAGTTTGCCGTTTTCGTCTTTCAGTTTGACATCAATGAGTCTGCTGCCAGCTGGTTTACTCAGTGTAAACGTATATTCAATGCCGGCTACATGAGGGAATGCGCCGCCGCCTTCCTCAATGCCTGAAAGCCCTTGTTCGAGTGCTTTCTTAATTTGGCTGCCTTTTAGATCTGCAACATAGAGTGTGTTTCCGAATGGCATGACCGTTAAAATATCACCTAAAGTGATATCTCCTTTTTCAATGCTGCCTCGAATACCACCGCCGTTTGTGATGGCAAGATCAGCACCAGCAGATTCTTGTGCTTTTTTCAGCATGCCGTCAGCAATAAAGTTCCCAAGGTTCGTTTCCTTCGCACGGACATGCTCGCGTTGTCCATCTAAGAGGACATCGGTAGACCCGACTTTTTCCGTTTTTAAATCTTGAATATCTGCCTTGTACTGATCGAGGATCGCTTTTGCATCGGCATCTTCTTTGACAGAGTCATCGATGGTGATGAGGTCAAAAGAAGATTCCTTTGGCTGTACGACTCCTTTTTGATTAAAGGCCACGTCTACTTTTCCTAAGAATTGTCCGTAGTCTTTTACCTGGGCGACAATCGTTGGTTCTTTCTTATTGACGACCTTTAATTTTTCAACAAGGGTGTGCGTGTGACCGCCAATGATTAAATCAATACCGTCTACTTTTTGAGCAAGCTCAAGGTCACGGTTATAGCCAATGTGTGTTAAAGCAATGATTTTGTTGATTTTTTCTTTTGTTTGAATCGTGTTGACTGTTTCTTTTGCTTTCTTGTATGCATCCTTGAATTGAATGTTAGGACCGCTGCTGGATGTAATGGCCGTGTCTTCAGTGGTTAAGCCGAATACAGCCACTTTTTCACCGTTTACATCAAGCAGGATGTATGGGTAAATCCCAGCTTCTTTTTTCTCACCAGCTTTAAATGTCGCTGGCTTTTTCACTAAGCCGCTCAATTGTTTTTCCTTAGAGACATCAACGTTTGATGACACAATCGGGAATGCAGGCTTTTCAAATTGATGACGGTTTTTCGCATCTACATCTGATGCATCACCTGTCAGGAATTGACGAAGAACAGAAGGACCTTTGTCAAATTCATGATTACCAAACGTCATGGCATCATATTTCATTAAGTTCATGAGTTTTAGGTCGGCAAGTCCTTGCCATTTTGTGAAATATAGGTCACCAGAGAAGACATCTCCAGCATCTAATAAAATGTTGTTCTTGCTTTCGGATCGAACTTCTTTAATCTTTGTTGCACGTCTTGCCGCATCATCAAGGTGTGCGTGTGTATCGTTTGTATGCATCACCGTTAAGTTCCAGTTGTCTGATGCAGGCGGTTCTGTTGTGCCATCCTCTTTAAAGGCTAGCTTGTACACGCCAAGACCATCTGTGCTGGCGTTACGAACAAAGTCTACGCTGCTTGATTTTTCAGCAAACGGCTTAGCCAAAAGAGAAGATTCGAATGTGACTGTTGCGCCCTTGACTGGTGCAATGGACCAGTTTTGATCCGCACTTGGATTGATGGTTTTTTGTTCGATAATATAATCCATCAGCACTTGGCGGTTCTCATCAGCTGAGGCAAGCACCACTTTATCTTGCGTCAGATGCGGGAAGCCCCCGCCGCCAGAAGCTCGATAGTTGTTCGTTACGACTAAAAATTCTTGATTGTCAGAGACTGGTTTCCCATTGTAGGACAGGTTTTTGATGCGGTTTGCATTCGCATTAACAAGAGTGCCTGTTGTGCTGTACTTAGCAGGCTGCGTCACATCGACTTGATAGGTGACACCATCGATCACATCAAAGTTATACGAGCGGTATTCTTCGTTTAAAATAGGCTGTTCATTTGAATTGTTTGGTTTGATCTGATTAAACTGTCCGGCAGACATCTCAAGCCAGTCTTTCACTTCATTGCCTTTCAGTTTGACAATCTGCACGGTGTTATCGTAAAGGTAGAGATCGCCGATGTTTTTAATTGCTAAATCACCTTTTGCGATATTTGTATAATAATTTACACCGTTTCGGCCGCCGGCTTTAAACGGGGCGCCTGCAGATAAAATCGGTAAGTTTTTGTATGACGTGTCCTTCATTTTTTCTTGTGCATACCATTTTTGTGCATCTGTCACAATTTGAATAGAAGGGTCATCCATCACTTGAGCAAAAAAGCTGTTAATGTCTGCTTCTGTTTTACCGACAGGTTTTCTCACATAATCAAGTGTGTTTTGATGCGTTGTTTGAATGGCATCTTTCACAGTGCTGTTTTGAGAGGTGACTCCTGCAACTGATTCAATCTTTCCTGTTCCGTTTGTGACCTTCCATTTGCTGCCGTCAGGCTCTAATGTTAAATCAATGACTCCGAGGTAGCTTCCCCAGTTTTTTGACATGACGACTGGAATGCCGTTGATCGTTCCTTTTGAGACATCGAATTTGTCGACGCCGCTATATTCAGCGCTTGGGAATGTGCCGTGCTGGTGGCCGGACACGATCGCATCGATGTCTTTCGTTTTTGTGGCAAGGTCAAAGATCATATTTTCTGATCCTTTAGGCGAAGCGGTTTTTTCAATTCCTGTATGGGCAAGAGCGACGATGATATCTGCGCCTTTTTCCTTCATTTCAGGAATGGTTTCATTGGCAGATTCGACGATATCCTGCACTTGAACTTGTCCATCTAAATGCTTCTTATCCCACGTCATGATTTGCGGTGGAACGAATCCTATGTAACCGACTTTCACAGTTTGTGAAGCTCCGTTTGCATCTTTAAAGGTTTTATCTTGGATCACATAAGGCGTAAAACGGTGTTCTCCATTTAGCTTTTTGACGTTCGCATTGACAATCGGGAAGTTAGCGCCGGCAATGGTACCATCAAGAAATGATAATCCGTAGTTAAATTCATGATTGCCAAGTGTTCCTGCATCGTACTTTAGTTTGTTGAGTGTATGAATAATGGGGTGAACCTTTGTTTGATTGATAATACTGTCTTTTTCATTTTTGTAAACGTATTCTCCAAGAGGGGTCCCTTGAATCAGGTCTCCGTTATCAACAAGGAGGGTATTTGGATTTTGTGAACGGTGCTTTTCAATCAGCTCGGCTGTTTTTGCCAAACCAAATTCATTTGTTTCTTTGTCGCTGTAATAATCGTAATTCATCATGTTCGCATGTACATCCGTTGTGGCTAAGATGCTGACTTTTACGGCATCGCCGTTTTCTATTGCTGCATGAGTAGGTACTGCTGGGAGAATGAGACTAATCATCATAATGGAAGTGAGCAGAATAGACAGGTTTTTCCTTCGTTTAGACCTATGTGCTTGCTTCTTCACCTGATCTCCGCCTTTCTAATTTTTTTGACCACAATACCTATTGTAGAAATGTTTCGTTAACTTTTGTAGTTATTTTTTGCAGATTATTGTAAAGATAACATAAATCATACGAATTACCTTGTTGAGGAAATATAAATAAGTCTAAATGCTTATTTTTATCATAAGGGGTTTTCTGATCGGGATAGGATGTTTGATTTCAATGTACCCGGGTATAGTGTGTAGTGTAAACGATAATCAAGCAGGAGGGTTTCTACATGGGTAAGAAAATTGCAGTTGTATTAACAGATTACTTTGAGGATGTTGAATTCACCGAGCCTGCAAAAGCCTTTAAAGATGCAGGCCATGAGATCACAGTAATTGAAAACGAAAAAGGAAAAACAGTGAAAGGGAAGCAAGGAGAAGCAGAAGTGAGAGTGGATGCGTCCATTGATAACGTGAAGCCTGAAGACTTCGATGCACTGCTAATTCCTGGCGGGTTCTCACCAGACATTCTGCGTGCAGATGACCGCTATGTCCAGTTCACAAGAGCATTTATGGACGAGAAAAAACCAGTATTTGCGATCTGTCACGGACCACAGTTGCTCATTACAGCGAAGACGCTGGAAGGCAGAGGCGCGACTGGCTATACATCCATTCAAGTAGATATGGAAAACGCAGGCGCAAAATTCAAAGATGAAGAAGTTGTTGTTTGTCAGGATCAGCTTGTGACAAGCCGTACACCTGATGACATTCCAGCATTTAACCGTGAATCATTAAAACTGCTCGCAAAATAAGCAGTTTTGACAGGATAAACAAAGCCAGCACCTTGCGGGGTGCTGGCTTTTTCTGTGCATGGATGGAAGAAAGCGGCGTAAACCGCAATTCAGTTTCCTTTGCACGATTATTTTCTTAAGTTTTTTAGCTCGCTTGCGATGGCTTGCATTTCACTTGGGCTGAATGAAGATTTTTTCATCACCATTTGGTGTAGAAATTCAATATCTTCGTACTTGTCTGGACTGAAGTCCTCGGCTTTGATGACTCCAATGTTCAGCATATTTAACTTTTGCGAAATGTCTTCAATCAGCTGATTGACTTCAGCCGCTTTTTGCTCTGACAAGGGCGGCACGTCCTTTCCTGCATATGTGTTGAATAATATGTCTATTTTAACAGAAAAGCAAAAGAATAAAAGGGCTATTAAGACGACACCGAGATGTTTTTCTCTTTTTTCTCCTGTTTAATTTTTTCAATGATTCGTTTTGATTCAAATACGACAACGCCCGATAAACCAATAAGGCCAATTAAGTTTGGAATGGCCATCAGACCATTCAGCATATCTGCTACGCCCCATACGAAGTCATTCTTAAACACGGCACCAAAAAAGACAGCCATCACAAAGACGATGCGATAATACATGACGTACGAATCCTTCGCCAAATATGTAAAGCATTTCTCTCCATAATAGGACCAGCCAATGATGGTTGAATAGGCAAACAAGAGCAGTCCGATTGCCACAATGGTTGAGCCAGCTGGACCGAGGAAGTGAGCAAAGGATAACGAAGTCAGCGCATCGCTTTTCACTGTTAAATACATATCTGCCATGACAATGGTAATGCCAGTGATAGAACAAACAATGATGGTATCAATAAACACTTGAGTCATAGAGACGAGAGCCTGGCGGGCAGGCATATCCGTTTTCGCAGCTGCAGCAGCAATTGGTGCTGACCCAAGACCTGCTTCATTGGAAAAAACTCCTCGTGCGACACCCCAGCGAATGACAGTCCCAATTGCACCCCCTGCTACGGCTTGACCAGTAAAGGCATCTGAGAAAATAAGACTGACTGCGCCTGGAACAAGATCAGCATTCATAACAAGGATAATTAGACCGCAAATGACGTAAAATAAAGCCATGACGGGTACAAAGATAGATGTGACCCGGCCAATGCTTTTGATTCCGCCTAAAATCACAAGCGCTGTAAAAGCCGTAATGATGATACCTGTTACCCATGTTGGAATTTGAAATGTAGAATTCATGACGCCTGAGATGGAATTAGACTGGACCAGATTGCCGATCCCAAAGGCAGCACTGGCGCCGAAAACAGCAAATAGTACCCCTAGCCATTTCTGTTTTAATCCATGCTCTAAATAATACATTGGTCCGCCAGACATTTCGCCTTTTTCGTTTTTGACCCTGTATTTTACAGCAAGAACAGCTTCTGCAAACTTGGTGGCCATCCCGAAAAATGCAGCAAACCACATCCAGAAAACTGCACCAGGACCACCGGCTATAACAGCGGAGGCCACACCGACGATATTCCCTGTACCGACAGTTGCAGCAAGAGCCGTCATTAACGCTTGGAAATGAGAAATATCTCCTTCTGATATTTTGTCTTGTTTTGAAAAAGCGAGCTTTAAAGAATAAGGAAGTAATCTAATTTGAATGAAGAGAACGCGAAAGGTGAGGTATATTCCAGTACCAACAATTAAAATCAACAGGGGAGGCCCCCACAAAAAATTGTTCATCGTCGTGACAAACTGCTCAATTATTCCCATCTAATATCCCCCTTTGTTTGTGTAATTCTCCTAAAGTTTCTCCTGTTTTTGTGTATTTTGTCAATGGCGATGAGAGCTTTTCTTGCAAAGTTTCCAAAAGAAAAAGGACTTGATATGATAAAGTCAAGGTTTTCAAAAGGGAGTCTTAGGGAAAAGATAGGAGGAGAATGAAGGATGATTCATGTATTATTCGTATGTCTTGGCAATATTTGCAGATCACCGATGGCAGAGGCCATGTTTAGAAAACGAGTAGAAGATGAGGGGCTAAGCGAGCACTTTGTCATTGATTCAGCAGGCATTGGCGGCTGGCATCAAGGCAGTCCTCCGCATGAAGGAACACGAAAGCTGCTTGATGAAAAAGGAATCAGCTATGAAGGGATGTCCGCAAGACAAATCATAGATGAGGACATCACAGCATACGACTATATCATTGCGATGGATGCTGAAAATGTAGGAGCACTTCGCAGTATAGCCGGCTATGGGAAACATCACTTTATTGGCCGTCTTCTTGACTTTGTTGAAGACGACGATCGAGATGATGTGCCAGACCCTTATTACACTGGAAACTTTGAGGAAGTACATGATTTAATTGAAAAAGGAATTGATCGTTTTTTGACGTATGTAAAAAAAGAGAAACACCTTTAACTGAAAGGAGATCAGACGAGATGGAAGAAAAAAATCAAATCATGCTTCGAGGAGCTGTGATAGGAGCAGCTTGCGGTGCACTGCTGACATTATTTCATCGGCCAACGAGAATCGCGCTCAAAGACAAATGGGATGACTGTCAGGAAAAGCTGGCGGAATACCGTCAGGAGCCAGCCAGAATTTCTGCTTGCATGAAAGAAAAAATGGAAGAAACGAAGCAGCTGATGCGAACAGTCTCAGATGATTTGTCATTTTTAAATGAACAAGTCAATCAGTTAAAGGAAACAACCCCAAAAGTATTAGAGATTATTGAAGAAACAAAGGATCACTTTCGATCGAAATAGAAAGATTGATCATTGGAGATGAGGCGTATGGGTTTTATTAAAGCGTTAATTGAACGCTTTTTGCTGCATGAAGGACCGGCAAAATCTGCTGAGCTTGCTTATTTCTTTCTGCTTTCATTATTTCCGTTTCTCATCTTCGTGCTGACACTCGTTGGGTATTTGCCGCTGACGTCGAAGGATGTCCTAAGCGTCATCTCTGGTTATGCGCCAGAAGGAGCGCTTTCGATGATTGAATCCATTGCCGAAGAGACACTGAACAGCCGTAACGGCGGACTGCTGTCTTTCGGGATTATTGCCGCCCTTTGGTCTGCATCTAACGGGATTAATGCCGTCGTCAGAGCATTTAACCATGCTTACGAAGTTGAGGAAAATCGTTCCTTCATTCTCGTACGTTTAACATCAATCATCTTAACCATCGCAATGGTTCTCACGATTATTTTTGCCTTAATGCTGCCTGTCTTTGGAAAAGAACTTGGCTTATTTCTCGCTGAATTAGTCGGGCAGTCAGATGCCTTTCTCACCGTTTGGACGGCCATGAGATGGATCATTAGCCCGCTGATTTTATTGATTGTGTTTACATCCTTGTACTATTTCGCCCCAAACATTAGGCTGAAATTGAAATTTGTTCTGCCAGGCGCCATTTTTGCGTCAATTGGATGGATCTTAGTGAGCATGCTGTTCTCATTTTACGTAGGCGAGTTTGCGAATTACAGCGCGATGTACGGAAGTATTGGGGGAATCATTATTTTGATGATCTGGTTTTATTTAACCGGCATCATGATTATCCTGGGCGGCGAGCTCAATGCGCTTTTACATAAGCGTAAAATCGTACCAGGCAAGGTGTGAAGAAATTCGGGCATCCTAAAGAAGAACGAACATGTTCAATCTTGATGGATGGGGGAATCACATATGTCCAAACAATCAAAAAAAGGCGGAAGCAACACGAAACAAAACAAAGGCCATCAGCCAAAGCACAAAACAAGCGGCAGTGCAAACGGGCAAAATGGTTATCATTAAATGAAAAAACTCCTCTGCGGTGCAGGGGAGTTTTTTTAATTAGAAATGGATTCATTGGGACTTTCCAGCACTGCCTGCGTTCTCCCAAATCGAACGCAGCAAAACACAAATAATATGACGATGCTGACAAGGTAAAGTAAATTCATTCCTTCAAACGTTTGCACAAAGAATCCTCCGAGTACCGGCCCGAGAATACTGCCTGCACTAAACGCCATTCCGCACATCAAATTCCCGGCGGGAAGCAGATGCTTTGGCAATAAGTCGGTCATATAACTGATGCCAAGTGAGAAGGTAGAGCCTACAGCCATTCCGGCAATAAAGAAACAGATGGCAACAGCCAAAACGGATTGAATGAAAATCCCTGCCAAAAGGAAAAAGAATGATCCAGCGAGTGTCACACATAAAATGATGCGGCGCCTGCCAAACCGGTCACTGAGCATCCCAAGAGGAAGCTGAAAGACAATGCTCCCTATGGCAAACGCAGGTAAAATAAACGCAACCGCATCTACTGTCACACCGCTTCTGAGTGCATACACTGGGAAGTTACTATTAAGCGTCGTTTCTAAAAAGCCATAGCAAAATGGCATCATAAAGGCGACCCAGCCAAATTGAAAGGCCTTTTTAAAGCGCTTTAAACTGTTTGTCTGCTCTGACGTTTGCACTTCGCCTGTATCTGGATATGTATTTTTTAAAACAAACACAAGCAGCCAAATACATAAACTAACGGCACCAGAAACAATAAAAGGCAAGGCTGGATTGATCTCAATGAGCGGCGTTAAAAAAGGGCCGGCGGCAAAACCGAGTCCAAATGATAATCCATACAATGAAATATTTCGTCCGCGATTTCTTGATGATGAAGCATAGGTCACCCACGTCTGTGTAGAGAAATGCAGCATATGGTCACCAATCCCGATCATGAGCCGGAGGAAGAACCAGACGACATAAGATTCAAAAAACACAAAGCTAAATAAGCTTAAAAAGACAGCGGCGCCTCCAATGACGATTAATGGCTTAAATCCAAACCGGCGAAGCGGTGCTTCCATAAAAGGAGACGCAAGCAGTACACCGAGATATAAGCCTGTGGCATGCAGGCCGTTTAACGTAGGAGAAGTACCGGCATGTTCAAAGATAATGGAAATGACAGGAAGTAATGCCCCCTGTGAAAAACCAGATACGGATACAAGTAAAATTAAAATCATAAAGTGAATTCTCGACATAAGATGCTCCTTACAAGTTCATGCTTTCATCGTACAATGTAACCATAGGGGTTTCAATAGAAAGGTGGAAAAGGAATGACGCTGACATACAAAAAGGATCATTGGATCGCACATATTGAGGACAGGCAGCTGCCTATTTCAGGAACAGAAGAACTGGGGTTCCGCCCATCTCAATTATTCACCTCAGCCATTGCAGGCTGCTTTGGAGAAATGCTTATTCATGTATGCCGTAAAAAGCGAATATCCTATGAAGGGCTGACGATCACACCTGAAACGACAAGGGCAGGAGCTGTAAACAAAATTTCCTGCATTCATTTACATATCTTATTTGAAGACATCAAGACATCTGATGAACAAATCGATAAAGTGATCACCCTTGCATTGAAGCATTGCTCAATGGTGCAGTCTGTGAAAGGGAGTATTGATATCACTTTCTCACACGCGCGAATCTAAAATGTATACGATGCCGGCACTCACGAAAGAATAACAGTCAGACATATGTAAAGGAGAATGGCTGTATGAATCGTTTGTTTCTTGTAATTGTCGCAATCGGTGTTCCGCTATCGGTGATTGGCAGTTTTCTTCATTTCCCGCAGGTCATCATGTTTGCCGTTTATTGTATCGCCATTATTGGTCTTGCTAGTTTTATGGGAAGAGCCACAGAAAGTCTTGCCATCATTGCGGGACCTAGAATTGGCGGACTTTTAAACGCCACATTCGGAAATGCAGTGGAATTAATCATATCGTTTTTTGCCTTAAAGCAAGGACTGACGGCCATCGTACTTGCTTCTTTAACAGGATCAGTCATCGGAAATTTACTGCTTGTGGCGGGGCTGTCTTTTTTTGTTGGCGGATTAAAATATAAGCGCCAAGTGTTCAATGTCCATGATGCAAGGCACAATTCAGGCTTGCTCATGTTTGCCATCATTGTAGCGTTTGTCGTTCCAGAAGTGTTTTCGGTGGAGATGGCAGAGAATAAACAGTTTGTTTTAAGCATTGGGATCAGCATTGTGATGATTTTGCTTTATGTTGCGGCGCTGTATTTCAAACTAGTCAGCCACCGCGGTGTCTATGTTGCCAAGCAGGAGAGCGGGCAAGGTGAAGCGGAGACGGAAGAAGAAACACCTGAATGGTCTGGGAAATTTGCCACCGTAATTTTGCTGCTTTCGACGATCGCAGTTGCGTACATTTCAGAGCGCCTTGTTCATACATTTGATACGGTAGGAGAACAGTTTGGCTGGAGTGAGCTGTTTATCGGTGTCATTATTGTGGCCATCGTCGGCAACGCCGCAGAACATGCCTCAGCTGTCATCATGGCGTATAAAAACAAAATGGATGTAGCAGTGGAAATTGCCTTTGGCTCCACACTTCAGGTTGCCATGATGGTCGCGCCAATCCTTGTCATCAGCTCGCTATTTTTTGATAAGCAGATGCCGCTCATTTTCTCCTTGCCAGAGCTCATTGCAATGGCATCCTCTGTGCTGCTCACGGTGATTTTATCAAATGATGGGGATACAAACTGGTTTGAAGGCGCCACATTACTCGCTGCCTATTTTATTATGGCGATTGGATTTTTCCTTTTATAATCTTTTGTGGATAAGGGACGTCTTTGCGGAAAATACTATGGAAAAATGAATGAGAAAGAGTGATGATATGAAAAAGATGCTCCGCATCATGTTTGTTGTTCTCTTATCCTTAAGTTTTCTATACAGCTTTCCTGCGGAGGCGGCAAAGCCATTTAAAGTGCCATCCTCTGTCGCCAGTATCTCCAAGGAGAATACGTATCCAAACGCGTCACAGGATCAGCCGCTGCTCCAGCCGAGCGAGCTGACGGCTGAATTGTTCAAAACAACAAGTGTACCGATCGAGAATACTCATTTGATTAAAATGCTGAATGAATCCAGCATTTCAGGGACGCCATTAGCTGTTGGATACCGTGCGACCATTTTCCTCGGGAGATGGGCGCTGAGCTACGATTCAAACGAAACGGTCGCCAACTGGGAATACAAAAAAGTGAATACGAACCACATTGATAACAGAGGCGGCAACAAAACAGCCATTGGAAAATATGTTCAAAAGCAGCAAGTGAAGGTAAGCGGCGGGCTCACAGCAAAAGTGCCGAACCCAGAAGATGTGAAAACATTGATGATGCAAAAAGCGATTCAAAAAACAAAGCTGCCCCTCGCTTTTGACACCGTGATTGGTGCAGGAACAAAACGAGATCAGTCATACCACGTCTCTCCGAAAAAAGCAGCATCGCTTCATGCCTATGCACCAGCGATTAACGAAAAAGGTAAGGTCACATACGGTGAAGTGTACCTTGTGCTAAAAGGAAATAAACGAAAACTCGTCGTAAAAAACGTGACCTCACAAGGAATCGGCGCTTGGATACCTGTTCAGGATCACCTGACGTTTGGGTTTCAAGGGATGAATTAAACAAACAAAGCCTCTTTCATGATGAAAGAGGCTTTGTTTATAAATTGTTAATATTTATTTTACTCCTCATTGAAATAGCTAAAGTCAATTTTTTTTAAAATAAATTTCTCCCTTAGATTAACACCTATATCGTAATCAATCATTAATTTTGCTAATCGTTCACCATCAATTAGGATAATTTTTTTACTTTGTAGTCTATCTGCATAATCAATTGCATTTTTAGTAAAATGAGAAGTAGTTATAAAAACACCTTTTTTTGCGCCCATGTCATCCAGAGCACCTGAAAAGCTTTGAACAAGTTCTCTACCTATAGAATTATCCCATCGTTTTGCTTGTAAATAAATATTATCTAAGCCAAGTTTGTCTTCTTTTATAACACCATCAATACCACCATCGTTAGTTTTACCAGTAATTTTCCCGTCGCCATAACCCATAGCCATAAGTAGTTCAACTATTATATATTCGAGCTTTCTCCAATGTGCTTTTTTAATCTGTTGCAAGAGTGATTGTGCCAGTTCTTTCCTTAACTCACCTGACTTTTCTGACATAATTTCAAATGGATCAATTACTTCTTCAATGTCTTCTAATTCTTCTTCCATTTCTTTTTGATTATCATCTAACAAATCTAAACCTGTTGATGTTATTTGGTATGTAGCTTGACTAATTTCTTCTATATAGTTTGAATTTTTAAGACTGTATCTAGCACTACGTATTCTTGTAATAAAAATTGAATCTTTACTGTTTTCGTAGGATCGAGATCTTTGTTCTTCAGTTAAATTAAACAACTTAGTTAATTCATCTGTTATATAACTAGAGGTATAGGGTTTACGATCTTTTATTACGTTAAGAAATGTTATGATGATTTTTTTAGTAGATGGAATATCATTTGTACTAGAACTAAAACTATTAATTAAATCTTTAATATCTGTATCCTTCTTAGGAAAGCCTTTATCAATAAATAATTCTTGCATTTCTTTCATTGAAAATATTTCACTGAGTTGCTTAATTCTTTTTAAAGCGTCCACTGATTGTTGAGTGAAAGAAATTGAATTACCTCGTTTGACACTTGGAATATATTCTTGGAAAAAATTAATCCAACGTCTTCCGCCACTTTCTGACCAGCCTACAGCTTCGGATAACTTCGTTTTCGTTAAATATTCCATTAAGCACCTCGTTGTTTATTTTTATTAAA
This sequence comes from Bacillus sp. Root920, assembly GCF_001429445.1. NCBI lineage: Bacteria > Bacillati > Bacillota > Bacilli > Caryophanales > Bacillaceae > Bacillus > Bacillus sp. Root920. Next base: position 233,480 of record NZ_LMJV01000008.1, read on the forward strand.
ATTATACATTATTTCCTTTAATTTCTGTTATTTATTTTAAAAAAACAGACCTTTAAAAGGTCTGTCTCAATTTCCTTATTCCCCTAAATCCACATTATGATAAACCTGCTGCACGTCTTCAAGCTCTTCTAAAACATCGATCAGCTTTTCAAATTGTGCTTTTGATTCATCATCTAATGTCACTTCGTTTTGAGGGAGCATTGTGATTTCAGCGACAGTGAATTCTTCTACGCCGGCTTGTTTGAATGCTTCTTGTACTTGATGGAATTGATCTGGTTCAGCGTACACGATCACCGTTTCATCTTCTTCCATGATGTCACGTACATCAACGTCTGCTTCCATTAAAAGCTCAAGCGTTTCTTCTTCACTTTTTCCTTCGACACCGATGACAGCTGTTTCGTCGAACATGTAGGCAACAGAGCCGCTTACGCCCATGTTTCCACCGTTTTTCCCAAATGCTGCTCGAACATCTGAAGCTGTACGGTTTACGTTATTGGTGAGGGCATCAACGATGACCATTGATCCGTTTGGACCAAATCCTTCGTAGCGCAGCTCATCGAAGTTCTCTTCCGCACCGCCTTTGGCTTTTTCAATGGCACGGTCCACAATATGTTTTGGGACACTATATGTTTTTGCACGTTCTAGGACAAAACGAAGTGCTTGGTTTGATTCTGGATTTGGCTCACCTTGTTTGGCAGCCACATAGATTTCACGCCCGAATTTTGCGTAAATACGACTTGTACTAGCATCCTTTGATGCTTTCTTTTCTTTAATGTTGTTCCACTTACGACCCATCTTATTCACTCTCTTTCACTTAGAAAATACACAGTATGAGGGTCCCCATGCTGCATGAAATCATTCTGCTATCTATTATACATGAATCAGTCAAGAGGATAGAAGTAAGAGGGCTGAAATGAAAAGAATTGTTAGCGAATGTTCAAGTGTTCCAAGTTTCTCGCAAGCCCGAGTCAGCCCGGCAACTTGTATATAAAAAAATAACCCCATCATAAATGAGGTTATTTTGCAGGCTGAGGGTAAGCGAGATCCTCAAGCAATTTGACATCATGCTGATAAAGTTGTTTGATCATTTCTTTTCGCACAGCAAGGGCGGCTTCGAAGTATTTTTCGTCTTCGACCATTCCCTTTACTGTGATTTCAATCCCGCGATTCAGCTTATTCAAGCCCATAATTCCATGAACCTGAAAGGGTTCAATGGCGTTTTGGAATTCATCTTTTTTAAGAAAATCATGATGCATTTGATTTAAATTGTCACATGCTGATTCAAGTGCTTGAAAGGCGATATCAGGGTTTTGATTCGCGCTAATTAACACAGATTCCGTAATCCGCATGTAGTGCATGTTATAGTTTTGGATTTGACGGATATCTCCGTTAGAAATGGTTAACAGCTTGCCGCTCCATTCTCTAATTTGCAGAGAGCGGAGACCAATCTCTTCAATGGTTCCATTAAAGAGGTTATTCACCGTCACATAATCCCCTTTATGAATCTGACGTTCATAGATAAGAAAAACGCCTGCTAAAATATCACGAATCAGCGTCTGTGCGCCAAAACCGATGACGATCCCAGCGACACCAGCACCCGCAAGAATTTTCCCAAAGTCATGAAAGAACAGAGAAATGACATAGAGCACAAAGCAAATCGAAGCGGTGTATTGCGTGACCGATTTGACCAAGCTCTCGATCGTTTTCTTCTTCTTGTCCTCTATAAACTCAGTTCGTTTAAAGAAAATTTGAAGGGCTTTGTTAATCATAAAGACGGCAAGCCAAAGAACGAGTCCAACAAGGAGAATTTCAATATATTTATTTTTGACCACTGTCAGAAATGTATCGTCCATCTATCGGTTACCCCCTGGCTGTACGAGAAGTAAAATCAACATCTTGATAATAGCTGTTTTTCACTAGAACATTCGGACCGAGGCACTGCACGCTTGGGCAATGACAATTCAGTTCTTTTGCTAATTTTGTGTTCATCCAGCGTGTATAGGCTGATTGCAATGTATCAGTTGCAATGTTTCCAAGCGGCGGTGTATCGCCAAAGTCTGTCACAATAATATTCCCATCAAAAATATTCACATTCAACCGTGAACGTCCATCAGGGTCATTTCGTACCGTGACATTTTTCTCCTGGCGCAATCGGTTGAGGAGTCGCTGGTCTTCTTCATCTGTGCTGCATGAATAAAACGGCAGGGTGCCAAACAGCATCCAGGTGTTTTGATCACGAATATCAAGCAGCTGATGAATCGCATCCCGCATTTGCGGAAGCGTCAATGATTCAAGGGCGCTGGCGAAATCGCTTGGATACATCGGGTGAACTTCGTGGCGCTGGCATTTCATTTCCTCGACGATTTGCCGGTGGATGTGTTCGATATATGGAAGCGTACGCTTATTCAGCATGGTTTCAGCGGATACGGTTACGCCCGCTTTGACAAGTGCCTGACTATTTTCAATCATGCGGTTAAATAATTTCTCGCGCTGCTCAAAGGTTGGTTTTCGATCCATCATGGCAAAGCCGACTGTTGCAAACTCTTCGACAGTGCCCCAGTTATGTGAAATGTGAAGGACATCTAAGTATGGAATAATTTCTTCATACCGGGCCAAATCAAGGGTTAAATTTGAATTGATCTGTGTACGGACGCCGCGTTCATGGGCATACTTTAATAAAGGGACGACATATTCCCGTACAGATTTAAGAGAAAGCATGGGCTCTCCGCCTGTAATACTAAGTGAGCGCAGAAGCGGAACTTCATCTAAACGGCGAAGTAACAAATCAATCGGCAGCGCATTCGGATCCTTAGGCTGTAAGGTATAGCCGACCGCACAATGCTCGCATCTCATGTTACACAGTGTTGTTGTCGTAAATTCAATATTTGTCAGCTTCATTTCTCCGTAATCCTGCACATCGAGATAGGCTTCCCAGGGGTCGTATGCAGGTGTAATCGGACGAAGTGCTGTTTTTTGGTTCATGGTATCTATCTCCTTTTCATTCGGGCAAACGTAGACCCGCCAACAGTTAATTTTAAGCCTCATCACGGTTATACGCAAGGGGGACACAATTGATTTGCAAGGGAAAAAAAGATAAGCTATAAACAAATGCTAAAGGGAGTGTATCGATGGGTAAGGCAGCAGACAGCAAAGAGCAGCAGGTTGATTATTTAAAGAACCGATTAGATATGTTTATGAATGTGATTGATTCATTAGATCCCGAATCAACAGACGTTGAGGATATAGACAGACTGCTCCAGATGATTGATGACCTGGAAGCGAAATATGAACGGTTTAAAAACGATTGGAAGGAAGAATAGCTCGCGCGATGCGGGCTTTTTTCTTTAAATTGGCAGGTGAATCGGTGTATGAGTCTTGGTCTTATTCTGCACAATAGAAGAAAAACCGGGAAGTGACGTAAATGAAAAAATACATGCTGATCTGTTTATGTGCGCTTTTTGTTTCCATGCCTCTCTCAGAAGCGGAAGCCGTGTCTAATAAGCCCATCCACTGGGGATTTGCGAAAAGTAAAGAGCACAGGCCGCCAGATGCGGGCAAAGAATTAACGGCACTCTTAAAAAAGTATGATGCGTTCTATTTAGGCAACACGAAAAAGAAAGAGATTTATTTTACCTTTGACAATGGCTATGAAAATGGGTACACGCCCAAGATCTTAGACGTGCTGAAAAAACATCAAGTACCAGGCACCTTTTTTGTGACAGGTCACTTTGTAAAGGACCAGCCCGGGCTTGTCAAACGTATGGCAGAAGAAGGTCATATCATTGGCAACCATTCCTATCATCATCCAGATTTAACAACAAAGAGCACGAAAGAAATCAAAGAAGAACTGGACCGTGTCAATGAAGCTGTGTACAAAATCACAGGAAAACAAGATAACCTCTATCTTCGTCCGCCGCGCGGTGTGTTCAGTGAACGGGTATTAAAAGAAACAAAACAGCTCGGCTACCAAACCGTTTTCTGGTCAGTGGCGTTTGTGGACTGGCATATCCATCATCAAAAAGGAAAACAGTATGCTTACGATCAAATGATGAAGCAGGCGCACCCAGGAGCCATTTACTTACTTCATACCGTCTCAAGAGACAATGCCGAAGCGCTGGATGATGCCATCACCGCTCTGAAAAAACAAGGATATTCCTTTAAAAGTCTAGACGATCTCATGCTTGAAAAAGTATGGCATCTGCCACAGCTATAGAAAGAAGCCTGCAGAAGACCTGCAGGCTTTTTAATTATCCCTCTCTGATTTTACGCTGAAACAAAAGAGGATGATGACGTGAAAAAGAGTCAATCAAGCCCTCCCCGAAAACTGTGATGCTTTGCTCCCAAGGATGTCCTAGCAGTCCCCAATCCATTTCTTTTGATAAAAAGAAATAGTAATCCCCATTAGGGAGAACAGGAATTTTCCATTCTCCAAATTCATCTTTTTCAAACAAGCCATATGGTGTGATCCAGGGTAGCATTCGTGCTGCCAATCAAGTGCCAGCATATATTCGTCCGTTCCGGTGATATTCTCCTGAAAAGAGAGCAGTGCCTTTTTTTCAAGATCTTCATCTGTATGTAGAAGAGAAGAGTCCTCAAAATAAGCAGAGATATCATATGTGATGTAAGGAGAGGGTGCTTGAAAAGCAGGAAAGCGAGAGATGCTTGGTTTAAATTTGAACTCTCGAGCAAATGTCTTCCAGGCGAATTTTAATTCTTTGTCTTTCAGTGGAATCCAGTTTTCCATATGATCTTCCTCCCAAGCACTTCTCTCAAAACACTATTTAAAAATCCTAAACCACCCTTTATGTTTAAACCACAAAAGCATCCCCGAGACGAGGAGACCCATGAAAATCAGCACGCCAAAATAGCCATATTTCCAATGTAATTCAGGCATGTTGTCAAAGTTCATTCCGTACACCCCAACAATAAAGGTCAGTGGAATAAAAATGGTCGACACAATGGTCAATGTCATCATGATCGCATTCATCCGGTTGGAATTCAGCGTCTGATAGCTGTCTCGTAAATCGGCTGTCATATCACGGTTTGACTCAACAATTTCGGTTAGTTTTAATAGATGATCATAAATATCATTAAAATACGCTTGACGGTTTGTATCGCTCTTCATCATATTCGTGTTCACAATACGATATAAAAGGTCCCTCATCGGGATAATCGTTCTTCGCAGTTTGAGTAAATCTGAACGAATCCCGAATACTTCGTTCATCAACGTGCCATACGTTTTATGCCCTTCTTCATCCTCAATTTCATTCAGCCTGTCTTCAATTTGATAAATAATAGGGAAATAATCATCAACAAGCTGATCAATCAGCATGTAGGCAATATGCTCAGGTCCGCTGTTTCTCGCTTTATCAGACCCTTTGAGCTTTCGAATCACACGTTCAACGTACGGCGCTTCCTTCAAATGAAAGGTCACGATATAGTTTTCACCAACAAACAGATCGACTTCCTCAGAACGAAGCGTTTTTTGATTAAGGGCATGCAGCACGAAAAACAAATACCCTTCATAAAAATCAAGCTTGGGCCGCTGTAAATAATGAAAACAATCTTCAATCGCAAGCGGATGGAAATGAAAATATTCCTTTAAAAGCGCTGCTTCCTTTTCCGTTGGCGCATGAAAATCAATCCAATACCAGGCGATATCGGGGCTTGAAAGCTGCTGCAATGTTGCATGTTCAATCAAGTCGCCGTTTTTTGTCACTGCAAGTTTTCTCAGCATGTGCACCCCTCCAGACTTGCATTATATCATGAAGCAGCACCGGTGAACTTATACGTTTTCTTCATAAAAAAAGCCGATCTCATTTTTGAGATCGGTTCAATGTGCGTGTATGATTGATGGATAAAACCGAGAATTAAGGACGACGGAAGTTGACGAAACCACCATTACGGTCGAACCAGCCTCTAAATGCCCAGTTGATGTAGCCGCCGTCACCTTTGTTTGTGAAAGATCCATTTTCGAATACCCAGACTCCGTACGTAATACTTCCGTATTTCACAGTAGCAAACGTTTTGACGCCGTTGAAACGAGTCTCATAACCTTGGCTTAAGTTAAATACCATGACATTGTATTTTGCGCCAGCAGCATAGAAAGCAGACTCCATTAATCCTTTGACAAAGCCTTCACGGTTTGTGTTAGCATTTGCAGCATTGATTAATGCATTTGCAATACCAAGTACATCAAAGTTAATATTAACGTTTCCTGCAGTTGTAGATGCTTTACCTTCAGCAGCTTTGTTTAAGACAGTTTGCTGAAGTGTAGTAGAAACAGGTGCTGAAGTTTTTGGCTCAGCAGCGTCAGCGAATACTGGCAGTGTCGAAGAAACAGCAGTGGCAAGGGCAACAGAAAGAATTGTTTTTTTCATTGGTCGGATCTCCTTTGTTTTTAAATTTTGGGTCTTCTTTTTTGTAAAATGTGAAACTAAGTGAAGCCGGTCATCAATGAGGTAAATATGTTCCTGCAAGATAAAACAAATGATTGCCTAATCCGCTAATTTCTTTGTTCACCTCCTTGATATGTCATAATTATACAAATATTTCTGGAATGGAAGATATCACCCAGAGGTTCTATTTCTAATTTAAGGAAAATGAGCCTAAAATGTTGAAGGATGCTGTCGAATTTTAGCTGAATTCGACTAAAAACTTTCATCTATCCAAAAGGAGAATGACCACAAATAAGGAAGATATAACTGATAAATTCTTGTACTCTTTATGTTTAAAAGTATTCAATCTAGAGAATCATTCATGCAAAATGAAACAATCACATCTGCGTATGTTTGCAGAAAGGAAGAGAACATGTATGTGGGAAAAACAGCTTGCAGTAGAGCCGCCGTATCATTTCGATCAAGTGCTTAGACGCTTATCAAGTGATCCATTAAAAGCAGTCGATTTGAGTCAAAGAGAAATCAAAGTGTCGATCAGATTAGAGCAAAAACCGTACGTGGTCATCGTTCAAGCTACTGGAACAAAGGATGCGCCTATGTTTCGGGTGCGGGCAAACGGCCCAGAGGAACCCCTTCTTTCTGAGGTGAAACGGATATTTGGCATGGAGCATCAATTACACATGATTCAAGACCATTTTTCTCAAACCAATCTAGCGCCCATTTTTGAGCAGCATATCGGAACGCCGCTCATGCTGGATTTTCATTTATATCATTGTTTAATGAAATGTATCATTCATCAGCAGCTTAATCTTTCGTTTGCTTACGAGCTCACGAAACGATTTGTCCATACGTACGGCGAGCAAATAGAAGGTGTATGGTTTGATCCTTTACCAGAAACCATTGCCTCTCTTGAAACAGATGATTTGAGAAAGCTTCAATTTAGTCAGCGAAAAGCAGAATATGTCATCGATGTATCGAAACGAATTGTGAGCGGCTCACTTTGTTTGGAGGAATTACACGATTTATCTGATTTGGAGGTGGAAGAGCGATTGCTTCCGATTAGAGGGATTGGACCTTGGACAGTTCAAAATGTGCTTATGAATGGGCTTGGAAGACCAAATCTTTTTCCGATGGCAGATATCGGCATTCAAAACGCAATCAAACGTCACTTTGACCTGCCTGAAAAACCGACAAAAGAAGAGATGGCAGCGCTAAGCAAGGAATGGACCCCATATTTAAGCTACGCTTCTTTATATTTATGGAGAAGCATTGAGACAGATAAATAAATGAAAGGCATTTTCTCTCTTTGTCTAAGACGTGGTATACTAATGAGATGGAATAAAATGAAGACAACCTATTAAGGTTTTAAATAGAACGGAGAGAATAAAGTGAAAGAAAAACAGCAAGGTGCCCTTTTGCAAAAGGGACAGCAGTTCCCACTTACCATTAAACGCCTTGGCATTAATGGTGAAGGGGTCGGTTATTTTAAAAAGCAAGTGGTCTTTGTTCCAGGTGCGCTTCCAGGTGAGGAAGTGGTGGTTGAAGCAACGAATGTCCAAGCAAAATATGCAGAAGGTACAGTGAGGAAAGTGCGAAAGCGCTCCGAGCATCGAGTCAAACCGCCATGCCCAGTATACGAACAGTGCGGCGGCTGTCAGCTTCAGCATTTGGCGTATGAGCAGCAGCTAAATGAAAAGCGTGATATTGTCATTCAATCAATGGAGCGCCATACAAAGCTAGCGGTTGAAAAGCTTGATATTCGGCCAACGATCGGTATGGAAGATCCGTGGCATTACCGAAACAAAAGTCAGTTCCAAGTAGGACGTTCTCACAGCGGAGACATCATTGCAGGACTTTATGGACTAAATTCCCATAAGCTTGTACCGATCAAGGAATGTATCGTGCAGCATCCAAAAACGAACAAAACAACAGGCGTTGTCCGCAAAATTTTAGAGAAATTCGGCGTATCGGTCTACAATGAACGGACAAGAAAAGGTGACGTACGCTCGATTGTCGTGCGTGTCGGCTTTGAAACAGGTGAAGTACAAGTCGTTCTTGTCACATCAAAACCTGAATTTCCAAAGAAAAAAGAAATCGCAGAAGCCATTCAAAAACGTCTGCCTGAAGTGACGTCCATTATGCACAATATCAATGGAGAAAAAACATCAGTCATCTTCGGCCATAAAACATCTCACCTAGCTGGCAATATGGTCATTCAAGAATTTTTAGGAGACGTCTCCTTTGAATTGAGTGCTCGTGCTTTCTTCCAATTGAATCCAAAGCAGACGCTAAAGCTTTACGATGAAGCGAAAAAAGCGGCCAAACTGACTGGAAAAGAAAAGGTTGTCGATGCGTATTGCGGTGTTGGGACCATTGGGATGTGGCTCTCAGATGGCGCCAAAGAAGTACGAGGAATGGATGTCATCAAAGAATCGATTGATGATGCCAAGAAAAATGCCAAAAAACACGGCATGAAAAACGCGACCTATGTGACAGGAACAGCTGAACATTGGCTGCCAAAATGGGTCAAAGAAGGCTTCCGTCCTGACGTCATCGTCGTCGACCCGCCAAGAACAGGCTGCGAACGCACCTTCTTAGACACCGTCAAACAAGTCAAACCAAAACGCTTTGTCTACGTCTCTTGCAACCCATCCACACTAGCAAAAGACCTTCAATACATGTCAAAAGACTACAAGATCGAATACATGCAGCCAGTTGATATGTTTCCGCATACCGCGCATGTGGAGTGTGTGGTGTCTTTATCTCTTAAATAAAAAGGAAATAACAGCTATGATGGACCGAAACCAGCAATAGAAAAGGCAGTATCTAAATGATAAAAACCCTTCCAACAGGAGGGGTTTTACTTTAACTAACAATCTATTTTTCCTATTCGGGTTCTTATTGTACTTAGTTCTCTATAGTGAGACACCCATCATGTACTCTCGATTCTCAAAACAACTTATGTCTCACGCAATTATCAGCTGGATGAATATAAAATCAAGGTCTTCGGCAAGGTGCTCTTTAAATATAATTTTAAGTATTTTAATGGGAGTGATTCAATATGAGACTGAAAGAACATGAAAAATAACAACTTTATACATTCGTAAGAGGCCCGCCAAATATTTAATCATTAAACTCAAAATGATAATTGGAGGGATTATGATGAATGCCAAACAGTTTTCTTCATTTATAAAACAAGCAGATGAACCTTTTGTTGGGTGGGATTTCTCATTCATATCTGAAACTGGAAGAATGAAAAGTGAGCTGCTTTCATGGTCATATGGTAGTATAGCTACTTCTCTTGTTCAAAATGCAAAATCAATGCTGGACATGGGAACAGGTGGTGGAGAGTTTTTATCAAAATTAAGACCTTTTCCAACGTCAGTTTATGCTACAGAAGGTTACTTGCCTAATGTACCTATCGCAAAAGAACGATTAACACCCTTAGGAGTGAAGGTAGTTCAAATTTCTAATGATGGAAATCTTCCGTTTGAGACTGGAAAATTTGATCTTATCATCAATCAACATGAGTCATTTTCATCTAAAGAGGTGAGAAGAATTATCTCGAAAGAAGGTATTTTTCTAACTCAACAAGTCGGTGGACTCGATTGCATAGAGATTAATGAGAATCTAAGGGTACCAATAAATAAAGATTTTATTGATTGGAACTTAAAGAAAGCTTTAAACGAAATACAGGAGAATCATTTTGAGGTGTTGAAAAGTGCAGAAGAGTTCCCTATTCAAAGATTTTATGATATCGGAGCATTGGTGTATTATCTGAAAGCAATTTCTTGGCAAGTGCCAGGTTTTGAAATAAGTAATTTCAAGGATGAATTATACACCATTCATAAAATCATTGAACAAAAGGGTTATTTTGACGCAAAACAACACAGATTTATTATATTAGCTAAAGCAGTTTAGTTGGAAATGGAGCCTTTGATATATTTGAAGGCTCCAGCCTAATTTTGAATAGATGCCACCATGAAACAAAAGATGAAAAATAATAAAACGTACGATTCAGTTGATCATATGTTTCCTTTTATTATTGTCGGGCTTGAAAGCATTCTAAAAATAGAGGAGGATAACGATGAGCCAATTTGATAGTCTAACAAAATACATACCGATGCTCCGCGAGGATCATATCGGAGAATGGGTGATCGATCAAGAAAATGATGGAACAGCTGAACGCCCAATCCAGATGCCTTTTGTGCATTATTCCGAAACGGTCCAACGCTTTATCGAAGATATCTATACCTTTGCAGAACAACATCAAGAGCTGGAGCTTATCCGCTACAGAGAAATCCTCAAAGAAAATGGCATTGAAGGTGGATTGAACGAAATCGAGAATGTGGACCTCTCACATTTAAATGCGCAGTGTGTATTTGCTCTCATCATGGGAGTGGTGAGTGCTGAGCGGTTTTGCGATGGTGCCATATTCGATTCTTTTAAAAGTGGAGCCATCTTAAAATGGATTGAAAGATTGAAAAACCTAGATGTATGACATCTAGGTTTTTTTATTTTTGAAACGAGATTACGAGCATGTGAATTGCTCCACTTCTTGACGAAATAGATCAAGCAGCAGCTGCTTGGTGTTTTCCAGAGAGAGATGGCGTTCCTTATGAGTTAAGATTCCTATTGGGATAAAAGGGTCTTCCATTTCAATTGGAACTTTCACAAATTCGTCTGACAATAGAGTAGAAGAAAGAACAACTCCGACAGAGGGGAATTTTTTTAGAAATGATGGAATCGCTGAAATCTGGCTGATGGTGTAAGTGAACGGCTCCACATTTATTCTTGAGAGTTCCTTTTGTAATTTTATGTGATATAAACAACTTTCCCCGCCAATAATCAAAGGCTGTTCATAAAGATCCTTGATCAATGAAATCGGTCCAACTTGATCTGCCTGCTGTTTTGCGATAATAAAAGACATTTCCTCCTTGTACAACTCCTCAAACGGAAGTGTATTCATCACTGGTTCCCCTGAAATGGCAAAATCGAGCTCTCCCTTGAGCAGAAGCTTGTGAAGAAAGTCTGTATTACCAATGATAAAGTGGCATGTGATATTCGGTTTTTGCCTCCTGAATGTTTGAAGGACGGAAGGAAGAATAGTAGCAGCAATTGGTTCTATGACGCCTATATTCAAGGTTCCGATTTCTTCTTTTTGGAGTTTTTGTGATTGCTCTAATACAAAATGCCAATGGAGTATCAGCTGATCAATCTCTTTGGCAAACAATTGTCCTGAAGGGGTTAATTCAGCCTCCCATCCTCTTACAAACAATTGAAATCCTAACTCCTTCTCTAATCGTTTGATCTGATTCGTTATGGTTGACTGTGCATAATTCAATTTTTGAGCGGCTTTTGAGAATGTCCCTTCCTGAATGATGGCTTGAAATGCTTTTAACTCTTTTAAGTCCATTTCTAATAATCTCCATTCATTTTATGAATACAATTTTATATATTATTCAATTATATAAAACAAGTATTAGGATGTAAAATGAATGTAGATAGAAAAAAGGAGATGACATTCATGCCATTTGTAAAAGTCAGCTATATGGAAAATGCGTACGATACAGAAAGCTTAGCTTCTGTTAGTCAAACGATCATGAAGGCTCTGATGAAAGAATTTCAAGTTCCTAAAAAAGACTACTTTCAGGTATTCAGTTCACATAAGAAAGAAGAATTTTTTTATGATCCCCATTATCTTCTTCGTCATGAAAGAGATCATCGTCTTTTATATATCCAAATTACATGTGGTGCAGGAAGAACCGAGGAGCAGAAGCAGTCTTTATATAAGGAAATAGCTGAACAGTTGTATTGCCAGCTTCATATCCCGAAAGAAAATGTATTCATTATGCTGTATGAGACAGGGGTGGAGAATTGGTCCTTTGGAGAAGGACTTGCGCAGATGATCAAGTAACAGAACGAATGAAAGGGGAAATAGCTATGCATCAACCAATCAAGCCAACTGTAAAATTCACTCTCGGAGATTTTGCCCCAGCATTTGTTGAGTATTCAGAAAAAGTTCTCTTTGGAGATTTGTGGAGAAGAGAGGAACTTTCTCTTAGAGATCGCAGTATGATTACAGTCTCAGCTTTAGTAAGTACGGGCAGCCTGAATCAGCTGGAATACCATTTACATCTTGCCAAAGAAAATGGTGTCACGAAGAACGAATTGATTGAAGTCATCACTCATCTTAGTTTTTATATCGGATGGCCTAAAGCAGCTTCAGCACTAGAAGCGGCTAAACATATTTTGGAGGACGAATAAAGTTCATCAAACAACGTGCCCTATTTGAAATAGGGCTTTTTATATGCAATAAATTGAATTTTAAAATCTTCTGTTGACTTTCCCCTTTACTGAAAGGTTTATACTTTGATCAGATTAACAAATCGGAGGAGATGCAGGATGTTCAAAATCGGTGATTTTTCTATGTTAAGTAAAGTCCCTGTCAAAACCTTAAGGTATTATGACCAGATTGATTTATTAAAGCCTAAGCAGATCGATCAAGATTCCGGATACCGGTATTATTCAGCTGAGCAGCTGCTTGAGGTTAATCGAATTTTTCTGTACAAGGAATTAGGTTTTACGTTAAAGCAAATGGGTCAGCTTTTTCGTGAAGATATTTCTGTCGAGCAGATTCAGGGGATGTTTCTCTTGAAAGAGAGTGAGATTCAGCAATTGATCGAGAGAGAACAGCAGAAATTAGCCCGTATTAAGGAGCGAATGCACCTCATCAAACGAGAGGGGTGTGTTGAAAAAGCGCAGGAGGTCATCATCAAATCGGTTGAAAGCAAACGCATCATGTCTTTTCAATCCAACGGAACTGTTGACGAAATCCCAACATTCTTTCAAACGTTTCATCATTTGTTACATAAACATCCGCAAGACTTGAACTCGGAGCCGCAAATCTTGCTGTGGAGGGAATCACCTGCTCAAGAAAGTGAGTTCGAATTTGAGGTTGGGTATTCCGCGAAAGCGATAAGGGGCTCTCTGCCTCAGGGCATCACAATACGCACATTACCAGCTGAAGAAACCATGGCGACGCTCTTATTTCATTCAGATTCTCCATTTGCACAATCTGCTTGTGTTGATCTGGCGACATGGATCGAACATAACGGATACCGCGTGAAAGAAGATCAGCCGGGCAGAGAGATTTATTACCCATTGTCTGAAAATGAAGAAGGAAGACTCATTGAAATTCAAATTCCTATAAAAAATGAAGTCAAATCGTAAACAATGCCCAAAGGAGAAACGTCACGATGAAAAATAAAGCCGTTGTCTATTTACTTGCTTTAGCAGCCTTTTTAATTGGAACGATCGAATATATCATTACAGGCATTATTCAAATGGTCGCAGATGATTTACAGGTCACGACATCTGCTGCTGGTTTATTGGTCACATCATTAGCGCTCTCAGCAGCAATCGGCGCGCCGATTGTCATTGCACTGACCATCAATATCGACCGCAGAAAAATATTATCATGGATGCTGATCATTTTTACTTTAAGTAATATCATCACAAGTGTCAGCCATTCGTTTGAAATGGTGCTGATGACTAGGGTTTTACAAGGAATTAGTGGGGGAACGGCTATTGTGGTGGCAATGGCTGTGGCTACTCGTCTTGTCGAACGAGAAAAAAGAGGAACAGCGATTGGCATCATCTTAATGGGATTAAGCAGTTCCTTAGTTTTAGGTGTGCCAATCGGGACATTTCTAAGCAGTATGATTGGATGGAAAGCATTATTTGCAGCCATTGGATTGATCACGCTCATTCCGCTGATAGTTGTGTATAGGCGCATCCCTTCTATGAAAGAACAAGAACCGGTGACGCTAGGTATGCAATTATCGATATTAAAAGATAAGAGAATTTTGCTTGCAGTGGCAGTTACACTCTTTTATGTAGGCGGATATTCCACTTTATTTACCTATTTAACGCCATTCCTGCAAGAATCAGCAAACCTTAGCATCACAGAAATCAGCGGCATTTTATTGCTAGCGGGAATATGCAGCTTTTTGGGCTCCAGTCTTGGAGGGGTTGCAGCAGATAAAAAAGGCCCAATATTCACGATTTTCTCCGGAATTATTCTGCAAATCATCATGCTGATGCTGCTGGCATTTGTGTCAGGGAATCTCGTGGTCATGGTGGCGGTGATCATGATATGGATGATTGCTACATGGAGCACATCGCCAGCTCAGCAGCTGTATCTCGTCACACTTGTACCCAAATCTCCTGATATCGCATTAAGTGTCAATACATCGTTTATTCAATTCGGATTTGCTTTAGGCTCGGGTTTAGGAGGTCTTGTATTGAGCAGGACATCTATACTGCACCTGAGCTGGATCAGCGCTGGAACGGTTCTTCTCGCTTTACTCATGACCATCTTGATGGTGGCGTTTGACCGAATCTCTCAGCAGAAGAGTTTGAAGGTGATGGAGCAAGGAAGGTAACATGATTCGGTTCACTAGTAATCACACAAATTCAGTTTTGTATTGTGGGAACTACTTATTTAGGGTAGTTCCTTGGCCCATTTCGTGGGCTTTTTTTTATAAAAATTCTTATCTCTGCACTTCTGCTTTATTACTTCTGTAAATACCTGATCTCCTTGTCATACTTTTGAATGAAATTGACTCGATAGAATTGACGCAAGCACCATGAATAGGTGAAGATGATATAAACTGTAAGATAAAGGGAGACGAATAATGATACATATCATATTTGGGGCGGCAGCTGCGGGTAGTTTAAAACAAGCAATACGTGAAATGAAGCAAGATCAAATAGATGATATCATCGCTTATGATGATATTTATTCGATTGGACCACTTCTACATTTACACGAACATAAAGGACAAGCGAACCGTATAGAGTGGCTGCGTAACGTGATGTCAAATGAATTTGGCTATTTTGATGACATGGTCAACGATCAGTACAGAATGCTTCAGCAAATTAAAGAAATAAAAGCTGGCAGTCGTATTCTCATCTGGACAGGCAGTAATGCACATGAGCAAATTGGTTTGCGATATGCCGTCTATTTATTAAAAGAAAAAAGGGTTGAATTGTCTGTAATCAATATAACGACAGCATTTGATCAGCTGTTCAATACAAATACAAGAAGAATGATCCTTCGACATTCCGGAGAAATCGCTTCTGAAAAATTTAAAATTTTGTATGAGAGTAAAGAGCATATTCACCCAGTGACAAAAGAAGAGAGAGAAAGATTACAAAATGAATGGCTTTCACTTGCTAAAGAAAATCATACGCTGCGGATATGGAAAAAAGGACAAACGATCAGCGTACCAGAAGATGAATTTGATGCTTATTTAGTGAAAATGGCTAAGCGGCTTCATCAGTCCGCGCCAGAAGAGGAGTACATCGTAACTCCACGCTTAATAGGAGAAGTCATTGGTCATTTAGATCAGTATATCGGCGATGATTTTATTGAATATCGACTGAAGACATTAATTGATCAAGGGATTTTTGACATGAAAGGAAAACGAACTTCCATGCGTTATTACTCGTTTAAACTGACAGAGTTCGGTCAGAACTTCAAAAAATGGGTGTGCTGTCAAGAGTTTGTGGATCATCCCTTTGTGAAAATTGAAGGAGATTACGGTGGTGAACCTTTTTATTGCGGGCATTGTCAATGTCATTTAGAAAGAGATGATGTACCAGTAAGCGATACCCTTTTCTCAAAGATTTGGAATTGGAATATACAGTATGGCCGCTGGTTTGACGAAGAGACCGATGATTTGCTGCCAAATGGTGTAGACATGGAAAGGAAGTTCAATCAAGAAGGAGAGCGTATCACTGAAGAAGTGAAACGAGCCTTATCTCCTGCGTTTCAAATTGAATACAGCCCAAGTGAATACGCTCAATATTATATTTAAAGAATGAATTTTCTTATCACTGCACAAAATAAAGCTTTACACAATCCATCATCATCATGTAAGATATGGAGAAATTAAAAGCGAAGAAAAGGACATGAGCAATTTTTACTGGTTACCAGAGAGGGAAGTCACGCTGAAATCTTCCTAACGCAGGAAAGTTGTCTTACCACCTTTGAGCTGTATTGGGGAAATTACAGTATCCAATATCGTCTACGCCACGTTACGGCACCAGAGCCATAAAGCGAATACGCATTATGGGAATTTGGGTGGAACCACGGATCACACATTCGTCCCTCTATGAGGGATGGGTGTGTTTTTTTGTACACTCATATAGGATTATTGCTTTGAAAAGGACATGAGCAGCTTTTATCGGTTACCAGAGAGGGAAGTCACGCTGAAATCTTCCTAACGCAGAAAAGCTGTCTTACCACCTTTGAGCTGTATTGGGGAAAATTGCAGTATCCAATACCGTCAATGCCACGTTACGGCACCAGAGCCATAAAGCGAATACGCGTTATGGGAACTTGGGTGGAACCACGGATTACACATTCGTCCCTTTACGCGGGATGGATGTGTTTTTTTATTTCAAAAAATAGGAAAGGTGTGTCGGTTATGAGAGAAAACATGGTGAAGATTCAATTTCCGGATGGAAAGATAAAGGAGTTTCCCGCAGGTACGACTGTCGCAGATGTTGCCTCCCATATTAGTCCGAGCTTAAGAAAAAAAGCAGTGGCGGGTAAGATCAATGATCAAATGGTTGATTTAAGTGAAAAGCTATACAGCGATGCTCGGCTGTCTATTGTCACACTTGATTCAAAAGAAGGGCTTGAAGTGATGCGCCATACATCTGCCCACGTATTAGCCCAGGCTGTGAAAAGGTTATATGACAATGTCACATTGGGGATCGGACCGGTCATTGAAAACGGATTTTACTATGATATGAAGCTCGATCAATCATTAAGCGTAGAGGATTTAGCAGAAATTGAAAAAGAGATGAAAAACATCATAAATGAGAATCATCCTATCCAAAGAAAAGAAGTCTCTTACAAAGAAGCTGAAGCGCTGTTTGCACATGATCCATATAAGCTGGATATTTTAAAAGATTTACCCTCTCAAGAAGCCATCACAGTTTATCAGCAAGGAGAATTTGTAGATTTATGCCGCGGGCCGCATGTACCTTCTACAGGGTACTTAAAGGCATTTAAACTAACACGTGTTGCAGGGGCTTATTGGCGGGGAGACAGTCATCAGGATGTCTTGCAGCGAGTGTATGGTGTAGCGTTTCAGCATCCAAATCATCTAGCTGATTATCTTCATTTCATGGAAGAAGCAAATAAACGTGATCACCGGAAATTAGGGAAACAGTTATCCCTCTTTATGTTTTCAGAAGAAGCGCCAGGCATGCCGTTTTATTTACCAAAAGGTCAGATTGTCAGAAATGAATTAATGGCCTTTTCAAGAGAAGTGCGAGGAAAAGCGCAATACGAAGAAGTGAGTACACCGTTTATGATGAACCAGGAGCTTTGGGAAAAGTCAGGGCACTGGGATCATTATCATGAAAATATGTATTTCTCAGAAGTAGACCATACAAGCTTCGCTTTAAAACCGATGAACTGTCCAGGGCATATGCTCATGTTTAAAAACAGCTTATATTCCTACAGAGACCTTCCGATTAGAATGGCTGAGTTTGGTCAGGTGCATCGTCATGAATTTAGCGGAGCGTTAAATGGTTTGTTCAGGGTCAGAACATTTTGCCAAGATGATGCTCACATTTTTTTAAGAGAAGATCAAATCGAAGCTGAAATCAAACGGATTTTCCAATTAGTTGATCATGTGTATCGGACATTTGGGTTTGAGTATTCCGTCGAGCTATCCACTCGTCCAGAAAAAGCCTTAGGGGATGATGCCATTTGGGAAATATCCGAAACAGCACTAAAAAATGTGCTTGATCGTCTAAAGGTCGACTACCAGCTAAATGAAGGAGATGGGGCATTTTATGGCCCGAAGATCGATTTTCATATTAAAGATGCCCTGCAGCGGAGCCATCAGTGCGCCACAATTCAGCTGGATTTTCAAATGCCTGAGAAATTTGATTTAACATATATCAATGAAAAAAATGAAAAGGTACGGCCAGTTGTGATTCACAGCGCCATTTTTGGTTCTCTAGATCGTTTCCTAGGTATTCTCATCGAGCATTTTGCAGGCGCTTTCCCATTATGGCTAGCACCAGTACAAGTACAAATCATCCCTGTCTCAACTGTTCACCTTGATCACTGCTTAGAGGTGCAGCAGCAATTAAGGAGTATCGGAATAAGAGCCACAATCGATGAGCGGGATGAAAAACTTGGCTATAAAATGAGAGAAGCACAAATGCAAAAAATCCCTTATATTGCAGTCATCGGCGATAAAGAAAGGCAAGAAAAAACACTGAATATTAGACAGCACGGAGAAAAGACGTCAAAAAAGCTGTCTATTGAGGACTTTAAACACATGGCAGCTCAGCAAATCAAAGACAGATCGGCTGCTCAGATATGATGTGATGATTTTATGAAGAAGGATCAGACGTTCATTGAATGATGGGCGTCTTTTCATTTGCGAAAAAAGCCGAATTGACAGTAGAAAGGGAAAATATTGAAACATTTCTTTGTTAAAACCGTAATAAAGATAGGCGTTCAACAGAAACCTTTAAAACGGAGAGGAGTATAGCATGGAACAAGCAGCACTGAAAAAGATGAGATCGAAACAAGTAGTTACCTCTAATTTACTATTCGGCATGGTGATCTTGATTTTTTTTATTTTGATTCAAAATGTTGAAATTCAATTTACATATTTCTTTCTTTGTTTAGGAATCTTCATGCTCCTTCAAGGTATTTACGGCTTGATTAAAAAAGGATCAACAAAGTCTATCATTCCCATATTTGAGCAGGTAGCCATTTATGAAAAAGAGAAATTGGGAAAAGAGTGGGAGAAAGAACAAAGAGTGGAGAATATTTGGAAATTGATATTGAGCGGGCTAATGTTCTTCCAATCATTTAGTTTTCAAACGATGCAAGATCCATTTTTTCATATAGAACCTAATTTTCTCATTTTCTTATTTGTTATGGCTCTAGCCATTATCAATATAAGCATGCTTTTTCGCTTTAGAAAAATTGACCGGTCGACTGAAGGCGAATTAACAGGCTATACAAAAGAGTCAAATATAATGGCAATAGCTTTAGGGTTCTTAACTGTAATCAGCATCTTCATCTTTATCGTCATTTTTCTTCTTCCATAAAACATCATCATTTTGAGGTGAAACAAATGAATGCAAACATTCAACAATTGATCGATCAGACAAAGACGAAATTTGGTTTAGATCTTTACTATCTAAAAAGACACAGTTTTTATCGCTACGTCAATATGTTCAATGAAACGGTTTATACATTGAATATGGAATGGTTTCCCTCTCATGAAGCTGAACCCGAGGATGATGATTTAAATCCGGACGGCACAGCTGTGATTGACGTGAACTTGAATACAGGACAGGTTGAAACGGTTATTTTTGTCATGGACAAAACCTTCGCGAAGAATGGTGTCACGTTTGAACGCCCTTATCCAGCTCATGTCATTCAATGGATCGAACAAGAAACAGGGTTGATCTGTGGTGAGCATTTTCACATGCATGAGAAGGAAAAAGGGGAACTTTTTTTCGAAGAAGCAATAGATGGTGTGAAAGTGACGCCTTCAGGCAGAATCGAAGTGAAATGGGATGAACATGGGCATCTCATTCACTTTACACATCATAGGCCATTTATGGCAAAAAAACGACTTAGAGCTGAAGAATATGTGCTTTCCATTGATAGGATCGAGAATTTAGCCCAGCAGCAAGTGCAGCGGTTTGATTGGCCTGCCTTTGAGCAGAATCGAATCCGCCCGATTTATGCGTTAGAAGAAATCTATGTAAAAAACGATGGAACAGGAACGATACCGTTTGAAATTGGGCGTGAAGAAACGAATAGTATACACATGCACCAGGTCATGGAGTGGAATGAACCGTTAAACAAAGCCTTTGAAAAAAAGGAAATTGATATAAACGAGGACATTACTGCTGAACAAGCCTTCTCACTGGAGCCTTCACCAGATACATTCCCGATCTCAAAAGAAGAGCAGGCTGATTGTATCAAAGCGGTTCGAACCTTTTTGGCGCAAAAATATTCAAAGGATACAGGGAAGTGGGTGCTAAAAACACTCCACCGCGATCATGGCTACATCGAAGCGATATTAAAAACGAATGAGCAAGAAGGCTGTGGTTTTATGGATAAGATCAAGGTCTTCATTGATGCCAGCACTTTTGAAGCCATTAATTACATAGATAAAAAAGAGATGTTTCAAGTATGCGGGATACTCAATCCATCTCAAACAGCTAGTGAAATCACCATATCTCAGAAAGAAGCCTTTGAAACATTGAGAGAACGCCTCGAACTTACACCCATCTACGTCTATGACGATGTGCAAAAACAATATGTTTTATGCGGAAAGCTCGACTGTCATGAAGGTGTTGATGCAGTGAGCGGTGAAGTGTTCTCTTTGACAGACCTTTCATAACTTCTAAAAGAACAGTGAGCAGCTGTTCTTTTTTGCTCCATCTACCTCTTTTTTGAAGAAAAATGGAATTTTGTAGAAGGAAGTTGTCGTTTCATCACGAAAGAAACAGATAAGAATATGATCATAGGTCCATCGGTTGAAATTCGTATTTCATATAGTAAACGTCATACATAATGAAAAACCATTGCAGTAAAGTTGATCTACAAATCTTTTAGAAGAAAAAATGAAATCATGTCTCTAGTAGTAAGCGAAACTAGACGGACTAAGATCATAGGATGAGTTGAACATGTTTTTTTTAGGTAAGCTTAAAGCCATAAATAGAAGAAAGTGAGGATATCTACCTTGAGTACATTGGAAGTGTTTCGTCAGTTTTTGGTTGACCATTATCCTGCGTTACAAGATGAGCTTTGGCTAAAAGATGTTGATACCCTTCGAATCTCTCCTATTCTTCATCCTTTTCTGAAAAGCAAGCTGCCAGAAGGAATCGAAAAATTCACTTGTGTTCTATTCACGCAGCAGACAGATCAAACCGCTGCACCGCTCAAAGTCTACCTTTTATTAGATGAATATGAGCAATCGCTTTACGCCATTGATTTGATGAATGAACAAATAGCGCTTCATTAATACAGAAGCAAAAAAGCTGCTTGAGAGCTCCTCAGCAGCTTTTCTTGTGAATATTAGTTTGTCATATCAACCAATCTTGAGTGCAAGTTGTCCACTTCTTTCTTTGTTGGAAAAGAGCTGATCAGCAGCGTAGACCGTCCTAATTGATTAGGAAGTTCAGTATCGGTCACAACCATATCAATCCCAAGTTGATCCATTGTCAGTTCATTTAATGTATTTTCTGGACTTGTGAAAATATGAATGAGAGGAGGCAATCTTAATTTAATTAAATCCGCAATAAACAAACTATGATTATAACCTAATGTTGAAATGACAAAAATGTTCAACACGTTTCTCCGATCCATTTCCAAATGAACAAGCCCCCTCCAGTTAGAAGTAATGATACGAATCAATTCTCGTTCATTTTTCACAAAAGACGCAAGTATATCGTCTGTTTTTAACTCTTGGATGATATGAGTAATCCTCGAATAGAAGTAAGGAAGCTGTTTTTTTACCTCTGATAAATACCTCGATTTCTTTTTGAAAAGGAATCCATCTCTTACGGTAATTTCCCTAGAATACACATAATATTGGAGCAGAATCAGTGTCATCGCCTTGCGATTAGCCACCTCTTGATGAAAAATCAACTCCAATTGATTGATAAAGGAATGAATGGCTTCGAAGAGGTGTGGTGTATGCGATTGAAAGAACGTCAATTTTTCTTCGACAGTTTCAATTGATTTATAATGGCCAATAGCTGGCTCAATCAATAGTAAAAAGACAAATTCGTGACGATCCAACGTAACACCAAAAGTGTCCTTTGTCATTTGGCAAACGTGTTCTTCTAAGTTTTTGATTTGTTTATAGATACCTTTAGCTGTAGATGTTTGTTTTTCCTGATCCATTGAGTACCTATAATTGCGTCGTATGGTAAAATTTTTCCTCACTCGGTGTATGGAAACGGCGAGCCATAGGCAAAATTTATCTATAGCCACATCAGGAAGATTGACTTCGAGCACCTGAAATAGCTTTTGTAAAAAATCAACTGCATCTTGCTTTTGAATATCTTCGAATGGCCAAAGCCTGCTTCCATACACTTCAAACAAAAATTCCACAAAAAATTGACGAATCTCCTTCTCATTTCCATGGAACTGCATACTATCTGGTCGTAACTCAATGTCATACGAGATAAGAAGCGAATTGATTTTATGAATGGTGTTATACAATGTGGATCTACTGATATTCAGCGTGTCCATCCATTCATAGAAAGACCTGTTTTGTTCAAAGAAAACGCCGTCAATCAATCGAATTTCAATCGTATCTTTTAGAATTTCTTTGATATAGTAGTCGACTCGTATCGTCTGTGTATAACAAATGGATATGCCTTGTCTTGGCTTTATGTGGATTAACGGCTCTCCGTTCTCTGTTTGGAACGACTTCATTTGTTCTAAATCGCTTTGAATGGCACGAACGGAACCGATATTTTCATTCGATATCTCTTGAAGGCTCCACCACTTATCTTTTGATACAAGCAGTTTTAAAATTTTTATCCATCTCTTTGATTTATTATCAATGAGCTCCATTAAACAACTAACTCCTTCCCTTGGCTTGCCTCTATATGATGAAGTTCACTTAAAGAACATTTGATTTTCTAAATAGGCATAAAATGATTTTAATGTTTAGGCTAAATCGTTTTGTCTTCACTTTTCATGATAAAAGAGAAAAAAATTAGACGAAAACAAATGTTATTCCCTGATTCTCCATATATTTCTTTTAAAAGGTGATAAGTAAGCCATGAATCCTATAAAAATGGATCATTTTAGATATTTAAGTTTATTTTTTTGCTGATGAAACGGTAAATGTAAGAATAAAACGCAGCAGCTTTTTGATTACCATATGAAAGGGAGTAGAAAGGAAGGCGATTTATATAATGCTGAACTGACGCACCTTACATACGATATGATACATGCTTGTTTCATATGAACGAACCATATGTGAATACATGCTTATATATGCATGTACACATCATTTATTGTTCATTCCAGTATAAATATAAAAATTCACATTTAATCTTTTCACGATCCTCTCACTATTCCCCATTTCTATAGACCCCAATCCAGTTACTCAATCCACTACTCATGATGACCTTTCAAGCTCATGATTGATCAACTCATTTTATTCATAGGGTCTTAAGGTGCAATTTTTAGAAAATATTGATCAGAAGCGGAGTGATTGATCTGACAGTATACAAATGATTTTTTTATCGTTGTTGAAAATTAATTTTAGAAAAGGGTGGATGTATTGAAAAGAATATTGTCGCTGGCACTCATTACAGTGCTAGTCATACAGTCTAGTATATTAGGAGTCTTGCCTTTAGCAGGGGCACAAGCAAAAGAAATTCAAGAAAACATTTATGGGGATATTGAATTTGCTGATAGCGAAGGCAATAAGTTATCAAGCATGGAAGATCAGCAAGTAAGAAAGGCCACTGTGCATTGGTCTATAAAAGGAATTGATCTAAAAAAACAATATCCGTATGTTCTCACTCTTCCTTCAGCCATCCAGGTAGAGAAGGAGCAGAAGGAACCCATTACTGTGGGTGACATACCTGTTGGCGAGTATACCGTTTCAAAACAAAATGAAGTGACGGTGAAATTTAAAGAAGATGTTGAGATCGATCCAAATTTAGAAGGATCAATTGACATCGATGTCACCAGTATAACTCAGCAAGAAGAGAAAACAAAGCAAAATGAGGGTGAAGAAAGCCTTCCAAAAGATGACTCAATCTCATCTGAGAAAGATAAAGCTTCTAACAATCAAGAAGCCGCTCAAACGAAACAAAACGATGAAGATGAATTACTAAAAAACAAAGTGAGCGTGTCTAAGCGTGCAGGGCTGCAAAGTGTTTCAAAACAAATGCAGATACAAGAAAATCTCCTCACTGATGCGAAATTAATCTTTGAAGATCAGGAAGGAAATTCAGTTGAAAAGCCTGATATTAACTCGCTGATTTCCATTAACTATGAGTGGGCCATCCCGAACGGTCATAGCTATAATGGCGGGGATGAATTCCATTTCAAGGTTCCAGAGGAATTAGTGATTTATGAAAAAATCGATCGTCTTGAGATGAAATTTAATCAGGCAACCATTGGTTATTTTTCTGTAGATGAAAGCGGAAATGCCTCCATCGAGTTCACCGATTTTATTAAACAATATTCAAATATTCATGGAACACTTCAAGTGTGGACGCAATTAGATAAAAAAACTGTCATTACTGAAGAAAAAGAAGTGGTCATTACCCCGATTGAAGGAAAGGATAAAATATCAATCCCGATTCAATACATTCCAAATGGCCCAAACGTCTCTAAAAAGGGAGAACCAAATCGATCTTACAATGCTGAAACCATTCAATGGACAGTAGATTTTAATATGGATTTAGAAGATGTGAAACAAGCGAAACTGTTAGATCCGATTCAAGAAGGTCAAGCGTTAAAAAAAGATTCAATCAAGCTTTATCGTATTGATACAAAGCTAAATGGTGAAACATCGATTGGTCAGCTGCTTGACGAAAACCACTACACAATTGGCCAAACAGCAGATGGTCAAGATTTCACGATTGAATTTAAAGATGACGTGCATCTAGCTTACCGTTTAATGTATGAAACGGATATTACGAATCAGGATCAATCTGCGTTTCGTAATAAAGCGTCCCTTGTTTCTGGTGATAAAGTGATCAGTTCAGCAGAAGGAACAGTGAATGTGACAAGAGGCAGTCCTTTAAATAAAAAAGCCGCGCAATACGACCCAGTCACACAAACAATTACATGGGAAATTCGTTATAACTATAACGAAAAAAAGCTGGCTCAAAAGGATGCTTTGTTAGAAGACTTCTTTAACGGCACACAGGCGCTGATATCTGATTCCATTCAAGTCAAAGAAGTCACAATTGATCAAAATGGCAACGAAGCAGGAACAAAAGCGTTTGAAAATTATGTGGTTCAACCTCAAAAAAAGGATGAACAAAACGGGTTTACCTTGCAATTCAATCAAGATATTCAATCGGCTTATCTCATCACCTATCAAACAAAAGCAACCGAGCGGATTTTTGAAGCTGAAGAGATTATCAATACGGTAACAGCTGGCAAAGAGAGCAAACAAGGGAAGCAAACAATTGACCAGCAAATCCTAACGAAAAATCATGGAACACCGAATTACAAGACCAAGACCATTCCATGGCGTATCACCTTCAACAAAGATCAACAAACGATGAACAATGTGATATTAAAAGATACGTTTACAAACGAAGGATTGACGCTGCAAAAAGATAGTTTAAAAGTGACGACAGGTAATACAGTGCTTGAAGAAGGCACAGATTATCAAATCGTTGAACATGCAAATGGATTTGATATTCAATTTACGAAAGAAATAAAGACAGAACATACCGTCACATATACAACGTCTTTTGATTATGAAAAAAGAGCAGATAAAGACCAAAAGAACCTGCGTAATCATGTAAAGCTCGAATGGGTAAATGAAGATGGCAAGGATTTGACGAAGGAAAATCAGTCTGTCTTCACGCCTGACACATACACGCAGTCAAATGGCTTCAAAAACGGAACTTATAATGCAAAGAAAAAAGAGATCACATGGAATATCGGTGTGAACTATAACTTGAAACATCTAGAAGAGGCGAGAATCGAGGATTTCATTCAAGGAAACCAGCGTTTGCTTAAAGATTCAATCATCGTCTATTCGCTTGATTTACAAGGCGGGGAAAATGGAGCAGAAGAAAAAGAGGTATTAGCGAAAGAACATTATGACGTCAAATTCCTTGAAAATGAAAAGGGAGAAACAGGCTTCGAAGTGATTTTCAAAAAAGCCATTGATTCTCCATACAAAATCACGTATCAAACAAGTGTTGAAGGAATGGATTTAGTACAGAAAACTTACGAAAATAAAGCGACCCTTTATGATGGGCAGACAAAAGAATCTGATGTGAATGCAGTGGTGTCCATTCCAAATGGGGGGAAATACACGAGCAAATCAGGAAATCAGCAAGGGAAAGTCATTGATTGGAAACTGAATATCAATTTTGGTCAATCAACAGTCCAAGATGCGACGATTATAGATCATCCAAGCAGTAACCAAGCCATAATAGAAAACTCATTTCATCTCTATTCGACGACAATAGATGAAAAGGGGCAAGTGACAAAAGCAGAAGAGCTGGAAAATGGGAAGGATTATGAGCTAGACCTTGAATTTGATCCAGATTCTTTTCAAATTAAATTTAAAGAAGAAATCACAAGACCATATATTTTAGAATACCAATCTCTCATTTTAGATAAAGTGGGAAGTACACTTCAAAACGAAGTAACGTTTAGAGGTGAAAATGTAAAAGAAATCAAAAAGGAATCCGAAGCTTCAATTGTGGTGAAACGCACCGCTGGCATGGGAGATGGCGCAGGATCGATTGGTGCTTTAACCGTTAAAAAGGTAGATGCGAGTAGTGGAAAAGCGCTAAAAGGAGCAAGCTTCTCTCTGACAGATGCTGCGAGCGGCATCGTCATTGGTACAAAGACAACAGATGAAGAAGGATCTCTTCGATTTGATCGTCTTCTGTATGGTGATTATATCGTGACAGAAGAGAAAGCACCTGATGGTTATATTAAAACGAAGGATCCGATCCATGTAACGATTGATCAGCCTTACGAATCTGGAGATCAAGCGAAAACAGGAAATAGCATGACGGTGCAGAACCAAGAAATCCGCCAGCATGTCAAGTTAACGAAAAAAGACAAAGAGACGGGTGCAGCATTAGAGAATGCAGAATTTGAACTGAAAAATGAATCTGGAGAGACCGTCCAAACCGATTTGAAAACAGACGAAAAAGGAGAAATCCTTTTCAAACATCTTGAGCCAGGTTCCTATTATTTTGTTGAGACAAACGCACCGAAAGGTTATCAATTAAATCAGCAAAAATGGCCGTTCACCATTAAAGAAAATCAAACAGAAACAACGACTGTCACCGCAGTAAATGACATCATCAAAGGCTCAGCAGAATTGAGCAAAATAGGTGAAGGCGGAGAGCGACTAGAAGGTGCACAGTTCAAGCTCTTAGATCAAGACGGGCATGAGTTAAAAGATTCGCTTGTCACAGGAGAAAATGGCAAGATCACGATAAACGAACTAAGGCCGGGTACGTATCAGCTCGTTGAAACAAAAGCACCAGATGGTTATGTATTAGATGAAACGCCAATCAAATTTGAAGTACCACTTGATCCAAAGGAACCAGTCGTCATTTCGCAAAAGAACCTATATGAGACAAGTGCATTAGAAGTGTTAAAAGAAGGGGAAGATGGCAAGAAGCTTCAAGGTGTTCGATTTGAAGTCTTGGATCAAAATGACGAAGTTGTGCGTAAAGATTTGACAACAGATGAAGATGGGAAGATTTTGGTCGACAACCTCAAACCGGGCAAATATCAGCTCGTGGAGACAGAGAGTGTTGATGGTTACCAAAAGAATAATAAACCTTATCCTTTTACCATCGAAGTCGCACAAAAAACACCAGCAGAGATCAAAGTGATCAATGATCTCAAAACTGGAGATGTCCAGCTCACGAAGCTCGGTGAAAAGAATGAAGTGCTTGAAGGAGCAGAATTTAAGCTTGTAGATGCAAATGGAAAAGAGATAAAAACAGGTCTCGTCACTGATCAGAACGGGAAGATCATCGTCAACGATCTGAAACCTGGAACCTATCAGTTTGTTGAAACGAAGGCTCCATTCGGTCATGAGCTCGACGAAACACCTGTCACTTTTGCTATTCCATTTAATCCTGAGAAGCTGGTTAGTGTGACAAAAGAAAATAGTCGCACTACAGGCGGAGTGCTGTTGCACAAAAAAGGCGAAGATGGGAAATCATTAGAAGGGGTTGTCTTTGATCTATCTGATGATAAAGGAAAGATAGTGGCAGGAGGAGAAGGAATCACAACCAATCAGGATGGAAAGATCACCTTCACAGGGCTAAAACCTGGAACCTATCAATTTGTTGAAAGAAAGAGTCTTGAAGGCTATGAATTGAGTGCGAAACCACTTGTCTTTGAAGTTGAATTAGGTCAAAAAGAGTTGATTCAAGTGGAGGCAATCAATCAGCTTAAGAAAGGTTCTGTAGAACTCACAAAAATAGGGGAAGAAAAAGAAAGATTGAAAGGCGCAGAATTTACCCTTTTCAATGACGATGGTAAAGAATTGATGTCAGGTTTAACAACCAACGAGAAAGGCATCATCACTGTCAACGATTTGAAACCAGGCGCTTACCAATTGGTTGAAACGAAGGCTCCTTTTGGACATAAACTAGATGCAGAACCAGTAGACTTTAAGATTGATTTCAATCCAAAACAACTGGTGAAAGTGACAAAAGAAAATATTCGGACGACAAGTGCTGTGCAGCTTCAGAAAAAAGGAGAAGATGGTCAGTTACTCCATGGAGTGACCTTCGATCTGCTTGATGAGCACGATCAACGTATAAAGAAAGACTTAAAGACAGACAAAAATGGTCAACTAACAGTCGATCAACTGAAGCCAGGAACCTATCAATTTGTCGAAACAGCAAGCATTGCCGGCTATGAACTGGATCAGACACCTGTCTCATTTAGGATTCGTTTAGGTCAAGACAAACCAGCAAAAGTAGAAATGATTAACAAACAGACGCCGGGAGCAGTGGAACTGACCAAAGTGGATGATGAGGGACATACGCTGGAAAATGCAGAGTTTGCTCTTCTGAGTAAAGAAGGGAAAACGTTGAAGAAATCACTTGTAACGGATCAAAAAGGAAAGCTTCTCATCAATGATTTAAAACCGGGACAATATCAATTCGTTGAAACGAAAGCACCTCATGGCTATCAATTGGATGATAAGCCGATCCTGTTCACAATTGAGAAAAATCAGCAGAAGCCGCTTCAATTAACAGCGAAGAATCACTTGATCTTAGGAAGTCTGCGTATCATAAAGGTAGACCAGCAGACAGATAGAACCTTAAAAGGGGCATCCTTTGACATTCGTACAAAAGCCGGGAAAACCATAAAATCTGTGACAACAGGAAAAGACGGAGAAGCCATTGTCAAAGGGCTTAAACCTGGAGAGTATCTACTCACAGAGACGAAAGCACCGGATGGTTATGTAGCTTTAAAGAAGCCGCTCGCTTTTACAATTCAAATGGGCGAAGTGGAGATCAAGACAATGATTGTGAAAAATGCACCAGTGAAGAATGAAGAGGACCACACGAATCCTCCAGCCTCAGATAAAGGGGATCAGCATCCGCCTCATGGCTCAAACGGTGAGCTGCCAAAGACTGGTGAAGAATGGCTGCGTTATTTGATGTATGCAGGGATTTTACTAGTAGCTTCTGGAACTGTTCTTCTTGTTGTCAGAAGAAGAACCATTCAGTAAAAGGAAGGAACGAGTGTATTGATGAAAAAAAGAACCTTATTAGGCAGCTTTTTGGTGGTCACGGGGCTGATGCTCATCTCCGTTCCTTTTCTATATGAGTGGCGAACTTCTCAAGAGACAGCAGCAATGGAACAGGCATTAAAGATGATTAAAGAAAATGACAGTGATGCCCTATCTTCTATTCCACATTTAACTGTGTCAGAAGAAGACCTGCGAGATGTGATGGAGCTAGAGATCCCGTCAATTGATTTAAACGAAAAAGTGCTTCCTGTTACATCAAAAGAAAATTTAGGTATAGCACTGACTCAAATTAAATCTCATCAAATGCCAGGTGAAGGGAATTTCACGATTGCAGGGCATAGAGGGTATAGAGGCGATCGTCTTTTCCGTCAGCTGCCAGAGGTGCCTAAAGGAGAAAAAGTTGTCTTACATCATCAAGCTGAAACATACGAATATAAAATTGTCAGCTCAGCTACGATTGAACCGACAGATGTGGATGTACTAAAGGATCGCGGGAAAAATGAACTGACATTGATCACCTGTACACTTGATGGTCAGAAACGATTTGTCTTAAAAGGAATACGAATCAACGCTTCAAAGGGTGAGCAGCCATCGGATGTATAACACCAACATAATAAATGATGGATGCGATGGAAAAGCAGCGCTCACGACCGATATGTTACACCAATTGTTATCAGAGCATTATCCAACTTTAAAAAACGAACGTTGGGAAGTTGATGTAGATACAATTCGGGCTTCACCTATTCTTCACCCTTTATTAAAAAGAAAGCTGCCAGTTGGTATTGAAAAATTCACCTGTGTTTTGTTCACGCAGCAGACAGCAGCTTTTGGAGAGCCTTTGATTGTGTACTTTTTATTGGATGAGAAGAGCGAATCGATTTACGCAATGGATCTCTTGCTCGAGCAGCAAGACACCCATTAAACGAGAAATAAATTAGCGGGTTCGATTTTAAGGTGGAAAAATAAAATCAGTTATATCATGAGGACTCTAATTCGTATATGAATTAGAGTTGTTTTATTTGTTTATATATAGTCGTTTTACTAACTTTATTATCTACTAAGAAGTCCGCTGCCCAGCAGATAATCTCCAATGTTTAGATGATAAAGATTTTATAAAATGGATTGAAAACAGAGGTCATAATCACGATTGGCGACCAAAGAAGATCATCTAGTTTTTATCCTTTCCCTGTTTCTTCAGAAGGAATATCAGAAAGTGCTAAAGATAATCATGTGTTGACTCCAAAATACTGATAAAATTTATTTAGATATTCCTTAATTATAGGTGTGGAGGTAAAAGCTTGCGAAAAGAAGACCCCCAATATATTTTTCATCATGATAAACGACCAGAAGTTGTTCATGATTTAGCCGATGTAGATGAAAATTCCACTGAGTTGTTAATCACAGGAAAAACAAAAAATATTGAAAGGTTGAAATCTTTTTCTAACCTGACGAAATTGTGGATTTACAAAGTGAACCAAAAGGAGTTCAATACGATCTTAAGCTTAGTTAATCCCAAAATGCTCTTTGTGCATGAACTGAGAGTAGAAGATTTATCAATCATCAGTTCTGTTAAAGATGTTGAGGTATTGGCACTTGAATGGAATACAAAGGCACAAAGTTTATGGGATTTATCAAAAAACACGTTTTTAAAATCTTTATCCATAACAGATTTTTCAAAGTTGAATGACATAGCCCCTTTGCAAAAAAATACTGGTTTAGAATTTCTACAATTGTCAGGCGGGATTTGGAATACATTAAATATAAATACTCTTCAACCTTTAAGATACCTCAAGAATTTAACATATCTGTGCTTATCAAATATAAAAGTGAAGGACGAGTCTTTAGAGCCGATATCGGAATTAGAGGGACTCAAGGAACTTGAAATTTCGAACCAATTCCCGACAGAAGAATATGCCAGGTTATCCGTAACTCTCCCAAATACGAAGTGTGATCGTTTTGCACCATACATCTTTTTATCAAGTCCTATTGTAGATAAAGATGTGATGGTGATTGGAAAGCGAAAACCGAAATTAAATTCAAAAGTTGATGGGGAAAAGTTGCAAAAATACGAAGAACAATTTAAAGCGTACCAAGAAAAGTTTATAAAATAACTTAAAAAGCAATGGAAAATCAATTCCATTGCTTTTTGTAGGGCTAATACCATCATAAACTTTTTCTATCTTGTGATTCAATTATGCAAACAACTTCAGCCCAACCACACCAATCACAATCAGCAGCAAGCTGAGTATACGAATCATGTTTTTCGGCTCTTTAAATAGAATCATATTAAACAAGACAGAGCCCGCAGTTCCAAGCCCGA
This sequence comes from Bacillus sp. Root920, assembly GCF_001429445.1. Classification (NCBI taxonomy): domain Bacteria; kingdom Bacillati; phylum Bacillota; class Bacilli; order Caryophanales; family Bacillaceae; genus Bacillus; species Bacillus sp. Root920. The sequence continues at coordinate 265,735 of NZ_LMJV01000008.1, forward strand.
TCCAGACCGTATAGGCGACGGATACTTGAACGGATGAGAACGAGGCGTATAAAAACAAAAAGGATAAGGAAAACCCGCCGACAAATAAAATGCCTGTCGTGATTTGCTTTTTCTTACTAAACATATTGAGGCCTATGGTTCCGCCGATTTCGCAGGCAGAGGCCAACAGTACAAAAAACCAGCCCATTTATACCGCTTCTCCTTTCTGCTCATGGGCATCTCCATCAGACACTTTCAGTCCAATAATCCCGAGAATTAAAATACCCATAAATAAGAGCTTTTCTAATGAAAACGAACCGCCGAACAGCGCATAATCCATCAAAGATGTCCCTATCGTTCCAACTCCGGCAAACACGGCGTACACGGTCCCTGTCGGCAGCTTCTCGCAGGCCTTCATTAAAAAATAAAAATCAACTGGGATCAGGCAGATAATGATCGCCCATTCCCACAGAGCATCGGCTCTATTTAAACCAAACACCCAAAGTAATTCGAATAAACAAGTGAGTGCAACATACATCCAGCTTTTTTTCATCGTATTTCCTCCTAAAACTTAAAAATGACGATTCGTCATTTTGAAACCAAAAAAGAGCGTACAGCGAGTGCTGTACTCAGATTGTCGACAAAGGGCTAAAATGAACTTTATTTTAGCCCTTTGTCTTCTTTTCAGCGTGATAGAAAACCTTTGAAGTCTAGGAAAGACGGCTACTTTTGCGGAGCGAATTTGACATTCGTGAGCACCAGCGCGCAGGACTGACAAAGAATGCGAGGGTTTGTCTACACGCTGCGTACAGCAAGTGCTGTACTAAGTTAAGGTGTCTCTATGCCAAGCGCGTAAAGAAGAAATTGCTTCACCTCTCGCTTTTGAATCAGAACCTCTTCTGTATCTGTTTCGGTAAACAAGTACATTTGCTCAGCAGACGATTCGAGTAAACCGATAATGAATTTAGCTGCATATTGACAGTTCAAATTCGCACGGACTCTTTTGTCCTGCTTTGCTTTTTCTAGAAAAGCAGCGACCCATTTGTAAATCGGCTCATAAATATCTTCCCATTCCTTTAAATGCTCGGTGGCGGCTAAGCCTGAGTAGGTCAGGGCAAGGACATCACGGTATTGTCTTGTAAAAGCAAAGATGAATTCAACAAGCGCATCTGCTTGATCGAGAACATCTGCATGCTGAGTTAATTCCTTTTCGATTGCAGGCACCATCTGTGCGATAAGATGTTCTGCGATTGCAGGCATGACGGAAAGCTTTGAAGGAAAATATAAATAAAACGTTCCTTGCGCTACTCCTGCTGCTTTCACAATATCCGAAATGGTCGTCTTTTCGATGCCTTTTTCTTTAAACGCATCAATCGCAGCAAGCATAATCTTTTCTCGTTTCGACATATCATCACCGACCTTAAATGACTGAATGTCATTCATTTTAGCGGGGGAATGACGATTTGTCAATATGGTTTTCTCTTCATTGAATGTGAGAATAAGTGATGAATAGATGCGGGCAAGCCTGAATAAGCTGTAAATATGGTCAAGCATCATCATGTGAGAAAGGGGCAGCTCTCTGTATGACTTCCAGTGCTATGTTTTCCATTGCTTATTTTCTCCTGCTCGTCCCGCTCTATTTACATATGAGGTACAGACAGGCAAAAAAGCACAATCGTTTTATCTATTTGCGGACAGAATTGGTCTTAGCCATTCTGTTTATTTATACGAATGTTTTATTATATTTGACGGTCTTTCCAAATCGTTTTTCCGCCCCAAGAGATCAGGTGAGTGTCAACCTCATACCTTTGCAGTCCATTTATCAAAATCTTCACGCCTACCATCACGGCTATCCAAATCTTGTCTTTTTAAACTTAGCAGGCAACATATTGTTATTTGTACCACTCGGGTTTTTTCTCTATCAAGCCTTTCGAACCATGCGCTGGCAAAAGGCGGTTCTTGGGGGCTTTCTCCTGTCAACCATAATCGAATTGCTCCAATGGATGTTCTCGCAATCTGGTATCATTACAAGAAGCAGCGATATTGATGATATTCTTTTAAATACGCTTGGCACAGCGCTAGGCTGTATCATGTATCAGATCTATCGAAAAAGGAAGGAGAAATTTGAGTGAAGCGAGTTTGTATCATTCCATGTGGCGCGAAGAAAATTTGGGATGTCGATCCAGAAGCAGGGAGCCAGCCAGCGAACCATGTCTATTTAAGTCCCCTGCATCAGCGTACGAAAAGCTATGCTCAAACGTTCTTTTCAGACTGGATGATCTTATCAGCGAAGCACGGCTTCTTAAAGGCAGATGATATCATTCACGAAAATTATGATGTGGCTTTTGGTACACCGAATGCTGACCAGATCACACGAGAAGAACTGAGCCAGCAATTTCATCAAAAAAATCTTTTCGCATATGATGAACTGGTGGTACTAGGTGGAAAGAAATATCGAAAAGTGATCGATCCTTTATTACAGCCTCATCAAAAAGCAAATTATCCGCTGGCTCCATATAAAGGAATTGGCTATATGCTTCAGGCGTTACATCAAGCAGTGGAATCAAAAATAGAACTTCCGCCGCATATTTAACACATTCACATCTACCGGTAAGCAGGGTTTTGATCATTAAAAAGAGAATAATTGAAATAGCGATGCTGATTGTTTCATATCTTTTCAGCAGCCACTAGCATGTCCGTATCGCTCGGGTGAAGTGGCTCAATGAAAAAGGGAGGCGTATGAACATGACAACCATCTATTTAGCTGGTGATTCGACCGTTTCATCTTATCCAGATCGTCCTGTTCAAGGAGGATGGGGAGAGTTTTTACACCGCTATACAGCGCACGGCACGAGCGTCGAGAACCGTGCCATTGGTGGAAGAAGCTCAAAAACATTCATTGAAGAAGGACGCCTTGATGACATATTGGCTGACATTCAGCCAGGAGACTGGCTTTTCACACAAATGGGGCACAATGATGCTTCCAAGGAAAAGCCTGAGCGGCATACAGATCCTTTCACGACGTATAAAAGCTACCTGTCTCAATATATTCATGGAGCAAGAGCAAAAGGGGCAACACCACTTTTATTAACGCCAGTCGGACGTTTTCATGAAAAAGACGGAGAATTTATCAATGATTTTCCTGATTACTGTGCCGCTATGAAAGAATTAGCCGATGAAGAAGAAGTTCTTCTCGTCGATTTAAATACCGCAAGCCTTCAGTTTTATCAAATTTCCGGTATAGAGAAAACGACCTCTTACTTTATGCTGTCAACAGGCATTGAGGATCGCACGCATTTTACAAAAGAAGGCGCAGATGCGATTGCAAGACTTGTTTCTCTTGAATTAAAAGACCTTGGTTTAACCATTGTGTGATGGATGACAGGACGAGTGAGCGCTCGTCCTGTTCTTTTTTTGAAGAAAGCTATTGATTCCCTTCACTAGAGTAGACTACAATAGGTATATATGATAATGAGAATCAATATCACTGAAAAATAGATCATTCGATGGAAAACTGGAGGGACTCAAATGACAGATCAGCTTGAATTGTTTGACGTCACCATTATTGGCGGCGGGCCAGCAGGCATGTACACCGCCTTTTATAGTGGGATGCGGGACTTAAAGACGAAGGTACTTGAGTACAACGAAAGCCTTGGCGGGAAAATCCTTCTGTATCCTGAAAAGGTCATTTGGGATGTCGGCGGTTTGCCGCCAACAAGAGGAGAACAGCTGATACAGCAGCTGGAAACACAGGCGAAAACATTTGAACCAGAGATTGCACTGAATCAAAAAATCACGTCATTTGAGCGAGATGAACATAATCACATCATACTGACGGCTGAAAATGGTGATCGTCATTTGACAAAGACCCTCATATTAGCGATGGGTCACGGCATTCCAGTTCAGCGGAAACTTGAAATCGAGGATGCAGACCGCTATGAAGTGACAAACCTTTATTACACTGTCCAGGAGCTTAAGACATTTGCAGGGAAGCGGGTTGTGATTTCTGGAGGCGGCGACTCAGCGGTTGACTGGGCCAATGCCCTTGCACCAATTGCTGAAAGTGTCACCGTCGTGCATCGCCGTGACATGTTTGGCGGACATGAGAAAAACGTCGCCAACATGAAGGCAACTTGCAAACGAATTTTAACCCCGCATGAACTAACAGAGCTGCATGGTCAAGGCGACAAAATTGATGCTGTCACCATTCAAAACATAGAGACAGGAGAAAAAGAACGAATCGAAACAGATGCTGTGATTGTCAATCACGGGATGAAAGGCGATTTAAGCGTGTTATCAGAATGGGGCCTCAAGCAAGGTGAATGGGGACTGATCGAGGTCAATGAAAAAATGGAAACCAATTTACCGGGCGTCTATGCGGTAGGCGACTTGTGTACACATAAAAGCAAGGTCCGCTTAATTGCCGGCACGTTTGTTGATGGAGTCAATGCACTGAATAGCGCAAAGCTTTACATCGAACCAGAAGCTGAAAAAGTGGCATACGTTTCCTCTCATAACGAACGCTTTAAGGAGAAAAACAAAGAATTGCAAACGGCTGGAGCTCGTTGAAGCATTCAAATAACATAGCAAAGTGCTGCCCGTATGTGGCAGCACTTTTTATATGGGTCCATTAATTGCGAGGCGCAAATAACATCACACTGACTCCAGCCAAACAGATCAAAGCCCCCATCCAGTCATATAGATCAGGTGTTTTTCGATCGACCCACCAGCCCCACAATACAGCAAGAATGACAAAAACACCGCCATAGGCAGCATAAACCCGTCCGAAAGTCGGGAACTGCTGGAAGGTTGGAATGACGCCATATGCAACCAAGATGAGGCTGCCGGCGATCCCGAAGCTGACAGGTTTTGCTTCACGCAGCCAAAGCCATACCAAATAGCCGCCGCCAATTTCTGCTAAGCCTGCTAATAAAAAAAGAACAATCGTCACCATCATATACGGACACTCCAATTTCTCCAATTTACACCCTATTATGACATGGGGAAAGAATGCGTTCTACCTCAATTAAATTGAGAGGGAGATGAGAGTTTACTAAAATCAACTGATGAGAGAGTGGTCACACATGGATTCGGTGATCCAAATGGTCTGTTATGTCGTAAAGTAAGTACATTCTCATGAGGAGCACACTTCCTATTTCAACGCTCTTTTTTTCTCCTTGAAAAAAGAGTAAAGTACAAGGTAGGCTTATTTCAGCAAATCGAGTGATAAGCAATACGTGAAGGATTTCATGATGGATGCGCATGCTCTTTCTCATGAAAAAGGAAGGAGATGACCATGGACACATTGCAAGATTTTGAGCTGTATCACAAGATCAAATATGATCGTCACAAGCCCTCGCTTGAAGTGCTGTACGATCGCTATGAACGTGTGCTATATTCGTTTATTTATAAAATGACTGGCAACCGTGAGCTCGCGGAGGAAGTACTTCAAGAGGTCTTCATCAAGCTCTGGCGCGGCATAGGAGAATATCATACGGATAAAGGGAAGTTCTCCTCGTGGTTATTCATGATGTCACGCAACACGGCCATTGATCTCATAAGAAAGAACCGGAATGAAACGGCTTTGGAAGATGAGCATATTGAATATTTAGCCGATCATCAAGAAGATGTATCAAAAGAAGTGGAATGGAACGAGGAAAAACAGAACATACGTGAAGCAGTATCTACATTGTCAAAAGAACAGCAAACCATTATAGAAGATGTTTATTTTAAAGGGATGACACAAAAGAGCATCGCCGAAAAGCTGGGCATCCCTATTGGTACGGTAAAGGGAAGGGTTCGATTGTCACTGAAGCATTTGCGATCGAAACTGTCGCGCGGTGGAAAGGAGGAAGAGGCTTGAATCAGTGTAAACATCAAGTAATTGATTATTTTAATGGGCATTTACAAGGAGAAGAAAAAACGCAATTTGAAGCGCACATCAAGCACTGCTCAGCTTGCAAAGAAGAGCTTGAAGAATTGACATCGCTCATGTCTGACATTCCATTTCTAGCCGAAGACCAAATACCTCCGGCAGGGATGAAAGACCGTATTTTATCCCAGGTGTTTGAAGAAGAGACAGTCGAAGAAAAGAATAGCCATATAAAAGAGCTCAAGGCTGCACCTGAGCCAAACGAAATCAAACCGCTGCAAAAGAAACGAAACCAGTGGCTCTTACCGCTCGTTGCGGCACTGCTTCTCATATCTGCAGCTGGAAATGTGTATTTCTTATCGAATGGAAAAGAACAGGCGGAAGAACCTGTCAGGGTTGTTGCCACAAAATCACTGGCATCGGCCGCATCACCAAAAACGACGGGTGCTTTTTCAGTGATAGAGCATAACGGCAAAAAAGAACTTGTGGTGAGTGCAGACGGCTTAAAGGGTCAGCTTGATTCATCTGCTGTTTATCAAGTGTGGCTCATTAAAGGAGATCAGCCGGTTCCAGCCGGTGCCTTTAAAACAGATAACAAAGGGGAAGGAACCGTCACCTATGCGTTATCTGAAAAAGAAGCAAGCGAATCATGGGATACCGTGGCTGTGACCCTTGAACCAAAAAAGGATAACAAGCTCCCACAAGGTCCTGTCGTACTAAGCGCTGCTTTTTAAGCTTGATTCATGAAAAGGATGCCTTCTTGGGGCATCCTTTTTTTGATAGCGAAGGGGAACATTTTGGCAATTAAAACGTAGTACATATGGAGGTGAAACAGATGAAAACATCTATAGAAAAAGACCTATTTCTCTTATCAGTCAGACACGCATTGATTGCCTGTTATTTTTTAGTGTTTCCGTTCGTTGCACAAGTCCTTTATACCCCGTCACCTTTATTGACGGCCCTCATCGCTCTTTTTATGATTCATAACATAACAGAAAGTATCATTTGGCTCTACAAATCGAGAAAGATTAGAAAGCACCAGTCTGGTGATTTATCAAAACGCGGGCATGTCTTTAGCCAGCTCGTGCAAAGAGTTGAACAGCTCCTTATCCTCAGTTTTGTCATTGTATTGATCAATGAATGGATACAAGGAAGGGCGGATCTATCTACACTCTCATTCACTCTTTTTCTATTGATCATCGTTTTTCTACAGCACGTCCAGTTTTACTACGTTCAGCTATTTTTTAAATCCAACAGCTGGTTCACTTATGTTCCTTCTTTGCAAAAAGCACGTCCTTCCTACATGGCGAGGGAGCGAAAGGCCCTGAAAAGGTTATAAATGTGCCATCACTCGTTTGATCCAGCCATAAACATCAGAAAATTATGATAAAATGTGGAAAGAAAGAATAGAGAAAGGGAGTGCGAGCGAGTGAAAGCAGTTGGACTATTGGAGTATTTGCCGATTGAGCATGAGCAAAGCCTGATGGATCAGGAGGTCGAAAAGCCTAAGGCGTCTGGAAGGGATGTACTCGTGAAGATAGAGGCTGTGTCAGTGAATCCAGTTGATACAAAGGTGAGATCACCGAAGGATCAGAAGGAAGAAAAACTGAAAATTCTTGGCTTCGATGCAAGCGGTACGGTTGTTGAAGTGGGCGAAGCGTGTACATTGTTTCAGCCAGGTGATCACGTATACTATGCGGGAGATATTACGCGTCAAGGGTCGAATAGTGAATATCAGCTTGTGGATGAACGTATTGTGGCGAAAAAGCCTGCCAATCTGTCCTTTGCAGAAGCAGCCGCGATGCCCCTTACAACAATTACGGCTTATGAGGCTTTATTTGACCGGATGCATATGAAGCGGAATGCTGAAGGTTCAACCTTGCTGATCATTGGTGGTGCAGGCGGTGTTGGGTCTATCGCCATTCAACTAGCCAAATTAGCGAAGGCAAACGTGATCGCTACCGCATCAAGACCAGAAACAAAAGAGTGGTGTCTGTCATTAGGTGCCGATCATATCATTGATCATCACCAGCCGCTTTTAGCGCAGCTCGAGGAAAAAGGAATCGGCGAAGTGGATTTTATTTTATGCTTAAATGATACAGATGGACATTTCAAAGGCATGGCAGAAGCGATAAAACCGCAAGGCACGATCTGTACCATTGTCGAAAACGAACACAACCTAGACATTCAATTACTCAAAAATAAAAGTGCGGCATTTGTATGGGAATTCATGTTCACACGCCCTATGTATGAAACAGCGGACATGATCAAACAGCATGAGCTTTTGACAGAGGCGGGTGAGTTATTTGAGCAGGGAAAAATAACGCATACCTTAACAAAGGTTCTCAGTCCGATCAATGCTGCTAACTTAAAGCAGGCACATCAAACGCTTGAGCAAGGAAAGATGATTGGAAAATTTGTACTTGAAGGATTTGAGAGAGGAGAGAGCGTATGACGTCATTACAATATCCGATTGGCTTATATGAACCGGTTGAAACAAAAACGAAAGCACAGCTTGAAGCATGGATTGATGAGCTGGCTGCAATCCCCGAAGAGTATGAAGCGGTGACCGCACCGCTGACAGATGCTCAGCTTGATACACCTTATCGGCCGGGAGGATGGACTGTTCGTCAGCTCATTCACCACGTAGCAGACAGCCATCTAAATGCATACTTACGATTCAAGCTTGCTCTCACAGAAGATACACCTGACATACGTCCATATGATCAGGAGGGATTTGCCTCACTTCCTGACAGCAAGGCGCCCATCAGTTTATCCCAGCCTTTGATCAGCAGTTTGCATCGCAGGTGGGTCACTTTACTGCGGGGAATGTCAGAGGATGACTTCAACGCTTCTTATTATCATCCATCCGATCAACAAACGGTATCCTTATATGATGCAGCAGGAATGTACGTCTGGCATTCAAAGCATCACCTTGCCCATATCACGGAATTAATCAAAAGAAATCAGTGGAATTAAAGGAGTAAACGCATGTCTGGAAGAAGAATTGTCGGCGCCATGTTTATCTGTATGGCGGCATTGTTTTATATAGCGAAATATGCTCTTTTGGAGATACGCTATAGTAACAGCTTAGGCTCAGAAAGAACGATTGAGGAACTTGAACAGCTGATTCCTGGCGGTACGTGGATCATCATTTTTTTCCTCATCATTGGCTTAGCCTATCTTTTATGGGATGACAGGGAAGTCATTCGTAAAAATCTTTTCACACCAGATCGACAAGTAGAAGAAACAAAAAAGACGGACAACAAGTGACCGTCTTTTTCCCTTTTCATGTTTAGCCGCGTTCAGGACGCAGTGCTTTTTCTAAGATAGCAAGGCCTTCATTGACTTTTTCTTTTTCCTCGTCATTGAGCCGCTGCAGGGAATTTTTGATTTTTTCGTGTCCTTTTTGATAAATACTTCTGAAAATATTTTTCGCTTCCTCTGTCAGTTCTACGACAATGATTCTCCGGTCACGCTCAGAGTGCTTTCGCACGACAAAGTTAGACTGTTCTAACCGGTCAAGCAGACCTGTCATATTGGACAAAGAAGCGCCCATTTTTTCAGCGATTTCGGATACTTTGAGAGAGCCATGGTTATTGAGCAGCATGAGCACCTTCATTTGAGGCATACTCATATCAAGCTTCATCCATTCAGAAACATCTCCAAGACCTGCAGCTGTGAGCACTTTCATATAAAGAACCCATGTCTTTTTTTCTTCTGGAGATAGAATCTCTTCTTTTAATACGGTGGTGTCATGAATATTATATTCCACGCTTGTTCACTTCCTTTAAGCGGCTCTTTTTCTTTATATTACTGATTTTTACTTCTAATTGAAAGGTTCGTCAAGCTTTTGAATGTTAAACTGCATGAATCAAGTGGTATTTGTTGTATAATAATGTTCAGTTGAAATAATGAAGCAACCTAGAAAGTTGGGAAAAACATGTGGAACAAAAAAACGGGTATGACGATCTTAAAAATGCTTTTTCCGATCGTCATTATCCTTGTCTTGATTTTTGTCGCGAAGCAGGAGCTGAGCGGACTTTCCATTAAAAAGACGTTTTATATTATTGACAGCTTGAACCGAATGGACTTGTTTATTCTTGTCTTTCTTGGACTTGTCGCGGTTTTATCGATGTCCTTATACGATTTTATTTTACGAAAAAGCCTTGATATGCCCATCAGCGGCTGGAAAACGATACGCATTTCATGGATTGCGAACTCCTTTAACAGTGTTCTTGGATTTGGCGGTCTATCAGGAGCAGGGCTTAGAACGCTTCTCTATAAGGAGTACATAACAGATACGAAAAAATTGCTGAAAGGCATTGCCCTTTTGACTTCCTCTGTCCTTTTGGGCTTATCTATTTTCAGTGATTTGATCTTGGTCAGGGTGCTTCCTGTTGAAAGTATTATCAGCCAGGAGCCGTGGCTATGGGCATTTGTCATTATCTTTGCCTGTATTGTACCGATTTATATCGTCATGGCATCCATTCGAAAAAGCTCGATCGAGAGCGGTGAAAATGGACTAAAGCATCCAATTTACGCTTATATCGGTGCATCGTTTTTAGAATGGCTGGCAGCTGGACTTGTCATGTACATGGCTGTCGTCTCTATGGGGATGAATGTCGATGTCCGAATAGTCTTAGGTGTATTTGCGATTGCGTCAATCGGCGGTTTAATCAGTATGGTTCCGGGCGGATTTGGTTCGTTTGACCTTATCTTTTTACTGAGCATGCAATACATTGGTTTTGATAAAGAGATGGTGCTGACGGCGCTCGTCTTGTACCGCTTCGTGTACTCGATTTTCCCGTTTATCTTAGGGCTTTGTCTAGCTGCTTACGATTTAACGGGAACGACGCTTAGACGTCTTGAAGGCAATCCGAAAATGGCACCTGCCATTGAAACGACGAACGTTTTAATTGTTTTGCACCGTGCTTTATTAATCCGTTTATTGTACGGATCTTTATCGATTTTAACCTTTGGAAGCGGCTTGCTTATCATGGCATCTGTTGTGCTTCCAGTCGATCGATTAGGTGTGATTACCAGCATTCCACGCTTTCTGTTATCAGGATTTAATGGTCTTTCTTTAATGTTCGGAATCATTCTGATGATTTTGTCCATTGAAGTGTATAAAAGAACGAAAAGATCATACGTGCTGACAATGATCTCTTTAGCAGGCGGTTTTGTGTTTACTTTGTTAAAGGGGTTTAACCTCAGTTTGATTTTTATTTTGCCAGTCATCATGGCTGTGTTTTTCTCTCTTCGAAATCAATTTGTAAAGCAGCAGGCACCTTATTCCTTGTATCAGTTTGTGGCGGCTGCCGCTGGTTATTTATTCGTGCTCTTTAACTATAATGTTATTGGCAACTTTATTTGGACAAAAATTGGGCATTTCTTGAGTAAGGATTACTTGGTGCATAATGAACGGCATATCACGATGACAAGCATGATCGCTCTCATCGGTGTCCCGCTTTTCTTCTTCATTAGTAAACTGATCTTTAATAAGAAAGCATTTCCGATTGGAGAAAAAGCAGATGAGGAAAAACTAAAAACGTTTTTAGAAGAAAAGGGCGGAAATGCCCTCAGTCATCTTGGCTTTTTAGGCGACAAAAAACTATTTTTCTCAAGTGATGGAGAAGCAATGCTTCAGTTTGGGCGAATTGGCCGCTGCGTCATTGTGCTCGGAGATCCATCTGGACGTGAGGCGTCTTATCCGCTTGTACTTGAAGAGTTTTTACAGGAGACAGAAAAAGCCGGCTACCGCGTCGCTTTTTATCAAGTAGAACGAGAAGGGATGGCTCTTTATCATGACTTAGGCTTTCACTTCTTTAAGCTTGGGGAAGAAGCCATGGTCGATTTAGAAACGTTTACTCTGTCAGGTAAGAAAAAATCAAATTTACGAGCTGTGGCGAATAAATTTGAACGAGAAGGCTACACCTTTGAAATGCTGGAACCTCCCTTTTCAAATGAGTTGATCTCAACCTTAAAGCAGATTTCTGACAGCTGGCTCGGAAAGAAAAAAGAAAAAGGATTTTCGCTCGGTTATTTTCAAGAAGACTATCTTCAAAAAGCACCGATTGCGATTCTAAAGGATGAGCAAGGGCAGATCATTTCCTTTGTATCATTGATGCCGATGTATCAAGAAGGGGAGATTTCCATCGATTTAATGCGTCATATGCATGATGCACCGAATGGGATGATGGATGCGCTGTTTATCCACCTATTTCAATGGGCGAAAGAAAGAGGCTACAAATCGTTTAACATGGGAATGGCACCTTTATCGAATGTGGGGACGTTCCATCAGTCCTTTCTTACGGAGCGTTTGGCGAGTGTTATTTTCAACAATGTCAGATACATGTACAGCTTCAGCGGTTTACGGTCATTTAAACAGAAATATAAGCCTGAATGGCGCGGGAAATATTTAGCGTATAAAAAGAATACGTCACTGCCTGTCACAATGGTACTTGTCACCAAGCTGATCGGGATGGACCCAAATCGAAAGCGCCGTCCATAAACCAAAAGACCTTTACCTTTCACTAGGTGAAGGTTTTTTTAGACAAAAGAATAGCAAAAGTGGTAAAGTTGAAGGGTAAGGGGGATGTTCATATGACATTAAATGAATGGTTTACAAAGGGATTAGCTGAACGTACATATGTACACAACATGGAGAAAAACCGGGAAAATCTGCTCACGGTGTACAACCAGTATGCAATTCATCAAAAAGAAAAAGAGCTGCTCCAAAAGCTGCAAAAGAAAAAGCTCAGAGCACTTGTCATCACAGCGGATTGGTGCGGAGATGCGATGGTCAATGTTCCAATTTTCATGCGTATTGCAAATGAAGCACTCATTGATGCGCGCTATTTCATTCGAGATGAGCATCTAGACCTGATGGATCAGTATTTAACGAACGGGACCGCAAGATCGATTCCGATTATCGTCATCATTGATCAGGAGGGGAATGAAGTGGGCAAATGGGGACCTCGCTCAGCAGAGGCGCAGCGCTTTGTCGACGAGAAAAAACCGGACAAAGATGCACCTGATTATGAAGAAGCTTTTCAAGTATTTGCGAAAGAAGCCGCACATCACTATACGACAGACCGCTACTTATGGAAAGATATTGAGAAAGAAATAGTAGAAGTTTTGGCAAAAATATAAACCAAAAGACTACTTCGCCGCAATGGGAAGTAGTCTTTTTTTATCTTGTTTTTGCGTTTTACCTACAAAACCACCGCATAAAGATGTAGAAAACCGCAGAATTCTATCAAATACCGCAGAAAACCGCAAAGCACCACGATTTTCCCAACCACTTTTAGTTGAAAAACCTCATATTATGCTATGAAATCAATGATTTTGCCCTTATCCAAAGGCTCATATAACGCACAACGGTTGGCTTTTTCCCAATACAAGAGGCCCAGCAACTATAGTAATCTAGTTGTAATCTCCTTTGAACGAACTAAAAAAATGATGGAAAAGGACAGGCGATCAATTTATGAAAAAAATTATTTATCTCGATCAAGAAAAAAAGAAGCTCGCTGAATCGAAAAAAAGAGAACAGCGTTCCATTAAATCACTGAGGCTGCTTGTGTTTTATGACGGACAAAGCCCTGCATGTGCAAAAACGATTGATGTGTTAAGATCACTCGATTGGAAAAATCGGATTCACTTTGAATCCTTTAGACACTCGCAGCTGCTCAGGCTGAATAAAATCAGTGAAGAGAAGGCGGAAAAACGAATTGTGTCTATTTCCCTAGCCAAAAATCAAAAGAATTCAGGGATTTATACTTGGCTGCGTATGGCCTGCCATATCCCTGCTTTATGGGGAACGGTCCCATTCATCGTGCTCAGCATCTGGCTTGGCTTTGGACAGCATGCGTACGATTTCTTTGCAAAAAGACGGTATATTCATTCTGTCAAACGGGTGAACCATCATGACACAGATCAACAAGAGACCATTTAATAAATAGAAAAAGCATGACCTTCGATCGGCAGAAGGTCATGCTTTTTTGTAATAGGGAAGATATACTGTTAAATGATCGAGCAATTTCTTTGTATAGGACTTATAGGCCTGCTCATCAAGCTCAGCACCTGCATAGGTAAGTAAGGTCCTAAGAGCAAACAAATATTCACTGTGCAGCTCATTGTGTTCAAAGTAAGGAAGGGCTGCTTCGACCAAATAGGTTTTCAAATCAAGTGGGTTTTCCTCAATCATCAATTTATAGATTTTGATCATATATAAACAGTTTGGCTGAATACGAGGCTGTTTTAACAGCTCGTGTATGTAGGGAAGTGCTTTTTTGCGGTCATATTCAGCGTATAGTGTCGCAATTTCATATAGCGTTTCACAGTAACGGTCTTCTATCTGTTCTTGATTAAAGTAATTGAGTGAATCTAGTAAATAAGGCACAGCTGAAGAGAAATCACCTTCACGTTTTAAGAGCACCCCGTAATAAAAATAAGCGGACATTTTAATATAGGCATCAGGATGAAGGGACGTGTGCAAAATCACTTCCTTTATATATTTCTTCGCAGTTTGATAGGCTTTTAGTTCAAGTGAGATCACGCCGTGAATGAGTGTACAGTGAATAATCCGCTTGAAATTGTTCTTTTGTCTATATAAATCCATTGCTTGATGTGTCGCTTCAAGCGCATCACCCAGCTGTCCCATGTTTCCAAGTGCTTTTGCATAGTGATAATACAAATCACTTTGTTCGACTGAAGCGTAGGAAAAGCAGCTTTCAAGCTTTTTGAGCCCATCTTCAAGCTGACCAATTTTAATTTGATGAATGCCGTCAAGATATTCAAAAATTTCTTTTTCCGTTTCAATAAAGGTTTTTTCGAATTTTTTGAGCACGCGGTGTGTTTTTAAGGCAAGCGGCTGTTTATCCGTTAATAAATAAAATTGAAATAAGGACAAATGATACTGAATACCTAAATCGAGCGAAAAGAACTGCTCCTCGTGCTGAATGATCATTTCTGCATTTTGTTCAGCCTGATCGAGAGCATAGAAATACATATTCATTTGAAACTCATCCAAAAGTGACAGCAGATGACGCGCCTTTTGTGACAGCTTTTCTTGGCTGATGCCAAGCCGTTCAAGCAGCAAATTGATCGTATCTTGATTGGCCTCCTTTGAGCCATTTTCAATTTTACTTAAATGAGAGACAGAACAAATTCCTTCTGCCAATTCAGATTGGGTCATATTTTGTTTATAACGGTAGAGTTTAATGATTTGTCCAATATTGATTTTCATTCCATCCAGAAGCCTCCCTTCCAATCATGGTTGAAAGCCTTTTGACAAAAAAACCAGATCAGACAAAATGGGAATACTTGAAAATCATTTCATCATCTTGGCTTTTTTCTCAAAATTTGTTTAAAACGTAATATGATTGTAACATTACTTGAAAAAGTCAAACAACTATTTAGACGGGGAGGAGGGATACTTGATTTGCAACTGCACGAGATGACGTTTATAATGTGAATGAGAATCAATTTCAATTAAGTTGATTGAAAGGATGACATATATGCCAGAAACGAAACAACAAACAGAAGCGTTAACAGTTCGAGACGCTGTCAGATATAGACGATCGATTCGAAAATTCAAAGACATACCGGTGACGATTGAGCAGCTTCAGCCGCTATTAGAGGATGCAGTTTATGCACCGAACCATAAAATCACGGAGCCGTGGCGCTTTTTATATGCGGTGACGGATGAAGCGAAAGCGACTTTTGTAGAGCGCTTTATTGCTTTCTTTCAGCGCAACAACCCAGATGCAAAAGAAGAAAAAATCAATCATTACAGAGATTACTTCTCCAAGGTCCCAGCGCTTTTACTTGTCGTACTAAAAGAAGACGAGAACCCTGTGGTGAGAAATGATGATTTTGCCGCCGTCAGCGCGCTTATTCAAAATCTTCAGCTGCTTGCGTGGGATCAAGGGATCGGTATGGTATGGAAGAGCGGACGCATTTTATACGATAAAGGCTTTCAACAAGACATGGGATTAAAGGAAAACGAACGGTTTGCTGCGATCCTTCATATAGGTTATCCAGAAGAGGTACCTGAGGAAAAATCACGCCAGAAAGCATCAAGTCTTCTTACTGAAATCAAATAAAAGAAAAGCAGACCGCTGAATAAGGTCTGCTTTTTTACTTATTGTTTTTTGGCGCGCTGATCGGCCGCTTTCATACGTGCCATTGCTTTTACGTCATTCGGATCTGCAAGTTCTTTGGAAAATTCAACATATTCGCCATCCGTCTCTTGTGCCGCGAGCTCGTGGTTGGATTTTTTGTGTTGGTCTTTTTTCAAAGCCTTTCCCTCCTTTACAAGATCACTTTAGTTATGTGCTTGTTGGAGGGGAATATCCGTCTTATTTGTTTCTTTTTTCTGCTGCTCTTTCCGCTTTTTTGAATTCCTGCTGATACAGGACTTCCTGGGTTTTCTTCAACTTCGAAGTTGGCTGGTGTTCTTTTTTCTTCATCAAAATCGCCCCCTCATATCATTTCTAATAGGATGGGTGTTTTTGACAACATTTATTCCTTAGAATGCAAAATCGCTTCTTTTAGTTCAGGATGCAAAAAGTCATAAGAAGAAAGCAGTGCCTTTTTCGGAAGAGCACGCTGGCCTTCTAAAACAAGTAATGACATTTCGCCAAGTACCGTTTTCATCGCAAAAGATGGGACCTTCAGCCAATGAGGACGGTGAAGGACAGAGGCGATGGTTTGTCCGAGCTGCTTCATTTGAACAGGATTCGGAGACGTGACATTAAGTGGTCCTGAAATGTCGTCGTTTTGAATGGCATATTGAATGAGGTGTGCAACATCCTCGACATGTACCCATGAAACCCATTGTGTGCCAGAGCCCATGGTTCCGCCGGCAAACAGCTTATATGGCAGTGCCATCAGTGGCAATGTCCCTTTTTCGCCTAACACGACGCCAAAGCGGGTGTAGACTGTACGAATGCCGAGTGCTTCAATTTTTTGCGCCTCAGCTTCCCAAAGTTTTGATGTATGACTTAAGAAATCAGTATCTGCAGGAGGTGACTCCTCCGTAAAATCTCCTGTTTGAGATGTGCCATAAATTCCGACAGCACTTGCTTGAATCAGCACAGATGGCTTTGATTCCTGCGCTTCTATAATGCGTCTTACCTCTTGTGTTGATTTGAGACGGCTGGAGAGGATGCCTTCTTTTGCCTTGTCTGTCCAGCGTGTAAAAATGGATTTTCCAGCAAGGTTAATCCATACATCGATGGCAGGCAATTCATGCTCAGGCGCAGCACCTTCAGTCAGCCACTGCACATAATGTAAATGATTTTGTTCGGATTCCTTTGGATTTCTTGTTAAAATATATAGATGATGTCCCTCAGCAGCGAGCACTTTTGTGACATGCTGGCCGATAAAACCGGTTCCTCCGGTAATGGCGATATTCAATTGACATCTCTCCTCTCATATACATACCTATATCTTTCACGATTTTGAATCAGAAGAAACATCCTGACTGTTTTGGAAAAGGAGTGATCACAGGATGCCCTATATTACAAAAATTTCTGCTCAGAAAAACAATACCGAGCGGGTCAACATCTTTCTTGATGAAAAATACGCCTTTAGCGTTGATTTAGATGTGCTCGTCCAGCACGATTTGAAAAAAGGAAAAGAGCTGGACGAAGCAGATATCATTGAGATTCAATTCGGTGATTCAGTGAAAAAAGGATTTCAGCAGGCCGTTGATTATTTATCCTACCGCATGAGATCAGTGAAAGAAGTCACCGATTATTTAACGAAAAAAGAAATCCCTGCACCTGCTATTAGTGAAATTATACACAAATTGAAGCATTATAAGTATGTAAATGATCTTGAATTTGCAGAAGCCTATGTCAGCACCCACCGGAAAACGAACAGCAAAGGACCGTCCGTCCTAAAAAAAGAATTGAAGCTCAAGGGGATAGATGATGACACGATTGAACAGGCGCTATCGCAATACCCTGATGACCTACAGCTCGAGGAAGCTGTAAAGCAGGTTCTCAAGCTTGTCAAAAAAGAAAAAAATCGTTCTGCAAAAGAGATCGAGCAGCGCATCAAGCTGCAGCTGCAGCGAAAAGGATTTTCGTTTGAGATCATTGATAAAGCCCTTCAAGAAGCCTATGATGGACAAGAAGAGGAAAAGGAAGAAGAAGCCCTCCTTTATATGCTGGAGAAGGCAAAACGCAAGGTAGGGTATGACGGATCATTTGAAAAGAAGATGAAAGTAAAGCAATTTTTATTCAGAAAAGGCTTTGATCTTGATACAATTGATCACGTTTTAGACAAAGGGGAATGACAGATGGAAAAACGCTATAGTGAGATGACAGAATACGAATTGAAGCAGGAGATTGCCGCCCTTTCTGAAAAAGCACGAAAGGCTGAACAGCTTGGCATTGTGAATGAATACGCAGTTTTAGAACGGAAAATCGATATGGCGAAAGCCTATTTATTAGATCCAGCTTCGATTCAAACGAAAACAACTTATCAAATCAAAGACACAGAAGAAGAGTTTTATGTAGAATATTTAAATGGCGTTTTTGCGTGGGGATACAGAGTATCGGCTCCAAATAAGGAAGATGCCCTGCCGATTTCAATGCTGACGCAAAAGGACTGATCCAAAGAGATCAGTCCTTTTCTTTACTTAGAACGCTGTTTACGGACGTTGTTCTGAAGTACGATGTCGTGCTGCGTTTGCTGCGTTTCTCCGTTGACCTGAGAGGCAGAATGCTTTGCATTTGCCCATGGTTGAGGGTAAGCGGTTGTCCTTAATTGAACAAAGTCTGCCATATACGATTTCCCATTTGAACTCATATCTCAAGCACTCCCTTTGGAAAAATTAGCGTTTCCCTGATGCCCTCATACGTTCCTGTGGACGTGTATTCGTTTCACCATTCGGCCGTTTAGACGCATAAGCATCTGTAGCGCCTGGTTCGCCTTCAAACTTGTGATTTACCTGATTTGGAAAGCCTTTTGCTTTATTACGCATATCGATTCCCTCCAAACAATACAAATCATTTGCGTCTTTTGAAGACGTAAGGGTAGTATATGAAAAAAGAAGTTTTTTTAAAAAGGCACTTTCTGCTAGATGAAGGAGGAACAAGCATGGAACAATACTTTGAGCGACTAACAGAACAACTCATGGAAAAAAACAATATGCTGACATATGACGAAGCACGTACATGGGTAGAGCTGCTTTGGAGTGATTTTGAAACGACTTATGCAAAGGCTGGCCGCAAGTATAAAGGACAGGAAACAACAGAACGAATTGTCCAAGAGTGGATCGAGAGCTACGGAGCGCAGCTGCATTTATTTCAAAATAAACAATCAAAGGCAAACGAGCATCTGCAACAAAACAATCGAGGGCTGCTTCATTAAAAGGTTGCCCTTTTACTTCCATTCATCTTTTTCAATAATAAGGAAAATATACAAATGACTAAATAACTTTATGAAACAATACCCAGTCTGTGATCGAAATTACAGGCTTTTTACAATGATTAAACTTAAAATTACATTAAATTCATCCTGCTGAAAATCACTGGAAATAAAACTCTGATATAATGAAACGATTGAAGAGACATGTAATTTATGGATAATAAAAAAGGGTTTCGTTTTCTGACAAAAAAGGAATAATGAACATATCAGACTATGTGAAAAAAGTGAAGAGAAGGTGCGATATGGAACGGGAACTGCTCTCTGTTATAATTCCTTCTTACAATGAAGGTGAAAACATCAGACGAATCTTTGAGGCACTCGAGGAAGAGTTTCGCGATTTTCATTATGACTTTGAAATCATCTTTGTAAATGATGGAAGCAAAGACAACACGCTTCAATACATGAGAGAGCTCTCTCGCAAAAGTGCAAAGGTTAAATATATTTCCTTTTCGCGTAACTTTGGAAAGGAAGCCGCTATTTTGGCAGGTCTTGAACATGCAAAAGGAGCAGCTGCGATTATTATGGACGCCGATCTGCAGCACCCGACGTATTTAATTCAGGACTTTGTCAGAGGGTATGAAGAAGGCTATCATCAAGTCATTGCCAAACGGAATCGTAAAGGTGACAGCAAGCTGCGCTCTTACCTGTCATCCATGTATTATAAGGTGATGAACAAGGTAGTAGAAGTGGACTTGCGTGATGGCGTCGGGGATTTCCGTTTAATTTCACGCCAAGCCATCGATGCACTTCTCCAGCTGAAAGAGGGAAATCGTTTTTCGAAAGGGCTTTTTTGCTGGATTGGGTTTGAAGAAAAGGTCATCTATTATGAAAATGTAGAAAGACAGCATGGTGATACAAAATGGTCACTGAAGAAATTATTTAACTATGGCATAGATGGCGTCATTTCCTTTAACAACCGCCCGCTGCGAATTTGTTTTTATACTGGCATACTGATCTTATTTCTCTCATTGATTTACATCGTAGCCACCTTTATTCAAATCGTCAGAACAGGCATTATGGTGCCGGGTTATTTTACTTTAATATCGGCTGTGCTGTTCCTCGGAGGTGTCCAGCTTTTGAGTCTAGGCGTGATTGGAGAATATATTGGCCGTATTTATTATGAAACGAAAAAGAGGCCGCATTATTTAATCCAGGAATCAAATGTGATGGAACAAGAGACAAGCTCAAAGGAACAAGACCGAGTGTTAACACAGTTATTTAAATAACGTGGAGTCAAATAACCGGCAAGCACGAATCGCTTGCTGGGTTGTTTTGTTTCAAAGAACAGTGGATCTTTTGTGGAAAGGATTTAGATGATGAAACGTAGATGGATAATGATAGGAATGTGCCTCATTCTCGCTTTATTAGGACACTCCTTTTTCTTATATGAATATACGCAAGGCCGGTATATGACAGGAGATGGAGACGGGATCTCACAAATGCTCCCATTTAAAAAGCTGCTGTACGATGAATACGTCAAAGGGAACTTCTTTTATTCCTATCAATTCGGGCTGGGCGGCGGTACATATACGCAATTAGGTTATTATTTCACAACGTCGACTGTCTTTATGGTCACAGTCGCTGTCGTCTGGCTGATGAATGCACTTCATCTTATCCAGTCAACGGACATCCATTTCTGGGCAAATGCCGTCATTTGGCTGAGTGTGATCAAGCTGACGCTCATTCTGTTCATCGCTTACCGTGTGCTTCTTTCAATGGTTCAGCATAGGCTGAGCGCATTAACAGGAGCCGCAATTTACGGATTGTCTATTGTGTATTTTCGGCATCAAACGTTTTGGGAGTTTTTCACCGACAGTATGATGTGGCTCCCGCTGCTTGTACTTGGGGTTGAACGGATTTTCAAAACAGGTAAACCGGCTTGGTTTATTGCGGCGTGCAGCCTGATGCTCATCAACAATTTTTACTTTGCTTATATTCATTTTATCTTTTTAGCGATCTATCTTGTCTTCAGATATATCATCAAGCTTCGAAGTGAGGAGAACGGGTGGAAGGTGTTCTGGACGCTGGCGGTCTCTACGCTGTTATCCTTTGGAATCAGTGCAGCCTTTTTTGTCCCGTCTGTCTATGGATTTCTTCATAATATAAGACCGCCATATGATCAATCTATACCTTGGTTTGATCTGCATGATCATCTGCTGTTTACAAGCAGGGTGTATTTATTACCTGTGATCTTTCTCATTTGTATGTTCCTCGTTCCGCTTTACCAGAACAGGTGGTTTTTCATGTTTACATCGATCAGCGTTCTGCTCATTGTTTTTCACTACAGTCCAAAGATGGCGAGCGTGTTTAATGGTTTTTCAGCACCGCAGTACAGGTTTGAATACATTCTTGCCTTTACAGTTGGGGCGGTCGTAGCCATCACCATCAAGCATTTCTCGCAAATCGAGTGGAAGTGGAAAAAGCGTGCGGTCTTAGGCGCTTGGATCGTATTTCTTCTCGCAGTCATTTTATCAGAACGAGCAAAGGGAAATATGGATGTTGTTGTATTTACAGGCATAGGACTGCTTGTGATCAGCTTGTTTTTCCTTGTGATTCATGCGGAAAAACGCCAGCACTTTCGTCTCTTTTCAGCTGTGCTCATCGTTGTTAGCTTACTGACAGCAGGCGTGTACCAGCAGGGCTATTTATCTGAAAGAAGCAATATTAAGAGCGTATCAGATACGTATCTGAATAGTGAGGCGTATGCTGGACATGAGCAAATGAAGCTCATTCAGCAGATTCAAAGCCGCTCCTCAAAAGATCCGCTTGCCCGGATTGATTGGATGAACGGCGTGCGCAACAATACCCCGTTATTTGAAGACTTTCAAGGCATGAGTGCGTATTCAAGTATATTAAATAAACATTTGCTCAATTTTTATTGGAATGACCTGCAAATCGATATGGGACGTGAAAGTGTCAGCCGTTATGCAACAATGGGGGACAGGGCGAATTTATACAGCCTGACCTACGGAAAGTATTATATGAGAGACAACACGATGTCTTACTCACCGCCAGCTTATTTTAAGCCAATATTGGAAAGCGAGCATTATAAAGTGTATGAAAATACACGGCCGCTGCCATTTGCAAGAACAACAAGCACCGTTTATTCAAAAGAATCCTTAAAGGATGCCTCAGCACTTGATAGGGAGCATGCGATGCTGCAAGGTGTGATTTTAGACAAAAAAGGAAACGCTGAAATTGAGCATGCGCCAAATCGAGTCAAGGATACAAATATTCATACCGAACAAGCTATATACGAACATGGTGTGCTTGATGTATACGGAGAAACAGGCGGCCTGAATATCACGCTGCCAGATGATATGGCCCGCGCTGGGGATGTGTATGTGAGCTTTTATGTGAAGCGGACCGACCGAAACGAAGGATTTCAGTTATCCGTTGACAACTACGTCACCTCACGAAAAAGCAATACATCCATCTACAAAACAGGCGTCAATGAAGTGACGATTCGAGTCCCTGCGGAAAAAATTCTTTCCATTCGAGTACCAAAAGGGACGTATGAACTCAATCAACTGAGGCTGTATCAAGAGCCTTACCGCATTCTAGAAAAAGCATATGAAAAAGAAAAACAGGATAATGGCAGCCAGCAAGTAAAGCTCGAAAACAACCGCTTTACGATTTCATATGATAACAAACGCGGCGATGATTATATGATCTTGCCAGTACCATATGAAAAAGGCTGGGAGCTCACGGTAAACGGAAAGCAGACCGATATTGAACAATCCAATTACGCCTTTATCGGTTTTCCAATAGAAAAAGGCAAAAATGAGATTGTGCTAACCTACTATCCGCCTTATATCAGAATTCTCGCGTTGATTTCACTCGTCAGTTTGATCGGTGCGATCCTATATGCACGAAGAAAACACAAGAAACACCACTTTTCATCATAAGTGGTGTTTTTTTATCTTCCAAGGGCTGATCGAGCACGATATCCATCATATGAAGCAAATCACTAAGCTTTTTTCTCAAACGAAAACGTCGCATAATCAAACAAAAAATGAAACAACCAAAGACTGAGAGCAAAGAGAATTTCCTCAGAAGTAGACAGTAAAATGCCGCCTACCAATTCATCTGATAAATAGACAGCACCCCAAATAAACAAAAGATGAATTGAAATGGCATAGAGAACGATGGAGCGTTTTTTGGAACGGCACTTTCTCACAACCCTCATAAGCAAATGCTCCACATGCTCAAAGGATATCCCAAGTACCACATAGATGCCCATAAATAAAAGCATCGATAAAATCGATTGATAAAAAGCACCCGTTAAATGAAAGAACAGTACACAAAACAACAAAAATATGTAACAGACAGCCGACGCCGCCATGAGCCATTTCAGCCCTTGCCATAAAGCGTGAACAGATTGCTGCATAGGTGAACAAACACTCCTTTACATGAAGATACCTGCAAAAAGGACAGCCTTTTTGCAGGAAGTTATATGTTAATCCTCTTTTTTAGGCGCAGCGATCACAGGATGTTTTTCAGTATCAAGCAGTTTTAAGAATTCTTCACCTTGATCTAAATGATCAAGAACAAGCTGTTTCGGTGTGACCGCAAGCCACTGATTGAGTGAAATGTCTGCATAATGATCGCTCTTAAAGATTTCTAAGAAATAAAGCGGTTCGTCGCCTGTATTTTCTACATAATGCCCCATCGCAAATGGGACATATCCAACGTCTCCCGCCTGATAGTTGAAGGTTCTCGCATGTCCATCAGAAGCAAATACCGTCATTCGTGCTTTTCCAGAAATGAAATATTGCCATTCATCCGTATTTGGATGCCAGTGCAGCTCGCGAATGGCACCTGGATCAACTTTTACAAGAGCAGATGCAATCGTTTTAGATGCTTTGAAATTGGTAGAGTCTGCAATCCACACTTGTCCGCCGCTTGACGTAATCGGCTCTTGTTTTAACAGTTCATATTTAAAGGAATTCGGGACTTCTCCTTGCTCTGTTTTCACCTTGTCACATTCAAGAGAACCAGGAATTCCTTTTTGGAAAATATACTTTTCTTTCTCTGGCAGCTTGTCAAACTGCTCTTTTGTCATACCGAAGTTCTTAAGCACGACTTCCTCTGGCGTGTGGGCAAGCCAATCGGTTACTTGGAACGTACTATTTTCTGAGAATGACCCATCATCAAACACAAGCAAGAATTCAGCTCCCGGTTCAAGTGCTTGGATAGAGTGCGGCAGGCCAGAAGGGAAGTACCACAAATCACCCTCAGTCACATCCTCTGTAAAATTGCGCCCCTCTGCATCAACCGATGTAATCCGGGCTTCCCCATAAATCATGTACGCCCATTCCGCTTCCTTATGCCAGTGAAGCTCACGAATCGCACCAGGCTTTAACCGCATATTAACAGATGCAAGACTTTTAGAGATCGGCAGTTCACGTACTGTTACCTCACGGGCGTAGCCGCCTTTTTCTAAACGATTGTGTGTATCAGAAAAAGAATATTTCAGGTTGGAGACCGTTCCATGATCGGTTTCTGGCGGCGTGAGCATATCTGGATTTTGTCTGTCCCGCTCGAGATTACGTGGAATTTTGACCGTTGCTCCTTTTTCTCCTCGAATCGGCTGTGGTATTCCATTTTGCTTTTCACTCATGATAAAATCCCCTTTCAACATCGTATTGTGTGAGGTGACAAAAGGCCTTTCATTTCGCCCTCGTTTTCATAAGGTGAAACGAATCAAGCAGATGTCAATCTGATTCATCATTTTTTTGAGCAGCGACTAATCGTTGGATGAGCTTGCTTAATTCATCAAACTTTCGTTCAAAGCGTGTCAGCAAGTAAACCGTCAAAATGGCAGGGAAGCCAGCCTGACCGAGCTGCTTCAGCCATTCCTCTGAAAAAAAGGTCTCCATTTGTCTCACCTCCCAGCGGATACTCGTCTTCTATATAAGTGGTATGAAAGAAGAAAAAGGAAAGCAGAGGGGGAGAAAATGAATCATTAGACCCGTTTCACGAAGTTTACTTTTTTTAACTTTTGTCCACTTAATGCTAGTAGAGGGAACAAAGGGGAGGATGCACATGGATTATCGGCTGTTATTGAAAGCAAAATGGAAGGAAATCATTGATCACCCGCTCATTCAGCAGTTTTTAAGCAACCCGAAAAACGAGCAGCTGCTCCGGCAAGTCATGGAAGAGCCAAACGAGGAAAATGCCAAAAAACTAGATTCCGAGTTCAAACAGTTCTATCAGAAAATCCGCATCATCAAGTATATCTCCACAATGATACGCATCTTTTCAGTCGACTTTGACAAACGAGTAAAAAAGAAACAGCAGCGTTTTCCGCTCATACTCGATCATCCTGATACACAAGAAGTGAAAGACCCTGTTCAAACAGATACGTATGAAGCCGTGCTCTTCAACCAGCAAGACCTAGGGGAGCATCTGCAAGACCAAACATTGTACAAGGCCTACCAGCAGCTAACAGACAAACAAAAAATGGTCCTAACCCAAATCTATGTCGAAGGCCAAACGATGAAAGAAATAGCCGATCAGTTAGGCGAAACAAGACAAAACATCTCAAACATTCACAAAAAAGCACTCAACAAACTAAAAGAAGAAACAGGGGGAGATGTCCGTGCACGAAGACAAAATGACCAATGGAGAAATGGAAGAACTCATTGAAACCTTCACACCCATGATCAAAAAGAAACTACAAAACACGGCATATCAAGAAAGAGAAGACCTCGAACAAGAACTCTACATCAAACTCATCGAAAAAATAGACCGGCTGATTTACCAAGAAGGACCTGGATTTTGGGAGTTTATTGTGGAATATATGACGAAGTTGTAAGAGGAACTGATGGTGCGAATATGAGGTGAACATAAAATCATCGGGACATTCGCACCTTTTTATTCGACAAAAATGAGAGAAAATGTATATTTTATGAAGGGAAAAACAAAATTCTTTATTGAAAGTTGAGGATTTTCACTATTATTTCCTAAAAAATGTTACAATTAGGGCGGAAATCGTAGTCGCACTCTATATGAGTGTGTGGATTGAAATCCTTTCACCTGATTGATTTGTGAATGTACGGTTGGTCGCACTCTACATGAGTGCGTGGATTGAAATTCATCACCAGTTCCCATGCAAAGAGAACACTCTGTCGCACTCTACATGAGTGCGTGGATTGAAATGGTCGTCGATTGTCGGATAAAGGAACTGTGCTATAGTCGCACTCTACAAGAGTGGGTGGATTGAAATGATAATAGCCGGCAAGCTGCTTCGTTTGGTACTCGTCGCACTCTATATGAGTGTGAGGACTGAAATTCTCGTCATTAGGTGGCTTGAAAAATATATTGACAATTGTGCTTGATTTAGGTGTGAAAAACATGACTCTGGCTCAGTAGTCATGTTTTTAAATGAATTCAAACCTGTTGATGAAATAATGAATAAGTACCTTTAGAGCAATAGTTTTTAATTAAATAGGATTAAGAAAAATTTGGTGCGAATGTGAGGTGAACATAAAATCCCTGAGGCATTCGCACCTTTTTATTCGACAAAACTAGGTAAAAATGTATATTTCGTGAAGGGGAAAACAAAATTCTTTATTGAAAGTTGAGGATTTTACCTATCATTTTCTAAAAAATGTTACAATTAGGGCGGAAATCGCAGTCGCACTCTATATGAGTGCGTGATTTTAAATGATTGTGTCTTAAACGGGTATGACATTCTCAGAGATCATGAACTTACAACATCCTCTTTCAGATACAAAAACCATCAAAATAGACTGTTCATATGTATAGTGAAAACATGACTCATTGCAGTCATGTTTTTTTCTTCTTCTTTTTCCTAAATAAACCTTAAAAAATCTCAAAATAAGTCGAAATGAAAAGTAGTCATTTAGATTCAAATTTTATCCATTCGTAATGAATGATGAAGGAGGAATTGGTTTGGGTGAAACGGAGCGAACCGGTAAAGTTGAGCAGCTGATCTTAGAGAATTATCAAAGATTAAACAGCATGATATCAGAAGAAGTGGACTTTGCTTCTAACCATGGAGGGCTGACAGGAGATTCTAGAGAAGTGATGTGGCTGGAGTTTTTTCGGAAAATCATTCCTAAAAAATATTCATTAGCACAAGGTGTCATCATTATTGACTCAGAAGGAAATCATTCTAACGAAGTCGATATTGCCGTATTTGATGAGCAGTATACGCCG
This sequence comes from Bacillus sp. Root920, assembly GCF_001429445.1. NCBI lineage: Bacteria > Bacillati > Bacillota > Bacilli > Caryophanales > Bacillaceae > Bacillus > Bacillus sp. Root920. Next base: position 293,219 of record NZ_LMJV01000008.1, read on the forward strand.
TATGTGTTCCAACACAATTCCTTGAAATTTATACCGATTGAGGCGGTTGCGGTTGCTATAGAATGTAAAAGTTCAAATTTCGATGTTGATAATTTAAAAGTTTGGTCTGACAATATAAAAAAATTAGTACCGAAAACAAAAGGAATAGCTAGGATAGCCGCCAAAGGGGTTGACATGGTTGAAAATGATACACAGAAACGAACACGTCCTATTTTAATTTTAGCAAGTAATTTAAAAAGGCAAACAGCAAACTCATCTTCAAAGATGTTTGAAATATTAGACAAAGCATTTGACCTTATTCTTATAAAACAAAAGAGTGTATTTCATTTAAGAGCTCCTAATGAAGATAAACAGCTAGGATGGTGGGCTAATGAATTAAATTGTTATGATCCAGAAAGGTCTAAGGAACAAGAGGATAAAGAAAAGAAAAAAAATAGTGAGAAAAATAAAGATAATAGTAAAGACAAAGTGATTTCGAACAAACTCAGCGATTTACGTATTGATGGATACGATCTGTTAACGCTAAACTTCCAATTAAATCAATTGCTAATGCTCATTAACAATCCCATGTTTTTCCCTCACTATGCATATGCCGAGCTATTTCAGAAACATATAACAAAGTGAAGAAAGGAGAGCGACATGACAAGGGAATCTAGTAAACCCAAAACCAATTGGCATGATGTGAAACATGCGATTGACACGAAAATTCATGAAGACCAAAGACTTTTTAAAGAGCCGCTTACTATTCATTTGGTTACGCCAATGTTTGGGGGAGGGCCCCAATCAAACTCAATTGATCAAGACAGACCGATTCGAGAAAGTGCGATTCGTGGACAACTTCGTTTCTGGTGGCGTGCAACTCGAGGAGCTGCTTGCAAGAATGCAAATGAATTATCAAAACGTTAATTTGGTTCAAAATGCAAACCCCACAATCACTATGGTTGTGGGGTTTGTTCATTATTAAAGACTTGTGAAAACCCATAAAATTTTCTTNTCAAAACGTTAATTTGGTTCAAAATGCAAACCCCACAATCACTATGGTTGTGGGGTTTGTTCATTATTAAAGACTTGTGAAAACCCATAAAATTTTCTTGGTAATAGACAAGTAATAGACAGGTAATAGACAAATAATCAGAGAAAATAAAAGGGTCATTTACCCTTTTATTTAAGTAGATCAACAGCGGCTATTAATTGTTCAATATCTGTGTGCGTGTAAACTTTGTCTGTAATGTCACTAGAAGCGTGTCCCATAATTCTTTTGATATAAAGTTTATCTGCTCCGTATAAATGCATTCTCGAAGCAAATGTATGTCTACAATCATGTGGTTTATGTTCCATCTCTAATTGTTCCATGATTTTTTTCCATTTCTCCTCATAGTAATTCCAATATTTCATCTGTTTATTTTCATGGTTTACAATTAAATATTCGTTTGATTTGTTGTAACGAGCTTCAATAAAAGGGAGAATTCTTTCATGGATAGGAATAACTCTGTTTTTGCCTGCCTTTGTTTTGCTCCCACCTCTCATGATTCGCTTATCTAATTCAATTTCGGCAGTCTTTATTGAAAGAAGTTCACCTGGTCTTAAACCAGTGTAGATCATGATTAAAATGGTATCTATAAAGTCCATGCGATCTACAAAAGTCCATAAAGTGCTTACTTCGTTTTTGCTGAAAGGCTTTCTCTTACTTTCTTCGGTGTTCGCTCCGATTTCAACAAATTTTGAGTAATCTTTTTGTACAAGATCATTTTCAAGTGCGTGTTTAAATAATTGGTTGAATAGTACTTTTATTTTTCTTAATGTCGCATGGCTTTTATTACAATTATCAATTACTTGTTGAAGGTGTGTTTTTCTGATGTCGACAAATTTCATATTGTGCAACGTTTGAGAAATTTTAAAAGAAGCAGTGTAGCCGTTTATATTTGATTTTGAGACTTTTTTGAACTTCTCTTTTGACCATAAATCGAATAATTCAGCGAAAGTGACTTGGGAAGCCTCTGTTGTATATGGGTTCTTATTGAATTCAGCTAGTGCCATCATTGCTTCTGAACGATCTGCATAGTATCCAATATTCTGGTATAGCTGCTTGCCGTTTTCATCCCACCCGATAGTTTTTCTTACACCCCAAGGCTTTCTTCTTTTTCCAGATAACTTATAAACTGAACCGTATCCATTTGGATTTTTCAATATATGACACACCTTTCAAACTGTAGATTGAGTCATATTATTCATTTTTTATGTTTGGAATAGATGATCTACATAGGATTATAGCAAAAAGTTGACTAAAAATCATAATTTAGTTCAAAATAAGTTGAAAAAGATGACTGTAAGTGCTATATTGAACACTAACGAGTCATATTATTCAACTGGAAAAAGTGATTTAATCGTCAAATATCGACATGTTTTTTATTTGATATATGTTAAATTTAAGCGAAAAATGGTGATGGGATGCTTGATGATAAAATTAATATTCGAAATTATTTAAAAGAAAGTATTTTGTCAAAAGGACTAACACAAAAAAAAGTCTCATTAGAGACTGGAATTAGTGAAGGTCAATTAAGTAAGTTCTTTTCTAGTGGGCAAGAAATTTCTTTTTCAATGGTCTTAGATTTGGTTCAATTGCTAGCGCCAGAAAAAGAAATTGAATTGATGACTAGTTATGTTATGAATATAACTAGAAAGAAAAATCAAAGAATTGCTTTGGAATATGCCCATGTAAAAAGAATACATGATCTATCCCGCCATTTAATCGAAAAAGGGCTTATTGATCAAAATGAAGAGGTTAGGGAATGGAGTCAAATTTATCATTGGCAGTTTCAAGCTAAACAGACTGACTATAACGAGCGAGAATTTTTGTCGGAACTTAAGAAATTTAAAGCTCACAGCACTGAAATGGAAGCTTTATTAATGATACTGGAAATGTACAGCTTTTTTTATAATAAGAATTTAGAAATTGCTAACTATTACATTGAAGGAATCAAAGAAAAAATCTCTGAAATTTCTGACCCCTTTATTTATAAGGCTTTTATGGTTCGGCTGGATGAAGCTGTATCACATATAGCATTAAAATTTAAGGACAATGTTGAATTAGCTCGGCAAGCTTCTGAAAGAATTTTAGTTTCTCGTATGGGACCTACATTTGACTCAACAGCTTATTTTATACTAGGAATATCTTATATGATGGAATCGTATGAAAGGGCATATGAATATTTAAATCATTGTTTAAGCATAAATGAGGATATTGAAAGATTTAATGTTGCGGATAACATAAAAGAAAATATATCTATACTCCAATTTTGGTGGGGTAAAGAAGTTGACTATTTGAATCCGTTTATAAAAATTTTGATAGGTGAAGCTAAAACACAAATAAAACTCGATAAGGAACAACAAGCATATGTTCTTTTATTTGAAGGAATTAAAGAAAAGAATTGTGTCAAACTATTACTATCTATGCATTTGTTTTTAGAGAATAATGATGTGTTTCGAGCTAGGTTACCGAAAATAGAACTTTTGAAGATAGACTCCTTTGAATCATCTATATTAAAGGAGGTGATTGTATGAAAATTGTTAAGGTGGTAATGGGTGTAGGGATGTTAACAGTTGCTTTATCTTCTTCAATAATCTTTAAACCTATGGTTGACCCGCCAATTGGCTTGAAAAGTAAAGAAGTGAAAACAATTGAACAAGAAAAGTTTTTTATTTAATAAAAGACGTTACCTATAAAAAGGTAGCGTCTTTGGTGTTTTTTCAGACTATTTCATAATTTTATTTTTCAGAAAAAAGGAAATTGTTACATGTGAAAGGAGTTGTTTTTAGTGAAAAGGGTAGTGAGTTTTGAAGAATTTTTTAAAAAGTTGGTGGAGAAATTAGAGAAAAAAAAGAAAGAGACAGCTAAAATTTCCTAGTCGTCACTTTCTTGATTTTTAGAATTTCTGTAGGCTTCGAGAACGTCTAACATAATTTTTAATTCATCATCAGTAACTTCTCGATCTTTATATTTTATGAAATTATACTTTTCTTTGATGTTGTCTAATGAAAGGTCAGGTTCAAATAAAAGTGATTTTTCATTATTGGAGAAATTATTTAATTCTTCATCGTCTGTAAAAAAGTAAGACGTATGAAGGTTAAAAAACTGAGCTATTTTCTCTAATAAAGGAATAGATAAAGTTTGTCCTTTTTCGATTTTACTTAAATAGCTGCCTGTAATTCCTAATTCCTTAGCAAGGTTTCTTTGAGAATATCCATGTTCTTTTCTAACTTGTCTAATTTTTTTACCAACAATGTTATTTTCCAAGTTTACACCTTCTTTTGTTTATCCTGCTTATTTCTTGTATTAAGTATTATATCATGGGGTTGACAAATAGTTAAAAAAAACTTTGGATAACTTGTAAGTTTGAACTTACAGTGCTATAATAAATTAAAAGTGAGTCATATTTGTCATCACTTGTGGTTTTTCGAGTCTTATAAATCATTTCGAGGTAGTTAGATGAATTATACAGATACAAAACAAAATATGAGAAAAGCAGTGTTAATTGCTAAGACGCTAGAAGGTAGTTGGTCAGTACGAATGAAAATGGCTTTGGATATTGTGATTATAAACCATTATCTTAAACAGCCATTAAGTAAAGGGATTATCGAAAGGTTATTGCTTAAAGGTGTATCACTAAGACGGATCAAGAAACATTATAAAGTCGGAATGAAAGAAATCAATTCGTTGATGGCCAGTTGATCAATGTGAGTATACACCATTGATGGACTGTCAAAGAAGAAGTGTTTAGGAGAGGTTGATCTTTGAAAAAAGTACATACAAACAAAAAAAGCGCCTTGACTGAATCAAGAACGCCCAATAATAAAACCTAGACAATTTTATTATAGGGCTTCTTGAATGAAATGTCTATATGCGTCGTTTTTGACGATTGACAGTAATCGGTATACCAAACTGTAAGCAGGCTAGAAAAAGCGTGCGGGATAGTTGTCACCATTAATCAACTTGATGGCTATAAATAGCCTACTAGGTCGAGTGAAACGGCTGATAAGCGCCATGATGGGAAACCAGAGCGGATATATATGATTAATCTCATTCAAGAAGGGAAAGTGATTGTCATTTATACTGTGACGGAAGTTAAACATAAAGTGGATTCATTGTTAAAAGAATTTGGGACAAATGACGTTTATGAAATTTGCCAACAATTAAACATTTGTATTAACACACAACCATTAGGTCGTATAGATGGCTTCTTGCAATATTACAAAAATAAAGATGTTTTCATCATTCATGTGAATGAAACTATAGAGGACAAACTTTTCACGATAGCACGTGAATTAGGTTTGTACTTCCTATGCAAGACACATGCGTTAATTGAAAAATGCAGTCGATTAGTTTTAGTTGAGGATGGCTTAGTTCGTCCTGCTGGTGTATTTGCGTCTGAACTATTGGGGAATGGATTGAAAAAGAAGTGCGTAATAGGAGCGTAAGGGCGCGCAGGCGGCGACAGCCGCAAGCGGCAGCGGGAGCGCCCAGCGACGGGAGGAGTGAGCGGAGCGAATGACGGGATTAGTTCAACCCCCCCAAGCTAACAGGGGGGTACAAATGACAAGAAAAGAAAAAGAAACCGTTGAGAACACTGTCACATCAATAGTTGACTATATACGTGTGAGTTTTAAAACACATGATGTAAAGGATATTATCCAAAACGTATTAAATCTGCATGAAGATTTTATGAAACATAAGCCGACAGGCTTTTACGGATATGTTGGTACGTATGAAATGGATATGATCAAGGTGTTCTATAGTAAACCAGATGATGAAAGAGGTGTGCTTATCGAAATGTCGGGTCAAGGTTGCCGACAGTTTGAAGCATTCCTAACATGTCAAAAGAAAACGTGGTTTGATTTCTTTCGAGAATGTAAGGACAAAAAAGGGAAATTCACAAGGCTTGATATTGCGATAGATGATAGAAAAACGTATTTTTCTATTCCTGCACTTTGTGAAAGAATTAGGCGGCAAGAGTGCATTACAAAATTTAAAAGTATATCGTATGATGGTTCAACCTTGCTTGATGGCGGGAAGCCTTATGGAATGACTCTCTACATGGGTTCAAAGAAATCGGACGTCTACTTCTGTTTCTATCAGAAAGGATTTGAACAAGCTCAAAAATATGACATTCCTTATGATGATATTGATAAGAAGTGGAATAGATACGAATTGCGTTTAAAGGATGATCGTGCTGAAAAAGCTATTCAAGAATTGTTGAGAAAAGAGAATTTGACGTATATCGCCATTTCGGTCATTAACTATTATGTTCGATTTGTGGACAAAGATGAAAGACATAAAAGGCACTGGGAGCCTAGCAAGTTTTGGACAAAGTTTATTGGTGACGTTGGAAAACTACGACTTGCTGTGAAAGCTGAAAAAGATACTTTTGAGAAATCATATGTGTGGCTAAAAAATAACTGTGCGCCTATCATGCGTGTCGTGTTGGAAATGGATAAAGCGAAGGGAACGAATTATATATCTGACATGCTCCTTAATGCGAAGTTAGAAAAGAAGCATATAGACATGCTAGAAATGTTCTTAGCAGAAAGGCAGATGGGGTGATCAAGTTGGAAAAGATCATTAGAGGCAGGACTTTCATGCAAAAGCTCTTTCAGACTTGTCCAAGGTTGAGTAAATTAAAGTCTAGTGGTGCGTACATGGCTTGTGTCAACGGTAAGCGCACCGTAGGGAGCATTAAGGAGTTGAAACAATCAGCGCCCCCAATACCCTTTTAATGTCTCAAAAGGTCATCACACCTTTTGAGCTGCCTACCGGCGAGGGAGTCCCCCAAAGAATTGGGGGAATAGGGGGATTGATTGTTTTTCTTTTTGTTCTTTTATGTAAAATAATGCTAATTCGTGATATAATTGACTTAACGAATAGCGGAAAATTGGGGGATTAGACAAATGAAAGCAAAGAAAAATACAATGGTCAAAGCTGTTGTTGGTCTAGGGTTGGCGGGCGTGTTAGTAGGCGGTACTATTTGGGGCTTTAATGCTAATGCAAAGCAAGAAACACAGGAAAAACAACAAGCAAAAACTGTTTCTGTTGCCAAGGTTGAAAAAACTGAAACTAAGAAACATAAACAAGATGAGGTAAAGAAAAAGAAGGAAAATCCTAAAAAGGACAAGGTAGAGAAAAGCAAAAAAGCGGATTCAAAGAAAACTAAAAAAACAGATTCAAAGAAAAGTGAAACAGTAGCAACCAAAAAAGAAGAAAAGAGCCAGTCAAAGAGCCAGTCGATAAATAAGGTGGAGCAGAAGAATAACAATACTTCAACGTCTAAAGCTCCAGTAGTGGCTTCTAAGAAGTCATATAGCTCTTCTAATGGTTCAACTAGCTCTAATAAATCATACAGTCAAACGAAGCCATCTAATGGGTCTACCAGTTCTAACAGATCGGTGACAGGCTCTAAAAAACCAAAACAATCAACCAGTCCTAAAAAGTCATATAGTCATGTGAACACTCCTAAAAAAACAGCGCCTAAACGTTCAACTGGTGGTACGTCTACAAATGGTATTAAAACAGGCGAAGGAAATATCAAGAATCATGGTGGAGACCAATCTCCAGGTAAAACGTATAAGGAATATAAGTATGATGGAAATGATCTTGATGGTGTACCATGGGACGAATTGAATAAGTAAAAGTGATTGAAAGGCATTCTAAAATGGATGCCTTTTTTATTTTGAAAAAGTGAGAGGTGTCGAAATGAAAAATAAAGCGTCGCTAGGAAAACGAAAACTTTTAGCGGTGATTGTAATCATGCTATTTAGTGCGATCATAGGATATTCACCTTCTGTTCATGCAAAAGGTGAAGGAATAGAAACATTTGGTGTTAACCATGACGGATATTTAGAAATGAATGGCGAAGTTCTCTATATGCTAGTTGACGGTGAACGTGTCAAAGCAACGCTTAACGGATTGATTGAAAAAGGAGATACAAATCAAGAACTATTAATGGAAAGTGACCTTGAAGACAAACAAGGGATGATCGCTTCCATTTTTTCTTTTCTAAAGCCATCCAAAGCGAAGGCAGCGGCTCCCAAAATTGAATATAAAGGAGCAGTCACTTATCGTGGTTCAGTTGTCGGAGATTTTAGGGTAGATGGGAAACAGGCCTTTTGTTTTCAGCATTCTAAAGCGTCACCGCCGACAGGTTCAAAGTATAAAGAAGCGACACCTTATGATAATGCGAAGGTACAAAGAGCTTTGTATTATGGATGGGGTGGTCAAGAAAATATCTTTAAAAATAAAAATCAAGGTATTGTCATTACATCTTTGATCTTAGACCGTTTATATTCTGGTGGAGATTCGGGGAAAAGTCTTCCGAAGTATGACAAGCTATGGGATTTAGTTATAAATGGCGAAGATATAGACAACTCTATTAAATTTTCTAAAAATGATCTATCAGTCCTTGTGAAAAATAATAAACAAATTTCACAAACAACAACTTTGAAAACATCTAAGAAGAACAGTGTGAAAGTTAAAGTGCCTAAGGGTATCACAATTGTAAATGAAGCAACAGGGAAGAAAGTAACTAATGGTACTATGCGTGTGTATGGGTATCAAAAAGTACATTTAGAAGCTGGACTGGATGTAGGGATAAATTATAATACTGGAAAACTAGAAAGTGATATGGCTCTTTATCTACCTTTGATCACCAAACCTTCAACAGGTAGTTATCAAGTATTAGGGTTTGGCGAAGTGTTTGCAGACCCAAACAATACTACTTCATTTAAGGCGAAATTTGAGAAGCGTCAAAAGAACATCAATGTACAACATATAGACAAGTATTCGGGTGATCTTCTTGAAAAAGAGAGTTACACAAGAAACATAGGTTCAACGTATTCATTTTCCCCTAAAGCATCCATTGCAAAAGGGAAAGAAAAATTCAAACCAGTGAACACCAACAAGAAAACGGGCACATTAGGAAACAAGGATGTGACGATCAAGTTTTATTACAATTTGGAGCGATCTATAAATGTAAATTATTTTGATGATCGCACAGGTGAAAAGATAAAAGAATCTAAGAATTACAAAAAGGTGCGTGGAGAAAAGTATGCAGAAAAGCACCCTTCTATCAAAAGTGGAGAATACACCTATCGTTATGTAAGGACTGATGGAAACAAAGAAAGCGGAACAGTGGGGTCAAAAAACATCACGATTAATTATTATTATGACAAACCACTCGCAAAAATAGGCTTTGAAAAACTGCAAATCTATACAGCGCAATGGGAAAAGGGTCTGCCTGTCAAAGTATTATTGTCAAAAGAATTGAATTACAAGTCTAGCTTGAAAGAAATGTCCGACAAAAAAATCACAGTAGGGCTATATCGTGGCTCAACAAAGGTCGCATCAAAAACGTACACAGCAAAAGAGTTACCTAAGAAGATTGATATGAAAATCCCTGCGAAGTATTTAAAGGTTAATGACAAGGCTCTTTACACAGTGAAGTTTACAGACTTCAACAAAAACGATTTTAAAATTGATTTTGCGAAAACTTCACTTGCAACGGATGGATACGCAGCGAGTGAAAAAACGATCAAGGCAGATGCGGCAAAAGACAAAAAGCTGTCTTACAAGGGTGTTGTCATGACAGAAAAAACGCCTTTGATGGGAAAGGTGTTTTATGAACAGTTAAGTATACCGATTAGTCAAATTCCAAGAAAGAAAACAGGTTATGGCTTTGAAAGGAAAGTGAATCTTCATTATGAAAATGAAATCGGCGGAAAGATTGCGCCTGCATTTGATTTTGAAGTTCCGACGAATATGGTCGATAGTTATTTGACATACAAGAAAAACGGAAACCGTTCTTTAGTTGAAATGGAAGAAACGAAGCACAGCAGTGAAATGAAGGGCGAAACATCAGTGTATGACATTACGTACGAGCTTCCGCACATAAACGTTGAGCGTCACACAGGTCACCTTTTTAATGATGAACAGGTCGAGAAAAAAGACAAAAGAATCACGTATGATCTTGTGAATGGGGGACGTAAGTTTTATAGCCCTATTTGGTCTTACATTGGGAAGTATGACATGAAACTGAAATCACCGCCTATGGGTGTGAATCTCGTTATGGTGGATGTGCAACAGCAACTAGAGCTATACGCTCATATGTATACCCATATGGATTCAGAAACGAAAGAATATGACGAGGTTCTTTTGAAACCAGTGTATGCAGATGATCCATTTCCGAATGGTCTACCAGAGGGATGGACAAAAGAGGACGTCGAATGGATAAAAAACAAATAACAGAGAGGGGATAGGCGGGTTTGAGTTTTGCAGAAATTTTAAGAAAAGCTATGGATGAAACAAATATGACACAGGCGGAATTGTCAAAGTTGACGGGGATAGGGAAATCTTCAATAAGTCAATATGTATCAGGTAAGAATGAACCTAATCAAAATAGAAAAATTAAGATATTTGAAGTTCTTGGGATTAGTCCTTCAGAGCATATTGATGAAATAAGTATGGATAGTGGGAGAATATCTGTGCAGAAAGCGGCTAAGTTATTGGGGAAGTCAGAACAATTTGTACGTGTTGGATTGCAACGTTCTGTCTTACCTTTTGGCACAGCGGTGAAATTAAGCTCCAAATGGACTTATCATATTAGCGCAAAGAAGTTTTATGATTATATCTGATGGATTACGGTTTAGAACATTTAATAGCAGCTAGGTGAAAAGAATCAATATTTTTAGGGGATTTTTATAATGTCAGGGTCTTGTATTTGAAAACGAAAAATAATTTGTTTTAAAATCACGTTATTAGTTATATAATTTTAAAAAATGGGCATAATTTAAAATAAGGGAGGTTGGAATTGTGGAATATGAAAAATTAACAAAGCTTTTTTATAAGAAAGGTGAACAATTTGCCGAAGAAGAATATAAAAAGCGTATAAATAGTTATGGTTCCTATCTAACCCCATTATCTGTGCAAGGATTTAGAAAAGGTAAACTGACTCAGTGTCATCACTCCTTATTTTACGTTAACATACCATATTTGATGCAATTAAATAATAAGGTGTTAAAAAATAGTTCAAGAATCTCATCATTAATTGCGAAACTGCCGCAATATATATTAGAACCATATTTTCATAAAATGATTGTTAATGAAGCGCAGAGTAACAATGAAATTGAAGGGATAAGAAGTACAAAAAAAGAACTGGAAAGTGTATTAGAAGGAGTAAATAGATCGGAAAATCTTAACAAACGTTTTACGGGTCTTATGAAAACATATTTGTTTATTGATGATATTGAACCGTTTAAAACTGTGCGGGATTTTAGAGAATTGTATGATGATTTAGTTTCGAAGGAAATTGATAGTAGTAATGAGCCCGACGGTAGGTTGTTCCGAAAAGGTTATGTTGAGGTAAACAATGGTTTATCGATCACACATATAGGAGTTAGTTCCGAGGACAAAATAATAGAGTGTTTAAATACACTTATAACATACTTGGAAGATGATGAACACCCTGAATTATATCGTTATATGGTTGCTCACTATTTTTATGAGTATGTACATCCATTTTATGATGGAAACGGAAGAACAGGGCGATTATTGGTTTGCAGTTATTTATCTAGATATCTTGAGAGATACTCCGCTATAACATTTTCATATGCTGTTAATAAGAATAAAAATAAGTATTATAAGGCACTTGAAGGAGTACCCAATCCATTGAATAAAGGAGAACTTACATTTTATTTAATGGATATGCTTGAATTATTATCTATGGGCCAAGAAGAGATTATAGAGGATTTAGAAATAAGTTTGGGGAAACGTGAGAGAATAGCAAAATTCTTTAATGAAGATTTTGTAGAGAGTAGCCGAGACAAGTGGCTAATATTAAAATTTATGGTTGATATTTCTGTGTTTGTAAATAATGATGCTAATATTTCAATAACGAAACTAATGGATGCTGTTAATATAACGAGATATAAAGTGGATAAAATAGTGAGCGAATTAGAGTCTGAAGGTTATATAGAACAAGTTAGCCTAAGACCTAAAGCATTTAAAGTAAATGAGGGTTTTCTGGAGAACACACTTAGAGTTTAAAATATAAAGTTTCTAATTCCGCAGAAGGTATAACTAAACTCAATGGGGTAACCGTTTATGAAAAAAAGTACAGAATTCAGATGTAATCTTGATATCAGTATCGTTGAGCGGGTCAATAAACGATTGTTAGAAAACGGCTATTCTGAAAATGCTAAAGGGATTAAGTATAATACAGGGAAAATCGAACGGGAACAATACAAATGGAATTTTTTAATGGCTTGTTTAACTCGAGTAAAAGAAATTGGCATGTATTTGAATAGCAGCGAAATGAAAATTGATTTTGAAAAAGATTATGTTGGATTTAAATTCATCGAATTACTCAATTATGCAAGCCAAATAGAAACGATAACCAATCAAATAATTGCAAATTTATCGAAGAAAGAATTTAAAAAACCTCAGGTTAATAATTTCTTTGTTTTGGATGATTTTAAAAGAAAATATGGTGGGAATACTTCAGGAGATTCGCAATTTATTGAATATATCCGTTCTCTTTGTGCAATTCACCCAACAGAAACAAATAGACATACAAAGAGGGGATTTCAATCAGGTCTTGAATTTTCTCCGTACGTTAGTAAGCTTGGAAAGTCTATTGATCTTATAAGATTTCCTCTAGTGATTAATACTTCCTCAACTACAGAGGAATTAATTAATTGTTGTTTAAGCATTACAGTGTATCCTGGAGAAAAAAATATAAGTGAAGATCACACCTCAAAAAAGAGTGAGATAAATAAATTGTTTGCACTTGGTGTAATAGATGAAGAAGAGTATGAAAATTTGTTCGATCGGATTGAATTTGGTGGAGATTTTTACATTATTGTCAATGTGAAAGATTTAATATGTTTTATTGAGGATAGTTATTCTAGATTAGAAGTATTGATATAAGAGTTGGTGATGAGTAGGGAAACTCATCATCTTTGAAGTTGTACGACAGCTTTTGAGTAATATACCGGTAATAGACAAATACTTGTTTGATGTTGCTGTATCTAGATACCTCAGTTCTCWAAACGTTAATTTGGTTCAAAATGCAAACCCCACAAT
>NZ_LMJV01000009.1:0-193637 GCF_001429445.1 Bacillus sp. Root920
ATAGAAAAAACACCTCCATGTTTTATTTCGGATCACAACGATCCGTTTTCAAACTTGAAGGTGTTTTTTATTTGTCTCATCTTATGGGGTCAGTCCCCCCACATGGGATAGATGGTTTTCTTTATTTATACACGTGCAGCCATATCGGTTTCGATTTGCTCTAAGCTTCTTCCCTTTGTCTCGACTAGCACAAATCGGGTGAATAACAGCCCGATTAAACAGATGACTCCAAATGAGGAAAAAATAACCCCAAAGCTGAATTTGTCTGCCAGAATAGGGAAAACGAGTCCAACTGCTAACGATCCGGTCCAGTTAAAGGCAGAAGAGATACCTGCTCCGATACCTCTGACAGAAAGCGGGAAAATTTCGCCGATGATGATCCAGGTAATCGGTGCCCACGAGAAGGCATAGCACAAAATAAAGCAGCAAAGTGAAATCAATGTTACCCAGTTTAAAATTCCTTCACTGACGCCAAGTGCCCCTAATGCTGCGGGAGCAAAGAAAGAAAGGGCCATGCCCGATCCTCCCACGGTGAGAATCGTCCGGCGGTCGAAGCGGTCAACAAATTGTAAAAAGATCACGGTCGTGACGACAAAAATGACACCGACAATAACTGTAAAACCTGCGGCGACCTGCGGCGCAAGGCCTACATTCCGAGCGATACTCGTTGCATAATAGACAATGGAGTTCGCGCCTTGAATTTGCTGAAGGGTTGCCATTCCAACCCCAATGAAAAGAGCCATTCTGAATTTCTTTTGAAACAATTCACGAATCCCCGAGCGTTCTTCTTTGGCGACTTCTAAAATTTCCTGCATTTCTGATTCGGTTTCTTCACGGGAAGAACGCAATGATCCTAATACTTCCCGTGCTTTATGAGCCATTCCGTGTTTAATCAAATATCTCGGAGATTCAGGAAGCTTCAGCATACCAATATAAAGCACGATCGCAAATAAAGCGGCACTTCCCAGCATCCAGCGCCAGCTGTCTGGGATGGGTTCAAACACAAACGCAACAATATAGCTGAGCAATAGACCAGTTACAATCATGAGCTGATTGAGTCCAGATAATTTCCCGCGGATTTTAGCAGGAGCGATTTCAGACATGTAAGCCGGAACCAATGATGAGGCTGTTCCTACTGCTGTCCCTAAAAAGATTCGAGCGATGGTGAGTGAAATCTCTTCTGGTGCGACAGCTGATCCGATCGCCCCGACAAAAAAGATCACGGATGAGACCAAAATGAGTTTTCTGCGGCCAAATTTATCCCCTAAGAGACCGCTTAAGATGGAGCCAATAATGGCCCCGCCCATTAATGAAGAGACAACGATTCCAAGCCATAATGGGCTGAGCTGAAATTCTTGCTGAATATGTCCTTCCGCCCCTGCAATAATACCAATATCATATCCAAATAAGATGCCTGCAAAGGACCCGAAAAAGAAGATAAATTTGCTTGACACTTTTTTCTCCAAGTGGATGACCCCCTCACTTAATTAACCGCTTTCATTTCACCCAGTGCTTCTACTGTAACCAGTAGAAGACCTTTCCCCCTTCTATAAAACCACATATTCTGCATTGACTAGCTTTGCAAAATGAACAATTTGATCAACCGTTAAATTGAGAGACACGACTGTATGGTGGCCTCCGCCTTCTTTAATCCATGCTTTGACGCCATCCTGAAAATTCGGTTTGATTTTCCACAATACACGCGCAACTGGTAAATGAGGTGCTGCTTCCTCTGGCTCAAAGGCTTCGACTTCTTGTATGAGCCATTTAAAATGTGTTCCAAAATCCGCTATAGAGACAACGACACCCTCGCCTGCTTTTCCATCAAACACAAGACGTGCTGGATCTTCCCGGTTTCCGATACCAAGTGGAGACACGACAATGACAGGTTTTGTATGAGCGAGCGCTGGATCAACTTCCAGCATATGAGATTGCAGCACTGCTTCCTCTCCAGACGTCATTTCATACGTGTAGTCCTCCATAAATCCAGTGGATTGATGATGACTCATCACTTTTAATAAGCGGTCCAGTGCGGCCGTTTTCCAATCACCTTCCCCCGCAAAGCCGTATCCCTTTGCCATCAGCCGCTGTACCGCAAGTCCAGGCAGCTGCTTCATCCCATGTAAGTCTTCAAAGTTTGTTGTAAAGGCATGATAGCCGCCTTCATCTAAGAAACGTTTGATGGCGATCTCATATCGCGCCTGCACCTTGACACTTTTCTCCCACTCTTCAACTGAATACGTTCCATAATTCACATCATATTGCGTTAAATACTCAGCAAATAATGCATCTACCTCTTCGTCTTCTACTGCATTTACATATTCGACGAGATCGCCTATTCCAAAGTAGTCAACGGTCCATCCTAATTGAATCTGCGCTTCGATTTTATCGCCTTCTGTCACAGCCACATGCCGCATGTTGTCACCAAACCGGGCTACTTTGATGTGAAAGCTCTCATGATAGGCAGCCGCAACGTCCATCCAATCAGCAATTTGCTGCTGCACTTCCGGCTTAGACCAATGACCGGTCACAATTTGGTTTTGTTTATTTAAACGTGCATTGATATAGCCATATTCTCTGTCTCCATGTGCGGATTGATGGAGATTCATATAGTCCATGTCGATCGTGTCCCACGGAATCTTTTCATAATATTGTGTAACAAGATGCAAAAGAGGCTTTTGCAAAAGACTGGTGCCGCGTATCCACATTTTTGCTGGAGAAAATGTATGCATCCACGTCATCACACCGACAACTTCATCGCGATAATTGACCTCTTTCATAAGCTTTGTGATTTGATCGGCACTGACAGCCAGTTCCTGTAAGATCACTGGATAAGGAAGTAAACCGCTCTCATTTAAAGCATCCGTCATCTTTTGTGCATCTGCTTTTACTTTTTGCAGTGCTTCATCACCATATAAATGCTGTGACCCAACGATAAACCAAAACTCTTTTTTCAGGCTTGTTAACATAGATATCCCTCGTTTCTTTATGTTGAAGGTTTTTGTCCGTAATACGCATGCTTTCCATGTTTTCTTAAGTAATGTTTATCTAAAATTCGCTGCGGCAATGGCTCCGCAAATTCGTTCAATTGCTTGGCAAAAAGATTCATTTTGGCGACTTCATCTAAAATCACACTGTTTGTGACCGCACTTTTTGCATCTTTCCCCCACGTAAATGGACCATGCCCTTGAAGCAATACACCCGGCACCGCCATCACATCTAGGTTTCTTTTCTCAAACGTTTCGATGATCAGCTTGCCCGTTTCTACCTCATAACCCCGATTGACTTCTTCTTCTGTTAGAAAACGAGCGCACGGAACGGCACCGTAAAATGTATCGGCATGTGTTGTGCCCATTGCTGGTAAATCAAGTCCTGCCTGCGCCCAAACGGTTGCCCACATGGAATGGCTATGTGAAATGCCGCCAATTTCCTCAAAGTGTTTGTAAAGAACTGCATGTGTAGCTGTATCTGACGAAGGACTCAATTCTCCTTCCACCACTTCACCATCAAAATTCACCACGACCATATCTTTTGCTGATAGTTGGTCATACGCTATGCCGCTCGGCTTAATCACAAACAAACCACTGTCACGATCACATGCACTGACATTACCCCATGTAAATTTCACAAGTCCGTATTTTGGCAAATCTAAATTTGCTTGATACACTTCTTCTTTTAAGCGATCTAGCATACCGTCGTCACTCCTTTCGTTGGCATGAGATGCGCTACCGCCGCTTCTTCAATCGCAAGCCCATTTTGATAGCGCTTTAAAAATTCGTTAAAGCCTTTGACATCGAGTGGATCGGGCTCCATGAGCTCTTCTGATGTATGGGCAAATACGCGATGGGTGAGAAATTCAGCCAATGTTTGCTGCTGATGATGGACCATATATGAAGCAAGGACAGCCATCCCAAACGCACCGCCTTCTCCCGCTGTTGAAACAACTGATACAGGTGTATTCAGCGCTGCGGCAACCATTTTTTGTCCAACGAGCGGTGTTTTAAATAATCCCCCATGCCCTAGTAATCGGTCAATCACTACATGTTCCTGTTCCTTTAATCGGTCCATGCCTATTTTCATAGCACCAAAAGCAGAGAACAAATGGGTGCGCATGAAATTAGCAAGGTTAAAGCGGCTTTCAGGAGACCTGACAAAAAGAGGTCTTCCTTCTGGCAGTCTCGTAATATTTTCACCAGAGTAATAGCCATAGCTTAAGAGTCCGCCGCCATCTCGATCTGCTTCTAAAGCTTGCTGCAATAACGATTCGTATAACCTTTCTGACTCCACTTGCAGGCCAAGTGCTTCAAATGCCTCTCTGAATATATTCATCCAAGCGTTTAGGTCACTTGTACAGTTATTCGCATGAACCATGGCAACTGGCAGTCCATCCGGCGTCGTAACCATATCCACTTCTGGATACACACCTTTTAGATCCTGCTCCAGCACAATCATGGCAAAAACCGACGTCCCAACAGAAATATTTCCGGTCCGTCTTTCTACACTGTTTGTCGCCACCATGCCCGTTCCAGCGTCACCTTCCGGCGGGCAAAATGGAATGCCTGGCTGCAAATGTTTTCCTTGATCCAAAATGGCTGCCCCTGCTGCCGATAACACGCCAGCCTCTTCCCCTGCCAAATAGACACGCGGCAGAAGGTGGCGAAGCTTCCACGGATAGCCTTTTTCTGCAATCAATGCTTCAAATTGCTGGAGCATTTCTTCATTGTAGTCCTTCGTTTGTTCATCAATCGGAAACATCCCTGACGCATCGCCAATACCAATGGCCTGCTTTCCGGTTAACAGCCAGTGAATATATCCTGACAAAGTGGTCATATATTCTAATCGGGATAGATGTTTTTCATCTTCTAATACCGCTTGATACAAATGGGCAATGCTCCATCTTTCTGGAATATGAAATTGAAATACGTCTGTCAGCTTTTGACTCGCCTCGATGGTCGTTGCATTCCGCCATGTTCGGAACGGAACGAGAACCTCTCCTGTATGATCACATGCCACATAGCCATGCATCATCGCTGATACCCCGATTGAGCCAATCGTTTGAATGGTCACACCATACTTTTGCTCGGCCTGTTCTTTCATCTCTCGATACGCCACTTGCAGACCTGTAATGATATCAATTAAGTTGTACGTCCATATTCCATCCTGGAGAAAACTTTCCCATTCATATGCACCTTGTGCAATTGGCTGAAATTCCTCATCTATTAAAATTGCTTTAATTCGTGTTGAACCAAATTCAATGCCTAAAGATGTCCGTCCTTCTTTCAAGGCTTTGGCCGTTTCTTTGTGATTCACTCTGCGTTCACCCCCATTTTTGATAGCGGTTTCAATTTTCTTTTTCTAGATTCATTGATTCTCTGGTACAATCACAATATAATATTTGTACGTACATATGTCAATTATAAATATAGTTGTACATACATAATGCGACAAAAACTTTCATTTTTTCTGAAGGGGTCATAACAGAAAAGGGAAGCGCCTGTTTTTGATCCGACAACCATGTTAAAATATGTCCATACAATTTCTTCTCAATCCGAGTAGATGATCAACTGAGAAAGAAGTGAAACGATGAAAAAGAAGTACCAGATCATTATTGATGATATAAAAAGCAAAATACTCACAGGGGATTATCGGATCGGGGAGCGTATTCCAACCGAATCAAGCCTGCAAGACATGTATCAAGTAAGCAGACATACAGTTCGAAAAGCCATCTTGGAATTGTCCAGCGAAGGATTTTTGCGCAGCGAAAAAGGTTCAGGCACATTTGTAACCAATCAATATCAAACAAAACCTGCGGGACATGCACATATGAAAACGATTGGGGTCATTACAACATACATATCTGATTACATTTTCCCTTCTATCATTCGAGGCATTGAAAGCCGATTAAACGAAGAGAACTATTCCTTGTTACTGGCAAGTACAAATAACGATGTTGAGCAGGAGAAAAAAGCGCTGGAAATGATGCTGTCGTTTGGGGTGGACGGACTTATTGTCGAGCCGACGAAAAGCAATTTATATAATCCAAACATTTCGTACTACTTATCCTTTAAAGAACAGGATGTACCGCTCATTATGATCAATGCCTATTATGAGCAGCTAGAGGTTCCTTTTCTTTGTTTAGATGATGTAAAATCCAGCTATTTAGCCACAAAAGAGCTGATCACCTCGGGTCATCAACAAATTGGACTTATTTCAAAAACAGATGATTTACAGGGAAAATATCGGATGAAGGGCTATATTCAAGCGCTAGGTGAAGCTAAGCTTAATTTCCTGCCTGAGCATGTGCTCTTTTTCGATACAGAATCGAAGCAGCATTTGGGGGAGCAAATTCACACATTCCTGATGGCGCACCAGCATGAGCTGACTGCCCTTGTTTGCTATAACGATGAGGTGGGTTTAGAAGTCGCCAATGTATGCAGCGAAATCGGGCTGTCCATTCCAGATGATCTCTCGATTATTGGACAGGATAATTCGTATATCGCCCAGAAAAATGCCCATGTGAAGCTGACAACACTGACCCATCCTCAGGAGCAAATGGGCCGTGATGCAGCAGACTGGATGATTAAAAAAGTACAAGGAAAAAAGAATCTCCCTGATCAAACGTTTTACGAGCCTGAATTGGTTCCAGGTGAAACGATCAAACGAATAAAATGAGCCCCTACTCCAAGTGGCTCATTTTATTTTAGATTCCAGCATAAGGCGTGAATGGGTCGGATCCCTGAAATGAAAGACATGGGTTTCCCCTCATCCTTAAACAATAAAAATCCCCATCTTATAAAAAGATAGGGAACATATCTATTACGCCTCTTCTTTAGGGGAAGGCACCGCACATACGCCATCTGCACATGCCGCTTCAAACGCATTGTCAGGAGCTTTCTCTGCTTGAGCTGCTTCCTCTTTCCAAGCTGTTTCAAGTGCACGCAGGAACGTATCGGCTGGCTGCGCACCTGCAACTGAATACTTGTCATTGATCAAGAAAAACGGAACAGCATTGATCCCAAGCTGTCTCGCTTCTTGTTCATCTTTTCGGACATGATCGGCAAATGCTTCGCTGCCCAAAACTTGCTGTACTTCCTTCTCATCAAGACCTGCTTTTTCTGCAATTTGTAAAAGGGTTTGACGATCACCAACATGCTTTCCATCTGTAAAATATGCGTGAAACAGCTCTCCCATAACGAAATCGCCTTTCCCCATTTGACCAGCATATTGCGCCAATCGATGGGCATCAAAGGTGTTGGTCAACACGAGCGGATCAAATTGAAAATCGATCCCTTTCTCTTTGCCGGCCTGCTTCACCTGCTCATTCATCGCCATGGCCTGGCTGCGGCTCATGCCATATTTTTTAACAAGCATATCATGAACGTCATGATCGACATCAACAGGTGCGTGGGGATCAAGCTCAAAACTTTTAAACTCTATCTCTACCTGATCCTTCTCTGGGAATTGTTCTAGCGCTGTTTCCAGCTGTTTTTTTCCTATATAACAAAAAGGACAGGCGATATCTGACCAAATTTGTACTTTCATGTTCATCTTCCTTCCGTGCTGCACTTTTTCTTTAACGATGTAACAATTATAGTTACATCAAATAGATGATGTCAAGATTCTGTTCTTGATAAATGAAAAAGCCTCTCCTTTTATGAAAGGAAAGGCTTTGAAAATACCTATTCTAAATTTGCATGGTGACCGTACATTGTATGTGTGTCGAGCTCTTTTATTTCCATTAACCTTAAAATGACCGCATCGTATGTCAGAAGAAGCGACTGCTCAAATAGTGAACCCATTGGCTGAATGGTATGATGGTTTCCATCCTGTTGATCCTTCGGTGCACCTGACAATAAGATGACTTCATCCGATAGATCAGCTAAAGGTGACTCAGCAGAAAGCGTGAACGCTGCCACTTTTCCGCCAATTGCTTTTGCCTTTTTTGCAAGGACCAGTAAAGACTCTGTACGGCCAGAGCCGCTCCCCACAATCAAAAGATCCTCTTCTGTAAAGGAAGGCGTATTCGTTTCTCCAATTACATATGCCTTGACGCCAATATGCGTAAGTCTCATCGCAAACGATTTTCCCATCAAGCCAGATCTGCCTGCACCTGTCACAAAGACTTTTTGTGCAGATAAAATACTTGTGACCAGGCGCTCTGCTTGTTCGTCTTGAATGGCAGACGAATGATTAGAAAGCTCATTTAAAATGGCTTTCACATAGTCGCTGGTTTTCATGATTGTGCGATCAGCTGCTTCATTTGTGCAGCCACTTCTGCTTTATTGTCCTGGCTTGCGATACCGCCGCCTACAATGATTAAATCAGGGTTTAATTTCACGACTTCAGGTAACGTATCAAGCTTAATTCCACCTGCAATCGCTGTTTTTGCCTGCTTGACAACTTGTTTAATCGTCATAAGATCAGCAAATGAGTTTTGACCAACCGCTTGCAGATCATAGCCTGTATGCACACAAATATAATCGACTCCAAGCGCATCGAGCTCTTTTGCACGGCCTGCGATATCTTTGATGCCAATCATATCAACTAGAATTTGTTTTCCTCTTGCTTTCGCTTCTTTCACCGCTCCTTGAATGGACATATCTTCTGCCGCTGCAAGAATGGTGACGATATCTGCTCCAGCTTCGGAGGCCTGCTGCACTTCATAGCCGGCAGCATCCATAATTTTTAGATCAGCGAGTACACGTAAATTCGGAAAAGCCTGCTTGACTTCTTTTACAGCACGAAGCCCTTCGTTAATCACAACAGGTGTCCCAATTTCGACCACATCAATGGATGCTTCTACTTCTTTGATCAGCTCAATCGCCTCTGGTATATTCACTAAATCTAATGCTAATTGTAATTTCATCAACTTTCACTCCCGTTTTTCATCTCATCTTCAAGAGCTCCGCGGATGATGCATCTTGAATGATGAAATGAGTATAACAACAGGAATGACGCAATGTAAGTACGCACTTTTTTTTTACATACTATACTTTTCCGCATATGGTTACAAAAAAGATACTGTCTTTTGGCCAGTATCTCAGGGTAAAGACAAAGGGCTACAATAAAGTTATTTTAGCCCTTTGTCTACAATCGGTCATCTTTCTATTTATCATCTTTTAAGAAATTGCTGTCGAGATATTGTTTTCCCCAATCATACATCGCCTCTAAAATCGGCATTAAGCTTTCTCCTAGTTCTGTGAGAGAATACTCAACCTTTGGCGGGACGACAGGATAAACCTCCCGGTGCACAATGTGATCTTCTTCTAATTCTCTTAGCTGATTGACAAGCATTCTTTGCGTAATCCCAGGCATTAACGACTTTAACTCACCAAAACGTTTTGTCCCTTCTCTGCCTAGATGCCATAAAATCAGCATTTTCCACTTACCGCCGATAATATTCAGCGTCAGCTCTTTTTCGCAGTTGAACACTTTATTTTCCATTCGTGATGACAACAACATACACTCCTTTAATTTCAAACCACTTTATCATTATACTGCGGCAAAAAGAATTGCCCGAGCATACGGTCTTCGTTATTGATTTTGTTTTTTGACAAAAGCCATCACAGCCTCTGTCATTTTTTGTGCTTCTTTTGGCGCTCTGTCTGATCCAAACCATTTGTTCAGGTCACTATGGCTTAGCGTATGAACCCGAAAAACAAACCGAGAGCCTTTATCATGATTTAGTTTTTCTGCAAATCGGTACACCTCAGGATTTTCCCAGCCCGTCACCAAATAGACAGGCGGTACATTCTTTTCATTCATATAAGTGACAGGTGATGCCTTTGTCCAGTTCTTCTCTTGTTTGCCAAAGACTTTTTTGTACGATGGGATGGCTTGTATAAATTGATTGAGGTTTAACGGCCCATCTAAAATCACGATGGAATTGATCGCTTTTGGCGACAGCCCCACACGTTTTAAGTAGGTCGAATCTGTGGCAACCAGCGCCGTCAAATGACCGCCCGCTGAGTGACCCATGACATTGATTTTTGATGAATCAATTTGATATTCATCCGCATGATCCTTCACCCATTTAATGGCGTTTGCTGTATCATCTGCCATCTGCTCGTAATTAGCATCAGGGTGAAGCCTGTAATTCATCGAAACAAACACATACCCTTGACCTGTAAAATAATCAGCCTTTGAAGCGACTCTATTCTTATCGCCGCCTGTCCAGCCTCCGCCATGGAGATAGATCATCACAGGATGCTTCTTCTTTTTGTCTTCATCTTTGCCCTTTGGCATATACATATCGAGTGTTTGCTGTTTATTTTGTGTGTCTGCATAATGGATATTGGTTGTCGGCTTAGGCTGGTTGAAACGGAACAAAAAGAATGCGCATACCAATAAACCAGCGATGACCGCCGCAAATAAGAGCCATTTCATGATTCGATTCAATGTCATTGCACCTTTCTGTGTTGGGATGGGGGAGCATGTTTAGGCATATGTTGGCAAACTATCACGATTCATTTGATATTACTTGTATGACTCGAACCGTTTCACAATAAAAAGAAAAATATTGTTCTTCAAAGTCTTCGACAAAGTAATTCAAATTTTCCCAGCCCTATCTAAAGCTGAATGTCCAAGAAAAGATAGTCATCGTTTGTTAACTCCAAATCTTTGATTTGAACAGAAGAGACATTGGTGAATTTTAGATGGATGTCTGCTTTATGGGTTGAAGATTCATATGGGATGTGCAGATGTATACAATTGATCAAGTCGTAATGTTCATTATACTCTTTAAAGTAGTGAAATTCATTGATTTGCTTTAGATGGTTGATATTGAAATCAGGGATTTGTTTTTGGATTTTTTCATCTAAAAACCATGTCATCGTTTGTCCTCCAAGAGGTTATTGTATAAGTGCAATGATTCGTTTTCTTGTTTCTTCATGGTACTGGATATAGGAATGTAATATAGGATACGATTCAAGGATGTGTTGAAACGATTTGATTTGAGGGTATTGCTCTTCAAATGACTGACGCAGCACGTTTAGCTGTTTTTTTGGAATTCGTTTATTATCGATCACATAACTTAAGCTGCCTGTCACAAGAGTGAAAAATTCATAAAAACCATCGGACCAGATACCAGTTTCCTCCTCAAAAGATAGGATCTCTTCAGGGTAATCTGAATGAAAACAATATTGATAGCGCTGCTTCAAATCATTGATTAATGCTGTTTTATCTTGGCTGATGTTCATGGCCTTATGCTCCTTTTATATATAGACATTACTGATAATCATTTCTTTGTCTATCATTAGTAATTGATACTTCCCAATTTAAACCACAAGTAACATTACGAATAATTTGATAGCAATTGACTGAAATATTCATTGAATGTTTTTTGATCCTTCAATAACAGTTCTAACCAATTTGCTAAAACGGGATGATCCAGTGGTTTCCATTCTTTTTCTAATAAAATATTTTGGGGACAATCTTTTTTTGATACCATACCTATTATACAAATTTCCAAATCTCTATCTGCTAGAATCGCCCACTGCAAAGAACGGGATAACCAAACCACTATGTTTGAGTTCGTAATTATATTATCCGCTATAGAACCTTTTGGGTGCGTCCATAGTGCATTTACATAATCCTCACCGGAAATATTCACACTCGCTTTCAGCCAATTGTAATAACCAAACTCCTTAAAATAATAATCAACTGGATCTGGCTTAAGGACTGCGGTCAAAAATTCTCTATCACTTGTTGAATTTAATAAATCCTTGATTGTAGGTAAAATATCATCACTTAATGCCCACTCAAACTCTTGAAACAAAAAACAATCAAAATTCTTACGGAAGACTTGTTGCGGCAGCCTTTTATTTTGTTCAAATACATGATCCACTAAATTCTGATAGAACCTGAATTCTTTTTCTGAACGAATAAATAAGTGCTCAGGCTGGTTCAAGCAAAAGCCCCCTTTCTACAACACTCAAGTGATTTCACTATTATTTTCCTAAAACTAAACCATATATCATCATCTTATCAAAATATCACCTTTTATATATAAAAAAAGCATCCTAAACGGATGCTTCAATCAAATGATATTTTTTCAAAATACGATAGGTGATTTCTTTTGCTTCTAGACCGGTACCTTCGATATTTGTGGCGAAGATGTAGGTTTTGTTTTCATGTTTGATGAAGCCTACGTACCAGCCGATGCCTGAGCCGGAGCCTGTTTTTCCGTATAGGGTGGCATGTTTCTCTTCTTCTTGTATCATCATTCGTTTGACGGTTCTCATGACAGATAGGTCAAATGGGAGACTTTCTTCATATAACCGTTTTAGAAAATGGACTTGTTCTACTGGAGAAATGCGCAACGTACTGCTTAACCAAAATTGATCGATTCCGCCAGATATGTCTTCATTCCCATAATGAATAGCTTTCACCCAATGATTCATGCGTTCTTCTCCGATGTCACGCGCCATGGCTTGATAGTACCAGACGACTGAATCTCTCATGCCAGAGCCCAGTGTATGATCCTTATTCCAGTTATCAATCTCTCTTTTTACTCCGTCCCAATATTTGATGTCATATTCATCTCTCACTGCGCCTGTTTGGAGTCCGATGAGGGCATTTGCCACTTTAAATGTCGATTGTGGTGCAAAGCGCTTGTTCGCTCTTTTTTTGTTATACACCCATGGCGATTTTTCTTTTACTTCTTGTATCACAAATGTGCCTTCCCGGTCTTTCATGAATTCATCTACTGACCACGCTGGTGTTGTTCCCTCACTTGATGAAGGCTGGCCGATACAAAGTGCCATCAGCATGAAGCCTGAAAACAGCCATTTCATATGCTTTTTCTTCAAAAAAACCGCTCCTTTTCCTATGATTTGTATCGATTGTAGCATGCCTGAGTGATGAGACATAAGGGACGCTTGTCCTCTTTTCTGCCAAATAAAAAAAGCCGGTTTCATCCGGCTTTCTGATCATATTAGCTTTCTTTTTTCTCTTCTATGGCCTGCCTCGCGATTTTTGAAATGGTCATATCATCCATTGGCGGGTTATGGAGCCCAGCACGAATATCTCGATAGTAACGCTGCAGCGGACAGTCTAGGCTCAAGCTTTTTGCACCGACTAAACGCATGGCTTTATCAACCACTTGCAGACTATGATTGACGACTGTATACTTCACAGCACCGAATTCATTGATTAACAGCTCTCTTTTCTCAGGCTTTTCATACAATGTTGTCGTTGAATAGATGACGTGGCGTGCTTGCTTTAATAGTAAATCAATTTCGCCAATCAGTGTTTGGACATTTGGCAGTTCGCTAATCGTTCCGCTGATACTGTTCGGTGAATGTGTGATGGCATACTGAACTGCATAATCTCTTGCCGCTTGCGCAATCCCCAAATAACAGGAAGGGATATGTGCGATCCAAGGGTTTAACGTACCGCCCCGAGGTCCTTTTTGCACTTCAACAAGCATGTCATCTGAAACCACAACCTGATCTAAGATTAAATCATGGCTTTCTGTTCCTCTCATACCGACAACATCCCATGTTTCTTCTATAGAAACACCTTCTGTATCACGGTGAATTAAGAAAAATCCCATGGCTTCTTTTTCTTCGATCCATACGCCGACTAAAAAGTATGTGAGAGCTGGTGACATCGTAGTGAAAATTTTACGTCCGTTGATCACCCAGCGATCACCTGATTTCATCGCTGTTGTCCCAGGCTTGCCGCCTCTTGTTGGACTGCCTGTCTGCGCCTCACTTACAGCGCGGTTGACAAGGGCGCCCTTCTTCACTTCTTCCGCAAAGAATTGCAGCTGCTTCTCATTCCATAGTTTCTTTTCATAAATTTCACCAACAACTCCTTGGTGCCAGCCAATCGATAAGGCAGTCGCTCCGTCCATGCTGCCAAGCGTTTCTTGAAATAGAACCATATCCGTTACAGATTGACCCCCGCCTCCATATTCAGCGGGAAGAGACAGGGCTGTATATCCCATGTTTACTAATGATTCGATATTCTGTTTAGGAAAATAAGCGCCTTCATCATGTTTTTTTGCGTTTTGTTCGATCGTTTCACGAAGAGATTCCAGCTGATTGAGCCATGTTTTTTGAAAATCGGTATCGACAAATAATGCTTTAGACAAAACGTATCCAACTCCTCTGTTTCTCACAATCTATGATATCTCATTTTTCCAATCGGAATGAATAAAACACACTTTACTTATAGGATTTAATGTGTTAAATTTTATCAATATTAAGTACATCTGTCAAAGGAACGTGATGCTTTTATGATCTCAGCTACTAATCTACATAAATCTTATGGGCAGACCCATGTGTTAAAAGGCATTGATTTCACCGTACAAGAAGGTGAAGTGGTCGCAATTATTGGACCGAGCGGATCAGGAAAAACAACACTTCTCCGCAGTTTAAACAGCCTCGATATTCCAGACAAAGGAGAGCTGACTGTTGGAGAAGCCACGATTCAATTTGAACGATATCATAAAAAAGATCTTTTAAAACTAAGGCAGCAATCTTCCATGGTATTTCAGCATTATCACTTGTTTCAAAATAAACGCGCACTTGAAAATATTACAGAGGGATTGATTGTGTCCCAAAACATGTCTAAAAAAGAAGCAGAAAAGGTTGGAGAGCAATTTTTAGAGCGGATTGGACTGCTTCATAAAAAGGATGCATTTCCAAGTGAATTATCTGGCGGTCAGCAGCAGCGGATTGGAATTGCCCGCGCTCTTGCGATGAATCCTGCGGTGCTTTTGTTTGATGAACCAACGTCCGCATTGGACCCAGAGATGGTCGGAGAAATCCTTGAAATGATCAAAGATATTGCGAGCCAAGGAATGACGATGGTCATTGTGACGCATGAAATTTCGTTTGCAAAAGACGTAGCGGATACGGTGATCTTTATGGCAGATGGAGAAATCGTTGAAAAAGGCTCACCAGAAGACGTCCTCATGAAGCCTCAGCATGAACGAACAAAACAATTTTTATCCAGGATTCATCGCGGAATGTGGCAAGGATCGGAGGAAGACATATGAAGCAAAAGGCAGCATTCATGACAGCTGGTGTCCTTCTGATTCTCCTCTCTCTGATTGGCTGCAGCAGTGTGAAAACAACAACAGATGATGGAAAACAAATTGTGAAAGTCGCTCTGAGTGCAGAGGTCAATCCACCCTTTTTAGCCACAAATGACCAAAACGAACCGATTGGCTATAACATTGATTATTTAAATGAAGTGGAAAAAAGACTTCCACACATACATTTTGATTACATATTTGGCGAGGAAGAATCCAATTTAATTGGTGTTGGCGCGGGGAAGTTTGAAATGGCAGCTAATTGGTTTTTCAGTAACCCTGAACGTGAAAAACGGTTTCTTTACCCTCAAGTTCCGTACGGCTATTCGATGACAGGATTAATTGTGAAAGAATCAAACCGGGATATTCAATCGCTTGACGATATGACATCAAAAAAGCTCGCTCCTGTCAGTCCTAGCGGCGGATTGCGTTCCATATTAAATCAATATAATGAAGAACATGATCCAGATATTCCGCTGACAACCATTGAAAGCCCTTCAAATGAACTCAACTTAAAGCGTGTTGAAAGCGGACGGTCCGATGCGGCCTTTATGAATATTTCGACCTTCGATACCATTCAAAAGCATCTGAATCTGAAGGTCAAAGTGGGCGGGATCGTGTCAAAAGAGCCGATCTATCTTGTCTTACAGCCAAGTGAGAAGCAGCTTGCAGCAGACTTGGACCAGGTCACACAAGAGATGATTGATGATGGAACACTGCCTAAGCTTGCGAAAAAGTGGTTTGGGGTTGATTTCTTTCAAAATATTGACTACATCTCAGAGCAAGGCTATCAATATGAAGAAAGGAAGGAAGCGTCATGACGTTTACAGCTGGAGATTGGCTGCGAATTTTTTTACAGGTGCTTGAACGCCTGCCACTCACTTTTCTCATTATTGTGGTGTCATTGTTTTTCGCCATCATAATAGGGCTCTTATTTGCATGCATTCGTATAAAACAAATCCCAGTGCTGAAGCAATTGGCTGTTATCTATTTATCTTTTACACGAAGTACGCCATTAATTGTTCAGTTATTCTTAATTTATTTTGGACTTCCTCAGCTTTTACTTGTGGCAGGAATTCAAATCAATCATTGGGATCGTGTGTTATTTGTGATGATGACGTTCTCTTTACATACGGGGGCTTATTTATCTGAAGTTTTTCGCAGTGCGTATTCGTCTGTTGGGAAGGATCAGCTGGAAGCCGCCTACATTGTTGGGATGACAGATACACAGGCCTTGATCAGGATCATTATCCCGCAGGCCTTTCTCATAGCCCTGCCAAACCTCGGAAATTACACCATTGATCTTGTGAAAGACACGGCGATTGCCTTTACGATCGGACTCATCGATATTATGGGACAGGTGAAGATCATCTTAGGAAATAACTATGGAATCGGCATGTTTGAAGTGTATGTGATCATCGCGCTTGTGTACTGGCTCATTTGTATGAGCATTGAACTAGTCACCATGCTGCTTGAAAAGAAATTTGTAAAAGGCCGTACCAGTCTGTCACGTTAAGGAGGCGATTTGATGCAAACCATTGATATTCCATTTGCGATTGACCAAGTTCCACATATTCTAAAAGGTGTTCCTTTCACCTTATTCATTGCACTAGTTTCTATGGCTGTGAGTCTTGTGATCGGATCTGTTTTTGCTTTCATTCGCCTCTTTCGCATCCCTGTACTCAGACAGCTCGTTACGCTATACGTCTCCTTTTTTAGAGGAACGCCGCTTATTGTTCAACTGTTCGCTTTCTTTTATGGACTCCCTTTTCTTCTAACCAGTATGAACGGCACATTCGGACTGACCTTTCATCCGGATATGGTCTCCCCTTTAGCTGTGGCTCTTATTACCTTCAGCCTGCATTCAGCCGCTCATTTAACAGAGGTGGTCCGAAGTGCACTTCTGGCAGTAGACAAAGGGCAGCTTGAAGCGGCAAAAATTGTAGGCATGACCACACGTCAGGCGATGATACGCATTATTTTGCCGCAGGCATTTGTTGTGGCCTTACCAAACCTAGGCAATCAGCTCGTTCAGTTATTAAAAGCGACATCTCTTGCGTTTACAATTGGGGTACTCGAAATCATGGGTATTTCCCGGATCATTGCAAATGACGGCTATCAGTTTTTAGAAACTTATCTCGTCTCTGCTTTGATCTATTGGCTGCTGAGCATTGTCTTTGAATTAGCCTTTGCATTATTAGAGAAACGTGTCAGCGTATACGGAAGAACTCTCGGACGTTAAAAAGTCGATCAGGCACAAAAACCTGATCGACTTTTTTATTCACCCTTTTTTGGTGTGTTAAACAGTTCTTTTGGTGCGGGTTTGAGCTTTGGTGCAGAGCCGAACACGACAGGTGCAGAAATATATCTGAACTCTCCTTTCCCATCCATGCTGCGGCCATGTGCCCATCTGCCTTGCTTACTTTCTTCCCCTCTTGAGAAGTTAAACAAGTCATAGGATACTTGCTGTTTCTCTAATGAACGAGGGAAGGTGGTTGGTACGACGACATCCCCTTCTCGCTCTTCTAATTCTTTAATTGCAGCAAGCCACATATTTTGATGGTATGTATCACGAGCAATGAGGAAGGAGAGCATATCTTTGACGCCGCGGTCATCTGTCATTTCGTAGAGTCTTGTGACCTGGAGTCTCCCTTGTGATTCTGCATTTAAATTTGCTCTGAAATCCGCCATTAAATTTCCGCTTGAAATGATGTATTTGGCATTCCACGGGTATCCTTGACTATCCGCTGCCATTGCCCCTAAACCGGCAACAATTGCATGCTGCGGGTTCATTCCGCCCATAACAGCCGCAAGTGCTGGATCACTTTGATACGCCTGTTCTTGGTCTTTGACGGGTGCATTATCTAATAAACGTGCGATCATCGTTGCCAGCATTTCGACATGACCAATTTCCTCGGTTCCAACATCAAATAACAGATCTCTATATTTTTGGTCTGCCCGGCAATTAAAGCCTTGAAATAAATATTGCATCATTACACTGATTTCACCATATTGACCGCCTAATACTTCTTGTAATTTCTTTGCATACACCGGATCAGGCTTTGAGGGCTTTGCTTCATATTGCAATTCTTTGATGTGATAAAACATGATGTCATCTCCCTTATCAAAAACATCTTTTCACTTATCACTATTCGACCGCAGCTCCCTTTATGAAAAAGATCTGAATACATAAAAAAAGAGAACGGCTTATGCCATCCTCTTTGTTATCTTACTTATTCAGCACTGACTAAAATTTTCACTTGATCTTTTTCATTGATTAATGCATGGAAGCCATCCTCGATCACATCGTCCAGCTTGATTTTTTTCGTGACGAGTGTGTCTGCAGAGAAATAGCCTTTTCTCATTAAGTTTAATACAGATGGGAATACGTCTCTGTAGCCGATAATTCCTTTTACTGTACGTTCTTTAATGACAATGTCATTCGGCATAATTTCAGCGCCTTTTTCCCAAATGCTTACAATGACTGTTTCGCCTGAAATTCTAGTTGATTGGATTGCTTGCTTCAATACAACAGGTACACCTGTCACTTCAAAAGAAACATCGACGCCACCGTTTGTGCGGCGTGCAATTTCTTGAACAACATCTTCATACTGAGAAGGATCAACAATGATCGCTCCAAGCTCTTTTGCTTTCTCTTGACGTTCTTTTGATAATTCAACTGCATAAATATCAGTAGCACCAGCTGCTTTTAATGCTTCAATGACAAGTAAACCAATTGGTCCGCAGCCAAACACAGCCGCTGTATCCCCAGCTTGTACTTTACTAGAACGAACCGCATATAAAGCAACCGCAGAAGGCTCGACAAGCGCGCCTTGCTCATATGAGATTTCGTCTGGTAATAAATGAAGTAATTCTTCATCGACTGATACATATTCAGAGAATCCACCGCCGCCTCCGGCAAGTCCTAAAAAGCCCATGTTTTCATCTAAGTTATAAGCACCTTGATGTCCGTGAGTTGCAAAAATAGGTTCAACAACCACTCGGTCGCCTACTTTATAATTGCTCACGCCTTCTCCTACTTCAACAACTTCACCAGAGAACTCGTGTCCCAGTGTAATTGGTGCTTTTTCTTTTGTAAGTGGATGAGGTTCATTCACAGGAATGAAGATCGGTCCGCCTAAATATTCATGTAAATCACTACCGCAAATGCCGCACCATTTTACTTTCAGTTTCACTTTTCCTGGAGCAACTGTTGGTTCATCAATTTCCTCTAGTCGAATGTCCTTTTGATCGTGCCAGCGTAGTGCTTTCATTTGTAAGACTCCTTTTCTCATCAATTTAATTAACTTACTTAAATAATGATAACATAATTTTTTTAATTT
Source organism: Bacillus sp. Root920 (assembly GCF_001429445.1). Taxonomy (NCBI): domain Bacteria; kingdom Bacillati; phylum Bacillota; class Bacilli; order Caryophanales; family Bacillaceae; genus Bacillus; species Bacillus sp. Root920. The sequence continues at coordinate 19,387 of NZ_LMJV01000009.1, forward strand.
TCTAAGTAGGATGCACTATTTTTTTGACAGTCAATGGACGAAAGATGACAAAACATAACAATAGACAGATAAGAAGCATACATATACACCCAATGATGACGGAGATTCTGATCGATAAAATATGAGCGAGTCCGCCAAATATTCCTGTCATGGTCATCGTTAGAATAGCTTCAACCAAAGCATAAAAACTGGCTACCCTCCCCATCACCTCCACAGGAATATTCGTTTGATAGTACGTCATAAATCCTGTGTTCGCAAATGCTAAAAAGAAGGCTAATATAAAAAATCCACCGGCAGCTGCAACTAGGCTGCTGGAAAATGCATAAATAAGATAGCCAAACGCCACAAACAAACTGCCGATTCCAAGCATCAGCGAAACTGACAGCCTTTCAACAATGACCGAATTAAGACTTGCCCCTGCAATGATACCCGCTCCAGCTATACTGACAAGAAGGCCATATTGTGTATCAGTCAGCATTAATACTTCTTTTGCAAAGGCTGTTTCAAGTGAGTCTATGGCCGTAGGAAGGACCGTTATCGCCGCACTAAATAATAAATATACCGTCATGATCTGGCGTGACGTCAGACTAAATCGCAGAACAAGCTTTGCATCCTCTTTTAACATTGAAAGGGAAAACCGCTTTTGGGCAGCATCTGTTTTGAGCAAATTCGGTAAACACATCGTTAACAGTGCAGATATCAACAGGCAGATGGCATTTACATAAATTGAAAGAACAGGCGTCCCGATGAGAAAGAGCAGACCTGCTGCTGCGGGCCCAAGTAAAAATCCACCGGATTGTAATAAAGAGCGAATGGCATTAAACCGTTTTCGGTTATCCGCCGGGATGAGTCCTGTCATATACACCATCGACGCTGGATGAAACATCGCTTGTGCCATCTGTATGAAAAACACCATGACATACAGAATGAGCAGATGTCCTGAAAATAAGGCAAAAGGGATGCATGCAATGAGCAGAGCACGGGTAATATCTAAACTGATCATCACTTTCCGCTGATTCAGCCTGTCAATCAAACTGCCGGACCAGCTATTGGTCAAAAGAGCAGCAGCCGGTCTTAGCAAATAAACTGCTGTTACAGCAAGTACAGAGCCCGTTTCTTGAAAAATAAGCAGATGGAGGACAATCATATAAATCCATTCTCCTATGTTCGCGATCCCGATGGCTCCAAGTAAAATACTCATATCCCGCCAATGTTTTTTCATCATTGTCCCCCCTATTTGTCATAAAAAAATCCCGCCCCCAAGACATGTCTGTCTTGAGGACGGGATTTACTCCGCGTTGCCACCTCAGTTCATTCATCTGTTGCCAGATGAACCTTAGCGGGTGATCATTCACCCTTCTCTGTAACGGGAGAAGTTCGCTGCACCACCATCCGAGGGAATCCGGTGCAGAGCTAAGAGGCTTGGTTCCATCATGCTTCCCAGCTCCTTCTCAGCTTCACGGAGTTCTCTGTGTGGGGTAGCTATGATGTACTCTTCTCTATTTGCGCTTTGTCTTTTTTTCATCACGATCTTCAGCTGAATTGTTACATATTGTACTGCGCCTCGATCAAAGCGTCAATGTTTTTTTCATGTTAATCCGCATAAATCATTTTCCTAGTCATGCCGCCATCAACAACCAAATCTGTGCCGGTCACAAATTGATTGTCTTCATCTGTTAAATAAAAACAGGCTTTCACAATATCCTTTGGCGTGCCGACTCGATTGGAAAGATGCTGCTGATGGTCAATTTCTCGAAGACTTTTCTCATCTTTCGTTTCAATCCATCCAGGGGAAATGCTATTGACCGTAATGTGATCCTGACTAAAAGAAACTGCCAAGGCATGAGTAAGCGCGGAAATGCCGCCTTTTGATGCAGCATATGCTTCTGTATAGGGCTCTGACATGGTCGCACGGGTAGATGAAATGTTCACAATGGAACCGCCGTTTGGATTCTCTTTGATGTAACGTGCTGCTTCTCTAGCGCATAAAAAAGTCCCTCTTACATTTGTATGCAGCACATGATCCCACTCATCGACCGTTAACTCATAAGGCGATGCTGTGCACATGACGCCGGCATTATTAATAAGAATATCAATTGTTTTGCAGTGCTCCACCGCAAACGACATTAAGCGCTGAATATCCTTCTCCTGTTTCACATCTGTTTTAATGAAATAAACTTCAAAGGACTCTTTTCTCAGCTGCTCCTCCAAACGCTTCCCCTTCTCTTCATCTATATCCGCAAGCACCACACGCGCCCCTTCTTTTGCATAACCGCAGGCGACCGCTTCACCAATACCATTGGCTGCACCTGTGATGATGACGGTTTTATGTTGAAAATTCATCATTCATCCAATCCTTTCTCCATGAGATGTTGTCGTCTATCATATCATTTTGAGGAGTACGCATGAATAAAAAACCCCTTTATCGCAATTGAGAGTAATAGAGGGATTTTTTAAAAACTCAAATGGAACGAAGAAAAATGATTAATAGGATCTAATATTTTTCAAACCAATCACCATAAAAACAATCGTAAAAGCTGCTAAAACTGTTATGTCTAATAATAAGATTGATTGGTTGACCGTACCACTCATGATCTCACCAAAACCAGACATCATCCACGTTTGCGGTATAGCCAAAGAGATCTTCTTCATAATGTCTGGAACGATATCTAAAGGCCAATAAATACCACCCAGCATACACGATCCTACAATGACAATTGCACTAAATACTTCAGCTTGCTTTTTTGTATGAGATAAGGTGGCAATCATAAAACCTAAACTCACGACTAGCCCTATAACAAATGATCCAAACACTAGAATATGAATTACGTTGCCTAAGTACACATGAAAGAACACAGATAAGACAGTCAAAAGAACACCCAGTTGTATCCATCCAAGGAGGAAATAAGCCACTAAATAGCCCAGAAGCACATATATTTTATGAATTGGACTCGAAAGCAATCTTTGCCATGTATAATCTTTATATTCCAAATGAATAGATGACACAGAGCTTGAAATCGCAAACATCATAAACATAATGGTAAAGCCAAGCGGTATTAAGTTTGGCTGCTGGCTTGCTTGATCATCTTGATTTTTTTCAATAAATGAAATGGTGCCAGATTCATTTAACTTGTTCAATGCATTAGTGAGAGAAACACTTTTCTGCTCTTTCACACCCTGATTGATTTGATAAATGATGGTAGCTGTCTCTTTTAAATAAGGAGATAAGACTGCATATTCTTCAGTTTTCTTATAAACTGTCACATCAAAAATTTCTTTATTTTCTTTTAGATGGGACTTTAATTGGTTTGCGACTTTTACAGACGCCACTACCTTTTCTTCAGATACTAAATCTTTTGCGTCTCTTTCAGTCGCCTTTACCCAGAGAAATTTGGTGTTTTTTTCGAGAATTCGAAAAATTTCTTGATCCAGTTTCCCTTGACTAGGCTCTAGAATAAAAGCAACTGTAGGTTTCTTTGAATCAGATGCGGTACTGCCAAAGATAAAACTAAATACGATTGGCATAACAAATAAAAAAATGAGGGTCAATGGGGACTTTAATGTTTCTTTTAACTTTAACGTTATAATGGCTAATATTTTATGCATAACGATGCTTCCTTTCAAAAGACATTCTTAATAAAGCAATGATGAAGAAAGCTAGTCCCATCCCACAGCTAAGTAATAATCCGCTTTGAATTTCACTAAAATCAGCACCTGCCATACTTTTCAAAAACATTTGAAGTGCAAGAGAATTAGGTAAAAAATAGCTGATATCAATTACCCATTGCGGGAATAAGTATAAGGGCACCATACTCCCACCTAAAGCAGCTAACACTTGAGTTCCTAAAATCCCCACACTGTTAAACGTTTTTTCTCTATTGATAAAAGAACCAATCAGTACCCCGAAACCCGCAGCATTTAATATAAAACTACATCCGATCATAACAACAGTAAAAGGCTCTCCCCAGTTCACCTTAAAGACAAAACTAGTAAATAAAATAATGACCGCAAGTTGAATCATACTCATCAAAACAATACCTAATAACTTTCCAACGATGTAACTAGTATTGCTTAATTTTGATACAATCAGCCTTTTATAAACATCTTCCTCTTTTTCCTCTATCATACTTCCAACTAGAAAAACAACAGTCATTAATAAAAAAAGCACACCCATCCCGCCTGCGTAGTATTGGAAGGATGTAATCGGCTGGCTGTTGATATGAATATTTCTCTCGTTCACCAGGTCTTTTTTCAGTTGATCAGACACGATCTCCACTTCTTTACCTTGATTCAGCGGCACCAGAATACGATTCATATGATAATTTTGAAAGAATTGCAAAACCACATTTTCCAGAACCATTTCCTGTAAGTTTGAATTAGGTCCTTTCAAAATATTCAATTGCACATGATCATGATTCAATAGGCTTTTTTCAAAATTCGGCTTGATGATTATCCCCATTGTAATGTCTCTACTATTTAAATCTTTCTCTAGCTGATTTTTCGAGGTGACCTTCACATCAAATATGTCACTTAGTTCACTCTTAGACACTGTTGAAAGAAACATTTTACTTGTAGCGGACTTATCTTGATCTGTTATTCCTACTCGAAATGAATTGATCCTGATTTCACTATCTTTCTGCATGTTATCTCCAAATGCTGCACCTAAAATAGCAATTAATATGATAGGCATAAAAAAAAGTGTAAAAAAGCTTTTCTTATCCCTAAAAAACAATAATAGATCTTTCAGTACAACCCAAATGCTCATATGCTCACCTCCAGACAGCCTAATCCCTCAATTTTTTACTAGTTAAATATAAAAAAACATTTTCTAAGTTTGGTTCTACGATTTCTGCTGAAATAATTTGAACATTTAATGCAGTCACACCTTGAATGAGACGACTTAATAGCTGCTGAGGATGTTGATCAAATATTTTAATTTGATTTCCATGAATCACGATTTCCTTTAACGGATCTTCATCATTTATGTATTGGCAAACACGATCTATTTCGCTCTGTCCATGTTCACGTTTAATAGTAAAAATAATTTCCCTTTGATTGCCGACAAGCTCACTTAATTCATGTTGATCCCCCATTGCAATGATGGATCCGTGGTCCAAAATAGCCATTCTTTCACATAAATATTCGACTTCTTCCATGTAATGACTAGTATATATAATTGTCATCCCTTCATTATTTAACATTTTTACTGTTTCTAGTATGTGATTTCTTGATTGTGGATCTATACCTACAGTCGGTTCATCCATGATTAATAGTTTCGGTTGATGCAAAATCGAGCATCCGATATTCACTCTTCTTTTCATTCCTCCAGAGAATACTTTCACTTTGTCATTTGCTCTATCTTCAAGACCAATTAACTGAAGTGTTTCTTGTACTCTGCTTTTTAACTCCTTTCCTTTGAGTCCGTACATTCTCCCCCAAAATATTAAATTTTCTTTTGCTGTCAAATGTAAATATAACGCGATCTCTTGCGGGACAATACCAATCATTTGCTGTGCTCTATTTGTTTCTTTGTTTAAATCTAAACCTTCAATCGTTACAGAGCCGCTAGTTGCTCGGATAAGCCCTGTCAAGATGCCAATTAATGTGGATTTCCCAGCACCATTCGGTCCCAATAGACCAAATGATTCTCCTTTTTTTAAGTGAAAGGTTACCCCTTTTAATACCTGCTGATTCTCATAATTTTTCTTAATGTCATGTACTTTTAGCAACCTATCTCTCTCCTCTATTCGGCATATCGTTCTCTTACATAAAAAACCTAAAAATATTTACCATCCAATCAAATTATAATATATGGTATAAAATTCTACTAAATATTAATATTTCCAATCCGTTCATTTTAACATGTTACGGAATGCAGGAGAATAGTACAGGCTTTTATAAATGTTGAAAACACAAAAAAACTTACAAGAGGTTCTTGTAAGTTTTTTAATCAATATATGCGGATCAAATACTAATTTCAGTCATATTACATCACAGAAGGGGGATCACCACTCACAAATGTTTGACCCTGCTTTTTCCACAAAGTTTAATCGACATTTTTATTCTTTCCTGAAAAGAGCAATCCAGTCATCCACCTCTATTGATTCTATTTGATCCTCTGTCATGTTCAATCTATAATATTGCTTTATTTTCTCGTTAGCATCTAGCATGTATTTTGTAACGATCTCTTCTTCCTTTAAAGTTTTCGTTGTTCGCTTGACCCATTCTTGAAAAGGGTAACGTTTTTTTCGTTCCATTGATCTTACTTCTTTTATTCCCTCTTTATAAAACAATTCCCGCCATTGTTCTGTAGATAGACAGGACACATGACTTGGGTCTCTCAATCTTTCCAGCTCATTGATAAATAGTGCAAGCTCTTCATCATTTGGCGAAACATTATCAATAAAGAAAAACAGACCATTTGACTTTAATACGCGAGATGCCTCTTTGGCAAACTGTTCAGGGTGCGGGAAATGGTGTGCTGCAATTCGGCATGTGACCATATCAAATGTGCCATCTAAAAAAGGAAGGCTTTCTGCATCCGCTACTACATAAAAAATTTGTGGATACGCTTTTAAATGAAGTGATGTATGAGAAAGCATCTCTTTCGTTAAATCCGTCGCAAATACTTGATTCACATATGGAGCCAATGCTTTTGCGGTATGCCCGCCACCAGTTGCTATATCGAGGACGATCCAGCTTTCTTTTGGAGCTGTCCATTCAACGATTAGATCCAGGTCTGCTCCCTTTGCATGAGTTTGACTCGTCACATACTTTTCTGCATTTCTCCCAAATTGTTCTACAACCCTTCTTTTGGCTTGATCTGAATTCATCTAATTCCTCCCCCTTGAAATGGATTTGTATATTCTATGTGATTTTCCACAATAAAGAGCCGTCCCATTTTATTGAGCGGCTCCTTTCATGTTAAAAATTATCGAGAAAGCATCCCGTGCGGGTCAATGACAAATTTCTTCGCCACACCCGAATCAAAGTCACTATATCCTTTAGGGGCTTGATCAAGGTCAATGACGGTCGCATTGACGGCTTTAGCGATCTGTGCTCTGCCGCTTAAAATGGATTTCATTAGACTGCGATGATATTGCATAACAGGGGTTTGACCTGTCACAAAGGTATGAGCTTTCGCCCAGCCAAGTCCAATTCGCACTTTCAGAGAACCGACTTTTGCATCGGCATCCACTGCTCCTGGATCTTCTGTGACATAAAGCCCTGGAATTCCAAGCTTGCCGCCAACTTTAGTAATATCCATAATCGTATTTAAAACAGTTGCTGGTGCTTCTCCCTGGTCTCCATGACCCGAAGCTTCAAAGCCGACACAATCGACGGCACAATCAACTTCTGGCTCCCCTAAAATATTCGTAATTTGTTCGCCGATTCGATCATGTTTTCGTAGATTGATCGTCTCACAGCCGAAGCTTCTTGCCTGTTCCAGTCTTTGCTCATTCAGATCTCCAACAATCACAGCAGATGCGCCAAGAAGCTGAGCCGAATGTGCTGCTGCAAGACCTACTGGCCCAGCACCTGCAATATATACGGTCGAACCAGGCTTTACTCCAGCCGTATAAGCACCATGAAAACCTGTCGGGAAAATATCGGAAAGCATCGTGAGATCAAGTATTTTTTCCATCGCTTGATCTTTGTCTGGAAATTTGAGCAGTTGAAAATCTGCATATGGAACCATGACATACTCGGATTGGCCGCCAACCCATCCGCCCATATCTACATATCCATAGGCAGAGCCAGGGCGGTCCGGGTTTACATTTAAGCACACATGGGTTTTTTGTTCCTTACACATGACGCAGCGTCCGCATGCAATATTAAACGGAACGGACACGAGATCTCCTTTTTGAATAAACTCTACATCTCGCCCAACTTCCACGACTTCACCTGTAATTTCATGACCAAGGACAAGTCCTTCAGGTGCAGTCGTACGCCCTCTCACCATGTGCTGATCACTTCCGCAAATATTCGTCGTCACTACTTTTAAAATGACGCCATGCTCACATTTGCGCCCCACATTGGCTTTAGGTACACCCGGGCCGTCTTTTAAGACCAAATCAGGGTATCCAATATCCTCAACTGCTACTTTTCCTGCTCCTTTATAAACGACACCTTTGTTTCCCGACATGATTTCATTCCTCCCTTTTGTTTAAAAATGAAGTCTCTACAATTTTCTCTATTTCTTAAGCAATTTCCTTCTTCAAACAGCACATTATGTGAAAAAGAGGGAGTCACATGTCTATGTGAGAAAGAAAAATGTGTCTTTCAGCGAAATAAAAAAGAAAATATTGAAAAAAAAGCTAAACTTTTGCAGAACGGTGTCGATATAAGAAATAAGCCAGACAGGTATCCTTAATCGACAAACAAATTCCTTATATATACTATCATTCCTTACACACCTGGCTGGCGCCTATATCACATACAAAAGGCTCTTCTGATGAAGAGCCTTTTTTTATTGCAGGCAAAGAGGCTCCTCTGACGAAGAGCCTCTTTTTTGAGTGCTTGTTCATTACCTGGGAAATATTTTCATCATTTTAAGGCTTTGATACAGATGTATGTATCATAGTGATAAACCGAGACTTCTCTAAAGTGATATGCTGAAAACAGACGGCTGATCTCTTCTTCACTGTACGATGAAAAAGATGTTGACCGTTTTTGTTCGTTGATCAGCTCCTGCTTTTGGAAAGATAAAAATACTTCTCCATCCACTTGAAGGACGCGGTACACTTCCTTCATGACTTGCTCAATATCCTTCAAGTAATAGATCGTCTGCACCGTAAATAATTTATTGAATGATCTGTCTTCAAAAGGTAATTGCTCAGCCTTACCAAGCGTAATGACGGCTTTGTCCTGTTCCGCAAGCTTCTTATGTTTTCTTTTTGCATATTTAATCATATGGCGAGAGGCATCCACTCCATATACTTTTCCGCGGTCAAGTTTTTCAGCTACCTTTGATAAGGTGATGCCTCTTCCAGTCCCAATTTCTAAAATTCGGTCATTTTCTTGTATATTTAAGAGTTGAATCGTCCATTCATTGATATTATGATGATTTTTTTCCATATAGCGGGCAACCCATTTTGAGAACAAGCCTTTTGGTTCCCTCATTTGTTTTCCAATCCAGCTTTGAATCAATGTTAACACCTGCTTTTCACCAGTAAATAAAACTATTTACAAATTTCCTTACTTTTCATATCGGCTCTCACCTTACAAAAATTAAGACCTAGTCCTAATTTATTTGTCTCTTATAAGACGCTCCTTTTCAGAAAATGTTTCGCAGAAAGTGAAAATTTTTTTAACCTGAATAGGCGTTTTCATTATTTGTGCTCAGATTGATTTCGTTTTCTGCATGAGCTGCATAATTTATAAATGTATCTTGATTAGATAAAGGTGGTGCTAGATTATGGGCTTTGGCGGTTATTCTGGAGGCTACTGCGGTGGCTACGGTGGCGGTTTTGCAGGCGGATTCGCATTGCTTGTTGTACTGTTCATTTTGTTGATCATCATTGGTGCAAGCTGGATTTGCTAACGTAAAAGGAGCAGGAAACGTCATGGTTTCCTGCTCCTTTTCTTTAATACCAATAAGTCCGGTACTGATACATATAACGTCTGAGCATTTCCTCTTGCTCTCTTTGCATGCGGTATGGATTGCCGTATCCGTGCTTTAAGGAATGCGGAATAGATGCATACCCGTGCCCCACAGACGGAAATCTCATATATGGTGACATCGACATTCATTGATCACCTCACAATCACCTTTTACGGTATCATATGTGCAGGTGATCAATGTGGAGCGTGTCTAAACCTGATCCTTCTCCATCGTATAACAATCAAGCATGGCAAGCATCATAAACATGTCAATCTCCTCCTTTTCACATTTTTCATTTCCTGTTTTAGTTCATATACTTTAGTTGTTTCTGTTTCATTTCTTCATAAATTGTTTCGACTTCTTGTTCGTAAAGAACGGTCTCAATGTCCTTGTATTTCCGCTTAATCGTCAAAGTAATAAAAAATAAATGGATTGTCATATACGCTCACCTCCCTTCAGTTCGCAGCACGCGAAATAGCCCGCAGATCTTCTTTATCAGTTGACCTGCGGGCACACAAAAATGCAGATCAAAAGACAGTGTCTTCCAACCTGCAATGGATGATACGTGTGAAATCCTCGTTTACTTAAACAGTTTTGAAGCGTGCACCGTATAAGGCAAAGGAAGGACACGAACTCTTCCACAGGCTGATGACATGATGAAATTGTTGGTTGAATTGATCACAAGTAGATACGAATAACATATTCTTCAGCCTCCTTTACGTTTTTTTTAATTACTTTGTAAGTATATCCAGCAAGCACCATTTTGTAAACCTGTTTTTAGTAATATAGATGAATTTTGTGTTTTTGACTAAATTTCTACAGTTATTCTTGTCCGATTATCCAATACAATAAAAAAAGCCTCCTCAGGCAAATGAGGAGGCTTTCGAATTAATCTTCATCTAATTCTTGCAGTTTCTTTTGAAAGAAAATCGCGCGTTTAACACAAATAAAAGCTGCTAATAAGAAAACACAATCTATTCCCATCATCAGCATTTTTGGAGATGCTTCGATGTGCTGGTTCGGTAAGATCGTACCAATATATAAAAAGGTGCTGACAGCAAGCAAAATAAAAGCGTACTGCTTGTAATCTGTCACTAAATCACTCCACTTTTTCTTCACTTGTTTCACCTTCCAGTTATCAATGTCTATTCATAGCTTAACATAGTGAGAGAAAGCGAGGAGCATGTAAATCTATCCATTCGCCAGTGCGCTTAGTCCTTGCTTGATATCATGTAGTAAATCATCCACATCTTCAATTCCGACGGAAATACGAATTAAACCATCTGTGATGCCAAGCTCCTCCCGGCGGTCTTTTGGAATGGACGCATGGGTCATCCGGGCAGGGACAGAAATTAAGCTTTCAACCGCTCCAAGGCTTTCTGCGATTGTAAACAGCTTAAGCTGGCTTAAAAATACATCGACATGTTCTTCTTTTCCAATATCAAAAGAGATCATGCCGCCGAAGCCGGATGCTTGTGTTTTCGCAAGTTCATGTCCAGGGTGAGTATCGAGACCTGGATAATAAACACGTGTGACGGCTGCATGTTGCTTTAAAAACTCAGCGATTTTCTGTGCATTTTGTTGATGTGCTTCCATTCGTAGTCCAAGCGTTTTCATCCCTCTCATGAGAAGCCATGAATCCTGCGGTCCAAGAATTCCGCCTGTCGAGTTTTGAACAAAGTGCAGTTCTTCTCCAAGCTCTTTCGTCGCTGTGACGACAAGCCCGCCTACAACATCACTATGGCCGCCTAAATACTTAGTCGCACTGTGCAAGACAATGTCTGCGCCATATTCAATCGGCTTTTGGAAATACGGTGTGAAAAATGTATTGTCGACAATCATCAAGATGTTGGCTTCCTTTGTCAATTCGCCGATGGCTTTTAGATCCGTCATTTTGAGTAAAGGATTGGTTGGCGATTCAATGTAAACGGCTTTTGTTTCAGGTAAAATGGCTTTTTTCACTGCTTCAGGATCACTTGTGTCAACAAAGGTTGCAGTAATGCCAATACGGTTTAGCACCTTTGTGATGACGCGGTAGGTTCCGCCGTACACGTCATCTGTCAGCACAATATGATCTCCGCTGTTAAACAGCATCATCACAGCCGTAATGGCTGCCATCCCTGAACCAAATGCGTAGCCGCTTGCTCCTCCTTCAAGATCACGAATGACTGTTTCCAGGGCAGTTCTTGTTGGATTTGCTGTTCTGGAGTATTCATACCCCGTATGTTCGCCTGCTTTCGGCTGCTTATAAGTACTCACTTGGTAAATCGGTACAGACACGGCGCCTGTTCTTTCATCACCCGTTGTTCCGCTGTGAATCATCATTGTTTTTGGTTTCATTCTATTTTCCTCCCTCATAAATTCCTTTACTTAAATATCGCTCACTGCTGTCAGGAAAAATGGTGACAATGACTGTCCCAGGTGCTGCTTTCTTTGCTTCCTCTAAAGCGGCAAATAAAGCGGAACCAGAAGAGCTGCCGATGAGAACACCTTCTTTTTCAGCTGCTTCTTTCACCATTCGAAACGCATCATCATCACTGACAGTGTAAATCTCATCAAATAAAGCCTGCTCCATATAATCTGGGATAAATTCAAGGCCAATTCCTTCCGTTCTATGCGGACCCGGATCCCCTCCATTTAAAATTGATCCTTCAGGCTCCACAACCACTGTTTTTAACGCCTGATTCTGCTCTTTTAAATAGGCGGCACAACCTTGAAAAGTTCCGCCAGATCCTGCTCCCGCCACGAATACATCGATATTCCCTTTTAAGTCGGACCATAATTCGGGACCGAGCGTTCTGTAGTAAGTCAATGGATTTACTTGGTTTTTAAATTGTAAAACACAATAGGCATTGTCAAGGCTTGCCTCTAATTCAAGGGCTCGATCAATCGCACCCTTCATGCCTTCTTTTCTGGGTGTATGAATAATCTCTGCACCGAGCGCCTTCATCAGTTGTTGTTTTTCTTGACTAAAATGTTCTGGTACACAAAAAATGGTTTGCAATTGATGCTTTCTTGCACTTAGGGCAAGCCCAATTCCTGTGTTTCCAGCAGTTGCTTCAATAATAGTTCCGCCTGGACGCAGTTTGCCAGATGCTAATGCTTCTCTGATGAGCATGTCACCTAAACGATCCTTAATACTTCCACCTGGATTCATCATCTCAAGCTTTGCATACACCTCAACGCCTTCTGGGACGCCAATCCCTGACAGCTTTAAAAGCGGTGTGCGGCCAATTAATTCAGTAATATCCTTTATGACAGCCATATGATTCCCTTCCTTTGCATGGAAAAGAAGGGGGAAACCCCTTCTTTTATTGTGTTTGCTTTATCATACGCAAGACAAGGTCGGTTGAGTGAATCGCTGCTTGCTCAAGGAATTGATCAAAGGAGATATTGGATTCTTTCCCTGCAATATCTGATAGCGCTCGAACGACAACAAATGGCGTACCAAAGAGCTGGCAGACCTGTGCAACGGCTGCGGCTTCCATTTCCACCGCATATAACTCTGGAAACTTCTCTCTCACAAACGCTACACGATCCGGATCATTCATAAACGAATCTCCTGTTGCAATCGTTCCTTTTGCCACTTGAATATGATCAATTTCTAAAGCAGATTCTTCTGCCAGCTTCACAAGCTTTTCATCTGCAATGAAAGCAGCTGGAAGTCCCGGCACTTGTCCATATTCGTAATCAAAGATGGTCACATCTACATCATGATGTCTCACATCAGTAGAGATGACAATATCACCTACATTTAATGAGTGATGGAAACCGCCAGCAGATCCTGTATTGATCACATAATCTGGCTGAAAGCGGTCAAGCAGTAATGTTGTGCTGACCGCTGCATTTACTTTTCCAATTCCTGATTTTAATAAAATCACTTCTTTATCTTCATAAACACCTGTTGTAAATTCACACCCAGCGATGTTTTCTTGTGTAGCATTTTTTAGTTGATCTCTTAAAATCGTCACTTCTTCTTCCATTGCACCTATAACTGCGATTTTCAAATCAAAAACATCCTTTCATTCCCTTTTCTTCGCTTCTACGATCCAAACAAAATCATTCATTTGATGAAAGGACGTGCTAAAACCTTCTTCTTCAAAGATTTGCTTTAGCACATCAATGGATGGATAATATTCCGTTTCTAAATCCTCTGCAAGCTGATCGAACCCTGCGGCTCTCGCTTTGTCGATCTGAGCTTGATGTGCTGCTTGATTTTGAAACATTGTATCAGCAAAAACTATTTTACCATCTGAGTGAAGGATGTTGCTATAGGTGTGAATGGCTTGTTTTTTTTCTTCATCCGTTAAATGGTGGAATGCATATGAGCTGACGATCGTATCTGGCTCAAATGGCGGCGCTGGAAATGATAAAAAATCCCCATCATGAAATAGATCTGGCAGTCCTTTTTGAAGAGCCGCTTTCTTCATGGCATCTGATGGTTCAACACCATACACGTTTTTATCAGCTGCAAGGAGCAGCGCTGTTAGATTCCCCGTACCGCTTCCAAACTCAAGAACGTCTTGGCCTGAAAGGCGGACAATCTCTTTTAAAATAGCCGGATACCGGCGAAACACTTCTTTATACTGCTCGTCATGACCACTTACCGTGTCGTCATAAGAGTCAGCCCAATGATCAAATAAAGAAAGAAATTCACGTCCCATTTTCTTTCCCTCCACTTTATCTATTTATTCCTATGCGTATAGTATGTTTTATTCCGTCGAACAGTTCCTATCCTACCACAACTTCTGTTTCTTTCCTACTAAAAAATACTGGGAGAGACCGAAAAACATTTGCCCTTCTGAGGGAGAGAGATTAAGATGAATGAAGAGTATAGAGAGGTGAATCAAATGGATTTTCAGCTGGATTTTTTAAAGGATAAAATAGAATTTTTTGAAGCAACATCTTTAAAAGAACTTGAACAAAAGATCCAAAAACAAATTGAACATAATCAGGCGATTCTGCTGACTGTTCATTCTGTCAGTCATCAAACGACTGTGATCGATGAGCAGATTTTGTATACAGCAGTTGTTCATTTTAAAGCGAATGTTTAAACAAAAAAGATAGCAGATCTGCTATCTCAGCGTGTAGACAAACCCTCGCATTCGTTGTCAGTTCTGCGTGCCGGTGCTCACGAATGTCAAATTCGCTCCGCTCCGGTACTCGTCCTTCCTAGACTGCAAAGGTTTTCTATCACGCTGAAAAGAAGACAAAGGGCTAAAATAAACATCATTTTAGCCCACAGGTTTCCAGCCTTTTTCATCTACCCACGTAATTTCCACGCGGTAGCGTTCACCTGTTGATTTATCACGGATGGTTCCTTTTGCATCTTGAGGACCTCCGTTATTTCCTAACCAAAGAACGGTCATTTGATCTTCTGAAATTCCTGTCGCATAGGACATGGCTTTGATCATTTCTTTCCAGTCTTTTGAGCTGGAATCATAGGTTGCTGTATGTGAACCGGATTGCTCTGTTCCTACAGGCTCCCAGTCATCATTTTCGTATGTTTTGTCTACATCACTCGTTTTGCCGCCATCTGTTTCTTTGGCGTCTTTTAACGCATCTTTATTAGGTTTTTCTTCATCATCTGTCTTCTTCGTTTCGTCGTCTTGATCAGATGAATCATCTTTTTTTGCATCTGAATCATCGGATGTGTCTTTCTTTGGATCTTTCACATCTTCTTGTGAGTTTTGTTTATTTTCACTTGTTGCAGGTGCCGTTTTTGATGGCGCATCCGCTACATCAGGATCTTTCGGCTTATTAAAAATTAACAAACTCGATGCGACAACCAAAATAAGCACCACAACGATACCAATTAATATGTTAAGCACCATATTTGCCTTTCTGCGCTTATCACGATGTTCAAATCGAGAATTTCTACTCAAAATCTCTGCACTCCTTTGCCTCTGTTCCCTAAGTCGTTACTATTCTAACATGTCATGAAGGGATGTTCTATGTCTGTTTCTTTTCAATTTCATTGACCTTTTTTACAATATCATAAAACGCATCATTTGTCTTAGCCCGGCCACTTGTCTCATCAAGGTGAACAACAACAAGGGCGTATTTTGGTTTTTCTACCGGAAAGTATCCAGCAAACCACTTATGATAAAGCGGATTCCCCTTTTTGTCTTGACTGCCGGTTTGGGCAGTACCTGATTTTCCCGCTACATCGTATGGCAAATCTTGAAACCTTCTTCCGGTTCCCTTGTCAGAGGTCACCACCTGCCTTAAGAATTTTTGCAGCTTTTGAGCTGTATAGCGGTCTATGCTGCCCCCTTCAGGCCGTTTGTTTTGAAAGGACAGCATCGTTGTTCCGTTTTGATACAGCACTTTTTCTGCAATTTTCACTTCTTTTCGTTCTCCTCCTCTTGCGATCGCAGCCATCATATTCGCGATTTGCAGAGGCGTCGTTTTGACATTTTTTTGTCCTATTGCGGTTTGTGCAATGGCTTTTTTGACATGCTTGTCTCTTTTATCTCCCCACACACTGCCTGTTTCTTCACGATCAAACTGTTTGAAGTGCTGCTTATGATAGACATCCCCTTCCCAGCCAGCTCGATCTATGAGTCCAAGCTTAGAAGCCGTCTTTTCGATGATTTGATCATCTGTTTGAATGAGCCTTTCAGCAAGTGTCGCAAAGGTATAATTGCAGCTCTGCGAGAAACTATCAGTCAGATTCAGCACTTCTTGTTTTCCTTCAGGCTCTCCATATAAATTCTTTCGACAGTCATACATGGTTTGTGGCTGGTCAAGATTTTTTTCGATTGCTGCGGCAAGTACAGCCGTTTTAAAGACAGAGCCTGGTGCAATCGCTGTCAGCATGTAATTTCTTGCCTCATGCCGGTTTTTACTTGTGACATTTGGGGTACTCGCCATCGCGAGTACACTGCTTTTTTCAATGTCGAGCAGAACGGCACCGCCTTTTTCAACGCCTTGTTCTTTGAGCACTTTCTCCATTTCAGCCTGCATGTCTTCATCTATTGTTGTCTGTACCTGAAGTGGATAAAAGGAATGAGCTTCTGCTGTATATTTGACGTCCATACCGAACAAAGGGTTTCCCCTTCCGTCCACATGATATAACAATTTTGTGTCTTGCTCGGGTAATAGAAATTCGTCAAAGGTGCTTTCCAGCCCAAATGTGCCGATTTCAGTACGTATGGAAAGCTCTTTTTTGTCAGGATAACGCTTTCTCAATAGTTCTGGATTTTCGCTTGTGAAACCTAATGTGTGGAGGGCAAGTCTTTTTTTGTCCTTCTCTTTCATATATACGCCGTACACACCTGAATATTTCATATCATTGATGTCTTTCAGCTTTTTTTTCGTGATGTCATCTTTTAAAATGAGAGGTTTTTTCGTTTCTGTTAACTGTTTTTTGAGTTCATCCTCTTCCATCTCAAGAATAGAGGCGGTTTGCTGTAAGCGTGGAAGATCATATTGCAGGAAAGGAAATAAGATAACCGCAGGCTGTTCTTTTGTAAGAAGTGCTTGGCCGTTTCGATCTAAAAACTCACCGCGCCCGTCTGAAATAACGACTTCTTCTGTTCGCTGTTTGACACTTTCTTGTATTAAATTGATATCAAGCTTTGAAAACGATTCTGTAAAGAACAGCTGAATTTCTGCCAGTCTCATCAGAAGACCGAGCAATAGTATAAAAATAATCGCACCTGTCCATTGAATTCTTCTTTTTTTGCGCATAAAAACACCTCGTCCCTATTGTGGACGAGGTGTTTACCTGATAAACGTGATTAAGAAATTTTTACAATTTGGACGAACATTTCTCCGCCAGGTGTTTGAACGGTTACTTTGTCGTCTACTTGTTTACCTAAAAGGCTTTTTGCAATAGGTGAATCGTTTGAAATCTTGCCTTCGAACGGGTCAGCTTCTGCACTTCCAACAATTGTGTAAGACTCTTCTTCCCCGTCTGGTAATTCAACGAATGTCACCGTTTTACCAAGTGAAACCACATTTGAGTTTCCTTCATCTTCGATAATTTTAGCATTACGAATCATATTATCAAGCGTTGTAATACGGCCTTCTACAAACGCCTGCTCTTCTTTAGCAGAATCATACTCCGAGTTTTCAGAGAGGTCTCCAAAGCTTCTAGCGATTTTAATACGCTCTACAACCTCTTTACGTTTAACCGTTTTCAAATATTCAAGCTCTTCTTCTAATTTACGTTTTCCTTCTTCTGTCATTGGAAATACTTTCTCTTGTGCCATGAATCATTCACTCCTTCTATTAATCCTCACCATACAAACTTTCTGCACGTGAGTGACGACTGAAATATACAAGAATGAGGACATGTTCAGGCCCTCATTCCTTCTGTACCATATTCGTAAAAGTCCATCTTACATGGCGTCCCTTTTAGATGCAACTATTATGCCTTTTATTAGACAGGACCACTCGCAGCGGTCTAAAATCGCACAAACTGTGGAAAGGCACAGGAAGCTCCTGTACCTCGTTCGGCCATTTCGATCATATGTAGAAGAATAGCTTATCCATTCTCCATCTTCCAATACTAATATGGTCAGTGTACGATATGTCTATGCTATATTATTACAAAATTGCATTTTGATCAAGAATTGTTTGAAAATTTGTGATGATTTGTTTGTCGTTTTTTTAATATACTTTTTCAACTTCATTCTTTCGCTATGTGGTAGTGATTTCTCCATCTCTTCTTTTCTTCATTGTTTTCTTATCATATCAAACCCTTAAGATTTTTTCCGAGAATGCTGCTTTTATAAATGTTCACATATTATTAACAAATATTGACAAGGTAATATTTGGTTTTTGTTGAATTCTATCAATGCAAGACCAAATACATGCTAGGGAGTGTTTTAAATGAACATGAAGAAAACAATTGTTTCTGTTCTATCCATCTCTACCTTATCTTTTTCACTAATGGGCATGGCTTCGGCCAAAGAAACAGCGGATTTCACAGTCAATAACAATAATATATGCACTTCTGGATTGAAAACATTAGATGTGATTTCAATTCAAAATTACGATTTACCTATGAAAGTTGGTCAGGAGTGCTCAGTCTATAATGCTGCAGCAACACGTTATTGGACAGACAACCAGAGAGTTGCATCTGTTAACTCTTTTGGAATAGTGACCGCTCATTCACGTGGCGATGCCACTATCACTCTTTATAAAGGGACGTCTGTCTTAGGACAAGTTTTTGTGAGAGTTTGGTAAGATGATGCTGAAAAGACCTTTACACTGTAAAGGTCTTTTTCTTCTCCACCATTTACTCTGCTCGGTTTTGAAGAATCGTTTGAATTTTTGTCACCATTAAGTCTATCGCCACATGGTTTTGGCCGCCTTCTGGGATGATGATATCGGCGTATCGTTTCGTCGGTTCAATGAATTGATTATGCATCGGTCTGACAACAGATACATATTGTTCAATCACAGAATCGATCGACCGGCCTCTTTCCTTCGTATCGCGTAAAATGCGGCGGATGATGCGAAGGTCTGCATCTGTATCAACATACAGTTTAATATCCATTAAGTCTCTCAAACGTTCGTCTTCGAGCGCAAAGATACCTTCAACGATAATGACATCCTTCGGCTCAACATGAACCGTCTCTTCTGAACGTGTGTTTAGTTTAAAATCGTATATTGGTTTTTCAATGGATTCGTATCTTAGGAGCTGTTCCAAATGCTCAAACATCAGGTCATTGTCGAATGCAAGCGGATGATCATAGTTCGTGAGCAGGCGCTCTTCAAATGGCATATGACTTTGATTTTTGTAATATAGATCTTGCTGAAGCATGAGGATGGAATGTCCTTTAAATTTTTCATAGATTGAATTGGTGACGCTCGTTTTACCCGAACCCGAGCCGCCAGCAATACCAATGACAACTGGTTTACTCCTCATGTGGCTGTTATTTCCCCTTTCTCATCATGTTGCTAGGGTATACTTTTTGATCAAGCTTGAATTTGACGATTTGCAGCGGATGACGAGCGGCATCTAGTTCATTTCCTTTTTCATCCCAAATCGTCTCAATTTTGCATGTGAAATTCTCAATTTCTGGTCCGAAGAATTCGACTTCGTCGCCTTGCTTAAAGAAGTTACGCTGCTGCAATGTCACGATTTTTTCTTTTTCATCATAATGAAGAACAAGACCTGCGAAATCAAATGTCGTTTTCTTCCCATGGATGCCAAACATTTGTTCATCCGTTCCTGGTATGCCTTCGAAAAAGGCTGGTGCTGTGTCACGGTTTGCGCATTTATCTAATTCATCTAACCATTCCTGCTGAATGACAAAATTGTCTGGGTCAGCACAATACGCATCAATGACTTTGCGATATACACTTACAACAGTGGCAACATAATGAATGGATTTCATCCGTCCTTCGATTTTTAAGCTGTCAATTCCCATTTCGATCATTTGAGGAATGGATTCGACAAGCTTCAAATCTTTTGGACTCATTGCAAATGGCGCATCTTCCTCACCAAATAAAGGCGCTTCCTCAGAACCTTCTAGTTTATAAAGATCATAATCCCAGCGGCAGGACTGGCAGCAGCCTCCGCGGTTAGAATCTCTTGCCGTCATATGGTTACTGAGCACGCAGCGGCCAGAGTATGCGATACACATCGCACCGTGAATAAATGTTTCGATTTCAATATCGACCTTTTCTTTCATTTCTCTAATTTCTAACGCACTAGTTTCACGTGCGAGCACCACACGCTCAAGCCCTTCTTCCTTCCAAAACTGAACAGCTTTCCAATTTGAAAGAGACTGCTGTGTGCTTAAATGGACTTCAAGCTTCGGTGCAACACGTTTACATGTTTCAATGATCAGTGGATCAGCTACGATAATGCCTGCTACTCCAGCGCCTTCGATCCCTTGAAGGTATTCCTCCAGCCCGTCCATGTTTTCATTGTGGGCGAAGATATTTGTTGTCACATAAATGCGTGCGCCATATTTGTTTGCAAATGCGACACCTTCTGCCATTTCTTCAATTGAAAAGTTATCTGCATTTGAGCGAAGTCCAAATTCTTTCCCGCCAATAAAAACAGCGTCAGCTCCGTAATGTACAGCAATTTTCAGTTTTTCCAAGTTTCCTGCGGGTGCAAGCAGTTCTGGTTTTTTTGTAATGACACGTTTCCCATCAATCATTTCAGAAATACCATCTTTCAATAATGCCATTTCCTCTGCCTCCTCTTATCTTAATAAACCGTTTCTTTAAAGAAGAACCCTGTATCAATCGAACGATTCACTGGCTGAATCTCTTCAATCCGCTTCACCCAGTCCTCTTTCTGATCTTCATACGCGTCTTTGTCAGTCGTTAGTAAATCAATTGCTTTTCTATAAAGTGATGTCACCTCTGTCATATAAGAAAGTGACTTTAAAATTCCGTCAATTTTAAATGAGTCAATGCCTGCGTCAACAAACTCTTCTAATTCGTCAATCATACACACATCATTTGGACTCATAATATGTGTTCCGTTTGCATCCTCGAAAATAGGATATTTGTTTTGACGCTCTTGGTCATGCAGGAATAGCCCTTCCTCCATATTTCTGCCTTCGACGTCCATTTGTTTGCCCTGGTATTCAAAGTAGTTGCCGATGAGCGTACGTTTCGATTGAAACATACATGTCATGCCATGGACTTGAATTTCAATCTCCACCTCAGCATTTTCTTTGATGTCGATCACACTGTCCATATTCAGCTCTTTTGCAAGAACAGCACGCGATGCGCCTTTTCTGCCCCAGTAGTTACAAGTGTAATAGTTTGTCCCAGTCGTTTCTGTACTCCAGTGAAGATTCAGGTTCACTCCTGTTTCCTTTGCGGCCATGATCACGGCTGGGTCTCCAAAGACGACGCCGTCCACGCTTAATGAATCGAGAAAGGTTAAATAATCTCCAAGCAGCTGAACGCGGTCATTATGAAAAATCGCATTCATCGCTACATACACTTTTTTGTGATGGGCATGTGCAAGCAGAGCCGTTTGTTTCACATCTTCTCTTGAAAACTCACCTGCAAGACGAATACCGTATGTTTGTTCGCCTATTAAGAATGCATCAGCTCCTGCCTCAATTAATGGCAGTACGTCTGACACGCTGCTTGGCGTCACAAGCAATTCTGGTTTCTTCATGATTGGTCACCTCTTTTTGTACTAATGGCGATCCCGTCTCCAACTGGAATAATGCACGTTTGGAAATCAGGGTTTGACATGAGCCATTGATTGTATCGATCAATTTTTCCAATTAATTGTTTTTTTCGTTTATCTTCAATTTCTTCTTCATAATTCGTTGCCACTAAGCCTTTGAATAAGACATTGTCTGTGATAATCATTCCGTCGTGAGCGAGCATCGGTTCAAACAATTCAAAGAAACGCTTGTACTGCCCTTTTGCGGCATCAATAAAGATCACATCATAGGGCGCCATCGTTTGGACCGTTTTAGCCGATTCCATCGCATCACCAAAAAACACGTGTATTCTTTCTTTTAACTTTAATTCCTCAATGTTCCGTGTTGCTTCTTCATAGCGCTTTGCATTTCGCTCAATCGTATAAATCTCAGCGTCTGGAAGAGCTGTTGCCATTCGAATAGCGGAATAGCCAATCGCTGTCCCAACCTCCAGAATTTTCTTCGGCTGTTTCATCGAAAGCAGCTGCAATAAAAGCTCGATGCTCACCTTTTCCATAATTGGCACATGATGCTCTTTTGCATAGATCTCTAATTGAGCGATTGCATCAGGACTTGGGTGAATTAAATGTTCAATATAATCATTTATTCGATCATCTTCGATAGTCATTATCTGTCTAGCTCCTTCATGACCTGAAAAAGAAGAGTCCTGCCTATTGCAGCTCTCTTTCTCGTCAATCTTTCGTTCATCTTAGTAAAAACAACCCGATATATTTTACCACAAAGAAGGGGCAATTGCGAACCTATAAAATGGAGATTCCAACGAAAAAAACTGCAGGCAATCTCGTATTGTCTACAGTCTTTTTAGATTCACTTGTCCATTAATTGCTGCCTGTGATGTATTTCGCTTTTGCTTTATTATGCTCATTTAACGTTTTCGTAAATACGACTTCTCCATTTTTCTTCGCAAGGAAGTAAACGTAATCCGTTTTCTCTGGATGCAGTGCGGCTTTCCAAGAGGATTCACCCGCATTTGCAATAGGTCCAGGCGGCAGCCCTTTGTTGTTATACGTGTTATAAGGAGATTTCACTTTTAGGTCTTTGTAATACACGCGGGATTTATGCTCACCAAGTGCATAAAGAACGGTTGGATCAGTTTGAAGCGGCATGTCTTTTTTCAACCGGTTATAGAATACACTTGAGATTTTTGCCCGATCTGTCTTTTCTGTTGCTTCCATTTCAATCAGTGAAGCCATCGTTAACACATCATGTATGGACATGTTTCTCTTTTTCATGTCTTTTTCATACGTTTTCACGTATTGATCTGTTTGTTTAATCATCGTTTCAATGATCGTTTCGAGCGATTCATCCTCACGATAAAATGGATACGTAGCAGGGAATAAATAACCTTCCAACGGATGTTTCACCTGTTTTCCATTCACTTGTGATGTCACGGTTTTCGGATATTTTTTCATTAACGTTTGAATAAAAGCAGGATCATCCAGCTTCGCTTCAACTTCCTTCGCTGAAAAATTCGTCTGATTTGCAATAATGACTGCAATATCAGACAGCTGTCTTCCCTCTGGAATCACAAGCTGAAAGGCGTAATCTGTCCCGCCAGATGTCAGCTTTTTGATCAGCGTGTCTGCGTCCATTGTTTGTTTTAAATGGAAATATCCCGCTTTAAAGCCGGACGCCTTTTTGTATTTTGCATAATAAGTGAAAATCGTGTCATTCGAAATGAGCCCATTTTCTTTTAAAATGCCTGCAATTTCGCGGACAGATGTCCCATTTGGAATATGAATATTAATGGTTTGTTTGCTTTTTTGATCGACCGGTCCGAGTGCTGATTTAACATATAAAAAGCCTGATAATGCTGCAATGATGATGACAGCAAGGACAGATAACAGGACGATCCCCATTTTTCTTTTGAAGAATGGTCGTTTCTTTTGTTCTGAAAACATGCATGGCCCTCCTCACATCTAGCTTTTATAGTACATGATTCGACGGAGTTCGGCAATTCCTTGCTTATGCATGTCATGACAGAACTTGACATAACACGGCTAAACCAATGCCGCCACCACTTCCAATAGCAGCCATGACATAGCTTCCATTCGGTAAGGCGCGCCCTTCATAAAATAATCTCACCATCATAGCAGCTCCTGACGCGCTGTAAGGATGCCCAAGGCAAAGTGCACCGCCTCTTCTATTGATTCGATCATATGGTATCCCCAGCGTCCGGGCAATAAGTGCAGCTTTCAGCGCAAACGCTTCATTGATTTCAAATAGCGCCACTTCCTCTGCCTTGATGTTCTCTTGATGTAAAAGCTTCTTGATCGCATCAATTGGTGAAGCAGCTGGAAAATGAGGATGTATCGCTGTCACAGCACTTCCGGCATACCGTAGCATCACCTTATATCCACTTGCTTCCGCTAGCGATCTTTCCATCACAGCGACGGCGGCTGCTCCGTCTGCTTCCTTACAGCTATTGGCGGCGGTCACAGTTCCTTTTCCCGGTAAAAATACAGGCTTTGCCCGCTTGATCAGCTTTGCCATCGGTCTTATTTTAGCAGCCGCTTCATCTATGTTCATCCCGTCAATCGAAACGATTTCTTCTGAATATGTACCATGTGTGAATGCCGCTAAACTTCTTTCCCAGCTTAAAAGGGCATAGTCATCTTGTTCTTTTCTCGTGACAGAAAATGCCGACGCGGTCAGCTCTGCTGCTTCTCCCATATGCGGATCTCCTATCCGCTCCGGTGAAAAGCGTGCTCTCTCTTTCATTGGTGAGCTGGAAATGCTCTCAGTCCCGCCAGCGATATACATCGTGCCCTCCCCCGATTGAACCATGACGCAAGCTGTTCGGATCGCTTCAAGACCAGAGGCACACTGCCTGTCAATTGTCATACCAGGAACGTGTAAAGGAAGACCTGCTTCTAATGAGGACAGACGGGCCATATTTCCACCGCCTCCGACGACATTGCCTAATATGACGTCATCCGGTGTCAATATCTGAGACAAATGCTGAATAAGGGGAGCGGCTAATTGCTCTGGGCGATAATTTTTCAGCATCCCATTTTTGTCACCGAAGGGTGTTCGTTTTGCTTCTACGATCACTGCTTGCATGACAATTGCTCCTCCGCCCACTTTTTCATGCTCGCGCGGGCTATTTTTCCGCCGGATGTTTCAATCATTTGATCAATCACAAGCCATTTTTTTGGTACCTTGTAGGCCGCCAGCTTTTCTTTAACAGCTTGTCGAACCGCCTTTATTTGCGCCTCTTGCTCCAGTATGGCAACAGGGATTTCACCCCAATATGGGTCAGGAACGCCAACCACAATCGACCGTTTTACCTCTGGCTGTTCATTTAGCACACGCTCAATTTCCTCTGGGAAAATATTCAGTCCTCCATAGACAATCATGCCATTCTCACGACCGCTCATATACAGATAACCGTCTTCATCCAGCCATCCCATATCGTAAACTGTCAGCCACTCCTCCGGCGGTTTCTGCTCATGCAAGTAACCTGAAAACGTCATTGGGCTCTTCACATAAATCCTCCCTGTTTCATTTGGCTGGCAGACAGATTGATCGGGCCGCCTTACTTCTACTTGAATGGAGGAAAAAGGCTGTCCAACAGAAGAAGGTTTTTGCAAAAAGTCATTTGAAGACAAATAAGAGACAAAACTTAACTCTGATGTGCCATAAAAATCAAAAAAAGTGACATGTGGATAGTTGGTGACGAGCTGTTCTTTTGAAGAGATGCTCCAATCTGCTCCCGATGACATGACAAGAAGCGGATTGTCTTCTCTAAAAGCTTCGATTTGCAGTAACGTTTCTGTCATTGTTGGGACAGTATACATCACGGTGATATCACCTGTCTCTAAGGCTTTCTTCGCTTTTACTGGCACAAATTTTTCTAAAAGCGTCACTGTGCCGCCAAAGTATAATGTACTGATGGCACCATATAAAAAGTGAGAGGATAAAAGTGTACCTAATATAAGAGCATGATCTTGATGAGTGATTCCAAATGAAGCGGTGGTCATTCGAAAGCTCTCGATCCAAGACTGCTGACGCCTAATAAAGGCTTTCGGTGAGCCTGTTGATCCTGACGTAAATCCCATATAAAAGACAGGATCCTTCTCGGTATCGCAGCTGTTATCTGGACTGTCTGTGAGAAGGCTCATTCTTTCCTTCCATTCAGATAAAGAAATAATCGGTATGTCTACGCTGCTTTGATCAAATCTTTTCATCAATCGATCCTCTATAATGGCGAGATCCGCCTCACTTAACAAGAGCTTTTCAACACATTCTTCATGACTCCATCTCGGATCAAGCGGAACGGCTGTCCACCCTGCACAAGCAGCGCCCGCAAATATTTGCAAAAAAGAAGCACCATTTGATAATAAAAAAGCGATTCTTTTTTGCTGATGAGCCGTTCCTTGTAACCACTGCGCTGATCTCTGTACACGTTCGTACCAATCTTGATATGTAATGCTTTCTTGCTCATCTATGATGGCAATCTGATCTGGTTTCATTTCTGCATGTACTGCATAGCTTTCCGTTATTCTGATCAAACCGCACGCCTCCCTTTATGCAGATCCCTTTTTCGATATGACATGGCCTGTATGATTTTGACCGTAAAGACAGCACACATTCCCGCTTTGATGAGATCACCTGGAAGATAAATCAAACTAAGGAAAGCGGCCTGCGACACCTTAATATGCATCATCATGGCTTGAAAAGGGATGCCGCACATATACAAAATCACAATACTGCAAACCGCATAGATCACAAAAAGACGCAGTGCGGTTACTTTTTTCAGCCGGTTCACCCATAAGCTGATCATGAAGGCAGCAACAGGATAAGCAAGAAGAAAACCACCGCTTGGACCAAAGAAGACCCCTATCCCGCTTCTCCCGCCTGACAAAAGAGGTGCGCCTGCTGCCACAACCAAAAGAAAAAGACATAAACTGATCAGTGCTTGTTTTGGCTTTAACAGCCCCCCAGCAAGCAAAAGACCTGCGGTTTGCAATGTAATCGGTACAGGTGTAAATGTAAGTAAAATCGGCGGGATCAAGCCTAACATCCCGATGACCGCTGTCATTAACGCTATTTGCATCATATCTTGTATTTTCAATCTCCATGCCCCTCACTCAATTTATTGTTAAAAACAGAGTAAAAGGTATGATTCATTATGTCAACATAAAATAAAATTAAGTTAACATATTGATCGTAAAAAAAGACCAGTGAAGAAAGATCAAGAAGATCTGTTCACAGGCCTTTTATTTGTTCTATTCTTCGTCTTCTTGATCCAAGAACGTATTTAACGTTTCTTCAATCATGTCCCATTCTTCATCCGTTTCAATCGGCTCTAGCTCGCCATCTTCACCGTCTTCGTTCGGTGTAAAGCTTGATGCATGAATTTCAATTTCCTCATTGTCTTGTTCAGAAATTGGGTAGTAAAGGACATAAGATTTGTTAAAATGGTCGCTTTCAAAAGTAAATAGTACTTCGCAAAGCTGTTCATTTCCATTATCATCAACGATTGTAATTTGCTTTTCTCCGTGTTCCATTTGATTCACCTCATTTTAATTTAAGCTGTCTAAATACCCTTGCAGGATCATGACAGCCGCCATTTTATCAATGACTTTTTTACGCTTTTGTCTGCTCACATCTGCAGAGATGAGCATTTTTTCCGCTGCCATTGTTGACAGACGCTCGTCCCAAAGCACAACAGGAACATTGTACGTGTTTTCTAGCACTTTCGCAAATGATTGGCTGGCTTCGCCTCTAGGACCGACCGTACCGTTCATATTTTTTGGAAAGCCAAGTACAATTTTATCAGCTCCGTATTCCGCTATGATCTCAGACAGGCGGCTGAGACCAAAGTCTCCGCCTGCTTCATCAATTTTAATTGTTTCAATCCCTTGCGCTGTCCATCCCATTTCATCACTGATCGCAACACCAAGGGTTTTCGTGCCTAAATCTAAGCCCAAAATTCTCATGTTTTACGCCTCTTTATGTGTCTCTAAGTACGATTTAACCAATTCCTCAATTAATTCGTCTCGTTCTAGTTTACGAATTAGGTTGCGTGCATCCTGATGTCTTGGAATATAAGCAGGGTCGCCTGACAGCAAGTATCCGACAATTTGATTGATCGGGTTGTATCCTTTTTCTTGGAGTGCGTCATGAACTGTAATGAGCACTTCATTCACATTGGTTTCAGCTGAATCATCAGAGAAGTTAAACTTCATTGTCTTATCAAATGAACTCACTGCTTCTTGCACCTCTCTTCCAACATTCTACTAGCAAGCTTTTTTCTAACCGCTCATCTAATACCATTATTCTACACTACATTGCCTGATTATAAAACGGATTTGACAGATTCTTCGACAGTTGCCAGTGCTTCTTCAAGCTTTTCTGGTTGTTTTCCGCCTGCTTGTGCCATGTCTGGACGTCCGCCTCCGCCTCCGCCGCAGATTTCAGCTGCCTGCTTCACAAGCTTTCCTGCATGCAGACCTTTTTCGATCACGTCTTTTGTCACTCCTGCTGAAATGTTTACTTTTCCGTTTTGAACGGCTCCCAGCACGATGACAGCTGATCCTAATTTAGCTTTCAAGTCATCAACCATTGTTCTTAAATGGTTCATGTCTTTAGCGTTTACTTTTTCAGTTAATACTTTCACTCCGCCAACTTCTGTCACTTTTTCTAAAATAGAGCCTGCTTCTGCTTGGCTTAATTTCGCAAGGAGAGATTCGTTTTCTCTTTGAACCTCTTTTAAATCTGCCTGTAATGAAGCAATCCGTTTTGGTACATCCTTCGTATTTGACTTCAGCTCACTTGCTGCCTGCTCTAAAATCGCCAGCTGGTCATTTAATTCTTCATAAGCACCTTTACCAGTCACAGCTTCAATACGACGTGTTCCAGCACCAATACCCGACTCAGACGCAATTTTAAACAAACCGATTTCCGCAGTGTTTTGCACGTGACAGCCGCCGCATAGCTCGATGCTGTAATCGCCCACTTGGACAACACGGACAATATCGCCATACTTCTCGCCAAAGAGCGCCATTGCACCCATTTCTTTTGCTTCAGCAATTGGTTTCAGGTCAATGGCAACAGAGATGCCTTCCCAAATTTTTTCGTTGACGATTTTTTCAATTTGAGACAATTCTTCTTTCGTCACTTGTCCAAAGTGAGAGAAATCAAAGCGAAGTCTGTTTTCATTTACCAATGAACCTGCTTGGTTTACGTGGCTTCCTAATACATCTTTGAGCGCCTGATGCAGAAGGTGTGTCGCTGTATGGTTTTTGACAATCCCTTTTCGAAGAGCTGATTCCACTTCTGCAGTAACCTCGAGACCTTTTTGAGCCGTACCGCTTACGACGACTCCTTCATGGACATGCTGACCGTTTGGCGCTTTTTTCACATCTTTGATCTCAATGATGGCTTCTGCACTTTTTAGTGTTCCTTTATCCGCTACTTGTCCGCCGCTTTCCGCATAGAAAGGCGTTTCATCTAACAAGATTTGCACCGTGTCTCCTTCATGTGCTTCAGAGACAAGTTCACCATTTTGAAGCAATTCGATAATGCGAGTTTCCGCAGTTAAATTTTCGTAGCCAACAAAGGTACTTTCCACTTTAATATCGCCTAAAGCGCCGCCTTGAACCTGCATACTGCCGACATCTTGTCTCGCATTTCTTGCCCGTTCACGCTGCTTCTCCATTTCCGCTTGAAAGCCTTCTCGATCAACTGTCATGTTTTCATCTTCTGCGTATTCTTCTGTCAGTTCGACAGGGAATCCATACGTGTCATACAGCTTAAATACATCTTCACCTGAAATCTGTGAGCTGCCTTTGTCTCTTTCTTTTTTGATCACTTCTGACAAAATAGCTAACCCTTCGTTCAGTGTTTCGTGGAAACGTTCTTCTTCGTTTTTGATGACTTTCGCAATAAATTCTTCTTTTGCTTGTACATCTGGGTAGAAATCCTTCATGATCTCAGCAACAACTGGCACTAGATCATACATAAACGGACGGTGGATATGGATCGTTTTTGCATAACGCACAGCTCGGCGCAGCAAACGTCTTAATACATATCCGCGGCCTTCATTGGAAGGAAGTGCTCCGTCACTTACAGCAAAGGCAACTGTCCGGATGTGGTCAGCAATGACTTTGAATGCTGTATCCTTTTCCTTTGTTTCGCCATAGCTTTCTCCAGAAATGGTCTCAACTGCACGAATAATTGGCATAAATAGGTCTGTATCGAAGTTCGTTGGCACATTTTGAATGACAGATACCATTCGTTCAAGGCCCATCCCTGTATCAATGTTTTTCTTCGGCAGTGGGGTGTATGATCCATCTGGATTATGGTTGAATTCAGAGAACACGAGATTCCATACTTCTAGATAACGCTCGTTTTCTCCGCCTGGATATAATTCTGGATCGTTCATGTCGTCACCGTATGATTCACCGCGGTCATAGAAAATTTCTGTATTCGGTCCGCTTGGGCCCTCGCCAATATCCCAGAAGTTGCCTTCAAGACGAATAATACGTTCTTCAGGCACACCAATTTTATCTCTCCAAAGGATATATGCTTCTTCGTCCTCTGGGTGGACTGTCACAGATAACAAATTCGGATCAAAGCCAATCCACTCTTCACTTGTGAGGAATTCCCACGCCCATTCAATGGCCTCTTCTTTAAAATAATCACCAATAGAGAAGTTGCCAAGCATTTCAAAGAACGTGTGATGACGTGCTGTCTTCCCTACATTTTCAATATCATTCGTACGAATCGATTTTTGCGCGTTGCAAATACGCGGATTGTCAGGTACGACGCGGCCATCAAAGTATTTTTTTAATGTTGCCACCCCACTGTTGATCCATAAAAGTGTCGGATCGTCATGCGGTACAAGTGACGCACTCGGTTCTACAGCATGTCCTTTTTCTTTAAAAAAGTCTAAAAACATTTGACGTACTTGAGCTGAAGTTAAAGTTTTCATTCAAAAATCCTCCCTTATCATTCATCAATCTCCACACAAACGAAAAAACATCCCGCCCTATGCAAGCACAAAACGACTTACACAGGGACGAGATGTTCTCGCGGTACCACCCTGATTATAGACACATTCGTCTATCACCTTCACATCCGATAACGCCGGAAGAGAGCGGCAGTGTTTATCTGCACTCGGGACTAGCTTCCGTTAAAGGTCTGATAAGGCTTTTCTCAGCAAATAAAGCCTCTCTCTGCAACAGCTTTTTAACGTACTCGGGTCCGTCATTGAATTTCAATATGTATGAATCGAAATTATTATAGACAACTCGGCTCGTCTTGTCAATGAACGCTTCGTCTCATCAGGATATATTGCACAATGATCACCCTGATAATCGCAGCTGCTGGTACGGCTAAAATCATCCCAATTAAGCCAAACAGCTCCCCTCCTGCAAGCAAGACAAGCATAATAACGACAGGATGCATATGAAGACTTCGCCCTACAATGATCGGGCTGAGGACATTGCTCTCTAAAAATTGCAGCACTGCTACTGTGATCAATACAATGATGACCGATTTCACCGAAATAGTAAACGCAATAAAGATGGCAGGAACTGCGCCAATTATCGGTCCAAAATACGGAATCACGTTCGTTGCTCCTATCAGCATGCCAAGAACGAGCGGATACGGGATATGAAAAAGCCAAAGCACAATGGCTGCTGCACCCCCGATTAAAGAACAGACAAGCAGCTGCCCTCGAATATAATCACCAAGCGATTCATCCACTGCTTTCACAAAGGCATGCCCCCTCTTCCTAAATGACGGCGGCGTTAAATACCATGCCGCCCGCTTCATCGTGTTCATGTCTTTTACCATATAAAAAACAAGAAAAGGGATGAGTGCTGCAACTAAAGCGTAATCAAATAAAACTTTACAGCTAAGAATCATCCGCTCAGCGCTATTGGCTGCATATGTCTCCGATTGAACAATGAAGCGGTCCAAGCGGTCATGAAGTCCGTCAGGCCAGTGGCTCGTATGATGATGAATATGTGATAATGCGCCATTATACGTTTCAGCGATGACAGGAATTTGTTCTGACAGCTCATTTAACTGTGCGATCATAACAGGCGCTCCTTTATAAACCGCAAAACCAATCCCGCCAAAAAACAGGACATAGATGAGTAAAAGACTGACTGTTCTTGGCAGCCCTCTTGCATGCAGTCTTTCCACAATAGGATAAAGCAGATAAGAAATAAAAATGGCAATGAGAAGCGGAATCAGAACCGCCTTCAGCAATAAAAAAATAGGCATCCATAACTCGTCAAGCTGCAGTAAAATGAGCAAGGATGCAAGGACAAGCAGGACCCCTGCAGCATATATCAGAAATTGGATCGGACGTTTCTTCACCTTTTTCACCTCTCTTCTTATTGTTTAACCATCTTCTGCAATTATCCACGTAAATAAAATTTGTCCTAACTTTGTTAAAAATGAATACACATGAAACATACAGCTCCATCCAAAGTCACTGTTTGCTGTAAAATCTCGTCAGAAAATATTCCATCTTTTACTTCTTTTTACACAAGTTGCGCTAGAATCCACTTTAGCTTTAGCCAATGAAACACAAGAGGAGGTTCTTCATGATCACATTCGAAGAAGTTAACAAGCATTATGGCCAGTTCCATGTACTTAAGGACATTAACCTACATATTCAAAAAGGGGAGGTTGTTGTGATCATCGGTCCTTCAGGATCTGGAAAAAGCACGATGCTCAGATGTATCAATCGTCTTGAAAGCATTGATGAGGGAAAAGTTCTCGTCAATCAAGTGTCTGTTCAGCATCCGAAGACCAACATCAATCTTGTCAGGCAAAATATCGGCATGGTCTTTCAGCATTTTCACCTTTATCCGCATAAGACGGTGCTTGAAAACATTATGCTTGCGCCGATGAAGGTCAAAAAAGTGAGCAAGGAAGAAGCAAAGGAAACAGCTGAATTTTATTTAAATAAGGTCGGCATTCCTGAAAAGGCAGACACCTATCCTTCAAGACTTTCGGGCGGACAGCAGCAGCGCGTTGCCATTGCAAGAGGGCTTGCGATGAAGCCAGAGGTGATGCTTTTCGACGAACCGACATCTGCACTTGATCCAGAGATGATCGGCGAGGTATTAGATGTGATGAAGCAGCTGGCTCGTGAAGGCATGACCATGGTTGTCGTCACACATGAGATGGGCTTTGCCCGCGAAGTGGCTGACCGTATTGTCTTTATTGATGAAGGCAGAATTCTTGAAGAATCAACACCGGCTGCATTTTATGAAAAACCGCAAGAGAAACGTGCTCAATTATTTTTAAGCCGTATATTAAATCACTAGGGGGAATGGTTTGATGAAAAAAATGAAACGCTTTGGCCTGCTGCTCTTTATGACTTGCTGCATCGCCGCTTTGGCTGCTTGTGGATCTACTGAAAAAGGGTCAACTGATGCAAAACAAGGAAGTTCTTTAGAAGCCATTAAGAAAGACAAAAAAATCATTTTCGGTGTAAAAAATGACACACGTTTATTCGGTTTAAAAAATCCGAGCAGCGGTGATATTGAAGGATTTGATATTGACATTGCAAAAGCCATCACAAAGGAAATACTCGGCGATGAAGGAAAAGCAGAATTTAAGGAAGTGACATCTAAAACAAGAATTCCTTTGCTTCAAAAAGGGGATATCCATGCAATTGTTGCGACTATGACAATTACAGAAGAGCGTAAAAAAGAAGTCAATTTCTCAGATGTTTACTTTGAAGCAGGACAATCACTGCTTGTGAAAAAAGGAAGCGACATTCAATCCATTGATGATCTTAAAAAAGGAACGAAGGTGCTGGCCGTGAAAGGATCTACTTCTTCTCAAAATATCCGCGAGAAAGCACCTGAAGCATCCGTATTAGAATTTGAGAACTATCAGGAGGCTTTTACAGCATTAAAATCAAACCAAGGGCAAGTGCTGACAACTGATAATGCGATCTTATTTGGTATGGCAGATGAAGATTCAAATTATGAAGTGGTCGGCGGCACCTTTACAGATGAGCCTTATGGCATTGCTGTGAAAAAAGGAGATCAAGAATTAACAGATGCGATCAATAAAGCCTTAAAAACGTTAAAAGACAATGGAGAGTATGACAAGATTCTTAAAAAATGGATCAAAGAATAGCATTTGATTCGTCAAGATCAATGCCTCAGGTGAGCCTCTCAAAGGCTCCCCTGTTGATCAGGAAGGAAGTGAACTGATTGCTGCGGTTTTCCATTCTCACTGAAAATGTTCATCTTTATTTAGAAGGCTTTAAATATACCATTGGTGCAAGTGTCATCGCTCTGATTGGAAGCTTTTTGATCGGTACACTCATTGCCATTATGAGAATTGCGCCATTTAGGCCGCTCAACTGGTTCGGAACGGCTTATGTTGAATTTATTCGGAATATTCCGTTATTATTGATCACCTTTGTTTTCTTCTTTGGTTTACCGGTGCTGGGTATTGTAGCAGATGGCTTTACTGCCGGTACAATTGCTCTTGCCATTTATACGTCTGCCTTTATTGCTGAAGCCATTCGTGCAGGGATACAAGCTGTACCGCTTGGACAAATGGAAGCAGCCCGCGCCTCAGGTCTGTCATATGGCGGGACGATGCGGTATATCATTTTGCCGCAGGCGATTAAAATCGTCATTCCCCCTCTTGGAAATCAATTTATTAACCTTGTCAAAAACTCCTCGATTTTAGGTGTCATTGCAGGGTTTGATCTCATGTATCAAGGAGACCTCATTGCGTCTAGAACATTTGTGACGTTTGATGTCTACATCTTTGTTGCGATGTTCTATCTGCTATTAACCATTCCGCTCAGTCTAGGCGTCGGTTATTTAGAAAGAAGATTAGCAAGAAGCCACTAGAAAGGAGGAAACATCATGGATTTTATAGGTGCCTACCAGCCTGATCATCTCGCCTTTTTATTTGAAGGATTTGCTGTCACCTTAAAAGTGGCTTTTATCTCCATCATTTTGAGCTTTATCATTGGATTAGTCGTTGGCACATTACGGTTCGCTCAAATACCACTTTTATCGAAGGTACTTGCGGTAGTTGTAGAGACCATTCGAAACCTGCCGCTTTTGCTGATCATCTTTTTCACGTATTTTGCATTGCCTGAAATCGGCATCAAGCTAAGCATCACAGCCTCTGCCATTGCAGCTTTAACCGTGTTTGAATCCGCGATGCTGTCAGAAATTATTCGGAGCGGCCTTAAATCAATTGATAAGGGCCAGATTGAAGCAGCCAGATCTTCTGGTTTAACCTATATTCAAACACTGAAAATGATTATAATGCCGCAGGCTCTGCGCCGAATGGTGCCGCCAATTGTCAGTCAGTTCATATCTCTTTTGAAAGATACGTCGCTTGCCGTTGTCATTGCGCTTCCAGAATTATTACATCACGCTCAAATATTAAATGGTCAAAGCCAATCCTATTTACTGCCGATTTTCTTATTGGCAGCTATGATGTATTTTGTCGTCAATTTCAGCTTATCCATTCTTGCAAGACGATTAGAATACAGGCAGGCATAAAAAGAACATCCGCTCTTGGCGGATGCCTCAGCGTATAGACCGGCTGGCTATCACGCTGAAAAAAACAAAGGGCTAAAATGAAGATCATTTTAGCCCTTTTTGTTTACATCATTCTCATAACACGTTTTCTTAGCTTTTTCATATCCCGCTTTGATGGCATATCATATCGGCTTGCAAAGTGATATGCGAGTGCACCTGCACCAAGCGTTAATAGTGAAGAAGTCATTTTGCCCATTCGAAATTCCCCCTTAACACTTATAGTTGAATTGAACGTTCATCGTCACTAAACAGATCATCTAAGCTGCTTAGTGTCCCGTCTTCCTCCACTTGGTGTGTAGATATTTTGCCTTTTGACAGCGTCAATTCAATAAAACAGCCCCAGCAATAATATTGATTGACCCCAATTTTTCCGATGTCTTTACATTTGCAATTTGGGCAAATGAGCATAATCAGCACCTCTTTACGTTCGGTTTAGAACCAGTGCTTCCTTTTGAACGTTCATCAAGGTTCCGGCAGCCTGCAGCTGTTTCCGAATCCCTGATAGCTCTGTAAAGAAGCCGTCCGAGAGTTCATATGCTACGATTGTGCCCGAATTTGAGCAAAAGTATACATCTTCCAAAATGCCTAAATTTTCACCATCAGGCGACTGCATCATTTTCTTCTTTAATTTCGAAAATAACAAGAATGGAGCAGAGGAATCCATGCCCACTCCCTCCTGGCAGCTCACATACAAACCTTTGTCTGTCAGCTGATCAAAAGCAGAAAATGGAACGAGTGCACAGTCTTTCTTTTTCCCCTCTAACACATATCCTCCGCAGCTGCCTCCGGCTAAAAAGCAAATATCTTTTATAGAACCAAGCGATTGGGACAGCTCATCTGTATAGATCGTCATTCCTTCAAGTTCTTGGCATGTTCTCAAAATGTGCTCAACCACCTTTTGCGGAACAGTCTTATCGTGTGCGTTTGCTTCATGACTCATACGAAGAAATGGCTTCCATGAACGGAATGGGTGAAGTTCTTTTCACGCTAAAAGAAGACAAAGGGCTAAAATAAAAATCATTTTAGCCCTTTGTCAACAATCTGAACCTTCTACTCATGCATAAAATCAAACGGAGTGATTCCCTCCATGCCAATATTTGCGTCATGTACGCTAAACGGAAGCTCTTTTTGGAGCGCTTCAAGTTCTGCATCCATGATTTGTTCGGTTTGCACTAGCCGCATCGTTAAGGACGTTTGTCTGAGGGAATCCTCATTGTTTTTCACGCCCCACTCCAGCGCTGATTCCTCGCCGCACAGTATTAAAAACTTTTTACTGCGTGTAATGGCTGTGTACAGCAGATTCCGCCGAAGCATTCGGTAGTAGCTCCTGACGACTGGCAGCACAACAATCGGGAATTCACTTCCTTGTGATTTGTGAATGGAGCAGCAATAAGCATGTGTAAATTGATGAAAATCTTTTTTTGTAAAGGTGATTTCATTTCCATCAAAAGAGATCACAGCCATGTCTTCTTTTTCTGTATTTTCTTTTGCATAAAAAATCGAGACAATTTCACCGATATCGCCGTTAAAAATGTTGTTCTCCGGCTGATTCACAAGCTGAAGCACCTTATCACCTGTCCGGTACACCACATCACCAAACGGGATTTCCCTGCCCTTTGGTTTTTTAGGATTCAAAATGTGCTGCAGCATTTTGTTGAGCTCATTGATGCCTGCTTTTCCTTTATACATCGGTGCCAGCACTTGAATATCCTTTGCTGAAAACCCTTTTTGAGCAGCATTGCTGACAACTTTCTCAATGACTTCTTTCATTTGATCAGCTGAACACTGAATGAAGGACCGATCCTTTGAGCGTGCAGTGATATCCTTTGGCAGCACACCATTTTTCATATCATGTGCAAGTTCAACAATGGTTGAGCCGTCTGCCTGCCGGTAAATATCTGTCAGGGTAACAGCTGGCACGGCTTTTGAGGCAAGCAAATCCCGTAAAACTTGGCCTGGTCCGACAGATGGCAGCTGATGTTCATCCCCTACCATAATCACTTGGATATGATCAGGAATGGCTTTAAACAAATGATTCGCAAGCCAAATATCCAGCATACTTGATTCATCAATAATGACAAGCTTGCCTTCAATCGGCTGTTCCTCATCATGAGAGAAGCCCTCCGAACCATTCCAGCCTAGCAGCCGGTGAATGGTGACAGCTGGAAGCCCTGTTGATTCTGTCATCCGTTTAGCCGCCCGTCCAGTTGGTGCCGCAAGCACAAATGGGAAGGATTCATCTTTTTTATAATCACTCGGATCAAGAGAAACACCGTGAAGATCACTGTAAAGCTCGACAATTCCTTTAATGACCGTCGTCTTCCCTGTTCCAGGCCCGCCTGTTAAAAGCAGCATCGGGGACATGAGTGCCTTTTGAATCGCTTCCTTTTGTGTCGGTGCATATTGGACGCCTAACCGCTCCTCCAGCTCGCCAAGTGCTAGCAGGAATTCTGATTCAGGAAATTGATCTGCATATTCTGTTTGGGAGACGATTTTTTGAATGCGTTTGGCGACACTTTGCTCCGCATAAAATAAGGATGGATGATAGCAGCGGTCATCTTCAATGATCATTTCTTTTCCTTCGCCAAGTGCAATGATCTGATTGGCAACATCCATTTCAGTCACTTTGTAATCATTGCCGGTTTGGTTGAGCAGCTTGCGGGTTTCGACGATCAAATCTTTCGTTTGTATGTACGTATGACCGTCTTGTAGACTGGCTGTCTCCACTGTATATAGCAAGGCGGCGCGAATCCGTTCTGGGTCATTTCCTGAGATGCCTGTTCTAGCGCCAAGCTCATCCGCCTTAATAAACCCGATTCCCTCAACATCCTTAACGAGCTGATAGGGATTTTCCTCGATTTTCTGCAGTGTTTCACTCTCGTATACTTGGTAAATCTTCATGCTGAGCTGCGGACCAAAGCCATACTGATTCAAGCTGATCATGATTTGTTCCAGTCCTTGATGCTCCTGAAGCGCTGCGGCAAGCTTATCCGCCTTCTTTTTTGATAAGCGCGGTACATCATACAAAACAGCTGGGTCACGCATAATCTTATGAAGCGTCTGATTACCAAGCTTCCCCACGATTTCTTCAGCCGTCTTTTTCCCTATCCCTTCAAATAAATCACTTGAGAGATAATGAATGATTCCTTGCTTCGTTGTCGGCACTTCCTTTTGAAAATGAGTGGCCTGAAACTGTTCACCAAATTTCGGATGGCTTGTCACTTTGCCATAGAAAGTGTAGGTTTCCTCCTCATGAAGTGCTGGGAAGTAGCCTGTGACAGATGCTGTTTTTCCCTCTAAGTTTTCCGATGTTTCAATGACTTTTACCTTTAACACCGAGTATAAATTACTTTCATTATGGAAAATAACGGCTTGAATGGTCCCCTTTAAAAACGGTTCGTCCTCAAGCTTCATTTGATCTGGATGTTCCTGCACAGGTCTTCCCTCCTTCCATCTATTCTGCCTCTTGAATCAGCTTTTGTGCATGTAGTGCCAGCATATGGTCAGGCTGCACGTCAATGGCTTTACCCAGCATCTCAAGTGCTTCGTCTTTTTTCTCTAAGTACGCATACGCAACCCCTAAATTATAAAAGGCATCTGCATGCTGCGGATCACGCGTGATGACTTCAGTAAAAGTTGTCACCGCTTCTTCCAGCATGTGTTCATTGGCTAAACACATGCCAAATTGAAACCTTGCTTCATTATCCTCTTCGTTTAGTTCAACGGCACGCTGAAGATATGGCATCGCAAGCTTTGGCTGCTCTAATTTGATGAGCGTCTGCCCGAGCATATAAAACAAATCAC
Organism: Bacillus sp. Root920; assembly: GCF_001429445.1. Taxonomy (NCBI): domain Bacteria; kingdom Bacillati; phylum Bacillota; class Bacilli; order Caryophanales; family Bacillaceae; genus Bacillus; species Bacillus sp. Root920. The sequence continues at coordinate 58,515 of NZ_LMJV01000009.1, forward strand.
TATTTTCCATGCCGGCTTTTAGTGCTTGTTCAAAATAGTCTTTCGCTTTCATAAAGTCTTCTTTTAATGTATATACATTTCCTGCTCCATAATAGGCTGCAGCTGCGGTATGATCAAGTTCAATTGCTTTTTGAAAAAAGTTTAAAGCACGTTCAAATTCATTGATACTTGAAAGTAAGTTCGCAAAGTTAATATATGGAACCGGATCCTTCGGGCTTTTTTCGATCGCTTTTGTAAAAGCTTCAGCTGCTTTTTCGATATTCCCTTGATTCAAGGCTTCTATGCCGATTTCGTTATGATTCATTCGCTCTCTCATCCTTTCATTAAAAAACCTCAACAGCGACGTTGAGGTTTTGAAACATGCTACACATACGACAGCTTTTGACCATCTTTGAAGACATCGTCAATTGTACCGCCGCCAAGACATTCGTCGCCATCATAAAAAACAACCGCTTGTCCCGGGGTAACAGCACGAACAGGTTCATCAAAGATAACCATCGCTTCTTGCTCACCTGTCATTTTGACCTTCACATGGTGATCTTCTTGACGGTATCTGAATTTTGCTGTGCAAGTTAATTCACCGTTTTCTCCGACAATATGAGGACGAGTCCAGCTAATATTAACGGCTGAAATGCTTTCAGAGTATAAAAGTGGATTGTGGAAGCCTTGTTCAACAAACAAGATGTTTTTCTCCAAGTCTTTTCCAACGACAAACCAAGGATCACCGCTGCCGCCAATGCCAAGTCCTTGGCGCTGACCGATCGTGTAATACATCAGTCCATCGTGCTCCCCTTTTACTTCTCCGTCCATTGTCTGCATCACACCAGGCTGTGCAGGCAAATATTGACTAAGGAACGTTTTAAAGTTTCTTTCTCCGATAAAGCAGATACCAGTTGAATCTTTTTTCGCTGCTGTTGCGAGCTCTGCTTCTTTAGCTAATTCACGAACCCTTTTTTTCTCTAAATCACCGATTGGGAACATGACTTTATCAAGTTGTTCCTGAGTCAGCTGATTTAAGAAATACGTTTGGTCTTTGTTTGCATCAAGACCTCGCAGCATTTTGACTTCATCGCCTGTTCTGTCAACACGGGCATAGTGTCCTGTTGCCAAGTAATCCGCACCAAGTGAAAGTGCATGCTCAAGGAATGCCTTGAACTTAATTTCTTTGTTACACATGACATCTGGGTTTGGCGTTCTGCCCGCTTTATATTCATCAAGAAAATATTGAAACACTTTGTCCCAATATTGCTTCTCGAAATTCACTGCATAATAAGGGATTCCAATTTGGTTACATACGCGGATGACATCCTCATAGTCTTCCGTTGCTGTGCAAACACCATTTTCATCAGTGTCATCCCAGTTTTTCATAAATATGCCGATGACATCATAGCCTTGCTCCTTTAACATAAGAGCGGCAACTGATGAATCGACTCCTCCGGACATACCGACCACAACTCTTGTATCTTCTGGTCTTTTTGTCATCTTCATCAACTCCAATTTCAATGAAACAACATGCGCGTTTCGTTCTTCAGGTGCTTCGCTGTTTCATTTTTCACACACGAACAAAAGGAAGCATTTATTTGGCTAGGCGTTTGACAACAGCCGCTATCTTACGTGCCGCCTGCTTCACATGATCCTCTTCATTCCCAAGACCGAAGCTTATTCTGACTGAGGACGTCAGCTCTTTTGCTTCTTCGCCATACATGGCGCTTAACACGTGCGAAGGAAGGACAGATCCAGCCGTACATGCCGATCCGCTTGAAACAGCAATTCCTTCCATATCTAAATTCACAAGCAGCGATTCAATGGAGACGCCCGGGAAATGAACATTTAAAATGTGCGGCAATGTCTCTTTCGGATGTCCATTGATAGAGAAATTGAGAGATTCCTCTTCAAATACTTGCAGCATGGTTTCTTTGAGCTTACCATAATGCATCGCTTTTTCTCTTCTATTTTGCTTCGTTAATTGAACAGCTTCTGCAAGCCCAACAATTCCTGCCACATTTTCAGTGCCAGCACGGCGCTTTCTTTCTTGTTCGCCTCCGAATATTTGCGGAGAAAGCTTCACGCCTTCGTTTACATATAAAAAACCTGTTCCCATCGGACCATTCAGCTTATGGCCAGAAGCAGATAAAAGATCAATATGGAGATCTGCTGCATCAATAGGCACTGTGCCAAACGCCTGCACTGCGTCTGTATGGAAATGAGCCGTGTGATCACGCAGAAGTTCGCCAATGGCTTTGATTGGCTGAATCACACCTGTTTCATTATTGCCGTACATGACGGTCACAAGAATCGTATCTTCTCTCAATGCTTGTTTTAATTGATCAAGATGAATCAATCCTGTTTCGTCCACATCTAAATATGTCACTTCAAATCCTAGTTTTTCTAGGCGTTCACATGTATGCAGCACCGCATGATGCTCTGTTTTCACTGTGATGATATGTTTTCCTTCATGCTGTCTTGCCATGGCAACACCTGTAATTGCCAGGTTGTCCGCCTCGGTTCCACCGCTTGTGAGGATGATCTCCTGCGGTTTACAGTGTAATTCTCCTGCAATGACTTCTCTTGCTTCATCGAGCCACTTTCTTGCCTCGCGCCCATATGAATGAATACTAGAGGGATTGCCAAATATCTCTGTAAAGTACGGCATCATCTTGTCCACAATACGCTGATCCATCGGCGTTGTGGCCGCATGATCTAAATAGATTCGTTCCATTTCCGGTACACCTCTGATCTAAATATAGAACATATACGAGTCTTGATCCCCGTCATCTGTGTAGCTTGCCAAGTCTTCAAGAGTTGTATTGTCTAGTACGTCTTTTACTGCATCACGAATACGAATCCATAGTTCACGCTTTGCTGGTTCTTCGTTTTCGATGACTTCAACAGGACTAATGGGTCCTTCTAATACACGAATAATATCACCTGCTGTGATCTCGTTTGGTTCATGTGCAAGAACATAGCCGCCATACGCTCCGCGGATACTTTTTACAAGACGGGCATTGCGGAGTGGTGATACAAGCTGCTCTAAATAATGCTCAGACAAATCATTGTTTTGAGCGATTGATTTTAATGATGTAGGGCCTTCGCCATGTTTTTTGGCTAATTCGATCATGATCGTCAGACCATATCTGCCTTTAGTTGATATTTTCAAGTTAAACACCTCTGCGTTTTCTATTCTATGTCATCAATTATTTTTCTGATTTCATATACGCTGATATATAGACCAAAAGCAATTATATCATACTTTCAGCCAACTTTCATTTACGGGTTCTGAGCATGATAGAAGGACGAATCCCTTTTCTATTTGAAGAAATTTCGGTACTCTATACAAACAAGACATTGCTATAGGAGAGATAATTATGAAACCTTTAGCGTACCGGATGCGCCCAAGTCATATTGAAGACATTATTGGGCAGGAGCATCTTGTTGGAGAAGGTCAAATTATTAGGCGAATGGTCGAGGCAAAACATTTATCCTCGATGATTTTATACGGACCGCCGGGCATCGGCAAAACATCGATTGCAACCGCGATCGCTGGCAGTACAAGCATTGCTTTTCGTACATTGAATGCGGTCATTCATAACAAAAAGGATATGGAAGCTGTCGCCGCTGAAGCAAAAATGAGCGGCCAGGTGATCCTTATTTTAGACGAAGTCCACCGGCTTGATAAAGGAAAGCAGGATTTTCTTCTTCCTTATTTAGAAAATGGCATGATCATTTTAATTGGGGCAACAACGGCTAATCCCTATCATGCGATCAATCCTGCCATTCGAAGCCGGACACAAATATTCGAGCTGAAGCCGCTTGAAACAGAGCAAATCAAAGCTGCGTTAACAAGAGCCTTACAGGATGAACATCGCGGGCTTGGCGGCTATAAGGTGACAGTGGACGATGAAGCGATGAATCATTTTGCCAATGGATGCGGAGGAGACGTGCGTTCTGCTTTAAATGCACTCGAGCTCGCTGTCTTATCGACAAAAGCTGATGAGACAGGGCATATCACAATTACTCTTGCCGCAGCAGAAGAATGTTTACAAAAGAAGAGCTTCTCACATGACAAGAATGGTGATGCTCATTATGATGTCCTCTCGGCTTTTCAAAAATCCATTAGAGGATCTGATACAGATGCGGCGCTGCATTACCTTGCCAGACTGATCGAAGCAGGAGACCTTGAAAGCATTACAAGGAGATTACTCGTGATGGCTTACGAGGACATTGGCTTAGCCAGTCCGCAGGCAGGCCCCCGCGTGTTAAGCGCAGTGCAAACAGCAGAAAGAATCGGTTTCCCAGAAGCAAGAATTCCGCTGGCGAACGCAGTGATTGAGCTGTGTCTTTCTCCTAAGTCTAATTCGGCATATAAGGCGATTGATGCAGCACTTGGTGACATTCGTACAGGGAAAATTGGAGAAGTTCCAGTTCATTTAAAGGATGCTCACTACAAAGGCGCCACAGCACTCGGAAGAGGCGTCGATTACTTATACCCACATGATTACGAAAACGGCTGGGTGAAGCAGCAATATTTACCTGATCCGCTGAAAAACAAGCAATACTATGTACCGAAACAAACCGGAAAATTTGAAGGTGCATTGAAACAGGTCTATGAAAATTTAAAACGCCAGAAATAAAAAAAGCCCCCTGCATGTTAGCAGGCGGGCTGTTTATTTATCCTTCACACGTGTAATCGGAATATCTTTTAAAAGCTTCATAATGACATGACCACCCATGATCAGTCCGGCAACAGACGGAACGAATGCATTAGATGATGGCGGCATTTGCGCCTTGCGAATCTTCGCTTCATCATTTCCAACTTCTTTTCTGACATCTTCGCGAATGACAATTGGACTTTCATCAGAGAAAATGACTTCAATTCCTTTACGAATCCCTTCCTTACGCAAACGTGTTCTCACAACTTTTGCAATAGGATCGGTATGTGTTTTTGAAATATCATCAATTTTGAAGCGTGTCGGATCTGTTTTGTTCGCAGCTCCCATACTTGAAATGATGTTCACACCTCGTTTCAGACACTCTTTCATTAAATGAATTTTATAGTGAATGGTATCTGAGGCATCAATGACATAATCAAGCGGATACTCAAAAAATTGCTCGTATGTTTCCTCTGTATAAAACATCTTCAGCGCAACAACTTCACATTCTGGATTAATATCAGCGATTCTCGCCTGCATTAAGTCAACCTTTGGCTGGCCAACTGTTGATAGCAATGCTGGAAGCTGACGGTTTACATTTGTAATATCAATATCATCTTTATCAACAAGAACAATACGGCCAACGCCTGAACGCGCGAGTGCCTCTACTGCGAATGAACCAACGCCGCCCACACCAAGCACTGCAACTGTACTGTTTTTTAGTATATTTAAGCCTTCCTTGCCAATGGCAAGCTCGTTTCTTGAAAACTGATGTAACAAGTGCCTCACTCCACCTTTATTTAAAATGAATCGAAAGAATCATATCATATTCAGACTTCTCCGTCATCCTTCTCTAAAAGAAAAAAACACAAAAAAGTCCCGATGACGCCGCCAGCATTTCCTTCGTTTTGAACCCCGCACCATGCAGGTGGGTGCTTTCTTCCTGACTTTATAAGTCCTCTAAAGAGGCATTTATGCAGAAAGGAAAGGCAAGCTCCCGTATAAAAAAATGTTCGGTCAAAACTAGGTAACCACCGTACGTATCAGGACTTTATTTATTGATTGATGAAAGCATATCATAGGCATATTTCTTTTTCAAGCGTTTACATACCTATAAACATGCGCCTATTTTACTGTTTTACTTTTGTTTTAATCGCTAAACTCAGCTCATCAAGCTGCGCCTCGCTTACATGGCCAGGGGCATCTGTAAGAACGCAGCTCGCACTTGCCGTTTTAGGGAATGCAATCGTATCTCTTAAGTTAGAGCGGCCTGCAAGCAGCATCACTAAACGGTCAAGCCCAAGCGCGATTCCGCCATGCGGAGGAACACCATGCTCAAACGCATCCAGCAGGAAGCCAAATTGTTCGTAAGCCTCTTCTTTTGAAAAACCAAGTAAGCCAAACATCTTTTCTTGAATGTCCTTTTCGAAAATACGAATAGAACCTCCGCCAAGCTCGTAGCCATTCAGCACAAGATCGTAAGCCTGGGCCTTCATGTCTTCTGGGCTTGTTTCAATTAATTCAAGATCATCGCGAACCGGCATTGTGAATGGATGATGGGCAGCATAGAAGCGGCCTTCTTCTTCATCCTTTTCAAGCAGCGGCCAATCGACAACCCATAAGAAATTAAATACAGACTCATCAATCAGTTCAAGCTCTTTACCAAGTTTTAAGCGAAGTGCACCAAGCGCATCATGGACAACAGACGTCTTATCTGCAACAAAGAGTAAAAGGTCGCCTTCTTCAACTTGCAGCTGTTCTTTTAATTCAGCTTGCTTTGCTTCATCAAAGAATTTAGCGATCGGACCTTTTAATTCAGTCCCTTCTGCTTTTAGCCAAGCTAGACCTTTTGCACCGTAGTTCGCTGCAAATGCACCAAGTGCATCAATGTCTTTTCTTGAGTAGTTCGCTGCAGCCCCTTTGACATTGATGGCTTTCACAGCTCCACCATTTTTCACAGCTCCGCTAAACACTTTGAAATCGGAGTCTTTTACCGTGTCTGAAATGTTCACCAGCTTCATCTCAAAGCGAGTATCCGGCTTATCGGATCCATAGGAATTCATCGCTTCATCATATGTCATACGAGGTAATGGCAATGTAAGGTCTACACCTTTGACATCTTTCATCACCTTCGCCATCATCTCTTCAGCAAGCGTCATGATGTCCTCTTGACTCATGAAGGACATTTCAATATCGACTTGTGTAAATTCCGGCTGACGGTCAGCACGCAAATCTTCATCTCTAAAGCAGCGGGCAATTTGATAATAACGGTCCATCCCAGAAACCATCAGCAATTGTTTAAATAATTGCGGAGACTGAGGCAGTGCATAAAATTCTCCCTCGTGTACACGGCTTGGAACAAGATAGTCACGCGCACCTTCTGGCGTACTTTTCGTTAAAATTGGCGTTTCAATGTCTAGAAAGCCGTTGTCGTCTAAGAAATGGCGGAATGCTTTTGTGACTTCATGTCGCATTTTCATTGTTTCAAACATTGCAGGGCGGCGAAGATCCAGGTAACGATATTTTAAACGAACATCTTCTGATACCTCGTCTGCTTGATCTGAAATCACAAATGGAGGAGTCTTCGCTTCATTTAAAACGGTGACCGTTTCGACTTGAATTTCAATTTTGCCCGTTTTTAAATTTGGATTGATCGTTGCTTCTTCTCTTGCGACAACCGTTCCTTTAATATCAAGGACATATTCATTACGAATTGATTCTGCTGTCTCAAGCGCCTCTTTTGATAAGTCTGGATTGAAGACAACTTGTACAATCCCTGTACGGTCGCGCAAATCAATAAAGATTAATCCGCCTAGGTCACGCCTTTTTTGAACCCATCCTTTTAATACAACTGACTGACCAATTTGGTCTTCTGTTACTTCTCCACAATAAAAAGTTCTACCAAACACAAACATTCCACTCCTTCTTTACGCTTTCTGGTGGGCCTTCAACATTTGAATCAGCTCATCAAGCTTCACTTCAATTTGTTCACCCGTTGTTGTATCTTTCACATTCACAATTTGCTGCGCTAGCTCATCTTCACCAAGAACTGCAACAAATTTGGCTTTTAATCGATCAGCCGCTTTAAATTGTCCTTTTAGTTTCTTCCCTGTATAGTCCATTTCACTTGAGATACCTTCTTTTCTCAGACGGTTTAATAATGAAACAGAATAATCCTTCGCTTCATCTCCGAGAGCAGCAATGTATAGATCAATACCATCTTGGAGAGGAAGCTCAATTCCTTCAGCATCGATCGCAGATAAGAAACGTTCAATACTCATCGCAAATCCGATCCCTGGTGATTCAGGACCGCCAATTCCTTCAACGAGTCCATCATAACGGCCGCCGCCGGCTAATGTTGTAATCGCACCAAAGCCTTCTGCATTACTCATGATCTCAAATGCTGTGTGATTGTAGTAATCAAGACCGCGCACTAAATTTGGATCGACGACATACTCAATGCCTATATCTGATAAGTATTGTTTGACCTTTTCAAAATACGTCCGTGATTCTTCATTTAAGTAATCTTGAATGGATGGAGCGGTTGTCATCAGTTCATGATCACGATCCTTTTTACAATCAAGAATACGCAGCGGATTTTGATGTAAACGCGTTTGACAGTCGTGACAGAATTCCTCAATTCTTGGCTCAAAGTGCTTGACCAGTGCTGTGCGGTAGTCTGCACGGCTCTCCTTGTCACCAAGGCTGTTAATGACGAGCTTTAAGTTAGAAAGACCTGCTTTCTCATACACACTCATCGCAAGCGAAATGACCTCTGCATCAATAGCAGGATCCTTGGAACCAATCGCTTCTATCCCAAATTGATAAAATTGACGATATCTTCCGGTTTGCGGACGTTCATAGCGGAACATTGGTCCGATGTAATAAAGCTTTGTTGGCTGAGCCGGCTGTGCGAACAATTTATTTTCAACATAAGAGCGTACAGTTGAAGCTGTTCCCTCTGGACGAAGTGTGATGCTGCGTCCTTTTTTGTCTTCAAATGTGTACATCTCTTTTTGAACGATATCAGTTGATTCGCCTACTCCCCGTGCAAACAGCTCAGTATGCTCAAAAATCGGTGTGCGGATTTCTTTGTATTGAAAGGCTGCACATGTATCTCTCGCAATTTGTTCAACATACTGCCAGCGTTCTGACTCTCCAGGTAAAATATCCTGTGTGCCTCTTGGAATATTAAAACTCATTTTTCGTCCTCCTACGACCATCATTCATTTTTTATGTGGACATATAAAAAACCCCCGCCTCTACTATGTGTATAGTAGGGACGAGAGTTATACCCGTGGTGCCACCCTAGTTGGAACATGAATAAGCATGTTCCCGCTCAAATCCTTAACGCAGATTCACGTTCTCCGCCTATTGACTCATTTTCAGAGCGTTCAGCAGGAAACCTACAGAGTGTTCTTTCGTGATAAATGCCATGCGGATTCGCTTTCAGCCTCAGGCGAGTCCTCTCTGCTCACGCAATTTACCCTACTATTCTCTATCATCAGTTCCACATTTTAAATTTTCAAGTGTGTTGATTTATATTATAATAAGGTCGGTGCTGCCACTCTGTCAACCCTTGCCGTGCCTCTTTTTCTTTTCCAGCTCTTCTTTTGACGTACATCCGTATTCAGATGCGGTCTCTTCAAGGAAGCCTGGCTGATCCATTTCGTCGTGCTGCCAGCGGTCGATATCACGATGTCCATTATATTGCACTCGTCCTAATTTTCTGCTTAATCTCATGTTTGTACATCCTTTTATCACATTTTTATTTAGTATAAACAGATTGATTCATTTTTATTAGGAAAACTGCAAGGAATTCATCCACTACATAACGAATTAACATTCATCGGTTTTACAAGGGAGGGGAAAACACCGTTTTGAATCTGAAAAAACACAATCAAATGATGATGCTGCTTACTTGTTTTGTTCTCATCGCGAGTTCTTTGCCTATGACACATGCTACAGCACAAACAGATCAAGCTGTTGTCGCAACAGATGAAATCAATGTGAGAACGGGCCCTGGTTTAAGCTATGGAATTGCAGCTGTTGTGAAACGCGGCGAAAGTTATCCTATTCTCACTGAACAAGGAGAATGGGTGCAGATCCAATTATCAAACGGACAAAAAGGCTGGGTCGTCTCATGGCTGATTACCACATCATCCGGCGCTCAAAAATCCGCGAAGCCAAAGGCGCAAGGTCAAAGCACGGCTGGAGGCAGTACAATTACATCGACAGCTTCCGATCTTCGCATCCGGACAGGCCCTGGGACTTCCTATCAAGTGATTGGTACTTTCCCGCAAGGCGCTACCGCTAAAAAGCTCGAGACAAGCGGCGAATGGACGAAAATTTCGTATAAACAAGCAGAAGGCTGGGTTCACTCTGATTATGTTTCAGGGGGGCAGAAAACTTCTCAATCAAGTTCCGGCGAGTCCTCTCGCTCTAACGAGACAGGCACAGTTGGCGTATCGAGCTTGAATGTACGACAATCGGCCGCACCAAATGCACAAGTCATCGCTTCACTTGCCCGCAACACACAGATCACCATTTTGCGAGAGCAGAACGGCTGGTATGAAATTGAGGGGAAAGGCGTAAAAGGCTGGGTTGCAAGCTATTACATTGTCACAGGCAAAGGAGCAGGCTCTGCACCTGAAAAGAGTTCATCCTCTTCGGCTTCTGAGCAAAAAGCATACATTGTCTATGACGGCACCAACATTCGAAAAAGCGCTTCTACCTCTGCTGGGATTGCAGAAAGAGCAACAAAAGGAGCTGCCTATCAAATTGTTCGGACGCAAGGTGACTGGTACGAGGTGACACTATCAAACGGCGGAACTGGCTACGTGGCGAGCTGGGTCGTTCAAACGAAGAAAAATAGCAGCGAAGCGCCAAGACCTCAGCAGGATTCATCGTCTGGAACTGGTTCTTTAAAAGGAAAAACGATTGTTCTTGATCCTGGTCATGGCGGAAAAGACAGCGGCACGATTGGCGCAGACGGTGCATTTGAAAAGAACATCACCATCAAAACCGCTAATTTACTGGCAGGCAAATTAAGGGCTTCTGGTGCAAATGTATATCTAACAAGAAGTGATGATACCTTTATCAGCCTGCAATCAAGGGTGGCAACCTCTCATTATCGAAATGCAGATGCATTTATTAGTCTTCATTATGATAGTTTTATGGACCAAAGTGTTAGAGGAAGTACTGCGTATTATTATCATGCAGCAAAAGATCAGCAGTTAGCGTCAAGCGTTCATTCCGAAGTCGCAAAACGCTCTCAAATCCCTGATAAGGGTGTCAAATTCGGAGATTACTTTGTTTTAAGAGAAAACAAACGCCCTTCCCTTTTATATGAACTCGGGTACTTAAGCAATCCACAGGAGGAAGCGATCATTTATAGCGCCTCTTACCAAGAACGAGTCACAGAAGGAATGACTGAAGGATTAAAACAATATTTCCGTTAAAAAGAAAGAGGCCACTGCGCCTCTTTTTTGTTTGACCGCAAAAGAAAAAGACTCTAAACAAACTCCCGCATGAGTTCATCTACAGTCTAAAGAGAATCTATTCTTTGCTGTCCATCAAGATCGTGACCGGTCCTGAATTGGTCAATGACACGTCCATCATCGCACCAAAACGGCCAGTTTCGACATGGATGCCTTTTTCTCTAAGGGTTTTATTGAAACATTCGTAAAGCGAATTGGCTGCATCCGGCTTGGCGGCTTTCATAAAATTCGGCCGTCTGCCCTTTCTCGTATCACCATAAAGGGTAAATTGAGATACAGACAGAACGCTTCCTTTTATGTCCAATAATGAACGATTCATTTTCCCGTTTTCATCTTCAAAAATACGTAAATGTGCAAGCTTTTCAGCTAAGTAGAGCACATCTTCTTCTGTATCTTCGTGTGTGACACCAACAAGCACCATATAACCTTCGTTGATGGCACCTGTGATCTCTTCTTCTACCTTAACAGATGCATTTGTCACACGCTGCACAACAAGCCTCATAGACGATATACTTCCTTTCTAATTCATGAATCGGCGAACAGAGTAAATGTCTTTGATTTGCTTAATGCGTTCGACCACTTTGTGCAAATGGTTAATATTTTGGATAAAGATCGCCATATGGATCGTCGCCACTTTGTTACGATCAGACTTCCCAGAAACAGAGGAGATGTTCGTTTTGGTTTCGTTGACTGCTTGAAGCACCTCATTGAGTAAGCCGCGTCTATCATATCCTAATATTTCAATTTCCACATTGTATTCTTTACGGTTTTGAGCAGGCTGCTCATGCTCCCACTCGACCGGAATTAACCGCTCCTGTGCTTCTCCTGTCTTTACGTTCGGACAGTCCTCGCGGTGAACAGATACACCTCGGCCCTTCGTAATAAAACCGACAATGCTATCACCAGGAACAGGATTACAGCACTTAGATAAGCGGACAAGCAGGTTATCAATCCCTTTGACCCTTACGCCAGCTTCCCGTTTTTTCCCGTGATACGTCTTTGGTTCCACCGTCACTTCTTGAACGGTTTTCTCTTGCTCTTCTTGGTCTCTTTGTTTTCTTTCTTTTTCCGTTAAACGATTGGCGACCTGCAGTGCAGTAATGCCGTTATATCCAACAGCTGCATACATGTCCTCTTCGTTTGAAAAATTAAATTTGTCAGCCACTTTTTGCAGGTTTTCAGCTGTCAGAATGTCTTTGACGTCAAACTCAAGGTTTTTAATTTCTTTTTCCACGAGCTCTCGGCCTTTTTCGACATTTTCTTCACGGCGCTGTTTTTTGAAAAACTGTCTGATCTTGTGCTTCGCTTGGGAGGTTTGGGCAAGTTTGACCCAATCCTGACTTGGCCCGTAGCTGTGCTTTGATGTCAGAATTTCAATAATGTCACCTGTTTTTAGTTTGTGATCGAGTGTGACCATTTTGCCATTGACCTTGGCACCGATCGTTTTATTCCCAATTTCCGAGTGAATCCGGTAAGAGAAATCAATCGGAACTGAGCCCGACGGCAGTTCAATGACGTCTCCTTTTGGTGTAAACACAAACACCATATCAGAGAAAAGATCAATCTTTAACGACTCCATAAATTCTTCTGCATCTGTGGACTCATTTTGGAACTCAAGAATTTCTCTAAACCAAGAGAGCTTCTTCTGGAAGACCGCTTCTTCCGTTGATTCTGCTGACTCTTTTCCTTCTTTGTATGCCCAGTGTGCCGCAATCCCGTATTCTGCAATTTCATGCATTTCCACTGTACGGATCTGAACTTCAAGCGGATCGCCTTTTGGCCCAATCACCGTTGTATGAAGAGACTGGTACATGTTCGGCTTTGGCATCGCAATATAATCCTTAAACCTGCCTGGCATCGGCTTCCAGCACGTATGGATAATCCCGAGCACAGCATAACAGTCTTTAATGCTGTCAACCAAAATACGAACGGCAAGCAGATCATAAATTTCATTAAACTGCTTATTTTGCAAGACCATTTTGCGATAAATACTATAAATATGTTTTGGTCTGCCGGAAAATTCAGCCTTGATGTTCACCTCAGACACGCGATCTTTCACTTCATTGACGACCTCGTCCAAGTATTCCTCACGTTCCGCTCGTTTGCGCTTCATCAGATTCACAATCCGGTAATATTGCTGCGGATTTAAATAGCGGAGTGCTGTATCTTCAAGCTCCCACTTAATCTTTGAAATCCCTAATCTGTGTGCAAGCGGTGCAAAGATTTCAAGTGTTTCATTTGAAATTCTCCGCTGCTTTTCCTGCGGAAGATGTTTGAGCGTTCTCATATTATGAAGGCGGTCTGCCAGCTTAATCAAGATCACGCGGATATCCTGCGCCATTGCAACAAACATTTTTCGATGGTTTTCGGCCTGCTGTTCTTCTTGTGATTTATATTTAATCTTCCCGAGCTTTGTGACACCATCAACAAGCATTGCTACTTCTTCGTTAAAATGCTCTTTTAAATCCTGTAATGTCACATCTGTATCCTCAACTACATCGTGCAGGAAACCGCCTGCAATGGTTGATGGGTCCATTTCAAGGTCAACAAGAATACCCGCCACTTGAATTGGATGGATAATATAGGGCTCACCAGATTTCCGGTATTGCTCCTTGTGTGCATTTTCAGCATATTCATATGCTCGCTCTATAAATTGAATATGTTCAGCGGACAGGTATTCTCTTGCCTTGTCAATGACCTGCTGCGCCGTTAAAACTTGTTCGTTCGCCATGGAATCACCTTTTTAAATGAAAACTGTATTGTAGTTTATTATCAAGAAAAATTCGATAGATGTAAAGAGAAGAAGTCCGCTAAAAGATTTTTGATAGGAAAAAAGCACCCTTCTTACTGAGTGCTTTTTACGAAAAACTCCATTAGTATTGCATTAACGTCATGATGTCGTAGCCGTCAAGCTTCTTTCTGCCGTCCAGATACGTCAGCTCAATCAAAAATGCAATCCCTGCCACAACGCCGCCTAATTCCTCTACAAGCTTGATGGACGCTTCAATTGTTCCACCAGTTGCCAGTAAGTCATCTGTAATCAGGACACGCTGACCAGGACGAATCGCATCTTTATGAATCGTTAATACATCTTTACCATATTCCAAGCCGTAATCGACTTTAATGACTTCACGAGGAAGCTTTCCTTCTTTACGAACCGGTGCAAAACCTACACCAAGTGCGTATGCTACAGGGCAGCCAATAATGAATCCACGCGCTTCAGGTCCAACAATGAGATCAATGTCTCTTTCCTTCGCGTATTCAACGATTTGATCCGTTGCATAACGGTACACTTCGCCTTTATCCATTAACGTTGTAATATCTTTAAATTGTACACCTTCCTTTGGGTAGTCAGGTACAACTGTCACATATTGTTTTAAATCCATCTTTTCCTTTTCCTCCTCGTACGTCAAAGCACAGGTGAGACTTCGCTCATCATGCTATTCAGCCATTCCTTCAGCTCTTTAGCTGAGGAATATGTTAGTGTTTGATCGAGTTCCATCAATCGTTGTTTTGCTGTATAGGACGCTGACGCCGTTAAATCTTTTTTAGGGGCATCAAGTACTATTGACAGCACACCATTCTCTATTTTAACAAAACCGAGTTCAAAAAACACCTTTGTCATAAAAATGATTGTATCTTTTGTCCAGCCTCTATGTTTGGCAAGCTCCATTCCTTGTTCTTTGATAGGAAAACTTCCCCGTTTAAACAAGAACCCATAAAACCATTTGAATTGGTCACGGCTTGGGAAAGAAGACATAAAATGATCTTCTTTTCTTTGAAAAACCGTATAAATTCTCGCAGGCTTTTGATTTTCTAAAAGCTGCTTCAGCAATTGCTCATCTGCGGGAACATCCGCAAAGACCACATACTTTCCTTGTACATTAAACGATGATACATTTTCTGCATGAACATGATGAATGGGGAGATCGACGTCCTGTTTTGTTGCTTCATCAAAACAGACAACCAATGATTTTTCTGAATCAAGTGTCGAAACTTTCTTCTCCCAATCCTTTTTCCCGCGCAGATCAAACAGCTGCCATTCATCAACTCGTGCATCTTTTAACATCAGCTGGGGCTTCTTCCGGTTATTCCATTCATTGACAGACATTTCTCCAATCACAGAAATGCGGCTTCCTGGAACAATTTCCTCTTTTAATTTCCCTTGGTGAAAACCAACACAGTCAAGCAGTGTGTCTTCGTCTTTCAGAGACATTTTAATATGGTTGTGATTTGCCCCAATCGTTCGGATATCTTCAAGCTTCGCATCTTCAATCATAATGAACGGTTTTGGGTTTGACATACCAAATGGTGACAGCATCCCCGCTTCTTCAATCGCTTGAACCGTCAATTCGTCTACCTTGCACACGGCATCGACCCGCTGAATTGGAATAAAATCTTCTTCCGTCAATGTTTCATTTGCATATTGATTTAATCTTTCCCTTAGTAAAGATACATCATCCGCTCGAAGTGTCATCCCTGCTGCCATCGGATGCCCGCCGAAATGCGGCAGGATGTCGCGGCATTTGCTTAGATGGAAAAATAGATCGAAGCCAGGAATACTCCGGGCTGATCCTTTTGCCATTTGCGTCTCTTCATCTATTCCAAGCACAATCGCCGGACGAGAAAAAGTATCCGTCAATTTAGAGGCAACAATTCCGACAACGCCCGGATTCCAGCCAGCTTTCGCTACAACAATCGCAGACTGGTCATCACCTGCCTCTTCCACCATTTGAATGGCTTCTTCTGTGATCGTACTGACAATCTTTTGTCGTTCTTTATTCAGTTCCTGTACAAAACGAGCGAGCTCTTCCGCTTCATCCTTATTCTCAGTCATCAGAAGATGAACGGCTGGATCTGCCTGTTCAATTCGCCCAACAGCATTCAGCCTTGGCGCAATTTGAAAGCCGACCGTTTCCTCATTGGCTTCTTCTAGAGTGGCTCCCGCTTCTTTCAATAACGCTTTCAGCCCCGGTCTATTCGACTGCCGAAGCTGCAGAAGTCCTTTTTTGGCGAGCCATCTATTCTCATCATGAAGCGGTACAAGATCCGCGATTGTCCCGATTGCTGCAAGATCTAACAGCTGAACTGGCAGCTCTCCAAGAAGTGCATGCGCCACTTTAAACGCGACACCTACACCAGCAAGTTCTTTAAAGGGATACTCACAGCCAGGCTGCTTAGGATGGACAATGGCCAGTGCCTCAGGCAGCTCCTCACTTGGTTCATGGTGATCTGTAATGATCAGGTCTAACCCTATTTCTTTTGCAATACGTGCTTCATTTACAGCAGCAATGCCTGTATCGACCGTGATGACAAGCGATGCTCCTTGCTCCTTGATATATCGAAAAGCCTGTTCATTAGGTCCATAGCCTTCTTTAAATCGATCTGGAATATAAAAGTCTACTATCGCAGACCGCTCTTTTAATGTATGTAAAAGTACAGACGTACTTGTCACACCATCTGCATCATAGTCTCCGAAGATCACAATCGATTCCTGCTCTTCGATCGCTTTGTTGATGCGCTCTACTGCTTCTTTCATTCCTTTTAATAGGAATGGATCATGAAATTCGGCTTTTTGATCAAATAAAAAAGACCTCGCCTCTTCTACTTCTTCAAGTCCTCTTTTTACGAGAAGCGATGCAGTCAGCGCTGAAATATTCAGATTTTCAGAGAGTGATTTCACTTTTTCTTCGCTTGGATGTTCATATTCCCAGCGCATTTTGGATAATAACATAAATTCACCCCTCAACCACACTATTATACTAGAGTGGCCTGAGGGGTTTCAATTTTTATTTTATGAAATTGTGCTGGAAGATTATTTTTCCTTCCGGTCAAATGATGCTGGCTGTTCTTTTAAAGGCGTGACATGAGATTTTTTTTGAAGGTCTTTGTCTGCCTTTTTCGTCGAAGCAGCAGGTGCAGCGGCTGCACGCTCAGCTTTTAATGCCTTTAGTTCACGTTTCAGTTTCACAATTTGGAAGATTCCTGCAAATGCCACAATCAGTCCGCCCATTAAAACAGAACCGATAATGACAAGGATCAGCGGCCATTCAGCCGTTCCAAATAAGTAGTGTACCTCGACAGGCCGTACATTAATCACGGCAAATACTGAGACAATTAATACGAAAATAAATGCGAGTATGATGGTCCATTGTTGTTTGTTCATCTACAAATCCCCCAAGCTTTTTCTTTTATTCTTCCCTTTTCACTGCCTTTTTTAAACACCGAAAGAAAGCAGTGGAAGAAAACCTATCAGCATGGGCATGATCAGCTGCTGAGTTTTTCTTTAATCAGATTCTTTAATTCTTTTCTTTCTCCAGAAATGACAAGGGTATCCCCTTCTTCGATAATGGTATCTGGTCCTGGATTTAAAATCTTCTCATGTGATTTTCTCACAATGGCGATGACTGTTACTTGATAGTTTTGGCGAACATTGAGGTCACCGATGCTTTTCTGAACAGCTGGTGCATTCTTTTCAATTTTAAACCATTCAATCACTAGTTCATCAATGGCTACCTCCACGGTTTCAAGCGCTTTCGGCTTATAGACCATGCCGCCTAAAATAGCCGCGATTTGTCTTGCTTCTTCATCGTTTAGCAGGATGCCAGAAATCGTTTCTTCGTGGTCGTCCTCCTGAAAATGATACATTTCTCTTCTGCCGTCATCATGTGTAATGATGGCAAGCTTCTCATTATTTCTTGTGATCATTTCGGCTTTATGACCGATACCTGGCAGTTCAGTTTCCCGAACCTTCATAACAGCCCCTCCAATGAATAAAGCCAAATGCCCTAAACAGACACTTGCTTTCTATACTGGTCTAAACGTAAGTCATTATAGCAAAAGACCATTTCAAGATCAATGAAACCCAAAATGTTTTTTCAAAGCGTCTACTTTTCGGGAAAAAACGATAGAAAAAGACTGCCGAAAAGGCAGTCTTTCTAGATTAAATATCTTGATCTGTATCTATCTTAGCTGGTTTTTTCAGCTCACGGCCTTTCCACATCAGCCAAATTTGTGCCGCGATGTAAAGGGATGAGTATACCCCTGTTAATAAGCCGACAAGTAAGGCGATGGAGAAGTTTGTAATCGACGCTGATCCGAAGATAAGCAGTGCGATAACAACGACAACTACAGTCAGCACCGTGTTGACAGATCGCGTAAAGGTTTGCTGTAAGCTTAAGTTCACAATGTACGATAGATCTTCAATGGTTTTCGGTTTACGTTTCTTCATTTGTTCACGAACCCTGTCGAAGGTAACGATCGTGTCGTTGATCGAGTATCCAATGACTGTGAGGATCGCGGCAATGAAGGTGACATCCACCTCTAAGCGCGTAATACTAAAGAAGGCGACAATAAAGAATGCATCGTACAGCAATGAGGCAATCGCCGCAATCGCCATTTTATATTCAAAGCGGATGGATACATATATAATGATCCCAATTGAAGCAATGATGACGGCATATAGCGCATTACGGGCAAGCTCTTTTCCGACAGTCGGTGATACTGTACTTACGTTCGGCTCAGTGCCGTATTTATCTTTGAAGTAATCTTTTACTTCAGCAATTTTTTCTTTATTCGGCACACCGACAAATCGAACCGCTGCCTGATTTTCATTTTGCCCCGATAGCACAACACTGTCTGCTTCAAGGTCAAGCTTTTTAAAGTCTTGCTCTACTTGTGCAGTTGTCAGCTTGTGATCGCTTTGAACATCAATTCTCGTTCCACTAGCAAAGTCAATACCAGCATTAAGCTTGAAGATCGAAAGGACGATGATTCCCGCAATGGTAACAGCTATTGAGAAAATCATAAAGCCTTTACGTTTGCTGACGAAATCCCATTTATCAAATGGCGTTTTCGGTTCGGTATTTTCTGTTGTTTCGTGGATATTCATGATGTCTTTTTTGCGGACACCAAACCAGCCTTTTTTGCGGTCGAGCGCGCGGCTCTCTACAAGCAGTCCAAGAAGGAATCTTGATAGGAAAACAGCTGTGATAAAGCTTGTTAAAATTGAGAGGATGAGCATCGTTGCAAATCCTTTTACAGAGCTTGTCCCGAAGAAGAACAGCACTCCGCCGGCAATAATACTTGTTAAGTTGGCATCAAAGATGGTCGCAAATGATCTGCGGTTCCCTGATCTAAAAGCAGACCGGACAGATTTGCCGAGCTTCAGCTCTTCTTTGATCCGCTCATAAGTAATAATGTTGGCATCGACAGCCATCGCTACCCCTAGAATCAGTGCAGCAATTCCAGGCAGTGTCATGACCGCACCCATCCAGTCAAACACTTGCAGCGTAATGTAGATATAAGCTGAGAGTGTGATGACTGCAATAAGACCAGGTAATCGGTAATAAAACAGCATGAATAAGAAGATAAATGCGATTCCTACAATTCCTGCGAACACTGTTTCGTTCAGTGCTTGTTCACCAAACTGTGCACTTACAGATGTGGAATATTTTTCTGTTAATTTTACTGGCAATGCACCAGCATTTAAAATACTTGCAAGGTCTTTTGCCTCTTGGACAGTAAATTTCCCTTCAATTTGTACGTCACTGCTGTTAATCTCTTGATTCACATTTGGTGCAGATACATACTTGTGGTTTGATTTTGAGACTTCTTTTTTGAAGGAATCTCCTTTGTCGTAATCAAGCCAAATGACAAGCTGATTATTTGGTGCCATCGCTGCTACTTTTCTTGTGACGTCACCAAATTTTTTCGCATCTTTTAGTTTAACCGTCACAATTGGCTCATTCGTTTGACTGAATGTTTGTTTTGCACTGTTTTCGACTAGGTCAGCCCCGTTAAGGAGTTCTTTATCATTCGTATCTCTGAAGGATAGCTGCGCTTCAGTGGAAAGAATTTCCCTTGCTCTGTTTTGATCTTTTACCCCCGCAAGCTGCACGCGGATACGGTTGTTGCCTTCAATCGAGATGTTCGGCTCACTTACACCAAGCACGTTCGCTCTTCGGTTAAGAGCCTCCACAGTACTAACGAGAACACTATTTGTGATCTTGTCCTCTTTTTTCACTGGATGTACTTCATACAGGACTTCAAATCCACCCTGTAAATCCAGCCCTAGCGTCATATCTTTCGCAACAGGCTTTGTCAGTAAGCCCACGCCAGTTCCGATTAACAGAACCACTAAGAAAAACGCAAGAATGCGCCCTTTTTTCATTATGTATTTCCTCCTTAAACACCTAAATCCATTAAGATGGCTTATTTCAACAGTTCATCAAGCATATTCTTGCCATCTTCACTGTCCAAAAAAGCAGACGTTTTAAACGACTGAACGGTTGCATAGTTCATAAATTCGCCTATTTTCACAGATAAAATATCTGCAACCATTTCATGAATCGGATACTCTTGTTTTTTCTTCCACTTCTTATTCTCTAAGTATGACCATAATTCCTCTAAATCTACATCTTTATAGCCCAAAACGATGAATTCTTCAAGCTTACTGAACAGAAAAGGCTTTAAATGGTCTTTGTAAATAGCAGCTGGGTGTTGTGTCATTGCGTAGCTCCCCCTTTTCAGTTTTTTATCGAGAGACTTGTCATGCTTGGACGATATACACGCATATCTTATTGTATATGATTCTATGTCGTTTGAGAAGGCAGGTGATCTGTGATTTGACGAAGCAAACGTTTTTAAAGGGGACCATTATTTTAATTTTAGCAGGTTTTATCACGAGAATATTGGGTTTTGTCAATCGAATTGTCATTGCGAGGTTCATTGGCGAAGAAGGGGTCGGGCTTTATATGATGGCTGCACCAACCTTTTTTCTCGCCGTGACGCTCACACAATTCGGACTGCCTGTCGCCATTAGTAAGCTTGTCGCAGAAGCAGAAGCCAGGGGTGACAAACAGAAAACAAAACGTATTCTGGTCATGTCCCTTGCGATAACAGGAACACTCAGTCTGATTTTCACGCCGCTCTTTTTATGGTTTGCGCCCATCATGGCAGAAAATATGCTGACAGACCCTAGAACGGTCTATCCACTGCTGGCTATTACACCTGTCGTACCAGTCATCGCCATTTCCAGTGTGTTAAGAGGCTATTTCCAGGGCAGACAGCAAATGAGTCCGCTTGCGATGTCTCAAGTTCTGGAGCAGGTCGCAAGAATTTCTCTAGTGGCGGTATGTACAACGGCTTTCCTTCCTTACGGGATTGAATTTGCGGCAGCAGGTGCGATGGTGTCATCTGTGATTGGAGAGATGATTTCCCTTGCTTACTTACTGATCGCCTTTCGCTATAAAAAGACCATTCGTATTCGAAAACGATTTTTTAAAGCGATTCATGACGGGAAGGACACATTTAAACAGCTGATGAGCATTGCCCTGCCAACAACAGGCAGCCGTTTTATCGGGAATATTTCGTGGTTTTTAGAGCCGATCGTTGTCGCGCAAAGTCTTGCTATTGCTG
Source organism: Bacillus sp. Root920 (assembly GCF_001429445.1). Classification (NCBI taxonomy): domain Bacteria; kingdom Bacillati; phylum Bacillota; class Bacilli; order Caryophanales; family Bacillaceae; genus Bacillus; species Bacillus sp. Root920. The sequence goes on from NZ_LMJV01000009.1 coordinate 80,083, forward strand.
GTTATGCGGCTGTAGAGGCGACAAGACAGTACGGGGAGTTGACCGGGCTTGCTCTGACCCTTTTGACACTGCCTAGTTTTATTACGTATTCACTCTCCACTGCATTAGTTCCGGCGATCAGTGAAGGAATGGAGCAAAACAAACGTAAAACGGTCGAATACCGCCTGAAGCAGGCGATGCGCCTATGTTTACTCAGCGGAGGCATTTCATGTATTATTCTTTTCGTTTACGCCGAAGATTTAACGCTCTTTATGTATGGTTCATCGCACGCGGCCATTTATGTGAAATTCATGGCGCCATTTTTCCTTCTATATTATTTTCAGGGGCCCCTTCAAGCCGTGCTTCAAGCACTCAATTTAGCTGGTGCGGCGATGACCAACAGCCTGATTGGCGCTATTGTAAAAACAGGGATGATTTTTGTTCTTGCTTCACAGCCAGGCTTTGGCATTATGGGCGCTGCACTTGCGATATTAATCGGTATCATCCTTGTCACACTGCTCCATGCGGCAACTGTTGGAAAGGTGCTGCCTATTCATTTACCATTAAAGGAATATGGACTATGCGTCCTTGTGATTATCGGTACAGGTGCTGTCAGCCTTTGGCTGAAATCTCAAGTAAATGGACTCTTTTCTGCTCCTATTGAACTTGTGACGCTCATTTTTGTTACGTGCACGCTGTATGTCATTCTATTAATCTGCCTAGGTCTAGTGAAACGAGAAGAGCTGCGCCGCATCCCGTTCATTGGGAAGCTGTTTTAGCTCATCTCTTTTTGATCACTTCATCTTTCAAATCAATATAAAATGTTTTTTGATTAAAGCTGCAGTAAGAGATTTGTTCGATATCATGATAGCCTCTTTTAGCAAGCTCATCTTTCAGCCACTGTTCATTTTGATTGATTTGCTTTAGGTGGTCATGCTGCACCACACCATCCGCAACAAGTGGAAGCTCAAGCGCTGCATGTTTGCGCTTGTTTTCTTTTTCGACGACGGCGAGCTTTCCAGACGGCTCTAAAATGGCGTAAGAGACATCCTGAATGCTGTCGATGTTATTTTCTCTTAATTGAATGAGCAGGTCATCAAAATTGTATCGCTGTTTTCTCATTGCACCTTCGTCTATTTTCCCATTGATGATAAGCAGGGCCGGTTTTCCATCAAGAAAGCGCCGGACACCTTGAAATTTTAATGAGAGGTAGGCAAGTGTGATTTGAATGAAGGTTAACAGCAGGATTGGCCATACCGTATGTAACATGTTATCCTCTACTTCTTCTATGGCGAGAACTGCAATTTCTGCGATCATCATAAAAATGACTAGATCTAAAATGCTCAGCTCGCCAATTTCCCTTTTGCCCATTAAGCGAAATATAAACCAAATAAGAAAATATAAGATGATGGTTCTCATGGAAATGATCAAGATGTCCTGCATGTGATGTAACCCTCCTTCTCCAACATAGCTTGTGTCAAAACACTTTATTTATGTAGAAAAGAAACGTCTGAAACATGTCTATTTTTTCTTCACTGTGAATACATTTTAGTAAAAGACAAGCTTCGTTCAATTGGAGAGGAGACGAATCTACATGCAGGAAACGAAACAAATTGGAAAAGGCATTTTATCCGGCTTAATTGCCATTTTTATCGTGATGGTTGTCACCAGTTTACTTGTGTCGCTCATGCTTACATTCACAAGTATGCAGGAATCATCATTTAAATGGATGATTATGATTTTGTCCTTTGCTGCCCTTTTATTAGGAGGCATCATTTCTGGCGGGAAAGCAAAGGAGCGCGGCTGGCTGATTGGTGCGGTCACATCTATCATTTTTTCTCTCACTGTCTTTTTATTTCAATATTTGGGGTTTGGAAAAACGTTTTCACCAGAGCAGTTTATCTATCATGGAGCATTTTTAGGTATTTGTATGCTGGGGGGAATGATTGGCGTCAATCTTCGAGGCAAATAAAAAAAGAGCGGTCATATCGCTCTTTTTTTATGGCTATGTATCAGAGGATTAGCCTTTGTCAGCTAATTCTCTAATAGCACGACGATCGAAAGTTAAACGGTTGTTTTCGCTTGTTTTGATGACCACTTTTGATTCATCAATTGAGTCGATTTCACCGTGTAAACCACCGATTGTGACGATTTTATCGCCTTTTGATAAAGATTGCTGCATCTGACGCACAGCTTTCTGTTGCTTTTGCTGTGGACGGATTAACAAGAAGTAAAGCACAGCAAACATGACAACAATCATAATGATTGAACCCATACCACCATCCATTCTATTTCACCCCTTTCTAAAGCATTGTAAAGCCTTTCGTTTATGCGTTAAAAGTTTTTCGCATTCGGTTTGTTAAAGCCGTAACGCTCAAAAAACTCTTCTTTAAAATCACCTAAACGATCCTCACGGATAGCTTCTCTCACTTGCTCCATTAATTTTAACAGAAAATGAAGATTATGATAAGTTGTTAATCGAATTCCAAACGTTTCATTTGTTCGAATTAAATGTCTAATATAGGCGCGTGTATAGTTTTTACATGTATAGCAGTCGCAGTTTTCATCGATTGGTCTAAAGTCACGCTCATATTTTGCATTTTTCACAACAAGACGGCCTTCACTTGTCATTAAGGTACCGTTTCTTGCAATTCGCGTCGGCAGTACGCAATCAAACATATCTACACCGCGAATGGCGCCGTCAATTAAGGAATCTGGTGAGCCGACACCCATTAAGTACCTCGGTTTGTCTGCTGGTAAGAATGGTGTTGTAAATTCAAGTACACGATTCATCACATCTTTTGGTTCCCCTACAGATAAGCCTCCGATGGCGTAGCCTGGGAAATCAAGTGAAACAAGGTCTTTTGCACTTTGTTTTCGAAGCTCTTCGTATTCTCCGCCTTGGACAATCCCAAACAGCCCTTGATCTTCAGGACGCTGGTGCGCTGTTAGACAGCGCTCTGCCCACCTGCTTGTCCGCTCCACAGAACGTTTCATGTAATCGTACTCTGCAGGATACGGCGGGCATTCATCAAATGCCATCATAATATCAGAGCCAAGTGCATTTTGGATGTCCATCGCTTTTTCAGGAGATAGGAACAGCTTGTCTCCGTTTAAATGATTACGGAAGTGAACGCCTTCTTCTTCAATTTTTCTAAATTCACTCAATGAAAAAACTTGGAATCCGCCTGAATCAGTTAGAATGGCTCGATCCCAGTTCATAAATTTGTGCAGACCGCCTGCTTCTTTTACGATATCGTGACCTGGACGGAGCCATAAGTGGTACGTATTGCTTAAGATGATGCCTGCATCCATTGCCTTTAATTCTTCAGGCGCCATTGTCTTGACTGTAGCCAGTGTACCTACTGGCATAAATACAGGTGTTTCAAAGGAGCCGTGCGGTGTATGAACGCGGCCAAGACGTGCACCTGTCTGTTTGCATGATTTAATGAACTCATAACGTATCGGTAATTGCGACAAAAATGAGCCCTCCTGTCTTCGTTGTATAATGTTATTGAATCAGCATGGCATCGCCAAAGCTGAAGAATCGGTATTCCTCTTTCACAGCCTCATTGTAGGCTTTTAGTACGTGCTCTCGTCCAGCTAATGCGCTGACAAGCATAATTAACGAGGATTTTGGCAGATGGAAATTCGTGATCATGCCATCAATTGCCTTGAATGTGTAGCCAGGGTAAATAAAGATCGACGTCCAGCCGCTTGAGGCTTTGAACTCACCATCATGTGCACTTGCAATGGTTTCAAGCGTTCTTGTCGACGTTGTGCCGACTGAAATAATCCGTCCGCCTTCCTTGCGAACGCGATTAAGCTCATCAGCTGTTTCTTCATTCATTTCATAAAACTCTGCGTGCATTTCGTGTTCTTCAATACGTTCTGCACTTACCGGACGAAACGTGCCAAGCCCTACGTGCAGCGTAATGAAAGCAATGTGTACACCTTTCGCTTTCAGCGCATCCAGCAGCTCGGTTGTAAAGTGGAGACCGGCAGTTGGCGCAGCAGCGGAGCCAACCTCTTTTGAATAAACGGTTTGATAGCGTTCACGGTCGTCAAGCTGCTCTTTAATATATGGAGGCAGCGGCATTTCACCAAGGGATTCAAGCACTTCATAAAAAATGCCTGTATATTGAAACTCGACTTTTCTTCCGCCATGTTCCATTTCCTCTGTACATACAGCTTGGAGCCGTCCATCACCAAACGTGATAACCGTCCCTTTTTTCACCCGTTTGGCTGGTTTGACAAGTGTTTCCCAGTTATCTCCTTCTTCTTGTTTCAATAGAAGAAGTTCAACTTTGGCACCTGTATCCTCTTTCATCCCAAACAGACGTGCAGGCAGAACGCGCGTGTTGTTTAGAACGAGACAATCACCCTTTTGAAAATAATCGATGATTTGTGAGAATGTATCATGTGTAATCGCACCCGTTTGTTTGTTTAAGACCATCAGTCTTGATGCATCTCTTTTTTCAAGCGGCACTTGTGCAATTAATCTTTCTGGTAAATCAAAATCAAATAGTTCTAGCTTCATTTCCTTCACCTATTCTGTAGTTAACTAGTTAACGTTATTTCATCCGTCCAAAGATATTCAGTAATATGGTCAGTACGATACTAATGACAATGCAGGTAATGACAGGAAAAAAGAACGTTACATTCCCTTTTTTCACAAAAATATCACCTGGAAGCTTACCAACCAATTGGAACACTAATCCTGCGGCAAAAAGGACACCACCTAAAATCATTAATATTTTAGGGAATTCAGTCACGAATCGGAACCTCCATTTGAAAATGTTCATACGCTTCTCTTGTGACGACCCGTCCTCTTGGCGTTCTTTGCAGGAAACCAATTTGCAGTAAGTACGGTTCGTACACATCTTCAATCGTATGTGATTCTTCTCCTATTGTCGCTGAGATCGTATCAAGCCCAACAGGACCGCCTCTAAATTTTTCGATCATACTTAAAAGGAGCTTATGGTCTATATGATCGAGGCCTAGCCTGTCGACTTGAAGACGCTCAAGGGCATCTTCCGCAATGTCCTGCGTAATGGCATGATTCCCAAGCACCTGCGCAAAATCTCTTACTCTTCTGAGCAAACGATTGGCAACCCTCGGTGTTCCCCGGGAACGTCTCGCAATCTCTTCGGCAGAGCGAATATCGATCCCAATCTCAAACAGCTCGGCTGTTCTTGCCACAATGTGAGCCAAATCTCTTTGCTCATAGTATTCCAATCTTGCATGTACCCCAAACCTATCACGAAGCGGCGCTGTTAACAGCCCGACACGAGTCGTTGCACCTACAAGCGTAAATGGCGGTAAATCAAGCCGTACAGAGCGTGCTGTATCTCCTTTTCCAATAACAATATCTAAACAAAAATCCTCCATTGCTGGGTACAGCACTTCTTCAATTGAGCGCTGCAAGCGGTGAATTTCATCAATAAACAATACATCACCTGGCTCTAGAGATGTTAAGATGGCTGCCAAATCACCAGGACGCTCAATCGCTGGTCCTGACGTTGTACGCAGCTGAACATTCATTTCATTGGCAATGATCGATGCAAGCGTTGTTTTCCCAAGTCCAGGAGGTCCATATAAAAGGACATGATCAAGCGTTTCCTGCCGCATGCGGGCAGCTTCAATAAATACGCTGAGGTTGTCTTTTACTTTTTGCTGACCGATATATTGGCTAAGTGTCTGTGGCCGCAGACTTTGCTCAATGGCTGATTCATGGTTGTCTGCTTCAGTTGAGACGAGCCGTTCATCCATGAGACATCACCCTATTTCAACATTTTTTGTAAAGCTTTTTTCACATATTGATCGGTTGTGAGATTCTTTTCTTCTTTTAATAATGGAAGAACCTTTTTGATTTCACGATCACCGTATCCAAGGACACTTAAGGCTTCAAGCGCTTCATCTAATGCAGTTTGCTGCGTTTCGACCTGAATGTGGTCCTCGTGATTAAATAAGTTGCCAATCATTTCTGGCACCACATCTGCCAGTTTTCCTTTTAGATCCAGAATGATTTGACGTGCTGTTTTTTTGCCCACACCAGGGAATTTAATCAGGAAGGCTTCATCTTCACGTTCTATCGCTGAAATGACAGCGCCAGGATCACCGGAAGCAAGAATCGCGAGTGCACCCTTTGGCCCAATTCCTGTGACATTTAACAGTTTTGTGAACAGCGCTTTTTCTTCTCGTGTTTGAAAACCGTATAACGAAAAGGCGTCTTCCTTTATGTAATGATACGTATAAATCGTTTCTTGTTTATTTACTCGATAGATAAACGGGTTTGGGGTATAGACTTGATATCCCACTCCGCCGTTTTCAATGACAACATATTGCGGGCACACATAATCAATGGTCCCTTTTACAAACTCTATCACCGTTTTCACCTCTTTGACTGTTCTTCATTGTAACATAAATCGAAGAGAAAACCGCAATAAAAGTTAACATACGTTCGCTCAGTACATTTTTATGATGAAACCACGAAAAACAGCTTGCGGTCTTCACACCAGCAAGCTGTTACACACTTTAAAACGATATTTCATTTCGATAAGGCTTCATGACTTCAAGCACATGCTCAAATTCATCCTTAGTTCGAAAAGGAATGCCTTGCTCAAGCTGCTTTTCCACATGGCTTTCTAAACGGGACGTATCAATTTGAAAAAAGAGATGAATAGGCTCCGCCCAGCCGTCAGGCCTTCCATGAAACGTAGAAATCACACCGTCCTCTGATAATCCGATATATCCATTTGCTTTACTTAATGGAGAGATATCATCAATTTGCTTTCTAAAAAGGGCAAAATCCTCTTTTTGTTCTACCAGCGTCCAGCCTTTATACTGCGCCCAGAATGTGTCTTTGTCTTCTAATGATGCCCGGTGTCTTTCAATACTCACATCGCCGTCTAGATAGACTTTTTCAAGCTGGACGGTAATAGAGTTTGACTGCTTTTGCAAGTGTTCTTTTCCTTCCATATCCGCAGCGAAAAAAAGCACACTTGTCATGATAAGTCCTGTAACGAAACATTTCATCTTCACTTTCACTATTTACACCTCTTTAGAACATGAGATCGATGCATGACATATGTAGTTTGACCCATTTTTCTAAACATTAACCAAATCGATGAGTCAAATGTATGTTAAGAGTCTTTCGTTGTATCCTTCATTCGTAAATGTTATGTTTTATACAATCCATTGCTTTATCGAATGACACGGTTTTTTCATCATTCGTTTTTCAGCCGCATAAACTGAAACCAAAGAAGGTGAAGTCAATGTCAGATGTCAAAAAATTAGCCGAATCGATTCAGTATCATGAAGAGAAACGTTTTCATAAGCTTGCCTATAAACCGGCAGAGCTTGAACTGTGCGGCAAAGGAAGAAGTGCCTATGTCTTTTTATACAAAAAAGACGGCAAGAAAATGGCACTAAAAGTCTTTTTCCCTTCTTATCAGCATATTGCCCGCAAAGAGGCTGCCATTTACGAAAAACTTTCTGGTTCGTCTTACTACCCTGAGATTTATGAGTCTGGGGATCAGTATATTTTAATGGAATATATTAAAGGCTACACATTCTATGAATGCCTTACAAAAGGAATTCCTATTAAAAAACAAATGATTGAACAAGTCGATGATGCGCTGGAGGAAGCGCGCGAGAAAGGATTGAATCCTTCTGATATTCATCTGCGCAATCTGATCTTAACAAAAGAAGGGCGGATCAGGGTCATTGACGTTGCCAGGTTCACGCAAACGAAAGCATGTCATCAATGGGATGATTTAAAAGCCGCTTATGCCTATTACCAAAAACCTTTTTTCCCTAAAAAAGCACCGCGTCTGTGGCTTGAAGTTATTGCTTACTTGTATAAAAAGAACTGGCTGTCCCGCGGGCAGCTTAATAATCGAAATGATTTTTCTGCATAATGAAAGCCGCTCTCTACGAGCGGCTTTCTGCGTTATTCTGTTTCTACATGGATACTATTGACGTTTAATAGGTTAATGATTTCATTATTCAGCTTAAACCAATGATTGGCTTCTTCAATTTTTTTATACACATCATAGGTAGCTGGACGTTTGAGCTCGAAATCAAGCACTTCCCCATTGTTCATATGAAATGTTACCTTAAATACTTTCATCATAAGATCACCTTCCACTCTTCTTGTTCGCTGGTCAAATAGATCAGCTCTTTTCATTCATTCTCTATTGAACTCGTTTCCCCTCCTTGTTTCCATTCAAACCCAAGAAGTTTAAATTTTGTTTAAATTCACACAAACATCTATCTCTCAAATCTGCAAAGAAGTATATTAGTTAAAAAGGAGGCTGCCCTTGATGAAGCAGAAAAAGAAACGAACATCTCCAGAAAGAAAAACAGTCTTTTTTCATTTAATAGATGCCCTCATTCCGAGTGTGGACATGATGGCATATGCAGTAAAGGCATTTTTTCACCTTTTAAGAAAAGCCTTCTCAGCCGTTTGATAAAACCCCGCACAGCATCGTGCGAGGTTCTTTTTTTAGGGCTGATAAATTTGACTTCCCTGGCTGACAAACTCCTTCGCCTTCTTTTCCATCTCTCTTTTCACTTCTTCAGATTGATTGCGGATATCATGAGAAATTTTCATACTGCAAAACTTCGGTCCGCACATCGAGCAAAAATGAGCGGTCTTAGCGCCTTCGGCAGGCAATGTTTCATCATGGAACGCCAAGGCTCTTTCTGGATCAAGTGACAGGTTAAATTGGTCCCGCCACCTAAATTCAAATCTCGCTTTCGATAAAGCATCATCGCGCTTTTGAGCCGCAGGATGTCCTTTTGCTAGATCAGCCGCATGTGCGGCAATTTTATAGGCGATTACGCCTTCTCTCACATCTTCTTTATTCGGCAGACCTAAATGCTCTTTTGGCGTTACATAACATAGCATGGCTGTGCCGTACCAGCCGATCATGGCCGCACCGATGGCGGATGTAATGTGATCATACCCCGGCGCAATATCTGTTGTAAGAGGCCCTAACGTATAAAATGGGGCTTCCTTGCAAATGTCCATTTGCTTGTCCACATTCTCTTTAATTTTATCCATTGGGACATGGCCGGGCCCTTCAATCATCACCTGCACATCATGTTTCCAAGCGATCTCTGTTAACTCACCTAACGTTTCCAGCTCTGCAAACTGCGCCTCATCATTGGCATCAGCAATCGAGCCTGGTCTAAGTCCATCTCCAAGTGAAAAGGCGATATCATACGTTTTCATAATTTCACAAATATCTTCAAAGTGCGTGTAGAGGAAATTCTCTTGATGATGAGCAAGACACCATCTTGCCATAATCGCACCGCCTCTTGAAACAATTCCGGTCACCCGATCAACTGTAAGCGGAATATATCTTAACAGCACGCCCGCATGAATTGTAAAATAATCTACACCTTGTTCTGCTTGTTCAATTAATGTGTCTCTGTACACATCCCACGTCAAATCTTCTGCGACTCCATTCACTTTTTCAAGGGCCTGATAGATAGGAACGGTTCCTACTGGAACTGGGCAATTCCGAATGATCCATTCTCTCGTTGTATGAATATCCTTTCCAGTAGACAGATCCATCATTGTATCTGCCCCCCATCTGATCGCCCATGTCATTTTTTCAACCTCTTCATTAATGGATGATGTTACAGCTGAATTGCCAATATTCGCATTGATTTTGACATGAAAATTCCTTCCGATAATCATTGGTTCACTTTCTGGATGGTTAATATTCGAAGGAATAACGGCTCTTCCGCTCGCTACTTCCTCTCTAACAAACTCAGGGCTTAGCTCTTCTCTTATTGCGATAAACTCCATTTCAGGCGTAATGATGCCTTTTTTGGCATAATGCATTTGCGTTACGCGCGCTCCTTGTTTCGCGCGGAGCGGCTTATGATGAAAATCAGTTTGGACAGAATGGAAGGACTCCTTCTCCCTTGACCGATATCCGTTATCTTCCGGTTTTACATGACGCCCTTCATAGCTTTCTGTATCTCCTCTTTCTTCAATCCATGCTGCCCTAAGACGCTTTAATCCTTTTGTGACGTCAATATGAACGTTCTCATCAGTGTATGGTCCACTCGTATCGTATACTCGGACTGGTTCATTTTTTATGTCGCCCGCCTCTGTCACAGTATGTGAGAGCACAATCTCTCTTTTCGGCACTAAGATATCGGGCCTTGATCCTTTCTCATACACCTTTCTGCTGCCGTCAAAGCTGGATAATAATGATTGGTTGGATGGGACACTTTTCTTTTCCTTCATTTGCTGTTCTCTCCTTTTCTTCTTGTCACCGGACAGGATGGAATCAGCACCAGCAAAAAACCAGGCTCTATTTAAAGAACCTGGTTTCGTCGTCAGAAATAAACATGCATATCATTGATAGGATACATGCATCATCTTTAACTTCCCCACGCTGGTACGAGCCAGATCAGGTCCAAAGGGTTAAGAAGCTTATGCTTCTCTCTCAGCCCATTTACGGGCACCCCTAGTCACTTTTATTGATTTCCACATCAGTGTAGCATAGAGACATCATGAAGAAAAGAAGATTCAGGAAAATAGTTCCTTTCCCCTACAAGCGTTATGGATCATGTTGATATACAGTCTTCTATACATCATCTATCTCTATCATTTCAATCAAATCTGAAATAAACATTGATCCTTTTCTCCTATTATGTATAATTAATCTAAACGGAGAATTTTTATACAATTTATTCAAAGGAAGTTCTAGTCGATTGCAAACATTTCTCACATTTATCGTCGTAGGATTCTCAATTGCTCTGCCTGTTGGAGCAATCACGGTTGAAATGACAAAACAGGGACTCAAAAACGGATTCTTTCATGGTTTAACTGTCGGAGCAGGCGGTATGACCATAGACTTATTACTTATTATGGCTTTATATGCTGGATTTGCTCAGTTTTTATCTTTGCCGTTTGTTCAAATCCCGCTCTGGCTGATCGGAGCTGTATTTTTAATGATTCTCGCATACGATTCCATTAAAAATGCGGATCAAGATATCCATTTAGCAGGAGAAAAGGTCAATAAATCATTCGCAAAAACATATCGAAACGGCTTGCTCGTGGCGGTATCTCCTGGAAATCTTGTGTTCTGGGTTTCTGTTTTTGGTGCTGTACTTGCGGATGCGTATACAAAAACAGATTCATCTGAATTTATGCTGGCTGCCGGCGGTATTTTGGCAGGGATTCTCCTTCATGACATCGGTCTTCTCACACTTGTATCCTTAACAAGAAAAGTGATGAATCGAACGATGATCAAGTGGACATCCATTATTGCTGGTATTTTATTACTAGGGTTTGGCTGTTATTTCTTTTACGAATTTTATATAGGCATCAAGGTTTATTTTTAAGAAAAGGCTAAAGTTCGTAATGAACTTTAGCCTTTTTGTGTCAAACTATCGGGTCATGCCTGTTTGGCCTGTTTCAAATTGCGTTCTTCTCATGTCTCTAAAGCGTGTGAACGCACCTTCATCTTTTATGACTTGGACTGCTCTTCCATCCGCATAACGAGTCGCTGCTTCTTCTACTTGTGATACGCCTTCTGACGTCAGGCGGCCATCTGATTTAATGGCAATATACACATTCTCATCCGTCACCATGACTTGAGAGTCTGCCACGTGATTCATTTTATTGATGCGGTTGGCAATTTTTCTTGAACGCTGGATGTTCTCTTGTTTATCGTAGCCTGAGAACGACATTTGGTTATGATAGTTCATATCTCCATGACTGTAGCGTCCATCTCCACCTGTGAGAGGCATTCGATCATCAGCTTGAGGACGTGTACGGTAATCAACATTTGTTGTATTTCTCCCGTTCATTCCCTCCATGAGTTCAGAAACTGGTCCTTGATGATCTTGGTTGTTGTCTTCCGCTCGTTGATTCGAATGATAACCAACCGGCTGGCCTGATTGATTATGACGTGTATCGACACCTGCGTTATTATTTGCACCACATGCCGTTAAACCAATAGGAAGAAGCACTAATGCGATTGTTTTTTGCCATTTTTGTCTCAAACGAAAAACCCCCTGTACAAATTCAATCTCATGAGCGCGAAACAGGCTCTGTTTTAGCATGTACAGTTAGGAAAAAAATCAAGCTGTCAGTTATAAACAAAAAAAGGAACGATTGAGATCGTTCCTTCTGATTGGTGACAAATGGCTAAAATGTTTTTGATTTTAGCCATTTGTCTTCTTTTCAGCGTAATAGAAAACCTTTGCAGTCTAGGAAGGGCGAGCACCGGAACGGAGCGAATTTGACATTCGTGAGTACCGGCGCGCAGACCTGACACCGAATGCGAGGGTTTGTCTACACGCTGAAAGGAACGATTGAGATCGTTCCTTCTGTCATTAATCTTCTTCTTCTTCCTCCGGCCTTGCAAAAACGGATTGACCTGGATATGGCTGCATGTAAGGCTGAGCTGGATAAGCCCCCATTTGGCCATAAGGAACAGGATTCGGATAATGTCCTGGCCAAGGCTGATGATGCTTCATGCCATCATCGCATCCGCAATCTTCCTTGCCATATGCTGCATTTGAAACGTTTGGAAAAAAGCCTTGATTTGCGTTGGCATTTGCATTGGCGTTTGGATGCGTATGGTGATGCCAGTGATGTTCGTCGTTTGCATGGTGCTCATGATTTTCTCCGTAGTAAGCAGGCGCTTGATACGCAGGATAATAAGGATGAGCCGGGTATGGATATGGCATCATATGATGGTGATAATATGGATGGATAGGATAACATAAGCCCGATCCCGGTAAAATTGGCGATGCCGGCACCATTTGCTGCGGATATGGATACATCGCCGGCATGTAATGACCATGGCCATAACCAAAATAAGGATCATATGGTTCATGATGATGATGCTGGTGATGATGCTCGTTATTTTCAGCCATTCCCCCTACCGCTGCCCCTCCCACATTTGGCATTTGCGGGAAGTTAGGAAGGTTCGGATAATTGCCATGCTCCATGTCTTTTCCCTCCTCTTTTTGATGCGGAATATGAATAAACGGATCATACCCCTTTGCCACTTCATCTTTTAGATGACCTTTATTTTCATGATGAAAATGGTCCTTGTGATCTTTATGTTCCTTATTTTCATGATGGACATGACCCTTGTTATCTTTGTGGTCTTTATTTTCATGATGAAAATGATCCTTGTGATCCTTTTTGTCATGAACATGATCTTTCTTCTCATGAACGTGATCTTTTTTCTCGTGATGATCTTTTTTGGGAGGAGGTGTGAATGGCTGGTAGAGATTGGTCTGATAATAGTTCACATCCACTTGCGGAAAAACTGGCTGCTCGATTTTTGGCACTGGCGGTACATATGGTACCGGTTCATTTGGCTTTTCCTTCGGTTTCGTATCTTGCACTTGCACGACATCTTTTGGCTTTTCTTTCACATACGGATGTTCTTTCGTTTTTGGCATTTCTTTTGCTTTGTGATGATCTGTTTTTACAGGAACACCACTAGATGGAATTTTAATCTTCATACCCGGCATGATTAAATCAGGATTACTGAGCTGTGAATTTAGTTTTTTCAATTCTTGAAAGTCGACTCCGTATTTCTTTGAAATTTTCCAAAGGGAGTCTCCTTTTTGCACAATATGAATTTTCAACGTTTTCCCCTCCTATGCAAAACGTGAACGTAACGGTTATGTCAGAAGTACAATATGTTTCAACATAAATTTATGCCTATTTACAAGCCGATATGATAAAAACTTGTTTTCTGATAGGAGGGGCTGATTCATTATTTAATGGCGAGCATTTTCTCGAGTGCAAGCAAAGCGTCTTTCGTGATGTCTTCATTGACCTGTATCAACCCGGCCGGCTGACCCTTCTCAATGCTTTCCAGTGACCATAACAAATGAGGCAGATCAATCCGGTTCATAGTCAAACATGGACACATATCTGGGTTAAGGGATTCAATTTGTTTATCTGGGTGCTGCGCTATGATCCGTTTGACTAAATTCATCTCTGTTCCAATCGCCCATTTGCTTCCTGCTGGCGCCTGTTTGATCGTATCAATAATAAATTTCGTTGAACCTGCTAGGTCAGAAGCCCTTACGACCTCATGCGTGCATTCAGGATGGACAAGAATTTGAATGTCACGGTCTTTTTTTCTCATGTCTTCTATATTCCGAACGGTAAACTTCTCATGTACGGAGCAATGGCCTTTCCATAAAATCATCTTGATCCGGGAAAGCGGCTGATCGGTGATAAGCTTTTCTTCTATCTGATCCCACACAGCCATTTCTTCTAGAGGAATCCCTAAATCAAATGCTGTATTACGCCCTAGGTGCTGATCAGGGAGAAATAGAATCCGCTCTTTTTGTGTCAGCGCCCACTCGAGTACTTTTTTAGCATTTGATGAAGTCACTGTTGCCCCGCCATGTTTGCCAACAAATGCTTTAATGTCTGCTGTTGAATTGACATACGTAAGCGGAAGTATTGTATCCCCAAACAAATTAGTGAGCTGCTCCCATGCTCTGTCTGTTTGTTTCATGTTCGCCATATCTGCCATGGAACAGCCTGCCCTCATATCTGGCAATACAACGCTCTGATTCTTGTTTGACAGCATATCTGCCGTTTCTGCCATAAAATGAACACCGCAGAATACAATGTATTCAGCCTCGTGATTGTCAGCCGCTATTTGTGCCAGCTGCAATGAATCTCCTGTTGCATCTGCAAATTCAATGACCTCATCCTTTTGATAATGGTGGCCTGGTATAAAAAGCTTTGAGCCAAAAGCCCGCTTAATGTCTAACACTCGCTGCTTCATCTCATCATCAGAGCGGTGTTTATATTCATCTGGCATCATGACTGCATGTTGATTGGCTAATACATTAAGCATGGACATGAGTTGTTCCCCCTTTATGACTGAATTCCATATTCATACTAAAATCAAATGCTGGAGCAGAATGTGTCAGAAAGCCAAGTGAAATAAGGTCGACTCCTGTGCCCCTGTAGCTTGGCAATGTCTCTAGCGTGATGCCTCCTGAAGCCTCTGTCAGAATGGACTCTGGTGTCATTTGTTTAAAACGTTTCACCTCGTCCGGAGAGCAGTTATCAAACATAATGACATCCGCTTTTGCATCAATGGCTTCTATAAGCTGCGTTTCTGATTCAATTTCCACTTCAATTTTCACCATATGACCGGCATATGCTCTTGCTTTCTCTACAGCTTCACGAATAGAACCGCATGCGGCAATATGATTATCTTTAATCATCACCCCATCCGATAAGCCAAAGCGATGATTCTTTCCACCGCCTGTCTTCACTGCGTATTTCTCTAACATACGCAGGCCGGGTGTCGTTTTTCTCGTATCACAAATCGTAATAGACGGGTCGCCTAATCGCTGCACCGCCTCATGTGTTAAGGTGGCGATACCTGTCATTCGCTGCAAAAGATTTAAAATGACCCTCTCTCCCTTTAATAAGTCGTTAACTGGGCCCTTTATTTTCGCCAGTACAGCGCCTGAATGAATCCAATCACCTTCTTGAAAATACAGCTCCGTTTGAATCTGTTCATTCAACAGGCCGTACCCTAGATCAATCACTTGTGATCCTGCCAATACACCAGATTGTTTCGCAATGATAAAAGCTGTTCTCTTCTTGTCTCCAAAGATGGCATCTGCTGATACATCTCCAAAGCCAATATCTTCTGTAAAAAAATGAGTGAGCATTTGTTTTAACTGTAAACGTTCCATTTGGCACCGATCCTTTCATTTTTCATGATATGAATTTGACCTTTTTCATGAACAATCTGCCTGCCCTGCCACAACGCGTCGCTCCGCTCTGGATAATCCATTCGATAATGGCCGCCTCTGCTTTCTGTACGGAGTAATGCAGATTTGGCAAGGCAAACCGCCAATGCCCATTGATTGCTTAATTCGATCTGTTCATTTGTGATATCCTTCACATTAATTTGCTGAAAATTGACACGTTGTAACGAATGGAGTAAAGTCTGCAAGCCTTTTTCATCTCTCACAATGGCCGCAAATGTGGTCATCCATTGTCTCAGTTGAGATGTTGAAATCATTGGGACCATCCATATTTCTTGAATGGAAAAAGGTGGACTTGTTTCTTTCTGTTTAGGCAGTTGTTCAATTCTCTGTGCCGCTTTGCTGCCTAACACGAGACCTTCCAGAAGAGAATTACTCGCCAATCGATTCGCACCGTGTAAGCCAGTACAGGCCGCTTCTCCAATGGCAAATAGCGCTGGAACAGTCGTTTCTCCATATTCATTGACGCTGATGCCGCCCATTAAAAAGTGCATACCGGGGGAAATTGGCAGCCTGCCGCTTTCCATATCAACGCCTGCACGCTGGCACATCTGAGCTATGGCGGGAAAACGAGCTGAAAAATGCGGGATATCATGGATGTTAAGATACAATTGATGACCTAATTGCTGCTCATGAAAAATAGCTCTAGCGACCACATCTCTAGGTGCTAAATCAGCTTGTGGGTGAATACCTTTCATGATCCGCCTGCCTGTTTCATCTTCTAAATAAGCTCCCTCTCCCCGTACTGCCTCTGAAATGAGGCCAACTGCTTTTCCAGCGATTGTTAAAAGAGTTGGATGGAATTGAACAAATTCGAGATCCACTAATTGTGCCCCGGCTCGATAGGCCATCATCAGTCCGTCTCCTGTTATAGAAGGATCATTTGTGTTTGTCTCATACAGGGAGCCGCAGCCGCCAGTTGATAAAACAACGGCATCTGCGGTCATCGTATGTACGTGTCCTGTCTCGTCTTTCCATACAACACCCGTACATGTCCCTTCATGAATCAATAGATCAATGACATGATGATATTCGTATAAATGAATATGTGAGCCGAGCTGACTTTTCAGAAACTGTACAAGGGTTTTACCTGATTGATCTCCTCCTGCATGCAAGATGCGATGAGTGGTATGTGCTCCCTCTTTGCCTAATTGCGGCTCTCCTGCCTCATCTTGATCAAATGGACAGCCTTCTGCTACGAGCTGCTCCACAAGGTGTTTTCCAAGTCTAACGATTTCTTGTACGGTTCTTTCATCATTGTGATCACAGCCGGCAGCTAGTGTATCTTGCACATGCTGCTCAGCTGAATCATGTGCTGAAAAGGCAGCAGCGATTCCTCCTTGTGCCAGCATGGAATTACTAGATGAACATTGTTTTTTTGTCATCATGATGACCTGGCAGCTTTTCGAAATGGTTTTTGCAAAGGAAAGCGCTGCAATGCCTGACCCCACCACAATAACTTTTTTGATTGATGACACCCTCGCCCCTCCTGTCATTTACACCTGTCTTGACACATATCATTACACAACACTAAAATAAATACAAGAAAAAATTTTCACACGGGAGATGGATGGGTTGGTTTATTTAGATTACGCAGCTTCTACACCTGTTTCAGAGGAAGCGCTGCATGTTTTTGAACAGCTAAGCAAAAATTTCTACGGAAACGCAAGCAGCCTTCATGATGCTGGGGGAAAAGCAAATGACATATTGACTTACAGCAGACAATCACTCGCTGCCATGATCGAGGGTGAACCGGATGGGATCTATTTTACAAGCGGTGGAACTGAATCCAATCTCCTTGCGATTCAATCGATCATCAATGGACTGCCAGCACATCAACAGCATGTGATCACAACTTCAGTTGAGCATCCTTCTGTTCATTATGCAGTTAGCAGCTTAGAGCGTCTTGGTGTAAAAGTCACGATCATTGAACCGAATCAGGATGGAATCATAACAAAGGACATTCTCAAAAAAGCATTATTGCCTGAAACAGGACTAGTATCTATTCAGCATGCTAATTCAGAAACAGGAATTATCCAGCCGCTTGCTGAATTAGCGCCTCTTTTAAAAGAAAGGAACATTCTTTTTCATACAGATGCTGTGCAAACATTTGGAAAGATTCGTGTGTCCATCAAAGAACTTGGAGTCGATGCTGTGTCCATCTCAAGTCATAAAGTGTATGCTCCTAAAGGCGCTGGTGCCGTTTATATGGGCGCTCATGTTTCTTGGAAACCTTTATATACAGGAGCAGTTCAGGAAAATGGCTTACGTCCAGGGACAGTAAACGTTCCATGTATCGGTGCTTTTGCTGCCGCAAGTGAACAAGCGATGCTTAGGCTGGATGAACAGCAAAAATTAGATAAGCAGCTGCGTGATTATTTTCTTCAGCAGTTAAAAATAAGACAGCTGCCAGTTCGTACGCTTCAGGACAATGACAATCGCCGCACGCTTCCTCATATTATTGGTTGTTTTTTTGAAGGGTTTGAAGGACAATATGTAATGTTAGCATGTAACCGGCATGGGATTTGTCTATCTACTGGAAGCGCATGTGCTTCCGGTTATCACCATCCTTCCCCTGCTGTGAAGGCATTGCGTGTATCAGATCGTGATGCCCTACAATTTATTCGACTATCATTTGGATATCAGTCATCAAAAGATGACATCGATCAGCTTTTGCATACATTTGAGCATTTGCAAAAGGAGAAGAAGGGAGCTTAGGACGTGGAGCAAGAGAGGAAACTCATTGGCGAAGAAAGAAGAAACGCCATTTTAGAGTGGCTGAAAGAAACAGACACACCGCTTACTGGAAGCTTTTTAGCTAAAAAGGCGGCTGTCTCTCGGCAAGTCATTGTACAAGATATTTCATTATTAAAAGCAAAAAACGAACCCATTATTGCCACAAGCCAAGGCTATGTGTATATGGCAGCGCAGCATGCGCCAGAAAGAGAAATTGAACAAATCATTGCCTGCAAACATGATCCTGCTCGTACAGAAGAGGAACTGACCTTGATTGTAGACTTTGGAGTGACAGTGAAAGATGTGATCATTGAACACCCTGTTTATGGTGAACTAACGGCCTCTATTCGCGTCAGTACACGGAAACAAGTTGCTGATTTTGTCCATCATATTTCTAACACCGGCGCGTCCTACTTGTCAGAACTAACAGACGGCGTGCATCTGCATACTCTCACTTCTTACAGCCAAAAGCAGCTTGACCAAGCCATTCAAGCGCTGGATGATGCTGGGTTTTTAATAAAAGACTAAAAAAATAGTGTCCTGCACGGGACACTATTTTTCATTCGTTAATTCATATGTTTGATAGCTGCCAAGCAGCTTGACCTCACAGCCAATCGCTTCTAATTCTTGAATCGCACCAGGGACGAGGACATCATCCATTTCTTTTTCAATGTCAATAATAAATAAATAATGTCCAAGACCTGTTTTTGTCGGACGAGATTCAATTTTTGACAAGTTAAGATTCCGCCAAGAAAAAGCAGACAGCACGCGGTGCAATGCGCCTGATTGGTCATCCTTAGGCAGACTGACCACAATGGTCGTTTTTGGCTTTGATGAGAAACCAGAATTCATTGGGAACGATGCGTTAGGATCTTTATGTAAAATCACAAAGCGTGTATGGTTGTGCGGATAATCATGAATGTCTTTTTTTGCAATCGTCAAACCATACGTTTTTGCGGCAATTTCATTGGCAATAGCCCCGACAGCTTCGTCTGGATGCTCACTGATGTATTTTGCTGCATAGCCAGTTGACTCCACTGGCCGATGAGGAATATGAGGGTACTGCTTTTTCAGAAATTGATGACACTGGGCAATCGCGTGAGGATGCGATTGAATGACATCTAACGTCTCCCAGCTCTCCGCTCTTGCTGGGTGGACAAGCAAATGCTGCCGAATTGGTGCTGTCATCTCCCCCACAATGGACAGCGCTTCTTCATGAATTAAATAATCAATCGTTAAGTTCACAGAGCCTTCGAGTGCATTTTCAAGTGGAACGACCGCCAAATCGACTTCGCCTTTTGACACAGCATCCATACATTGCGGAATCGTTGCATAGGCACGCTGCACCGCATCTTTTGGAAAACAAGAGCATACGGCCAAATGAGTAAATGTTGCCTCTGGTCCAAAATAACCTACAGTTAATTGCTTCATCTGCTATGATCTCTCCTTTTACGCCCCAGAACCTAGAATTTCGACTTTTTCGACAAATTCAAGCTTTCTTAATTGATTCATGACGGTGTTGATATCATCTGCCATACCAGCTGTACTAATTGATAAGGTGACATTCGCTCTTCCTTGCAGCGGAATCGTTTGGTGAATGGATAACACATTACAGCCAGAGTCAGCCACAATTTGAAGCAGTCTTGATAAAGCCCCAGACCGGTCCTCAAGGTGGAAAAACAATGTGATGATCTGCTCTTTCACCATTGTATAAAATGGAAAAACAGCATCTCGGTATTTATAAAAAGCACTGCGGCTTAAATCCGCTTTTTGAACAGCATCGGCAACTGAATCCGCTTTTTTGCGATCGAGAAGCTTTTTGACTTCAAGCGTTTTTCGCATCGCATCTGGAAGTACATCCTCTCTTACTAAATAGAACGTTTCTTCTTTCACCTGTTTTCTCCCCTTTTAAAAACGGGAGAGCCCATGGTCTGGACCCTCCTTTTGATCAATCAATAAATTCGAATTCAAATTCAAGCAGACGAATGATGTCGCCATCTTTTGCTCCACGCTCACGCAAGGCATCATCGACACCCATTCCACGCAGCTGTCTAGAGAATCGTTTAACAGATTCATCTCTTGAGAAGTCTGTCATCTTAAACAGACGCTCAAGTGCTTTACCCGTTAAGACAAATGTGCCATCAGGATCTCTAGAGATCTCAAATGGTGCATCGCCTTCATCAAACCTGTACATCACGCGGTTATCCGACAGCTCCTCTTCATTATAGAGCGGGAATTCCGGTGTTGTTTCAAGCTGATTGGCGATTTCAAATAAGAGCTCACGAAGCCCTTCTCTTGTGATCGCACTAATCGGGAACACTTTATAGTCATCCGTTAATTTTTCTTTAAATGCCTCTAGATTGTCAGCTGCATCTGGCATGTCCATTTTGTTCGCAACAATGATTTGCGGACGCTCTGTCAATCTCATATTGTACTGCTCAAGCTCTTCATTAATCGTCACGTAGTCTTCGTATGGGTCACGCCCTTCAAGTCCAGACATATCAATGACATGGACAATGACACGTGTACGCTCAATATGACGTAAAAATTGATGACCTAAGCCAACGCCTTCATGCGCTCCTTCGATCAGTCCTGGCAGATCCGCCATAACAAAGCTTCGGTTATCGTCTGTTTCAACAACCCCGAGGTTCGGTACAAGCGTTGTAAAATGATAATCCGCAATTTTTGGTTTCGCAGAAGAGACAATCGAGAGCAGCGTTGACTTCCCGACACTTGGGAAACCAACAAGTCCAACATCTGCAAGTACTTTTAATTCTAAGATGACGTCACGTTCTTTACCTGGCTCACCGTTTTCAGACAGCTGTGGTGCAGGGTTTGCTGGTGTTGCGAAGCGTGAATTCCCACGTCCGCCACGTCCGCCTTTGGCAATTACAGCCCGCTGCCCATGCTCTGTCAAGTCAGCTAGTACTTGTTCCGTCTCTGCATCTGTCACAACCGTACCCGGCGGAACTTTGACAATCATTTCTTCCGCATTTCGGCCGTGCTGGTTTTTACTCATTCCGTGCTCGCCGCGGTCAGCCTTGAAATGGCGCTTATAACGAAAGTCCATTAACGTTCTAAGTCCTTCGTCTACTTCAAATACAACATCTGCACCATTTCCGCCGTCGCCGCCTGCTGGGCCGCCCTTTGGTACATATTTTTCACGACGGAACGCCACCATACCGTTTCCGCCGTCACCGCCTTTAACATACACTTTAACCTGATCTACAAACATAACTTCCTCCGTTTCTCTGCATCACATATCTCGTTCTTGCCTCAAACAAAGCTCAATCATGGACTCATGAGGCGTCACATGAAATTGCGTTATACTCATACATGGATAGTTTGCGTCATGAAACGCATTTAACGCATCCAAACTTGTTAATTTTCCTTTGAAATCAAAATATAAGATCACATCATTTTCTTCATGATCTGTTTGGAAAGTGACCGTTAAATGATTTTCAGTTTTTTGGCAAACTGATTGATCGAATATCGAAAACAACTCCTGTGATACCGTTAGCAGCTGCGATTCATATGCTGATAAGTCTCGGGTTTCACCAAGCACTTCATATTCTAAGGTGATAAAATGCGACTCCCAATTAAATGTTAGAAAGTAATAGGCCAATTGGGGAATTTTTAAATTTGAGAGTTTGGATTCATGCTGTGCTTCAATGACCATTTCTTCTATAATTTCAAACACGCGGTCATATTTTTCTAATGTCAAGTTGCCTTTGATCAGCTGTAATTTATTCATCCAGTCGTGTCTGGAACGACTGAGCAGATAGATCAACTCATTTGTTAATGCAACGTGAGTTAATTTTTCATTTTCTTTACTTGGTATCTCTTCCATTATCGCACTCCCAATCGTTTGGTCTCTCTTTTAGGAGTCTTATCATCAATATGTCTCCCTGAATTATAACAGAGAAGACAGCATAGAAAAACACTAGTTATGTGAGGAAAGGTTGTTTTTTCTGATCGTATAGGAGAAAATGAGGCAAAGTCAGCAAACGTTCTTTGATATTTATGGAGTGCATCTTCTTTTATCATCTTCGGTACTGCTTGTAAAAAGTGAAAAAACTCCAGTCAATGACCGGAGTTTTTAGCAATTATTGTGCCGCAGGATATACGCTCACTTTTTTACGGTCACGACCGAAACGTTCGAATTTAACTGTTCCGTCGATTTTAGCGAAAAGAGTGTCGTCGCCTCCGCGTCCAACGTTTTCACCTGGATAGATTTTCGTTCCACGTTGACGATAAAGGATAGAACCACCAGTTACGAATTGACCATCAGCACGTTTAGCGCCTAAACGTTTAGACTCAGAGTCACGTCCGTTCTTTGTAGAACCTACCCCTTTTTTAGATGCGAAAAATTGAAGATCTAATCTAAGCATGAAGTTCACCTCCTATTTTTTTGTTGATATTCTCACATAATCGTGATAATCTCGTTCAATTGTCTCTAAGGAAACGACCATGCCTTCTAAAAGCAGCTGGGCTTTTTCAAAGGATACTGGATCTGTATCAGCCGGCAGTTCAAAAGAGAAGTAGCCGCCTTCTTCACCAATATCAAGCAGTGGGTCTAATCCTGTCAGTGCAATAATTGAATTGACTGAGCCGAAAACAACAGCAGATACACCTGCACAAACGAGATCCTGACCTTTTTCAGCAAACTCGGCATGTCCAGTCATCTGAAAAGACGTAATGCTTTCATCTGCTGATGACCGAGTAATGGTTGCTTTGATCATATCACTCACACGCCTTAAGCGTTGATTTTTTCGATAACAACTTTAGTGTAAGGTTGACGATGACCTTGTTTCTTGTGGTTGTTTTTCTTCGGTTTGTACTTGAACACAGTAATTTTCTTACCGCGACCTTGTTTTTCAACTTTAGCCGTTACTGTTGCTCCAGCAACTGAAGGGTTACCCACTTTGACAGTGTCTCCGCCGACAAACAATACGTTTTCGAAAGTTACTGTTTCACCTGCTTCAGCAGCTAGTTTTTCAACATAAACAGTTTGACCTTCTTCAACTTTTACTTGTTTACCACCAGTTTCGATAATTGCGTACATCTCTGCACCTCCTAATAAACTCAGACTCGCCGAATACAGGGGGCCATAGGCACTTTACACCTGCTCCGCGCGGTTGTAGCACGGGTGCTACATATCCATAACATTAAAAAATATATCAAACTAGACGCAGAATGTCAATGTATTTTCACTATTAGTACGGTAAAAGAAGCTCTTCCATTGAGGAGGTGGTTCTGCGATCTGAAAAATACGCATGGAGCAGTTCATTTTCATCAAGCTGGCTCATCTTCACGCCATCTCTTTCAATAATAATCGGATGCTTGCAGCCCCTTTGAAATCGTGCCATCACTTCGTATACTTTTTCCTCTGCACTTGCTCTCAGCGGAATCAGTTTTTCTACCTTCTGCTCTTTTTTACCGTAATACCGTTCTAGTAAGAAGCGAACCCTGACGTAATGCCGCTGCCTGTGTTCCATCACGAGTGAATAAGCTAAAAAAGTAAGCAGCACCCAGCCATTGAATTGCAGCGGTGCAAATAAAAGTAACCCTCCTGTCAATAGACCGAAAAAGACAAGTGAGCCTTTTATTGCTAGGGCATGTGCGCGTTGGAAAGGGTAAAAAACAGATAAGAGCAAAAAGAATAATTTTCCGCCATCAAGCGGCCAAACGGGCAAAAGATTCACAAGGAAAATCGCCATATTATAAAAGGTAAACATGGTAAAGACATCGTGCGAGATAAGAGAAGCCTCCATGAAAAGCCATGCCATGAGCTGGAGCGGTACATGCTGAAGCGGCCCGCACAAAATGACCGCCAGCTCTTCTTTTAACGGACGGTTCCCATGTTCCTCTACTTCCACCGTTCCGCCAAATGGCAGTAAAAAAATCCGCCGAATGCGCCAATGATAATAGCAGGCAGCCGCTGCATGTCCAAGTTCATGGACACAAACAATCACGAGCAGACAAAGCAGCGGCTTGATTTGACCTGACAGAATCGCAAACGCCATCACAATCCACAGCAGCGGATGGATGTGAATTTTCGTCAGCATGAGCAGCCATCTATTCAAAGGTCATCACCTGAATAGGATCGATAAATTGTTCATTTTGCTTAATGGCAAAGTAATACGTGCCCTTCCCTTGATCATCAAGCGAAATCTGGCCAATTTTTTCACCCTTATCGACAAAATCGTATAAGGCCACATCGGCTTTCTTTAATTGACCGTACCAGCTATAGCTGTTATCTGCATGCTGCACTACAACGGTAAGCCCTGTATCGCTTTGTTTTTTCACCTCGACCACATAGCCTTCCTTCATACTATCAATGGCTTCAGCGGATGTCTCCACTTTGACACCTGCTCCATTTTGCGTAAAGGATTCCTGCACTTTACCAGAGGCAGGAACAGCTAGTTCTTGATTCGCTTGTACGTCCTTTTGGCCATCTTTTTTCTCTGTTAAAAAAGCCAGCGGATGTCCAACTGTTTTTTCAAACCAGCGGTTAGCAGCAGCAAATTGAAAATCTTGCTCAAAAGTCTGAGTAATCATCGGCTTCAGCTGTTGAAACGGACCTGTCTGACCTTTAAATGAAATGGCTGCAATCAAAACAAGGGACGCTGATAATAAGCATTTAAGCACAAAGGTATTCGGGTTAAATAAGGGATGACGATATTTCTTTGGCTGATGGGACGCCGATTCATAGGAGGTCGAGCCAGAATGCTTTTCTTCCTCTGTCAGCATAACCCATGGCGGGATATCTTCTTTTTTCTTGAAAGCCGTCTTCTTAGGGGGAGCAGCTGGCTGCATCATTTTGCGGCGCTGCGCGATTTTCTTTCGGTACTCGTCCACTCTTTTCATGAGATCACCCTTTACATACAAACAGTTTGTACATTTTATGTGACAACCCCATCTGATATGCAACAAAAAGACCGATTCTCATCGAATCGGTCTCAGCGTGCAGACAAACCCTCGCATTCGGTGTCAGGTCTGCGCTCCGGTACTCACGAATGTCAAATTCGCTTCGTAAAGGTAGCCGTCTTTCCTAGACTGCAAAGGTTTTCTATCACGGTTCAGTGATTATGCTCTTACACCAAAAAATGCTTTGAGCTTTGCAAACATTCCCTTGTTTTCTTCTTCAAAAGATTGAAGCGGAACAGATTCGCCTAGTACGCGGCGGGCAATATTGCGATAGGCAATCGATACTTTGTTTTTAGCATCCATAACAATCGGTTCACCATTGTTTGAAGCCTTAATCACATCATCATCATCCGCTACAATGCCAAGTAGATCAATCGATAAGTGATGTACCACTTCATCTACATCCATTGAATCGCCATTTTTCGCCATGTGTGTACGAATACGATTGACAATCAAACGAGGCGGTTCGATATCTTCTTGTTCTAACAAACCGATGATTCGGTCCGCATCTCTCACAGCTGAGATTTCAGGCGTCGTCACGACAATGGCCTTGTCTGCACCGGATACAGCATTTTTAAAGCCTTGCTCAATTCCAGCAGGGCAGTCAATAACAACATAATCAAAGTCTTGTTTCAATGATTGAATTAATTCTTTGATCTGTTCCGGCTCTACAGCCGTTTTATCACTTGTTTGAGCAGCAGGTAAAAGATACAAAAGATCCTCGAAACGCTTATCTTTTACAAGCGCTTGATGAATTTTGCATCTTCCTTCTACTACATCGACTAGATCATAAATAATGCGGTTTTCTAGCCCCATCACGACATCCAGATTCCGAAGGCCGATATCGGTATCAACTAGACACACTTTTTTCCCTTGAATTGCTAGTGCTGTGCCTAAGTTTGCAGATGTTGTTGTTTTGCCAACGCCGCCTTTTCCTGAGGTAATCACAATAGCCTCGCCCAATTTCACATTCCTCCCTCAAGCCTTGTCAGATTAGGTCTTATATGAGCCAATTGCTGCAGGCGTTCAATGATCATATTGCCATCTATATCTAAATAAGCACATTCCATTTCATTTCCATCTTCTTTTTGGTCTGGCGCGCGGTTAAAAACTTGTGCGATGCGAAGCTGTGTTGGAATCATATGAGATGCCGCAATAACAGCCTGTTTGTTGCCATTACATCCAGCATGCGCCACACCTTTTAAAGCGCCAAGCACAAAAATATTTCCTCCTGCGCGAATCGTTCCGCCAGGATTGACATCTCCTATTAATAAAAGATCTCCTTCGACATGCAGCACCTGTCCAGAGCGCACAATTTTTGCTACAGATGTAATTTCAGCCTCTGCTTTTAATCGTCTCGCCTCTTCAGTTGACATGACTTCACTTTCAATGGAGTGGATGACGAGATGTTCATTTTCAGACACCGCTTCAGTCAAACGCGTCTCCTGATCCTCTGTTAAATACCGAAAACCAAGCTTAATATGCACATTGACCTTATGTCCTTCTCTTCCATCTGTATATTGCTCAAGTAATAGAACCTCTCGCAAGCCGGAAAGAAGGTCATCAAACGAACAGTCATCATTTAACTGTAATGTTAATCCGTTTTTTGTACCTTTTATCGTCACATATTGCTGTTTTTGAGTTTTCAAGATGCTCACCTCAACAACATACTCATTTCGCCGTAATTGGACAAACTCCTGCTTTTATTCGTCGATCAGTCCTTGTTTCACGTGGGTGAAAAAGAGCCTAAACGGCACAACAAGTATGAGAGACGCAGCAGTATTTAAAAGAATCGTTGGAATAAAGCGTTCGATGACATACGTATTAAACGGCATAATCCCTGGTTGAATTGTCGCTTGAACGCCGTATACATAAAACTCCATCACGGAAACAGCAATAATCGACAGAAAGACAACGACTAACATATTCGTTTGCAGAACTTTAAAGGCTTTTGCTAACAAATAGCAAAGCGCCCCAAAGCCAAACATATGAACACCAAGTATGCCTGTATATGAAATATCATATAAAAGTCCAAAGATAAATCCGTAAATCACACCATATTTTTGATTCACAAAAGCAGTCATAAATACAAGTGCGAGTAAAATGAAATGAGGAGCTAAAATTTGATTCTCTGAAACAAATGGGAGCTTCACTAAATCAACAAAAATGCTGTCAAATACGAAGATAAACAACATGACGAAAGCAAGAAGGACACGTTTCACGAGCCTTCCTCCTTCGTCAATTCAGATGCATCTGCTGTACTTGTGCTGCGATTCACCACAATCACACGGTCTAAATTGTTGAGTTCAGCCGCTGGTTCTACGTAAATGATCTTTGTCAGGCCGTAATGGTCTGGCTCGATTTCACTTACCTTACCAATCGTTAAGCCTTGCGGGAATACGCCCCCTGCTCCAGATGTTTCAACAAGATCTCCTTTTTTGACATCCCCATCTGCATCGGATTTCAGAATATTCATAGTCAGCATTTTTTTCTTGCTGTCATAACCGTTAATGATTCCATTGAGTTCTTCTTTGCCCTTTTTCGCAAAAATTTTCGTTGAAATTCTATTATTTTGGTCAGTAGAGCTTAGCAATCTTACAGTCGAAGTAAAATTGTTGAGCTTATCACTTTCAATCTTCCCAATTAATGCGCCACTTTCATTTGTGACTGCCATATCTTTTTCCACGCCTTGTTTTTTCCCTTTATCAATCATCACAAAGCTATCCCAAAGAGAAGGATTTCTTGCGATAACAGTTGATAGAATTGGCGTGTAGTCACGAATAGAGTTCACATAGCCAAGCTGTTTGCGAAGCTTTTTGTTCTCATCTTCTAGTTCTTGAAGTTTCGCCTCATATTGAGTTTGTCCATCAAGTTTTTTTCGAAGACGCTCGTTTTCATCATATGTGTTCTTTAAATCTTGTACGTTCCCATAAATACCGGCAATAAATTGTGATGGTTTATGAAAGACACCTTGAAAAAAGCCTGTCGTATCCCCCACTAATTTTTCCGGCCATGAAGCACCTCTGCCGCTTTTCACTGAAAAACCAATCATGGCCACCAGTACGATGACACAGACAAGGAGCAACATTAATCTTTTATTCATAAAAAACTGCGGCATGTCTTACACCTCTTTAATTACGCCCGATTATCGATTATCTTTTGATTTTCCTTTGAACAAATGAATATGTTCTAGTGCTTTCCCTGTCCCGATTGCCACACAGTCAAGCGGGTCTTCTGCAATAATGACTGGCATTTTCGTTTCATCGCTAATGACTTTGTCAAGATTACGCAGTAATGCACCGCCTCCTGTTAAAACAATTCCGCGGTCCATAATATCTGCTGCGAGCTCAGGCGGGGTTTTTTCAAGAGTCATTTTCACTGCATCGACAATTGTTTCCACCGTATCGCGAAGCGCTTTTGCAATCTCTTCTGCCGTAATAGAGATTGTTTTTGGCAGACCTGTTAAAAGGTCACGTCCGCGAATGTCCATCTCATCATGTACGTCAGGCTGCGCAGAACCGATTTCCATTTTAATCGCTTCTGATGTACGATCACCGATCATTAGATTATACGTTTTACGGATGTAGCTGCTGATCGCATCATCCATCTCATCTCCTGCCACACGGATTGATTGTGATGTCACAATGCCGCCAAGAGAAATAATCGCTACTTCTGTTGTACCGCCGCCAATATCCACAACCATACTTCCTGTTGGTTCCCATACAGGAAGGTTAGCACCGATTGCCGCAGCAAATGGTTCTTCAATAGGGTATGCGTCACGTGCACCAGCTTGTCTTGTTGCATCAATGACTGCACGCTCTTCTACAGCTGTAATACCAGATGGTACACATACCATGACGTAAGGTTTACGAGCAAAAAGCCCTTTGCCTTTTAATGCTTGATTAATGTAATATTTCATCATTGTTGCTGTCGTCTCGTAATCTGCAATGACACCGTCTTTCATTGGGCGTAGTGCCACAACATTACCAGGTGTACGGCCAATCATGTTTCTAGCATCATTTCCGACTGCCACTATAGACTTCGTATCAGTTTCCAAGGCTACGACCGAAGGTTCTCTTACAACAATGCCTTTTCCTTTAATAAAAACAAGCGTATTCGCTGTGCCAAGATCTATTCCAAGGTCTTTTGTACCAATTCCAAACATATGTATGTATCTTCCTTTCTTAAACCAAAATTCCCTTAGGGAAAAACTCATAAACTCTATTATATCGTAAAACATTGAAAAAAAAAGTGTTACAAATACCCTTTTTCCTTCAAACTCACAAATTTTTGATCACCTATGACAAGATGATCAAGCAGCTGTATTCCAATCAGCTTTCCACATTCAAAAAGTCGCTGTGTGACTTCAATATCTTCCCTGCTCGGCGTCGGATCTCCTGATGGATGGTTGTGCACACATATAAATGAAGCAGCGGACCGTTTAAAGGCCTCTTTGAAAATTTCACGCGGGTGAACGATGGATGAGTTCAAACTGCCAATAAACACGGTATGTTTATGAAGGACTTGATTTTTAGTATTGAGATAAAGACAAACGAAATTTTCCTGTTGTAAAAACCTCATATCTTCCATCACAAAGTTTGCCCCATCCTCTGGTGTGCGGATCACATAGCGGTTGTCCGTCGTTTGATGGTGTAATCTAGTGCCGAGTTCTAAAGCAGCTAAAAGAGAGACCGCCTTCGCCTTTCCAACTCCTCGAATCTTCGACATTTCTTCAATTGAGGCTTCTCTTACAGAGCGAAGACCGCCAAATGTTTGCAGAAGTCTTGCAGAAATTTGAAGAACTGATTCCTTTTTTGTGCCTGTCCTTAAAAGAATCGCAACAAGTTCATGGTTTGACAGACTGCCGGGACCATATTTGATCAATCGTTCTCTCGGCTTTTCATCTTGAGGAAAATGCTTTAGCAACATAGGGAAATCGTTCATGATGCCCACTCCTTTTAGATTCCTTCCTGTCATCAAAAAGGGGTGATTCCAAATGTTTCGAGCACTCTAACTGTTTTGGCAATAGGGAGACCTACAACGGAAAAATAATCACCATCTATTTTTTGAACAAACAGTGCGCCTTTTCCTTGAATGCCATAGCTTCCCGCTTTATCAAGCGGTTCTCCCGTTTCGATATAGCGGTCTATTTCATTTTGCGTAAGTGTCCAAAACGTCACTTCTGTCTGTTCATAAAATGTTTCTTTTCTATTCTCTGACTGAATCGTGACACCCGTCAAGACTTGATGTGTCTTTCCTGACAATAATTGAAGCATTGAGGCCGCTTCTTCCTTGTCTTTTGGTTTCCCAAGACATTTGCCGTCAATTGCAACAATCGTATCTGCACCAATAATCACAGCTTCGGGATATAATCTTTGAATATCACTTGCTTTTTGTTCTGCCAACCATTGGACGTTCTCTGCAGGAGAAAAGTTTCGATTTATTTCTTCTTTTAATTGACTTGCTTGAATGTCATAAGAAAACCCTGCTAGATCAAGCAATTCTTTTCTTCTAGGGGATTGAGATGCGAGAATCAATTGGTTCATGTTTGTTCATCCTTTCAGGGTTTAGCCTAAGAAGTAAGATACCCATTCATCCTATCAAATGTACATCTTACCGACAATTTACGAAAATTCATTTTTCATGTTCCTTCATCATTATGTTGGATGCAAAAGAAAAAAACTAGTCATTTTTTGACTAGTTTGGTTTCTTAAAATATGATTTTACGTATTTAATTGATCAAGCAGTGCCTGCTGAGATTTCCACCCGTTTTCAGCAGTAGGTTCATTTAACAGCTGCACCGCTTTCAGCAAACTGCTTTTAGCTGGTGCGTCCGTTGTTTTGGCACTTTCAAGCTCAGAGATTAGCTGCGCAACGTCCTTTTGATCCACATCATCCCCTGCAATGACCTTAGAGGATAAAACAGATGCCTTTTCTATTAAACTAGTCAGTTCCTCCGGTACTTGAAATGAGAGCTCCTTGCCTCCCCACGCCTCAAAGTGCTGATCAATCAGCTTCTTCCCAACAGCACTTGTCATGCCCTGTTCTGTCGCAAGCCCGGCAATGACATAATAGCCATCATCCATCGAGACCTTTTTCCCCGCATATCCTGCTTCTTTTAAACTGCCAACTAATTCATCTGCTCCTTTTTCAGAGGAAAACTTTCCAGCCTGTACGACATAGGTTGAAAAACTGCCAGAGGCGCTTTTTTCATCCTTATTCTCTTTTGATTCATCAGCAGTATCTGCTGGCGGCGCATCCCCGCCCGCTTTCATTGATGATTGATTTCCGGACGCTGAAACGCTGATATCTCCCCCTGATGGATTCTGAGTACCATCTTGACTTAAGCTAAGTGCAAACACACCAAGGCCTGTCCCAAGAACCACTGCAAACACAATCGTTGTCATCACTCTTTTAAACGGGCCGCGGTTTTTACCGAACTTCTGGTCAAAGGAGCCTTTTTTCTTTTGATAAGGTGTGACGACTTTGGGGTCAGAATGATAAATATGATCAGCTGCGTCATCCCACTGGAAGTCTTCTTCTTTCGGTTTAGCCGGTTCTTCCTCGGAAGCAGCTGTCTCCTGTTCTGACTGCCTTTTTTCCTCCCAATTCGAAAACGTCACTTGATCATCCTCTTGCTGTTTTGGCGGCTGGTGGTCATCTTCATGAAGCATTTCTTCTTTGCCATTAATATTGACTTTTAACCCTTGTTTTTTTGCCTGCCTTTTTTTCACTGTCATTCCCCGCTTTCTGACATTGTTTGTAAGAAAGACCTTTTTGTCCAATGAATCAGCGCGAATGTAACCCGTCCTTCTTTCTGTTTCACACTTTAACATAGCGGATAAAAAAAAGAACAAGACTTTTGTCGGCACGGAAAAAAAGTGTTCGCCAATTTTTTCAACCGATCGACCCGGCGAACGGGAGCATGACATGAACTCCATAGAGATACAGCCAAAAAGAAAAAGAGATCGCAGGAACAAAGGGAAATGGCTCATCTAATCGAAAAGAAAAAACCTTCGCATAGACGATTCCAGCGATACACGAGAGGAAAAGAATGAGAAGGAATGGCTTGAATCCTAAGCAAAATGCAAGCACACCGAACAGCTTCATATCAGCTCCACCCATGCTATTTGGCTTGAAACGATCTAAACTATAAAACAAGAGAAAGCAAAAAAGAAGCGAAGCCGCTCCTTCCCACCAAATAAGAAGAGGTTCAAGCGTGCGGTATATGACGAAAAGAGGGAAAAAGAAGAGAAACAGCTCGTTTGGCACCCTCATATAAAGGAGATCGCTCACGACAGCAATCACAAATAAACTACAAAGAATCACAAGAAAAAGACCTTCAAACGAAATACCAGCGATTCTATACATGAGCAAAAAAAGACTGCCTGACAGCAGCTCAATCAGTGGATATAGCATTGGCAACCGAGTGCCGCAATGTTTACAAGTCCCCCTCAATAATGCATACGAAACTAGCGGAATCATCTCGCGCAAGGAAAGCGGCTGTTTACAGGCTGTGCAGTGAGAACGAGGAAAAAGAATAGACCGCTTCAGTGGCAGCCTTTCACCGACTAGATGAAAGAATGACCCCATGGTGACGCCCGCAAGAAACACAAAAATGCCTATCATATATCGTGACCCCTTCCGAGAATAAGATAGACCGGATTTTACCATGACCGTATTCATTGTGCACATAGCAAAAATATGATTTTACTTCCCTTCTGCGTATCAAAAGAAAAAAACGCAAAAGGCATTGAAGCCATTTGCGTTTTTTTGTTACCCGATCATACGATTTCGTATATCTGAAATAAAATAAAGAGAGCCTGTCACAAGAATCACTGCTGAAGGATCATCACTTTTTTTCTGAATGAACTCAAGCACTGTACGAGGGTCATCATCATACGACTTTGCGTCTAATTGACTGCATACATAAAGCTTTTCAGCTGATTCGGCTCTTGGAAAATCAAATGAAACAAAATGGATAGAAGAACTTACAGCATCAAGCTTTTGAATCATTTGCTTGTACGGCTTATCTTTTAAAGCACTAAAACATACATGCACCTGTTTACTAGAAAAATGAGCTTGTACGGTTTCAATTAAACGGTCGATCCCTTCTTCATTATGAGCGCCGTCTAAATACACTGGAGGCTGATCTTTAATCTTTTCAAATCTCCCAGCCCAAACTGCCTGCCGAATGCCCTCATATATTTGCTCTTCTGTCACGCTAATATAGCCTTGTTGCTCCAGCCATTCAATGAGTAAAACAGCAAGAGAAGCATTTTGCCTTTGATGCGTTCCAATTAATCCTGTTTCAAGCTGCGGATACTGCTTTTTTGATGTGCGTAACGTGAAACGTTCCCCTGTTTCTGTCGGCTGCTGCTCATCAAAGATACAAGTATCATGTAATGAAATACATTCGGCATTCTTTTCTTTGGCTGTGTTTTGAATGACAGCAAGAGCTTCAGGCTGGTGAACTGCCGTGATCATCGGAATACCCTTTTTGATAATGCCCGCTTTTTCAGCTGCAATCTGTTCAAGTGTGTCACCTAAAATGGCCATATGATCATGACCAATCGACGTAATCGCTGTTAAGATAGGCACAGCAATATTTGTAGAATCAAGCCTTCCGCCAAGCCCTGTTTCCAAGAGGACAAAGTCTACTTGGTGCACTTGAGCAAAATAAGCAAATGCACATGCTGTAATGATTTCAAATTCTGTTGCTGCGCCAAGCTCTGTTTGATCTAATTCATCAACAAAAGGCTTGATCTCATTCACCAAACTCAGCCATTCTTCATCCTCTATAGGCGCTCCGTTCACGCTGATTCTTTCATTGAACGTTAGTATAAATGGGGAGGTGAAAGTTCCGACTGAATAGCCGGCTGCCTGTAAAACAGAACGCGTAAACGCAATGGTTGATCCCTTACCATTTGTACCTGCAACATGTACTGCTTTTATGCTTTGTTCCGGATTTCCTAGTCTGTTCATCAGCCATTTCATTCGTTCAAGACCCGGTTTTACGCCAAAGGCCAGTCTGCTGTGAATCCACTCAATCGCTTCATGATAGGTTGTAAACAATGTCATCTCTCATTTCATACGAAATTTTCAAAAAAGACGACTCCATTTCATTAGGAGCCGTCTTTTTAACCTTATGCTTTCAGCTCTTCAATACGCTTTTGAACAGCTTCGCGTTTTGCGACATAATCACGTTCTTTCGCACGCTCTTCTTCTACGACACTTTCAGGCGCTTTTTTCATAAAGCCTTCATTGCCAAGCTTTTTCTGTACTCGTTCCACTTCTTTTGTCAGCTTATCAAGCTCTTTTTGCAGACGAGCAATTTCTTCATCTAAGTTGATTAAGCCTTCAAGCGGCAGAATGAGTTCTGCTCCAGAAATGACAGCCGTCATCGCTTTATCACTAACTGGGACATTTGTGCCAATTTCAAGAACACTTGGGTTCGTGAAGCGCTCAATATAAGAACGATTTTTCTCTAAACGTTCCTGAACATCAGATGTAGATGCTTTAATGTAAAGCTCAACTTGTTTGCTCATTGGCGTGTTCACTTCACTGCGAATGTTACGAACAGAACGAATTAGTTCAACAAGCAGCTTCATATCAGCAGAAGCTTGTTCGTTGGAAAGCTCCGGCTTCACTTCAGGCCATGCCGCTACAGTAATAGACTCACCTTCATGCGGTAGATGCTGCCAGATTTCTTCTGTTAAGAACGGCATAAACGGATGTAGAAGTCTCATCGTTTGATCTAATACATACGCAAGGATCGAACGAGTTGTTTTCTTCGCTGCTTCGTCTTCACCATAAAGCGGAAGTTTCGCCATTTCAATGTACCAATCACAGAAATCATCCCAAATGAAGTTGTATAAATGTCTGCCCACTTCACCGAATTCATACTTGTCAGCAAGCTGTGTGACACTTTCAATTGTTTCATTTAAGCGTGTTAAAATCCATTGATCAGCAACTGATTTTTCTCCTGATAAATCAAGCTCATCATACGTTAAACCATCCATATTCATTAAAGCAAAACGGGATGCGTTCCAAATTTTGTTCGCAAAGTTCCAAGTGGATTCTACCTTTTCAAAGCTAAAGCGAAGATCCTGACCTGGTGAGCTTCCAGTTGCTAAGAAATATCTTAATGAATCCGCACCGTACTTGTCGATGACCTCCATTGGATCAATTCCGTTGCCGAGCGACTTACTCATTTTACGTCCTTGTTCGTCGCGGATGAGCCCATGAATGAGGACATCTTTGAACGGTTTTTCTCCTGTGAATTCAAGACCTTGGAAGATCATGCGGGACACCCAGAAGAAAATGATGTCATAGCCTGTTACAAGCAGATTTGTTGGATAGTAGCGCTTGAAGTCTTCACTGTCTGCATCTGGCCAGCCCATTGTAGAAAACGGCCAAAGCGCTGAACTAAACCATGTATCAAGCACATCGTTATCCTGTTCCCAGTTCTCAATATCTTCTGGTGCTTCAAGTCCAACGTATACTTCTTTCGTTTCTTTATGATACCAAGCCGGAATGCGGTGTCCCCACCATAGCTGACGAGAAATACACCAGTCACGGATATTTTCCATCCAATGTAAATATGTCTTCTCAAATCGGTCTGGAACAAATTGAACTTGGTCGTCTCCTTTTTGCAGATGAATGGCTTCGTCTGCCAGCGGCTGCATTTTCACAAACCATTGTGTCGATAAATACGGTTCAACAACAGCTCCACTGCGCTCACTATGACCAACTGAATGCATGTGGTCCTCAATTTTGAACAAAATGCCTTCCTCTTGTAAATCCTTCACAAGCTGTTTGCGGCATTCGAAGCGGTCCATTCCTTTGTATTGCAGGGCATTCGCATTCATTGTGCCATCTTCATTCATGACAAGAATACGCTCTAACCCATGGCGGTTTCCAAGCTCAAAGTCATTCGGATCATGAGCTGGTGTAATTTTCACAGCACCTGAACCAAAATCCATATCGACATAGTCATCACCGACGATTGGGATTTCACGGCCTGTAATTGGTAAAACCACTGTTTTTCCAATCAAATGCTGATAGCGTTCGTCATCAGGGTGTACGGCTACAGCTGTATCCCCCAGCATAGTTTCAGGTCTTGTTGTCGCAATTTCAATTGAACCTGTTCCATCTGAAAGCGGATATCTCAAGTGATAAAACGCACCTTGAACATCCTTATAAATCACTTCAATATCAGAAAGTGCCGTTTTCGTTGCTGGATCCCAGTTAATGATGTACTCTCCGCGATAAATAAGCCCTTTTTCATACAATTGAACAAACACTTGGCGAACGGCTTTATTCAGACCTTCATCTAAAGTAAAACGTTCACGGGAGTAATCGAGACCAAGGCCCATTTTCGCCCACTGGCTGCGAATAAAATCTGCATATTCTTCTTTCCACTTCCACGTCTCTTCTACAAATTTCTCCCGGCCAAGGTCATACCGGCTGACGCCTTCTTCGCGAAGCTTTGCCTCGACTTTTGCTTGAGTCGCAATACCGGCATGGTCCATACCTGGAAGCCAAAGAACGTCATAGCCCTGCATCCGTTTCATACGTGTCACGATGTCTTGGAGTGTAGAATCCCATGCATGCCCAAGGTGCAGTTTACCTGTCACGTTTGGTGGAGGAATGACGACTGTATATGGATCTTTCGTTTTATCATTTTGTGCTTCGAAGAATTTCCCTTCAAGCCAGTACGTATAGCGGTCTTTTTCAATCGCATTTGGATCGTACTTTGTTGGCATTTCTTGATTATTTGTTCCCATTTGTGTAACCTCCACATTTTTTCGGCTGATGAAACATAAAAAAGCCTTTCCATCCTTATAAAAGGACGAAAAAGCTTTTTCGCGGTACCACCTTTTTTCATGAGACACATACACGTGTCCCATACACTCTAAAGGATAACGGGGTTCTCCCGAATTTCTCTACTTGTTCATTCAAGAAATTAAGCTCACAGGCGACCTTCCAAACAAGTACATCCTAGGAAACCTTTCAGCTCTTGGCTTCCCTCTCTTTAGGGTCTTGCTCGTACTCTTCCTGATCCACGCTTACGATATATCACGTTCATCAGCACATACTCATCTTTTATTAATATTACTAAATGCCTTTTGTTTTCGTCAATCATCTTTTCCGCTTTTCTTCTTCTTTATACAAATTGGGCAGGCACCCTTCGCCCTTTTGCCCATATGATAATAACAAAATGAAGAAGGAGGGCGTTTGATTTGAAGAAGATCAATCCTTACACACTTCCCCCCTGGCTAAGACAAATTCGGGCAGTTGCTTCCCAAGTCGTTCTCCCGATTGCTATATTTCAAGGATTTCGTACGATCATTTTCCCTACGACATTTGACGTCCTCATTCTAGGTATTCTTATTTTTCTCGCCTGTGCCTTTCATCTTGATTGGTTTTAAAAACTCATCATTATGTACCTGCCCATATAAAGCCAACGCAGTATAACCTCGTCATTCCGCCGATGACGAGGCACTTTGTTCTTCTTCAAGCCGTCTAGCCTGCTCAATCTCGTGAATCTTCATGACGGTCGGCTCTGAATTTTTCATCTGCCAATATGCTCTTAACAGCTGCTGACAGCTTTCCATTTCATCCTGTCCGCCTGCTTCATAGGCTTTTATCGTATCAAACAGACCTTGCGGATAAGCAAGGTAGCTCAGGAATAAATGCAGTTCTTCCTCACGAAGAGGGTTTCCTTTTTGATACTTATAAAACAAGGAAGTGCATTCAGGACAAGACGTGGGATAGGTTTTGAAAGTCCGAAAGTAAAAGGTTAGAAGATCATAAATGGGGGCGGCTTTTTTAGACCGCTCAAAATTGGTGAAATGTCCTGTCCCTACATCATTATACAAAAAGTGATGGATCGATAGCTGCCCATGATTGAGCACAACACGTGTTGTCTCTTTGTCTTTCATTTCTTCATGCCAATCTTCTAAACGTTCAAGCGCAAATTCACTGGCAGATATCGCCTCTGAAAAATACATAGCAGCGGCCAGCTCAAATGGCGACATATACCACGTTTGTTCTGCCCGCTCTATGAATCGTTCATACATGTCTTTCTCTGTTTCCCATTTGGTCTTGATTTGGGTGTAATGCGCTTCGATCTCTTGCTCTGTGATATCCATCATGACTTCAGTCCGCTTATGAAGTCTCGCAATCTCTTGAAATAAATATTCATGCTTATCGTCTTGCTCTTCTCTCTTTTCATTCGTCAGCCATGGCATCAAATAGTATGCATACTGGCTTTCCCGATGACTTGAGAAAAAGGAACCGCTCTTCGTCCGATAAATCGGTACAAAGGAGCGATAGCCCTTTGATTCCAGTTCAAGCATTTGTTCTGTAAATTGTATATGCCGGCTGGCTTTTACTCGCTTTAGAGCAAATACACCCTGCTTTGTATATACCTTGATGACAGCAGGACTGACAGGTTCAATATATTCAGCCTCAAGCCCGTATTCGTATAAGACAGATTGGATTTCATCCACGTTCACTCACCACATTTTCTCGGTCAGTCATCGTTTGCTATGCATTGCTTTTTTGATATTCAGGAATATAAAGTATCTGCCCTTCCTCAAGCTCCGCATCAATCGATAATGAGTTCGTGCGAAGAAGCTGCTGCACATTCAACTGATATCTCTCACAAATACGATCGACCGTATCTTCTTGCTGTACTATACATATTTTCATGCGAGAAAAATCTTCCTCCTCCTGCTTAGCGAACAGCTTTGTTAAATAAAGAGAGTTCTCACTGCCAGACGTTTCTCTCACGTCTTCTTCAAGCTCCTCTTCTTCTTGAGCTGACTCATATATTTTAGGTGCTTCCCGTTCATATAATCGCCCGAGCTGATATTCGTCATCGTGCGCTTCTTGCTCAGGTTCCACTTGATCAGCAGGTGATTCAAAAGCCGGATACGACTGTACCGTTTCTTCCTGCTCTTCAGCAGCTTCCGGATCCTTTCTTACTTCCACTTCAAAGAACGGCTCTTCCCGCTCCTCTTCTTCTAATAGCTTTGGCGGTTCAAAAAATGGCGGTTCCTGCACCTGAGCTTCAGGGATGGATCGATAACCAAGCGCCACAGCTTCTTCTTGATTATTCGGCTGTTCCGGCTGTTCTGGCTCTTCAGGTTCTTCTAATTCTTCAGGTTCGTCGGACGCTTCCTCTACTTCCCTGTTCACCAATTCTATCTCAATTTCTTCTTCCTCTTCTTCTTGTACTTCCTGCACTTCCTGTTCCTCTTGCTCCGCGCGCGTGTCATGTTGGAATACAGGCTGATCCTCATCATGCTCACGTTCTTCGCCTTGCAGCTCTTCTTGTTCTTCTTGTTCTGGCTGCAACTGATAATCGTAGGCCATATCGCCATCATCCACTTCAGGACGATGGACAAATTCATCCGGCTCCTCTACAGGCGCCGGAGGCGTTTCCTCGTCTAATAAGCCCTCAATGGCTAAATCAGCCTGAATGGTAAGCAAACGATTCTCTGTCAGCTGGTAATCAAACGCATCAATAAACACAAACACATCATTTAAATGACTAATTTTGTTCTTCGGAATGGTGATATCGACTGGAAATTGATGCAAAAGCTCCGCCGTTCCGTCTTCTCTGACCTTTACCTCATCTGCTTCCCTGTATGTTGGAAAGGAACTCAATTCACCCAATAGCTCCTCTTGATTTATGTTGTATTCTCCTGTTAGCTCGAGTGAACCTCTAATAGAAACATAATCATTCACTTCTTGAACGAGAATGTCAGGGTCGAGAGAAATTGACAGCAGCTCACTGACTTCCTGTCCGCTTTTGAAATAAATGGATTCTTCTACCGAAAACTGTAATCGATTGTTTTGAGACAAGTCGGTGTCCTCCTTTCATCTAATCCTTAAAAAATAAAATTAGATGTCAATACAGTTGTATGAGGGAGGAAGTGAAAATATGATTGGTTTTCTCCAATGCAAAAAAGCCGATATGTCTCCATATCGGCTTTTGTTTTATCGACGTAGTTTTTGAAAAACCTTTTCCACTGTCTCAATGGTATATTCGATGTCTTCATCTGTATGAGCTGTTGACAGGAATAGTCCTTCAAATTGAGAAGGCGGGAGGAAGATGCCGTGATCGGCCATTTCTTTGTAAAATTCAGCGAATAAAGCAAGATCAGCTGTTTTCGCTTTGTCATAATTGATCACTTCTTCATTTGTAAAGAAGAATCCGATCATGGAACCCGCACGGTTAAACGTTAATGGAATTCCGTATGCTTTCGCCGCTTTCGAAATGCCTTCTTCTAAACGGTCACCTTTTCGTTTAAACTCTTCATAAGACTCAGGTGTCAGCTGTTTTAGGGTTTCTAAGCCTGCTGTCATCGCAAGAGGGTTACCAGATAACGTTCCCGCTTGATAAATTGGACCACTTGGCGCGATTTGTCTCATAATATCCGCTCTTCCGCCATAAGCACCGACTGGAAGACCGCCTCCAATCACTTTACCAAGGCACGTCAGATCAGGTGTGATGCCAAAATAGCCTTGCGCGCAGTGATAATCCACACGGAAGCCTGTCATGACCTCATCAAAAATGAGTAATGATCCGTATTGCTCCGTGATGTCTCTTAGTCCTTGCAAGAAACCTTCTTGCGGAGGGACAACCCCCATATTTCCTGCAACCGGCTCTACAATGACACCCGCGATATCGTCTCCAAATTCTTGAAAAGCAACTTGAATACTTTCTAAATCATTGTACGGCACTGTGATTGTGTTGCTTGCAGTCCCTTCAGGAACACCAGGACTATCTGGCAGTCCAAGCGTTGCTACTCCAGAACCCGCTTTAATGAGCAAAGAATCGCCGTGGCCATGATAGCAGCCTTCAAATTTCACAATTTTATTTCTCCCTGTAAAACCGCGAGCTAGACGAAGTGCACTCATCGTCGCCTCTGTACCAGAGCTGACCATACGAATGACTTCGATGGAAGGAACCCGTTCTGATACAAGTTTAGCTAATTCATTTTCAACTAACGTAGAAGCACCGAAGCTTGTCCCATGTTCCGCTACTCGCTGAATGCTTTCAACGACACGGTCATTCGTATGTCCTAAAATAAGCGGTCCCCATGATAAGACATAATCGATGTATTCATTTCCATCAATATCATAGATCTTGGAGCCTTTGCCTCGTTCCATAAAAATCGGGTCTGTGTTGACTGATTTAAATGCACGCACAGGGCTGTTGACACCACCAGGCATTAAATGCTGTGCTTCTTCAAATGCTTGCTTTGATTTTTCATAGCTACGTCCCATTTCAACGTCCTCCTGTCTATCCGTTCTTTATTCTGAGAGCCATTTTGCTGCATCTTTTGCATGATACGTGATAATGAGTTCTGCTCCTGCACGTTTCATGCTTGTCAGCATTTCAAGAACAAGCTCTTTTTCAGAAATCCAGCCATTTTGAGCAGCGGCTTTCACCATTGCATACTCTCCGCTCACATTGTAAGCAACAACAGGGAGTGTAAATTCATTTTTCACATCACGCATAATGTCTAAGTAAGAAAGGGATGGTTTGACAATTAAGAAGTCAGCTCCCTCTTCTACATCAGATTGCGCTTCTCTTAGTGCTTCTAAACGGTTTGCAGGGTCCATTTGATATGTTTTACGATCTCCAAACTGCGGTGTACTATGTGCCGCATCACGGAACGGACCGTAAAAAGCACTTGCATATTTCACCGCATATGACATGACAGGTACATGAATAAAGCCTGCTTCATCAAGTGCCTCACGAATGGCAACAACAAATCCGTCCATCATATTTGAAGGCGCGATGATATCTGCACCTGCACGCGCTTGGCTGACAGCAGTTTTCGCTAATAGCTGAAGAGATTCATCATTTAAAATTTCTCCATCTTCAACGATTCCGCAATGTCCGTGATCTGTATATTGGCATAAGCAAGTGTCTGCAATAACCACGAGCTCTGGGAAATGCTTTTTGATTTCAAGCGTTGCTCTTTGAACAATGCCGTGATCGTGATACGCCTCACTGCCTACATGATCTTTATGATCTGGCACACCAAATACAATGATTGATTTGATGCCAAGGTCCACAAGCTCTTGGACTTCTTCTTTCACAAGATCTACAGAAATGTGATATACACCTGGCATTGAAGAGACTTCTTTTCGGACATTTTCTCCC
The DNA here is from genome assembly GCF_001429445.1 of Bacillus sp. Root920. Lineage (NCBI taxonomy): Bacteria > Bacillati > Bacillota > Bacilli > Caryophanales > Bacillaceae > Bacillus > Bacillus sp. Root920. The sequence continues at coordinate 122,726 of NZ_LMJV01000009.1, forward strand.
TCTACAAAAAAGATCGGGTAAATGAAATCAGATGGTCTTAAAAAGGTTTCTCTAACTAATTCTCTCATTCCTGCGCTTGTCCGCAATCTGCGGTGTCTGTTAAATTTCATCAATGGTTCAACTTCCTTTCAGATAAACGGCACATTAAATCAAGCATTCCGTCTATCGTATAAGTATCTGGGGTTTCAGATGAAATCCCGTATTGAAGCAGTGCCTCTTTTGTCAGAGGACCGATCGTCACAAAACAGGTGTCAGATGCAGCAAGCATCGCTGCGTCTGGTTCCATCACATGCATAAAAGAATGAACAGTGGATGAGCTCGTAAATGTAATAAAATCAAATGATTGCTTCGTCATTGCCGATTTAAGAGCAGCAATTCCTTCCTCATCCTTAACTGTTTCATATAAAATCCATTCTTTTACCTCTATGCCGAGCGGAATGAGGGTCTCTTTCACCACATCTCGTGACAGATGCCCTTTTGCTACAAACACACGCTCTCCCGGGCGTACATGGTCAAGTAATGCATCTGCCAGTTCTTCCGCTATAAATCGTTCTGGCACCACATCCACCTTTAAGCCGTGCTGCTCAAGATAGGCAGAGGTTTTCTCTCCTACAGCAGCCACTTTCAAATGGGTTAAGCTCTTATGTAAATGATGGTCTTTTATGTAATTCAGAAAAAAAGACGCACCATTCACACTCGTGAAAACAAGCCAGTGGCTATTTTCTAAGTCCTTTAAAAAGGCCTGCGTTTTTTCTTTTGTGAGCGTAGGCTCAAACCGAATAAGAGAGGTTAAAACCGCATGACCGTTCAGCGCTTCGATCTTTTGCTGAAACACGCCCGCTTGACGTTCATTTCGAGTGACAAGCACCGTCTGTCCGTGAAGCGATTTGCCTATGCTCATTGAGACAGATCCTTTTTCACCTTGTCGATCAAATCCTTTGCTCCCTTATCAACCATCTGCTTCGCACACGCTGTTCCAATTGCCTCAGGGTCAGTGCCTGTGACGGTTTCTCGAATAATCGTGTGCCCATCAGCAGATGCAACAAGACCTGTTAGTTCAATTTCATTATGCTCATTCATCGTTGCATAGCCAGCGATCGGCACCTGACAACTTCCATCCATTTGTTTGAGGAAAGCTCTTTCTGCAAGAACCGTTTTCTTCGTATATTCATTCGTAAATTGGGCGAGAAGCTTAAGCAGCTCTTCATCATCCCCGCGGCACTCAATCGACAGTGCGCCTTGTCCAACAGCAGGAAGGCAAGTCTCAGGAGATAAAAATTCCGACACGACCTCTTTGCTCCAACCCATTCTAGACAGACCGGCAGCCGCTAGAATAATGGCATCATACTCTTCATTTTTCAGCTTTTCCAATCTCGTATCAATGTTTCCTCTAATCCATTTAATCTCAAGATCTGGTCTCTCCTGAAGAAGCTGGGCGCTGCGCCGTAAGCTGCTCGTTCCCACAATTGCGCCCTTAGGCAGTTCGCTGAGACTCAGATGATCCTTCGAAATAAGTGCATCCCGCACATCCTCACGCTCAGGAATACAGCCAATGACTAAACCTTCTGGAAGAGCAGCCGGCATATCCTTCATGCTGTGCACTGCCATATCGATGTCATGATTCAGCATCGCCTGCTCGATCTCTTTAACAAACAGTCCTTTTCCGCCAACCTTAGATAAGGTCACATCTAAAATTTGATCACCCTTTGTCACAATTTCTTTTATTTCAAAAGAATAAGAAGGGTTTAGTTCAGACAGCTTTTGAATGACCCATTTTGTTTGTGTAATTGCCAGCTTACTTCGTCTAGAACCTACTTTAATTGTACGCAATACGTCTTCCTCCCGACAATGCCTTTAAGACTCATCATTATTGAAACCAATGAAAGGTTGATAAGCTACCAAGCAGAAAATAATTAATCATCAGCACAAGAAATGAAGCGACATTCCAAAATGCCACGATTTTGCCCTGCATATTTCTCACCAATCTGATATATAAGTAAAAGCCATATAAAAACAGCATAATAAACGAACCAAGCACCTTTGCATCTGTCCAGTACAACGTATCATACGAAATATATGCCCAAATGATGCCAAGAATTAAACTAAGCAAGAGCATTGGCACACCAATAATGTTTAATACGTACGCCATATGATCGAGCTTTGATAAGTCTTCGATTCTCAGAAGCCATTTTCCCCATTTTTTCTTTTTCAGTAAACGATATTGAAAGAGATAAAGCAGTGAAAACGCAAATGAAAGAGAAAAGGCACCGTAGGATAAAATCGCCATCGTAATATGAATCACGAGCAGTTCACTCGTCAGCTTCCCCGTTAGTTCTGCTGAATGGAGGTCAGATGGTGTAAAGGTATGAATCGCCATCATGGAAAAACCAATCACATTTGTAAAAAAGACAATAAATTCAACACGCAATACCTTTGTGAGCACAAGAGAAAGTGTCACAAGCACCCACGTATAAAAATATAACCCCTCTGCTACATTCAACACAGGGAATCGGTCTGTTTCCATCATAATATAGAACATGTAGACTGTTTGCAGCAGCCAGACAATAGAAAGCAACCAGAAAGCCATTTTTCCAGCCTTCCGGTTGTGTTGAAGAAAATCTATGAAATAGAACAAGACACTTAGTGCATAGATTAAGATCGTCGCTTCATTGAGTCTCGCTACAATGGATTCCATCATCGCTTAATCACTCACTGGCAACTGTAGCAAAGCCTTGTGCCATATTTGGTTTGAACAGCTGAAATGATCCTTGCTCCACCTGCATCGGCTCGACCTTTTGCTCTTCATCTTCAACCTGTAAATCAAAGATTTCTTTAAAGAGTAAAAGCTTTTCCTCTGCATTCGGCTCCGCGGCAATTTCTTTTGCCTTTAAGATAGGATCTTTCAGCATTTGGTTGATGATGCTTTTCGTATGTTTATTTAACAGCTTCATTTCACGGTTTGTGAGGTTTGGAAGCTTCCGCTCAATACTCTGCATCGTATCGGCTTGAATTGTGAGTGCCTTTTCTCTAAGTGCAGAAATGACCGGAACAACACCTAACGTATTCAGCCATTGCTTAAATTCCACAATTTCTGCTTCAATCAGAAGCTCAACCTGCTCAGCCACTGCACGGCGCTCTTTTAAGTTGGCAGCCACGATGCCTTCAAGGTCATCAATGTCATACAAAAAAGCACCTTCTACTTCAGAAATGGCTGGATCTAAATCACGGGGTACAGCAATATCTACCATAAATAGAGGTCTGCCTTTCCGCTTTTTATTCGCACTTTCGACCATTTCTTTTGTAATGACAAATTGTTTCGCACCCGTTGAGCTGATTAAAATGTCCGCTTCAGATAATGTTTTTTCTAATTGGTTTAAGCTCTTAGGCTCTCCTGAAAAACGACCAGCCAATTCCTTTGCCTTCTCAAACGTTCGATTGATAACCGTTACTTGGCCAATTCCTTGACCTTGAAGGTTTTGAGCCGCCAGTTCGCCCATTTTGCCCGCACCAAGAATCAGGACATGCTTATCAGAAAGACGTCCAAAGATTTTTTTGGCTAGCTCAACAGCTGCATAGCTGACAGACACGGCATTAGACGCGATATCTGTTTCCGCATGAGAGCGTTTTGCAACAGTTACCGCCTGTTTAAATAAATAATTGAAAACGGTACCAATGGTCTTCTCCTCTTGAGCTACTTTAAAGCTGGAACGTACTTGACCGAGTATTTGCGTTTCACCAATGACCATGGAATCAAGTCCACAAGCCACACGGAATAAATGCTCAACCGCTCCATCGTTTTCATAGAACTTCAAATATGGAGAGACATCTTCCTTTTCTAAGCCGAACCAATCGGCTAAAAATCTTTTTATATAAAACCGTCCAGTATGAAGCTGATCTACTACTGCGTAGATCTCTGTTCGATTACATGTTGAGATGACGATATTCTCTAGAATGCTTTTTTCTTCTTTAAGCTTGGACATCGCTGTTCCGAGCTCACTCGGTTCAAAGCTCAGCTGTTCCCGTATCTCAACAGGGGCTGTTTTATAATCTAAACCCACAACAAGAATATGCATAACTTCAGCTTGCACCCCCAACGCCCTGTCTAATTTATAATAATTACAATATAGAATTTATTATTTATAATGATTATAACATATATTCATTTTTAACTGGATAAAAATTGTGAACAGATTTCAAAAATGTTGTGATATAGTAGAAAAATGTTCGACATCAATTATGCCATATCATCACTTCAAGCAATTTACCAGATTTGGCGCGTGCGGACAAATGATCTGCTTAAAAGAAGGTGACATCTTTGAAGAAGAAATCCATTTTGCTGCCGCTCACTTTACTGGCTGTAGCGCTATATGCCATTCTCTCAGGAGGTCAATTTGACATTTGGAAGGATCAAGAGAAATGGTATACACTTGTACTGCTTTTTGGTCTCGCGTTCTTATATCAAGGAAAAAAGGAGCAAGAAAGCGCTCATGTGTTTATCGGTATGCTCATGACAGGCCTTTCGCTACACTTTATTCTTCAGCCTAAATTGGACCACTGGCCAGACACATTTACAATGATTGTGTTCATCATAGGACTTGCACTCTTTGTGAAATCATCTCAGAAAAAAGAATATCGTATTGAAAGTGTTGTGCTGATCGCACTCGGTCTGTTCCTTTATTTCTTTCAGCAAATTACAAAACAGCTAAGTTCCCTTTCGATCCCTACTTCCGGCTTTGAATTGTACTGGCCTTATGTACTGATTGCTGTCAGTCTCCTCTTATTATTTTTAAAAAGGAAATAACTTATACAATAAAAAAAGCATCTGCTCATCGCAGATGCCTTCAGCGTAAAGACAAACCCTCGCATTCGTTGTCAGTCCTGTGTGCTGGTGCTCACGAATAGCAAATTCGCTCCGCGCCAGTACTCGTCCTTTCTAGACTTCAAGGGTTTTCTTATCACGCTGAAAAGAAGATAAAGATAAAAAAGCATCTGCTCATCACAGATGCTTTTTTTAGCTGTTTACCTTCGCAAGGATCGCATTCCAGGCTTCATCTTTCCCCTTTTTTGTTTCAGAAGAGAATAAGATGAGTTCATCTGAAGGGTCAATGTCGAGCGTCTGTTTGACGACTTTCGCATGTTTTTCCCATTTGCCTTTTGGAATTTTATCCGCTTTTGTTGCGATGACAATCACCGGAACTCCGTAATATTTAAGGAATTCATACATGTTCACATCATCTACTGATGGCTTATGGCGCAGATCCACAATTTGGACAACTGCTTTTAATTCTTCACGCATTGTAATATACGTTTCGATCATTCTACCCCAGGCTTCACGCTCTGTTTTTGATACTTTGGCAAAACCGTAGCCCGGAACGTCCACAAAATGGAGCATATCATTAATAATGTAGAAATTAAGCGTCTGTGTCTTACCTGGTTTAGAAGACGTACGCGCTAAATTTTTACGATTAATCAATGAGTTGATGAACGAGGACTTTCCAACATTTGATCGTCCAGCAAGCGCGATTTCAGGCAGTCCGCCGCTCGGGTACTGCTCTGGTTTCACCGCACTAATGACGATATCTGATTTTGTTACTTTCATCTTCCCTCTCCTACCAACGCTTTCTCAAGCACCTCATCTAAATGTGAGACCGGAATAAAGGTTAGTCCTTCTCTCACACTTTCAGGAATATCATCAATATCCTTCTCATTGTCCTTTGGAAGAATAATGGTTTTCAACCCTGCACGATGTGCGCCTAATGCTTTTTCTTTTAGTCCGCCAATCGGAAGCACTCTCCCTCTTAACGTTATCTCTCCTGTCATACCAACCTCTTTTGACACAGGACGTCCTGTGAGTGCTGATACAAGAGCCGTCGCAATGGTGATACCAGCTGATGGCCCGTCCTTTGGAACCGCACCCTCTGGAACATGGATATGAATATCGTGCTTTTCATTAAAATTAGGATCAATGTTCAGTTCATCTGCTTTGGAACGAATATAACTGAATGCCGCCTGTGCAGATTCTCTCATGACATCACCAAGCTTACCTGTTAACAAGAGCTTGCCTTTACCAGGAGAAAGTGATACCTCAATTGATAAGGTGTCTCCGCCAACGGTCGTATACGCAAGTCCTGTGACAACCCCGACTTGGTCTGTCGTTTCAGCCTGACCATAACGGTAAAGTCTTTTTCCGAGAAATTCAGATAAGTTCTTTTCCGTCACCGTGATACGTTTACGGTCTTCAGCCACAATCGCTCTTGCCGCTTTTCGGCAAATGGCCGCAAGCTGACGCTCTAATCCACGAACTCCTGCTTCTCTTGTGTAATAGCGAATCGTATCATAAATCGCTGCTTCACGAAGCTGCAAGTTCCCTTTCTTTAATCCGTGCTCCTTTAGCTGCTTCGGCAGTAGATGATCTTTCACAATCTCTGCTTTTTCAACCTCTGTATACCCTGCAATCGTGATAATCTCCATTCTATCACGAAGTGGACCTGGAATGGTTGCTAAATTGTTGGCAGTGGCAATAAATAACACCTGAGATAAATCAAATGTCTCTTCAATATAGTGATCGCTAAAGTTGTGATTTTGCTCAGGGTCCAGCACTTCAAGCATCGCAGAAGACGGATCACCTCTAAAATCAGAGGACATCTTATCGATTTCATCTAAAAGAAACACCGGATTCATAGTACCTGCCTTACTCATTCCGCGAATGATACGGCCTGGCATCGCCCCTACATACGTTCTTCTATGTCCGCGAATCTCAGATTCATCACGCACCCCGCCAAGTGAGACACGGATAAACTTTCGGTCAAGTGATTTAGCAATCGATTTGGCAAGTGACGTTTTCCCTACCCCAGGAGGTCCTGCTAAGCAAAGAATCGGTCCTTTTAATGAATTGGTCAGCTTCTGTACAGCAAGGTATTCAAGCACACGTTCTTTGACTTTTTCCAGCCCATGATGCTCATCATCTAAAATTTCACTTGCAAGCTTTAAATCTAGACGATCTTCTGTATAGATGCCCCATGGAAGATTGATCAGCCAATCAATATAATTTCGAATGACAGAGCTCTCCGCAGAGCTTGAAGGAATTTTTTCATAACGATTCAATTCTTTTAACGCCGTTTCACGAACAGACTCAGGCATGCTGGACTCTTCGATTTTAGACATTAATGAACTGACTTCGCCTGTTTTTCCTTCCTTGTCTCCAAGCTCTTTTTGAATGGCTTTCATTTGTTCACGCAAATAATATTCTTTTTGCGTTCGTTCCATTGAACGTTTGACGCGCTGGCCAATTTTCTTTTCAATTTCCAGCACTTCTTTTTCATTGTGAATTAAGCTGATGACACGATTCAGACGTTTTTTGACATCCACTGTTTCCAGCACTTCTTGTTTGTCCTTTAATTTGAGCGGCAGGTGAGAAGCGACGATATCTGCCATTCTCCCTGGTTCCTCAATATCCGTCACCGTTGCATATGTTTCAGCTGATATTTTTTTTGAAATTTTTATGTACTGATCAAAGTGATCTAACAAAGTGCGCATGAGTGCTTCTGCTTCTGCGTCCTTTAATTCTTCTTCTGTCAATTCTTTAATATCGACGGACGTATAGTCCTCAAGCTCCACGTATGATTCGATCTGCGCTCGATTTAAACCTTCAACGAGTACACGAATCGTTCCATTCGGCAGCTTCAGCATTTGTTTAATTTTTGTGTAGGTGCCGACTTTGAAAATTTCCTCTTCACCTGGTTCATCTATTGAAATTTCCCGCTGTGTTGCTAGAAAAATCATATGATCGTTCATCATCGCCTGTTCTAATGCTTGAACAGACTTCTCGCGTCCAACGTCCAAATGCAAGACCATTGTTGGATAAACAAGCAAGCCTCGCAATGGAAGGAGCGGAACATTCTTTTTGATTTCATCTGCCATGTTGATTGACACCTCCGTCACTAGTATGAATCATTATAATATACCTGTTTCAGTCTTGTACAATGTAAAAGACTTAAGAAATGATGATCTTACCGTAGTATACCCTTTCTTTTTATCTTGAAAAAGAAAAAAAGATCTATTTCACTAAAAAATCCCCATATGTGATGGGGATTAAACAGATTTTCTTTTCATTTCGTCTTCTAGTCCATCTTTCTTCTCGTCTGGCGGATTGACCAGACACTGATCCAGCACCTCTTGGAAGTGCTTCACAGGCACAATGGTGACCCCTTCAATCTCCTTTAAGATCGACTGCTGATTGTCATAAGGAATAATGACGGTTGTGGCACCAGCCTGCTTCGCTGCCTTAATCTTCGGTATCACACCACCGATTGGCTTCACCTGGCCCTGCAATCCGATTTCACCCGTCATGGCTGTCAGATGATCAATCGGAATTTGATGTATGGCTGAGAAGATTGCGGTCGCCATGGCAATCCCAGCAGACGGTCCATCAATTGGGGCACCGCCTGGAAAATTAATATGGATGTCATATTCATTTGTCCGAATACCTAAATTTCGAAGCACCGTTAATACATTTTCAACTGACCCTTTGGCCATACTTTTTCGTCGAATAGATTTCGACTGATTGCCAATGCTTTCTTCTTCTGCAATGCCTGTAATGTTGATACTTCCCTTTTCAAGCGCCTTACAGATATTCACTTCAATCTCAAGCAGGGCACCGCTGTTTGGTCCATAAACAGCCAGTCCATTGACGACCCCCACTTTTGGCTTTTCTGGTACTTTTTGTTCATATCTTGGTGTCAGCTGGCTTGAATGAATAACCCATTCTACATCTTCAATCGTGATGTCTTTTCGGTTTTCCGTCACCGCCATACCAGCGGCAATCTGCACCATGTTGACCGCTTCACGTCCATTTTTCACATAGGAGGTTAACAAGTTCAGCCCTTCATCACTTAATTCTTTTTGGATTTTTTGGACAGCTTTAGCAGCGACGATTTTCAGTTCATGCTGGTCAAGGTCCTTAAAGAAAATTTCTAAACATCTGGATCGAATCGCTGGCGGAATTTCTTCAGGTGTTCTTGTCGTCGCACCAATCAATCGAAAATCAGCCGGAAGCCCATTTTGAAAAATATCATGAATGTGATTCGGAATTTGAGTGTTTTCCTCACTGTAGTAAGCACTGTCTAAAAAGACTTTCCGATCTTCCAGCACTTTCAGCATTTTGTTCATTTGGATCGGATGCAGTTCGCCAATTTCATCGATAAACAGAACCCCGCCATGAGCATGTGTGACGGCTCCTTGTTTTGGCTGCGGAATGCCTGCCTGTCCCATCGCTCCCGCCCCTTGGTAAATCGGGTCATGCACGGAGCCAATGAGTGGGTCTGCAATGCCACGTTCATCGAATCTTGCGGTTGTGGCATCGAGCTCCACAAATACCGCATCTTTCTTAAACGGTGAATCAGCATGACGTTTCGCTTCTTCCATGACAAGACGGGCAGCGGCTGTTTTTCCAACCCCCGGTGGTCCGTAGACAATGACATGCTGAGGATTCGGTCCGCACAGCGCTGCTTTTAGAGCACGAATGCCATCTTCCTGCCCTACAATATCTTGAAATCCCTTTGGCCGGACTCTCTCTGATAAAGGCTCACTCAGCTTGATTGACCGCATCTTTCTGAGTGCTTCCATTTCTTTCTTTGATTCTTTGTCTATCGTCACCTTTTGTGTGCGCTGATTTCGCAGTAAGTTCCAAAAGTACAGCCCGATGACGATACCAAAGAACAGCTGTATGAATAATACGATTCCTGTCCAGCTCAATCGGTGCTCCCTCCTTCATCTATCTTATGTATTGGTTTCTGTCTGCTAGTATTTCCTAGAGCTGGACGGAATAAACACGTCTTCCACGATAAATAAAAAACTCCTGAATCAAAATGATTCAGGAGTGATAACTTCTCTTATGCAGATGTTTTTGTATCTTTATTAACGACTGTGCCATCCTTTAACACAAGACGCGGCGGCTCACCATCAGCAACCGTCGCACCAGTGATGACACATTTTTCAATATCATCACGAGATGGAAGGTCAAACATGACATCAAGCATGATGCCTTCAATGATTGAGCGAAGACCACGAGCTCCTGTTTTACGCTCAATTGCCTTTTTCGCAATTTCGCTAAGAGCATCTTCTTCAAATTCAAGCTCTACATCGTCAAGCTCAAGCATTTTTGTATATTGCTTAACAAGCGCATTTTTAGGCTTCGTCAAGATTTCTACAAGTGCTTTTTCATCTAACGGCTCTAGGCTTGCAATAACCGGCAGACGACCGATGAATTCTGGAATTAAACCGAAGCGAAGCAAGTCTTCTGGCAGTACTTTTGATAGAAGGACTTCTTTTTCAAGATCTTCGACTTTATTTTCCGCACCGAATCCAATGACTTTTTGACCTAAGCGGCGTTTGATGATTTGCTCAATCCCGTCAAAGGCTCCTCCACAAATGAAGAGGATGTTCGTCGTATCAATTTGAATGAATTCTTGATGCGGATGCTTACGTCCACCTTGAGGCGGTACACTAGCGACTGTTCCTTCAAGAATTTTCAAAAGGGCTTGCTGGACGCCTTCCCCAGATACATCGCGAGTGATAGAAGGGTTTTCTGATTTTCTTGCTACTTTATCGATCTCATCGATGTAGATAATGCCTTTTTCCGCTTTTTCTACATCATAATCCGCTGCCTGGATCAGCTTTAGTAAAATATTCTCTACGTCTTCACCAACATAACCCGCTTCAGTTAATGATGTTGCATCTGCGATCGCAAATGGCACATTTAAAATACGTGCAAGTGTTTGAGCAAGTAATGTTTTACCGCTTCCTGTTGGTCCAATCATAGAAATATTACTTTTCGAAAGCTCAACATCATCAATCTTGCTGTTGGAATTGATCCGTTTGTAGTGGTTATACACCGCTACAGCTAAGGATTTTTTCGCATTGTCTTGTCCGATGACATATTCATCAAGAATCTCCCGAATTTCATGAGGCTTCGGAACATCCTTGAATTCAACTTCTTCCTCTGTGCCGAGCTCTTCTTCAACTATTTCCGTGCAAAGCTCGATACATTCATCACATATATATACGCCAGGTCCTGCGACCAGTTTACGCACTTGATCTTGCGTTTTTCCGCAAAACGAGCATTTTAATTGACCTTTTTCCTCGTTGAATTTAAACATTCTTTCACCCCTTATTCTTCTTCACTTGCCTGTAGCTAACAGTCAGCTACCTTTCTGGGTCCAGTATGTATGCATTTTACCATACTTTCCTAAAAGACGGTAACGATGTGTTTCTAACACTGCACATTGAGATATGTATGACAGAAAGATGCGACTTACACTATCGTTTCCAAAAGAAGCGATGATAAGTCAAAAATTGTACAAAACAAGGCACGAGTCACTCGCGCCCTGTTTTATTATTATGCACCATATTAACGGTTTTCTACAAGAAAATCAATTGCTTTACGAACTTTTAGATCTTCTTTCATTGCTTCAGTAGATCCGATCGCTTGTTTGATATTTTCAATTGGCATGTTGTATGCTTCAGCCATTTTTGAAAGTTCTTCTTCCACTTCTTCGTCAGACACTTGTAAGTTTTCTGCAGCAGCAATTGCTTCAAGTGTTAGGTTAGATTTTACGCGTTTAGCAGCATCTTCTTTCATTTGCTCTTTCAGCGCATCTTCATCTTGTCCAGAGAATTGGAAGTAAAGCTCAAGGTTCATTCCTTGCATTTGAAGACGTTGTTCGAATTCTTTCATCATGCGGTCTAGCTCAGTGTCAACCATCGCTTTTGGGATGTCAACTTCCGCATTTTCAGAAGCTTTCGCAACTAGCTCTTCACGAAGTTTTCCTTCTGCTTCGTTTTCTTTTGCTTCTTCAAGACGTTTCTTCGTTTTTTCAGTTAACTCAGCAAGCGTTTCTACTTCTTCATCAACATCTTTAGCGAACTCATCGTCAAGTGCTGGAAGTTCTTTTGCTTTGATTTCATGAATTTTCACTTTAAATACAGCTGGTTTACCTGCAAGGTCTTCAGCATGGTATTCTTCTGGGAATGTAACTTCTACGTCTTTTTCAGCGCCAGCTTCAAGACCAACTAATTGCTCTTCGAAACCAGGGATGAATGAACCAGAACCTACTTCAAGAGAGTAGTTCTCAGCTTTTCCGCCTTCGAATGCTTCTCCATCAACGAATCCTTCGAAATCAAGAACAACTGTATCGCCGTTTTCGATTGCGCCTTCTTCTTTGACAACAAGCTCAGCTTGACGGTTTTGCATGCCTTTAAGCTCTTCTTGTACATCTTCATCAGTAACAGCTGTGTCGTCTTTTTCTACGTTAAGACCTTTGTAGTCACCAAGTTTTACTTCAGGCTTCACTGTTACTTTTGCAGTGAAGATTAAGTTTTCGCCTTTTTCGATTTTCTCAACATCGATTTCAGGGCGGTCAACTGGCTCGATACCAGCTTCGTCGATTGCTTTTGGATATTCAACCGGAAGAAGAATATCTAATGCATCTTGATAAAGAGATTCTACACCAAAACGCTGCTCGAAAAGACCACGTGGTACTTTCCCTTTACGGAATCCAGGGATCGATACTTGCTTAACCACTTTCTTAAATGCATCATCAAGTGCTTTGTTAAATGTTTCAGCGTCAACTTCTACAGTTAGTACGCCTTCGTTACCTTCTTGTTTTTCCCATTTTACTGACATGTGTGTTTCCCTCCAAAAATCTATTCAGATTGTGCGTTGCTCCATTCTAAAGCATCATAAAGACTTCGTCCAATCAAAAACCACGCACTCCGCTAAGAAGCTTGCATTATGTATACAACATTTGACTTGATTATACATATCGTCTTTCAACCGTTGGAATCTGACAACTGCACTATATATGCACAAATACAACCATTATATTATAACATAACAAGTCCGTCTTTCAACTAAATCGACAAATTACAAATAAGAAATTTCTTCAATATCTTTCAGCATTGTGCAAGCTTCTCTCAGCTCTCGTTCGTTAAATTCATACAATAGATGCAATTCTTCTAGTTCAATCTCAATCCCATGCATTTCATAGCCGACTTTATGAAGTGCCGCTGCCCAAAGACTCGGATCTGTGTATTTAGGAAGAAATGGATACAGCACAAATAAGTGCCGGCGCCATAACTCTTCCACGGCTTGGTAAAGGGTCGGATTTTCATTGCCAAGCGTGTCATCAAGCATACGAAGGACTTGCTGAAGAAGCGGCATCTGCTCTGGCTTTACAGCCTCAGAAGGAATAAGGGTTAAAGAATCACCGAATTTTGTCACATGAACCGGTTTTGCCACATCATGCTCTGCCAGAAGCTGCAGGATCATTGATTTGACCAAAGGGTTCCCATCAGGATTTTGTAAGATGGTATTTAATAGACCCATATGCGGTGTAATATTCCGGTCTTTCAATGAATGAATGAACTGGACCTGTTCTTCCGGACGCTTCAGCATATCATCTATGTTGACCTCACTTCCGGCGTCCTCATCTTCATCTAAAATCTCTTCAGGTGATTCGATCATTTTTCTGCTAAATTCGAGCAGCTTGTAAAAATGCTCCGCACTTTCTGCCGGAAGGTGGTTTTCCTCAAGCACAGCCTCAATTGTCTGTTTGACTTCTTCATATTCCTTCAGCTGAATGAGGATCGTCATATACACTTGGAGCACAGTGAAATAGTGGCCATATCCTTCATGCAGCATTTTTTCACAAACACGCTTTGCATCCTGTAGCTCACCCAGCTCCAGAAAACAAATGGCCATTCCAAGGTGAATATCGGATTCTTCATCGTCATCATACGATTTTGCTTCTGAAAACAAGTGAAGCGCCTCTTGATACTGTTTATCTTTTAATGCTGCCATTCCTTTTTCAATCAGTCTTTCTTTCAGACCAGGAAACAAAATGACATTGTCTTTCTTCTTGTCATGCTTCATGCTTACGTTCCTTTCGGGCGCATATTTTTTATCAGTTTACCAACGAAGATTAGTAAACACAAGTAACGAGAGGTTTTCATGCAAAAAAGAAGCCGTCACACCTCGGGCGGACAGCTTCTCGTTGCTTAGGCGCGCAGCCAGCTGCTGCGCTTTTCTTCAAATGCTTGAATGTCATCTTCTAGTAGTAATGTTAATGAAATCTCATCATAACCATTTAGGAGCATTTCTCTCCAGTGAGGGTCGACTTGAAAAGGGGTGATATTCCCTTCGTGATCTTCTATTTGCTGTTTTTCCAGATCAACCGTCATCTCATATCCTTTGCTCTCATATGACGCAGCGAAGGTTTTCCACACATCATAATCAAGGCGAATCGGAAGCATCCCATTTTTAAAGCAGTTTTGATGAAATATATCTGCAAATGATGGTGCGATGACAATTTTAAAGCCATAATCATCAAGCGCCCAAGGAGCATGTTCCCTAGATGATCCGCAGCCAAAGTTCTCCCCTGCGATCAAAATGGATGCTCCTTCATAAATCGGCTGATTTAGTTCGAAATCGGGATTTGGGCTGCCATCGGCTAAATAACGCCAGTCGAAAAAGGCAAAGCGGCCATATCCTGTTCGTTCGATTCTTTTTAAAAATTGCTTCGGAATAATTTGATCTGTATCTACATTGATTCGGTTAAGCACAGCGGCTTTTCCTTTATGAGTGACTAAAGGCTCCATCTATGACAACTCCTTACACGACTGTTTTCTCTTGATTAAACTTCCTGACATCGACAAATCGGCCATGTATCGCAGCCATTGCAGCCATTGCCGGGCTGACAAGATGCGTTCTCGCACCCTTCCCTTGACGCCCCTCAAAGTTACGGTTTGATGTGGACGCGCAGCGCTCGCCCTCCGGTACCACATCGTTATTCATACTCAGACACATACTGCAGCCAGATTCTCTCCATTCAAATCCTGCTTCAAGGAAGATTTCATGAAGACCTTCTTCTTCTGCTTGCAATTTGACACTTTGAGAGCCAGGCACCACAATCGCTCTGACATGATCTGCTACTTTTTGTCCTTCAATCATAGAAGCAGCTTGGCGTAAATCAGTCATTCTTGAGTTCGTACATGAGCCGATAAAGACATGCTCAATCGTAATATCTTCTATACGCTGATGCGGGTGGACACCCATGTATTCGTAAGCACGAATCGCTTCTTTTTGATCATCTTCTTGTGCAAAGTCCTCAGGTCCTGGGATTGATGCATCCACAGGGAGTACCATTCCTGGGTTAATTCCCCACGTAACCATTGGTGAAATCTTATTTCCATCTAACACAATGGTTTTATCATAGGTTGCACCTGGATCTGTTCTAAGTTCTTCCCATTCTTTAATAGCTGCTTCGAAGTCTTCGCCCTGCGGTGCATATTTGCGTCCGCGGCAATATTCGAAGGTGATTTCATCAGGTGCAATCAATCCTGCTCTTGCGCCTGCTTCAATTGACATATTACAAACGGTCATCCGCTCATCCATCGTCATGTTTCTGAATACTTCCCCAGTGTATTCAATGACATAACCTGAACCGAACTTCACACCGTGCGCACCAATGACAGCTAAAATGACATCTTTGGCAGTTACCCCTTTTTGAAGCTTTCCGTCTACTCTAATTTCTAACGTTTTCGGACGCTGCTGCCAAAGTGTTTGTGTAGAAAGTACATGTTCAACCTCACTTGTACCGATTCCAAAGGCAAGTGCGCCAAACGCGCCGTGAGTTGATGTATGACTATCTCCACAAACAATTGTTTTCCCCGGAAGTGTCAATCCAAGCTCCGGTCCAACGACATGGACGATTCCTTGGTCAACACTATGAAGGTCAGCAAGACGAACGCCAAATTCCGCACAGTTGCGCTCTAAGGCACTCACTTGCTTTTTAGCAATCTCATCTTTGATCACAAATCGATTCACAGTTGGGATGTTGTGATCCATCGTCGCAAACGTGTTTTGAGGTCTTCTCACCTTGCGCCCTTTTTGTCTTAATCCTTCAAATGCTTGAGGTGATGTCACTTCATGCACCAAGTGCAGATCAATATATAAAAGGTCTGGTTTCCCCTCGCCGCTTTTGACTACATGCTGATCCCATATTTTTTCGATGATTGTTCGAGGCATAACCCTTTTCCTCCCTCTATCTAATTCCACAAGATTCTATTTATACAATGGTTTGCACACGCTGCTTGAGTGCGTCTACAACCGCATTAGTGATTTCTTCAGTTGTTTGATATGTTCCCTCTTTTGCTGCTAAATCTTTTGTTCGTTTGCCAGAGGCAAGAACAGTTTCCACAGCTTCTTCTATTGCAGCCGCTTCTTCTTCTAATGCAAAGGATGTTCTAAGCAAGCTTGCTGCTGATAAAATGGTTGCCAGAGGGTTTGCAACGTTTTGCCCCGCAATATCGGGTGCTGAACCATGAATTGGCTCATATAAATGAAGGCCAGTGCTTGATAAACTAGCAGATGGCAGCATGCCGAGTGATCCAGTAATCATCGAAGCTTCATCGCTTAAAATGTCACCGAACATATTCTCTGTTACAATGACATCAAATTGAGCGGGCTTGTAAATCAGCTGCATGGCAGCATTATCGACGAGCATATGCTCAAATTCAACTTCTGGATATTGGGCAGCAACTTCTTCTACCGCATCCCGCCATAGTTTACTAGAAGCAAGGACATTCGCTTTATCCACAGACGTCACTTTTTTCCGTCTCGTTAAAGCCATGTCGAACGCTTCTTTTAATACGCGGACAATTTCTTCCTTTGTATAAAGGAGCGTATCAACGGCAGCTTCTTTTCCTTCATCATCCGTATAGCGTTCGCTTGGTTCACCAAAATAGAGACCGCCTGTTAATTCACGAACGATGACGAAATCGACTCCGTTAATGTGATCCTGTTTTAACGGAGATGCCTCGCTTAAACTATCGAACACCTTTACAGGGCGGATGTTTGCAAATAAGTCCAGCTGTTTACGAATAGCGAGCAAGCCTTTTTCTGGACGAAGCTCTGGCGGGTTTTGATCCCACTTTGGTCCACCGACTGCTCCTAATAAAATCGCATCAGCGCTTTTGCATACATCTACTGTTTCCTTTGGAAGCGGGTTGTTTTTTTCATCTATTGCGATACCGCCAATGAGCGCAGTTTCGAATTCAAATTCGTGCCTAAATTGCGCCGCCGTCTCTTGAAGGACAGCGACTGCTGATGTCACGACTTCCGGTCCGATTCCATCGCCGGGCAAAAGTGCAATTTTCTTTTTCATGAGAACCTTCCTCCTTTCCTATGAGATCGCGTGATGTTTCTCAATTTCAATCAGATTTGATTTGAAGATTAAATGCCTGTTCACTGCATTGACGTAAGCTTTCGCCGATGCTTCAAGCACATCTTGCGCTACTCCGCGTCCTGCTGTTTCTTTTCCTTCTATTGAAACAGTGACATATACTTCAGCTAGTGCATCTCTGCCTTTTCCATTTGATTGAATGCGGTAGTCCAGCAAATGAATTCTTTCCTCCATACAGCGCTCAAGCGTGTTGTACACAGCTTCTACACTGCCTGCACCTGTAGCTGCTTCTTGGATGACTTCCTGCGTTTCTTGGTTTTTCAGCGAAACCGTTGCTGTTGGCATTTGTTCTGTTCCATAGTGCACTTGCAGACTTTCAAATTCGTAGCCAATTTTTCGATCTGCTACTTTTTCTTCTAATATAATAGAGATCAAATCATCATCTGTAATTTCTTTCTTCTTCTCTGTCAAGTTCTTGAAAGTCTCAAAGAATTTATTGATTTCGTCTTCCGTTAGTTTAAAGCCTAGTGTTTTCATGCGGTCTTTAAACGCGTGTCTTCCGGAGTGTTTTCCAAGGACAAGCACATCTGTTGTCACACCGACAAGCTCTGGAGAAATAATTTCATAGGTTGTTTTTTCTTTGAGGAAGCCATCTTGGTGAATACCTGATTCATGTGCAAAAGCGTTGTTTCCAACGACTGCTTTATTACGCGGCACAATCATTCCTGAGTATTTGCTCACTACATCACTTGTACGCTTAATTTCATTCAATTGAATCGTTGATTCGACCTGGTAAAAGTCTTTTCGAATATGAAGAGCCACTGCAATTTCTTCTAACGCGGCATTTCCAGCGCGCTCGCCAATTCCGTTGACAGCCGTTTCAATTTGATCTGCGCCATTTTCAATAGCAGCAAGTGAGTTTGCTACAGCCATTCCTAAATCATCGTGACAGTGAGCGGACAAGTTGACGCGGTCGATATTTGGAACGTGTTCCTTCATATATTTAAAGATGTTTCCGTACTCTTTTGGCGCTAGGTATCCAACTGTATCTGGCAAGTTAATGACACTCGCCCCAGCGTCAATGACCTTTTCTACAATTTCTGCTAAGAAAGCAAGATCTGTACGGCACGCATCTTCTGCTGACCATTGGACAACTGGAAAACGTTCTTTCGCATATTTCACCATTGCGACAGCCTGTTCTACGACTTCTTCACGTGTTTTCTTTAGTTTATGCTTCAGGTGAATATCAGAAGTGGCAATAAAGACATGAAGCCTTGGCTCCACTCCATCTTTTAATGCTTCCCATGCAGCATCAATGTCACCTTTCACACATCGTGCAAGACCAGCAACAGAACAGTTTTTAATCGTTCTTGCAATTTCTTGTACGCCTAAGAAATCCCCTCGGGATGAAGCGGGAAATCCCGCTTCAATGATATTAACCCCAAGGCGCTCAAGCTGCTTTGCAATGATTAGCTTTTCTTGTGCATTTAAGTTCACTCCTGGTGATTGCTCTCCATCCCGAAGTGTTGTGTCAAAAAAATTAATTTTCCGCACCGACGCTCACCGCTTCCTTTTTCTTTCCTTGTTTAACGAAAGGCATCATTTCACGAAGCTTTCTACCAACGATTTCAATTTGGTGCTCATTTTCATTTGCATTGATCGCATTGAAACGTGGACGATTCACTTGGTTTTCAACAATCCATTCTTTTGCAAATGTTCCGTTTTGGATATCAGTCAAAACAGCTTTCATTGACTCTTTTACCTTTGCATCCACAACGCGTGGTCCTGATACGAAATCACCCCATTGTGCTGTATCAGAGATTGAATATCTCATGCCTTCTAATCCTTCTTCATACATAAGGTCAACGATCAATTTTAGTTCATGCAGACACTCGAAGTATGCAAGCTCTGGCTGATAACCAGCTTCTGTTAACGTTTCGAATCCTGCTTTTACTAGTGAAGTAAGACCTCCACAAAGAACTGCCTGCTCACCGAATAGATCCGTTTCTGTTTCTTCTTTAAATGTTGTTTCAAGAACGCCCGCTCTTGCTCCGCCGATCGCTTTCGCATAAGCAAGTGCTTTGTCTTTCGCTTGGCCAGATACATCTTGATAGATAGCAAATAGGGCAGGTACACCAGCGCCTTGCTCATATGTTCTTCTCACAAGATGTCCTGGTCCTTTTGGAGCTACAAGATACACGTCTACGTCACTTGGAGGAACAATTTGATGGAAGTGAACGTTGAATCCGTGTGCGAATACAAGTGAGTTGCCAGCTTCTAATTGATCTTTGATTTCTTCATCATATACTTTCTTTTGCTGCTCATCTGGAAGTAGTACCATCACGACGTCTGCTTGTGCCGCTGCTTCTTTTACTGTGAATACTTGATGACCGTCTTCTTGTGCTTTTGTATAAGATCCGCCTTTTCTTACGCCGACGATCACATCTACGCCGCTTTCTTTTAAGTTCAATGCATGTGCATGACCTTGTGAACCGTAACCAATGATTGCTACCTTTTGACCATTTAATACGTTTTCTTGAATATCACCGTTATAATATACTTTTACCATTTGACTCTCTCCTTTTGTTTAGACAATTGAAATTGTTTTATTTGTTTGCGGCTTTTGCTGATTATCTCTCGCAAAGGCCGTGGTGCCAGTTCTGGCGACTTCTTTAATGCCGTATGGCTTAAGTAATTCAATGAGTGCTTCAATTTTTGAAGACTCACCTGTCACCTGAATGACGACACTCTCTCTGCTCACATCTACAATAGAAGCTCTAAACGGTTCAATGACCCCTGTGATCTCCATTCTAGATGCTGGTGCAGATACGACTTTTATCAAAGCCAGCTCTCGCTGAACGATTGATTGGTTTGTAATGTCTGTTACTTTCAGCACATCGATTTGTTTGTTCAGCTGTTTTGTCAGCTGCTCGATGTCTTTCTCCTGGTCTACATGGACGACGAACGTGATGCGTGATACATCTTGAATCTCAGAATGGCCGACCGTAATACTTTCAATGTTGTAGTGTCTTTTAGTAAAGAGGCCTGTGATTCTGTTCAGTACGCCTGATCGATTTAATACAGTCAACACAATAATTCTTTTCAAGGTTTCACCCCCACCATCTCATGAAGTCCTTTCCCCGGTGCTACCATCGGGAATACTTTTTCATCTCGCGCTACATTGACATCGATGAAAACAGGCTCTCTAGAGGTTAAGGCTTCTTCAAGCTTTTCTTTCGCCTCTTCGTCTGATGAGATTCTGATTCCTTTAATGCCATAAGCTTCAGATAATTTGACGAAGTCTGGCTGCTCTGAAAATTTAGAATGTGAGTAGCGTTCTTCGTAGAAAATTTCTTGCCATTGTCTTACCATTCCAAGGCTGTGATTATTGAGTACAATCACTTTGACTGGAAGGTTCAGCTCACGGATAACGGCAAGTTCTTGCAGGGTCATTTGGAAACCTCCGTCTCCTAAAATCGCCACAACAGTTGCCTCTTGATCAGCCAGCTGAGCGCCGATGGCTGCTGGTAATCCGAAGCCCATTGTGCCAAGACCTCCAGATGTGACCCACTTATCTGCATTTTCAAATGGATAGAACTGCGCTGCCCACATTTGATGCTGTCCGACATCAGTTGCGACAATGGCTTCACCTTTTGTGAATTGATGAATGTATTCAATCAGCTTTTGAGGCTTAAAGCCTTCTGCTTCGTTTTCAACGTACCAGAGTGGATATTCTTCCTTCCACTGATCTAATTGATTTTTCCATTCGTCTGATTCCCCTTGCTTCCCGTCTTGCTTGATCAGTTCTTCAAGAACGAGCTTACTGTCTCCAACAACCGGGATATGGGTATGAATGTTCTTGCCGATTTCCGCTGGGTCGATGTCAATATGAGCGACCTTCGCATGTTTCGCAAAATGATTGAGGTTGCCTGTTACCCTGTCATCAAATCTTGCTCCGATTGAAATGAGCAGATCACATTGATGAAGAGCCATGTTCGCTGCATATGTGCCATGCATACCAGCCATCCCTAGGAAAAGAGGGTGCTTTGCCGGGAATCCGCCAAGTCCAAGCAGTGTATGAGCGACTGGGATTTGCTGCTGCTCTACATACTGTCTTAATTCTTCAGATGCTTTGCCATGAAGTACGCCGGCTCCTGCTAGAATGACTGGTTTTTTCGCTCTGCTGACAGCTTCTACTAATTTGCGAATTTGCAAATAGTTCGGCTCTACTTTTGGCTGATAACCAGGTAAATCAATTGGCTGATCATATTCAAAGGTTCCTTCAATGCCTGCGACATCTTTTGGAATATCAATCAAGACTGGACCAGGTCTGCCTGTTGTTGCGATATGGAATGCCTCTTTAATGACACCCGGTAATTCCTCTGGATTCCTTACCTGGTAGCTGTGCTTTGTAATTGGCATTGTGATGCCGAGTACATCTGCTTCTTGGAATGCATCCGATCCAATGACTGACGTTGCCACCTGCCCTGTGAATACAACAAGGGGAAGTGAATCAATCATCGCATCTGCAATTCCTGTCACAAGGTTTGTCGCTCCCGGCCCTGATGTGGCAATGACAACACCCGGTTTACCAGATACTCTTGCGTATCCTTCTGCTGCGTGAATCGCTCCCTGCTCATGTCTTGGCAGGACATGAAATAAA
Organism: Bacillus sp. Root920; assembly: GCF_001429445.1. Lineage (NCBI taxonomy): Bacteria > Bacillati > Bacillota > Bacilli > Caryophanales > Bacillaceae > Bacillus > Bacillus sp. Root920. The sequence goes on from NZ_LMJV01000009.1 coordinate 144,629, forward strand.
CCAGAATCGTAAATTTTATCGTAGATTGGCAAAACTGCTCCGCCCGGATAGCCGAAAATGACTTCTACTTTTTCTCTTTTGAGTGCTTCAATTAACATGAGTGCACCGTTCATCGTTTGTGGTGCTTTTGATTTTTCCGTCTCCATTTGTACATTTGTCCCCATTTGATTTCCTCCTCTTTGTCTTGCTTCAGTCAAGTCCTTTCACCCTTTTCCATTCAAGATAGAGATATGAGACCATATAAAAAAGCCTTCTCACCCCACAATGACACTACTTTTCACTAGGTCAAAGGGGCGAAAAAGCTTTGTTTTTCGCGGTACCACCCTTGTTCACGGCAAACCCTGCTGCCGTCTCATGGACATCTTTCGTCCATTTTGGTAACGAGTGAGCAATGTCACTCGGTCTGCCCTACTATCATTTCAAGCAGACACTCAGAGGTGAGTTCACTTTAGAAAGTAACACCGGTTTCCAGCTAGCACCGGCTCTCTGTAGATACTGACTCTAAAGCTACTAGTCCTCTTCAACGTTTATCGATATCTATTTAACTTGCATGAATGTTTTCATCTGCAAAAACGACTTTTTCTCCCTCTTCAACTACTCGCTTACGGAATTGTTCAAGAAGTTTGTTTGTGTGGAACCCAGGTTTTCCTTCACCGATTGTACGGCCGTCAACTTTTACAACGGCGATGACTTCGGCTGCGGTTCCTGTTAGAAATACTTCTTCAGCTGTATACACATCATGTCTTGTGAATGGTTCTTCTTTCACTTCGTAGCCTAAGTCTTCTGCAATCTCCATGATGGCATTTCTTGTGATGCCTTCAAGTGCGCCGATATAACCTGGCGGTGTATAAAGCTTGCCTTTTTTATAAATAAACACGTTGTCTGCAGAACCTTCCGCCACGTACCCTTGATCGTTGAGCATCAGCGCTTCACTCACACCGGCCATATGGGCTTCGATTCGGACAAGAATGTTATTCAAATAATTTAATGATTTCACTTTTGGGCTAAGGACATCTGGACGATTTCGTCTTGTTGGAACCGTTACAATATCAATACCCGTTTCATATAGGTGCTTTGGAAAAATGGCCAGCGGCTCTACAATGATCACTGTGTTGGCTCTCCCGCAGTTGTTAGGATCTAAACCAAGATCACCCGCTCCTCTTGAGACGACAAGGCGGATATAGGCATCCTTTAGGCCGTTCCTTTCAACTGTATGAATCATTTTCTCCGTGAGTTCCTCAAGTGAATATGGAATGCTCAGCATAATGGATCTGGCGGAATCATACAGGCGGTCTAAATGTTCTTTCATTCGAAAGATATTTCCGTTATACACGCGAATCCCTTCGAAAACACCGTCGCCATATAAGAAGCCATGATCGTAAACTGAAATTTTCGCATCCTCTTTTTTCACGAGTTCATCGTTTAAAAAGATCCACTGTTCCTTTTGGTCTTCCATTTTCAGTGAGCACCCTCTCTTTCAAACAAAAAGTAGTTGAATTTTCAGACACTTTATATTGAAGTGTCTCTCGCTTGCACTGCGTGTTTGTTTAGCTTTTGTTGAACCCATCTTACGCCGCTTTCCATACAGTGTCAACAGCATTTTTAAAATTATTAGACAATTTAGACTAATCAAAATTAAATGTATACGCTTACACCTTTGCTAGACAAGGAATGAAAAAACTTAAAATTTTTTGTATTTTTTCTTCAATTTATTTACTTTACATGAACGGTTTTCTTTTGAGAAAACTTTTGTGATATTTTTTCACAACATTTTTGATGAATATTGTGAGATTTCATTGACTTTGTTTTTCTTTTGGCATGCCTTTCTAAAGCGTTTTCCTATGAATTTATGATAGAATGAGAGCATCTAATAGAAGGAGGGCAATACATGGCTAACATCAGAGGTTATATCGGTACGTATACAAAGGGAGACAGTAAAGGTGTTTATACGTTTACATTAAATACGGACAAGCAGCAGATTGAGCAAGTAGAAGTCGCTGCTGAGCTTGAAAATCCTACATATTTAACCGTGTCAGAGGATCAAAAGTTTGTTTATGCTGTTGTGAAAAAAGGATCACAGGGCGGCCTTGCTGCGTATCAAATTGATTCAACAACAGGCAGACTTCACTTCATCAACCAAGAGCTTGCCGATGGAGCTTCTCCTTGCCACGTCAGCGTGGACAGTCAAACGAAAACGGCGTATACAGCGAACTATCATAAAGGGACAGCAGAGATGTATGAAATCGATGCTGAAAACGGCTCAGTGATCCGCACGCTCTCACAGGCGCAGCATGAAGGAACTGGCCCTAACGAAGATCGTCAGGAAAAACCGCACACTCACTTTATGGGTCTCACGCCAGATGAACAATTTGCAGTGGCTGTTGACCTTGGAACAGATGGAATTTATACGTATAAGAAAGAAGACGGCAAACTTGAGCTTGCTCATACATTTGAAACAAAGCCAGGCAGCGGACCTCGTCATATCACATTCCACCCAACGAAACCTGTGGCATATGTCATGACAGAGCTAAGCTCAGAGGTCATTGTGCTTCGTTACTTTGAAGATGGTCATTTTGAAGAGATCCAAACAATCGCGACCATTCCAAGCGATTTTACGGAGAACAATCAAGGAAGTGCCATTCATGTCTCTTCAGACGGACAATTTGTTTATGCAGGAAATCGCGGTCATGACAGCATTGCGATTTTTAAAACAGACGCTGACGGCCAATTAAGCCTTGTCGAGATTGCTTCTTCTGAAGGAAACTGGCCTAGAGATTTTGTGCTTGATCCAACAGAAGAATTCCTCGTCGGTTCAAACCAAGAATCTAGCAATCTTGTGTTATACAAACGCGACAAAGAAACAGGACGACTCACTGTCTTACAATCAGACATTACCGTCCCTCATCCAGTTTGCGTGAAATTTTTAGGGTAAAGAAAAAAGCCTCCAATAACGGAGGCTTTTCTTTATACAGACGGCATACCGCCATCCTCAAGCTTTTGATCAATTAAAGACGTATCGGTTTTTTCGCCGAACCATTTTGACAGCCTGTCTTTTGCTTTCCCTTTCACATCATCATCAATGTACATTGCTACTTGAAGCAAAGCAAATGTAATGGCTCCTAAATCATCTGTATAGCCGACACCAACCAATGTATCCGGAATGAGATCAAGTGGAAGGATAAAGTAGCCGAGTGCTCCAATAATCAAGGTCTTTGCTTTGACCGGCACTTCGGGTTTTTGCAATGTATAGTAAAGTAATAGCAAAGCATAGACAAGAGAGACACCAGCTTTTTGTGCCGTCTTTTTTAACTTTTCCCAAAAGGCATGATCATTAAAATGCTTCTTCGAACGCTTTAATAGTTCTTTTTTCTCAGAACGATTCATCATATCGCCTCCATCTACAGCATAGCCCTTTACCCTTAGTTATACAAGATATCCGCCGATTCGACAAACAAAAAGCAGCAGAAAGCTGCTGCATTCTACTGCTCTTTGTAAAACTTTTCAATTGCCTTATCGATGTACACCCATCCTTTATAAGACACATGAATCGTATCTTTAAAGAAATAAGGATCGTACTCATGCTTAGTCAAATCAGCGACTTCATACCCATTATCTCGAATTTGACGATTGATTTTTTCATAATAACCTGTACGGCCTTCTTTCGGAAAACCGGTGTAGTCATACCACTTTCCGTTGACAGGAATCGTTACAAACAAAGGCTTTGCCCCTGCCTGTTTTAAAATATCAAGCATGATTTGAAAATCTTTGTATTCTGGTGATTCCGCATAAGAATGACCTTCACGGGAATCCTTCATCTTTTTCATGATCGGTTTCAGCTTGTGGTCAAACAGTTTTTGATTAATATAAAACGGGTTGTCCCCTGCTCTTTTCGCACCAAAAATGCTCGCTTCTTTTTCAAGCTCAGCCCATGTTTTTCCTTTGACTGAAGGAGACGGTTGAAGCTTGCGCTCATGCCCCGATCCAATCGTATAGTACATGTCTTTCTTTTGAAGCATGCCATAGTACATTTTCGCAATAGGAGAAATCGCGCCATAAGCGAACTTGTTCCCAGATAGCTCTGCTTTAAAAAGCTCTGTAATCACCATGTCGTTTTTGACTGCTTTAAACTTCATGATTCTTTTGATCAGCTCTTTTTTCACAGTTGGATCAATTTCTTTATTATAGGCGAGATTAAGCGCTTGAAGCGCTGAATAGTTAGGGGCAAAGTGATTCTCGTCAGATCCCCATTTCACAAACCACTGCGGGGACACGATAAATACAAGCTTCTTCCCTTTTAATTCATCCATATGCGCTGCAAAGTTCATCGCATGAATTAATGATTGCGATCCACCTTTTCCAATAAGATAAGGTGTAAACCCTTGAGGATTCTCATGAAAGAAATTCGAAGGGTGATATGGATCAAAACGTGATAGTTCAGAAGATCCATAGATCGGCAAATAAGTTGGATCTTTTAGCATTTCATCTTGTAAATAAAGCCCTTGAAACATCCCTGGATCTAATTCTGTGGCTGACTTTTGTAATTTGTCTTTTGGGATCAGGTGTGAGAGCCATGCATTTGGTACAAGAAGAACACCAATGAATAGAACAGCCGCTAAAATAAGCGGCCCAAAAAAACGCTTTTTCATTACTTCATCTCTGCCAGCTGCTCAGCAATATGATTCGGCGTATCCCACACATCACGATCGAATTCTGTAATCGGAACAGTGATTCCGAGTTGACTTTCAATTGCCATAAGCAGTTCTACTGTACCAAATGAATCAAGAAGACCTTCTTCAAAAATCGCAATCTCTGGATTTTCTTTCACAACGTCGTCCTGACAAACCTCTGCAATAATACCGTATACTTGATTTTTAAATTCCATAATTTTCTACTCCCTTAATCATTAATGATGAAATGGTTTTCCTGAAAAAATATAAAATCCGAAACAAATCACATGGAATGTAATAATGATCGACACAACCATTGTGACCTTATTATCCGGCCACCACTTGTGCTTTTTATTCCATTTCTCAAATAAATTGTAACCGGACATAACAACTGCATGATATAGTCCGTAAATAATATATTGAAGGGCAAGACCATGCCAAGCACCCATCAATAGAAAGAGGACAAAGTACCCGATATTTGATACAGCCATACGGTTCTTAATCCACTTCTTTTTGGTCATAAAGAACACAAATCTCATAAACACGTAGTCTCTGAACCAGAAGGACAGGGACATATGCCAGCGATTCCAGAAGTCTTTAATGTTTCGGCTGATAAACGGTTTATTAAAGTTCTCTGGCGACTTAATGCCCATAATATAACTCACACCTACAGCAAACATTGTATATCCAGCAAAGTCAAAGAACAAATACATGCTGTAAGCATACATATACGTTAACTGCTGAACAAAGTGACTGCTACTAATGTGATGAATATTCATCAGAATATATGTGTGAATTAGATAACCAATAATAAACTTATATAAGAAGCCAATAAAAATTTTATGAATACCGGCATATAGAAGATCACTGTATGCTTCCTTTTCAGGCGGCGTATCCATATCCTTTTCAAATCGGCGGTAACGGTCAATCGGACCTGATGAAATCGTCGGGAAAAAGACAATGAAATAGACCAAACGGTGAATCGGAATTTTCTTCTTAATCAAGCCGTCTCTTGTCTCGATAATTAACTGAACACCTTTAAATGTTAAGTACGAGATCCCCAAAAAGCTCAGCCAGTTCATTGGCGGCGGCTGGTGCGGCTGATGAGTTAAAAAGAACGGTAAAATCTTTGACAGCACAAGCGGCAAAATAGATGCCACCACTGCTGCATAGAAAACAGATGCCTGATTCGCCTTTAACCTGTACGCAAGGTACAGGCGGATGATGAAGATTTGCCACACCGTGAACAAGAAGAGCAGCAACGCGCCATGGGCATCCTTTGAGAAAATAAGTGCCAGCGCCACAACCGTTGCAAACATGTTGTAGCCCTGCATTCTTTTGCCGCGAAGACCAAGAATGATCGTCGGCAAAAGAAGAATACCAATTAGAATGAAGAAAAAGAATGAACTAAACGGAATCATAGAAGAACCTCTTTCGCGATTCTCTTACGGTCAACCTTCCCGTTTGGCGTCATGTACAGCTGCTCAAGATAGACAAACTTTCTTGGGATCATGTACGCTGGCAGTGAATCCGCCATTTCTTTCTTAATCGCGCTTGTCAGCTGATACTCTTTTTCAAATGAATGAGCTGCTGGAACAATCGCTGCAATCAAGTACTCAACATGACCGTTTGGCTGGAATGGCACAATCACACAAGCATTGACATAGGTTGTCTCGCTTACATGATATTCAATTTCTTCAAGCTCCATCCGGTATCCATGAAGCTTAATTTGATAGTCGAGACGGCCATGGCACGTAATTAAACCATCCTGCGCCACACCTGCGTCACCTGTACGGTAAGCAGGACGTCCTTCGTATTCAAAGAACACTTTATCTGTCAAGGCTTGTTCACCTAAGTAGCCTCTCGTGACGCTTGGCCCCACGATGACAATTTCTCCTTTTTCACCATCAAGAAGTGTCTTGCCTTCTTCATCTAAAATGACGATGTCTGTATCAGGTTTGGCATAGCCGACTGGTAAAGAATCGTGCTGATCAAGAATCTCCTGCGTGACTTCAATCGATGTGATTGCAACAGTTGCTTCAGTTGGACCATACGTATTAAAGACCTGCGCCTTTGGAAAACGCTCCAGAAGTGCACTTGCTACAGCTACAGGAAGCGCCTCACCGCAGAACAAGAAAACTTTCAGCTCAGGTAAAAGCTCCCCTGTAAAGGAAGGGTCCATTAAGCACATTTGCACAAAAGAAGGTGTTGATGTCCACACTTCAACGTCAGATTGACCAAGTGCTGCAAACATATCCTTTGGCTTGTTGACGAGATCTTTTACTAAACAGTAAAGCGTGCCGCCTGATTGAAGCGCTGGATAGATATCCATCACTGATAAGTCAAAAGAAAATGGTGCTTGATTTAAGAATGTGCGTCCCTCACCAATTGGGAAGTCACGGCACATCCAATCTGTAAAGCTTTCTAAATTATTGGCAGTTACCTGAACGCCCTTCGGTTTTCCGGTACTGCCAGATGTATAAATAATGTAGAAAACATCATCTTGTTGAACCCACTGCGTGGATGGCGGTGCTTCTTTTTCAAGTGCTAAAAGCGATGCCGCACTCTTCACATCAATGTGTTCTTCTACATCTAATACATTCTGCTCATTTGCACAAATCAATAGACTGGCTTTTGAGCTTTCAATAATTGAGACGATACGCTCGACAGGTATTGAGATATCGACCGGAATATATGGTCTGCCTGATTTCACACTGCCTAAGAAAGAAATCAGCATCTCTGGCTCCATATGACCGTATACAATGACAGGTTCACTGCCAGCTGCGACTGCATCGATCGCACCAGCCATTTGGTCTGATAAATGCCAAAGTTCATCATATGTGATCGATGCATGTTGAGAAACAAATGCTGGCTGTGTTGGTTTTGTTTGCTGGTATTCATGAATCGTTTGTAATAGTTTCATAATTTAATCTCCAATTAAAAATCGTTGTAAATGAATGATCCCGTATTTGCTGTGTGGAATCCGTAAATAAAGAACAATAATAGCAAAATAAGTAAGTAAAAGCTTGTATATCCTATCCATTTTACAGACTTATTTTCTGATAGCTTTTTGAATAGCATATTGATAACCTCTTTTCTTTTGACACTTATAGAGACGCATGACTCATTCAAAGAGTTTCATATCAAACCATAAAAATTTTAAGAAATGCTAAAAAAATGTCGAACCTTGGAACGTCTCTTCTGAGCAAAGCTGTCTTATTGTAACAAAGATTTAATACATTTGAAATGAAATCCGATCTTAAATTTGCCTTAAAATTGCTGAAAGCTTTCGATAAGCAGCATATTCTTCTTTAGATTTATTCATTAACAGCTAAACCATTAAATAGAGTTCCATATTCATCTGAATTAAGTTACATTAAGTCATATAATCATTAATCTTCTAAATGGGGGGCTCATCTATTGTCAAAAGGGCTTATTCATCACATTGAACTAAATGTTTCGAATTTAAAGAATTCGATTATTTTTTGGGGGTGGTTTTTAGAGGAGTTAGGCTACGAGCCGTATCAAACCTGGGAAAGCGGTCGAAGTTGGAAATTGGGAGAAACGTATATCGTTTTCGTACAAACGGAGGAACGATTTATGGACATACCCTATCATAGACGCAGGGCAGGTCTAAACCACCTGGCTTTTCATGCCAGTTCCCGGCAGCAAGTAGATGATATGACTGAAAAGTTAAAAAGCATGGGTGTTAAAATTCTTTATACCGATACACACCCCTTCGCAGGCGGCGATAAACACTACGCTGTTTATTTTGAAGATCCTGATAGAATGAAAGTCGAATTGGTGGCACCTTGATTTTAGTTTGACTAGAGAAATAAAAGAACCCATAATTTCATGGGTTTCTCGTCATTACATGATAAGGAAAATCCGTCACAAGACAAACTGGTTCTTCGTTTTCATCTTATACACCTTACTTTTTTTAGTGGGAGAAAGAATATTCTCTCTTTTGAACATTTACTGCTTTACAATGCCTCTTTCATTAGGAAGGTTAATAAAAAAACGCCCTTCCAATGGAGGGCGGTGCTATTAACTATTTTCTTTTGAGTATTTCTTAATCAATGCTTCGCTAATCCTGCTTACGATATAGATCGCAACCGCTATAATCAGCATCAACGGAAACATGCTTAAACGATCGTCTGCAACATATACAATGATCCCCACAATGCTAGCCACTACGATTGCCGTTAAAAGATGCTTCACCTCCATCTCACCCCTTTGTATAAATCATATACATTTTATTACACAAAAGGTTTAATTGAAATGATTTCCATAAAATCAGTAAGTTTCATTTGTCCGCTCTTAAAGTAGATTGCTATCCTCCTTATGTTGTTCGTACAATCTCCATATGTTAAAATCAACTAAAATATCTATTTAATGGATCAATCAGGAGGTCATTAAGTGTCACAGCAAAGCACGCCATCCAAAACGTTATTAATTACTTTACCCTGCGCTATTATTGCCCTTGTGATGATCTTAGGGAAAATTGATACACCTGTAACAAATGTTTTATTTTATCTTGTGGCTTATAGTGTGATGGGTTTAGTTGTTTCAAGCTTAGTAAAAGACTACAGAAAAAAGAAAAATTAACTCCTCAACTTGGGAGCTGTCGTTTATGCAGCTCCCTTTCTTTATGTGGACGCTTAATTGCTTCGAGTACTAACAGAAAGTAAAGGAGAACGGAATGAAAACCCTTGATGTCTTTGAGTTGAAGAATGGAATTGACCAAACGCTGAACAAGTTGAAGCAGCAATCACATAATGTTAAGTCCCTAGAAAAGCAAATCAACCAAATCATCTCCTTAGATGGTGCATTGAAGGGAGAAGCTGGACAAGCGATAAAAGATTTTTATATGGAGTGTCACATTCCCTTTTTGCAATTCTTTCAGATCGTCATTGAAGAATACAGTGGTGCACTAAAAAAGACAAAACAGGCACTTCATGCTTTTGAATCAAACCCGAATGGTTTTATCTCTCAATCATTCATTGAACACGAGCTTGACCAAGGGTTAAAAAAAGCCGAACGGACTATTTCTGATATTGTATCCGATGTGAATCAAGCGCTCAGCAGGGTCAGCCATATTGAGCATTTGCCTCATGTAGACGAATCTGCTTTTCAACAAAGCTATCAAAAAGCCTGGCTTGAGACGTTCAAAACCATTGGACTACTTCATGCATTTGACAGAGAACAAACAAGTGCTCTAAATGAAACAAAAAGTTCCCTTCACACAATGAAGCAATACATAGATACTTTAAGCAAGATGTTCACTGGCCCGAAAATTGAAATTACCAGTTATCAAAAAGGCTCTATTTTCAAAGGTGGAAAAGAAGAAAAAATCAGCAGCAACATCAGCGAATTGAATGAAAAAATAGACAACCCTAAAGAAAACCCAATGATGATCATGCTGAACAAGCTGAATGATAAAGAGCAATCGAATGTGGATACTCTTGTGAAGAAGAAACCGTCTAATAAAATCAATCAAAACGCCGTGTTCGTAAATGGAAAAGTATATAATACAAATGAAAAGATTGACTTCGCAAATGCCAAAACAGTTGAAGTTATTCGAGATGGAATGCTATATCGGTTACGAATATCGGATCAAAACAAAGTGAAGATTGAAAGCATCACAAAGATTTCTGACTTGAAACAAACCTCAAACATCTTAAATACAGCGGTTGAATTTACAGGAATAAATGATGCCATTCGAGTCATCACAGGAAGAGACCCTGTAACAGGTGACAAAGTCGCTGACATGGACCGTCTAGTATCAAGCTTGTACATGATACCCGGAGCTAAAATCGCTAAAGTAGGAAAATACGTATTTAAAATAATGAAAGGAGAGAAAGTAGCCAAGAAGATTGTCAAAACACCTTCCTTCGGCAAACATTCCGTACCAAAAGGTCCGTATCGTGAAGTAAATGGTTTCCCTGTAAAAGTAAAACCAGGCGCTCAAGAGAAACATATTCCTGATGCACCTAACTATAAACAGGAGATAGCTAATGGTAAAACAAAGAGTATCTTCTTTGGAGATAATAAAAAAGCACAAAAATTGCTTGATAAACATGCAGGTACTGGTGATATGTTAAAAACAAAAAATAAAGAAAGAGTGGATTTTGGTCAAGTCATAGGAAAGCATTACAATACAGAGACCAATAAGTATGAAGAGACTACAAGAGGTATTATACATTATAGTAAAAACGGCGCTCACATCGTGCCTTCACAACCATCATAAATATGAGAAAAGAGGATTGACATGGAACCTGATTCTTTATTTAAAACATTATCAAAATACAAAAATAGAGACCTTACATTGGAATATGAAAATGGATTAAGGCTAATCGGTAGAACTGATACATTTTTTGAAACTGATAACGGTCTAGAAGATGATGACATCAATTATAAAGAATATTACGCTACAGTCTTTCAAGTAAATAAAATTTTATCGCCTCCCCTTAATAATGAAAAAGACAGTTTATATACTTGGTTAATTGAGGGAAACACTTTGTTTGAGATCTCTCTTTATGAAGATACACCAAGTGCAGTTTATATGGCAGACGGTCAAAAAATATGGGAATTGGCCAGTGATGAATAACTAAGAAAAGCCCCTCCTGTCGGAAGGGCTTTTCTTTTACTTCTGCTTTACTTCAACATACTTTAAAGTTGCTGTAATATAATGGCCTGATTTCAGCTTTTACATTTTTGCCTCATTGATTAACTATCTATCAAGCGTGAATGCTTGACCCGACTTTACTTTTTTGTGCTTTGCTGTCCAAGGAGGCTTTTGTTCCTCTTCATTCGAATAGCATTATAAGCTTACTGATTTTCCTTTGCTACTTTCTGATTTCTGCGTTTGTATAGTAGGATGTGTACTCAGCTTTACACCTCGGATACACTAGTAGACGTTGTTTGATTCCACGTCCGATCTTCATAATCCTAGAACAGTATCTAATAATAAATGTTGTTCCGCATTGATCACATGTGCATTTTTTATAATCCATTTCCAAACCCTCCATCTTCTTTAGCGGTCTTCCTACTGTGACAGAACGCACACAGTGGCTGCCAATTAGAAGAAAGCCAGAACATTTTTTTATCTCCCTTATGCGGTTTGACGGCTGTTATATCCCCAGAGTGATGATGATTCACGGTGCAGATCGTATGAAAACTTCAATGTCTTATGCTGTTTGCAATATCCTTCAAGCGTTAGTTGAGGACATTCAGGTTCATTGCATGGTTTCAGCGATTCAATTCTCCTTTTCATATAAAAATAAAAAACCTTCCTAAAAGAAAGATTTTTACTCTATAAGTTTATTATCTGGTTAATTCCATATTTAATTTCTTAGCTTTTTCTGTATATATTTTTTTAACCTCTTTATCAGTCAAAACCTTTCCTTGTTGTATTTCTTTCTTAGTTCGGCTCCATTCAGATTTTATTATCACTTGCTGAAGTTTTTTAATTTCTCTTTGATAAAGCCCTGCTTCATCTTTATCAAGCTCCGATTTTGGAAATATTTGCAGCAAAGAATTAAGTTTGACACTAAGTTCATTCGCATATTCTTCTGTTGGATTGAGTAGTAGATCAATATCAATTTTTAATTTCCTTATTGTTGTGAGATTCTTTACGAAATCGTATTCTCCATCCCAACCATCTTTATCTCTAAGATATGAACTCCTTTTTAAAGAATATGTAAAAATCAAATCATTAATTTCTACAAAATTATCCCTCATCTTGTTAACCCAATCAATTCGTTGACGACTTATAGTATCGACTATAGAAGTCCTTCTTGCATGTTTATTTTGAATTATTATTGTTATAATACCTGTCACTATAGAAACAACACCGGCAATAATTGCAGCAGTTATGATTTCATTCATTTTATGCCCTCCATCTACTCTCAAATAAGATAAAATATATTTCATCTCTTTCATTCGAAAGAAATACTTATGTGATTTTAGTTTTTGTTTCTTGAATTAATTTACTATTAATTTGCTGTTGTACTACTTTATCATAATCTACTATACACTCTTCCAATAAAACCAAGGTCGCATATAACCTTCCAATGGATTTATGCCGTTTTATATAAATACAAGTCCAAAAAACCATCAGAACCAAAAAAGGCACAGCAGCACTTATTAACACATATTGAATTACAGGTTTAAAACTAGATAGAGAGTTAAACAACTCGTTAAAATTAATCTTTTTAATATCTTGACTGTCTAAATATTTACCAAAGATATTATTCATAAGTGACATAAAACTTGATACCATTGCCATTGATGCTGACATCATAACAGTTACCATAACAAGTATTATTGAAAAAGGCTGACTGTATAAAGATTGAGTGTCTTTCTCTACTTCTATAGAAGCTTCAATTCTTTTTAACATCCTGTTTAATTCATCTTTATCATGATCTAAGATAATGTCTTTTTGTAATTTAACATCTTCGTCCAAAGTTGTTTTTAATATTTTTTTGTACTTTTTTTTATAGCGACCTTTTAAATATTTTGTAACATCTTTAGATTCTCCAAGTTTCCTAGTCATATATGATCACCTCAGATGATATATCGACCTGTCTTGTGAAAATTTTATTATTCGCAAATTTTGTCGAACAAAAAAACGACCTCTGCAATGGAAGCCGCTCTCAATTTATCACCTAATACAATCATAACCGCTCTCAGACAAAATGCTATGCCAAAAGTGTGCCATTTTAATGCCTAAAGAATATTAAGGCCTTCTATTTCTTTAATACCTGTATGGAATCTTGGATCGGTTAATCTCTATAGTCTCCACATTAAATTTGTTTAATGTTAAAAAACTCTTTAATCCTTCTTCTGATATATCCATTTTGTTTTTCGGACCTATAGTTATTCCTTTGACATTATTCTTATTAAATTTCATTTTTATATAAGGGATGAAGGTTCCATTCGAGACTCTGCATTCATAATCGTGTTCATTCTCAGTATTTTGGATAAGCACTATTCTATACTCTTCCTCTTGTTGAAAACTCGAATTTTTAAAAAAGGAGGCAAGTAATTGCAAAGAAGTATGTACCACTTTTACTTCACTTACAAGTTCTTCGTAATTCGGTTTACTTTTACTAAATGCCGCAACGCAATAATCAGCTAATTCATTTAATGCTTCATAATGTATTTCTTCTTCATATATAACTTTTGATTTAAAAACACTTGAATTTAAAGAATCTCCTATTTCTTCAAGTGTTTCAAAATCAAATGAAATGTTATAACCATCATCTTGTGAATAATTTGACCATAATAAGTTAGAATCTTTGTTTATAGATAATGATAGAACATAAGTAGGAAATTCCGTCATGTCCAAAGCTATTGTCAAAGTATCCATTATCAAGTCTTTCATTTTATTATCTTTTAATTTCTCCTCAATCAAATTAAACAGGATTTTTTCTGTATACTTACGTTCCGTTTTATCATTTAAAAAATCTGCATTGGATACCCATAGTTCCTTATGCTTCATTATACCTTCTAAACCATAAACGTTCGTATAATGATATAAAATAGGGGAATCTTCAAGTAAATCAAGGTATTTAGTAATTATGTTCCATCTATTTGTTCTTTCCATAATATTCATTCCCTTTTTATTTTTATATCGACACTAAGTGTTTTTTATTAAAAGAAAATATTATCTTATTTCTTACAATTATTCACACAAACCACCAATTAACCATATCTATTATTGTGTCTAACTCAGGGGAATCGTTGAATCCTTTGTCCCTCTTGCTTTTCAGCCAATTCTTTAAAATGGGTTGGACATTTTCTCATTATGGTTAGTTGATGAAAAAGAGCGCAAAAAAAGACCCACCTGCCATTTAAACAGATGAGCCTATAAGCAAAAGTCGTCCATTGTTCTATCCATTGTGTCTTGTGTGATCCCGATATATCTCAATGTAATATCTGGTCTTGAGTGGTTGAATATTTCTTACAGCAAAGCCAAACCCTTGAACTTCTTATAATGCCAGTATCCAAATGTTTTCCTTAATGTATGTGTACCTATGCTATCAAGCCCAACATACTCCGCTGCCTCTCTCAAAATGTTGTATGCACTGCTGCGGCTGATAGGCTTGTTTAGCCTCTCCCTGCTTCTAAATACATACTCTTGATCATCACGATCTTTAATATATTGATCTAGTGCTTTCCGAAGTGTCTTGTTTATCTTGATTCTTTTTTCTTTGCCTGTCTTCTTCTCCCTTAAAGAACATATTGTTTCTTAACGTCTTTGACACGTAATTGAATAGATTGATCCCGGCCACAAAAAGCAGCAAGTTTCTTTTGTTCCGCTCTTTAAGATATTTTTTAATGTAGTGATCTAGGATTAAGGAAAAGAGTGTGATAGTTGACATAATACGTTATATTACTTGTTTTCGAACGCGTTCAAATATCTAGAAATACCAACCTACTCATGAAAGTTTACTGAAACTCTTCAAATAACTCCTTCACAAGTTTATCCATTATTAATACTTGGATTAGCAGTAAACAACATAGATATTAAAAGGGAATAAGTACGTTTGGAGGGAATTAAATGGCACAAGAATCTGATGAGCATAAGTTGCAACAAATAAAACAAATGCAACAGATGTTTTTGGAGAAAATGAAAACTCAACCTTATCCCATGTACCCTAATTATGGAAAAATCACACGCTATGAAGAAATCCCAATTAATTTACCTGAACAACGTCAACTTCGTCATCCTGGTGTAGAAGGTTTAATGGTACCACTTCCAATTATTGAAAATACAAATTACAAAGGGAGTGGTAAGTTAGCGGGAAAAGTTGCTCTTATTACAGGAGGGGATAGTGGTATTGGTGCAGCCGTAGCCATTGCCTTCGCAAAGGAAAGTGCTGACGTTGCGATTGCATACTTAGATGAACACGAAGATGCTAATAGAACAAAAGCAAGAATCGAAGAACTCGGGCAACGTTGCTTATTGATGCCAGGAGACTTGCGAGATAAAAGGCAATGTATCACCATTGTAGAGAAAACAGTAAAAACCTTCGGACGTCTAGATGTTCTATGTAACCACGTTGGTATCCAATTTCAACAACAAAGCCTTCTTGACATTACAGACGAACAATTCGATGACACCTTTAAAGTTAACATATACTCACATTTTTACACAACCAGAGCAGCGCTTCCTTACTTAAAACCAGGCAGTTCTATTATCGGTACTTCTTCAGTCGTAACGTATGTAGGTGAGCAACAAATGATTGATTATACAGCCACAAAAGGTGCAATTGTTGGTTGGACACGTGCTTTGGCTAAAAATGTTGTAAAACAAGGAATACGTGTAAACGCTGTTGCTCCAGGTCGAATCTGGACGCCACTCATTGCAGCAAGCTTCTCGTCAGACCAAGTGGCTGTATATGGAGCGTTTAACCCAATGGAACGAGTTGCCCATCCATTTGAACTTGCACCAACATTTGTTTATCTAGCTTCTGATGATTCACGTTTTGTTACAGGTCAAGTGCTGCATGTTGACGGCGGGGAATCCACACATTCCTAATATAAGGAGGTCATTGGATTGAGATATGAATTTAATCCAGAAGTAGAGTTATTACTTGTGAATCATTCAATGAAAAAAGTTACTATGGTTTATATGGAGCATTCATGGCTAATGTCTGAAATTGGGCGTAGACCGCCTTATTATTGCTACCCAAATTATGAACTGAATTATCCAATCATTTAAATAAATCGCAGTTATTCAGTAACGGTTAGGGCATACAAAAATGGATACAACTATGCCAATTTACGCCCATGTCATCGAAGAAGCTGATCAGAAATCAGCCACCCATTTTGATAGCTTCTTTGATACAAAAACAGGGCACGGAAATATTTAAAAATAAATCCGCTCCCAAAACCCTGTTTTGGAGCGAGTTACGAACTTAAGTTCCAAAGAACAAAAAAGCCTGAAACCCTTGATAATAAAGGGTTTCAGGCTTTTAATTTAGTACGTCCCAGGAGAGATTCGAACTCCCGACCGACGGCTTAGAAGGCCGTTGCTCTATCCTGCTGAGCTACTGGGACATGTTGTTATGTATTGTGCTTTGGTGTATTACCTCAGCGACAAGATTTATTATATTACTATTGTTCTTTAAAGTCAACGGTTTTTCGAAAGTTTTTTCATAAGGGGCAAATGCTGCACCCTTATGAAATACCTTCCAATGTGACAGTGTTTTCGAGGTCTTGTATGGCCTGACCTTCGTCCGTGAAAAACTGTACGTTTGCTTCGCTTCCATCTAGTGTCAGTATAGCATAGCTGCGCTCTTTTCGCACTCTTGGCAAGTGCACGCTGCCTGGGTTAATGAGGAGTTTTCCTCTTAGCAGTTCACTGCCTGGAATGTGCGAGTGGCCAAAGCAGATAATGTCTGCGCCCAGCTCTTCTGCACGGTAGTAGACTTGAAGCAAGGATTGTTTGATGCCATGCAGATGTCCGTGAGTGAGAAATAGTTTTCCGCCTCCATCAAGTGGGAGCAGGAGCTCTTCTTCAAAATCGCCCATAAAGTCACAATTTCCTTTGACGACTTTGTATCCTTCAAGTGCTGGGTGGTTCGTTTCGAGTTCTGAATCTCCGCAGTGAATCATCATGTCAACTTCAGCCGCATGCCGTTTGGCAATGGTTTGAAGTTCGTCTGTGAGTCCATGACTGTCACTAATGATGAGTATCTTCATGGCTTCATTCCCCCTTATTCATTTGCGTCTAGCAGTGATGAAAGCTTTTGAAGCGCGACCGCTCGATGGCTGATCTTGTTTTTCTCCTCTGGTGATAATTCGGCCATCGTCTGGTCTTTGTCTTTGACGATGAAAATTGGGTCGTATCCGAAGCCATTTTCGCCGATTGGTTTTTCTGCGATGAAGCCTTCTACTGATCCTTCTACCGTCTTTGTTTCTTTTCCCGGTATGCTGACAGCAAGGGCACATCTGAATCTGGCTGTGCGGTCTTCTTTTTCAATGCCTTGAAGTTCGCTCAGCACTTTTTCCACATTCTCCGCATCGTCTTTATGCTCACCTGCGTATCTCGCTGAATACACGCCAGGTTTTCCGCCCAGATAATCAATCGACAGACCGGAATCGTCTGCAATGACCATTTCACCTGCTTTGGCTTGAATGGCCTCCGCTTTGATGATGGCATTTTCTTCGAAGGTTTGTCCTGTTTCTTCAATTTCTTCAGTAAAGCCAATGTCTGCTAGTGTTTTGACCGTGAATCCTTTTGGCTCAAGAATGGCTTTGAATTCTTTCGCTTTGCCCGCATTGTGCGTTGCAATGATGGCTGTTTTCATCCTGATCAAACCCTTCTCTTTATTCGATGACTTCTCCTGTTACTGCTTTTTGCTTTTCGATTAATTCTTTGATGCCCTTTTCGGCTAAATCAAGCAGTCCGTTTAGCTGTTCTCTTGAGAATGTCGCTTCTTCGCCTGTTCCTTGAAGTTCAACAAAGCGTCCAGCGCCTGTCATGATGACATTCATATCTACTTCAGCAGAAGAATCTTCTTCATAGTTTAAATCTAACAGAAGACCTTGCTGAGAATCAATTCCGACGGATATCGCCGCTAAATAATCAGTAATCGGGTTTTCTTTGATGACTCCTTCAGCTCGCAGCTTTTGAATCGCAAGTGTCATGGCAACAAAAGCACCTGTGATGGATGCTGTGCGTGTGCCGCCGTCTGCTTGAATAACATCACAATCAATCCAAATCGTGCGTTCGCCAAGCTTTTCTAAGTCAACGACTGCGCGGAGTGCTCGTCCAATTAAACGCTGAATCTCCATCGTACGTCCTGTGACTTTTCCTTTAGATGATTCTCTTATCGTTCTTTGTGCAGTTGCTCTTGGAAGCATGCTATATTCTGCTGTAATCCAGCCTTTTCCTTCTCCTCTTAAAAAAGGAGGTACGCGGTCTTCGATCGATGCGTTACAAATCACCTTCGTATTTCCCGCTGAGATTAAGACAGAGCCTTCTGGATGCGTGATGTAGCCTGCCTCTATTTCAATTTTTCTCAATTCGTCATATTGTCTTTCATCTAATCTCATGTTTTACCTCCGTTACGATATACATTCCTCGCGAGTGCCAGCGGGGTTCTCCTACTAACTTTGACAACCTCTGCTCGTTCTAATCGCTTGGAATAAAAAAGAGGCAGCGAATATGCATGCCTCTTTTTCTCCATTATATCAATGTGTGACGTTAAAAACTACCTGTATTCACTTGTTCTGGTCGTGAAACCGGCTTTGTGAGCTCTGCTCCTTTTTCGTTCACAAGCTCAGCCTTGCCGTTCACCTTGACAGATACGCTTTTGACGTCCGGCAGCTCGGTTAATGTGAGCACAATGCTATCAAGAACTTTTTGTGAAATAACCTTTTTCTTTTCATCCGCACTGCCAAAAATAGATTCGTTGAAATCAAGTGTCACATGGCCATCTTTTACTTTTGGTACATCATTCAGCTTCACATCTTGATCAAAGTCTGTAAGCAGATGGCTTTTTTTGCTTGGTCCAGAGACGAGCTCATCAATTGCTGCTGTAATCGGATCATCCTCGTCTTTTGGCGCTCTTTTGGTCACCGGAACGTAGTACGTCTGTTCATCAGATTCAGCTAAATAGTAAACCGTCACTGGCTTTGTCGCTGTCATATCAGCAGCAGCCTCGTGCTGGATATTAATACCGTCTTCTCTGCTTAAATCATCTGAGATAGGTGTACCGTTCACTGGCATTTCTTTTAGTTCATGTCCATTCATCTTCAATTTGACTTTGGCTATGGAATCAAACTGAGTTAACGTCCAAGTGACAGATTGCAAAATGCGCTGCTCGTCTTCTTTTTTATAGTTTTTAAATTCATTTGAAAAATCGACAACCGCCGTTCCGTCTTTAATATCGACAGATACGCGCGTATCCGCTGGCAGCACTGCTCTGAAGCCATTCGGCATTAAGTTAGAAATAGGTCCCCCGTCCACGAGATATTCAAGGGTTTGTTTGGCACTTCCTTCATTTTTCGGCAGTGGAATGGATTGAGATACGACATACCCGTTTTTATCAATTAAATATAATTCTCTCATGACCGTATCTGCCTGCTTCTCTTCTTTTCCTTCTTTGGCTGTTTGTTTATCTTCTTTATTTTCTTTCACATATGTGACGTTTTGTGGTGGATCAATCTCTGTTTTCGCTTGGTCTGTTTGAAACAATCCGCATCCTGACAAAAGCATGGCTGACGCGATACACGTAACAGCTGCTGTAGATCCTTTTTTCAGCATACTTCACCCTCCTCTAGTAGTTTGTACTACTATGTATACGAGCTCCCCCAGAGGATTAGACCCTTTTCATAAAAAAATAACCCACTTCAAATAGAAGCGGGTTATTGCTGATAGATGTGTTCAAGTGACACGGTTTCGACCTTCCCTGGCAGGTAGCCAAACCAGTCACGAGCGATGTTTTGAAAATTTTGCTGCTGCCCTGTTGTGTAAAATGTATGGACAGGCGTTTCTTTAGAGGTATTTAACAGCCCTTTATATGAAAGAATCGTACTTGCTTCTCTCGCTGTCTCATCTCCTGATGAAATAATGCTGACATCACTGCCCATAAAGCGCTGAATCGGCTCTTTTAAAATCGGATAGTGTGTGCAGCCAAGAATAAGAGTGTCAATTCCTGTTTCTTTCATCGGTTCAAGGGAATCTTTGACCACTGCCTCTGCTGTCTGATCTAAAAACGTACCGCTTTCCACAAATGGGACAAGGAGCGGACACGCCAAACTTTGAACCGTTAGACCTGCTTTTAGTGACAGCAGCGCTTCTTTGTATGCCTCGCTTTTGATCGTATTGATAGTGCCAATAACGCCAATATGCTGGTTGTTTGTCACCTTGATCGCTGTACGGGCACCAGGCTGAATGACGCCAATAACCGGAATATCAAGCGTTGCTTTAATTTCATCCAGTGCGATCGCCGTTGCTGTGTTGCATGCAATGACGAGCATTTTAATATGGTGGTGTTTTAGTAAGTAGTGTGCCATTTCCCACGTATATTGAAGAACTTCTTCTTCTTTCCGCGGGCCATATGGACATCGTTTTGTATCGCCTACATAAATGATTTTTTCTTTTGGCAGTTGTCTCATGATTTCCTTTGCAACGGTTAAACCGCCGACGCCGGAATCAATGACGCCGATTGGTTGATCCAACAAAATCGCCTCATTTTCTTTTCATTTGCTGCTGTAGTTTCGTTAAGGATTGGTTGAAAACGATGGCTTCTTCTTCTGAGAAAGCCCCTAGAAGTTCACTGACGTATTCTTGGCGTTTAGCAATCACTTCTTGAATGATCCGCTCGCCTTCAGGCAATAAATGAATGCGAACCACGCGGCGGTCAGATGGATCTTTCACCCGTTCGACAAGTTCACTTTTTTCCATTCTATCAATTAAATCAGTGGTTGTGCTGCAAGCCAAGTACATCTTTTGTGACAGCTCACCTATTGTCATATCTCCGAATTCATAAAGCCACTGTAGCCCAATGAATTGTGGAGGTGTAATCGTATATTGATTGAGGATTTCTCTGCCTTTTTGCTTAATAATTGCGGCAATGTGGCGTAATGATTTTTCAATCTCTGCAACATGGCCTGATTCATTCGTTTCCATTTTATTGATACCTCACTATAGCATCTCACTTTGATTAAAACGTATATGTCTATTTTCCTCGTTTTTTAAAGAAAATGCAAGAAGAGACTCATGGAAACCATATAGAAATAACCGGTTCCTCCCCAATATGGAAGGAAAACCGGCTGACTTTAGAGCTCTAGCTCACCCATACGCAGAAGCTCGACTACGGCCTGTGAACGGCCTTTGACTCCTAGCTTTTGCATGGCATTCGAAATGTGATTTCGAACAGTCTTTTCGCTAATAAAAAGCTCGCTTGCAATTTCTTTTGTTGTTTTATCTTGGACGAGCAATTCGAATACTTCTCTTTCTCTTTTGGTTAATAGCGGCTTGGATTGAAACTCTTTCTCCTTCAAGTATTGTAACCCTCCTTGCTAAGGTGAGAGCTCTAGTCTCTATAGAATGGGATTCTGTATAGTCGAGATATCATATGCCGGGTGCCTGAGGTAGGTGACGTTAAAATCAAGAAATCCCGCATATCAGCGTCCAATTTCTGCGCTTTCTTCCACGCAAAAAAGGACGAGTCTCCTCCCCGAGACATCGTCCTTTTTTGCGTGGTATTTAAAAGATTGAAATGGCGCCTGTTAACAATGCAATAAGTGTTGTAAAAAGGGCAGTTAACACGGTCCATAGCAGTGCATATTTTTGCAAATCACCAATATCTTTGTTCAGCATACTGACAAGCAGCAGTGTTGAAGCTACAAGCGGACTCAGTAAGTGAACAGGCTGCCCTATGATAGAGGCACGTGCAATTTCCACCGGATCAATCCCATAAGCTGCGCCGGCTTCAGCCAAGATTGGCAGAACTCCAAAATAGTAAGCATCGTTTGAGAGCACAAATGTAAATGGCATACTCGTCAAAGCAACAATCAGCGGGAAAAATGAGCTGTAGGAATCCGGAATCATGTAAATGACCAAATTGGCAATGGACTCAACCATTTTTGTTCCAGAAAAAATCCCTGTGAAAATCCCTGCTGCAAATACAAGTGTGATAACCGTTAATGCGTTTCCTGCATGAGATAAAATTCGCTCGCGCTGATCTTCAACCTTTGGATAGTTGATCATCAGAGCGATGACAAATCCAATTAAGAAGAGTACAGGAATTGGGATGATATCCATGACGAGAGTGACCATGACAGCAATTGTTAAGAAGAAGTTAATCCAAATCAGATTCGGTCTCTTGATATCGGCTACTCCATCTTCAATTGACGCAGCCAATTCAGGAGAAATAGACGGCTCTTCTTTGTACTGAATCTCTGCAATCCCAATCCGTTTTCTTTCTTTTTTCCCAAGTACATAAGCAGTAAAAAGTATAAAAAGACCGCCTCCAACCATCGTTGGGAGTAATGGAATGAAAAATTCGCCTGCATCTAATCCAAGCGCCGCGATTGCACGAGTAGCTGGACCGCCCCATGGCGTCATTCCGCTCATAATTCCTAATGATAATAATGAAATTGTTCCTAAAATTAATGGGTTCATCCCAATTCTTAAGAAAAGTGGCAGCATAGCTGATACGGTAATCATGTACGTTGTTGTTCCATCACCATCTAATGCAACAAGCATAGACAAAATCGCTACCCCAAAAGCAATTTTGACAGGATCACCTTTTACAATACGTAGAATGAGTTTAATCAGAGGATCAAACAATCCAGCATCCAGCATGACACCGAAGAATAAAATCGCAAATAACAATAAAGCAGCTGATGGTGCAACAGTTTTCAGTCCATCAAGCATCATGTCCCCTAATCCTTTGTTAAAGCCGCCGATCAATGCAAATATGATAGGTACAACGGTTAGAGCCACCACCGGATGCATACGTTTTGTCATAATGAGAAATGTAAATGTCAAGACCATCAAGATCCCTAAAATAGCTAGCACTTTATATCCCTCCATCCTCTTCTTTACATGATCTGCAAGCGCCCCCTTGCACTTGCGATCTATATGTTAGCGCTTTCTATTTCAAGGATATAATAGCTTTTTTTATAATGAAAATATCGATTTTTTCGTATATTCAATAAATTTCTTTTATAATCAACCTTGCTGATTTCTTAAAAACTCAATGAACGCTTTCACCACAGACAAATGAAGTGAGTCTGGCTGGTACATGAGCCATGTATCTCTTAAAACAGGCTGTCCATCTTTATACGAAAGTCCTTTTACAAATAACTCATCACTTGGTCTGAGGCAAATTTCTGGGACAATGGCATAGCCTAAACCATGCTTCACCATCTCTTTTGATGTATCCTGACGGTCTGTCTCCATCGTGACAAGCGGAGGCATTGTGAATGTTTCCTGCCACCATCTGTTAATCAGCCGTTTTAATGAACTGTCTGTATGATAGTCAATGAGCGGCAGATTCGGGAGATCCTTTAGCTGAATTTCTGATTTTGAAATAATGCAAAGACGCTCTTTATCGAGCAAAAAACGCTCTCCATTCCAGTCATAATCACCTCTTAAAATCCCTAAATGCACACTTGATGTTCCTAATAAATCCATTACCTTTGTGCTCCAGCCTGTGTTGACCATAAATTGAACATGTGGATACTGCTTAGAAAATTCTTTTAATATTTCTGGCAGTTTATACTGGGCAAAGTTACTTGAGACCCCTAACCGAATCGTTCCTTTGACCTTTTTTTGCATATTGAGCATGCCATCTTTCGTTTGCTGCAGCTGTTTGAGCATGTCATTTGCGTATTTAGCCAAGTATTCGCCCTCTGATGTAAATTCAATTCCTCGTTTTCTTTTAAAGAAAAGTTTCATATCAAACTCCTCTTCAAGCTGTTTCAATCGATAGCTTAAGGCAGGCTGAGAGACAAATAATTTTTCTGCCGCTTTTGTGATGTTCTTTTCTTCATAAAGTACCTTTAAAAACCGCCAATCTTTTTCATCCATTGTATGCCCTCCTTTTTTACTAATTATAAAATATTTTTATTGATTTCTCTTAAAATAATGTATTTAACTTATTTCTTATTATACTTTACCATTTTGTTTAGATAAACAGTTAATTAAAAATTGAGGGTGAGAGTCATGAGAAAAGTTCCAATCACAATCATGCGAGGCGGTACAAGCAAAGGAGTATTCATTCACGCTGACAATGCACCATATGAACACGATGAGCTCGAGGCATTTCTATTAGACATTATGGGCAGTCCTGACCGGCTGCAGGTCGATGGGATCGGCGGCGGTAATTCTTTAACAAGTAAAGTGGCCATTATCGATAAAGCCACACGCCCGGATGTGGATGTGAACTATACATTTGCACAGGTCAGTATTAATGAGAGATATGTCGACTTTAAAGGAAACTGCGGGAACATCTCATCAGCCGTTGGACCATATGCGATCATTAAAGGACTTGTTCAAGCAGTTGAGCCCATTACGACTGTACGTATCCTCAATACCAATACAAATAAAGTCATTACGGCAGAGGTCGAAGTTGAAAATGGGGAAGTAAAATTTGAAGGACAGGCAGAAATTCCAGGCGTAAAAGGAACTGGTTCTCCCATTTATTTATCCTTTGAGAAACCTGAAGGAGCTGTCACAGGTAAAACCTATCCGACTGGAAACAAAATTGATACGATTCAAACAAAGTTTGGTGAGATTCCAATCTCGATCGTTGACATTGCAAATCCAATTGCCTTTATTCGTGCGAAAGATATTCAATTAAAAGGAACTGAATTACCTGAAGAGTTTACAGACGAATTACTGGATGATTTAGAAGAAATTCGTTCCCTCGCTGCTGAAATGTGTCACTTTGCACCAAAAGAAATGGCCACATTACAGTCTCCAGCTGTTCCAAAGCTTGCGCTCATTAGCGAGCCTGCTGATTATGTAGATACAAATGGAATCTTGAGACGAGCAGAAGATATGGACATCATCGTTCGTATGCTATCGATGCAACGACCGCACCAAGCACTTGCCATTACCGGTTCTGTCTGCGTGACGGCCAGCTGTTTCTTGGATGAAACGCTTCCTTCTCAGCTGTTCCAAGGTCAAGATGACACCCTTCGTATTGGGCATCCTGCCGGGATTATGCAAACGGAAATTGACATCTCTCAAAACAGAGTCAAAGTCATTCGAACTGCAAGAGAAATTCTAGACGGAGTTGTTTTCACAAAACAAGACTATGTGATTCAGCCTCATATTAAAAGAGAAGCTTAAAGCAGACGATGTTCTCGTCTGCTTTTTTTAATGCTGTAGCGGTGCATCTATATCTCCGGCAGAATGAGCTTTTATTTGCCCTTTCTCATTTTTTAGCTGGAGATGACCGTAGCGGTTGACTCCGCAGCAAATGCCCTCTTCCCATGTTTGTTTTTCACGGTCTAACGAGATCCGCAGCGGTTTATGAAGACGATATAACCGTTTGTTATAGAGGGAAGTGAGTGCTTCAAACCCTTCATTCTTCCAGCGTGTATGATATTTTTCAAAAGCGGCGGCAAGTTCCTTCACAAGCTGATCGGCTTTTACCTCTGTAAGCTCTGATAGGCAAATGGTTTTGTACGGAACATGCTCCGGCTTTGTCTTCACATTGATGCCAACCCCGATATAAATGGCGGTACGGTCCGCTTCAATCAATGTGCCTGATACCTTTGCTTCATTGATGAGAATATCATTTGGCCATTTGATCGCCAGCTGATCCTCAGCCCTTATGAGAGGTTTGAGTACATCGTAGATCGCTAGTGCCGTCAGCGGAGCAATCGTTGACTGGGTGGAGAGTTCTTCTGGCGGCAAAACCGTCATGGTCAAAGCGACATTCCCTGCAGGCGTTTCCCACGGCCTGCCTAGCCTGCCTCTTCCTTCTGTCTGCTGATGTGCATAGACAGCAAATGAAGGTTTTTCTCCTTGCTGAATGAGCCTTTTCGCTTCATTATTTGTACTATCAATGGTGTCATATTGAAAAATCTTCATGTGTTCTCCTTTTGTTCTTCTTGATATGATCTTTTTATTATAACAAAATGAAGCTTACACGTTGCTGAGGCTGCATGCTACCCATTTCGCTGAGCTTGAAATGTCTCTTTTTCTTCCTCTGTAAATGGGACAGATGCGCCTGTTTCTTTATTAATTTGCACCATGGTGACTGAGCCTGTAAAGCATGGTTCCTGCTGCTCGTTTTCTCCTAAATAATGAAGGATAAGTGAGCTTGATCCGACTTTTTCCGGCTTTACATACACACGAAGCCGCTCCCCAATCTCCACCTGTTTGATGTAATCACATTGCAGATTTGCCACGACTGTAATCGTCTCTCTCACACGTTTCATTCGTTTATCCACAATTCCTGTTTTTTGAAAAAAGGCAATCCGTGCTTCTTCAAAATAGACAAAAGGGGTGACATTGTTCATATGGCCGAACATATCCGTTTCTGAAAAACGGACAGTCGTTTCGACATAAAATCGAAAGGATGCTCTCCATTCTTCAAATGGTTCCTCAATATATGATGGAAGTCTCACTTCATCATCTCCTTATTCATCAATAAACGCCCCTCCCATATTGGAAGAGGCGTTTATTTTGTGTTCCATCCAGCCTCTTGTAAACACTCATCATGATTGGCAAAGAGGACTGAATGTGATGTTATTCTGCGTGATCGCTTCCGAAGAAGTTACGGAAAGCTTGTAATGTTGTATCTCGGTTAAGTGCTGCAATTGACGTTGTCAGCGGGATTCCTTTCGGACAAGCCTGCACACAGTTTTGAGAGTTCCCGCAGTTCGCAAGACCGCCGTCTCCCATAATTTCTTCTAGACGGTCAGACTTATTCATCGCACCTGTCGGATGTGCGTTAAATAGACGAACTTGCGAAAGCGGAGCAGGGCCCATAAAGGAAGACTTATCATTTACGTTTGGACAAGCTTCAAGGCAGACACCACATGTCATACATTTAGAAAGTTCATACGCCCATTGACGTTTTTTCTCAGGCATTCTTGGTCCAGGTCCAAGATCATATGTGCCATCGATCGGCACCCATGCTTTTACTTTTTTCAAGGAGTTGAACATGCGGCTTCTATCAACCTGCAAGTCTCTCACGACCGGGAATGTCTTCATCGGCTGAAGACGGATCGGCTGATCTAACTGGTCAATCAAGGCTGTACATGACTGGCGTGGTTTTCCATTAATGACCATAGAACAAGCTCCGCACACCTCTTCAAGACAGTTCATGTCCCAGTTGATCGCCGTTGTTTTTTCACCTTGTTTATTGACCGGATTACGTCTAATTTCCATGAGTGCGGAAATGACGTTCATATTTGGGCGGTAAGGGATTTCGAATTCCTCATCATAAGGCTTTCCATCTGCAGTATCTTGACGTGTGATAATGAATTGAATTGTGTTTTTTTCACTCATCTTATTTCTCCACCTTTTTCTTCGAGTAATCTCGTTTACGAGGTGCAATTAACGATACATCGACGTCCTCATAGTGGAATGCAGGCTTTTGATTTTTCCCTTTGAACGTAGCCATCGTTGTTTTAAGGAATTCTTCATCGTTTCTTTCTGGGAATTCCGGTTTATAGTGTGCGCCTCGGCTTTCATTCCGGTTATATGCCCCGATCGTAATGACTCTTGCCAGTTGTAGCATGTTGTCAAGCTGACGCGTGAAGGCAGCGCCTTGGTTGCTCCATGATGCGGTATCATTGATGTTGATCTTCTTGTAGCGCTCCATTAGTTCTTCGATCTTCTGATCTGTTTTTAAGAGTTTGTCATTGTAACGAACCACTGTAACGTTATCCGTCATCCATTCACCAAGCTCTTTATGAAGCACGTACGCATTTTCTGTTCCGTCCATGCTGAGGATGTTGTCCCATTTCTCCTGCTCTTTCTTCACGGCGCTGTCAAATAGTGCAGAAGAAAGGTCTTCCGCAGATTTTTCTAGACCGCTAATGTACTTCACCGCATTTGGTCCAGCGACCATTCCGCCGTAAATCGCAGAAAGAAGTGAGTTTGCACCAAGTCTGTTTCCGCCGTGCATCGAGTAATCACATTCTCCGGCAGCGAATAGACCTTTGATATTCGTCATTTGATCATAATCGACCCATAATCCGCCCATAGAGTAATGAACAGCTGGGAAGATTTTCATCGGCAGCTTACGCGGGTCGTCACCCATGAATTTTTCATAGATTTCAATGATTCCGCCAAGCTTAATATCAAGCTCTTTTGGATCTTTGTGAGAAAGATCCAGATATACCATGTTCTCTCCGTTGATGCCAAGCTTTTGCTCGACACATACGTCAAAGATTTCACGCGTTGCGATGTCACGTGGTACAAGGTTCCCGTATGCTGGGTATTTTTCTTCAAGGAAGTACCAAGGCTTCCCGTCTTTATATGTCCAAACACGTCCGCCTTCACCACGAGCCGATTCACTCATAAGACGAAGCTTGTCATCTCCTGGGATCGCTGTTGGGTGAATTTGAATGAATTCTCCATTTGCATAATGTGCACCTTGCTGATAGACGATAGATGCTGCAGATCCAGTGTTAATCATGGAGTTTGTTGATTTACCGAACACGATTCCAGGACCGCCTGTTGCCATGATGACTGCATCTGATCGGAAGGATTCAATTTCCATTGTCGTCAAGTTCTGCGCGACAATCCCGCGGCATACTTCCTCGTCATCTAAAACAGCGCCAAGGAATTCCCAGCCTTCATATTTCGTGACAAGTCCTGCTACTTCATAGCGGCGAACCTGCTCATCCAGTGCGTATAATAGTTGCTGGCCTGTTGTAGCTCCAGCAAACGCTGTACGGTGGTGCTGTGTTCCCCCGAAGCGGCGGAAGTCCAATAATCCCTCTGGTGTTCTATTAAACATAACACCCATACGATCAAGTAAGTGGATAATGGACGGTGCTGCTTCACACATTGCCTTTACTGGCGGCTGGTTGGCTAAGAAATCTCCGCCGTATACTGTGTCATCAAAATGCTCATAAGGTGAATCCCCTTCACCTTTTGTATTGACCGCTCCGTTGATTCCGCCCTGTGCACATACAGAATGCGAACGTTTCACAGGTACGATTGAAAATAGTTGAACAGCTGTTCCCGCTTCTGCTGCTTTAATAGTTGCCATGAGACCAGCTAAGCCGCCTCCGACAACGATGATGCTAGAATTACTCATTGTAGCCCCTCTCCCTCTTCTACTAATCTATTTCCTCTTAAACAAAAGCGAAAATTGCTCTTAGCCCTACATATGAAAGCGCTATAAATATACCTAATGTCACATATGTGGAGATTCGTTGTGAGCGTGGTGAAACGGTAATTCCCCAGCTGACAGCAAATGACCACAAGCCATTAGCAAAGTGGAAAATAGTAGATAAAACGCCGACAATATAGAAGCCTAGCATAAATGGAGAGCTTAAAATATTCGCCATCATGTCATAGTTGACTTCAGCTCCAAGCTGAGCTTGAATTCGTGTTTCCCATACGTGCCAAGAGACAAAAATCAATGTGATAATACCTGAAATCCTTTGCAATCTGAACAGCCAGTTTCTTAAGTAACTGAAGCGAGACGTGTTGTTTTGTGCCGTAAAGGCTATGTACACCCCATAAACAGCATGATAGATCAGTGGTAAGAAAATCACGAACAGCTCAAGTGCATATCTGAAAGGAAGCTGTTCCATAAAGTGTGCAGCTTTGTTAAACGCCTCTGGTCCATTTGTCGCAAAGTGGTTAACCACTAAGTGCTGTATTAAAAATAGACCGACCGGAATGACGCCAAGCAAAGAATGCAATCTCCGATAAAAAAATTCTTTGTTCCCCGACATTACTTTACCCCCTAGTAAAAAAAGTGCAATTGCTTGAAAATTGTCTTACCCCCGCTTCTTTCAATTGTAAGCACTTTATTCAAATTTATTGACAATTTCATTTTACTCCTATGTCAAAAAAGCGTCAAGAAACCGCGTACATAAATTAAAATTTTCCGAAATTTAAAAGTTTTAAATCAAAATTCGTTTTACTACAATAAGAATTTCTTAGACTTCAGGGAAAACTCTGTCATCATATGCCCACATAAGCTATAATAAATTGTTGAAAGAGGGGAGCCGTACAATGAATAAATTCGAATCTAACTTAGAACAGCTAAAAGAAATTGAAGTCAATGGATTTGCCTACGAGCTGATACGCGAAGTTCTGCTGCCTGATATTCTTGGTCAGGACCATTCATCTATGATGTATTTTGCGGGTAAACTGCTTGCTCGTAAATTTCCTCAAGAGTCATGGGAAAAGATCCCCGAATTTTTCCATGATGCCGGATGGGGGACTCTCACGATGGTCCATTCGAAAAAACAGGAAATTGAGTTTGAGCTCGAAGGTCCACTAGTATCAAATCGACTCACCTATCAAAAGGAGCCATGCTTTCAGATGGAAGCGGGTTTTATTGCTGAACAAATTCAGCTTCTGAATGAGCACGTGGCTGAATCCTACGAACAAGTGAAAAAGCGTGCTGAGAAAGTCATTTTAACCGTTAAATGGGATTTAAGAGACCCTAGCTAATACTCTTGATAAAAGGCGCGGACTTCAGGTCACGCCTTTTTTATATGTCTACATCTATCATAGCATACTTAATGAATGGGTTTACGCCCGTTTCAGCCGTTTCCATATAGAAAAAAGAGGCGACCCTCTTTCGTGAGATCACCTCTTTACCTTTTTAAGAGTGAGCAGCGGCGCTCACCTTTGATAAATCAAACGCGTCATGCAGCGCTTCAACCGCTTTGACCATATCATCACGGCCAACGACCGTTGAGACTTTGATTTCAGACGTACTGACCATTTTCACTTGAATATCTTTTTGCGCTAACACAGCAAACATTTCAGCAGCTACCCCTGGATTTGAGACCATTCCAGATCCCACGATGGATACTTTCGCTAATTTGCTTTCTGTCTCAATCTGTTCGTAGCCAAGCGCCCCTTTATATTCTTCTAATACTTCAACTGTTTTGGACAAATCATCCGTTTTGACAGAGAAAGAGATCGACGTCTGATTGGTGCTTGTGGCAGACTGAATGATGATATCGACATTGATATTCTGTTTCGCAAGCGTCGTAAAAATGGTCGATAATGTTGTTAAACCGCTTGAAAGCCCGCACACTGTCACACGTGTAATCTGATCTTCAAATGCAATGCCTCTGACAACTAAGTTTTGTTCCATGGATGATTCCTCCTCAATTAACGTACCCGATTCATTTTCAATACTAGAACGGACTTCTAGCGGGACTTGATAATTTTTCGCAAATTCAACAGCTCTTGGATGCAGAACCCCAGCTCCTAGATTAGCCAGCTCAAGCATCTCATCGTATGAAATGCCTGCAAGTTTACGCGCAGATGATACATAACGCGGATCTGTCGTAAACACTCCTGGTACGTCTGTGTATATATCACATTTATCAGCTTTTAGTGCGGCAGCCAGTGCCACAGCTGTTGTATCTGATCCGCCGCGGCCAAGAGTTGTGATATGTAAGTCATCTGCAATTCCTTGGAAGCCTGCCACAACAACGACTTTCCCCGCACTTAATTCCTCTTTTATTCTTGATTCATCAATGTCCACGATTCTTGCATTTCCGTGTACATGCTCTGTTTTCATACCAGCCTGCCAGCCTGTAAAGGAAATGGCATCATAGCCTCTTCTTTGGAGCGCCATCGCTAATAATGAAATGGTCACCTGCTCACCCGTTGCGAGCAGCATATCCATTTCTCTTTTGCTTGGATCGTCTGTGAGTTCTTTCGCTAGGTCTACTAGAACATCCGTTGATTTGCCCATCGCTGATACAACCACAACCACATCATGTCCTGCCTCGCGTTCAGCGATCACTCTCTCTGCGGCATTACGAATTTTTTCTGTCGACCCAACGGAAGTTCCGCCAAATTTTTGTACAATTAGTCCCATGTCTACCACCCTTTTTCAAAAGTTCACGTGTGAGAGAAGAGGCAGCTTGGAGACTGTCCGCTCACTGCAAATAAAAAAGCAATGAGAGAACAAATCTCCCATTGCTTTAAAATCATCATTAAACGATGCAAACAATGAGATAGCCCTCCAAGAAATGAATTCTTGACAGCCCTACATTTCTTCAATGTACAGCCAGCAAATAAAATGAGTGGATTTTATTCACTTCGGCGACGCTCCCCTTTCAGCCCTCTTCTTAGATCCCATCGATCTCCGAAGGCTTACTCTTGAAGTTCGCACCTCTATCTTCAACAAACAACACGTTCATTTATTAAATTAGTCACATCTTAACAGACTTTTGGTAAAAGTACAATCTATTTTTTTAATGCTTCCATTAAAAGTTCAGCCGTCTGTTTCGGAATACCGGCCTCCTGAAAGTCTTGGATAGAGGCTTCTTTCATCTTTTTCACAGAGCCAAAATGTTTGAGGAGCTGCTTTTTACGCTTCTCTCCGATACCTGGTACATCGTCTAAAATAGACTGGAATGCATTTTTTCCGCGCAGCTGCCGGTGAAAGCTGATGGCGAACCGGTGCACTTCATCTTGGATGCGCTGCAATAAGTAAAAGGCCTGACTATTTCTCTCCAGCGCAACAATTTCAAGTGTATCTCCCATCATGAGATTTGAAGTCCGGTGTTTTTCATCTTTTACAAGACCTGCGACTGGGACAGACAGATTCAATTCATTTTCAAGCACATCGATGGCTGCGTTGATCTGTCCTTTTCCTCCGTCAATTAAAATTAAATCTGGCAGCGGCAGTTCATCCTTTAACACACGGGTATATCGTCTTCTAATGACTTCACGCATGGATGCATAATCATCTGGCCCTGAGACGGTTTTTATTTTGTATTTTCGGTATTCCTTTTTATAGGGTTTCCCGTCCTGAAAGACGACCATGGCAGAAACCGGGTCTGCTCCTTGAATATTGGAGTTATCAAATGCCTCGATTCTGTATGGCATATAAATATTAAGCGCATCCCCGAGCTGCTTCACCGCACCAATTGTCCGCTCTTCATCACGCTCAATGAGCGAAAATTTTTCTTTTAAGGCGATTTTGGCATTTTGATGCGCAAGTAAAAGCAGATCCTTTTTCTTTCCTTTTTTCGGCTGGTGAACGTTCGTCTCAAGTAATTGCTCAATCATCTCTTGATCAACACTGTCCGGCACCAGAATTTCCTTCGGCAGAAAATGGTTGTTCTTTTCATAAAATTGCCCCATAAACGTGAGGAATTCCTCCTCAGGGTCCTGATACATTGGAAAAAGGCTCACATCACGTTCAATCAATTTCCCCTGTCTGATAAAGAAGACTTGGACACACATCCAGCCTTTATCATAGGCATAGGCAAAGACATCTCGATCTGATAAATCACTCATCGTCATTTTCTGTTTTTCCATCGTTGAGTCGATATATGCGATTTGGTCTCTCAGTTCTTTTGCCCGTTCAAACTCTAAATTTTCAGCGGCTTCCTGCATCTTTTCGGTGAGTTCTTTTTTGATTTGCTGATGTCCTCCGTTTAGAAACCTTGTGATTTCGTCCACGAGCTGCTTATTCGTTTCCTCGGAAATGTCATACACACATGGCGCAAGACATTGTCCAAGATGATAATAAAGACAGACGCGGTCAGGAAGGGTAGCGCATTTTCTCAGTGGATATAAGCGGTCGAGCAGCTTTTTTGTTTCTCGAGCTGCTTGTACGTTTGGGTATGGACCGAAATATTTTCCTTTGTCCTTTTTTACATTGCGGGTGACGATCAGCTTAGGATGGCGTTCATTCGTAATTTTTATAAAAGGATACGTCTTGTCATCCTTGAGCATGACATTGTATTTTGGGTCATATTTTTTGATTAAATTCAGCTCTAAAATAAGCGCCTCAATATTAGAAGAGGTGACAATGTATTCAAAGTCTTCAATTTCACTGACAAGCCGCTGCGTTTTGGCGTCATGTGATCCAGTGAAATAAGAGCGCACCCTGTTTTTTAAAACCTTTGCTTTTCCTACATAAATGATCGTATTTTGTCTATCTTTCATTAAGTAACAGCCTGGTTGATCCGGCAGGACTGACAGCTTTTCTTTGATTAATTTGTTCATATTTTCATCCGTCCTTGTTTTCCTCTTTCACTCCTTCTAGTGTATCACGAACATTTGTTTTATACCATGTTGAAAGAAAAGCGGCCCTCGTCTTTACGAGAACCGCTTCAATGATTATGCCGCTTGGACATAGATCGGTTTATAGATGTTTGTTGACAAGTTCAGCAAGGGCTTCTTTTGGTTTGAAACCAACAGAAGTTTCTACAACTTCACCGTCTTTTAAAACAAGAAGTGTTGGGATACTCATAACGCCGTATTTACCAGCAGTTTCTTGGTTATCGTCTACATCAATTTTTACGATTTTCATTTTGTCGCCCATTTCTTGATCAAGTTCTTCAAGAACTGGAGCAATCATTTTACAAGGTCCACACCATGGTGCCCAAAAGTCTGCAAGAACAACACCTTCTGCAGTTTCTTGTGAAAATGTTGCGTCAGTAGCTTTTACGATTGCCATTATTCATTCCTCCAATGTAAATTATGCTTTTTAGTATAGCATCTACCAATGTGACTTGCGAATGAAATGCTTACGAATCATTTTTTAGGAAATGAATTAAAAAACAAACCGTATAATCGCACCAATAACAACAATCGCACCGATGATCATTAGAATGGTTCTAAGCATATGACATGACACCCTTTCCGCTTCATTTACAATGTATGATGCCCCAACATTCTTCTCATCAAACATCGAAATATGCAATTAAGCGAGGTCGACAGTAATCATGACCACTGACATTGGCGGCAGCTCCACCATTAATTCGCCGGACTTTACATTCATTTGCTGAAAGTCTTTTGGCTGAACAGAATGAGGATTATCGAATGTATTATGCGCATTCATACGATCAGCCGTCAGCACACGTCCAGTGACTTTCGTTTGTTCATCAATCCCTTCAATGGCAAGGGATATCTCTCTTTTTTCATGCGGATTCAGATGACAGTAGCTAATATGCATCTTACCTGATGAACGCGAGGCTGACACACTGACCTGAGGAATTTTTTCACCTCTTCGTTCATACGGCGGTGAAACGAACTCCACTTCAAGCGCTTCTTCCTCTTGATGCACTTGAAACATGTGAAATACATGATACGTAGGCGTCAGAAGCATCTTTTCGTCCTTTGTTAATACCATCGCTTGTAGCACATTGACCGTCTGAGCAATATTTGCCATATGAATCCGCTCGCAATGGCGATGAAAAATATGAAAATGGAGGGCGGCCACAAGGGCGTCTCTTAGTGTGTTTTGCTGATATAAAAACCCAGGATTTGTTCCTGGCTCTGGGTCATACCATGTCCCCCATTCATCAATAATCATCCCGATTCGCTTGTCTGGGTCATAACGATCCATGATTTCTCCATGGTCTTTGACAAGCCGTTCCATCTCATAGGCCTTTTTCAGCGTGATAAACCATTCATCTTCATCAAATTCAGTCGCTGACCCCTTTTTCTCCCATGTACCAGGTACGGTGTAATAATGTAAACTGAGCCCATCCATCCACGGTGCAGCCCGCTCCATCAATACTTTTGTCCAATTCACGTCATTAGAGTTCGCACCGCAGGCGATTTTGTAAATACGCTGCCCTGCAAACTCTCTTACGTACGTTTGATAGCGTTTATATAAATCTGCGTAGTATTCAGGCGTCATATTCCCGCCACAGCCCCAGCTTTCATTGCCTACTCCAACATAGGTCAGCTTCCAAGGTTCTTGTTTTCCGTTTTGAATGCGCCAGTCTGACATAGGTGTCCCTTTTGGAAATGTCATGTATTCGACCCAATCGGCTAATTCTTGAACAGACCCGCTTCCCACATTGCCGCAAATGTAAGGCTCACATTCAAGCAGCTCACACAATGTCATAAATTCATGTGTCCCAAATGCATTAGATTCAACCGTACCACCCCAGTGGGTATTGACCATCGGCTTTCGTTCACTGAGATCACCTACACCATTTGCCCAGTGATACTCGTCTGCGAAACAGCCCCCCGGCCACCTCAGCACCGGAATATGTAATGCTTGAAGCGCCTTTAGCACATCGGTACGAATCCCTTCAATATGATCAATCTCTGAGTCTTTTCCTACCCAAATCCCGTCATAAATCCCTCTTCCTAAATGCTCTTGAAAGTGCCCATAAATGTGTTTAGAAATGCGTCCGATCACGTCATTGACTTTTACTGTCCCCTTCACTTGTCAACCGCTCCTTTTCTGCTTGATCACATACAAAAAAACCCAGAATACCTAGGCATTCTGAGTGTATGAGCGTTACGAGTGGATATTCATCTTTTTTAACTCTTCATTCAAAAGCGGTACCACTTCAAACAAGTCACCAACGATTCCATAATCGGCGATTTTGAAAATTTCCGCTTCTGGGTCTTTGTTGATTGCCACAATGACTTTACTGTTAGACATTCCCGCTAAATGCTGAATCGCTCCTGATATCCCGCATGCAATATAAAGATCAGGTGTGACGACTTTTCCCGTTTGACCAATTTGCAGGGCATAATCACAATAGTCAGCGTCACAGGCTCCGCGCGAGGCTCCGACTGCTGCCCCCAGCGTCTCAGCGAGTTCATTCAGCGGTTCAAAGCCTTCCTTGCTCTTAACCCCGCGCCCTCCAGCAACAATGATCTTTGCTTCCGATAAATCTACACCTTCTGACGTTTTTTTAATGACTTCCTTCACGATCGTCCGAAGGTTCTGAATATCGACAGAAACCGGCGTGACTTCTCCGCCTCGTGACGCATCCCGCTCAAGTGGCGCCACGTTGTTTGGCCGGATGGTTGCTAGAAGCAGGCGGTCTGTCGAGATGACTTTTTCAAAGGCTTTTCCAGAGTAAATCGGTCTAGTGAAAACAAGATGTTCACCGGTAACGCTTACATCGATCGCATCTGAAATCAAGCCAGTCTGGAGACGTGCAGCTATTTTCGGCGACAAGTCTTTTCCGATCGACGTATGGCCAAAGAGCACAGCATCCGGATCAACCTGATCTAATATGGCTTGAAGTGCCTGCGCAAAACCATCTGACGTATAATACGAAAGGTGCGGATGCTCCACAATCATGACATGATCCGCTCCATAGTAAAGCAGTTCATCTGCTAGGCCTTTGACGTCATCCCCTATTAACACGCCAATGACCTCACCGCCATCTGCCACTTTGTGAGCGGCAGCAATGGCTTCAAATGTCACATTTCTTAACTTACCGTCACGACTTTCTCCAAGTACAACAACTTTTTTACTCATCTTCAAGCTCCCCCTTGTTCTCGTGATATCGTAAAGTGGATGTTTAGATGACTTTTGCTTCATTTCTGAGTAGATCTGTCAGTTCTTTGACTTGATCCTGAAGCTCGCCGCTCAGCACCTTGCCACCCTCTTTTTTCTCCGGTAAGAAACGTTCAATTGTTTTGATTTTATATGGTACATCGTCTTCATCCAGATCTAAATCATCAAGTTCCAATTCTTCTAAAGGCTTTTTCTTTGCCTTCATAATGCCTGGTAATGATGGATAGCGAGGCTCATTGAGTCCTTGCTGAGCTGTGACGACAAGCGGGAGTTCGGCAGAAATGACTTCCACATCCCCCTCTGCATCTCGTTCAATCGATACAGAGCCGCCGTCAATTTGAATACTTGTTATCGTAGTCACATATGAAAAACCGAGTAATTCAGCAAGACGCGGGGCTACCTGTCCAGAGCCGCCGTCAATTGCTACATTCCCTGCTAAGATCAAGGAAGCCTCTTTGTCTTTTAAATAGTGATAAAGAATGGTAGAAGCAGAATATTGGTCCCACTCTTCTAAGTCATCCTCCACATTTAATAAGACGGCCCTGTCACAGCCCATAGCAAGCGCTGTTCTCAGCTGTTTCTCTGCATCCTCACCGCCAACTGTCACAACGGTCACTTCTCCTCCGTGCTCATCGCGAAGCTGAATGGCTTCTTCAATGGCATACTCGTCATAAGGATTAATAATGAACTCTGCTCCATCTTCTTGAATTGCACCAGACTGAATCGAAATTTTCTCTTCCGTGTCAAACGTACGCTTCATCAAAACAAATATATTCATTTATTTCTCCCCCTTGTGTCGTACTTATCCCTTATTCCCCTTTAAAGTTCGGTTTGCGCTTTTCGATAAAGGCCTGGATGCCTTCTTTGGCGTCATTTGATTGGAAAACCTCACCAAACTTTTTGGCTTCCAGCTTCATTCCGCCATCATATGAATACAATTTTGTGGCGTTCAATAAATCAAGCACATATTCAAGTGATTTTGGGCTTTTCGCGGCAAATTTCCCCGCAAGTGTTTTAGCCGCTTCGAGCGCTTCTTCCTCTGTTTCTGACAGCTTTGTAACAAGGCCGCACGTAAATGCTTCTTCACCTGTAATCGGTTCAGCTGTTCCCATCATTTCAAGCGCTTTAGCAGAACCAACGTAGCGCGGGAGGCGCTGCGTGCCGCCGAATCCTGGAATAATGCCAAGATTTAGTTCTGGCAGTCCAAGCTTTGCATCTTTTGTTGCGATTCGGATATCACAAGACATAGCAAGCTCAAGGCCCCCGCCTAATGCTGCTCCGTGAATCGAGGCAATGACTGGCTTTGGACATTGTTCAATCCGTTCAAAAACTTGCTGTCCTCTATCAGCGAGGCTTGCATAATCAGACTCTTCCTGTAAAGTCGTAAATTCTTTAATATCAGCACCTGCTGAGAAGAATCTGCCTTCTCCGTGGATCACAATCGCTCTTACTTCTTCATTCTGTTCGAGCTTATCAAACATGTCATTAAGCTCAGTGAGCAGCTGAGAGGATAAGGCATTTGCAGGCGGGTTCTGAATCGTGATGAGCGCTGTCTGTCCTTCATGATGTAAGCTGAGTATTTTTTCCATGTCAATCATCCTTTTTCACATTGTCTTTAGGATTGATGTATTCCGTTTAACAGCAGATCATGTACACTTTCTGCGAGTGCAGGCAGATCATATTTTTGATCATTCATGACCCATGTTGTTGCGGTTTCATCAATCGTCCCAAATACCATTTGTCTCGCTAAGCGGACATCTAAATTTTGTCTGAATTCTCCTGTTTTCTTTCCTTCTGTTAAAATCGACTCGAGCATATTTAAATACCCTTTTAGCACCTCATTGATTTTTTGCCGCAGCTCAAGGTTTGACTGCCTGAGTTCAAGCTGTGTCACAAGAGCCAAATGATGATTTTGCGCCAGCATGCGAAAATGCTCCTCAATCAACAGTAGAAGCTTTTCTTTTGCAGACGGCTTCTTTTGAATATCTGTCTCCATCCGTTCGATGAATTGTCCCATTTTTTCTTTGAACAATGAGATGAGAATATCCTCTTTGTTTTTGAAATAAAGATAAATGGTTCCGTCTGCTACCCCTGCTTGTTTCGCAATCTTTGAAACTTGTGATTGATGATAGCCGTTCTCCGCAATCACCACAACTGCTGCATCAATAATTTGCATGTACTTCGGTCTTTTCTGCTTCAATGTGCTTCGTCCCTTTCTAAATTGAATGAGCATTCATTCATAACTTTATGTTAAAAAGAAACGGGTGATTTGTCAAGTGATCTTCTTCTTTCTTTTCAACCTTTATCATACCAGAGCAGACTGTCAGCATTCAAATCATCCGGCCGCTCGACCGGATGATGAAGGTCGTTATTTCTTCAATTGATCGACAGGTGTCTCAGATGATGAAGCTTGCTTTCTTTTTTCTTCTTCAATTAATACTCTGCGCAAAATTTTTCCGACAGCCGTTTTAGGCAGTGATTCTTTAAATTCATACACGCGCGGTACTTTAAATGAAGCAATTCTCGTTCTGACAAAGCGATCGAGTTCATCCTCTGTTAAATAAGCATCCTTTTTCGGCACAACAAACGCTTTTACTGTTTCTCCTCTATAAGGATCTGGTATACCTGCGACAACGACTTCTTGTACAAGCTCATGCTCATATAGGGCTTCTTCGACCTCTCTTGGGTAAATATTATAACCGCTCGCAATAATGACATCTTTTTTCCGGTCAACGATATAGAAAAAACCGTCCTCATCCATATACCCAATATCTCCGGTGAAAAACCATCCATCCCTTAATACAGCTGCTGTCTCCTCTGGCTGATTCCAATAGCCTTTCATAATTTGCGGCCCTTTGACGATAATTTCTCCGTGCTCATACGGCTCTTTAAGACCACCCGTTTCCTCGCAATAAATGCCTGCGTCTGTCCCAGGCCACGGACAGCCAATGCTGCCTGTTTTGTTTGCTCCCCATAAAAAGTTAGAATGGGTCACTGGCGAAGTTTCTGAAAGACCATACCCCTCTACTAAACGCCCTCCTGTTAATTTCTCAAAGCTCTGTTTGACTTCAACAGGAAGAGCCGCCGAGCCGCTTAAACATGCAGTGATGGACGACAGGTCATACTTTTCAATGTTCGGATGATGCAGCAAGGCAATATACATGGTGGGTGCACCTGGAAAGAGCGTCGGTTTCTGTTTTTCAATCGTTTTGAGGGTATCAGCTGCGTCAAATCGCGGAAGGAGAATCATTGAATGCCCTTCTTTGACAGCAAGATTTAATACGGTCGTCATTCCGTATACATGAAAAAACGGAATGATGCCAAGGATTCGTTCTTTGCCTCTTGTCGTTTTATACATCCAAGAAGCGCACATTTCAGTATTCGCTAAAATATTTTCATGCGTCAGCATGACCCCTTTTGGTAAACCAGTCGTTCCGCCTGTATATTGCAAAACAGCGACATCCTCTTTCGGTTCAAAGGCAAGCGCCGGAATCTGTTCTTCTGACGATTCTTTCATGATTTGTGAGAAGTGATGAATGGTCTCACTTTTCTCGACTTCGATGACCATTTTATTTTTTCTTTTTTGGACGATAGGAAACAGAATGTTTTTCGGAAATGGTAAATAATCCTGTAGTTTGGTGATGATCAAGTGCTCCATACTTGTCAGCGCTTTCATTTTATAGGCCTTTGGATACAATAAATCCAGTGTAATCAGCACTTTTGAGCCGCTGTCCTCCATTTGATATGCCAGTTCTTTCTCCGTATAAAGCGGGTTCGTTTGAACAACGATGCCGCCTGCAATTAAAACAGCATAATAAGAAATGACAGATTGAGGACAGTTTGGCAGCATGATCGCTACTCTGTCGCCTTTTTTCACGCCAATTTTCATCAGGTAACCAGCTAGTTTCAATGCTTCTTCCTGGAGCTGTTCATAGGTGATGTTTTTTCCTAGAAAATGAATGGCTGTATGCTCAGGTGCAGCCTCTGCGGAGCTGAATAAGTAAGATTGTAACGTCTCATTTGGGATGGTGAGTTCGTGGGGAATTTGATTCGGGTAATGCAGAAGCCAACGTTTATCTGACTGCATAAAAACCCTCCTTCCTGAACTTTCGTACTATTTTATTATAGCAAACTTTTCCTTAAGGCAGTTTGCTTTTTTCAAATAGAGCTTGGTTCCATGCCATCTTTATTTCTTCGCTGGTGTTTCGATCGATGCTCTTTTTCCTTCATGATGCCACTGTTCATATAATCCACCAATTGCTCGGAATGACTCATTTACTCTCTCCACGATCTGTTGATGGATACTCGGGTCATTAGGTAAATGCGTCTGGATATTGTCGACTTGATACTGCCTCATCATGTCTATGTAGACTGTAAGAAAGATCGTGTCTGCTAAAATCCAGTAAATGACTTCATCCGCCGCTTTTGTTCTTTTGTGCAGCATTTGGATTCCTCGTTCATATTGAATGAGAATATAGCCGCTCGAATCGATTTGAATATAAGGGCTCAAATCATCAAAAAATCCAGTCGTTTGAAATGGACGTGCAATATACGGTTCA
This sequence comes from Bacillus sp. Root920, assembly GCF_001429445.1. Lineage (NCBI taxonomy): Bacteria > Bacillati > Bacillota > Bacilli > Caryophanales > Bacillaceae > Bacillus > Bacillus sp. Root920. Next base: position 186,794 of record NZ_LMJV01000009.1, read on the forward strand.
TATATGTCTCTTGGCAGGGAAGTCATTTGGAGACAAGTATCAATACGCTTTATGAGTTCGTCTTTTTGCAGAATTTTCTTCATGTGATTCGCCGCCTTCGGGTGAGATAAAAGCTGCCAAGGAATCCCTGACAGCTTTCTCACTTTGTCTTCTTCATTTCACAGGAACATGTAAACGGCACCAATGACCGCAAAAGTGCAGGCAACTACGATTAATACTTTTGCTAGCTTTTCCATGTCGTCTCCTTAAATGCCGGCTGCTACAACGTAAGACAGCCCAACTGAAATAATGAGTGAAATAAACCCGACCGCTCTATTATCATTCTCAATCTCTTTGTCTACTTTAAATCGCGGTGTTAAAAATTCAAAAATGAAATAGCTGACAAGCAGCATCACAAAGCCGTATACGCCCCATCCAACCATTTGCAGAAGGGAATTGTGCTGTGCGATTGAATGCTGAAACACATTCGCAATCCCAAAAATCTTTCCGCCTGTTGCCATGGCAACAGCTAAGTTCCCACGCTGGATCTCTTCCCAGTTTTTATAGGAGGTAACGAGTTCAAAAATGGTTAGAAATAAGACAAGACATAGGACGGCCACGCTGTAATAGGCGGCAATTTCCACAAGTTCATTTTCCCAAAAGGCTTTCATGCGTTTTCTCCTTTTTACTTTAATTCGACGATGGTAACGCCTGATCCTCCCTCGCCTTGTTCCCCAAAACGAGCATTTTTCACACTTCGGTGCTGTTTCAGTAATTCCTGAACCCCTTTTCTAAGGGCGCCAGTTCCTTTTCCGTGAATGATTGACACTCGCGGATAACCAGCTAAGACAGCATCATCTAAATATTTCTCGACTCTGCTTAAGGCATTTTCATAACGCTCGCCCCTTAAGTCAAGCTCAAGCGATACATGATAGTCTTTTCCTTTGACTGCCGTAATGGCTTTTTCCTGCTTAAATTCAGGTGCTGATTTGATAAATTCCATATCTTTTTCTTTTACTTTCATTTTCAGAATGCCCATTTGGACACTCCATTCTTTGTCACCTGTTTGTTCAAGCAGCGTTCCTTTTTGCCCGAAGGTGAGCACTTTCACTTCGTCGCCTGATTTTAGCTGTCTTGCTGCTTTTTTCACCGGCTCTGGCTTTTTCTTCCGGTCAAACTCAGGAACTGCTTCTTCAAGACGCTTTCTCGCATCGATGAGTTCATGCTCTTTGAATGAGCGATGCTCATTTTTTATCGACCGAAGCTCTTGAATGATGTCTTCTGCTTCTTTTGAGGCTTGTTCAATCTTTTCTGCTGCTTTTTGTTCAGCTTCTTCTAGCAGTTTGTCCTTTTGCTCATTCCATTCAAGAATTTGTCTCTGCAATTCTTTATGAAGCTTTTCTGCTTCTTTTCTATAGATTTCTGTCTCATGCAGCTCTTCTTCTGCTTGTTTCTTGCTGTCTTCTAATGAAGCAATCATTTGGTCTACTTCATTATGTTCGGCATGCATATCCGCTTTTGCCCGATCAATGAGGTGATCTGGCAAACCAAGACGTTTAGAAATTTCAAATGCATTACTTCGTCCGGGCACACCGATGAGCAAGCGGTACGTTGGTGATAATGTTTCAATGTCAAACTCCACGCTCGCATTTGTGACACCTTCTCGGTTATATCCGTAAGCCTTCAGCTCAGGATAGTGAGTCGTTGCGATGACGCGTGCATTTGTTTGATGCACTTCATCTAAGATACTCATGGCCAGCGCGGCACCTTCAGCAGGGTCTGTTCCTGCTCCTAATTCATCAAATAACACGAGTGAGTTAGATGTCAAATTCTTTAAGATATCCACAATATTGACCATATGAGATGAGAACGTACTCAAGCTTTGCTCAATCGACTGTTCATCTCCAATATCAGCAAATACTTGGTCAAATACCGCCACTTCCGATCCTTCTTCAACTGGAATATGAAGGCCTGACTGCGTCATCAGCGTCAAAAGACCAAGCGTTTTTAAGGTAACTGTCTTACCCCCTGTATTTGGGCCAGTAATGACGATGGTTGAAAAATCTTTGCCGAGCTCGATGTCATTTGCCACAACCTGATCCCTAGGCAATAGAGGATGTCTTGCCCGCTTTAAATAAATCTCCCCTTGATCGTTCACAGCAGGCTTTGTAGCTTTTTCTGCCTTTGCATATTTTGCTTTAGCAAAAATAAAATCTAACGTCTGAAGCTCCTTTACATTGTGAAGCAGTTCCTCAATGTGTTCTGACACACTCTCTGTCAGCATTTGCAGGATCTTTTCGACCTCTTGTTTTTCTTTTAAACGGGTTTGCTGCAAGGTGTTATTTAAATCCACGACCACTTGCGGCTCGATAAAAAGGGTTGCCCCAGATGATGACTGATCATGAACAATTCCGCCGTAATTCGAGCGGTACTCCTGCTTTACCGGAATCACAAACCGATCATTACGAATAGTGACAATCGTGTCTGACAGCATTTTTGAAGCAGATTGTGAACGAATCATAGATTCTAATTTATCACGAACTTTTGATTCAAGTGAACGTAATTGTATGCGCAATGAACGAAGTGCCGGGGTGGCATGGTCGAGAACTTCTCCATTATCACCAATACAGCTTTCGATTTCTTTTCTGACTTCAGGCAGTAAAATCAGTGTCTCTGCATATGTATGAAGTCGTGGTATGTCTACACCATCTTCATACATGGACTTGAGAAAATGCTTCATATTCTTCACAGCATATAATAGTCCTGCAATTTCCATGAGCTCAGACGGGCTTAATGTACTGCCGATTTCTGCCCGCTTGACCCCGCGTCTAATATCCGTCAGCCCGCCAAATGGCGCCGATCCCTTTAAGCGGATAACATCCTGTGCTTCTGCTACCTCTTCCAGCAAATGCTGAATGGTTTCTATATCCGTCAGCGGCGTTAAATCCTGCGCTCTTTCTTTTCCTAATGAGGATGCGGTATAGGACATGACTTTTTCTTTTACTTTATGAAATTCTAATGATGCTAACACTTTTTGTTGCAGCATGGTCCAGCCTCCTAACGACTACCTGTCACGCGTTAAAAACTTTTTGATCTCGTTTAGAGAAAAAGTATTCACGACATTTGCTTTTGGTGTCCAGCCTTTTCTTGCAGCTGTTACACCAACTTCCATATGATCCAGCATGGCGATATTGTGTGCATCTGTATTGATCATGATGTTTACACCTGCTTCGTTTGCTTTCATTAAATGCTCTGTTCTCAAATCAAGTCTTGACGGGTTGCTGTTGAGTTCTAGTGCAGTTCCCGTTTTCTTCGCAAGCTCTATAAGCTGATCTATATTTAAGGCATAGCCGTCCCGTCTGCCGATCAAACGGCCTGTTGGATGTGCAATTAAATCCACATGCTGATTCCGCAGCGCATTTTCAAGGCGCTCCATGATGACTTCCTCTGGCTGAGAAAAGCTCGAATGGATGGACGCAATCACAAAATCCATGTCTGATAAAAAGTCATCATCATAATCTAATGATCCATCCGGGAGAATATCCATTTCGACCCCTTTGAAAATGTGAAAATGCTCAAATTCTTGATTCAGCTTGTCAATTTCTTTTGCTTGCAGACGTAAACGTTCTTTTGTTAAACCGTTTGCTACTTTTAAATATTGCGAGTGGTCTGTAATCGCCATGTATTCATAGCCTTTTGCGATACATGCCTCTGCCATTTCGCGAATAGAAAATGCGCCGTCACTCCAAGTCGAGTGCATATGGAGGTCGCCTTTAATATCTTTTAACTCTACAAATTGCATACTTTCTTTATACGTATCAATCTCCACTCCGGTTTCACGAATTTCTGGCGGAATGAGCGGAAGTTCAAAATGCGCATAAAAAGCGGCCTCGTCTTCAAACGTTTTGACTTCTCCAGTTTCAATTGTTTCCACACCATATTCACTAATACGCTCTCCGCGTTCCTTCGCAAGCTGGCGCATGCGAATATTGTGATCTTTTGAGCCGGTGAAATGATGCAGCGTTGTGGCAAATTGATCTGTTGTCACAAGCCGGAAGTCTACACTGATCTCAAAATCAAGGGCAAGAATGACAGATACCTTCGTATCACCGCTTGCGATAACGTCTTTGACATCATCGAGTGCAACGAGCTGCTTTCTGACTTGTTCAGGATCGCTGGTTGCAATGATATAATCTAGATCTTTGACGGTTTCCCGTGCACGTCTTAAACTGCCAGCTCTTGAAAAACGAAGAATACCCTTCATCTGTTCAAGCGCATGATCAATCCGCTCTGCCACATCTAATGCAAAGCCAATTGGCAGTCGTTCTGGCTGCTTTCCGGCCTCCTCAAGAGCAGCGAGAATCTTTTCTTCTGTTTTTTTACCGAAGCCTGCAAGCGCTTGTACTTTTTCCGCTTCACATGCTTCCTTTAATGACTGTGCATCATGGACTCCAAGCTCTTGGTAAAGCTTAGCAATCTTCTTCCCGCCAAGTCCTTGCAATTTTAAGAGTGGGACAAGTCCTTCAGGCACTTCCTTTTTTAATTGTTCGAGTGTTTCTGATTGTCCTTTTTCGATATACTCTGTGATCACAGCAAAGGTTCCTTTTCCAATGCCGGGTAATGCTAATAGATCATCTATTTGAGAAAGGCTGCGGTCGTCTTGTTCCAGTGCCGCTGCTGCTTTACGAAAGGCAGAAATTTTAAAAGGATTATCTCCTTTTAGTTCCATATATACTGCAATTGTTTCAAGAAGTTTGATAATATCTTTTTTATTCATCTCTCATCCTCCAGCCGCTTTGGCATCTTCCTATATAAATATACAAACTTTCCCTTCATCCTACAACTTTCTGTCATGGAATGAGAAAAAACTTCTCCAGGAAAGGAGAAGTTTTTAAACTCCATACGTCGACCATAGGTCTTTGACAAGACCGGACAGGTAAGGGGTGTTGTTTACGATCACATCTGCTAACATTGATTTGCTCATCATTGTTTGCAGCGCATCTACTGGAAGTAATGCAGCGACAAACAATAGAATAAACACAAATAAATAGGTTTCAAGAAATCCTAAAACACCGCCAAGCAGTTTGTTCACCTGTTTAATCACAGGTATACTTGCAATGGTTGTAAGCAATCCGCCAATGATGGCGAGCAGGATTTTGGTCAAGATAAACAGAATGATAAACGCAATGGTATTATAATAAGCTGTTTCTAGATTCCCGCTAAAGAAAGCGAGCTGCGGTTGACCGCCGCTAAAATTAGGTGCCGGAATCCACGTAAGCTGTGGTGCCAGTGACTGATAAAACATGGACGCCACTAAGATAGAAACAACAAAGCTGATCAATTTAATAAATTGAAGAATAAACCCGCGTTTTAGACCGACAAGCGTTCCCATAAGAAGCAAAAACAAAATGATGATATCGATCACGGTAATTTCATTCCTTTTCTTTTAGCTGAATCTCTAATTTTTCGTATTGCTCTTTTAATTTCAAGTAGTCGTGGACGACATTGACTGCTGTCAGTACAGCTAATTTGTTTATATCAAGGTATGGATTTTTTTCATTTATTTCTCTCATTTTATCATCAACAATTGACGCAACATGCCGCATATGCATCTTCGTTTCTTGACCGATGATCGTATAGGACTGTCCGTATATCTCAACTGTTGTTTTCGTTTTACCGCCGTCAGACAACGTTTCTCCTCCATTCCACGAGAATCCTAGTCTCTATCATAACATGTTTAGACATTGAATGGAAAGACGAGCCCTTACCTGTTATGGTACACTTTAGAAATCAATGATATCAAGGTAAAAAGGAGTTATCCACTGTGCCCCAATCCGTTTTAAAAGCAACATCAGAAGACCTCAAAAAGATGAAGAGCGCGTATGCGCACCATTTAACAGACACTTTGCCGCCAGGCGCCCTCTTTCAAGCAAAAGTCCCTGGCTGTACGATTACAGCTTATCGATCTGGGAAAGTGCTCTTTCAAGGACAAAAGGCAGAAGCTGAAGCCAGTCAATTCAGCCATTTACAAGCAGCTGATACGAAAAGTCAAAAATCACCTGCTGTCACAAAATACAGTCCGCCGCCCGGCATTGCTTCCATGTCGGTCGTCGGTTCAGATGAAGTAGGTACAGGTGATTATTTCGGACCGATCACAGTCTGTGCGGCCTATGTTGATTCTAGCCAGCTTGCTTTAATGAAAGAGCTTGGCGTAAAAGACTCAAAAGGATTAAAGGACCCGCAAATTATCAACATTGCCAAGGATCTCATCAAAACCATTCCGTTCAGTCTTCTCGTTCTCCGAAATGAAAAGTACAATACGATGCAGGAAAAAGGCATGAGTCAAGGAAAAATGAAGGCACTGCTTCATAACCAAGTCATCACCTCTGTGCTAGAAAAACTCGATGGAAAGCAGCCTGAAGCCATTTTGATTGACCAATTTGCAGAACCAGGCATTTATTTCAAACATCTTGCTGGGAAAAAAATTATTCGGGAGCGGACGTATTTTAGTACAAAAGCAGAAGGCATCCATTTGTCAGTCGCTGCAGCTTCCATTATCGCAAGGTACGCCTTTTTAATTGAAATGGACAAATTATCACAGGCTGCAGGTTTTGACATCCCAAAAGGGGCCGGTCCTCATGTAGATAAGGCCGCCGCCAAGCTCATCAAGCTGCATGGTGAAGATGCTTTACGTCAATTTACAAAGCTGCATTTTGCCAACACACAAAAAGCGAAAAAAATGCTATAAAAAAAGCTAGGGCCCATGAGGGGACTGACCCCATAAGATGAGACAAATAAAAAACACCTTCAAGTTTGAAAACGGATCGTTGTGATCCGAAATAAAACATGGAGGTGTTTTTTCTAT
>NZ_LMJV01000010.1:0-178473 GCF_001429445.1 Bacillus sp. Root920
GTATTCAAACAAAACTAAACAACCAATCACCGATCAACTATCGGTATTCAAACAAAACTAAACAACCAATCACCGATCAACTATCGGCAATTGGCTGTATAAAGGTGTTTTGATCCCTGTCTCAAAAACGGGGGTCAGTCCCTGAGGCCCTAGCTTTTTTCTTTAACCGCGTAAGACGGCTTGATACGTATCTTCTAGTGCTTTCAATACTTTTGTATGAACAGCTGTGACTTCTTCCTCGGTCAACGTTTGTTCAGGGTTTAAATATTGAAGTGAGAATGCAACAGATTTTTTGCCTTCTTCCATATGTTCCCCTTCATATACATCAAATACAGATAGGTCTGTGAGTAATGAACCGCCTGCTTCATAGATGACTCGCTCCAGCTGTCCGCTTGAGATATGCTGATCGACAACAAGTGCAATATCTCTTGTCACAGCAGGGAATCTCGGAATCGCTGTATATTTCATATCCTTCGTTTCAGACGTCATCACATCTGTTAAATCAAACTCGAACACATACGTTTCTTTTAAATCCAATTCTTTTTCAACGACTGGATGCAGTGCGGCAACAAAGCCAATGACTTGACCATTTAAGTGAACATCTGCTGTTCGCCCTGGGTGAAGACCCTCACGCTCTGCTTGAACATATGTGATTTGGTCTGACACACCAAGCTTTTCAAACAATCCTTCAGCAATTCCTTTCGCTACATAAAAGTCGACAGCTTTTTTCTCGCCCTGCCAAAGATTTTTATGCCATAAGCCTGTCAGCGCACCAGCGACATGTTCTTTTTCCACTGGTTTTGCCCCTTCAGCTTCTGCTAAGAAAACTGAGCCCGTTTCATAAAATCCGAATGAATCAGCTTGTCTTGCCAAGTTATATGCTACAGAATCAAGTAAGTTTGGCAGAAGACTTTGTCTTAGCACACTGCGTTCCTCACTCATTGGCAGAGAAAGTCTCGTTTTATAAGCTGGATGCAGGGCAAAAGCTGTGGACTTATGCTGATTCGTCAATGAATACGTAATCGCTTGAGAAAGTCCTGCGCCCTCTAAGAAACGTCTGACCTTTCTCCGCTTTACTTGGTATGGTGTGAGACCGCCAACAGTGCCGGCTGTCGCAGGCAGTGTAGATGGAATATTATCGTAGCCATATAATCTTGCAACTTCTTCAATGAGGTCTTCTTCAATCGTAATATCCATTCTGCGGGAAGGAACCGTTACGACAAGAACATCATTTGATTCGCCTACTGTAAAGCCTAGTTTGTTGAAAATCTGAATCATATCTTCTTTTGAAATGCTCATTCCAAGCACCTTGTTCACACGCTCAGTTGATACGTGAATGACATTCATACTTGCCTCAAGGTGATTTTCCTCAACTGTACCACTTAGCACTTCACCGCCTGCATACATACTGATCAATTGAGCTGCTCTTTCTGCTGCCGGCTTCGTACGCTGCGGATCGAGCCCTTTTTCAAATCGTGTGCTTGATTCACTGCGAAGCCCTAAGTCTCTAGATGCTTGACGAACTGTTTGACCGTTGAAATATGCCGCTTCTAAAAGAATCGTCGTTGTCTCATCACGCACCTCTGATTCAAAACCGCCCATGACGCCTGCTACCGCGTGCGCTTTCGTTCCATTCGTGATGACAAGATGCTTTGATGATAATGTACGCTCTTGCTCATCGAGTGTTTGAATGATTTCGCTGTCAGACGCTTTACGAACGACCACCTGCTTTGAACCAAAGCGGTCATAATCAAAGGCATGAAGCGGCTGGCCGTATTCAAGCAGTACAAAGTTTGTAATATCCACGACGTTGTTAATTGGACGGATGCCTGCATTCATCAATCTTGTTTGCATCCAAAGCGGAGCTGGTCCAATCTTTACATTTTTAATGATCTTCGCTGCATAAAGTGGATTCGCTTCTTGATCCTCAATTTTAACAGAAATATAGTCTGCTGCTTTTTCGGAAGAAGTGTCATGTGCTGTATCAGGAAGCTTGATGTCTCTCCCTAAAATGGCGGCAACCTCATAAGCGACACCCAGCATATTCAGGGCATCGGCACGGTTTGGTGTTAAGCCAAGCTCAAGTACCGCATCATCTAATTGAAGTGCTTGAAGGGCATCATCTCCTGGTTTCACGTCATTCGGGAAAACAAAGATGCCTTCTGCATATTCCTTTGGTACGAGCTTGCTCTCTACGCCTAATTCTTGCAGAGAACAAATCATGCCATGAGACTCTTCACCGCGCAGTTTTGCTTTTTTAATTTTAAAGTTGCCAGGAAGGACTGCGCCAACCGTTGCGACGGCCACATACTGTCCTTTCTCCACATTCGGCGCCCCGCAAATAATTTGCACCGGTGCGTCTTCGCCGATATCAACAAGACATTTGTTTAATTTATCCGCATTCGGATGCTGTTCACGTTCAATGACGTGTCCAACGACAACTCCTTTGATGCCTTCGCCTTTATATTCAACGGCTTCCACTTCAATTCCGCTTCTTGTGATTTTTTCTGCTAATTCATCCGGCTTGATGCCTTCTAAATCGACATAGTCTTCTAACCATTTATATGAAACAAACATGTTGATTTCCTCCTCTTAGTCCTGCTTGAATTGCTTTGTGAATCTAATGTCATTTGTGTAGAAATGGCGAATATCATCAATGCCGTATTTCAGCATTGCAATCCGTTCCACACCCATTCCAAAAGCAAAGCCTTGGTAAGTTTCTGGATCAAATCCGCTCATTTTCAGGACATTCGGATGAACCATTCCTGCACCTAAAATCTCAATCCAGCCTGTTCCTTTACATACAGAGCAGCCCTTCCCGCCGCATTTAAAGCAAGACACATCGACTTCGACAGATGGTTCTGTGAATGGGAAAAAGCTTGGACGCAGTCTAATTTCACGATCTTCCCCAAACATTTTTCTTGCGACTGTCTCCAGCGTTCCTTTTAGATCACTCATGCTAATATTGTGATCGACGACAAGCCCTTCAATTTGCATAAATTGATGTGAATGAGTCGCGTCATCACTGTCACGTCTATATACTTTCCCAGGACAGATGATCTTCACAGGACCTTGTCCTTTATATTTCTCAAGTGTACGTGCTTGTACTGGTGATGTTTGTGTTCTCATCAGTGTATCTTCGGTAATATAGAAGCTGTCCTGCATATCACGTGCCGGATGCTCCTTTGGGAGATTCAGTGCTTCAAAGTTATAATAATCCGTTTCCACTTCAGGACCTTCCTCAACGGTATAGCCCATTCCGATAAATAAATCTTCAATATCTTCGACAACTATCGTTAATGGATGTCTTGCTCCCATTTTGATTGGACTTGCCGGCAAAGTAACATCGATCGTTTGAGAAGCAAGTTTTTTCTTCACTTCTTCTGCTTCGAGCTGTTCATTTTTTTCAGCAATGGCACTAGCAATCTGCTCTCTTACTTCGTTTGCGAGTGCCCCCATTTTCGGTCTTTCTTCTGCGGAAAGCTTGCCCATTCCGCGAAGTACTTCTGTAATCGGCCCTTTTTTCCCTAAGTATTGAACACGAATGTCATTAACCTCTTTGAGCGAGCTGGCTGCTTCAACCTTTGCTATCGCCTCTGTTTCAAGCTGTTTTAACGTTTCTTGCATGAGTGTGATCCTCCTTTTGATATACAAAACCGCTCGGATAAACGGCTGTTTGATCGTTTGAAGACAATAAAAAAACTCGTTCCTCCATAAAAGAAGGGACGAGTTGTGGTCGCGGTACCACCCTTGTTAAGCACAAATGCATGTGCGAATAAGCTTCATTGACATAACGGAATCAAACGAATCCGGTTCACCTTTACGCAAAACCTGCGGTCCCGGTGACAACTCCAGAGGTGAATTCCTGTTTCAGCATTCCTTAAATGCACTTTCAGTCTACGATGCATTCTCCCTAAAAGGCCGCTTCTTGAAACAATCTTCCTCTATCATGGTTTTTAAAATATTAGTTTTATTATAGTGAAAATAAACGCATGTTGCAACATTATCCACGCAAATGATAAACAAGAACAGCGGCTGCAACAGCTACATTTAATGATTCTGCCTGCCCATACATTGGCACATATAAATTTTGGTCTGTCATTTGCAGAATCTCTGGATCAATACCTGCTCCTTCATTTCCAACAATTAATGCAAACGGACCTTCTGCCGTTACGCTTCTATACTCTTTCGCATCTTTTAAGGCACTTCCGTATACAGGTATGCCTCGTTCTTTCAGCTCCGTGATCGCCTGTTGAAGAGTTTGCTTTAAGATAGGCAGGTGAAAATGAGACCCTTGTGCCGAACGGAGCGTTTTTCCGTTAAACGCATCAACTGTTCCTTCTCCTAAGATCACAGCATCAAGACCAGCGGCATCTGCTGTTCGAATGAGTGTGCCTAAATTCCCCGGGTCCTGCACTGCGTCTAATAAAAGAAGTCGTTCAACCTTCTTTTCTTCAAAAACAGGAACTGTACAGACTGCGGCAATGTGCTGAGGCGTTTCTGTTTCTGTCATGGCAGAAAAGGCCTCTTCGCTCAGTTCATAAAGCTCAATGTCAGGCTGGATATGAGAAGGAAGCATATCGGGCGAGGTGACCATTAATTCCTTCACGATCCCGCTCTTTAATGCTTCTTCGACTAAATGTATTCCCTCCACGAGAAACAGCCCCGTTTTCGTTCGTTCTTTTTTCGTATGGAGCTTCTTCCACTGTTTAATGTTTGTGTTTTTAGCTGATTCTATATATTTCAAGCGACGTTAACTCCTTTAATTATCATGAATTTATTATATCTCATGCACACTACATAATAAACCTGTCTTTGAGACAGAATAGGGCTATTACCATCAAAAAAGGAGTGTGGGCAATGGATTTTAATTTAAGAGGCGCAGTCATTCAAAACATTACTGGCCATAATCAAGAACAGCTTGAACATACGATTTTAGATGCTATTCAAAGCGGCGAGGAAAAAATGCTGCCAGGCCTTGGCGTGTTGTTCGAAGTGCTATGGCAAGAAGCATCAGAAAACGAGAAAAATGAGATCCTTGAAACATTAGAACAAGGCTTAAAGCCTCAGCAGCAGCAATAAAAAGAAGCCGGTTTGCTTATAAAAGCAAGCCGGCCTTTTTCATTTAGCCAGTGATAGGCGTTTCCATTCGAAGCGCTGGATCACGCCAGATTTCGACCCATTTTTTTATCGCAAACACAATAATCACAAAACCTAAGATCAGCATGATGATCGAAAGCACCGCATTCAGCACGCTGTAGCCAGATGCTTCAGGATTGAGATATACATTCGCTACCATCCAATAGCCTGCATAATTCACCGTCACATATAAGTAAGCAAGCGGAATTAAACAAGTGAGCATATATCGCCTTTTATCTGCAATTTTTAATACAACAGTTGCCCCAATGATTAACCCAACCGAAGCCATTAACTGGTTTGAAACCCCAAACAGCGCCCAAATAGACCCGATGTCCCCTGAGTAAAGTAAGTATCCCCACATAAAACAAGCAAGCGCACTTGCAAACACCGAACCAGGTACCCAGTCAGTTCGTTTAAGCGGTTTATATGCTTCGCCTAAGAAGTCTTGAATCAAATAGCGTGCCACACGTGTCCCCGCATCAATAGCAGTTAAAATAAAGACAGCCTCAAACATAATGACGAACTGGAAGAAGTAAGAAGCCAAATGACTAAAGAACGGAATCCCCGTAAAGATATACGCCATCCCTACAGCCAATGTCACGGCACCACCCGTTCTTCCTTCTAAGTCGAGGCCGATTTCCTTACTCAGCTGCGGAAGGTTTTCGACACTCATACCGAGTGTACGAAACACTTCTGGCGTACTGTTTATCGCAAAATAATCTCCTGGATGCAGGGCAGTAGCCGCAATTAAAGCCATAATCCCAACTAAGCATTCCACAAGCATTGCGCCAAACGCAACAGGCTTCATATCACTCCATCGGTCCAGCATCTTAGGTGTTGTCCCTGAACCAACAAATGCGTGGAAACCAGAAATGGCACCGCAAGCAATGGTAATCGAAATAAATGGCCAGACAGGACCAGCTAATACAGGTCCTCCTCCATTCACAAACTCTGTAAACGCCGGGAATTGAATGGACGGATTCACGACAAAGATTCCGGCAATCAGCGCAATGAATACACCAATTTTCATAAAACTACTTAAATAGTCCCTCGGTGCAAGCAGCAGCCAAACTGGCAGAGCCGCAGCAAAAAAGGCATAGATCGGCAAGGCAAGAGCAAGCGTTTTTGTATCAAGGGTTAAAAAATCACCTAGTGCTGTTCCTTGAATATTTGGCCCAAGGAATACACCAAACATCAGCAAAATAAATCCCGCAGATGTCGCCAGCTTTAAATTGCCTGTTTTTTTATAATACAGACCAACCCCCATTGCAATCGGAATCGTGATTCCAACTGCAAATGTCCCCCAAGGGTTACGTTCTAAAGCATGAAGCACAACCATAGACAAACCTGCCATTGTGATGGTAATAATAAACAGCATCGCAAGCCCTGTACAAAACCCGGCAACAGGTCCCAGCTCTTCCTTCGCTACCTCTGATAATGATTTCCCCTTTTTTCGCATCGACGCAAATAAGACGACTAGATCATGTACAGCTCCGCCTATGACTGCACCAATTAAAAGCCAAAGGAGACCAGGTAAATATCCAAATTGAGCGGCTAAAATCGGACCCACTAACGGACCAGCAGCTGCAATCGCAGCAAAGTGATGCCCAAATGTGACCCATTTATTTGTCGGCACATAATCTTTCCCGTCCTCTAGCGTGTGAGCCGGTGTAGGATGATCATCTGTGACCTTTAATACCTTGACCATCATAAATGTGCCATAAAGACGATAGGCAATCGCTAAAATACACATAGATCCTATTACAATTGTAACCGCATTCATTTAACCATCCCCTTTGTATAAACAATTTGTTACAAATATAACATAAATTGATTGATTTTTCTTTCTTTTAAAACCAAGTTGACAAATAAGAATAATGTGTTTATTCTTAAGGTAGCTTCACCTACTTCCATAAACTCTCTTTTGACAGGGCATTCTATGGCTCTGTCCTTTTTATTGCTTTCATCTTACAAAAATAAACGCTCGATCACATGTGCCTTATTCACTAGGAAACACTCTCTTCTTTTACCAAAAACAGTTCTTTTGGCTCAACTTGAACACACCGTTCATTTCCTGGGAAATTCAATAAAAAAAGCCTTTCCCCTGTACTGAGGAAAGGCATTCTTCCTTAAGAACCGTACGTAATCTGTTCAACGGTTTTTTGATCAAGTCTTTTGATCACTTCTGTTAAAAGCTTCACTGCATTTTCATAATCATCTCGGTGAATCATTGCAGCATGGGTATGAATATATCTGCTCGGAATCCCGATAGATAGTGATGGAACTCCATGACCTGTTAAATGAATACCGCCAGCATCTGTCCCGCCGCCAGGCATTGAGTCATATTGATAAGGAATGTTCAGCTCATCAGCTGTTTGGACAACAAAATCACGAAGTCCTTTATGAGAGACCATTGAAGCATCAAATACAACAATTGTTGGGCCTTTGCCAAGTTTGCTAGTTGCTTCTTTCTCAGTGATGCCTGGTGTATCTCCTGCTACACCTACATCAATGGCAAATCCAATATCGGGCTGAATTGTAGCCGCTGCTGTTTTGGCTCCGCGCAGGCCTACTTCCTCTTGGACAGTTGCGACGCTGTAAGCAATATTCTCATGCTGAGCATTGTGTAAGTTTTTCATGACATCAATGGCCACTGCACAGCCAATGCGGTTGTCCCATGCTTTTGCAAGGAGCATTTTTTCATCATTCATGACTGTAAACTCAAAGTAAGGAACGATTTGATCTCCAGGCAGCACGCCCCACTCCATTGCCTGTTCTTTGCTTGACGCCCCAATATCAATAAACATATCCGTAATCTCAATTGACTTTTTACGAGCTTCAGGTGACAAGACGTGTGGTGGCTTTGAACCAATTACCCCTGTGATCTCTCCCTTTTTCGTCACAATGGTGACACGCTGGGCGAGCATGACTTGTGACCACCAGCCGCCGACTGTTTGAAAACGAATGTAGCCTTTGTCATCAATTTTTGTCACCATGAATCCTACTTCATCTAAGTGACCAGCGAGCATAATTTTAGGTCCGTTTGCGTTTCCTTCCTTTTTAGCGATTAAGCTGCCAAGGCGGTCTGTAGAGACTTCATCTGCATATGATTCTATGTATGTCTGCATGACTTTTTTGACATCACGTTCATTTCCTGGAATCCCTTTTGCATCCGTTAGGTCTTTCAGCATAGTTAATGTTTGATCGAGCTTTGTCATTCCATTTATCCTCCTTTATCTTCATGGTGCATTCTTATTATACAAAACCTCTTTCGTTCAATACGATCTTTTTATGAATATTTTTTCGTTTTACGAAATATTTTTTTAAAAAAAGTTGAAACCTTTTGGCGTTTTCATTCGTAGTACATCAGATAACGGTATTGGAGGTGCATCCTGTCATGTTTGTAATCCTCATGAGACTAGCTCTTGTTGCACTGCTTGTCTACATCTTCTACATGGCGGTAAAATTCTTCTCAAATCCGAGAAGAAAGCTGAAACAAGCACAATTAAAAGAAGGCTTTTATTTTATGGACGAACAGCAAAATGCACGCAAAAATTTTAATTTCGTCTATAAAGGTGTCTTGTTTGAAGGGGAGAAGCATGTTCCTTCTAAGGATCATCCTCTGTTTGTCCACTCCATTTACGTTTGGACGGAGACACCTGAGAAGCTGAGTGAATTTACATTAGAAGACTTTGAAAAACTGGAGGAAAACATTATCGAGCGTTATCCTCAAACAAAAATTGATTGGGATCAGCCTATTAAAAAAATCAAACAAAAAAAAGGAGCAGACACGCCGTCCTAATGGCGTCTGCTCCTTTTTCAAATAACTTGGATATATCCCAATAGGATCAACTGCAAAATAATTAATACAGGCATGCCGATTTGAAAGGCAGGATGCTTTGTTTTATGACGGAAATACTGCATTCCTAGATACGATCCGGCAGCGCCAAAAAGAACCGCAGCACTCCATAAATGCGCCTCTGAAATTCTCCATTTATGTGCTTTGGCCCGGCGTTTGTCCTCACCCATGAGAAAAAAGCCGTAGCCATTCACTAAAATAAGCAGCAGGATTAAAGCCATATTCATTCATTTCACCTCACATGATGAGAAAAAAGATCACCCCTCGAAGGAATGATCTTTTATAAAACTTACTTGTCTAGTTGTGCTTTTGCAGCATCAGCAAGCTGATTGAATGCGCTTAGGTCATTCACAGCAAGGTCAGCAAGCATTTTGCGGTTTACTTCGATACCAGAAAGCTTTAAGCCATGCATTAAACGGCTGTAAGAAAGACCGTTCATACGAGCTGCAGCGTTGATACGAGTGATCCATAGTTTACGGAAGTCACGTTTTTTCTGACGACGGTCACGGAAAGCGTAGTTTCCAGATTTCATCACCTGTTGGTTTGCTACTTTGTATAATCTATGTTTTGAACCGAAATAACCTTTTGCTAATTTAAGAACCTTTTTACGACGCTGACGCGACACAGTTCCGCCTTTTACTCTTGGCATTGTAATTCCCTCCTATGATTCCTATTCCAAATTACTTGATGTTTGCAAGTTGTTGTTTGATACGTTTGAAATCTCCAGCACTTACGATTGCGCTCTTACGCAATTTACGTTTTTGCTTTGTAGATTTATTAGCGAACAAGTGACTTGTGTACGCATGAGAACGTTTAAGTTTACCAGAACCTGTTTTTTTGAAACGTTTAGCAGATCCGCGGTGAGTTTTCATTTTTGGCATTGGATGTTTCCTCCCTCTGTTACTTTACTTTTCGACTTTTGGTGCAAGCATGAGGAACATGCTGCGTCCGTCCATCTTAGGTTTTGTTTCTACTGTTGCTACTTCAGCGCAAGCTTCAGAGAAACGGTCTAACACGCGCTGTCCGATTTCTTTATGCGTAATCGCACGGCCTTTAAAGCGGATAGAAGCTTTCACTTTATCTCCCTTTTCAAGGAATTTGATTGCATTACGGAGCTTCGTGTTAAAATCATGTTCATCGATTGTCGGGCTCAACCGAACTTCTTTTAAGCTAATGATTTTTTGATTCTTACGTGCCTCTTTTTCCTTCTTCTGCTGTTCGAATCGGAACTTACCATAGTCCATGATTCGGCAAACAGGTGGTTTTGCATTTGCAGCAACTAACACAAGGTCAAGATTAGCTTTAGCAGCAATTTCCAGAGCTTCCTGGCGGGTTTTAATCCCAAGCTGATCGCCATTTTGTCCGATCAAACGAACTTCACGCGCACGAATACCTTCATTAACTAATTGATCTTTGCTAATAGTGAGCCACCTCCATGAGATTTTGAATTGAGTTCACAATTCATTTTGACCATTTCGTTGTATGTTTTACAGGCAAACAAAAAGTGTGGGCATATAAAACACCCACACTGCGAACATTTGCATGAAAAAATAAATGTACGGTCAACCTGTCAACTACAAACATGTGTCAATCAGGTGAGAAGCGGGTGCTTCTGCTTGTGATATCTATTCAATTCGTTAACTATTCTACACAATTTTCATTTGTCCGTCAAGTAACCGAACTCTTGAAACAACTTTTTCAGTTTAACATGATGAGACGAATTGGGCAAGACTTTTTCACACCATGCGCCATCAAAGAATCAACTGCATAAAGATTGGAATGACGATAACGGTCACAACTCCTACGACCACAACGGCGATACTTGCCATCGCTGCTTCTACTTCTCCCATCTCAATTCCAACAGAAACCCCAAGCGCATGTCCTGATGTACCAAGTGCAAGACCTTTTGCCACTGGGTTTTTAATGCGGAACAATTTTAAGAAGAAGGCACCTAGTGCATAGACAATGACGGCATTAAATATGACCGCAAAGGCTGTGATATCTGCGATTCCGCCAATATCCTTTGCAATTGGAAGAGCAATCGCTGTTGTCGCTGCTTGTGGAAGCATGCTTTTCATCACAGCCGCATCTAAATGAATTCCTTTTGCTACGAGATATACGATCGTAATAGAACAAAGTGAACCTACAAAAATAGCAGATAAAATTTGCCACCAATATTTTTTAAGCAAGGCTCTCTGCTTATAAAGCGGGATAGCGAAAGCAATCGTGGCGGGCTCTAAGAAAAATTTGATAATCTTGCCGCCCTCATTATAATCTGCGTAGGAAAAACCGCCAACTTTCAAAAATAAAATGCCTAGTACCATCGCCACAAACAGCGGGGTGAACAAGAAGAAGCCTTTTGATTTTTTAAATAAGAATGTCCCTATTCCAAAAGCGACCAATGAGACGACAATGCCAAAATAAGGGCTCATCGTACTTGTACCCATTTTGCATCTCTCCTTTAATGCGTACTTGAAGCTGGTTTATTTGAATGAGAAGGAGAAGATTTACTCTCCTTTGTCTCTTTACGTTTCTGCGGTCTTTCTGATAATTGCATGAGAAGCTGCGAAAACAGCCCTGTCGCTGCAAGTAGCATAATGGTTGCAATGATAATGACACCGACGACTTGCACACCCACTTCTTGCATGACACCTAATGATTGAATAACGGAGATCCCAGAGGGAACAAATAGAAAGCTAATGAGTCCTGTCAATGATGTACCTAATTGCTCCACCTGCTCTAGTTTGACGATTTTCGTTGTTAACAAAACAAATAATAGAACCAAACCAATGACGGATGCGGGCATCGGAATCGGTAAATACATTGAAATGAGATTAGAAACGAACATTACGGTTGCAAAAATAAATGCTTGAGATAGAAATCCATATACTTTCGTGGCACTCATGCCCCTTCACCTCTTTCTTCGACTGCCCTCAGTATAAGCCATGAAATAAACAAATGAAGCGTTTACAATGAAACTCGCTGGATTCAATGACTGAAATGCAAAAAACGAGTATTGAAATACAAACAAAAAAGCCCTCCTACTCTAGCAGGAGCGACTTCTTTAATTCTTTCGCATATGTACGGCTGACAGGAATGATGGACCCGTCTGTCATATGCAGATTATACGTCGAATTAAACCACGGCTGGACTTCTTTCATATGAGAGGTATTCACGATATAGCTGCGATGAACCCTCATAAAGTAAGCCTCAGGAAGTTTCTTTTCAATGACCACAAGCGGTTCTGAGACCTCATACATGTGATTCTTTGTTTTCACGACCTTTTTCCCCTCGCTGAGTCCTACATACATGATCTCTTCAACTTGCAGGATCACAATTGAGTCATCGACTGAGATCGCTAATTTTTGCTGGCGGGGCGCTTTCTCATCTGACACCTGGTGCTCTTTCGTCTCAACAGATTTCCATTTTTTAAACTTTTGAATGGTCTGGAGCAGCCGCTCTTCATCAAATGGTTTTGTTAAGTAATCAAGTGCACTTACCTCAAACGCCTTCAGCGCATATTGATCAAAGGCTGTCGCAAATACAACCGCTGGCGGATCAGACATCCGGTTGAGCCTTTTGGCAATATCAAATCCGTTCTCACCAGATAAATCAATGTCTAAAAAGAGCAGATCCGGCTTATGGTCGACCATCCGGTCAAAAGCAGATTCTATATTTTCTGCTTCCTCTATTTGAACATCCTCTTTCGTTCTTCGTAATAAGTATTTTAATTCATCTCTTGCTAACACTTCATCATCTACGATTAATACTTTCATCAACGAGAATCATCCTTTTTTACATAGTCCATCGGAATGCGAAATGAGATGTCAGTGCCTTGGTCACTATGAATGGATAAAGCGGCTTGTCTGCCAAAAATTCCTCTTAACCGCTGATCTAAATTAAAAAGGGCTGTCCCTGTTCCTTCTAGTGATTTGACAGGCGCTTTTAATAGCTGAGCCATCTTATCATCTTCAATCCCCTGTCCATTATCTGTCACTTTCATATAAACATGCCCATCTTTCATCAAAGCGGAAACGATGACTTCACAATTCGTTTGATGTTTAGGAAAAGCATGTCTCACTGCGTTTTCAACAAGCACCTGAAGCACAAAGGGCGGAATCATCACCTGCTCCAGCTCCTTTTCAATTTGAAAGGTCACATGGTACTTATTTGGAAACCTTGCTTGTTCAAGTGATAAATATGCCTCCACATGCTGAATCTCTTTATGCATTGGAATCAGCAGCTGGCGGGCACCTTGCATATTTGAACGAAAATAAATACTGAGCTGCAGCAGCAGCTTCCTTGCCATCTCCACATTGGTTCTGCATAAAACAGAGATGGTATTAATGGCGTTAAATAAAAAGTGCGGGTTCACTTGTGCTTGAAGTGCTTTGATCTCTGCATCTTTTAAGAGGCGGCTTTGGGTTTCCGCCTCCCCAAGCTCAAGCTGTGTGGAAAACAGCATCGCCAAACCTTCTGCAAGCTCCTCTTCCACCCTGCTTAATCCGACCGGAGAATTGAAATACATTTTTAACGTTCCAATCGTTTGACCGTTAGAAGTGAGCGGCAGCACGATTGCGGCTTCAAGAGGGCAATGGGCGACTGAACAATTGATTTCGTCCTTCGAATGTGCTTTCATAATCTTGCCGCTCATCAATACTTGTTTCGACAGCCCCGTAATCAAGCTTTTAGATGGAATATGATGATCTGTTCCATCTCCGACATGCGCTAAAATCTTTTCTGTGTCTGTTAAGGAGACCGCATCTGTTTCAGTCAACCGATGAATGATCTCCGCCACACTTTTACATGACTGTTCATTTAACCCTTGGCGGAAAAAAGGCAGTGTTTGATCGGCGATCGAAAATACACGATGTGTCTGCATCGCTTTTGCCTGCTCTTCTTGCCGAATGACTGACTGTAAAATAGATAAAAAGATAAAGCTGCCGATTCCATTCACAAAGATCATCGGCAAAGCGATGATACTGACAAGCCCCCATGCATCCGCAAATGGCCTTGCAAACAGAAGGATAATGATCATCTGTAATGATTCCATCGCTACACCAAAAAGAGCTGCTTGGCGAGGTGTGACCATTCGATTCCTCCGCTTAAATCTGCTGCCGACATAGCCTGCAATGACACCGGCTAAAATGGAAGAAATCGCACAGCTGAGCGCGGTGCTTCCCCCTAGGGTATAGCGATGGATTCCAGCTAAAAGCCCTGCGCCAATCCCTACAAACGGCCCCCCGATCAAACCACCCATTTCGATCCCCATAATTCTCGTATTGGCGATAGAGCTTGACGAGCCGAGATGATAAGAAAACTCATGATTCATGACAATTTGCTGCTGGATTTCAATACCTGTGTAATTGCTGATCATACTAAAAGAAGCAAAAATGAAGACAAGGATTGCCTTTTTCCGAAACCCTTGATTATGTAGCAATAGATTGCGAAAGCCCTTCACATGAGCAAGCACAAATCCTAAAATAACGATGATCCCCACACGCTCGATCATCATGATAATTAAATGAAGCAAACCGGCCACCTCAAATGATGTATGTCATATCTACTGTCTTTCTATTCTATCATGTGCGGTCAATGATCAAAGATCTCTCAAATCTTTTCTTTATTGGCCCCTTCTTCTATTGTAAAATGAACTTGAGCCTGTCACTTGCAGTTGAAGGTAACACATACATAACAAGGGAGAAGATCATGAAAGCCGTATTTTTCGATTTAGATGATACTTTGCTTTGGGACGAAAAAAGCATTCATACAACTTTTCAAGAAACTTGCCAGGAAGCGGAAAAGAAATATGGACTTGATCCAGAATCGTTTGAACAGATTGTACGTGAAGAAGCAAGAAAGCTGTACTCTTCCTATGAAACATATGATTATACTGTCATGATCGGCATTAATCCTTTCGAAGGACTGTGGTCCAATTTTAGTGAACCGATTAGCGAAGGCTTTCAAAAGCTGAACGCCATTGCACCAGAGTATCGTAAAAACGCTTGGACCAACGGCTTAAAGACAGCGGGAATTGACGATGAGGCATTTGGACAATATTTGGCTGATTTCTTTGCAGCAGAACGCAGAAAACGCCCATATGTCTATGAAGAAACATACCCTGTATTAAACCGCCTGAAAGGCAGCTACGAATTGCTCCTTTTAACAAATGGAGATCCTAGCCTTCAAAAGGAAAAACTGGCAGGTGTTCCTGAGCTTGCCCCTTATTTTAACGAAATTGTGATTTCAGGAGATTACGGAAAAGGCAAACCCGATCCTGGTATCTTTGAGCACTGCCTTCAGCTGTTAAACTTAACAAAAGACGAAGTGATCATGGTTGGAGATAATCCGAAAACAGATATTCTCGGTGCATCTCGGGTTGGCATCCAAACCGTTTGGATCAATCGCCATGGCAAGAAAAATGAAACAGATGTGACGCCTGATTATGAAATCAAAGACTTACATGAATTGTTTGATATATTAAAATAGAACAAAAAACACCCTTCTCTCACGAGATTGGGTGTTTTTGTATTCTCAGAGCTAAATGATTGCTGCTAGATTTTGCGCTTGCCGGTCTAAGCCGCGTGCTGCTTCTCCTACAATGATGAATTCTTCGCTTGCCTGTTTTACAAGATCCCGGTTTGTAAACACGGTTAAGTCTTCTACAACCTGTTTCATTGTGTGTTCTCTCTTCGTAATATCTGTTGCCACTTTCACAACACCCACTACAGTTCCTTCTTCATCTTGAACAGGTGAATATGTTGCTTCAAGCCATAAGCTGCTGCCATTTTTTGTGATCCGCTGCACTTTTTCCTGAAAGACTTGACCTTCTCTCAAACGCTTCCAAAACATGTGATAGCTCGTGTGTTCTATAATATGTGGAGGACAGAACTGTCTATGTTTAAGACCGATCATCTCTTCTTTAGAATATCCCATGGCTTTTGCAAAAATATCGTTCACCCATAGAACTTCACCTGTCACATTAAATTCAATCATTGCCAGCGAGTGCTCTAATGCACGAAGAACAGCTGATTGCTCCAATACATGTGACGAAAAATTGTTTGTTGTTTGCATCATCGCTTTCATTCCCCCAATTTGTCTCGAACCAATAGTACATACTTACCCTTACTTTTGTACTATCTAAACGTCTCTTTTTAGGAATTGGATCACTAGTGGAGATGTTCTCCAAAAAGAAAAAGCCAGTGATCTAAAGAGAATCACTGGCTGTGCTTATTATTTCTTTGCTTCTGCTACTGCATGTTTCACAAAGGCTTCAAGATCCATTGTTTCTGAATCTTGTTCCCCGTATTTTCTTACATTGACAGCGCCATTTTCTGCTTCTTGATCTCCGACGACAAGCATGTACGGAATCTTTTGCATTTGCGCTTCTCTAATTTTGTACCCAATTTTTTCATCGCGGCTGTCAAGCTCTACACGAAGACCTTCAAGCTGCAAACGTTCTTGTACTTTTTTCGCATAGTCTAAATGAACAGACGGTGAAACTGGGATGACTTGGAATTGTACAGGTGCCAGCCATGTTGGAAGGGCTCCTTTGTATTCTTCAATTAAGAAGGCAACGAAGCGTTCCATTGTAGAAACAACGCCTCTATGAATCACGACTGGACGATGGTGCTTTCCATCTTCTCCGATATATGTGAGATCAAAGCGTTCTGGAAGTAAGAAATCAAGCTGTACAGTGGATAATGTCTCTTCTTTTCCAAGAGCTGTCTTCACTTGTACATCAAGCTTCGGCCCATAAAATGCCGCTTCGCCTTCTGCTTCATAGTAGTCGTGACCAAGCTCGTCCATTGCATCCTTCAGCATCGATTGTGCTTTATTCCACATCGCATCGTCATCGAAATACTTCTCAGTATCTTCTGGATCACGATAAGACAAGCGGAATGTGTAGTCATTCAAGCCAAAGTCTTGATACACTTCTTCAATTAAACGAACTGTACGGATGAACTCGTCTTTGATTTGATCTGGACGAACAAAGATGTGTGCATCGTTTAATGTCATACCGCGAACACGCTGAAGGCCGGATAAGGCACCTGACATTTCATAGCGGTGCATTGTACCAAGCTCTGCAATACGAATTGGCAATTCGCGATAGCTGTGCGGCTCGTTTTTGTAAATCATCATATGGTGCGGACAGTTCATCGGACGAAGAACAAGATCTTCGTTGTCCATTTCCATTACCGGGAACATGTCTTCTTGATAATGCGCCCAGTGTCCTGATGTTTTATACAATTCAACACTTGCAAGAACTGGTGTGTACACATGTTCATAGCCAAGACGCACTTCTTTATCGACAATGTAACGCTCAATGACGCGGCGGATTGTAGCGCCTTTTGGCAGCCAAAGCGGAAGTCCTTGACCAACCTTTTGGGAATTCGCAAACAGTTTCAGCTCTTTTCCAAGCTTACGGTGATCGCGTTCTTTCGCTTCTTCCAGCAGACGTAAGTGTTCATTTAAATCTTCTTTGCTGAAGAAAGCTGTTCCGTAAATACGCTGAAGCATTTGGTTGTTACTGTCACCTCTCCAGTATGCACCGGCAAGGCTTAACAGTTTAAATTCTTTGATTTTCCCTGTAGACGGCAAGTGAATCCCGCGGCAGAGGTCAAAGAATTCACCCTGCTCATAAATCGTCACAGCTTCACCTTCTGGAATCGCCTCTAACAGCTCAAGCTTCAATTCATCACCAATCGCTTCAAAGCGCTTTTTCGCTTCTTCTCTTGATACTTCAATTCGCTCAATTGGCAAATTGCTGTTAATGATTTTCTTCATTTCTTTTTCAATCTTTGGTAAGTCTTCAGGTGTGATGGCAACATCGATGTCTACATCGTAGTAGAAGCCATTTTCGATGACAGGACCTACGCCAAACTGAACGTGATGCTCTTTTCCATACAGACGTTTGATCGCCTGCGCTAGCAAATGAGCTGTGCTGTGGCGCATAATGTCGAGTGCTTCTTCACTTTTATCTGTGATGATCTCGATTGTTCCACTTTCTAATAGCGGCGTACGCAGATCTATTTCTTTACCGTTCAATTTACCGGCAAGTGCTTTTTTCTTTAGGCCCGGGCTAATTGATGCCGCGATGTCTTCTGTTGTAGCTGTTTTGTCAAACTCCTTGACTGCTCCATCTGGAAATGTAAGTTGAATTTGTTCTGACATCTCTGGTCACTCCTTTTTTTGGCAATATAAAAACCCCGCCCCCTGGAAAGGGACGAGGTTGAATAAACGGAATCGTGGTTCCACCCTTTTTCCCGTATTTGCAGCTTGCTTTTTCATAAGCAAATACGGCTTGCGGTTCGATAACGGGAATTCCCGTCAGCCATTACTAAAAAGTTCACAGCTGATGTTCAAAGGTGGTAAAGCAAATGGTCCTCTGCTAGGAAGCTTTCAGCCGCGGCTTCCCTCTCTTTAAGCGGGTGTTCATTTGTTCATGTCCTTATCAATACGGTCTCTGTATGAAGTTACACCGTATTATAAAACGTTTTTTCGTGAAAATCAAGAAAGCTTTTCACTTTTCTTGTTGAAATGAGCATGTACAAATTGAACATTCTGCTCTTGGAATGAATGAGACGGGAACACCTCGACCCTTTCTTGAAAAATATTTTGAATGGTTTGCACCATCGAGTGACCTGTATCATTTGTAAATAGGTCAATTTTTTGCGGTGCAATGGAGACAAGCGGTGCAATCAGCTGCGAATCAATATACATTGGATGCTCTCTTACAAACTGTCTGTCTATGTATTGTTTTTGATCACGCTCAGAAGCGTAGCGAAATTCCCAAATCACCAGGCGGTCCTGATGCACAACATGTACTTTTTCGAGCCTAGGCTCTCTTGCCATCACATAGTCTCGAAGCGATTGAATGAAGTTTTGATACTCTTGCTCCATTTTGTATTCTTCAATGGACACTTCAACATAGTTCTTCAGCCTTCGGTCATACTCTGACAGTCTAAATGTCATAAATGAACCAATTGAAAAAACGCCTTGCTGTAAAGAAATCGCCTCAAGCTCCTTTTTTAAAAGGGCTTCTCTTGACGGGTCTTGCTGAATGCCGGGAATATCATCTAAATCCCCGTTCATGATACTGTGTGCGATGGAAAGAATTTGGTGCTGCTCTTCAGGATCTTTAAACAAATAGGTGTTTTCAAGGATGCTGCGCATGCGCTCATTTTCTTTGCATTCCAAAAAAAAGTGAACCAATAATGGCCGCACAATGTGCTCAAGTGCTTCTTCGGATTCCTTCGCCTCTATGAGAAGCCGGTCTTTCCCTTGTTGAATTGACATGTGATGCCGACTGTCTAAGTGTTCAGCAAGATGTAAAAAAGCGGCGGTATCATATTCATCTTCAAAGATTATTTCAAGCATGTTTGTCCCCCCTAACGACATCTGTTACATATATATGGGGGGAACATAAAAAATAGACGCCTAAAATAAATCAGGCATCTTTCTTTTTAAAATGAGTGGAACAGAGATAAAGATCAAATAAATCAAACAAACAACCACTAAGGCGGCATAATTGCCGCTGACAAAGCTTGAGCCGAGAACATTTAACGCAATTGTACCCGGTATTAAGCCTAAAAAGGTGGCTGTCACAAATGCACGATAATTTGCACGTGAAGCAGCTGCCGCATAGCTGACAAAATCAAAATGAATCGGTGCAATACGCAATAACAAAATATAAAGAAATCCATGCTCCTGAATGCGGGACGTCACCGCTTTCAGCTTTCGGCTGTTTGATTCCGTTTCCTTCTTTTTCGCACGAAAGGTTGAAGCAATCATGAAAGAGCCTGTTGCCCCGGCTGTCGCTCCAATGAGGGCATAAATCGTCCCAAGGACACTGCCGAATGCCAAACCTGCCGCCAAAGAAAAGACCGTAATCGGAACAAGAACAAACGGGCGGAAAAGAGATAAGAAAAGAAAAACAAAGGGAGCCAGCATCCCAAATTGAAGCACCCAATTCTTCACATCTTTCGGCGCCAGCTGAAGATGCTGTTTATTCAGCCACCACAGCGCAGCAGCAAGAATGCCAATCCCAAGAAAAAGCAGCCATTTTCTTTTGTTCATTTCATTTGCTCCTCCTTCAGGTGACATACGCTTTTATAAATGACGGCGGTTTTCTCCTTCGAGCAACACTGGCTCTGCTAAATAGAGAATCCGTTCCATTAAACGAGCGGCTTTGACCTCTTCTTTTTCTCCCCGCTGTGAGTACGTAAAGTGATGCTTCAGCTCGTTTGGTGAGAAATTAGAAGAGAAAAATGTCGGCAGCTGCTCTGCCATACGGTATTGTAAGATCGTACCGAGCAGTTCATCCCGCACCCAGCTTGTCATCGATTCTGCCCCAATATCATCAAGCATTAAAATAGGAGTGGACTTGACCATATTCAGCTTTTCTTCTAGCGTATGATCGGCTAATGAATTTTTTAACTCTCTTACAAATTCAGGCACGTAAACAAGGAGAGATGGGTATTCTTTCTCCGCTAGCTGCTGCGCAATAGCTGCTAGTATATACGTTTTTCCTACTCCAAACTTTCCGTGTAAATACAAGCCTTTTCCTTTTCCAGTCTCATCATAGCTTTGGAGGAATTGACCTACTTTTTGAATGACCTCTTGTCTTCCCACAACGTTCAGATCAGCGAACGTCGCTTGAAGGACATTTTGCGGAATATACATGCTTTTCATCAGCTCTTGCTGTTTCTTCTGTCTATCGAGCCGCAGCTTGACTGGGCAAGGAGAATATTCAATATCAATACTCTGACCTTTGATCACAAGCTTCGGGTGATACCCATCTAAAATCGCATTAACGTCTTCGTCATCTAAGCAGTAAGAGCAGCCCTTCGACTGCTGCACATATTCAAAGAGCCGGTTCAAGCTGCGATTGATCATGTCTTCATGTATCTCTTCTTGATGCTTCTGTAAAAAAGCCTTCACATCTTCATCAGATAACACACTTTCTTTAATCTGATTGTATCTCACGCGAAAATCTACTCGTCCTTTTAGCTGTTCAAATGAACGACCGATCGGTTTCATCCCATCTCACCTCACCTTAATGTGCATTGTACTTTTTCATATTTTTAAACTGATCTAACAGTTTTTCTTTTTCTCGTTCGAGGTCTTCTGTAGACAGATTGTCCGTTTGCTCTTTTGCCGGCTGTTCTTTTGTTTCAGTTTCTTTCATCCAGTCAGGCAGTTTCTCTTCCCGGACAACTTTTCCTGTACCATATGGGCTGCGCTGCTTTTTCTGCTGCGCCCACTCTGTCATTTGTCTGTTCTCTTCTTTGGCAATTTTCATGGCAGCTGCTACGGTTTTGATTTTCTTTCTCACCCAATGAGCGGCGATTTTTTGCATATATGTTTTTGACAGCTTCATATCTGTTTTAAGTAATGTATAGTAGATGAGAACATTCATGACACCTGGCTCTAGCTGCTGCTCGAGCATGATATCTTCGACAATTCTTAAGTCGGCATACGTTGGCTCAATGCCATCTGCCATGTCTTTTAGCAGCTCTCTAGGCGAAATATGATCCAGTTTTTCAATCAATTTTGCATCTGGAGTATCAGCCGCCGGCGTCTTTGAAGCATCTTGGCGCAAGTGTCTTGGCTGTTTTTGATCAATCAGCTTTGGCTGTTCGCCTCTGTATTCAATTTGGTACCAGTCTCTTGCTGCTTTTCTCAGCTCTTCTGTTGAGATCATTTGATCAGAACCGCATGCACCTGCTACAATATTTTGCATTTGAAGCGGGGTGATGCCGTATACAACAGCTAACTTCTTAATTGTTTCTTTTACCTGCTTTGTCAAAGCCTTCCTTGGAATCATCATGTCAGACATACCGGCTAATAATAGATCGAAATCAAAGGATTCGTCTGAGAGCGGTGCCGGCTGACTCGATCCAACGGTCACATATTCATAGCCTTGCTCAAGCGATGACGCCTGATGAATTTCTTCTGTCATCTTGCGCTCGCCTGGCTGCAATACGTGAAAGACTTCTTCAAACGACCGTGAAATGTTCTTTGCTTCTGCAGGAACACCTGGATAAGAGAAATAATCACGCAGCTGCATATATTTTGCTTTCTCTACACGATGGTACAGCAAAACATTCAGCATACCATCTTGGAAAAACTCATCCGGTCTTAGCGGCGGTACAAGCTCATATGTAAACAGTCTGCCTTCTTCCGTTTCCTGTTCATATGTGCGGAGTAAGCCGATCGCTTCAAGCTTTAAACGTTCCTCAAAAATATCATTTAAATTCGTCTGCAGCATGACCATGAGCTGCCGATGAGGTGCAGGTTTCCCCCACATACGATTTTGTTCCAGCTCACCCCACAGCGTCATGTATAAGCTGAAAGCGGACATGCCAATAAGCGGCTGATATAAAAGAGTGATGAGCTGTCTATCGATGTCACCGAGCAATGAAGCGCTTTTGACGACATACGGATCGACGGCTAGCACTTCCTTCCAATGCTCTGTCATATGCTGATCCTCCCCATGAATTGCGATTGTTTCCATTGTACACTCTTTTTACGTTTTACGCTTTACGCAGGAAAAAGAGCATGAAGAATCTCCAGCTCTTTTTAGCGTTCTTTCTTTAATAGATCTTTTAATTCATCAATAAAGACATTGATGTCTTTAAACTGCCGGTAAACCGAGGCAAACCTGACGTAAGACACTTCATCAATTTTCGCCAGCTCGTCCATGACCATTTCACCTACAAGCTCGCTTTTCACCTCTGACATGCCTTGATTGCGCAGTTCTTTTTCGATATTAAAGCAGACATCCTCCAGCTGCTTTAAAGCGACAGGACGCTTTTCACACGCTTTGATGAGTCCTCTCAGCATTTTTTCCCGGCTGAATTCTTCTCGAATCCCTTCTTTTTTCACCACAATCAGCGGTAATTCTTCTAATTTTTCAAACGTCGTAAAGCGATATTGGCAGCTTTCGCACTCTCTTCTACGACGGATGGATTTCCCTTCATCTACTGGTCTTGAATCAAGCACCCTTGTGCCAAGGTGCTGACATGTGGGACATTTCATTTCATCAGCTCCGATCTATTCTTGGAAGTTGTTTGTCTAGTTCATCATAAAGGGACAGAACGGTCTTTTGACTATAGCCGAAATCTGTTGGCAGGGCCGTTTCTGTTGTCACATTAAAATCGACAGCTGTTTCAAAAGGACGAATTGAAATGACAGTCGCCACGAGAAAGGCTTTTTTCGGCAATCGTATGTTTGCGCTGATTTCACCTCGTTCTGCTGAAACAGATGTCACTTGATAAGAATCGCTTCGGGAAAGAATGGTTTCCACCGCTTGAAAAACTTGTGCATTCGTCGATTTGTAGTAATGGCTTTTCAGTTCTGACACTGGATGCTCGTCAGATGTTTCTGTATGGTTTGACATGAATCGCTTAAACTTTTGTCTTAAAGTCATACACGTATCCCCTTTGCCATAATGCCTCTTTCTTTATTTTATAAAAAAAACCTTTGTTTTCCTAGAACAAAAGTATAGACAAGCTGGGGAATGTTGGATTTTTTATCAAAAAAAAATATAAAAAGGAGCATAACACAAAGGCATTCAATGCTTTTGGCCAGCTCCCATTGCAATCTTTTTTATGTTTACAGTGCTTTGGCTTGTGCCTGTTTTACTTGTACAGGTCCCATGCCTCGAGGAATTTCGATGTTTTCTCTTGTTTCAGCACCTAATTCATCTCCGATATGATCTGCTGCAATATTCGGATCTAGGTCACCGCAAGTATAAACATCTATGCTCGCATAACCATGTTCAGGAAAGCTGTGAATTGTCAGATGAGATTCAGAAATAATGACAACTCCACTTACTCCTTGAGGTGCAAATTTGTGAAAAGCAACCTCTCTTACCTCAGCTCCTGATTTCAAAGCTGCATTTACAAACGTTTTTTCAATAAAATCCATGTCGTTCAGTTTATCACAGTCGCATCCCCATAGCTCGGAGATAACGTGACGTCCGATTGTTTCCATCATGGACCCCCCTTTAAACAAGAATGAAAGAGTGAAGTTCTAAGCAGCCGGACCGGACATATACCACGGGGGAAAGTTAGTCCTAAGAGGTCCTAACCCTTTAAGTATACCCGAATGAGTCTGCGAACAAGAAGTTCACGAAAAATAGTATACTTTGTTTAGATCCATTTTGCAAGCTGTGTTTTTAGTGGGATTTTCTCTCATTTCTTGAAAAGGGACGATCGTCTTCTTCATTTCAAACAGCAGACAGCTCTTTCATCTGTGCGCCGACAAACTTTACAAGGTCAACCACTCGGCATGAATAACCCCATTCATTGTCATACCATGCAAGAACTTTCACTTTTCTCCCTTCCATTACCATCGTTGTCAGTCCATCAACGACTGCTGAATAAGGGTTTGTGTTAAAGTCCGTAGAGACAAGCGGCTCATCTGTGTAATCTAAAATACCGGCAAGAGATGTTTTAGATGCATTCGAGAAGGCTGCATTGACTTCTTCTGCTGTCACATCTTTTTTCAAGTCAACGACAAGATCAACCATCGACACATTGGAAACTGGTACGCGAAGTGCAAGTCCATGTAATTTCCCTTTCATGTGCGGAAGCACTAAAGAAAGCGCTTTAGCGGCACCCGTCGTAGTTGGAATAATGGACTGAGCACATGCTCTCGCCCGGCGCAGATCCTTATGCGGGTTATCGATATTTTTTTGATCATTTGTATAAGCATGAACCGTTGTCATTAAACCATTGTCGATGCCAAATTCATCATCTAACAGTTTCACAACTGGTGCTAAACAGTTTGTTGTACAAGATGCGTTTGAAATAATGACGTGCTTTTCAGGATCAAGATCATCCTCATTGACACCCATCACAATCGTAATGTCTTCATTTTTACCTGGAGCTGTTAGAACGACTTTTTTCGCTCCGGCATCTATATGGCCCATCGCTTGATCTTTTGAATTAAATTTACCTGTTGCTTCAATGACGATATCAATCCCAAGCTCTCCCCATGGAAGCTGCTTTGGGTCTCTATTATTAAGCAAAAGAACTCTTTTGCCATTCACAATCAAGGCGTCATCTTCTGCTGTCACATCACATTCGTAACGTCCATGATTTGTATCATATTTAATTAAATGTGCTAGCGTTTCGGCAGGATAGCTTGCGTTCACCGCTACAATTTGAATTTGATCATCAAGCATTGCTTTTCTGAAGACCATGCGTCCAATTCTGCCAAACCCATTGATCGCTGCTTTTACCTTCATGAACAGGTCACTCCTCTATTATGTGTTATACTCAATAAATTTATTTATGAAATTAGTATATCACATTAGAATGTAATTGCCAGTATATAAACGTATATTTTCTAAAAAGGGCTGTTCTTTTCAAAGGAAATCAGAATAAAGCATAAAAAAAGAAGAGTACGTGTATGTACTCTTACTTATCTGTATGTTCCCATTCATTTAATATGTTCTGCAATTGCTTTCTAATAAACGCGAGATCTTGTGTGTTCTCTATCACGCGGTCTGCTTTTTTACATTTCTCCTCAAGAGGCTGCTGAGAGTGAATACGATTCAGCGCTTCTTCCTCGCTAAGGTCATTTCGATTCATGAGCCGCGACAGCTGCAATTCAGGCGTTGTATACACCACAATGATGCGGTCGACAAGGCTTTCCAGCTGACTTTCAAATAAAAGCGGGATATCGAGGACAACGAAGGTTTCCTTCTGACTAACCCCTTCCTCTCGCTGTTTGAGCATTTCTTTTCTCACTTCAGGATGAACAATCGCATTCAACTGCTTTCTTTTCTCTTCATCAGAAAAAATGATGGCTCCAAGCTGCTGCCGGTTCAGCTCCCCATTTGGCAGAAGAACATCCTCGCCAAAGGCTTGAACGATTTGTTGAAGAGCTGGTGTACCTTTGGCAACCGCTTCTTTTGCAATGACATCTGCGTCCACGACCCTGATGCCCTGCTCTTTTATCATTTGCGAGACGGTGCTTTTTCCACTAGCAATCCCGCCTGTTAATCCAATGACAAGCGTCAATTGATTTCCTCCTTTACAGCTTCCACACCCCAATTAAAATGAGCAGAAGCCCTGGTAAGCATGCAAGTTTATCGATCCAGCGCCAATTGGCCAAGTAATGACCGGCACGGAGCCCGATACATACAAAGAGTGAGCTCATCACGGCCACAGTGATACTCATGACAATTGGAGAAAAGCCTAGAATCGCAGCGCCAATCCCTGCGCCAAATGCATCAATGGATAAAGCAATCCCAAGAAGCACCGCTTCCATTCCATTGATCGTCCCAGAACGGTCAATATCTGCACTTGTCGGCTTTCGCAAAATTTGAATGACAAGACCAAGCGATTGCACTTCCACATTGAGCAATGTCTTTTCATGAAGAAGCAAATCACGCTCTTTCGCTGGTTTGTAAAATTGATAAAGGACCCAAAGTCCAATGGCGATCAAAATGCCTCCACCAAGTTTATCTGTCACTGAGACAGGGAGGAATGTCGTCAGCAGGCTGCCAATCAGCATGGAAATGAGCAGCACAATCCCTGAACAGCATGCAATAATGACAATCGCTTTAAATGGAATCTTCATTTTACGAAGGCCATACGTAAAGCCTACAGAAAAGCTGTCAATACTGACTGCAATAGCTAAAAACAGGAGCGAAATCGAAATCATACCTGAACTCTTCCTTTCTGTTCATGCAACGATGATCAAGAGTCTCTAGGCGTCCTTAGACTCTTCTTCACTATATGAAGAGCAGGTGGGCTGTGTGTCAGTCTACACCTTGCTGAAAAATGAATGTTTTTTATCGTATGCACTACAAAAAGGAAGCATGCTGATGGCTGATTTTTATTGAGGACGTTTTTGGCAGGTCACACAAAAATGAGTGCCGCGCCCTCCGACTACTGTTTTCTCAATGATGCTTCCGCATGTTTGACAAGGCTCTCCCCGCCGGTCATACACAAGAAGCTGCAGCTGAAATGTTCCAATATCACCTTGTGAATTGATATATGAGCGAATCGTGCTGCCTCCTGCATCTACCGCTACTTGAAGTGTATCGATAATATGCCTGTGAAGCACTTTACACGATTCAAGTCTGAGCTGATTCGCTTTTGTTTCTGGATGAATGCCTGCTTTAAACAAAACCTCATCTACATAAATATTACCTAGTCCCACGACAATCTTTTGATCAAGCAGCGCTGTTTTGACCACACGGGATGTTTTTTTCAATTGCTCCCATAAATATTCCGGAGTGAATTGATCATCAAAAGGCTCATATCCCAGCTGTGAGAGCGGGAGTTCCTTTTCTTCTTCACCCGGCTGAAATAAATGCATCGTGCCAAATTTACGCACATCATGATACCGAAGCTCAGTACCGTCTGTAAACGTAAAGACGACGTGGACATGTTTATCGTATGGCTCATGCGCTTCATGTACACGGTATTTCCCTTCCATCCTTAAATGGGAGACCATCACGTAATGGTCTAAATGAAAGAGCAGGAACTTTCCTCTTCTTTCAATGGTTTGTATTGTTTCTCCTACCATCCTTCTTGCGAACTCTTCCGGCTCCCCAGGACGTTTGATGATATTTGGCCATTTAATATCGACCGTTTCAATCGTTTTTCCTTCGACTAACCGCTTGAGTGTGCGCCGGACGGTTTCAACTTCTGGTAATTCCGGCATGCTCCTCGCTCCTTTTTCTCTCTCTATTATTTTGCGTCGTACCAAGATGGGCCTGAAGCAAAATCAACTTTTAGCGGCACATCTAGCTGAAGTGCATTTTCCATGACTTCAGGGACAATTTTTTCAAGTATGGCAATTTCTTCTTTCGGTGCTTCAAAGATCAATTCATCGTGCACCTGTAATAAAAGATTTGCCTGCAAGTTTTCTTCTTTTAACTTTCGCGCCATATCAATCATGGCTTTTTTAATAATATCAGCTGCACTTCCTTGGATCGGTGTGTTCATGGCTGTTCGTTCGGCAAAGCTTTTGATATTAAAATTACGGCTTGTGATATCCGGGATATACCTTCTGCGTTTGAGAAGCGTCGTGACATATCCTTTTTGTTTCGCTTCCTGCACGATCTCTTCCATATAGGTTTTCACGCCTTTAAAGCTTGTTAAATAGCGTTCGATAAAGGCAGCTGCTTCTTTTCTTGTGATCCCAAGATTTTGAGATAATCCATAGTCACTGATTCCATATACAATTCCGAAGTTGACTGCCTTGGCTTGTCTTCTCATAGAGGAAGTCACTTCTTCTTCTGAGACATGGAACACGTCCATCGCTGTCTTTGTGTGAATATCCATATCTTGCGTAAACGCTTCGATCAAATTCTCGTCCTGAGAAATATGAGCGAGTACACGCAGCTCAATTTGAGAATAGTCAGCAGCAAACATGAGCCAGCCTTCTTTTGAAGGGACGAATGCTTGACGAATCTTTCGTCCTTCCTCTAAACGAATCGGGATATTTTGCAAGTTGGGATCTGTTGAGCTTAATCTTCCTGTTTGTGTGAGTGCTTGATTAAATCGTGTATGCACTTTATGGGTATCCTTGCGCGTTACTTTCATTAAGCCTTCCACATAGGTCGATTGGAGCTTTCCAATTTGGCGGTAATGCAGAATGGACCGAATGATCTCGTGCTTATCTTCAAGCTTTTCAAGAACATCCGCAGATGTCGAGTAGCCCGTCTTTGTCTTTTTAATAATCGGCAGGCCTAATTTTTCAAAAAGAATCACGCCAAGCTGTTTAGGAGAATTGATGTTAAACGTTTCACCTGCTAAGCGGAGAATGGTTTCTTCATATTCTTTCAGCTTTTTCGTTAACTCTTCACCCATCTTCTCTAGGCGCTCAATATCTACCTTTACGCCAAGGGATTCCATTTCACCTAAGATGAGGGCAAGCGGCAGCTCTAAGTCTTCATATAGTTCATGCTGATCATTTTTTTCTAGCGCTTCAAGTGTTAAATCATGCAGAGCAGAGATCGCCGCTGCTTTTCGCCCAAGATGTTCCTTCAGTTCATCTTCAGGTGGAATCGCCTGCTTTGCTCCTTTTCCGTACACTACTTCATCAGAAAGAGCGATGTTAAGACCATATTCCTTCGCCACACTTGCAACGTCCTCATACGATTTCTGAGGGTTGACGACATAGGAAGCGAGCAGAACATCGTTATCGACACCTTTTAGATCGACATCATGCCATCTGAGGGCGACAACTGCTCTTTTTGAATCAAAGACCCATTTCTTCTTCGTTTCATCCTGTACCCATTGTTTAAATGCATTTGATTGAAGCGCATCTTCTTTCGTGATAAAAAACGCACCATTTTCATTATGGATCGCAAAACCAATCAAATCTGCTTCATGATAATTATCTCCAAGCTGTTCTACCACAAGGGCGGCATGATCTGTCAGCATCTCATCCGTTACTTCGGTCATTTTTTTCACTTCTAATGCTTCTACTTCGACCTGTTCACCTGTTTCTGGTGCTTCTCCTAGACGTTCTAGCAGCGTTTGGAAGCCTAGTTCTTTATAAAGAGAGATCACTTGATCCATATGAGGACCTTCATATGCGAGATCCTTACTTGATACATCAATTGGCGCTTCTACAAGAATCGTTGCGAGTTTTTTACTCATCACTGCCTGCTCTTTATATTCTTCAAGCTTTTCTTTGAGTTTTTTCCCGCTGACTTCGTCAATATGTTCAAGCAGGTTTTCAACCGTTTCAAACTGCTTTAACAATTTAATCGCTGTTTTTTCACCTACACCTGGCACCCCTGGGATATTATCTGAGGAATCTCCCATCAAACCTTTCATATCGATGATTTGTTCTGGGCGCAGGCCATATTTCTCTTCAATATGAGCCGGTGTGTAATATTCTACTTCTGTAATGCCTTTTTTCGTAATTGCTACCGTCGTATGGTCTGTTGAGAGCTGCGTTAAGTCCTTATCTCCTGAGAAAATTTTGACTTCAAAGCCGTCTTTTTCTGCCTCCACAGCCAATGTCCCGATAATATCGTCTGCCTCGTATTGAGGAAGCTCGTACCTTTTCACCTGATAGGCATCTAATAGTTCACGGATAAACGGCATTTGTTCTGATAGCTCTGGCGGCGTTTTTTGTCTTCCGCCTTTATATTCTTTAAATGTCTCGTGGCGGAACGTTGTTTTTCCCGCATCAAATGCGACAAGCATATGGGTTGGCTTCTCGTCCTCGAGCATCTTCATTAAGATCATCGCGAAGCCATAAATGGCATTTGTATGGACGCCTTTATCATTTGATAATAGCGGCAATGCAAAAAAGGCTCGATATGCGAGACTGTTTCCATCCACTAGTACTAATTTCTTTTTGTCTGTCATGTTTTAATCCTCCATCGGCTGAGCCATTTCAGCCGTCTCTTTCACACATTGTATCATCATTTTATCAAAGTTTATTTTGAAAAGAAAATAGTCGAACCTGCATAAAAAAAGGGACGAAAACAACAAGTGTTTTCGTCCTTACAAAATTGGCTCCTTGGATGAAGGGGTTCCTATTCATCCTACCAATGATTGTTTAACTAAACATGAATCCATTGTAAAGATCATGTAAATTTTAACGTGACTTTCCTTTTTTTCCTATTTTGATTTCAGGCTCACTGTAAAAGTCGTTCCTTTACCTTGTTTGCTATGGACCGAAATCGTCCCTTCATGCGCCTCCACAAGGTGTTTGACAATGGCAAGACCAAGTCCTGTACCGCCTGAATTTCTACTTCTATCTTTATCAATTCGATAAAATCTCTCAAATATTCTTGGAATCTCGCTTTTCTTCATGCCGATTCCTGTATCTGCTACATCAAATTCATAGGCGCCTTTCCGCGGTCTTGCCGAAATGGTGACACTCCCTCCCTCTGGTGTATAGGTAAGGGCATTGTTCACGAGATTGAGGAAGATTTGCTTTAACCTCAGAGGATCTGCCATCACATAGACAGGCTCTTTCGGGATTCGCACTTGTAATTGAATGCCTTTTTCTGCGGCCTTTTGTTTTAAAAGGACTTCAATCTCTTGAATGATTTCTGTCGCATTGGCGTCTTGAATATTCAGTTTGAAATGCTGCTGCTCGATTTTGGAAAGATCGAGTAAATCTTGAATAAGAGTTTCGAGACGGACACTCTCTTTTAGAATGATGGAAAGGAATTGTGTCAACGCTTCTTTGTCATCAATCGCTCCATCAAGAAGAGTTTCGGAGAATCCTTTAATCGACGTAATCGGTGTCTTTAATTCGTGAGACACATTGGCGACAAAATCTTTTCGCATCTGCTCAAGCTGCTTTGTTTCTGTCACGTCATGAAATACAAGGACAATTCCTTTCCATTCATCGTCTGTACTTAAAATGGGAACACCATCCACCTGGAAGTAGCGCCGTTCAATGTCAACGGCCAGGCGTAAAAACTTCCGCACCTTCGTTTCTGTCATGAAAATTTCGTCAATCAGCTCAATAATTTCTTCATGAGTAAATGCTTCATGATACAGCTTGTGCATGTAAATGTGCTTTTGCACTTTAAACTGCTTGCGGAAGGTTCGATTGACTAGGTTGATATATCCCATCTTATCAATCAAAATAATTCCTGCTCCGATGTTTTCAATGACTGTTTGCAGACGGTCCCGCTGCATTTCCCCAGTGCTAGTCATTTCTTGAAGGCTTTCTGCCAGGCGCTTCATTGATGTATTAAGCTCACTTGTTTCGATGATGAGCTCTTCATAATGATTGGTATCATAGTTCCCTCGTTCCAGCTGTTTGGCTACCTTTGTGGCATAATCTATCGGTTTTACATATTTCATCGACATGCGGTATCCAAAGAAAACGATAATAATAATCGCCGAGCCAAGACAAACGGCTAATGCGAGCCAAAGCTGGCCGTCAATTTCATTTAAAGGCTGGAATGACGCATGGAGAAATAAATAGCCCACCGGTTTGTTTTGTTTCAGGATAGGGACGGCGTAATGAAACAGCGCATCCTTCTCATCCTCAATGACGACGCCTTTTGTTTGAAGGCGTTCATTGTTCAGTGTGTTTTGAATGATGCCCCTTTGCTCCGCTTGACCTGTTGTATGTATGATATTCCCCTTCAGGTCCACAATTGATGCATTCATATCGAGATGCTGCTTTGCCTGATTGAGGATCTCCTTGTTTTGCTTCGCCTGCAGATCATCACCATCCATGGAAGAAAGAAGAAAGCTCGATTCATTTTCCATTCGTTCCGTTAATTTTGTTTCATAAAAGACATGGAACATGTGATCCAAAAAAAGGCCAAGTGCAACAAACACAATAAAAAGGAGAAAAATAAGGCCCGAAAACAGACGGGTTCTAATTTTACTCATTTGGCTTTGGCTCCTCCAATTTGTAGCCTAAGCCGCGAATGGTTTTAATGTATGTTGGTTTTTTCGTATTCTTTTCAATTTTGTCCCGCAAGTGGCTGATATGTACATCCACAATACGAGTGTCACCTGCAAAGTCATAATTCCAAACGGCACTTAGCAGCAGATCACGTGTGAGGACACGTCCTTTATGCTTGGCCAAATAAAGCAGCAGTTCAAATTCCTTCGGCGTAAGCTCTAGGCGTTCTTCTTGGAAGTAGACTTCGTAGTGTTCTGGTAAAATGCGCAGTTCACCAATTTTGATTTGGTCTGCAATGATCTCTTCCTTCTCCTCTTGCGCGGGGACAGGCTGAGATTGCTGCGCTCTTCTCAAGATGGCTTTTACCCGAGCACCCACTTCTCTAGGACTAAATGGCTTTGTCATGTAATCATCGGCTCCAAGCTCAAGGCCGAGCACCTTATCAAATTCATCGTCCTTTGCTGTCAGCATTAAAATAGGGAACATCATTTTTTGAATTCTCAGTTGTTTGCACACTTCAATGCCGTCCATCTTCGGAAGCATTAAATCTAATACAATGAGATCAGGCTGTTCACTTGCTGCTTTTTCAAGCGCTTCTTCGCCATCTCTTGCTGTGACGACATCATAGCCCGCCCTTTCAAGGTTATAGCTTAGAAGTGTTACAATCGATTCTTCATCATCCACAACTAATATTTTTTTATTCATGTTGTGCC
This sequence comes from Bacillus sp. Root920, assembly GCF_001429445.1. Classification (NCBI taxonomy): domain Bacteria; kingdom Bacillati; phylum Bacillota; class Bacilli; order Caryophanales; family Bacillaceae; genus Bacillus; species Bacillus sp. Root920. Next base: position 33,082 of record NZ_LMJV01000010.1, read on the forward strand.
TCCAATTAGTGATTTCCCCTGCATCCGTTTTTTTGTATCTTATGTGAAAAGCGAGAAGTCATGCTTTCTCTTTCATTTTAACGAAAGCTTAACAAGAGGACAATTTAAAATTTCGACAAGATTGGTTTTGTAAACAAAAAGAAGGCCCCTCATAAGAGAAGCCTTCTTTTTTTCATATTAAGACAATACTTTCATGACGTTCTTAACAGATTCAACAGAACGGTCAAGCTGACTTCTTTCTTCTTCTGTCAACTCAAGCTCAATGATCTGCTCAAGGCCGTTTCCACCTACGATTGTTGGTACTCCAAGGTAAATGCCTTCGTAGCCATATTCACCTTCAAGGTATGCAATCGTTGGGATGACGCGGCGCTGATCTTTTAGAATCGCCTCAACCATTTCTACTAGTGAAGCAGCAGGTGCATAATAGGCACTACCGTTACCTAATAGGTTTACGATTTCGCCGCCGCCTTTTCTTGTTCTTTCAACAATCGCATCAATACGATCTTTTGGAATCAATGTTTCAAGCGGGATACCGCCTGCATAAGAGTAACGAACAAGCGGAACCATGTCATCGCCATGTCCACCAAGGACAAAGCCCGTCACATCTTTGACAGATAGGTTTAATTCTTGAGCAACAAACGTACGGAAACGTGCTGTATCAAGAATGCCCGATTGTCCAATGACTTTTTCTTTTGGTAATCCTGATTCTTTATAAACTGCATATGTCATTGCATCAACAGGGTTTGTTAACACAACAATAATGGCTTCTGGAGAATATTTAACGATTTCGCGTGTCACGCTGCGCATGATTTTTTCATTTGTGGACACGAGATCGTCACGGCTCATTCCCGGCTTTCTTGCAATTCCTGCCGTAATGACCACGACATCAGAACCGGCTGTATCTTCGTAGTTAGAAGTGCCTGTAATGTTCGCATCGAAGCCTTGAACAGGGCTTGCTTCCAGCATATCAAGAGCTTTCCCTTTTGTTGGGTTTTCAAGCTGCGGGATATCAACTAATACGACATCCGCTAATTCTTTTTGAGCTGTTAGAAATGCTGTAGTTGCTCCAGTAAAACCTGCTCCGATGACAGATACTTTTTTACGCTTGTTTGCCATTTCCTTTTTCCCCTTTAACTTTAAAGTTTAAGAATCAAGACAAGTTTTTGATGAGCTCGTCAGCAAACTCAGAACATTTTACTTCTGTTGCGCCATCCATTAATCTAGCAAAATCGTACGTGACGACTTTAGATGCAATTGTTTTTTCAACAGATTGAATCACTAGATCAGCTGCTTCCTGCCAGCCAAGGTGCTCAAGTAAAAGCACGCCTGATAGAAGAACAGAAGATGGATTCACTTTATCAAGACCAGCATATTTTGGTGCTGTGCCGTGAGTCGCTTCAAAAATAGCGTGTCCTGTTTCGTAGTTGATGTTCGCACCTGGTGCGATACCAATTCCACCAACTTGTGCTGCAAGTGCATCAGAGATGTAATCTCCATTTAAGTTCATTGTAGCCACAACATCGAACTCAGCTGGACGAGTTAGGATTTGTTGAAGGAAAATATCTGCAATGCTGTCTTTGACAATGATTTTGCCAGCAGCTTCTGCTTCACTTTGCGCTTTGTTTGCCGCATCTTTTCCATCTTGTTCTACAATACGATCATATTGTGCCCATGTAAAGACCTTGTCGCCAAACTCTTTTTCAGCCACTTCGTAGCCCCAGTTTTTGAAGGCACCTTCTGTAAATTTCATGATGTTTCCTTTGTGAACAAGCGTCACAGATTTACGGCCTTGGTCAATTGCATATTGGATAGCCGCTCTGACAAGACGGGATGTACCCTCTTCAGAAACTGGCTTGATTCCGATACCTGACGTTTCTGGGAAACGGATTTTGTTCACACCTAATTCGTTTTTCAAGAAGTCAATTAACTTCTTCACTTCGTCTGAACCTTTTGCATACTCGATACCAGCATAGATATCTTCTGTGTTCTCACGGAAGATCACCATATCTGTGTCTTCTGGACGTTTCACAGGAGAAGGTACGCCTTTGAACCAGCGAACTGGACGTAAGCATGTGAATAAATCAAGCTCTTGTCTAAGTGCCACGTTTAATGAACGGATTCCTCCGCCAATTGGTGTTGTTAGTGGTCCTTTAATCGCAATTAAGTATTCACGAATGTCTTCAAGCGTTTGCTCAGGAAGCCACTCTCCAGTTTTATTGTAAGCTTTCTCACCTGCATATACTTCTTTCCAAGTGATTTGCTTTTCACCTTTATATGCTTTTTCTACAGCTGCTTCAAGTACTCTTGATGCTGCTTTCCAAATGTCAGGACCGATTCCGTCCCCTTCGATAAACGGGATAATTGGATTATTTGGTACATTCAATACGCCGCCAGTAACTGTAATTTTTTCGCCTTGTGACAATGATATTACCTCCCAGGTTATGTAGTGAATATTTGAAACTTCTTGGCTTGATGTCTGCAAGCAAAAAAGTTTTTCACGTGATTCGTTTTTTGTTGATATAGAGGCTGATTGGCCTTTTGAAATCAGCCCCCGCTTATTCTATAAACATTAGTCTCTTTCACTGATCGGAACAAAGGTTTGAAGATCAGGTCCAATGTAGTCAGCTCTTGGACGGATGAGACGGTTGTTGTCATATTGCTCTAGAATGTGAGCAATCCATCCAGAGAATCGGCTGATCACGAAAATTGGTGTAAACAAGTCATGATCAATCCCAAGACTGTGATATACAGATGCAGAATAAAAATCAACATTTGGTGGAAGATTTTTCTCTGATGTCACGATTTCCTCTGCGCGAACAGACATTTCATACCATTTCGGCTCGCCAGTGAGGTTTGTTAAACGCTGGCTCATTTCTTTTAGATGCTTTGCACGCGGGTCACCTTGGCGGTATACACGGTGGCCAAAGCCCATAATTTTTTCTTTCTTCTCTAGCTTACCATGAATATAGGAATCTACGTTTTCAACTTCGCCAATTTCTGAAAGCATCTTCATCACGCCTTCATTAGCGCCGCCATGAAGCGGTCCTTTCAGCGCACCGATAGCCGCTGTTACACCAGAGTAGATATCTGATAGTGTAGCAACACATACACGTGCTGTAAATGTCGATGCGTTTAATTCATGATCCGCATGTAGAATAAGTGCCTTATCAATGGCTTCAATTTCTACTGGTGACGGCTCTTCGCCATTTAGCATATACAAGAAGTTTGCAGCATAGCTGTATTCTTCTTTTGGCTGTACAGGCTCAAGTCCTTTGCGAATGCGTGAAAACGCAGCGACTAGTCCAGAAATTTTCGCCTGTAAGCGAATCGCCTTTCTGTAATTCGCTTCTTTGTCCATAATCTCTGATTCGTCATCGAGTAAACCTAGTAAAGATACTGCTGTACGAATCGCAGACATTGGATGAACCCCATCGAGCGAATAAGATTTAAAATGCTCAATGATTTCTTGCGGAATCTGAGCATTTTCATTGAGCTGCTGTTTTAATTCACTCAGCTCCTGCTCATTCGGCAACTTTAAGTGCCATAACAGGTAGACAATTTCTTCGAATGTAGCTTTTTCAGTTAAATCATCAATATTGTACCCTACATAAGTAAGAGTATCATCAATAATTGAGCTTACGGATGAAGTTGTTGCCACGATACCTTCAAGACCTCTTGTTGCTGTCATGTTCAATCTCCCCTTTTTAAAAAGATTCCCCTTCGTTGCAGAATTCTCACTTTTTGAAAGCGCTATCCAATCCGAATAAGATAACAGGCTCAGAAAAGAAAATGCTTACATTTACCTATACGGTTAGAGCGCTTTTAGCCTCATATCTCTTGTGTGATCAATGAGTTCAAAATTAAGCCTATTCCCATTATAAACAATAATCAGACATTTGTTAAATGTTTAACTATAATTTTTTTTGATATTTTTTTTTCCAGTCTCCCATATCAGGCATGGAATAAAGGGATTTTGCTTCTTTTAATATATTTAATTATGTTTTTTTGCAAAAGCTCACGCAAGAAAAAATTTAAAAAAGAAAGTGGCAGGAACCACTCTCTTTTCACCCGCTGAAAAATTTCACAGCCTGCATCGCCAAATAAGCGATTCCTGCCCCGATGAGCGGCCCAACAGCCACACCTTTAAATAAGCTGACTGCCAAAATGGTACCAAACACAAGCGCTGCCGTAATATGCGGATCATTTTCGAGTAGCACAATCCCGTTTTTTGCAATTAATGCTACTAATATACCCGCTCCAAGAGCTATCCAAGCATAGGAAGATTTCATCGCTTCTCCAAGCTGCTTAAATCCAATGTCACCTGTTGCAATCGGGACCAGCACAGCAATGGTAATAACGGTGACTCCCCAATTAATGCCTTTAGATTGGAGAACCGGGAAAATTTTTTGATCCAGGCCAATCAGCTTAATCGCGATCAGCACAGAGACCGCTACAATTAACGAATTGTTTTTTGCAATAAGTGCAATAACGAGTAAAAGTACCAAAAATAAATTTGCTTGAGTAAACATACGCCGCTCCTTTCTTTCTTTTTATTGCGACCTTTTCATATTACTAATCTTTTTGAATAAAATGAAGTATCGGACATGCTTGTTTTTTGGAGGGGATTGTGTGAATCACGCCTATGTGGCCATTTTTTTGCGAAGTTTGATGATGATCAGCATTGCTGTTTTTGCTGTTGTCTTTTTATATCAGTCTTTTCCGTTTTTATATCCTTTTTGGATTGCTCTTATTGTGTCTTGTTTAATTCATCCTGCCGTATGCAAAATCGAAGAGATCACCGGGATGCCGAGAGGACTTGTTGTGGTCATTGTGCTCTTGCTCTTTTTAGTTGCAGCTGCTGGCTTAATGACGCTTTTAGTTGCGGAAATCATTTCAGGAAGTGCTTATTTGGCAAAAGTGCTGCCTGGCCATCTTGATCAAATGATTGGTATTGTGGAGCAATTTTTCACAGACAAGATTTTGCCTTTATATCATGATGTGACGGCCCAATTTAATACGCTTCAAGCAGGTCAAAAGGAATCGATTTTGGGACAAATTCAAGCACTCGGTGATGAAGCGGCCGCAAAAATCGGGACTTTTCTTTCGAAAACACTCGAGCTTATTCCAGCGTTTTTAGGTCTTTTGCCTGATGCAGCAGCCACTCTGTTATTTTCTGCTCTCGCAACTTTTTTTATCACGAAGGATTGGTTTACGTTAAAAACATATGGCTCACGTATCTTTCCCGCAAAATGGATGCAGCATACACGCGCCATTTTATCTGAAATCAAAAAAGCCATTACTGGCTTTATGAAAGCCCAGCTCCTGCTTGTGGCCATGACGATTGGTATTGTATTGATTGGACTCATCATTTTAAAAGTTGAGCACGCCCTTGTAATTGCTTTATGTATTGGGCTCGTCGATTTACTTCCATATATCGGGAGCGGTACTGTTTTTCTACCGTGGATCATTTATTCTGCTATGACAGGAAATCTTTCCCTCGCCATTGGACTGGGCATTTTGTATATTGTCGTCCTCATTCAAAGACAAATATCAGAGCCAAAAGTCTTAAGCAAATCCATTGGACTTAATCCTTTAGCAACGCTTGTAGCGCTATTTGTCGGGTTAAAATGGTTTGGTTTCTTAGGACTTGTGATTGGCCCTGCTTCTCTTGTCGTGTGGCAGGCGTTCCGTAATGCAGGAGTTTTCAGAGATATTTATGAGTACATTCGGTATGGCATGCAAAAATAAAAGAGACCTTCAGCCTGAAGGTCTCTTTAACGAATGATCGTGTAGCGGTTACGATTAGACATGTTTCTAAGCCAGCGTTCAAAGAGCGGCTTGATTCCCTTTCTCGTCACCGGAATGAGCAGCAAACCCCCAATGAGATCCGATAAGAAGCCTGGAATGAGCAGCAGCAGACCGCCAATGAGAATACAAAAACCATCGACAATCGCTCCCCCTGGCATCTTGCCATATTGTAAATCACGCTGCACTTTTTGGAAGGCTTCTATCCCTTGTTTTCTTGCAAAATAAGCACCTAAGGCACTTGTCAGCACGATGAGCAGCATCGTTGGCAAAATGCCAATGATTTTACTTGAGATTAAAAATAAACTAATTTCCACCGCAGGGAACAGAATTAATAATAGTAGAAAATATTTCTTCAACCATATCACCTCATGGGGTATCTTTCATCGAAAGCTGTTTACTTTTTTTAGTGTAACATAAAAAAAGAGAGGAGTCAGACAACTCCCCTCTTGGATGATTTAAAGGACGCTTGCACGGCCTTTGTAGATCGCTCCGCGTGCTGGATCTACTGTAATCTCTTCGCCTTCTTTTAAAAGTGTCGTGGCGCTGTCAAGACCAACAATCACTGGAATGCCGAGGCTTAGTCCAACAACTGCTGCATGGCTTGTTAAACCGCCTTCTTCTGTGATAAGGGCAGATGCTTTTTCTAAAGCTCCCATCATATCACGATCTGTGCAGTTTGCAACTAGGATCGCACCATCGTACATTTTTTCTTCTGCTTCTTTTCCGCTTTGTGCAATGACAACCGGTCCAAATGCAGATTTACGGCCAATCCCTTGACCTTTCGCAATGATGTCACCGACAACATATACTTTCATTAAGTTCGTCGTACCTGTTTCACCAACTGGCACACCTGCTGTAATGACAATTAAATCGCCGTGTCTTACATAGCCTGTTTCAATTGACTTTTCTACTGCATTCTCAAGCATTTCATCAGTAGACGTCGTTTTTGATCCACTCTTTGCAAATACACCGAATACGAGTGAAAGCTTTCTCGCCACTGATTCGTTTGCAGTAACTGCTACGATTGGTGCTTTTGGTCTATATTTTGAAATCATTCTTGCTGTATGTCCGCTTTCCGTCGGTGTCACAATCGCTGCTACATCAAGCTTCATTGCTGTATGTGCAACAGATTGACCGATCGCGTCTGTAATGCTGACTTCTACTTCTTCGCTTCTGCGAGAAAGAATGGCTTTATAATTTAGTGCTTCTTCTGAACGTGATGCAATGTTATGCATTGTTTGTACAGCTTCTACTGGATATGTTCCTGCTGCTGTTTCACCAGAAAGCATAATCGCATCTGTACCGTCAAAAATAGCATTTGCCACGTCACTTGCTTCCGCACGAGTTGGACGAGGGTTACGCTGCATGCTGTCCAGCATTTGAGTCGCTGTGATGACAGGCTTGCCTAAGCGATTGCATTTTTTGATCAGCATTTTTTGAACAAGCGGTACTTCTTCTGCCGGGATCTCTACACCAAGATCTCCACGCGCAACCATTAAACCATCAGATACCTCAAGGATCTCGTCGATGTTATCAACACCCTCTTGGTTTTCAATCTTAGGGATGATTTGAATATCAGTCGCATTGTTCTTTTCAAGAAGCTCACGAATTTCAAGAACATCAGAAGCTCGTCTCACAAAAGAAGCTGCGATGAAATCGACGCCTTGTTCAATTCCAAACAGAATATCATTGGCATCCTTTTCTGTAATACCTGGCAGGTTCACACTGACGCCAGGTATGTTGACGCCTTTTTTGTTTTTGAGCGTGCCTGTATTCATGACTTTAGTGACGATTTCTTTGCGGTCCTTGTTAATTTCTTTTACTTCTAAACCAATCAGACCATCATCTAATAGAATCGTTGAACCTACTTCTACATCATGAATTAAATCTTCGTATGTCACACTAATTTTTTCCGTATTTCCAACAATGTCTTCCATACTCACGATAAGATCAGCACCAGCGACTAGCTCAATTGAGCCGTTTTCAACTGTACGTGTACGGATCTCTGGACCTTTTGTATCTAGAAGGATCGCAATGTCCTTGCCTAATGTTTTACCTGCTTTACGTATGTTTTCAATGCGTGCACCATGCTCTTCAAAATCTCCATGGGAGAAGTTTAGTCTGGCTACATTCATTCCTGCTTCAATCAATTCAGTCAGCTTTTCAATGCTTTCACTTGCTGGACCGATTGTACAAACGATTTTTGTCTTTCTCATTACTGTTCCTCCTAAGGTCTTCTCGTTTTATATAGAGAGCTCTTGTGAAAGTCGGTACATATTTTTATCGACTGTATGTTTTTTATCTAAGATTTCTAAAATATCGTGATGAACGAGTTCATTGCTTTGAATGCCTACACAGCGTCCGCCTTGTCCTTCAAGAAGAAGCTCGACTGCATATGCTCCTAAACGGCTTGCCAGTACACGGTCAAACGCACTCGGAGAACCACCGCGCTGAATATGCCCTAAGACAGATACACGTGTTTCAAGGCTTGTCTCCTCTTCAATCCGCTTACCAAATTCAACACCGCTGCCTACGCCTTCGGCAACGATGATGATACTATGCTTCTTGCCGCGTTCGTGACCTCTTCTTAACCTAGCAATAATTTCGTCCATGTCATAGTCTGCTTCAGGAATCAAAATAGATTCGGCTCCGCCTGCAAGACCTGACCAAAGGGCAATATCACCAGCATGTCTTCCCATTACTTCCACTACGTATGTACGTTCATGAGATGTGGCTGTATCACGAATTTTATCAATGGCATCAATGACAGTATTCAGTGCTGTATCAAAGCCAATAGTGAAATCAGTACCTGGAATATCGTTGTCAATCGTGCCTGGAACACCTACACATGGAAAACCGAGCTCTGTTAATTTCTTCGCTCCCATAAATGACCCGTCTCCACCAATGACTACAAGTCCTTCAATACCGAATTTTTTTAAGTTTTCAATTCCCTTTTCACGACCTTCAACTGTCTTGAATTCAGGACATCTTGCCGTGTAAAGTTTTGTTCCTCCACGATGAATGATATCGCCTACTGAACCTATTTCGAGTTTCTCAATTTTACCGTTAATTAGACCTGAGTATCCATTATAAATACCGTAAACTTCAACATTATGGTAAATTGCTTTCCTTACAACTGCGCGCACAGCTGCATTCATTCCTGGGGAATCCCCACCGCTTGTTAAAACTCCTATACGCTTCATCTTTTTCACCTCAGAGACCATATATGAATTAAACATACCATTTCCACTGCTTGAAAACAATCATGAGCAAATTTGGATGTTTTCAATACGAATTTCTAAAACCGTACTTATTATACAATTAAATAAACCGTTTTTAAACAAAAGTTAAGAACGTCATGAAAGCAAATCTCTCTGAAATCTGTAAAGGCAAGTGCTATAAACCTTGTCATATCAAGGTTTTCAGACGTTTCAAATTTTATGAAAACAAAAGAAAATTATTTTCAAAAAGCGCTTACATGAAGACGGTTTTCATGAAAAAAGATGAAAAAAATAAACGCCAGCCAAAAAGGCTGTACGTTTATTTAGTTTACCCCAATATATTGATTTTCAATCGAGACTTTCCCGATTGCTTTGTATTTTTCATATCTTTGTTCGACTAGTTCCTCAGGCGTTAGTTTGAGCAAAGATGTAAGTGACTGTTTTAATGTTTTTTCCATGTAAGCTGCTTGTTGTTTCACGTCTCGATGTGCTCCACCTTGCACTTCTTTAATAACATCATCTATAATATCTAATTCTTTTAGGTCTGGAGCGGTAATTTTCATTGATTCTGCAGCTTTTTTCGCAAGTGATGAATCCTTCCAGAGCAGTGCTGCTGCACCTTCAGGTGAAATCACTGAATATGTTGAGTTTTCTAGCATGAATAGGTGGTTTCCTACGCCTAAGCCTAGTGCGCCGCCGCTTCCGCCTTCTCCAATGACAATACAGACAACTGGTACACGAAGTCCTGCCATTTCGAATAGGTTTTTCGCAATTGCTTCACTTTGTCCGCGCTCTTCAGCTGCTTTACCAGGATAAGCTCCTTTTGTATCGATAAAGCAAATGATCGGGCGATTAAATTTATCTGCTTGTTTCATCAAGCGCAGCGCTTTACGGTAGCCTTCTGGATGAGGCATTCCGAAATTACGGCGCAAGTTTTCTTTTGTATCTTTACCGCGCTGATGGCCAATAACCGTGACAGGAAGCCCTTTAAACGTGGCAATTCCTCCAACGATCGCTTCATCATCACCATAAAAACGGTCACCGTGACATTCGAAAAAGTTGTCAAACAGCTCTTGAATGTAATCGAGAGTTGTTGGGCGCATCGCATGCCGAGCAATCTGCACTCTGTCCCACGGCTTTAAATTTGTATAAATGTCTGCTTCGAGCTTGCTCAGACGTGTTTCAAGGCGCTCAATTTCTGCACTTAAATCCATTTCTGAGTTTTGTGTGAACTTTTTTAGTTCATCAATTTTCGCTCGAAGTTCAATGACAGGTTTTTCAAATTCTAGTTCTCCAGCCACTCTCGTTCACCTCCTGTGCTGTGTAGTGCTAAGATTCGGCCTAGTGTTTCTTTCATTTCTGCACGATGAATCACAGCATCAAGCTGTCCATGCTTCATTAAAAATTCAGCCGTCTGGAAGTCCTCTGGCAGGTCTTCACGAATCGTTTGTTCAATGATTCTGCGGCCTGCAAAACCAATTAAAGCACCAGGTTCTGCAAAATTGTAATCACCGAGAGACGCAAAACTAGCTGATACACCGCCAGTTGTAGGGTTCGTCATCACAGAGATAATCAAACCTTGATCCTCGCTGAACAGCTTTAATGCTGAACTTGTTTTTGCCATCTGCATGAGACTGAGAATTCCCTCTTGCATTCTCGCTCCGCCAGAAGCAGTAAAGATAATAAATGGCACCTTGTCCGCTTTTGCTTTCTCGATCGCCAGCGTGATCTTTTCACCAACAACGGATCCCATGCTGCCCATACGGAACGTGGCATCCATGACAGCAATCACAGCACTTTGGCCTTCAATTTCACCTTTACCTGTGACAATGGCTTCATTCAAAGATGTTTTTTCTCTGTCTTTCTCAAGCTTTTCTTCGTAGCCTGGGAAACCGAGCGGGTTTGATGAAATGAGGTGCCCGTTAAATTCTTCAAATGTGCCTTCATCTACAAGGCTTTCAATACGCTGTTTTGCATTCATTTGCAAATGTCTGCCGCAATTCATACAAACACGTAAATTTTTATCTAGTTCTTTGGTGAGCATTATTTTTTTACATTGCGGACATTTGGTCATGATGCCTTCAGGCACATCTTGACTTGCCTGTTCAGAGGGTACAGATGCATATTTTTTCTTTTTACTGAAAATATTCTTGATTGACAAATGACTACCTCCCTTTTTGAAGGGTTTTTTCTTTACACGCACATCCACTATTATAGGACATGTCATAACTGTACCGAAACTATTGTACTTTTTTTGTCAAACGCTGTCATCCTTCATTCAATTTTTTCAGTGGGGAATTGATGAGAAATGAGTATGTGATTGGGGCGCTGAGCAGTTGATATGTTTGAATTGTGAACGTCTACAAAAAAATCTCATTCCGGATGAAAAAATTTTCGCGTAAGAGAGGAAATGGTGCACGTTTTTCTCCAGTTTCAGAAAGAACGTGCACACTTTTCCAGTTGATTATTCGCCGATAATCGTTAATTTTCTTGTTTTTTCAGCGACAGCTTCTGGGTCGACCTTGATTCTTGCAACGCCAGTTTCCATTGCTGCTTTTGCCACCGCTTTTGCTACCGCTGGTGCTACGCGTGCATCAAATGGTGCAGGAATGACATATTCAGCTGACAATTCTTCATCTGAAACAAGAGACGCAATCGCTTCAACAGCTGCGATTTTCATTTCTTCGTTAATGTGAGTTGCACGTACATCTAATGCTCCGCGGAAAATTCCTGGGAATGCCAGTACGTTGTTAACTTGGTTCGGGAAGTCAGAACGGCCAGTACCTACAACACTTGCTCCTGCTTCATGTGCATCTTCTGGCATAATCTCTGGATTTGGATTAGCCATAGCAAAGATGACAGGATCTTTTGCCATTTTTCCAACCATTTCTTTTGTTAAAGCGCCTGCTACAGAAACCCCGATAAAGACGTCTGCGCCTTCAATGACCTCTTCTAATGAACCTTCTTTGCGGTCTTGGTTCGTGAATTTAGCTACTTCGTTTTTCACTGCATTCATACCGTTCGGGCGGCCTTCGTAAATAGCACCTTTCGTATCACACATAATGATATCACGTACACCGAAATGATAAAGAAGCTTGATAATCGCAATTCCTGCTGCTCCGGCGCCGTTTGCCACTACTTTAATTGAAGACATGGATTTTCCAGATAGCTTCAGTGCATTCACAAGTCCCGCTACTGTCACAATGGCTGTTCCGTGCTGATCATCGTGGAAAACTGGAATGTTTGTCTCTTTTTTCAAGCGCTCTTCGATGATAAAGCAGTTAGGCGCTGCAATATCTTCAAGGTTCACACCGCCAAAAGTCGGCTCAAGGAGCTTCACTGTTTCAACGATTTTGTCTACATCATTCGTTGCAAGCGCGATTGGGAAGGCATCTACGCCTGCAAAGCTTTTGAATAATACAGCTTTCCCTTCCATTACTGGAAGAGATGCTTCTGCACCAATATTTCCAAGTCCTAAAACAGCGCTTCCGTCTGTGACAACAGCGACCATATTGCCTTTCATTGTATAATCATACACTTTGCTTGTGTCGTCATAAATATCTTTACATGGTTCTGCAACACCAGGTGAATAAGCCAAGCTCAAGTCTTTCGCATTTTTCACTTGTACTTTTGATTTTGATTCGAGTTTGCCTTGATTCTCTTTGTGCATATGTAATGCTTCTTCTCTTAATGACATGTGATGAACACTCCTTCAAGTGGAAAATGATTTAATGATTTGCTAAGTTGATAAGCACATACTGGCAGTTTTAAATAAACAGAATCTTTAAAATGATAACACAATAGGTGAATTTGTAAAACATATTCAGGCGATTTGTCATCATTTAATCACAACGTTTTGTTCACCGAGCAGCTCTTTTAACTGGAAAATTACAGCATGATCTGCATGAACTTTGTATGCATCTGGAAGTCTCATCGTCTTTTTTTGCTTCTCATAATACAAATAGACATCTGCTTCTCCGCTGTGCATCGAAAGGATTCGTTTTACTTGCTCTAGCAGCTCCTGCGTATGATTCTCTTCTTTCACACGAATGTAGACAGACTCTTTTCTTTTTGCATCCATCTCTTCCAGCAAAGCAGCTTCTTGCACGATGATTTGACTGCTGTCATTTCTGACCTCTACTCTGCCTTCAACATAAAGCATGTTGCCCTCCTCAAGTAAGGGGGACAGCTTTCTAAATTGCTCTGGAAAGACGACGCCTTCCATTTCTCCCGTTTCATCCCCAAATGTAACAAATGCCATCGATTGTCCATTTTTTGTCCGAATCGATTTCACTTTTGTCAAAAGACCACCCATTGAGATTTTACGCTTAATATAGGAAGAAAGTCTGATGATTTCCACTGCACCATTCTCTCTTAAGCGGTCTCGGTACGCTTGTACTGGATGATTTGATAAATATAACCCGAGTGCCTCTTTTTCAAATTGCAGGAGATCAACAAGCGGCATTTCTTCTATCTCCGCATATTTTGGCTTAATGGAGAAGGTTGTATCCCCAAGAAAGTCCAGCTGATCCTCTGGATTTAAAAATGACACGTGATCTAACGCGATATCTATCGATGCTAATAACGAAGCACGATTGGGATAAAACTCATCCATCGCCCCTGAAAAAATGAGCGCTTCAATCGTTTTTCGGTTGACACTCTTTGGTGATACTCTTGCGCAAAAATCAAATAAATCTTCAAACGGCTTTTCCTGTCTTGCTCTGTATATATCCTTTACAGCTGACACTCCGACATTTTTGATCGCTCTTAAGCTGTAGCGGATCTCCCCTTTTTCAACCGTAAATGGAAACTCACTCTTATTAATAGAAGGCTTCAACACAGATATCCCTTTTTCCTTCGCCTCATAGAAATATTGAGCAATTTTGTCTTCATTTCCAATTACACTCGTTAAAAGACCGCACATAAAATATAACGGATAATGCGCTTTTAAATAAGCAAGCTGAAAGCCAATCATGCTATATGCAACAGCATGGCTTCTATTAAAACCATAGTTTGCAAATTTGACGATTAAGTCATAAACGTCATTTGCAATGTTAACAGGATACTCCTTTTTTAGGCATCCTTCAACAAAATGGCTTCGCTCTTCATCCAGGACCTTTTTATCCTTCTTTGAAACAGCTCTTCTTAATAGATCTGCCTCGCCCAGCTGAAAACCAGCCATCTTCGCTGCAATCAGCATGATTTGCTCCTGATAGACGATGACCCCATATGTATCCTTTAATATGTCATACAAATCAGGATGAGGATAGGAGACCTTGACTCTGCCATGCTTTCGGTCGATAAAAAGCGGGATATTTTCCATTGGACCTGGACGATAGAGAGCATTGACCGCCACGATGTCTTCTAAACTAGACGGCTTTAGGCGCCTCAGCACCTGACGCATCCCCTGTGATTCAAGCTGGAATATTCCAGTTGTATCTCCCGCAGATAACAATTCAAACGTTTTCTGATCCTCATATGATATGTCACTAAAGTTAATGTGGACGTTTTCCTGTCTTTCAATCTGGTTTTTAATGGATTCAATTAATGTTAAGTTTCTGAGCCCTAAGAAATCCATCTTTAAAAGTCCGAGATCTTCTAAATAATTCATGGCATACTGCGTTAAATACACACCTTCATGGCCGTCTTGAATTGGAACGACCTCTGTCAGCGGCTCCTCGCTCAGCACAACGCCAGCTGCATGTGTCGAGGTGTGTCTCGGTAAGCCTTCTACTTTTAAAGCAGTTTGGAAGACCTTTCGAAGCTCTTCAGATTGCTGAAGCATCGCTTTTAATTCAGAAGATGCAGTCACCGCTTCTTTCAGCGTCGTTCCTGGCTTTGATGGAATCAGCTTGGCAAGACGGTCCGCTGCCTTTGAATCAATTCCCATCACACGACCAACATCCCTTAAAGCAGCTTTTGCTGCAAGTGTTCCAAACGTGACAATTTGCGCTACATGCATGTCTCCGTATTTGTCTTTTACATAAGAAATGATTTCATCTCTTCTCGTGTCGGGGAAATCAATATCAATATCTGGCATGCTGATCCGCTCTGGATTTAAGAAGCGCTCAAATAAAAGACCGTGACGGAGCGGATCGACATCTGTAATAAACAGAACATATGCAACAAGTGAACCCGCTGCTGATCCCCGTCCAGGGCCTGTGACAATTCCTTTGTCATGCGCATACTTCATAAAATCCCACACAATGAGAAAATAATCACTGAAATTCATTTTTTGGATAATGCTCAGCTCATATTCAAGCCTTTTGACATACATGTCATTTGAAGCAAGCTTTCTTTGCTTCATCCCTTCCGCGCACACTCTGCGTAAAAACTGATCTGCTGTTGATTGATCAGGAGTTGGATAGGATGGGAGTTTTGTCTGCCCAAGATTTAAATCAACTTCACAGCGGTTTGCAATCTCCACCGTTCTTGTCAGCAGCTCTCGATCATCTCTATACCATTCCAACATTTCTTCAAAGGATCTGAAATGCTTTTCTCCTCGGTCTTCCTCTATCTCTGAAAGCTGCTTACCTGCTTTAATCGCTTTTAAGCACGTATAAGCCATTTTGTCTTCTCGATTGATATAGTGAACATCACCCGTCGCAACAAGAGGAATGTCTGCACTTTGTGAGACGTCCCGCAGTTTGCCGGCGAGCGATTCGTCCTGCTGAAATGGCTGAAGTGCGATATACACATGTCCCTCGCCGAATATATGCTTCAATTGGTTGGCGGCTTCACGCGCTTCTTCTAACTGATCATGCTGCAAAAGCGTTTCAATATACCCAGATGCGCCTGGTGTGATGGCAATGAGCCCGCGGTGATAGCTTTTGAGCCATTTCTCTTTCAATCCGGCTTTTGATTTTGATTTCAGCACACTGCTGATTTTGATTAGGTTTTGATAGCCTTCATTGTTTTTTGCAAGGAGTACCAAGGGATAAGCCTCTGTCTCTTGTTCATCTATGAAGACAGAAGCTGTTAAACCGATAACAGGCTTGATGCCATGTTTTTTACATTCCTTATAAAATTCAACCGTGCCATACATCACATGGTCATCGGTAAGAGCGAGCGCCTTGCAGCCAAGTTCTTTTGCTTTCAGCACAAGCTCCTTTACTTTAGCTGCACTGCTTAACAAGCTGTATCCACTGTGGACCTGAAGATGAACATAAGACATGCTTAATCCACTCCTTTCGTCTAAAGTCATTCTTTCATTATAAAACGCGATGCGATGAGAAACAAATGTTCTTTCTTTTCTGTCCGTTCATACTTGTCCAGCACACGCCATATATTGAATAGAGTGAGGTGGACAAAATGGATGTGAAGGAAGCTTTTATTCCGAATTTTATCAGCTGTTACTTTATCGCCCTTGGGGTCATTTTGGGTGGTGCTATCATAGGCGGTGTTGGTGCTTATTTATCTGGTCAGCCGCCTTTATCCATTATTACTAGTCTTGCCAACCGTTTAAAGATTTGGGCGCTTGTCGCCGCTATCGGCGGAACATTTGATGCTGTTTATAGCTTTGAACGAGGCATTTTCGAAGGAAACACACGTGATATTTTCAAGCAGATTTTATTAATTATCTCTGCCATGGGCGGTGCACAAACGGGGTATCTCATTATTACGTGGCTTACCCAGGAGCATGTGTCATCATGAGGGTGCCGGAGCTGTATAAACGCCCAGGCTGGCAGCGTTTTTTTGCAGGAATGATGTTTGGTGCGATTGTAAGCTGGCTTATTTTTCTCTTTACATACGGAACCTTTCAGGAAAAGCAAGTGACACTGCTGAGAAGCCAGCAGCATCATATGGACAGTCTGAAAGAACAAATCACACTCTATCGGGAAGATTTGCATAAGTTAAATGAGGATAATAAGAAGCGGCTGCTGATCCAAAGCGTAGATGTTCATCTCGTGAATCGTGAGCAATATAAAATCCCAGAGCCAGACACGCTAAAGTTTGAAGATCAGGTCAAGGAGGATATCTCAGAAGTCATTACAAAGGATATTGAAAGTGTCTATAAAACAAAGGAATTACTAAAACGGACAGTGGAAAATAAAGAATATACCATTCGGGAAAAGGCATATCGCGCGAAAGTGACAGAGCTGACAATTTATACGAAGCTTTCACTTGAAGTACGTATTTCATTTGCTGAATAAAGAGGTTGTGGAATTTTTATGAATTTCTGCCCTCAATGATTTCTTTTCACGCTTCATTTTTATACACTAAAAGTAGAACGAGATCTTAAATAGAAAGAGGTGAGGACAATGGAGGTTTACAGCTATCGTCAAATGGCACGAGACAAAGCAAGCCGGATCAAAGACGGCATGTGTGCTTATGCTGAGACAGAAATGATGGCTCATTTAATTAAAAAAGAATTAAAGCATCAAAATCTCCAAGCCTATGAAGATTCAACAGACATCGGCTGCTGGTTTATTCCTGTATGCAAATAACCCTTTTCTCCATGACAAAAAAGAGAGAAGGGACTTCATATCCCTCCTCTCTTATGATGATGATTTACATACTTCCTCTAAATCACGCAAAATCTCATCTGCTACTGCCCAATCATAAATGGACGCACCGGCTGCAAGCGGGTGGCCGCCTCCATGATATTTTTTCGCAATGGTGTTAATGACGACGCCTTTAGAGCGGAATCTCACACGAATCTGATCGTTTTCTTCCACAAAAAAGACCCATGCCTTAATGCCTGCAATATTCCCTAGTGTCCCAACAAGCTGTGAGGCCTGCTGCGCTGTTGTTTGGAACGATTCCAAAATTTCACGCTTAATGAAAACAGATGCAACCCCGTTCTCTGACAAAGATATATGTTGAAAAATATAGCCATTTAATTTCACGACATTCAAATCTGTCTCATACAATTGATTGAAAAGATCTGAAGATGAAAATGGATATTCGATAAGTTCCCCTGCATATTTGAGTGTCTTTTTCGTTGTGTTTGGGAAAAGGAAGCGGCCTGTGTCTCCTACAATGCCGGCATAGATCAATTCAGCTGCCTTTGTATTCAGCTGATATCCTTCTTCTTTCCCCTCTAAGTACAATTCATAAATCATCTCGCTCACAGAGCTTGCCTCTGTATCCACCCAAAGCAAATCACCATAAGGATCTTCATTCGGGTGATGGTCGATTTTCATCAGCTTATCGCCCATTAAATAGCGCTGATCATCAATTCTTGCTTGATTGGCCGTATCACAGACAATGACAAGGGCCCCTTTATACACGTCATCTGGTACCTCATCGAGTTCATATAAAAATGAAAGGGATGGCTCAGGCGTTCCTGTCGCATAAATATTTTTTTCTGGATAGGTGGCACGCAAGATTTCCGTAAGGCCGCACTGCGATCCATACGCATCAGGATCTGGTCTTACATGTCTATGGATGATGATGGTGTCATATAATGATATGGTTCTAATCAGTTCTTTTTTCATAAAAACTCCTTCTCATGCGATACTCTTTTTATTATTAAATCATAATCTATCGTGACGGAAAAGTGAGGAATAGACAATTTATTCTAGTAAGCAAGCCTATTTACGTTTAAAATAGGGTTGTAACCACTTACAATGGAGGCTTGGCACATGCTTGTTTTGATTGTGTTTATTATTTGTTCTGCCATGTTTTATTTATACTACAAAGCAAAAAATGTCCGTACGAACCGGCCAGTCGAGAAAAAATTCTGGTCGGCGAAATCCAGTATGGCCCTTGGCTGCTTTGTCCTGCTCTTCGGTGTGAATCAATTATTTTTAAACCGCTCGTCACTCGCATTTGTCATCGGATTTATTTTTGTTGCTGTTGGTATCGGCAGTACGTGGGCTGGGTATAAAGCCTACAAGCATTACCTTCCGCTCTTTTTAAAGGAAGGCGAAAAAGATCATGCGTAATAAGGAAAGGGGCGACATGAGTTCGCCCTTTTTATCATTATCCTCTTTCCATCAGCTGCACCATCAGCATCGCTTTGCCTACGATATTCGATTGGTGATAAACCTCCACTTCCAGCTTTCCAAACTTGCGTCCTACTTCTAGAATATTCGGCTTAATCTGGATGGTGGATTCCATTTGGACCGGCTTTAAGAAATAGACAGAGAGACTCTCGACGATCAGTTCGCCCTTTTTATGAGATTTTAAGAAGCGGTTGGCAGATTCGATTAAAATTTGTGTGAACACCCCATATGAAATATTTCCAAGCTGGTTCGTCATTTGCGGGGTAACCTCGTATTGATAAACCGCATCCGCTTTTGGTTTCTCTGTATCGGCTTCTTTAAATCCTCTTGAGACAACATCATCCAGCTTTTCTCCGACCTGCGGCTGCTTTTGAATCATTTGGAGCGCCTTGAGCACATCCTGACGGCTGATCATACCGATCAGCTTCGCATGATCATCCACAACTGGCAGCACCTCAATGCCTTCCCACACCATCATTTGTGCAGCAGAGGCGACAGATGTCTTGCCAATGACCGTCAGCGGATTTTTCGTCATCACTTTTTCAATCGGTGTGGAGCGGTCATGCCCCGCAATATCCTTTGAGGTGAGGATTCCGTGAATCTTCATTTGATCATCTGCGACCGGGAAACGGCCGTGGCCAGTTTCATAATTCTTTTCATACCATTTTTCAAGCTTATCCTCTGGTGATAAATACACGGTGCGTTCAATCGGCGTTAAAATATCTTCTACAAGCACAATTTCTTTTTTAATTAATTGGTCATAAATGGCTCTGTTAATGAGAGCCGCTACGGTAAATGTATCGTAGCTTGTCGATAAAATCGGCAGCTCCAGCTCATCTGCGAGCTGAATGATTTCATCATCTGTTGAGAATCCGCCTGTGACCAGCACAGCCGCCCCTGCCTCTAATGCCTGCCTATGGGCATTGATCCGGTTTCCGACGATGAGCAGGTTGCCAGCAGCCGTATAGCGCATCATTGCGTCCAGCTCCATCGCTCCGATAACAAATTTATTTAACGTTTTATGTAAGCCGGCGCGTCCTCCAAGGACCTGACCATCAATAACATTGACCACTTCTGCATATGTGAGTTTTTCAATATTTTCTTTTTTCTTTTGTTCAATTCGAATGGTGCCGACTCGTTCAATGGTACTGACGAATCCTTTATTTTCAGCATCTTTGATGGCCCTGTAAGCGGTACCTTCACTCACTTTCATTTCTTTCGCTATGCGCCGGACAGAAATTTTCTCTCCGACATCTAATGAATCAATATACGATAAAATTTGCTCATGCTTTGTCGCCAATCCCGTTCACCCTTTTTGTTTTCAGCGTTTTCATCTATGTTTCATTATAAGGGCAGGATGCTTTTAATAGCAATTTGTCTTTTCTTTCGGCAGATGAAGGCAAATAAAAAAAGCCGGCATTTGTGTGCCAGCTTTTTTCATATGAGGATTAAATGTCGATTGATTCCCCGCTGTTTAACACATGACCGACGCCGCCATGCAGGCTGTCTGCAAATGCATGCGGATCCTGTTCAATTGGCGGGAATGTGCTGTAGTGAATCGGAACGACCTGTTTTGCCCGCAGCCATTCTGCTGCGATTCTTGCATCTTCCGGTCCCATTGTGAAGTTATCACCAATTGGAAGGAATGCGAGCTCAATATGATTCAGTTCACCGATCAGTTTCATATCTGAAAAGAGTGCAGTGTCTCCTGCATGATAAATTGTTTTACCCTCTGCGGTAAATAAAATACCTGATGGCATCCCTGTATACGTAATTGTCTGTGCCTCTTCATCAATGACAGCTGAACCATGAAACGCTTGCGTGAGCTTCACTTTACCAAATTCAAACTCACGTCCGCCGCCGATATGAAGCGGGTGCGTTTTCACCCCTTGCCAGCTTAAATAAACGGCAAGCTCATTTGGCGCAACGACGAGAGCGTCATTATTTTTAGCAATTTCAATAGTGTCACCAAGGTGATCTCCATGTCCATGTGTCAGTAAAATGACATCCGCTTTCACATCTTGCGGTTTGATCTCTGTGTGCTTATTTCCATTTAAAAATGGGTCAATCCAAATATGATATCCGTTTGTTTCAATGTGTACAACTGAATGTCCATGATATGTAGCTTTCATGTAGTATATCCACCTTTCAATTTTGATCTCATATCATTTATTCCCTCTATAAAAAGCTGAAAAACTTAATGCCTGTGAATCACGTTAAGACCACCTGTTGCTTCAATGACGGTCCCTGTAATGAGATCTGAACGGTCATCACATAGAAATGAAATGATGCGTCCTATATCCTCACCAGTGCCAGACCTGCCTATTGGCGTTTCTTCATCTTTGATTTGGCGGGCTTCCTCTATTGTCGATTCTTTCATGTCTCCAACGATTTTGCCTGGACACACCATATTGGCGGTAATGCCGTTTTCGGCTTCTTCAATCGCAATGGTTTTCGTCAATGACGCAAGGCCCACTTTTGCCGCTCCAAAGGCTGATCTGTGCATCCAGCCTGGCGCATGGTCTGCACCTTGGAAGCCATAAGTGATAATGCGGCCAAAGCCTTGTTTTCTCATCGTTGGGATGACCATTCGGAACAAATGGAATACTGCTGATAGGTTGCCTTCTATCATTTGATACCATTCATCTTCAGAGTAATCCGCCAGTTTTTTTCGTTCAAAAATATAAGGACCGGCATTGTTAATCAAGGCATCAATCCGTCCAAATCGCTCTGCTGCCAGCTCTACCATGTTTTTCAAATCTTCTTTTTTTGTCACATCACCTTGGACAAATTGAAGCTTATCTTCGTACTGGTGTAATTCTTCTTTCATCTGCCGGACAGCTTCATCATCACTTCGATAATTCACTGTCACAGAATACCCCATATTCAGTAAAGACTCGGTAACTTTCCGGCCAAGTCCTTTAGAACCCGCTGTTATTAATGCGTGTCGCACACAATCTCCTCCTAAAGCAAAGGTTGCAAGTTCACGTGTTTCTTTTGTTATCTTTACTTTACTATAAACCGGCATCTGGCGCACTTATGAACCCTTTATCGATATGAGTCAAACAATATAGGGTGATTCATCCACATTTTCAAATCCCATGAGCCATGGATATCGAGCAGCAGAGAAACAAAACGATAGCACTCTCTCACCTCATGAAGATCACGAGGAAGCGGGCAAATCTCTTCATAGCCCAACTGAACATTGCGGGCAGCTTCTTTCGTCAAAAGGTATTCCAATGCAATAAAATCAAACGCAGCTGGTCCATATACGACATATTCTGTATCAACTAAACTAGTCACTTGATCATCTTTTTCAATATATTGAGACGGATCTAAATCAATTAAAATGAGACTTGCTGAATCAGGGGGCTTTAGCTTTTCCATCTTTTGCAGCACAATTTCTGCATAACAGTGAAATTCATGCTGATCAGCGTAATAGCGGCCTATGAGTTTGGATACAGCCTTTTTTAACACAGCATGGAATTCTCTCAAATGCTTCTTTTCAGCTCCGTAGACTGCACCAAAAAAGTCAGTACGATATGAATGAAGATGTGCTAGTTTCCTCCCATAATCCTTATAAAAGTCTGATGAACGTCCCTCAAAAGATGTACAAGGTGTTCCTTCTACTTTTTCCATTACATAAAAATGTCTCCCTGCCTTCTTCACTTTACGAACAACTTCTGGAACATGAAAGGATTTCGCATGAGACAGCTTTTGATTGATTTGATCGATATGCTCTTGTACAGTACGGTCATCTACTCCATAGATCATTTTGATCCCAGACACAAATTCACTTTCTTCTCGTGCAGTTTTAGGAGATTTGACTACATATTCCGTTTTATCTTGTAAGGAGATCAGCCACACATCATTAGCCCGTCCGTTATATTGTTCTCCTAACGTTTTCACTGATACGATTGGTTGATGAAACAAAGCCTCAAGCGTTTTCCTCATGATCTGCTGTCACTCCCTCTTCTGCTTGACGCAGGTATGCTTTCATTTCTCCAATGATCATCAATCTCCTTTTTCCATGACAAAAAAACCATCCGTATAAACGAATGGTTTTAATAAGTTACGCCAGGCAT
The DNA here is from genome assembly GCF_001429445.1 of Bacillus sp. Root920. Lineage (NCBI taxonomy): Bacteria > Bacillati > Bacillota > Bacilli > Caryophanales > Bacillaceae > Bacillus > Bacillus sp. Root920. The sequence goes on from NZ_LMJV01000010.1 coordinate 56,146, forward strand.
GCTTTTGCTTTTTCTAAAGCGAGCTGAATTTGTTTAAATCCAGTTCCGCCTGCACTTGTTCTTTTTTCAACCGCAACATATGGATCAAGAACAGTGTAAATGTCTTGTTCAAAAAGATCGCTTGCTTCTGTGAATGTTTCAAAAGGAAGGTCACTTAAGTAGATACCTTTTTGAATACATGTGTACACAAGCTTGCCAACGATTTCGTGTGCTTCACGGAATGGCATGCCTTTTTTCGCAAGGTAGTCTGCCACTTCTGTCGCATTTGAGAAATCTTCTTTTGTTGCCTTTTTCATGACATCTTCGTTCACTGTCATCGTTTGGATCATTCCTATGAAGATTTGCAGGCTGCCAGCGATGGTTTTCACTGTATCAAACATGCCTTCTTTATCTTCTTGCAGATCTTTGTTATACGTAAGCGGCAAGCCTTTCATAATCGTGAGAAGCCCCATCAGGTTGCCATACACACGGCCTGTTTTCCCGCGGATTAATTCAGCCATATCCGGGTTTTTCTTCTGCGGCATCATGCTGCTGCCTGTTGCATACGTATCATCGAGTTCAATGAATTTGAATTCTTGCGAGCACCATAAAATGATTTCCTCACAAAAACGTGAGAGGTGCATCATCACAAGACTGCTATTAGACAAAAACTCTAAAATGAAGTCCCGGTCACTCACACCATCGAGGCTGTTTTCGTAAATGTGGTCAAAGCCAAGCTGCTCTGCTGTATATTCACGATCAATCGGGAATGTCGTTCCTGCTAACGCTCCGCATCCAAGCGGCGACACGTTAATTCGCTTCAATGAATCTTGAAAGCGCGCTTTGTCACGCTCAAGCATCCAGAAATAGGCAAGCATATGATGGGCAAACGAAATAGGCTGTGCACGCTGCAGGTGCGTATATCCTGGAAAAATCGTTTCAACGTGCTGTTCTGCCTTTTCTACAAGCACCGTTTGAAAGGAAGAGATCAGTTCAATGATATGCTCGACTTGGTTATTCAAATACAAGTGCATATCGGTTGCAACTTGATCATTCCGGCTTCTCGCTGTGTGCAATTTGCCGCCAAGCGGACCAATCTCATCAATGAGCATTTTCTCAAGGTTTAAATGAATGTCCTCATAATCGACTGAGAATTCCAGCTCATCCGCCTCTGCCTTTTTCATGAGCGTATTTAGTCCGTCTTTGATGGCAGCGGCCTCCTCATCGCCGAGGATACCGCATTTATTCAGCATACTTGCATGAGCAAGGGAGCCGGTCAGATCTTCTTTGACTAATTGTTTGTCGAAATGAATGGACGCGCCAAACTCATCGACCCATTTTTCTGGTGTTTTTTGAAATCGGCCTCCCCAAAGCTTTTTCATGCTTTAACCTGCTCCTTTTTATTCACGATGCTGTTTACTTTTGTCGGTAAGCCCCAAAGATTAATAAATCCTACAGCTGCATCATGATCGAATTCATCTGCTTTTGTATAAGTGGCTAGATTTTCATCATAAAGTGAATATGGTGATTTACGTCCTTCTACAATGGCATGACCTTTAAATAGTTTCACACGTACAACACCTGTTACGTTCTGCTGTGTTTCTTGTAAGAATGCATCTAGTGCTTCTTTAAGCGGTGAGAACCATAAGCCGTTGTATATTAATTCAGCCATTTTTTGTTCAACGATTGGTTTAAAGTGAGCGACTTCTTTGACTAGCGTTAAGTCTTCAAGCTCTTTATGCGCTTTTAGAAGTGTGACTGCACCTGGGCATTCGTACACTTCGCGAGATTTGATGCCGACAAGACGGTTTTCAACGTGATCGATTCTGCCAACACCATGCTGACCAGCGACTTCATTTAAATGAAGGATGAGATCAGATAATGAATACTGGATACCGTCAATGGCTGTCGGTTTTCCTTTTTCAAACGTGATTTCAATGATTTCAGGTGTGTCAGGCGTTTTTTCAAGTGGATTTGTCAGATCGTATGCACCTTCTGGCGGCGCAGCCCAAGGATCTTCTAAAATGCCACATTCGTTACTTCTGCCCCAAAGGTTTTGGTCGATTGAATATGGGCTGTCTAAGTTAATCGGAATTGGAATACCGTGTTTTTGTGCATAATCGATTTCTTCATCACGAGACCATTTCCATTCACGCACTGGTGCAAGAACTTCTAGGTCTGGATTTAATGCTTTAATGGATACTTCAAAACGAACTTGGTCGTTCCCTTTTCCAGTACATCCATGAGCAACTGCTACTGCATTTTCTTTTTCTGCTACTTCCACTAATTTTTTTGCAATAAGCGGACGGGATAGTGCAGATACTAGTGGATATTTTCCTTCATACATTGTGTGTGCTTGTAATGCAGTGAGTGCAAACTCTTCAGCAAATTCTTCTTTTGCGTCAATCATGTATGATTGAACCGCTCCGACTTGAAGTGCTTTTTGTTGAACGAATGCTAAATCTTTTCCTTCACCTACGTCCAGGCAGCAAGCAACGACTTCGTATCCTTGCTCTTGTAACCATTTAACTGCAACAGAGGTATCAAGACCTCCGGAATATGCTAATACGACTTTTTTATTTTGTGACATGATTGAAAAGCTCCTCTCGCTTGTTTTGATTCTGTGAATGTTTTTTGCATAAAAATAAGTTTTAATTTATAAACATGCATTTAGTATGTATACACTGTAACAAGGAAAAATTGTTTTTTCAACCCCTTTATGAAAAAAACTCTGCCAAATTTTCTTGGCAGAGTCATTTTGGGCTATTTTTGATCCTTTTCAAGCTCTCGTAAGACATGAGGAAGCTCTGGAATCACGAGTTTGGTCATGGCTAAACGAACGGCTCCGGTAGATCCCGGCGTGGCAAAGACAGCCTTTTGATTGACGACCCCTGCCGTTGCCCTGGATAAAATAGCAGCTGAACCTATGTCTTCTGTATAACTGAGCATGCGGAAGATTTCACCAAAGCCAGGCAGTTCCTTGGAAAAAAGAGGAGTGATCGCTTCAATGGTCACATCCCTTGCGGCAATCCCTGTTCCGCCATTTAACAAGACGGCATCTATTTTCGGTTCACTTGTTCCTTCGAGCACAGCGTCTTGAATCGATCCTATATCATCTTTTACAATATCGTATGCAAGAACAAGATGTCCCTGTTCTTTGACCAAATCAATCATCAGACGGCCGCTTTTATCTGTATCTTTCGTTCTTGTATCACTGACCGTAATGACTTTCACATAAAGCCTTTCTTTCGCCTCACGTTTATGTTCTGTCACGCTCATCTTTCGCACCGCTCCCTTTTGCTTCATATTGGACAACATTATAGCATGCTGCTTTCAACAGAAAAAAGCTCTTTTCCTTATTGGAAAAGAGCTTTTCAAACTTGATTACGCTAAACGCATAACGTCTCTTGCAATCATTACTTCTTCGTTTGTAGGGATGACAATCACTTTTACAGGAGAGTGCGGGTAGCTGATGAATGCTTCTTCGCCTCTCATGTTGTTTAAAGAAGGATCCCAGTAAACGCCCATGAATTCTAGACCACGAAGTACACGTGCTCTTACTTCTGAACTGTTTTCACCGATTCCAGCTGTGAAGATGATCGCATCTACGCCATTCATTCTTGCTGCATAAGAACCGATATATTTATGAATACGGCTCGCAAAAATATCAAGAGCAACTTCTGCACGGTCGTTTCCTTCTTCTGTTGCTTCTTCGATATCACGAAGGTCACTTGACAGACCAGACACACCTAAAAGACCACTCTTCTTATTCAAAGTAGAAAGCACTTCTTCAGCAGTATGTCCTGTTTTTTCCATAATAAATGGAATAAGGGCAGGGTCAATGTTACCAGAACGTGTACCCATTGCAACACCTGCAAGTGGTGTAAAGCCCATAGATGTATCGATTGATTTTCCGCCTTCGACTGCTGCAATACTCGCACCATTTCCAAGGTGGCAAGAAATCAGACGAAGCTCTTCTAGCGGACGGCCTAATAGCTCTGCTGCACGCTCTGTAACGAACTTGTGGCTTGTCCCGTGGAATCCGTATTTACGAATACCAAAGTTTTTGTAGTAGTCGTACGGAAGGCTGTATAGGTAAGACTGCTCTGGCATAGTTTGGTGGAATGCTGTATCGAACACAGCAACCGCTGGTACGTCAGGCAGAATTTGTTTGAATGCTTTGATTCCTACAACGTTTGCAGGGTTGTGAAGTGGTGCAAGCTCTGAAAGCTGATCAATGTCATTGATCACTTCATCAGTTAAAAGAACAGAATCGCTGAATTTCTCTCCGCCGTGAACAACGCGGTGTCCTACGCCATCAATTTCATTAAAGTCTTTGATGATGTGAAATTCAGTTAGTTTTTCAAGCAGCATTTTGACCGCTACTGCGTGATCTGGAATATCTGTCACTTCTGTTTTCTTTTCTCCATCTACAGAAATCGTGAAGATACTGTTGTCCATTCCGATTCTTTCAACAAGCCCTTTTGTTAAAACGGTTTCTTCTGGCATGTCGAACAATTGGAATTTAAGAGATGAGCTTCCTGCGTTAATTGCAATAATTTTGGACATTACTGTCGCTCCTTTTACTCAGTTGTTATATAAGGTTTCACGTTTTTTCCGGTGCTATATTCAACCTGTTTGACGGGTCTTTTATAGTTTAACGATAAGTCCGAAAAATATCTGACTTTTTCATTTAAACATTGAAAACTTTGCATTTCAAGTGCACCTTCAAACTGTTATCGCTTACATCAATAAGTCGTTATTTTCTGAATAGTAAAATATCCAGATTATTGACAAAGAGCTAAAATGATTTTTATTTTAGCTCTTTGTTTTCTTTTCAGCGTGATAGAAAACCTTTGCAGCTCTAGGAAGGGCGAGCACCGGAGCGCAGACCTGCGGGCGAATGCGAGGGTTTGTCTACACGCTGAAATAGCCAGAAATCACTCTGGCTATTCTTTTGTTTCTTTTTCTTCTATAAACCACTGGTCTAATTTTCTCATCACACCGACCATTGCTTCCTTCTGTGAGAAAGATGGAAGATTGGCAAACAGCATTCGTTTTGGTGCTTTCAGCCCTTCTTTTTTCTTTTGCATCACAAATAAGCTTTTGGCGTGTTTTTTATCCTTAAACATGGACACTGGCAGCTGAATTAACGCATTCATATACGCATGATCTTTGATGAAATCCTTTAATTGTACGCTCTCTTTTCCTTCAAACAAATCATTTGGAATGATGAAGAATAAGAAGCCGCCTTCTTTCGTGTAGCGAAGGCTTTGTTCAATGAATAAATAATGGGCAAAGGCATGTCCTTCTTTTGCCTTTAGTTCAAAGTCTGCTGCACGCTCATCATTCGGATAATAGCCCACTGGGAGACTGCATACAGTGACATCTGCCGGTGAGATCAGAAGCGGCTCAAGACTGTCCTGGTGGAAAAGCTCAACTTCTTTCTCCTCTAAATTCGCCTGCGCCCAAGCAATTTTAATGAGCACATCATCAATTTCAGATGCAAAGCCGCGTTTTGTTTCTGCAGTGAGATTATTTAAAACAGCAAGAAGTAAGTTTCCTGTTCCCGCTGCTGGATCAAAGACTACAAGCTCTTTTTGACCGTCTAAAAATTTATTCACCAAATAACTGACAAACAGTCCAATCGTATCTGGTGTCATCTGGCGATTTGGATGAGAAATATCCTTTTGACCTTTCAATACGGCGAGCTGAAACGCTTTACGAATCTGCTCATGATCATAAGAAGCAAAATCTGCCTTTTCTATTAAATCCTTTAATAAACCGTTTCGATCATTTGCTTGGAAAAAGGCTTCTCCTGCTTCTGCCAATGCTTCAATATAGGAAATGCCCTGTTCCTTTTTTAATCGAATAGAAGCTGTATCGAGCAGTTCAAAAATAGTACTTACTTGATCTTTCTGCAATGCTTTTCTCTCCTCGCTTTGTTAAAAGCTATATGTTCTCATTGAAAAGAGCCCCAGGATGAAGCCGGAGCTCTTGTCGATGCTGCTTTTATAACAGTGATTTTGCAGCTTCAATGGCTTTTTCATAATTTGGGTGATTCGTTGCTTCACTTACGTATTCAGTGTAAACCACTTTTCCGTTAGGGTCTAATACAAAGACTGCACGCGCCAATAAACGCAATTCTTTCATATACACTCCGAATGCTTCACCAAATGACATATCTCTGTGATCAGATAATGTTTCGACATTTTCAATTCCGTTTGCTCCGCACCAGCGTGCTTGTGCAAATGGAAGGTCTGCACTAATCGTATAAATATTGACCGGACCTAAACCGGCTGCCTCTTCATTGAAACGTCTTGTTTGTGCGTCACACACACCTGTATCAATAGAAGGAATCACTGAGATGATCGTCACTTTTCCTGCTAAATCAGAAAGTGAAACTTCTCCAAGTGAGTTCGTTAATACCGTAAAATCAGGAGCCTGCTCGCCTACTTTTACTTCATTTCCTACAAGCGTGACAGGACTTCCTTTAAATGTGATCGATGCCAAAACAATTCCTCCCTTTTCAAATGTATGGTTCTATCATAGTAGAGAAAGCAAAAAACTGCAAAGCCTAATCGTCCCTTTTGCAAAAAAAGTTAACTGCAGCGCAGCTAACTTTTTAAAGGTCTATGTCATCTAGTTTTCGTTCTTTGTGACGGTGCTCCCGCTCATCCTTCTTAAACATGTGCTGAAGACGTTCAATTGCTTGAGGAGCAGAATCCAATATTTTATCGAGCAGATGTGTGTGTTCATCCAAATGAAGCATTCGAACTCCGTTTGTTCCTACAATTAAGAAGGCGATTGGTGTAATCGACACCCCGCCGCCGCTTCCGCCGCCAAATGGGAGTCTCGGCTCTTTTCGTTCCTGTTCATCAGAACGTTTTTCTTTCTTTTGGTTCCCGTTAAATTCACTGCCGCCGGCTGCAAATCCAAAACCAACCTTTGACACAGTGAGAATGACACTGCCGTCAGGGGTTTCGACTGGATCGCCGATGATTGTATTCACATCTATCATTTCTTTTAAGTTTTCCATCGCTGTCTTCATGAGACCTTGGATTGGATGATCTGCCATTTTCGGGTTCCTCCTTAAACAGATGATTCATTCTTCGTTGCTTGAAGAGAGGCACTTTTTCTCGCCTTTCTTCCTTTTAACCAATGGACAAGTAAACGAATGGCTGCAAGCATAGCATGTCCAATACGAAAATATGCTATACATGTAAACTGAGTCTGTGACACATTGTGCTGAAAAGCCGGAATGACTTCATACACCGGTTTATGCTTAAAGGTGAGATGCTCCTGCATAAAGGCAAGCAGTGCTCCTTTCACTGACCACACACCGCCGGCTGCTACACCTGTTAAAGCGGCGTCATGAAAGCCGATCCATGTCGACCAGTGAAATGAGACAACCCTTATGTGAATGAAGAATTTGCGCATGATCCGATTTAAATCGACAATCTCTTTTGTGATGCGCTCCATTTGATGAAGGATTTGCTTCATATCACGCTTTCCTACTTTTTTATGCATCGATTCTTTTTCGTGATCAGGGTTTTTAGCGCTTTCCATTTTCTTTTCACGAATATCAATCGTTTGGTCTTCTGGATTGACCCTCACCATCGGAATATCTTTTTTGAGTCTGACCAATCCATATAAGGTGATGACCTTCAGTGCAATGTGGTCATTGTCGTTTGTATGCGAATAGTCCAGCGAAATGGTTACTTTCATGAAAATCAACAAGATCCCAAGAAGCAAAAACGCTGCGATCCAAACGTAAAGCACTGTGCTCACTTCCTCCATAACAAATGATGCTTCCCCTACGATTATGGCTCTCATTCTGGATTTTATACCCAATCAACAAAAAAGAGTTTGACCGGTACCCGGCCAAACTCCTCTGATTATACGTTTGATTCTGTTTTTTCATATAAATGTTCATGGACGACCACCGTATCGGCAAAGTAATCATGAACCCCTTGCTTTTTCGGTGAGAACCCAACGATAGCATAGAGAATAAAGATCGTATTAATGTAGCGCCCCACAATCTCTCTAAAGAAAATAACATCCCATGCCAGCTTCTTCTCAGGCTGAAGTGAGACCACTTTAATTCCAAACACCATCTTGCCAAGTGTTTGTTGAAAGATTTTCGTCATGATGGCGAAATAAAGGAGGAATACAATCGTCGTTGTGACGGAAAATGGAGAAAACCATCCCCCTCCTTTGGACCAGCCAAACAGACTAAAGATTGGAGAAACCGTCAAATGGTTTACACCCCAGACGACGAGCCAATCAAGAATAAATGCCCAAAATCTAATCCAAAAACCTGCAAACGCCTGTGCTTCAATTGAAGCGCGCTTCACAAAGGCCGGCTTCGATTCTTCCTCTTGGCTGCGGCTTTCGCTTACTTCATCGAATGTAGAATCCATCTATGATCCCTCCTTTATTTTGAATAGAGATACATCGGTTTAGACCCATTTGAGCCAGCCAGTGTTTCTTTTAAATTCAGAAAATCAATTTCGCTTTTAAAGAGCTTGCTTGCACTCATGTTGAAGAGAGAGTTCCAGCCAAAGCTTTGAGAATAGCCGACCACTGTTGCTCCTTTTAAGCCTTTTTCATTTTTCTTCATCGCTTTTAATGCATCTTCATAATACCCAAGCTCATCGACTAATCCGTTCGATTTTGCCTGTGTCCCGTCATATACCCGGCCGTCGGCAATTTTCTTGACTTCCTGTTTTGACATGCCGCGTCCTTCCGAGATTACTTTGACAAATCCTTCATAAGAGTTATCGACCATGCTTTGCATGATGTTGCGCTCATCTTTTGTCATATCACGGTTTGGAGACATGATATCTTTGAATTTCCCGCTCTTAATCGTTTCATATTTAATACCTAGATTATCTGCGAGCTTAGAATAATTTAAGCTTTGCATGATGACCCCTAACGACCCTGTTAATGTTTCAGGTGAAGCAAAGATTTTCTTCGCTGGAGTTGACACGTAGTAGCCGCCAGAAGCTGCCATTGAACCCATAGATACGTAAATCGGCTTCTTCGCTTTTTTCACTTCTTCTAATTTTTTATGTATTTCAGCACTTTCATAGACACCGCCGCCAGGAGAGTTTACGCGCAGAAGTACACCTTTTACAGAAGCATCCTCTTTCGCCTTATCTAGTTCCTTGAGGAATGCACGATGATCATAACCTTCTCCGCCTAATAGGCTCGATGCGCCGCCATTATCTTGAATGGTTCCATTAATCTCAAGAACAGCAATCTTGCCTGCACCGCTGCCATTCTCTAGTACCTTCTCTTCTATTTCATCCCCGAATTGATAGCTCATTTTATTGTCATTGAAGCTATCGAACAAGGCCATCGTGACACTAATCACAATTGAAAATCCGAAAACACCAAGTGCAATAATTAGCGCTACCCATCTTTTCGCATTCATCTTTTTCTCCTCCTTTTTATCTCACTTCATTCATACGAATGCCCACAAGAAATGTTTCACAGGAATTGTGGTTTTTTTACATTTCATGTAGGCATATGATAGCACCTCTCTTAAATAACGATCAACTTTACATCGTCTACTTAGACATGCGCATGACGAAAAATTGGCTTTTTTATCCTCTAACTGCACCTAATAGGCTATATCTTCACCGCAACGAAACACCTAAACCATTCTTTCATGAGAAAACGGCTATTCAATTATGCTCAGGATTCAGCCATTTCAAATCACTCACATCGACTCATTTCTCATAAAGCAATCCGATCCTCAGATGGTTCTTTCTAAAGTTTTTACTTTCATATGAAAAAAGTGTAAAATGTGAGCAAGGGTTTTCATGTAAGCCCTTTATCATTGAAAATTATTTTTGACAGCAAAGGGGAGAACGTCAATGACAGACAATCGTCGCAATGTATTTTTCTTTTACAAAAAAGATCATGAATTGGATGGACACATTTCTTCTCTCGAGAAGCTCGCTACCGATCAGGGCTTTCACGTCGTCAAGCGTGCAGAGGATGCCCATATTATTGCTTCAATTGGCGGGGATGGCACATTTCTTCAAGCAGTACGTAAAACAAACTTCCGGGATGACTGCTTGTATGTAGGGGTATCAAAATCAGAAAATACGCACCTATACTGCGATTTCTCGTTAGAGCATTTTGATAAAATGATTGATGCCATGAACACTGAACAGCTTGAAGTGAGAAAATATCCGATCATCGATGTAAGCGTTGACAGCACAAACCAGTTCCATTGCTTAAATGAACTGTCGATCCGCTCCAGCATTATTAAAACATTTGTGATCGATGTGTATATAGATGATTTCCACTTTGAAACTTTTAGAGGCGACGGCATGATTATTTCCACTCCGACTGGTTCAACGGCTTACAATAAATCCGTGAGCGGCGCCGTGGTTGATCCGATGCTTCCTTGTATGCAAGTCACAGAGCTTGCATCGCTGAATAACAACTCGTACCGTACATTAGGCGCTCCTTTCATCTTGAGCAGTGACCGCAAGCTGACGCTCAAGGTAGTGCAGGATGGAAACGATCATCCAATTATCGGGCTTGATAACGAAGCGCTCGGCACAAAACACGTCAAACAAATTGACATTGGCCTTTCAGGAAAAGTCATTAAAACGGTGAAATTAAAAGACAACTCTTACTGGGAAAAAGTAAAACGCAGATTCCTTTGAGATTTGTCCGCGCGCTGAAAGCTCCTTTACGGGGCTTTTTTTATGTCTTTTCATTCACGGCCATGGTTATGGTATGATGTCACAAGTATGAATGTACGAAAAGGAGAACACGATGACATTACGACATTTTGATCAATATCCATTAAGTGATGAATTGAAACAAGCGTTAGAAGCGCTTCGCTTCCATACACCTACACCCGTTCAGCACGAGACATTATCCGTTGCTTTTTCAAAGCAGGATTTAATCGTCAAATCTCAGACTGGGAGCGGCAAGACTGCAGCCTATGGTCTGCCGATTTGTGAAATGGTTGATTGGGCTGAAAATAAACCTCAAGCCCTCATCCTCGTTCCGACACGAGAACTCGCCATGCAGGTCAAACAAGACCTCACAAGCCTTGGGCGGTTCAAACGAATCAAAGCCGCAGCCATTTATGGAAAAGCCTCTTTTCAAGCGCAGAAAGTAGAGCTTTCACAGAAAAACCATATTGTGTGCGGGACACCAGGCCGCATTTTGGATCACCTTGAGAAAGGCACCCTTTCTTTAGAAAATCTCAAATTTTTCGTGTTAGATGAAGCGGATGAGATGCTGAACATGGGATTTATCGATCAAGTCTCTTCTATTATTCAGTATCTGCCGCCAAAGCGCATGTCGATGCTGTTTTCAGCGACAATGTCTGATGACATGAAGAAATTGAGCGAACAGTTTTTACAATCACCAAAAGTCATTGAGGTTGCACGTGAAGAAACGTCTGTACAGCAAATCACCCACACCGTCATTGAAACGGAAGAAGAATCGAAATTCTCCCTTCTTCAGCGTACGATCGTCATTGAAAATCCAGATAGCTGCATTATTTTCTGTAATACACAAGACAGGGTGAATGAACTCACGCTGAAGCTGGACGAATGGGATGTGCCCTGTGACAAAATTCATGGCGGCATGAGACAGGAAGACCGCTTTGATGTGATGGATGAATTTAAAAAAGGTGAATTCCGTTATCTGATCGCAACAGATATAGCAGCCCGGGGAATTGATGTCAGTGATATGACACATGTCATTCATTATGATCTCCCTTATGAAAAAGAGCGCTATATTCACCGGACTGGCAGAACAGGCAGAGCGGGAAAAAGCGGGAAAACGATTGCGTTTATGACAAAGAATGCAAAACCGCTTATTGATGAATTAAAGCAGGATGCCGGCATAGACTTTCAAACTCAGCCTTATCCGACAAAGGAAGAAGCAGAGGAGCATGTAGAAAGCTTCGAAGAGAAAATTGAAACGCCTGTTCAAAAGGAAAATAAACAGGCAGGCGTTGAGAAGGATATTATGAAGCTCTATTTTAACGGCGGAAAGAAAAAGAAGCTGCGGGCTGTTGATTTCGTTGGGACCATTGCCAAAATAGAAGGCGTTGCATTCGATGACATTGGGATTATTACGATTCAAGACACAAAAACATATGTAGATATTTTAAACGGTAAAGGCCCCCTTGTGCTGAATGCCATGCGCCACACAACCATTAAAGGCAAGCAGTTAAAAGTACATGAAGCACGTTCATAAAAAGTGAGGGCCCAGCGCCTTTACTTTTTTATTTATATTGAAATAAGCTCAAAACCGTATCCCATCAGCCTTTTTGATGACAAACATGACAAATGTCATATTGAATACATGATGGGTGCTACTATGAGCATGACACCTTTCCTTCTATACTTTGAAGTAGAAAGAAACGGAAAGGACTTGAACGTTCATGACGACTTCAACAAACACACAGCAGCAAGCTACTTTAAGAAAACAAGTGGGTCAGTTCTCTGGTGCTGATTCGAAAAAAAGTATCATTCAACTCTTTAATACATTCATTCCATTTTTAGGGCTTTGGTTTCTTGCCTATTATAGCCTGAATATCTCCTACCTTTTAACCCTCTTTTTTGCGGTTATTGCAGCTGGTTTTTTAGTGCGTGTCTTTATTATTTTTCACGACTGCTGCCATCAATCCTTTTTTAAACAGAAGCCGCTGAATCACCTGTTCGGTTTTTTAACGGGCGTACTCACCCTTTTCCCTTATCTTCAATGGCAACGAGATCATTCAATTCACCATGCCACAAGCAGTAATTTAGACAAACGAGGTACTGGCGACATTTGGCTCCTAACAGTCAAAGAATATCAAGAAGCATCAGCATGGACGAAATTTCGCTACAGATTTTATCGTAACCCTTTTGTGATGTTTATTTTAGGACCGATCTTTGTCTTTCTCTTAAAAAACCGTTTCAACGTCAAAAATGCTCGTAAAAAGGAGCGTTGGAACACGTATTTCACCAACGTGAGCATCATTGCGTTAGCAGCCGCAACATGTCTTCTTTTTGGCTGGCAGGAATTCCTGCTTGTTCAAGGTCCGATCTTCCTGATCTCAGGATCTATCGGTGTATGGTTGTTTTATGTACAGCATACGTTTGAGGACTCTTATTTTGAAGCAGATGAACATTGGAACTATGTGCAGGCAGCTGTTGAAGGAAGCTCCTTTTACAAATTGCCAAAGCTTCTTCAATGGTTAACAGGTAATATCGGCTACCATCATGTCCATCATTTAAGCCCAAGAGTACCGAATTATCTTTTAGAGCATGCCCATGACCAAAGTGAACCGCTGCAAAATGTCCCGACCATCACGTTGAAAACAAGCCTTGAGTCGATGAAATTTAGACTGTGGGATGAGGAAACGAAAGCATTTGTGACGTTTAGAGAAGCACGGCAATCTAAGAAGATGAACGTTCCTGTTATCAAAGGAGACATTCTCAAGAAAAATGCATAATCGGCGCAGGCTCTTTCTTACACGAGAAGGGGCTTGTTGTCATTTACAGGATGCACCAATAGGCTGAATTTGATAAAGTAAGGAAAAACAATGAAAAACGAAAAAAGGTGGCACACGGATGAAAAAACAGTTTAAACTTCAAAAATTGCATGGGATTTCCCCCTATATATGGGCCATTTTTTTCATCCTGCCCTTCTATTTTATCCTTAAGACACCTTCGACTTTAGGTATTGTGATCGGCATTATTTTGAACGTCGTCTTTTTCGCTGTGTATCGTTTTGCCTTTGTTGCAAAAGGCTGGTCATTATATGTCTTTGGCCTATTATTGATCGGCATTTCAACTGGTTATGTGATGCTCTACAGCTATATTTATTTCGCTTTTTGCATCGCCTATTTTAACGGACATATTAAACGAAAAGTTCCCTTTTATATCTTGTACTATATCCATCTGGCGAGCGCCGCCGTGGCAGTGAACTTTAGTTTGATCTTAAAAAAGGGCTGGTTTCTCACACAAATTCCTTTTGTCGTCATCACTCTGATTAGTGCCATTCTTCTTCCTCTCAGCATTCGGAGCAGGAAGGAACGTGAACGGCTTGAGGAGAAATTAGAATATGCCAATGAACGGATTGCAGATCTTGTGAAGCTTGAAGAAAGGCAGCGCATTGCACGCGACCTGCATGACACCCTTGGACAAAAGCTTTCTTTGATCGGTTTAAAAAGTGATCTTGCCCGTAAACTCGTGTATAAAGACCCTGAACAGGCTCGTGCCGAACTCAAAAGCGTCCAGCAGACCGCCAGAACGTCTCTCAATGAAGTGCGGAAGATTGTTTCCTCGATGAAAGGCATCCGAATTAAAGATGAAATGTCGAACATCGAGCAAATTCTCGAAGCAGCTGGAATTGAATTGATTTATGATGAAAAGGAAGCACCGAAACACATCTCACTTCTGAACGAAAACATTGTGAGCATGTGCATCAAAGAGGCGGTGACGAATGTCGTCAAACATAGTGATGCAACGGTTTGTAAAATCACCATTCACCAAAAGTCAAAGGAAGCCATCATCACCGTTGAGGACGACGGAACTTTTAAAGGCGACTATTCATCCTCTCAAACGAAGGGTCACGGCCTTTTAGGAATAAGAGAAAGATTGGAATTTGCAAATGGCCGCCTGCGTATTGAAACAAAGGACGGGACAAAGCTCATTATGAGCATTCCAAATGATTCAGCAGCAAAAGAAAAGGAGGGATTGAAATGATCAATATCTTTATCGCGGAAGATCAGCAAATGCTGCTTGGTGCACTCGGTTCACTTCTCGATTTAGAAGACGATATGACGGTTGTTGGGAAAGGAACAAATGGCCAAGATGCCATCGATTTTGCCAAAACACACCCTGTTGATATTTGCTTAATGGATATTGAAATGCCGGGAAAATCCGGACTTGATGCAGCGGAAGAGCTCAAAGGATCAGATGTGAAAATCATTATTTTAACGACCTTTGCCCGCTCCGGCTATTTCCAAAGGGCGCTAAAAGCGGGCGTCAGCGGCTACATGCTGAAAGACAGTCCAAGCGAGGAGCTGGCAAGTGCGATTCGCAGTGTGATGAAAGGGAAAAAGGTGTATGCCCCTGAATTGATGGAAGACTTATATAGTGATGAAAATCCATTAACGGAGCGAGAGAAATCGGTCCTTGAACTCGTCGCAGACGGTAAAAACACAAAAGAAATTGCAAAAGAACTCAGCATCAAAAGCGGCACTGTCCGGAACTACATTTCCATTATTTTAGATAAGCTGGAAGTGAAAAACCGCATCGAGGCCATTACACGCTCAAAAGAAAAAGGCTGGTTTAAATAAGAAAAAAGATCAGGACACACGCTGCCTTGATCTTTTTTTATTGAAAATCCCCCCTTTATTTTTTATTACCAGCTATCAAAATGTCATTGACAACAGCCTACAGTCTTATGATATGATATCCAAGTGATAATAATTATCATTATCACTAATACAACCAATATCCGGCTTATGCGCCGATTTCAAAGGAGTCTACATTCATGAAGAAAATATTGTTCCCTCTGATGCTCATTTTTGTACTTGCATTGAGCGCATGTGGCAATAGCAGCAGCTCTTCCTCAAATAAAGGAAATCAATCAGCATCATCAGACAAAATTACATATCAATCTGAAAATGGGCCTGTGAAGCTGCCAGCGCATCCAAAACGTGTTGTTGTGCTCGGTTCTTACACAGGGAATGTCATGTCACTTGGTGTGAACCTTGTCGGCGTTGACTCTTGGTCCAAAAAGAATCCGCGTTTCCAAAAGAAATTAAAAAATGTGGAAGAAGTATCTGATGCAAATGTAGAGAAAATCATGAAGCTAAAGCCTGATGTCATCATTGGCTTAAGCAATACTAAAAATGTAGAAAAACTCAAAAAAATCGCACCAACCGTTTTGTTTACGTATAACAAAGTGGATTACCTTCAGCAGCACATTGAAATTGGAAAAGTTTTAAACAAAGAAAAAGAAGCAACAGCTTGGGTAAAAGATTTCAAAAAACGCGCAGCTGAAGCTGGAAAAGAAATCAAAGCAAAAATCGGTAAAGATGCAACAGTTTCTGTCTTTGAAAGCGGCACAAAAGATCTTTACGTCTTTGGAGATGCATGGGGCCGCGGAACAGAAATTCTCTATCAAGCAATGAAACTGAAAATGCCTGAGAAAGTGAAAGAAAAAGCATTAAAAGCCGGCTACTACGCGGTTTCACAGGAAGTCATTCCTGAATTTGCTGGAGACTATATGATCATTAGTAAAAACAGCGAAATGGACAATTCCTATCAAAACAGTGAAATTTACAAGTCCATCCCAGCTGTCAAAAAACATCGTGTGTATGAAGCCAATGCAGAGGAATTCTATTTTAATGACCCACTCACACTTGAATTCCAACTATCATTCTTTAAAAAGCACTTTTTAGGTAAATAAGCTGAAGCAAGGGACCTCTTCCCTTGCTTTTTTCTTGTCTGGTTCTAGCGGCAGGGCCTTTTTTCCGCTACAATGACAACAAGCGAATACAAAAAGTGTGGTGCTGATTTTGTTTAAGATTTTACTAATTGAAGATGATACAACCCTCTTCCAGGAAATCAAAGAACGTCTAGTTAACTGGTCCTATGATGTCTATGGGATTCAAAATTTTCATCAGGTGCTTCAGGAATTCACGTCTGTCCAGCCTGATCTTGTCATTATAGATATACAGCTGCCAAAATACGATGGCTTTCACTGGTGCCGGATGATTCGGCATCATTCAAATGTTCCAATCATCTTCCTCTCCTCAAGAGACCATCCAGCTGATATGGTCATGTCAATGCAGCTCGGTGCCGATGATTTTGTGCAAAAGCCCTTCCATTTTGACGTGCTCATTGCCAAAATAAGTGCTGTTCTTCGCCGCGTGCATGATTATAGTGCAGAACCGGCCAGCCTAAAGGTATGGTGCGGCGCTGCGATTGACCTAGAAAAAAATACTGTAACAAACGATCATGGTGAGGTTGAATTAACAAAAAATGAGTTATTTATTCTCAAGGAATTGATTCAGCATAAAAATCATATCGTCAGCCGTGAATCACTCATTCAAGCATTGTGGGAGGATGAACGGTTTGTCAGTGACAACACACTGACTGTAAACGTCAACCGCCTCAGAAAAAAACTAGACGAGATCTCCCTTGGCGCCTTCATTGAGACAAAAGTGGGTCAAGGCTATCTTGCAAAGGAAAAGGATGATCAATGATGCTGCAAGCATTTTTAAAAGAACGAAGAAGCTGGATTCTTTTCTTTCTTAGTTTGCAGCTCCTCATTCTGTTTGTTGCTTATTTGGATACGACCATTCCAATCGCTTCTCTTTTTTATATTGTGCTATTGTCTACGTTTCTCATGATTGTCTTTCTCTTTTTCCGATACCGAAAAGAAACGGCTTATTATGAGAAGTTGAAAGAATGGGATGATGACATTGAACATCAAATACGGCTAACCCCCTCTTCCCCATTTGAGCAGCTCATCCATGATGCAACGTCAGAGCAAATTGCACGCTACCGGCAGATGGCAGCAGAGCAGAAAATCGCTCTCGAAGAAGAAAAAGATGAATTGCTCTCTTGGATACATGAGGTCAAAACCCCCCTTACAGCGATGCGCTTAATGATTGACCGATTAACAGATCAGCCGCTGAAATCAAATATGACGTATGAGTGGCTCAGAATACATTTATTACTTGATGCCCAGCTGCACCAAAGCAGAGTACGTCATATCGAAAATGATTTATTCATTGAAAAGCTGGACCTGCAAAGCATCATAGCGAAAGAAATCAAAGCGCTCCAATCCTGGTGTATGCAAAAAGGAATCGGCTTTGAGCTGACGCTGGAGGAACGCACCGTATTAAGTGATATAAAATGGTTATCCTTTATGATTAGACAGGTACTCACAAATGCAGTCAAATACAGCCATTCTTCCGATATTGTCATTGAAAGCAAGCAACTAAATGACCAAGTCATGCTGACGATTACAGATCAAGGCAGAGGAATTGATCCAAGAGACATCTCTCGTATTTTTGAAAAAGGCTTTACCTCAACTAGACATCACAATGACACCGCCTCAACAGGAATGGGGCTCTATTTAACGAAAAAAGGAGCAGACGCTCTTCATATGACGATCGAGGTCAACTCCACGATAGATCAAGGGACAACCTTCACCTTCATCTTTCCGAAAAAGAATGATTTTGTTCATATTGCGAGCATGTGACAACAATGTCACATGCTCGTCTGTTTTGTTCGCCAAATCGAAGGACGTTTGGCAGCCTTCTTTTTATACTAGAGGTATCAATTAAAAGAAAAAGGGGTTCAGCAAATGAACATTTTAGAAGCTCGCAAAATTTATAAAAGCTATGGAAATAAATTCAACAAACAAGAGGTGCTCAGCGGCATTGATTTGACCATTGAAGCCGGGGAATTTGTTAGTATCATGGGGCCATCAGGCTCGGGGAAAACAACCCTTCTGAACGTATTGTCCTCTATCGATCATGTGTCCAGCGGATCCATTCGTATTGCAGATGCTGAGATGACGCAAATGAAGGATCAGCAGCTCGCGGAATTTAGAAAAAAGCAGCTTGGCTTTGTTTTTCAAGATTATAATTTACTTGATACACTCACGGTCAAAGAAAATATTCTTTTGCCTTTATCCATCTCCAAAACACCAAAAAAAGAAGCTTTTGAACGTTTTCAGCAGCTCGCAGAAGACATGGGCATTTATGAACTAAGAGATAAATATCCGAATGAACTCTCTGGCGGACAAAAGCAGCGGACATCGGCGGTTCGTGCCTTCATTCATGAACCAAGTCTTATTTTCGCTGATGAACCTACAGGGGCACTTGATTCCAAATCGGCATCTGACCTGCTCAACAAACTGCAAGATTTCAATCGCAAACGAAAAGCGACCATTGTGATGGTAACTCATGATCCTGTCGCAGCCAGCTATTCAAGCCGCGTCATTTTTATCAAGGATGGACAGATTTATACACAGTTGAATAAAGGCGCTTTAGAAAGAAAAATGTTTTTCGAAGATATTATGAAAACGCAAGGTGTCTTAGGCGGTGTGAAGCATGAACATTAATCAGCTCATCTTCCGTAACTTGAAGAAAAATTTGAAGAATTACTATTTATATGTGTTTGCTCTCGTGTTTAGTGTCGCGCTCTATTTTTCCTTTGTCACCTTGCAGTACTCGCCAGCACTTGATGGTGTAAAAGGCTCCATTAAAGGCGGCGCTTCAATTAAAGCCGCTTCGGTTCTGCTCATTGCGATCGTCGGTATTTTCCTGCTATATGCGAATAGCATTTTTATTAAACGCAGAGGAAAAGAAATAGGTCTCCTGCAGCTCATCGGCATGACGAAACAAAAAATTGCCAGACTGCTCAATGCAGAAAACTTTATCCTGTACGTGACAGCCATGGTTATCGGCATCATTGCCGGCTTTATCGGTTCAAAGCTGATGCTGATGGTGTTATTTAAAGTGACTGGCGTTAACGCCATCGCCAATCTGCATTTTTCAGGCATGGCCCTTCTGCAAACACTTATTGTCTTTTTCATTATCTATGGATTGATTATGCTGAGAAATAGGCGTTTTATTAAAAAACAGACGATTTTATCTTTGTTTAGAACAACATCTTCGACAGAACAGCGTGTGAAAAAGATCTCTGTGTTTGAAATCATCATTGGGGTTTTCGGTATTGTCTTGATCAGCTCAGGCTATTATATTTCTTCTAAGCTTTTTACCGGCTCATATACGTCGATGTTTGAGTTACTTTTAGCCATGATTTATATTCTAGCCTCAGTCATCATCGGTACCTTTCTTTTTTATAAAGGCTCTGTTTCTTTCATTGCCAATATCGTACGTAAAAGAAAAAATGGCTATCTCGCCATTCATGAAGTGTTATCTTTGTCATCCATTATGTTCAGGCTAAAATCAAATGCACTGCTTTTAACGATTATTACAACCGTATCTGCACTTGCCATCGGTTTGCTGGCTCTTAGCTACATTTCCTATTACTCAGCAGAAAAAACCGCTGAGCAGCAAATTCCAGCTCATTTCGTCATGGGCTCAGAAAAAGAAGCAGCCACCTTCACTCGTGCACTTTCTGACAAACATATTGCTTATGATCAAAAGCAGGTCAAAGTGATTCAAGCGAAATTTGATGCGAAAAAAATCATGGATTCAGAGTTAAAAAGTGTGAATAATGAACCAGGCGTATTGACACTGCCTGTGATCAGTGAGAAAAACGCACCAAATATTCATGTAGAGAACAACGAAGTTATTTTAAGCGGCTACAGTGATTTATTAAAGAAATTCATGCCGATTCAAAGCTCAGGCGATGTGAAGCTTCTCATCAAGGAGCCTGTTGATTTGAAAGTCATGGATATGAAGAAAGATTATCTCATTTCATACAACTTCACTTTTGGCGGTCTGCCTGTTGCCGTCGTGAGTCAACATGTTTTTGAGCAGCTCGACAAACAGAAAGATCCAAAGCTGCAGTTTGAGAATAGCCAATATAACGCAGTCAATATAAAAGATAATAAAAATCTTGAACAAGCAAATCGCGTGTTTACATCTTTAAAACTAAGTGACAAAAGCATGTCTCAATTAGCTTCAGCTCAGCAGCAAAAACAAACAATAGGACTAATGATGTTTGTGGTCGGATTTTTAGGTCTCAGCTTCCTTGTCACATCAGGCTGTATTTTATACTTTAAACAAATGAATGAAAGTGAAGAGGAACAAAGCTCCTACACGATCTTGCGTAAGCTTGGTTTTACTGAGAAGGATCTATTAAAAGGCATCCGGCTGAAACAGCTGTTTAACTTTGGGATTCCGCTCATCATCGGATTGCTGCACAGCTACTTTGCTGTACAATCAGGCTGGTTTTTGTTCGGCGGAGAATTGTGGACTCCAATGCTTATCGTCATGTCGATTTACACTGCCCTCTATTCTGTCTTCGGATTCCTGTCTGTCCAATATTATAAAAAGGTCATCAAAGAATCCTTGTAAACAATTCCCCATAGGCAACGCCTATGGGGTTATTTTATTTACGAAGGTGTCGATTCAAACTTGTGTGATAAAATATGGTCTCTTGCTGTATAAGCTTTTCGTTTGACCTCTTCTAGGTTCACATCAACAAGCTTTCCGTTTCGTTTCACTGCTTTTCCAGCCACATAAACAGAATCAACATTTGAAGGATGTGCCGTTTGGACAACCGCGCCAGCCGGATCTGTCATCGGCAGAAGATTCATGCTTGTCCGGTCGATTAGGATGAAATCAGCTTCTTTCCCAGGTGTAAGCGACCCAATTTTATGATCGAGCTGTAATGCACGAGCCCCATTGATCGTCGCAGCCTCAAGCATTTGATGAGCAGACAGCCCAAGTTCAGGCCCCGGCATGACCCCATCCATTAACAACGATTGATTTTGGATCGCGCGCTCTGCTTGAAGTCCGAATTTCATTTGGGCAAACAAATCTCCTCCTGTCGCTGTCACTACGTCTACACCGAGTGTTGGAAGAACACCTTGTTCAATCGCAAGTCCTGTGACAGGATAACCGTGACCCATCATCATTTCAATTTCAGGGGTAATGGATATGGAGCTTCCGCTGTCTGCCAGCATCTTCATTTGATCCGCATCAATTGCATTAATATGCACCATGTTCAAATCCGGTCCGAGTAACCCTGCTAAGTGAAGCCGCTCAATCGATCGATCCTCCGCTCCCCAATTCCCAAAGCCGATGTGCATACTGCATAGAGCATCTAGAGACCGGGCTGTTTCAATTTCAAATACCGACGTCTCCCATGATGAAAACTCTGGTCCACGAATCGCAAGTCCCATTGTTAAAAGCTGATCTGATGATTGAAAATGCGCTTTTTTCACACGTGCTGCGTCCTCCATATTAGTGAGCGTACTCTCTCTATCCCAATATTCAGCATCTCCAGAGGACCCAAAAGCAAAAACAGCTCGTATGCCCGCATCTTTTAATCCTTCAATGAGCTCTTCTGTATGATCCATTGAATTGATCATCGTCCAGTCTAAGAACGTGGTCACACCTGCATCTAAAGCCTCTAATGCCCCTAAATAATTGGCGATTCGATCGTCGGATGGGCGTCTCATCGCTCCATAGTTGCCATAATAGATTTTGCTCAAATATGTCTGCAAAGACCAATCCGTCCCTATGCCCCGGATGACAGACTGCCACACATGCCGATGTGTATCTACAAGACCTGGCATGATGACCATATCAGATGCATCAACGATGTCTGCATCACTTACTTCAATTGAAGGCCTAACTTCTAAAATATGTTTCCCTTCAATTAACAAATCTCCCTTTTCAAGAAAACCTAAAGATGGATCCAGTGTTAAGAGAGCTGCATCTTTAAACAATGTTTTCTTCATCCATATCCCCCTTTTCAAATGACGAGGATAAATGCCCCGCCTCAATGACATTTTAAAACAGAACAGGATCAAATTAGAAGAAAAGTGACTTATCTCAACATATGAAGAGCAGACGTTTCTGAAATAAATGAAAAAAGCATGAGCGTTACGCTCATACTAAGGATTTTTTATCTTATTAGTGAAGGGATGCTAAAAGATACGTTATGAAACCAACAATCGGAATGATCGGGATCATTAATTTCAATGTTTTATTCGTATTCTTATATAAATTCCATAGCAACACTGGTATTCCAAATGTTAACGTATCTAAAACAGCAAGAACTACTCCTTTACGCTGTTCTTTATGAGCCATTCTAAATCCCCCCTATTCACCAAACTTTTTTCACACAATAACCGGCCAATCCCGCTGATATACCTCCATTAATCACTGCGCATGCAATACAGCTAGCAGGTCCCGTAAAACAAATATAATAACACGCTCCTAGAACCATTGAACGTAATGGAAGAGATTCATTCGGACCGCTTTTCTTTTTTAAGCAGTCCCAAAACTTGTTCCAATTAAAACTCGTTTGAATTTCCGAATCATCTATTTGGACAATTTTTTTATTTAATTCCATCATATCTTGCTTTACATCATTTTCACCATAGGTAAAAGATCCTTTTAAAAACTCCCCTTTTTGGTTGATATGGAACTTATTTTTCAATTTTCCATTTTGAAAGAAGTATGAGTGCAAATTCCCTTTCTCATCGTATTCCGCAAGTTGAATATAGTGAGCTTTTATTTGGCTCAGTGAAACTGAAATGAAGGAAACATTGTTAAGCAGCTGATTATCTGACTTCTTTTTTTTCAGATAAAAATAAACAACATCCGTTTTAGCAGCTTTCAAATGAACAGCTGCACTTTTTCCATTTAATAGATATCCTTTCTTTTGGGCTAATTCTTTTGCCTCTAAAAATTGAGAGCTTTTTTTTGCCTTTTTTATGAGTTTTTCTGCTGCTTTATCATTTTGTATCTTTTTAAAAGGCTCGTCCTCCTTTACGGTAACAGCGTTTCCAACAGGATATTGTCCTAATAAAAGTGATATGAACAATAACACACAAAACATTTTTCTTATCTTCATCGATAGACTCCTTTAGTAAATTTAATAAAGATTATAACCTTTCAAGGAAAATAATGTAATAGACTAAATTACCAATAAAACCCACTGTTGATAATATAGCATAAAGCCTACTCATTATCATTTCCTCTGGGCAATTGCATCTGATTTACCTCTTAAGATCGTACTGACACTGGCTGGAAAGCCTGTCCAATACACAAAAAAAGCGCAGGATCATTACGTCCAAACGCTTCTTTGTTCGATTCTCTATGTATCTTACACAATCAATTGATACGCAATGTATAACGCTACCAGCCAGATCATGACCGCCGAAGCCTTATTGATACGGTTCATCCATTTGCCGTTTGTATCTAACTTTCCTAACATCTTCCCTAAAAGGGCGAGCCCCATAAACCATAACCAGGACACGATGATACAGGCAAGTGTAAACGCCAGCTTTTCTGCCCCGCTATATTGCAGCGAATTTGTACCAATGACACCAATTGTATCGAGAATCGCATGGGGATTTAAAAGAGAAACTGAACAGGCAAATACAATTTGTTTTCTTGCAGGCATTAATTTCTGCTTCTCTTGATCACCTGATGATGAGCTTGTGTTCCATACAGACCATCCCATATAAACTAAAAAACAAAAACCAATGATATAAAGACCAATTTGCAGCACTGGAATGGTAAACACCACAACAGAAACACCTATGACAGCTAAAGCAATTAAAAGTGTGTCACAAAGAGCAGCCGTGATGACAACAGGCATAGCCCGATATAATCGAGGCTGCAGCGCTCCTTGTTGAAATACAAATACATTTTGAGCGCCCAAAGGTAAAATAAGACCAAAGGCAAGCACAATTCCATGAATGATCGCAATGGACATCTACTAACATTCTCCTTTTTCAGAAATTCCTACATATTTTAACACAAAGCACCCTGCCTGCTTTCAACAAATTTAATTTTCCGTACAAAAAAAGCGCCGAATGCTTCCATCCGAACGCTTCTCGCTTCTTTATGATTGACCTTTTCGTGCAAGCTCTCTTTCTCTCAGCTCTACACGGCGGATTTTCGCTGACGGTGTTTTTGGCAGTTCGTCAATGAATTCGATTTCTCTTGGGTATTTGTACGGTGCTGTTGTGTTTTTCACATGTGTTTGCAGCTCTTTGATCAGTTCATCACTATGATCAGTTCCATCACGAAGGACGACGTATGCTTTCACGATTGATCCTCTGATTTCATCTGGGCTCGCCACAACTGCACATTCCTTCACTGCTGGATGCTTAATCAGCGCATCTTCTACTTCAAACGGTCCAATTGTATAGCCTGAGCTGACAATGATGTCATCTCTGCGGCTTTCAAACCAGAAGTACCCATCTTCGTCTTTTTTCGCGCGGTCACCCGTAATAAAGTAATTGCCGCGGCGCTGCGCTTTTGTACGCTCTTCGTCTTTATAGTATTCCTTAAACAAAGCCGGCGTTTCAAGATGCACCGCAATGTCACCAATTTCTCCAGGTGCGCAGACGTTTCCATCCTCATCAATGATATCTACTTCGTTGCCAGGGGTTGGTTTTCCCATACTGCCTGGCTTGATGTCCATTCCTTTTAACACCCCTACGAGCAGTGTGCTTTCAGTTTGGCCATAGCCGTCTCGTACTTCTATATCGAAATGCTTTTTGAATGTATCAATGACTTCACGGTTCAGCGGCTCTCCCGCAGAAACAGCACTATGCAGCTTCGGCAGCTCGTACTGACTTAAATCATCTACTTTTGCCATAAAGCGGTATTCTGTCGGTGTACAGCATAGGACATTGATTTCATTATTTTGAAGCAGCTCTAAGTATGTATTTGGATTGAATTTCCCTCCATATACAAAGCCTTCTGCTCCACTTCCTAACACAGATAAGAGGGGGCTCCACACCCATTTTTGCCAGCCTGGTCCTGCTGTCGCCCATACTTTATCTCCTTCATTAATGGAGAGCCATGCTTTGGCAGCTGTGCGTAAATGTGCATACGCCCATCCGTGTGTATGAACAACCCCTTTAGGGTTCCCTGTTGTACCTGATGTATAGGATAAAAACGCCATGTCTGTGCGCTTTGTCTCTGCCAATTCAAGCTCGTTTGATTGCTCTTCCTTTTGCGCTAGAATGTTTGTCCAGCCATGATCATTTTCGCCGATTGAGAATGTTTTAAAATCGTTTGGTTTTTTGGTTCCGTCGAACGATTGAATGAATGAAGAGTAGACGATCGCTCCTTTTGCTTCTGCGTGTTCAATTCGGTAATCTAAATCTTTCGCACGCAGCATTTCAGAACAAGGAATCACAACCATTCCTGTTTTCAAAATTGCTAAATAAATGCTGTATGCCTCGAGCATGCGCGGCACCATCACAATAATTTTATCGCCTTTTTTGAAGCCTGCTTTTAATAAAACATGTCCAATTTTATTTGCCTCTTCCACTAATGCTGCATACGTCACATGTGCTTCTTGGCCATTGCCGTCCTGCCAGTGCAGGGCCATTTTCTCCTTGTCATGACTGAACGCTTCAATCTCACTGACTAAGTTATATTGTTCTGGTGCAATTAAGTCTTCTCTTTTCATGGTACAGCTCCTTTTAGCCTCTTTCTTATGAAACGAAACATGTTTCAATTTACCTATTCTAACACTCATAACTGAAAAATGCTTGAATTAGGACCTACTCCTAGTATTATGCCATAATTTTTTAAATCCGTCTTCTTTTTTAAAAATATTCTAACTATTTATATGTACAAAAAGAAAAGAGCGGGAAGGATCCCGCTCATAAGCCATAGCTTTTAAATTGTGTGTCTTAGAAAGATCCGCCACCCATATGTTGTTGAGCGTAAGATACAAGACGCTTAGTGATTTCTCCACCAACTGATCCGTTAGCGCGAGATGTAGTTTCTGCACCAAGGTTTACACCAAATTCAGAAGCGATTTCGTACTTCATTTGGTCGATAGCTTGTGCAGCGCCTGGTACTAGTAATTGGTTAGAACTGCTTTGTCTGTTTTGTTGAGCCATGTGTTCTCACCTCCTTGTGAATATAGAATGTGTAGAAACACATGACTTCATGCGATTGATTTTATGGTAATTATTATGAAATTTTCGTTTTAGAATAAATCAGCGAATTCGTCTGCTGCTTTCTTTTCATTTGTCACAATAATTGTTTCAATTTGCTCTACTGCCTCGTTCAGCATCGGCTCAAAATCAGCAAAGCTTTCGTAGCGTTCTACCTTCTCAAGCTTTGGTTTTGTTTTAGGAGACGGCGGCGTAAAAATCGTACAGCAATCCTCGAAAGGCTGAATGCTTGTATCGTATGTGCCAATTCGTCTCGCTTCATCAATAATGTCATTTTTATCGACAGCAATGAGCGGGCGAATGATTGGTGTATTGGTCACATGGTTAATAGCATACATGCTTTCAAGTGTCTGGCTTGCCACTTGACCAAGGCTTTCTCCGGTAATAATCGCAAGGGCATCGCGCTTTTCTCTTATTTTGTCAGCTATTTTCAGCATCATTCTTCTTGTTGATGTCATTGTATAGTTTTCAGGTACTTGTTTATGGATCAGCTCTTGAATTTTTGTAAAAGGTACGATGTGAAGCTTCACTTCGCCTCCATATGCTGCCAGGCATTCTGCAAGATCAATGACCTTTTGTTTGGCACGTTCACTTGTATACGGCGGGCTAAAGAAATGCACAGCTTCGATTTCAATTCCGCGTTTCATTGCTTGATAGCCGGCAACTGGGCTGTCAAAGCCGCCTGAAAGCATGAGCATCGCTCTTCCGCTAGAACCAACCGGCAGGCCGCCTGCACCTTTGACATCTTTAAATGTAATGTACGTTGCTTGCTCTCTGATTTCAATGCGTAAATGCACATCCGGCTGTTTCACATTGACCGTTAAGTTTTCCGTATTCTTTAGAACATGTCCGCCAATTTCACGGTTCATTTCATTTGAATCAAGTTCAAATTGTTTATAAGAGCGTTTCGTTGAGACTTTAAATGTATTTCCTTGTTCATACACTTCCTGTACTGCTGTTAGTGCCGCTTCTTTAATCGCATCTAGATTCGTCTCACATTTAACCGCAAGACTAAAGCTCTGAATGCCAAATACACTTTTGAGCTGTTCTGAAATCGGTTCAGGGTCTTCTCCGTTCAGCATAATCGTGATGCGGTCTCTATCAGATGCAACCTTTAATGCTTCAAAATCCTTTAAGACGAACCGAATGTGCTTTCTTAGTTTTTCAATAAATTTCTTTCTATTCTTCCCTTTTGTTGAGATCTCACCAAAACGGACTAAAATATGATCATATTTCATGCTGTTATCTCATTCCTTTTAATTTTTTCACACTTTGTGCGATCGATGTGATGATTTGCGGCGTTAGCTCTGGTCCTTGTCCATACGTCAAGCTGATTCTCATACTGCTTTTGGCTACTTCCTCTGGTTTTCCCATTGCCAGCAGTACACGGCTTGGCTCTTTTTTCTTGGCTGAACAGGCAGAGGTTGTAGAAACATATATGCCTTCTTTTTCAAGCATATGGAGGAGGACCTCAATTTGAATACCCGGTACTGAAAAATTCACAATGTGCGGCGCACTTTGCGCCCTCGGTGTATTCATCACAATACCTTCTATCTCTCCAAGCTGTTTTTGCAGCTGCGTTTTTAAGTTCAGCATCTCATTATGATACTTGTCAAGCTGTTCAAATGATTGTTTCATGGCTTTTGCTAAGCTGACAGCTCCAGCAGGGTTTTCAGTACCTGAACGAAGTCCTAATTCCTGCTCTCCCCCAGTAATGAAAGGGGCGAGAGTGACATCTTTCTTTAAAAAGAGTGCTCCTGTGCCTTTTAATCCATGAATTTTATGGCCTGACATCGTCAAAAGGTCTACATCCAGCTGTTTATTGAGTGCGACCTTGCACATTCCCTGCACCCCGTCGACATGAAAAAGTGCGTTTTCGGCATGCTCACGAATG
This sequence comes from Bacillus sp. Root920, assembly GCF_001429445.1. Taxonomy (NCBI): domain Bacteria; kingdom Bacillati; phylum Bacillota; class Bacilli; order Caryophanales; family Bacillaceae; genus Bacillus; species Bacillus sp. Root920. The sequence continues at coordinate 84,659 of NZ_LMJV01000010.1, forward strand.
ATGCCAGCAGCCTCTTCAATCGGCTGGATAGCACCGGTTTCGTTATTGACGTGCATCATGCTGACAAGCACTGTATCAGGGCGAAGCACTTCTTTTAAATGAGTCATATCTGCATGGCCATGCTCATTTACTTGAATATAGGTGATGTCAAAGCCAAATAACGCCTTCAGCTGTTCAAACGATTCAATAACAGAAGGATGCTCTATTTCTGTGGTCACAATATGCTTGCCCCGGTTCATTTTGGCAAGTGCTGCTCCTTTAATGGCGATGTTATTCGCTTCTGTTGCACCAGAAGTAAAAATAATCTCATATTGTTTCAAGCCCGTGTAGTGAAGCATTTGTTTTCTCGTTTCATTTAACAGCCGGCTTGCATCTATCCCGAGCTGATGAAGCGAAGATGGATTTCCAAAATAACGCTCACTCACTTGCTGATATACTTGTAAAACCTCAGGGTACGGTTTTGTGGTTGCACTATTATCAAGATACATCATTGCGAAACTCCTTATCCTCTTGCGTTTAACTAATATGATGAATTCCTTTTATTTCAATATAAAGCGGTATATTGACAACCTCATCAATTCACTATATCATGCATAGTGCCATTGTCATATTTTTTCCTAAATTAACAGAATATTTAAACATGGCGGAAAAATAAAATAATAGGGGGATAACCTTATGAAAAATAAGTTAAGTCAAACAGACACATTAGCCATCGGCTTAATGTTGTTTGCACTCTTTTTCGGCGCAGGCAATATGATATTCCCTCCTGTACTTGGACAGTACGCAGGTGAAAACGTATGGCTTGCGATCGGTGGATTTTTACTGACCGGAGTTGGGCTTCCACTCTTAGGTGTCATCGCCGTTGCCCTGACAGGAACTGGTGCAAAGGGGCTTGCTGACAAAGCTCATCCTACATTCGGTACCATTTTCACTGTCATTTTATATTTATCCATTGGGCCTTTCTTTGCGATCCCTCGTACTGGAACGGTTTCTTATGAAATTGGGCTGGCGCCGTTTCTGTCTGAAGCGCAGTCTGAATCATGGATTCCATTATTCTTGTTTTCGATTGCTTTTTTCGGCATTACCTATGCTCTTGCTTTAAATCCATCGAAGCTTGTTGACCGAATCGGTAAAATTTTAACACCAATTTTACTCGCTGTCATTGCTTTAATTGTGATCAAAGCGATCGCGACACCAATGGGTGGAATTGGGAGTCCGCATCCAACTTATGAAGGAAGCCCGCTGTTTACCGGCTTTTTAGAAGGCTACAAAACGATGGATGCTCTTGCTTCAATCGTTTTCGGAATTGTCGTTGTCACGGCTGTGAAAGAGCGCGGTATGACAGAACGTAAATCGATTGCCGCAGCCTGTATTAAAGCTGGGCTTGTCGCAGCTGCTGGACTAGCTCTTGTGTACATATCACTCGCTTATGTCGGAGCATCAAGTCCTGAGGCAACAGGTATGGTCGGGGCAAATGAAGGTGGAAAACTCCTTTCGCTTTCGGCGAACTTTTTATTTGGTTCTGCTGGTAATATTGTGCTAGGGGCTGCCATTTTATTTGCCTGTTTGACCACAAGTATTGGCCTGGTTTCATCCTGCGGGGAATATTTTTCTTCACTATTTCCACGCTTTTCTTATCGCACTGTTGTTTTAGTTGTATCTTTATTCAGTACATTTGTGGCAAACCTTGGACTGGCACAAATTATTTCGCTCTCTGTTCCGGTTCTTGTTGCGATTTATCCGTTAGCCATCGTGATCATTCTCTTATCTTTTCTTGATCGCTGGATCAACGGAAGACGGATTATTTATATCGCTTCACTCATTTTTACAGGTATCTTTGCCGTCATCGACGGGTTAGTGGCAGCAAAGATTCCTCTTGGCGGTTTAAATGAATTTTTAGAAGCTACTGTTCCTTTATACAAACTTGGGATCGGCTGGGCTATCCCTGCCGTACTTGGAGCCATTATTGGTCTTCTTATTTCTTTGTTTACGAGCCCACCTAAACAGCCTGCTTAATCAAGCATCAAATCAAAAAACATCCCCTTCATAGGAGAAGGGGATGTTTTTTATTGTTCTTCATATACTAAAATAGAAAAATTCATGACTTTTGTATGAAAACACATGTTGACATCAGGCGTACATCCTTTATAATTAGTGAATGTTAATGAAGAACCGTTTTAGCAGCTAATTAACAGAATATTTCAACATAATATTGGAGGCTTTATATTCAATGAAGGCAACATTGTCGACGAAAGATACGATTATTATAGGTTTTATGTTATTTGCTTTATTCTTCGGCGCCGGAAATATGATTTATCCGCCAGAGCTTGGGCAATATGCCGGAACAAATGTCTGGAAAGCAATGGGCGGATTTTTATTAACAGGTGTCGGTTTACCTCTACTCGGGATTATTGCGATTGCTTTAACAGGGCGTGATGCAAAAGGACTTGCAGATAAGGCTCACCCAGTGTTTGGAACAGCATTCACCGTCATTTTATATTTATCCATTGGGCCGCTTTTCGCTATTCCGCGTACAGGAACAGTTTCGTATGAGATTGGGGCATTACCATTTTTATCAAGTGTGCCAGCTTGGCTGTCTCTTCTTTTATTTACACTCGTCTTTTTCGGTATTACGTATTATCTTGCTTTAAATCCAACGAAAATCGTGGATCGTGTAGGGAAAATATTAACACCGATTAAATTTACGATCATTTTTATTATCATTGTCAAAGCCATTTTGACACCGATGGGCGTCATTGGTACACCAGATGTATCTTATAGCAACGGATCGTTTTTCAAAGGATTTTTAGAGGGCTATAAAACGATGGATGCTCTTGCTTCTATTGTATTTGGAATTGTTGTCATCAACGCGATTAAAGGACGCGGTGTGACAAGTAAAAAGGCACTGGCCTCTGCTTGTATCAAAGCGGGTTTGATTGCAGCTGCTGGATTAACCTTCGTTTACCTGTCACTTGCGTATCTGGGTGCTTCTAGTACACATGCCATTGGATTCGTTGGAGATGGAAGCAAAATTTTAGCTCAGTCTTCTCAGTTCCTTTTCGGCAGTCTAGGAAATATTGTGTTAGGAGCTGCCATTACAGTCGCTTGTTTAACAACAAGTATCGGTCTTGTCACATCATGCGGAGAGTATTTCTCAAAGTTACTTCCCAAGCTTTCTTATAAAATGGTCGTGACACTTGTTACATTGTTTAGTTTCATTATTTCTAACTTTGGACTTGCTCATATTGTTGCTTTCTCTGTTCCAGTCTTAACAGCGATTTATCCGCTGGCGATTGTGATCATCGTTCTATCACTTGCTGATAAATGGCTTGGACATAGAAGACCAGTATATGTCCTCTCGTTAATTTTGACAGGGTGCGTGAGCTTATTTGACGGCTTAGCAGCAGCAAAGCTTCCAATCGGTCCAGTAAAAGACATTTTCCAAACAGTGCTGCCTTTTTATGACCTTGGCATTGGCTGGCTTGTCCCTGCGATACTTGGAGTCGCCATTGGGTTCGTGATCTCCCTTTTCACTTCTTCTGCTTCAGAAGAACGTCAGAAGCAGGCATCATAATACAAAAAAAGCTGAAGTCCTATCAATGGACTTCAGCTTTTTTATTGATGCTGATATTCTTTTTCGTGCTGAGCTAATAGCTTCTGAACGGCTCCAGGTGATGCTTTTTCAACAGCTGATGCTGCTACATCAAATGAACCGTTATAATCATACGCATAAAATCTTCGCTCTGCCTCTTTTAATTGTTCTGAAAGAATATGATTTTGGCTTCTAAAACGATTGCCATATTGAATGATTCGTTCAATTTGATCCACTTTTGTGAGCATTTCTTCCGTCTCATTCACAACATGTCTCACTGTGTCAGAGGCTTCTTTTAATTGCCCATTCACAGCTGGCATGTTGAGCGGCAGGTTCTCCAGCTGCTCGTGCACTTGCTGAATCATCTCCTGCGCTTTTTCAGCCTGCTCTTTCATGTCAGCAGGTACACCTGGAATATTGCTTTTTTGCAGCTGACGCACTGTATCTGTCAGCATCGTTTTGAGCTCAGCCAGTGTTTCTCTCGCTTGCAGCTCTTCTTTTCTTAATGATTGAAGATGATCCTTAAATGTATCATGCAATGCTTTTGCATCATCGATAAAGGTCTCAAGCTGATTGATTTCATTCATTAATAGGGAATATGCGACATGATCACGATCAAGCTTCTCGCGAATTTGTTTCATGAGCTTTTCAATTTCTTCTAAGCGTTTTTCGAACGCCTTCTGTTGATCAAGCTCTCCGGCTGTCAGTTTGTAGCTTTCTTTTACAAGAGCTGTTTCTGCCTTTGTTTGGGTGTGATCCTGCTCGAGCTTTTCAAATGCTTCCGTCAGCTCAGGCATTTTGCTTTTGATTTCCTGACCTGCTTCTACTTCCGCTTCCAGCTGATCATACAACGTCTGAATGGCATCATCAATCATTTGCAAAATGCTTGATGCTTCATCCAGATTGAGTTCATCAATCAGTAGTTTTTCCGCACGGGTCAGTTGTTTGTTTAAGTTCTCAAGCTCTTTAGTGATCTGGATGTGCTCGAGCTTGTAGCCTTTGTCTGTCATTTCTTTATATCCGTCTTTCAGCTTCGTCAGCTGGCCTGGTACGGTTTGTTTGCAGTCTGCAATGAGCTTCGGTACATCATTGATATACAGTTGAAGCTGATCGAGTCTGCGGTCTTGCTCAAGCAAAATCTTTCTTGCTTTCATATAGTTGCCGTTTTCTGTCTCTTCCTCGTACTGCTTGATCCCTTCCCAGGCCTCGTCTAAGTCCTGCTCCATTTTGTCATAAAGGGTGCCATATAAATGGCTGTACGCAAGCAGATTTTTTCGAACTGTTTGATATTGCTCTTTGACCTTTTCAATGTCCTTGCGATTTTGCTCCTCGCTTGTGACAAGGTCTGCAATCTCTTTTAAAATGTCTTCAATGTTCGAATCAGCAGCACTCAGCAAGTCCTCAATGTGCGTAAGAACCTGCTTGGCTTTGGAGAATCGATATTTATCAGAATACTCTTCTGCATCATATAATAGCTCCTCTACCTTTGGAAGATGGGCTGTGACGATATCGTCCCACTCTGCACGCCATCTTTCAAAAAATTGCTCTGTTTCTCCGGTCATTTTTAAATGTTTGATCTTTGAAATTTCTTCTACAATTGATCTGTTTAAAATTTCAATTTTCCATGCTTCCAATCGGTCAATCTCTTTATATATATTTTTTCGCAGGAAATAACCGACTGAAAACAAAGCAAGCAAAATGACAATTAAACCGATGATTAACTCCATAATGAGCCCCCTTGTTGTGATCTAAGTGATGTCAGGGTAAAAGTGTCCCGAGTAGACCTGAGAACCCTTTCGTGTCCGCTTTGCATTTGTTTTTTATAAGCAGGATCGTATGTTTTCCAATACCATCCATTCACGGTTTTATGTATGTTTTTTCAAGAAAGTATTTGTGCGCTTTCTATCATTTGATCACACGTATCAATGTGACCTGCTTTTATGTATGCGGAAGCTGTCGTTTTCATTGTTATTATGATACCATGTAACCAGCATTTTTGGTCATGATTTTTCATTATTTTCGCTAATAAACATCACGTTTTTCAAAATATCGACAAGAGGTGACGACATGCTGAAACAAGATGCACATCTACATACACCGTTTTGCCCGCACGGTTCGCTTGATTCTTTTCATTCTTATATTGAAAAAGCCATCAAAAAGGGATTTGATTCCATAACCTTTACCGAGCATGCCCCGCTGCCTCCATCGTTTCAAGATCCAACACCTGAGCAGGATAGTGCCATGAAGCTCCAAGACCTTGAAGCGTATATAACGAAACTGGCTCAGCTGAAACAAGAATACAAAGGACAATTAATAGTAAAAACTGGGCTTGAGGTTGACTTTATCAAAGAGTATGAAGAGGAAACAAGAACCTTTTTAGACTGCTACGGTCCAGAACTAGACGACGCCATTTTATCTGTTCACTTTCTTCCTGCTGGCGATGATTATATTTGCCTTGATTTTGACGAGCATGCCTTCCAGCAGCTAATAAGCATCTATGGCAGCATCGAACAGGTCTATCAAAGCTACTATGACCAAATTCATTCTTCTATTCTATCATCTTTAGGCCAATATAAGCCAAAGAGAATCGGTCATATCACCCTTGTCCAGAAATTCAAACAGCTTTTTCCATATGAAATGTCACCTGAACTTTGTCAAAAGGTCACCCTTTGCCTTGAAGAAACGGCAAAAAAAGGCATGTCCTTAGATTTTAATACATCAGGTCTTCGTAAAACATATGCCAGAAGTATCTATTTAGATCAATGGATGATTGAGCTTGCAAAAAAGAAAAAAATTCCGCTCATATTCGGCTCTGATGCCCATCAAGCGGAAGATCTCGGATATGCGTATGATCAATTCGAGGACATCATGAGGTTCAGATGAGAATCTAGTGCCGGCTCTTTTGGTTCTAACAAATAATGAAGCGAGCGGCTCAGCTCCTTAAAGTACATTTGATAGAAATACGGCTCACTTGGGTTCAAATAAAGCACCTCTGTTAAATATTGCGGCTGTAAATATGGCATCATGAGAAGTGATTTTAGCTGAATCATAAAGGATGCGAGTGAAAGCTGCTCACAAATAACATGGGTGCTTTTTCCTTTTTCAATGATAAGCTGAAACAAATACTTTTCTTTTGTTAAATATGTCGACATGATTTCTCTGATGAGTGTCGAATCAATCGTCACCTCCCGATAAACGAAACGGGTTAATTGACGGTGCTTGTGCTGATAAGATAAAATATCAAAAACCACATGTAGTAAGCATTCTTTTGCATGACGGGTTTCCATGTGCTGGAGATGTGATTCAATCATGTGAATGTAGCCTTCATAAAAATCGGATACGAGCTGCTCAAGCAGCCCTCCTTTTCCTTGAAAGTAATAAGAAATGTGGGCAACGTTGACGTTTGCTTCCTTCGCAATCTCACGGACAGAGGTTCCAGAAAATCCTTTTTGGTTAAAAAGTCTGATGGCAGCATCCATAATACGATCTTTTGTCTGCACGGTTGTTGATGTTTTCATCCGCTCACCCCTCTTCATGTGTACATACTTCAAGATGAAGGCGGAAGTTCCTTTTACAATTGCTCGACAAATCCCACATGCGAAACGCAAGTTATGTATTTTTAAGATAGAAAGTAGGAGATTTTCATGTTTCATGTCGAAAAACAGTCTGGCGATCCTTCAAAAGACTATCAATTGCTCGTCAAACAGGTAGAAGCCATTACAGATGGTGAACCTGATCTGATTGCCAACTTGGCAAATGCAGCTGCGCTACTCTATCACTCACTTCCTGAAGTCAATTGGGCAGGGTTTTATTTAGCAAAGGACGGCGAGCTTGTGCTTGGACCGTTTAACGGACTGCCTGCATGTGTGCGCATCCCTTCTGGAAAAGGCGTTTGCGGTACAGCTTTTGCGACAGGTGAAGTGCAGCGTATCGCTGATGTCCATGCATTCCCTGGGCATATTGCCTGTGATGCCGCATCGCAATCTGAAATAGTCATTCCGCTCAAGGTCAATGGACAGATCATTGGGGTACTCGATATTGACAGCCCTGTGAAAGACCGCTTCAGTGAAGTAGATGAGACCTATCTTATTCAATTTACAGAAATTCTCCAACAGGCGTTATCCGTCTCTACGGATGCGTAATCATGAAGAAAAAGCAGGCACATTGTCTGCTTTTTTATGTTTCTTTATATAATGGAGAACGTCACCTCTGCCTCTAAATAGGTTGACTTCTCCTACCCAGCGTCATATAATAGAGTTTGTGTGAAATATGGCAGCCTTTTTGTTCGGCTTTTTTGTATCATTTTGTTCCTTCTATATTATGAAGGTGTATCTTGTAACTCCCTGCTGCTGGAGCGAGGATGCATGAAAACATAATGACGAAAAAGAGGAAGAACAGACGGTTTTTATTTTTCACAAATAAAAACAATAAGGAGGAGTCACATTATGGCTCGCTATACAGGTCCAAGTTGGAAAATTTCCCGCCGTTTAGGCATTTCATTAAGCGGAACAGGTAAGGAACTTGAAAAACGCCCTTACGCTCCAGGCCCACATGGTCCAGGACAACGCAAAAAACTATCTGAATACGGTTTACAATTACAAGAGAAGCAAAAGCTTCGTCACATGTACGGTGTCAACGAACGTCAATTCCGTACACTATATGACAAAGCTGCTAAACTTCCTGGTAAACAAGGTGAAAACTTCATGATCCTTCTTGAAACTCGCCTTGACAACCTAGTATACCGTCTTGGCCTTGCTCGTACTCGCCGCCAAGCTCGTCAGCTAGTAAACCATGGTCACATCCTTGTTGATGGAAGCCGTGTAGACATCCCATCTTTCTCTGTGAAACCAGGTCAAACGATTGCTCTTCGTGAGAAATCTCAAAACCTTGCAGTAGTGAAAGAATCAGTTGAAGTAAACAACTTCGTTCCTGAATACCTTTCTTTCGATGCTGAAAAGCTTGAAGGAACTTTCACTCGTCTTCCAGAGCGTTCTGAATTAGCGCCTGAAATCAGCGAACAACTAATCGTTGAGTTCTACTCTCGTTAATTTCATTACTTCTCTAAGAGAGAGCAAACAAACCCTAGATCCCTTGATTGTTCAAGGATTTCTAGGGTTTTTTGTTTCAGGTTTTAATGCTTGAAAAGTTGACATAGGCGTCACCCCTTTTCAAGGGGATTTAGCCAAGACCACCTTTGAGTAAGCCGTACATTTGTACATAAGATCATTGGAAGAAACCTCCCATTTCCAATCACCTCTTTTCCTCGACCGTCCCCTGTATTCTTACTTCAACTAAACCTGTCTCATTTTTTATATACAAATATAGGAAATATTTCATTGAAGTGCCTTTTTTCTATTGGTACAATCATGATAGATGACATATCAGTCGTATGGTCTTCTATAGTACTTAGATGGGGGAGTTCCATGTATAGTATCACGATCATTCTATTCTTACTTTTAACCTTATCAGTGATTGCCTATTCTCTTCTAAGAAAAAAACAGATTATCGATGAGCCGCCCAATAGATTTGCTGCAAGTCTGTTTATCTTCCTGCTCTTTTTTTCTATCTGCTTTGTGATCGCGGTTCCATGTGTATTGCTATACATCGTCGTTTTAGGCGTGAATTTTCTTTTTGGAGAAACCATCACGTATGATTCGTTTCTTTCTTTGATCTCTTTCTCTTTGTTCGTGAGTGTTATCGTCGTTTTTTGGTCACCTGTCCTTCTATTCATAGGAAAAGGACTGGCTTATCTCCTTAAACTTCCTGTATGGCTCACTTATGCTTTGGAATGGGTGAGTTCTTGGATCGTTTTACATCTCTCTATCAAGTATGTCCTTTACTTAAACTTTATGAATGTATCGATAGGGGATGACGGCGTATTGATTTTATCATTCTTTGTCAGTTTTTTATTTATTGAGATTGATCTCGTTTACTCACGTAAGAAACAACGAAAACAATCGCTTAATACGCAAAAAAGCTCCTAGATATCTTTCTAGGAGCTTTCAAACTTTTATTCTGGACTTGTCCATTTTTTGATGAGCTGCTCTGTTGTCATGACAGTCGCAAATTCATCATGCAGGGTTGCAAGTGAGAGCCGGTGGATCGTATCTGGGTCAAAATATGTACCGTTTTGATCTGTTAGTCCAAAGGCGGCTGTTGCATCTGAGATCAGATACGTATCAAAGCCAAGATTTCCGCTCATTCTTGTGGTTGTTGATACGCAGTGAGGTGTTGTTAATCCTGCAATGACGACCGTGTCAATCTGATTTGACCTTAGTTGTTCCTCCAAGCTTGTCCCTATAAAGCTGCTGTTGACTTTCTTTTGTATCACTGTTTCTTCCTCTAGCGGTTTAGCCATATCTTTGAAAAGGTGCCCTTCATTTGCTGGATGAAATACAGAGTCCGGATTGTCGGATGTATGCTGAATATGAATCACTTTCCAGCCCTTCTCTCTCCAAAACGTCAATAGCCGGCTAATATTCTCCTCTGCCTCTAGATTATTGCGTTCTCCCCATTTTTCATGCTCGAACGCTTTTTGTACATCTACAATGATGAAAGCCTTTTGATTCGTTTTCACAAACGTCCACCTCCGAAAATTCTCATTCACTACATGTAGTGTAAGGAATGGTGGACGTTTTGTACATGTTTTTTATTCGGCTATGTACGATGGTCTGTTTCTGTATCATCGTTTTGCCACCCTTTTCAATATCTCTAGCTGCCATATGCCAGTTGACATCAAAAAAGACAGCATATGCCGCTGTCTTTTCGTTTTTTTAATTCGTATTCTGTCCTCCGCCGTTCAGTCCTTCTTTAATATAGCCTTTCACTTGGCTTGAGGTTAATAGACCGATATGGCCAACGCCATGGATCAGAACGTTTCTTGCGCCAATTAAACGAGAGAGGCTGTTGACGACGATAAGATCAGCTGAGCTGTAGACAGATGTGTAAAGAATTTTTTGATTTGGATCTGTGCCTGGTAATGCTCTGCTTGAAACGAGTCCGTTTGCTCCACCAATTGTGACAACGTTTTCAATTTTATCGCCGCCATCTAGATTCTTAATATAGTATAATGTGTTCGCTCCGCCCATACTATGAGCCACAATATCTACTTTTTTGGCACCCGTTTTGTCTAACACATCTTTGACGAATCTGGATAGACGCGGACCATTGTTGCGGTTATTTCCTGTTTTGTCTATGAAATCGATAGCATATAATTGGTTTCGATCCCAGCCTTGTCCAACCAAATAACTTTTAATAGAAAAAAAGTTATAAGAGGCACCGCCAATGCCGTGTACCATCACAACCGGATTATGCTCAGCCGCCTTCACCTCTTTCGGCTGGATAAAAGCCATTGAACCAATCACCAATGCAAGCGCAATGAGAATTTGCAAACTCCTTTTCTTAACAAACATCACTTTCATTCCCCCTTATTCATCTTATACGACTCTATTTTATACAAGAAAAATATGTCAGAAAAGTGAACAAGGTAATGTTTATGAGATGATTTTACAAAAATATAAATAATCAAAAAGCACCTTGGACTTTTTTAAATTAAAACAAAAAGACTACGAGACCTTCTTTCTTTCATATATAATATCAATAGACTAAGGAGGTTCTACTAGATGCTATTTACTCAAACACCTGCACCACCCTACTATGCCGCGATTTTCACATCAAAACGAACAAATGTCGAGCAAAAAGAATACGCTGCAGCTGCTCAAAAAATGGAAGAATTAGCGAAAGATCTAGATGGGTTTCTTGGAATAGAAAGTGTACGAGATGAACATGGTGTTGGAATCACTGTCTCTTACTGGGATTCATTAGAAGCCATCAAAGAATGGAAAGCACATACAGCACATCAGCGTGTTCAAAAAAAGGGGAAAAAAGATTGGTATGAATCCTACACAACCCGAATTTGTAAGGTAGAACATGCTTATACAAACAAAGATTCACTCCTTGAACAAGAAGCAGACGAATGAGCTACTTCTATATAAAAAAGAAAAACACCTCAATGTATACGAACATGTTGAGGTGCTTTTCCATGATGCTTACTGTTTCATAAAGATTTATTTATACGTCACGAGGAAGTATTTCTTTTTCCCTCTTCTTAAAACAGTAAATTGGTTTTCAATTCGGTCGTCAGCGGAAAGAACATAATCTTTATCTGTTTGTCTTTCTCCGTTGATGGAGACAGCACCATTTGTGATATCTTCACGTGCTTGACGCTTTGATGGAGACAGCTTTGATTCCACAAGGATATCGACTAGTGTTAATTCTTCTGTGCTGCTCTTCTCCATTGATGGAACATCCTTAAAGCCTACTTTCACTTCTTCAGCTGTAAGAGATTTGATCTCACCTTTAAATAGCGCATTTGAGATGTTAACAGCCTGTTCTAGTGATTCACGGCCATGTACAAGTGTTGTCACTTCCTCTGCTAGACGGCGCTGCGCTTCACGCTTTTCAGGTGCTGTTTGCACTTTTTCTTCGTACGATGCAATCTCTTCTTTTGATAAGAACGTAAAGTATTTTAAGTATTTCACGACATCACGGTCATCTGTGTTAATCCAGAATTGGTAGAACTCGTATGGAGACGTTTTTTCTTTATCTAACCAGATGGCGCCGCCTTCTGTTTTACCAAACTTTGTGCCGTCTGCTTTTGTGACAAGCGGCATCGTCAGACCAAATGCTTTTGCCCCTTCTGCTTCAGACTTACGGATCAGCTCAAGTCCAGATGTGATATTTCCCCACTGGTCACTTCCGCCGATTTGCAGCTTACAATTTTCATTTCTGTAAAGATTTAAGAAGTCTAAAGACTGAAGGATAACGTAGCTGAATTCTGTGTAAGAAATCCCTGTTTCGATACGTGAGCTCACGATATCTTTTGCCAGCATGAAGTTTACACCAAAGTTCTTTCCAACATCACGAAGGAACGTGATGACATTCATTTGGCTGATCCAGTCGTAGTTATTCACGATAACGGCTGGATTCTCCCCTGCTTCAAAATCAAGAAATTGAGACAGCTGTCCTTTGATTTTTTCTGACCACTGTTCGACGATTTCTGCTGGGTTGAGTGAACGTTCTGCTTTTTTGAAGCTAGGGTCGCCGATTAGTCCAGTTGCGCCGCCAACAAGAGCAATCGGATGATGACCTGCTTCTTGGAATCTGCGTAATGTTAAAATTGGCAATAGATGACCAATGTGTAAGCTGTCAGCTGTCGGATCAAAGCCGGAGTATAGTTTGATTTTTTCTTCTGCTAATAATTTTGTTAAACCTTCTTCATCTGTTTGCTGCTGAATTAATCCTCTGAACGATAGCTCTTCCATCAATTGACTCATTTCCAAATCTCCTTTTTTTACAATTCAACAAAAAAACGCCCCTTCGAATGAACGAAGGGACGATATATATCGCGGTACCACCCTGCTTAAAAGACAAAAAATCTCGTCTTTTCACTTACACTGATAACGGACAGATCCGTTCTTTCACTAATCAGGGCATGCTCCTTTTCGTAAAAGCGGTTCGTGAGGGTAATTCGAATATCTCTTTGTACTGACTCGCACCAGCCGTCAGCTCTCTTCAACAGGGAAAGATCATTCTACTGAATCTCAGTCAAAACCTTTTCATATTCAACTAATGTCATTTTTAACACACTTTTGATATCAAGTCAACTGATGAAAAAATTTAATCTTCCATTGTCGAAAGGTCGCCAGCAGGTAAATTCAGCTCCCACGCCTTTAGCACACGTCTCATAATTTTTCCGCTTCTCGTTTTCGGCAGTTTGTCTTTGAACTCAATTTCTCGAGGTGCCGCATGTGCTGCGAGTCCTTTTTTCACAAATGTACGAATCTCTTCTTTCAGCTCATCTGTCGGCTCATATCCGCTTCTAAGCGCTATAAATGCTTTAATAATTTCACCGCGGACCGGATCTGGCTTTCCAATGACACCAGCCTCCGCAATAGCTGGATGTTCGACCAGTTTACTTTCCACCTCAAATGGACCGACCCGCTCTCCTGACGTCATGATGACATCATCGACACGTCCCTGGAACCAAAAGTATCCGTCTTCGTCCATATAAGCTGAATCTCCTGAAACATACCAATCTCCCGGCATAAAGTAAGATTCATATTTTTCAGGATTGTTCCAGATCGTATGCATCATAGAAGGCCAGCCTTTTTTAATCGCAAGGTTGCCCATCCGGTATGGCGGAAGTTCATTTCCTGCATTATCAACAATCGCCGCTTCTACGCCTGGAATCGGTTTTCCCATCGAGCCTGGCTTGATGTCCATGCATGGATAATTACAAATCAGCTGTGCACCCGTTTCTGTCATCCACCAAGTGTCGTGAATTCTCTTGCCAAAAACAGCATCTCCCCAGCGGATGACTTCTGGATTAAGTGGCTCTCCCACACTTAAAACATGGCGGAGCGAGCTGAGGTCATATTTTTGAATGAGATCATCCCCTGCCCCCATGAGCATTCTAAAGGCGGTCGGGGCACTGTACCAAACAGTTACACCGAGTGATTCAATGGTTTCATACCACGTATCAGGATTAAACCGGCCGCCTAAAATCACATTCGTCGCCCCATTTAACCACGGTGAAAAAATACCGTACACTGTGCCTGTAACCCAGCCTGGATCAGCTGTACACCAGTAAACGTCATCCTCTTTCAAGTCAAGCACCCATTTACCAGTCTGGCCTTGCTGGACCATTGCACCATGGACATGAAGCACACCTTTTGGCGTACCAGTAGATCCTGATGTGTAATGAAGCAGGAAGCCGTCTTTTTCATCCATCCATTCAATCTCAAGCTCCTTTGCTGCCTCCTCAAACGCCTTTTCATAGTGAATTGTCCGCACACCATCGACGTCTTCGTTTTCACCGCCGACAATGACGACAGATTCAAGCTTCGGAAGCTCTGCAAATGGAATTCGCTCAAGCAGATCAGGTGTTGTCACGATCACCTTTGCCTCGCTATTCTCTAAACGGTCTTTGACAGCACCTTCCATAAATGCCTCAAATAACGGGCCAACGATCGCTCCAATTTTAACTGCACCAAGCAGAAGAAAATAGAGCTCAGGTGATCTTGGCATAAAGATAAACACGCGATCCCCTTTTTCTACATGTGCCTTTTCTCTGAATAGATTTCCCGCTTTATTTGTGTTGATTTTCATATCCCTGAACGTATACTTTTCATCCCGCTGTGAATCTTTGTAGTGAAGCGCCACCTTGTTCTGACGAAACGAGTCCGCATGTCTGTCAATCGCTTCATAGGCTGCATTTATTTTTCCTGTTTCATACCAGGAGAAGTTTTTTCTAGCTTCCTCCCATGAAAAATCTTTGTATGCCTGCTCATAATCATTTAAATGATAATCCCCTTTTACTGATGGTAGCGTTTCCAATTTCATCAAACAGTCCCCCTTTGCATACGTTTACAATGACCATTATAGTATAGATGACTTTTTTTCTCAATTTTTAAAAAACTTCTGATGAAACCGTTTTAAATCTTGCAAGATTTAAGATAGAATAGAGACGACTCACTAGAATTAGGGGCGGTGGATACGTGGAGCATCCTAAAACTTATTATTCAAAAACCATTGAGCGAGAAACAGGTTCCATCCTGATTGAAGGACCGGTACCTGCATCAGAGCTTGCGAACTATACGTTTCATGAAGGACTAACGGCATTTCGCACGCCTGAGGAACAGAAACAAGCACTTGTTGAAATAGCAGATCTTCCAGAAGGACGTATTATCATTGCAAGAGCGAATGAGCTTGTCGTAGGCTATGTCACGTATTTGTATCCTGATCCACTTGAGCGCTGGTCAGAGGGCAAAATGGATAATTTAATTGAGCTTGGCGCGATTGAGGTCGCACCTCCATTTAGAGGATGCTCACTTGGCAAGCATTTGCTTGATGTGAGCATGATGGATGAGCAAATGGAGAATTACATCATCATTACAACTGAATATTACTGGCATTGGGATTTAAAGGGGACAAAGAAAAACGTTTGGGAGTACCGCAAAATGATGGAGAAAATGATGAACGCAGGCGGTCTTGTCTGGTTTGCAACAGACGAGCCAGAGATTAGCTCACATCCAGCCAATTGTTTAATGGCCAGAATTGGGAAACATGTGAGTCCTGATTCGATCGAGCGTTTCGATCGTCTTCGCTTCCATCAGCGCTTTATGTATTAACGTTCAATTCGTTTTTTTGGCAAAGGGGATTGGTAAACAATGATGATTGAACAAATTATGGAGCGTGATGTGATCACGCTGCGAAAAACCGATACGATTGAAGAGGCCATTCAAAAAATGAGTGCACACCACATCCGGCATATTCCGATCGTATCTGATCAAGGCTCTGTCATTGGGATGGTGACAGATCGGGATATTAAAAATGCCAGTCCAAGTATTTTTGAAACAGAGAAAAGGAAGCTCTTTATTCAGCGGCCGGTAGAAGAAATCATGGTATTAGAGACGATCACGGCTCACCCGCTTGATTTCGTTGAGGAGATATCAAGTGTCTTTTTTGAGCACGGAATTGGCTGTCTTCCAGTGGTGAGACGCGGCAAGCTTGTAGGCATTATCACAAAAACAGATCTGCTTCGTACGTTTGTAAGACTGACAGGTGCAGATCAGCCTGGGTCGCACTTAGAGGTTGAAGTCGAGCAGATGACAGAAGGCCTCGCAGACATTACGGCCATTTTAAAGGAGCAGCATATTCAATTGCTGAGTGTGCTTGTGTACCCGCATGCCAATGAGGCATCTAAAGTGCTCGTATTCCGCCTTCAAACCATTCATGCAGATCATGTGACAAAGCTGATTCGCGCAAAAGGCTATAAAGTGCTCTGGCCTATGGAGCAGACGATCAAATGAAGGAAGCGACCTTTGTTTTTTCACCATCTTTTCAAACGTACCAATTTAACCAAGATCATCCCTTCAATCAGCTTCGGGTCTACTTAACTTATGATCTTCTTCAAAAAATGAAGGCGTTAACAGAGGATGAAATCGTTGCACCACGTATGGCTACTCTGGAGGAATTAAAGCTCGTCCATACAGCAGATTATATCCAGGCTGTGCAGCGGGCAAGTGAAGGAAAACTGTCTACAGCAGAGGGTGAACGCTACGGTCTTGGCACTGAAGATACACCGATGTTCGCAGGCATGCATGAGGCGGCATCTCTCCTTGTTGGCGGAACATTAACAGCGGTTGATCAAGTGATGCTCGGTCATTCGCAGCATGCCCTCAATCTTGGAGGCGGGCTTCACCACGGATTCAAAGGGCGTGCATCTGGCTTTTGTATTTATAATGACAGCTCTGTGGCGATTCAATATATTCAAAAGACTTATGGCGCTAGAATTTTATATATTGATACGGATGCTCATCACGGCGATGGTGTCCAGTTCAGCTTCTATGACGACCCAGAGGTATGCACAGTCTCCATTCATGAAACGGGACGCTACTTGTTCCCTGGAACCGGACAAGTACAGGAAAGAGGCCACGATAAAGGCTATGGCTACGCCTATAATATTCCGCTAGATGCATTTACGGAAGATGAATCGTTCCTCGAAGCATACCGAACAGCAGTGACTGAAATTGCTGCTTTTTTTAAACCAGATGTGATTTTGACGCAAAACGGGGCAGATGCACACTACTATGATCCGTTAACTCATTTATCTGCCACAATGAAAATATATGAAGAAATTCCTAGACTTGCCCATGAGCTTGCTCATCAATATTGTGACGGCAAGTGGATCGCTGTTGGCGGAGGGGGATATGATATTTGGCGCGTCGTTCCAAGAGCGTGGAGCCGCATTTGGCTTGAGATGAAAGGCATTACACCGCCAGATGAGCTCCCTCAGGACTGGATTCAGGCATGGAATAAGCAATCGCCTGTTACCCTTCCATCCACGTGGAGAGACCCTGACGATTTATATCCACCGATCCCAAGAAAAGCAGAAATCACAGAAAAAAATGCTCAAACAGTAGAAAAAGCACTCATGCCTGTTAGAAGAGAAAAGAAACAGGCATAAGAAAAGCAGGCTTTCCCTCATAAGGTGAGCCTGCTTTTTTGTTTTATTTTGTTGATTGTCTTTCTTCAATTCTGTGCGGAAGCTCAACAATTTGATCGTCCACTTGTTCTTTGTTCATCAGTTTTGTGAGCAGTCTCATGGCAACAGCACCAATATCATATGTTGGCTGAACAACTGTTGTCAGCTGAGGACGCACCATGAGAGAAAGTCTTGTATTATCAAAGCCAATCACTTCTAAATCTTCAGGAATGGAGACCCCTCTGTCTTGTGCTCCGTGAATGACACCTAGTGCCATTTCATCTGTAGCTGCGATAACAGCTGTCGGTTTGTCAGACTGCTCAAGCAGATGAGCAAGTGCTTCAATTCCAGAGTCATAAGAGTAATCGCCTTCAGCGACAAGTGCATCGTCAAACGCGATACCCGCTTCTTCAAGCGCACGCTTATAACCTGCTAGCTTTCTCACGGAATTAATTGGTTCTGACATCGGACCAGAAACAAACGCAATTCGTTTATGTCCTTTTTCAACTAACAGCTGAACGGAATCATAAATCGCCTGCTCATAGTTGATGTTAACAGATGGTGTTTGAGCCTGTTCTTCAACAGATGCTGCAAGCACAATCGGTACAGGAGAGCGCTTAAATTCTTCCACATGCACATCTGTGATGTTTCCGCCCATAAAGACAATTCCGTCTACTTGTTTGCCAAGCATCGTATTTAACAAATGAAGCTCTTTATCCGTATTTTGATCTGAGTTGCTTAAAATGATGTTGTATTTATACATCGTGGCGATATCTTCAATACCGCGTGCTAATTCCGAATAGAAGATACTAGAAATATCAGGGATGATGACCCCAACTGTCGTTGTTTTTTTACTTGCAAGGCCTCGTGCCACTGCATTCGGACGATAGCCAAGGCGATCAATCGCTTCAAGCACCTTTTTTCTTGTTGTTGGTTTTACGTTTGGATTACCATTTACTACGCGTGATACCGTTGCCATACTTACATTTGCTTCTCTTGCTACATCATATATTGTAACATTATTCACATAAATCACTCCTTCAAATACACTTCATATCTATAGCATTCACCAATTGGATAGAGACATGTCAGATACGAGGAAAATAATATCCTATTTGTCATTAAAACGATGAAAAGAGACACATAATTTTTCAATCTACATCAAAATGACATTCTTTTATGAAATTATACACGTTTTTTTGTCATATGAAAACGTTCCCTTTCTTTTTATAACTAAATTAAACAAACTTTAATCGGCTTGTTACCTGTAATTTGAATCATATTTCATAAAAAATCATCGAGAACGCCAGCTATGACAATGATCTTAGCAGATTCTATCGAATTTTAAAAATGAAAACATTGTGAACAAGCACTTTTTGGGCTTGCAATGTGCTTTCTTCCTTTCATTCCCAAACCTCATGGTATTTTTTCCATAAAAAAACCGCCGGGCAGTCATCCGGCGGCTATTTCTATCTATGATTACGCGTGAATGTTGACAAGTGGTCTTAACGCATCTAACCATTTTTCGAATTGTGGAATGTCCATTTGCTGCGCTGAATCAGATAGAGCAACAGATGGATCTGGATGTACTTCTGCCATGACACCGTCTGCTCCAATTGCAAGAGCTGCTTTTGCTGTTGGAAGGAGAAGATCTCTACGTCCAGTTGAATGCGTCACATCAACGAAGACTGGTAAATGTGTCTCTTGTTTCAAGATTGGCACTGCCGAAATATCTAGTGTATTTCTTGTCGCTGTTTCGTATGTGCGGATACCGCGCTCGCAAAGGATGATTTGATCATTTCCTTGGGCGATGATGTATTCAGCTGCATTGATGAATTCTGAAATGGTCGCTGCAAGACCGCGTTTTAAAAGAACTGGTTTCTTCACGGAACCGGCTTCTTTTAACAGTTCGAAGTTTTGCATGTTACGTGCCCCAATTTGGATGACATCGATATGCTCAATCGCTTCTTCAATATGAGCAGGATTGACAATTTCACTAATGACAGCAAGACCGTATTCATCCGCTACACGCTTTAGAATCTTTAGACCATCTACACCAAGTCCTTGGAAGTCGTATGGACTTGTGCGAGGTTTAAATGCGCCACCGCGAAGTAGTTTTAATCCCTGCTGTTTCGCTGCTGCCGCTACTTCTGCGACTTGCTCGTAGCTTTCAACGGCACATGGTCCAACGATGAAACGCTGCTTTCCATCACCGATCGCTTCCCCATTGATGTTCACGATTGTGTTTTCTGGTTTTTTCTTACGAGAAACAAGAAGTGCTTTGCTGTGGTCATCTTCTTGAAGCTCTAGACCTGCTTTGAAAATCTCTTTGAAAATATGTTGAATCGTTGAGTTTTCAAATGGCCCATCATTTTCTTCAAGAATTTGGTTCAGCATTGTGCGCTCTCTGACAGGATCATAACGGTTGACACCTTGCGCTTCTTTTGCTTTTCCAATTTCTTTGACAATGTTTCCTCTGTCATTGATCAGTTTTAGAATTTGAAGATTTAGTTCATCTGCTTGCTGCCTCAATTTTTCTAGTTCATTGTTGCTCATTTTTGTCATCCTTTCCTCTGCCTGCTCTCGCTTTTTATTTTTTCATTCTTGCATGATAGGGTTTATTATAAACAAAGATTTCGGAATTGTCACGAAAATTTTCTTTATTACCCAAACGCTTTTAAGCGATAAAGTATTGTATGTAAGATTATAGCATACTTTTCGTTCAAGTAAACCTTTTTTATAAAAAAAACGTCAGCCGCTGCTGACGTTTCTTTCTTTTACAGATTATGTTCAAGCACTTCTTTTGTAATGCTTGAGTGAGAAGCATGCCATTTTACTTTTCCACCGCTAAAAACGAGTGCCTGCGGACTTTCGTGCTTTACACCCGATTTTTCAGCCACGTAGGATGAAAGCTCTCTCGTGTTTTGAATTTGCAAGAAATACGTTGGCACGTCTTCATGTGCAGACGCAAATGCTTCAAACTCTTGAAAAGCCGCTTGGCTGATCGGACATGTCAAACTGTGCTTAAAAAAGACAAAGGTCCCATCTTGATTCGTTAGTTGATCAAACTGTTCTTCTGTTTCAATGAGTTGTTTTGACATGATGTTCTCCTTCTTCACTTCGAGCAGTGAGAGTTAGCCTTTAGTAGATTGTTCTACTTTTTCTTTGACATCTTTGATGCCGTCTTCAATTTCTGATTTTGCTTCTTGTGCTCTTACTTTTGCTTCATCTGCTACATCAGATGCTTCGCTTGCCAAATCCGCTGCCGCATCTTCTGCTTCATTTTTCACGTGATTAGCTTTTCCAGCCGCACGCTCTTTTATGTCTTTCACTTTGTCTAAAATCTGGTTTGACTGCTCTGCTACAAGCTGAGACAATTCAGACGTTTTATCTTTCGCAATCGTCACATATTCAGTGCCTCTTTCTTTTGCATCTGTTGTGAGCCGGTCTGTTTTTTCTTTTAACGCATTCGCTTGGGTGTTCAAATCATCGCGAAGCTCTTTTCCTGACTTCGGTGCTAAAAATAATGCTGTTGTTGCACCAACAATTCCACCAATAAGTGTTCCGATCAAAAAGTCTTTGCTATTGATTCCGTCTTTGCTCATGATTATTCCTCCTATGCGAATATGGTTTATTTTTGGTGTTTACGCTGTTTCCATTTTTTATAAATTTCAAGTGCTGCGTTACTCCAGCTTACCACATCCGTCACTTTTTCTTGATTTCTTTCAACGGATGAAGAAACCGCACCAGCTGCCTGCTTTATGCTTGTATTAAATTGGTTGATCGAGCCGCCAATTCCCTGCACCGCATCCACAACTGTGTTAAGTTTTGCTGATTTGTCTTGAATATCTTCAGCAAGCTGATTCGTCTTATGTAGCAACTGTGCTGTCTCTGTGGTGATGCCTTGCATCTGACCTTCAAGACCTTCTAAAGTTGATGCAACATTCTTTAATGTCAGCTGTAAGGATTTTAATGTTTTGGACAAATAGATGACAAGAATGAGGAAAGCAATTGCGATCAGTGCAACGCTTAGATATAGAATAATAATCATCTGATACCTCCTTTGCTGCGGGCATATTCAATTCATTACCCTCTCGTTGTATCATTCAAACATCGCCTAGAATGACCGATTGAATAATAATTCTACACTTATTCGCTAATTCCTGTCCACAGCGAACGAAAAAAAGCGCCACATGTTGACACATTTAGCCCTTTTGTCACATTTTATTCAAAATAAAAAAAGTGCCGTGTGAAACGGCACTTTTTTAAAGCATTTATACAGCGACTTTTTCATAAGCACGCAAATACTTCTGAATGTCTCCTGCTCCCATAAAGATCAGAATCGCATCTTCGTGCGTTTTCAGCACAGATGTATCTTCTTCCTCAATCAATTGGGCCTGCGGGATTTTTTCTCGTAAATCTTCAATGCTCAGCTTCCCAATGTTTTCACGGGCTGAACCGAAAATATCACAAAGGTAGACATAGTCGGCTTTCTTTAGACTGTCAGCAAATTCACTTAAGAATTGCTGTGTACGTGTGAACGTATGCGGCTGGAAGACAGCCACAATATCACGGTCCGGATATTTTTGGCGAGCTGCTTCAATCGTGACTTCAATTTCAGTTGGATGATGTGCATAATCGTCAATTAAGACCTGCTCACCGACCACTTTTTCATTAAAGCGTCGTTTCACACCGCCAAATGTCGTTAATGCGCCTTTGATAAGCTCTACATCAATGGACTCATAGTGACATAATGCAATGACAGCTAACGAGTTGAGGACATTATGATTTCCGTAGGCAGGAATGTAGAAGGTATCATAAAACGTATTGCGTACAAATACATCAAATGTGGTACCTTCCGTATTTTTCACAACATTGCGTGCTTGGAAATCATTTTCTTCGTTGAACCCGTAGTACACAACAGGTACCTTCGCTTGAATCTTTGGCAGATGCTCATCATCACCGCAGGCAATAATGGCTTTTTTCACTTGAAGCGCCATGTTTTGAAACGCATCAAACACGTCATCAATATCCGAGAAATAATCAGGGTGATCAAAATCAATATTGGTCATGATCGCATAATCTGGATGATAGCTGAGGAAGTGTCTGCGGTATTCGCATGCTTCAAAGACAAAATACTCGCTGTTTTCTTTCCCCATTCCAGATCCATCACCGATTAAGTACGAAGTAGGTTTGGCTGCCTGCATGACGTGAGCAAGCAGTCCTGTTGTCGATGTTTTGCCATGAGCACCAGTAATCGCAACGTTTGTGAATGAATCCATGTATTCTCCAAGGAATTTATGGTAACGAATGACAGGAATCCCTTCAGAAAGGGCACGTTCAATCTCAGGGTGTGTATCAGGGAATGCATTTCCTGCGATGACCGTCATCCCTGGCTGAATATTATCTGGGTCAAATGGTAGAATTTTAATATTTCGTTCTTCTAATGCTTTTTGTGTAAAGATATGTTTTTCGATATCCGATCCTTGGACAGTATACCCAGTATCATGAAGAATTTGGGCCAGTGGACTCATACCTGTCCCTTTTATTCCAACAAAATGATAAACAGTCATAATTGTACCTCCAACAAACGTCTATCTGACTTACAGTATATGACGCTCATTTCAATTTGCAACTTGTGATTTTTGCCTCTAGCTGATCACAGATCGCAGCTCCAAATAAAGATTTTTTCCGATCTTCCTATTCTAATCAATATTAACTATGATTAGTATCCGACAACTTTCCCATTTCTAACACCTGTTTCCGCTTATTTTACATAAAAAAGCGTTCTGGCAGACATGCGAAAAGCGTCCAATTACAAAATTGCACCTATGTGCTATCATACCATGTTTATGAAAAAAATGAAGTGGTTTGTTTAGATCAACTGTTCTAAGTCACTCAGTGTCATGAGCACTTCTCTTGGCTTACTGCCTTTCGCACCAGAGATCATGCCCTCGCGCTCCATCATGTCAATCAATCTGGCTGCACGGTTGTAGCCAATCCTAAATCTTCGCTGCAAACTTGATGTACTAGCGCTATTCTGCTCGATGGCAAAACGGCAGGCATCCATAAACAATTCATCTTCGTCTGTAATCGCAGAGCCTTGCAGCATTAGTTCCTCTTGTTCAAAAAGGAACACTGGCTTACGCTGCTTTCTCACATGTGCCACCACTTGATCAATCTCACGGTCTGATACAAAGTTCCCTTGCAGCCTTGTCGGCTTGCCGGAGCCATTTTCTAAGAAGAGCATGTCTCCTTTTCCGAGAAGCTTTTCTGCACCTGCCATGTCAATGATCGTTCTTGAATCCACCTGACTTGAAACAGAAAACGCAATTCTTGTTGGGATATTGGCTTTAATGAGACCTGTAATGACATCAACAGAAGGTCTTTGTGTCGCAATCAATAAGTGAATGCCGCATGCTCTTGCTTTCTGTGCAATTCGGCAGATGCTTTCTTCGACTTCATTTGGTGCGACCATCATTAAATCAGCCAGCTCATCAATCACCACGACGAGATAAGGCAGTTTTTCACCCATTTGTTTTTCTTTCACAAGCTCATTGAATCGTTTAATTTCTCTCACGCCAGAATGTGCAAATAGTTCATAGCGTCTTTCCATTTCATCCACTACCCATTTCAGAGCAGCTGTTGCTGTCTTGGCATCGGTAATGACGGGACTCACAAGATGCGGAATGTGATTATACGGCGCTAATTCAACCATTTTAGGGTCAATTAAGAGCATTTTCACTTCATCTGGTGATGCTTTAAACATTAAGCTCACTAAAATCGTATTAATGCAGACGCTTTTTCCTGAACCAGTGGCTCCGGCAATTAAGCCATGCGGCATTTTTTGCAGATCAACCACGACAGGCTGGCCTGAAATATCTAATCCGAGTGCCGCTGTTAAAGGAGATGGATTGTCTCTAAACGCACTGCTTCTGATCATTTCTCTTAAGAACACCATTTTACTGTGCAGATTTGGCACTTCGATCCCGATTGTGTTCTTTCCTGGAATCGGGGCTTCAATTCGAATATCCTTTGCGGACAAACTAAGTTTAATATCATCTGACAGGTTCGTGATTTTGTTCACTTTGACACCTGGTTCTGGATGTACTTCAAACCTTGTCACAGAAGGACCCTGTGTGACATGAACCACACTTGCTCTTACATTGAAATTTTTAAGTGTCGCATTGAGCAGCTCAGCCCGCTCTTTCACCCAAGTCCCGTCCTCTTCTTTTTGAGCTGGCGGTACGTCTAAAAGGGCGAGACTTGGAAAAACATACCCTTGTGTATCGGCTGCTTTCTTTTGCCCTTGCACGCGCTGGTCGCTTTTTAACATCATGACATTAAACGGAACCGTAGAGGTTTGCCCGCTTGTGCGTTGTGGCTGCGGAGATGTCTGTTTTGGTTCTTCTTTCTTGACTTCCTGCGTTTGTTCTTGCTGCTCTATAACCGTTTCTGCCGGTTCAGATGCAGTTTGTTCCTCTCTTACTTGTTCTACTGGCACCGCTTGATCTTCTTCAATTTCAGCTTCTTGAACCAGCTGTACTTCCTGCAGGTCATGTTTGACTGGCTCAGCTTCTTCAAATGCTGCCGCTGGCGCTTCTTCTTGGTTGTCTTCTATTGGATCAGCTTCTACTTCTTCCACCGGTTCTGCTGAAATGTTTTCTGTTAACGCCGCTTCTTCTGCTGGAATGTCTACTTCCATTTCAATCGCTGGCTGCGAAGGTTCCGGTGTTTCGAAGGTCAACATCTCTATTTCCTCAGTATGCTCTTCAAACTGATGGACAGGCTCGTCCTTTATTTCTTCTTCATCACTGGAAACAGTCTGTTCCGGCTCAGACTCTGCCGGCTGCTTCTGATAGACTTCGGCTTGCTGCTTATGTAAATCAGCTTCATGATGATCTTCTGGCTCGATGAAAGGCTCGTCAGTTAAACGTTCCATCGTCGATTGAACATGATCTTGATAAGCGAGTTCCTCTTGCAATGTATGCGGGGTTACTGCTGGCTCCTTATCTGCTCTCTCTTCTGCTGACGCTGAAACCATTTCCTCGATACGTTTTTCTTTCTGTATTGACGGGATGTTCATTTGCTGTCTGACATTCCGTTCACGCTCTGCCTCTTCTGATAACAGTGTGACACGCTGCGCCGTTTCTTCTGCTGCTTTCCTTTGAACTGAAGCTGTTTCTTCTTTTGCATCTGCCCGTTTTGGACGCATATCCTGATGATAGCCATAGATCGGTGATGGAATTTGTTCTGGCTTGAATGGCTTTTTATTCATATCAGGCTGAAGCGTTTGTTTAGGCTGATAGGTTGTCTGTCTGGTCTTTGACTGGCTTGGTTTGGCGCGTCTTCTCTCCGGCTTCACTCCATCGCGCTGAGGTTCATCTGGAACGAGCGGAAAGCGAAAGTTCCCTTTCGGATATTCATAATACACTTTCGTATCTTCGATTTTTTTATATTCTTTATGCGGTTCAAAAGCTGGCTGCTTTGGTGCAGCTAGATCTTCTTCAGGTCTTGCAGCTTTTTCTTCTTTCTTTTCTTCTCCTAAAAATACACTAAAAAATTTATCTAACCAACTCATCATTTATCACTCACTTTAACTCCCCTTACGTTTTCTTGGGCGATTTTTAGTATACCATTGCTTTTTCATGCAGAAAAGCGAGAAAAGTGCCGCTTTTTGCTGTTCATGCTGTCTGTAGATGAAAAAAAGTCACTAAGTACGTACTTAGTGACTTTTGGTATAACACATTCTTCGCTCCTATGTGCCCGTTTATGGGAGGTTACGCTTTAAAGGGTTCGCCAGCTTGATGGCTTCCATCTAAAACAAGAATCCCTTTTTCAGCAGGTGCGTCTGGAAGATCTAACTCTTTCGCTGAACAGATCATGCCGCTTGATGGAACGCCTCTAAGCTCAGCATCTTTGATGACCATACCGCTTGGCATCACTGCACCGACCTTCGCTACCACGACATATTGGCCTTGGTCAACGTTTGGTGCACCGCACACGATTTGTAAGGTTTCATCGCCCACATCAACTTGGCAAATGTTTAATTTATCTGCGTTCGGATGCTTTTCTTTTTCCTTCACATAGCCGACAACAAATTTTGGTGATAGATCCACAGTCAACGTTTCACTGACACCGTTGCGGTTTAAAATTTCATTGATATCTTGAACAATGGTTTCAGAAAGCGGGACAGATCCGTTTTCTTCAATTTTCATGTAAGTCGATGCATTGAAGATATTAAAGCCTGTTGTTTCTTTTGTTTCTTGATTGAAGATTCGTACAACATCTCCAAACGTTTCATGACCTACTTCTTCTCTCGTCACATCTTTCAATGAAATAAGGAGTGTGTCGCCTACACCTTCTGCATTATAAAAAACGTTCATTCTTCAAAATTCCCTTCTACTGCTGTTTTGGTCTGCTTTTTGCAAGTATAAAGATCGGTTCAAGCTTCCCCTCATCATATAAAAATGATAATGCGGTAATCGGAACCGTACCGCTGGCGAAGAAGCTCATCGACATCTGTCCTAAAATATCATAGCCTGAATCATTGCGAACATCAGCAATGATGAATACATCTTGATGGGGAACAGAAATCGCCATTTGTCCTTCTATTTTTTGCGCGTATTCTTGTAATAACGATTCATTTAAAAGTCTGCTGGCGTCATATCCGTCATTTGCACGGAAGAAATAAAACCGGTTGCCTGCCACTTCATCCATTTTCACTACAGTTTCTAGCGAACGGACGTTGAAGCTGGCGGTTTCTCTGATTCGCTCTTTTGTCCAGTTTTCCTTTTGAAGCATCTTTTCATCAATTAATCGATAGGTGCTTCCAAGATCAAGTGCATAGTAGATTCTCGTTTCTGCTGTATGCTCATCAAACACGAGGGGAATTCCATCACTTGATGCCTCAGGAAAGGAAGTGGAACGAATGACTGGATAGATCTGCTTTTCTTTTCCTGAAATGTGCTGCGCTTCGCCTTTCATCGCACTCAGCGCTTCTTTCACATAATAAACGATCTCATCGATGGTTTCATCAGGCTTTACTTCCCACTTTGCAATAATTGGCGGGAGCTCTAGTGTGATGCCTTTGCCTGTTTGTTTATCTTCAATACGAAGCGTATCTTTTTCCCGGTCAAACTGGTGTGACCAGCTGTCGTTCGTCAGACGGCTTTTGAGTTCATTCGCAAGCTGTCTTGATGTCATTTTTGCCATCGTTTTAGACTCTCCTTTCGTTATTTAGAAAGAGAATCTGTTAAAAATGCTTCAATCTCTTCCTTTGTCTTACGATCTTTGCTGACAAAGCGGTTAATCTCTTGTCCGTTTTTAAAGACTAAAAAGCTTGGAATGCCGTAAATTTCCCACTCTGCACAAGTGTCAATGAACTTGTCTCTATCAACATAGAAGTACTCAAATTCTGGGTAGTTTGCTTCAAGCTCTGGCAAGAATGGCTCAATAAATGTGCAGTCCGGGCACCAGTCAGCTGAAAATAGCAATACCGTTAAGTCTTCTTGAATCACTTTTTGTAATTCTTCGTTTGATTCAATTTTTTTCATGTTTCATTCCTCCAGTTTGTATGGTTAAATCTCCGAATTGTATATAGCCTTTCTTTCTCATCCATTCTGATACTACCAAACTAATCACTGCCGGGCCAACGATATGCAAGAGAGCTATCGCCAAAAACACAGATGGATGAAACCCCATGACGGTCAGGGTCATGAGCTGTCCAACAAGGCCACTCGTTCCCATTCCCGCTCCTGCCGCATTATTGACCATCCCAAAGCCAATAATACCAATTGGCGCGAGAATCAGACCAGCAATCGTCGGCGGAATCAGGATGAGGGGATTTTTCACAATGTTCGAAAGCTGCAATTTTGACGTTCCAATGCCGACAGCCGCAAGACCGCCAAAGCGATTTTCTCTAAAGCCTGCAGCAGCAAAGCCAACCATTTGAGCACAGCAGCCAATCGTTGCAGCACCAGCAGCGGTTCCGCTTAAGTCAAGCATAAGCGCAAGTGCAGCACTTGAGATCGGAGAACTGAGGGCAAGTCCAACAATGGTCGCTACCAGCATGCCCATGATCAGCGGGCTTTGGTCTGTCCCCCACATGATGAGCCTGCCGAGCCCTGTCATCATGGCTTCAATCCCAGGTCCGATGAAAGCAGCGGTGAAAAAGCCAGTGATAATGGTGACAAGCGGCGTTAAAATAATATCAATTCTTGTCTCACCACTGACCAGCTTGCCGAGTTCCACACCAATTAATGCTGCGGCAAAGCTTCCAGCAGGCCCCCCAAGCTCTGCTCCAGCGGCACCTGAGACAACACTTGCAAAAATGATTAATGGAGAAGCATTTAAGCGATAAGCAACTGCTACGCCAATTGCCGGTCCCATCAGACCCATAGCAAGCGTACCCATTTTCACAATGAGAGAAAGTGATAACAGACCGCCTGCTGTTTTTAAAATCAGACCTACCACTAATGTAGCAAATAGACCTAAAGCCATATAAGAAAGTGCATCAATGAAATACACCTTTGGCGAAAGGGAGATCCCCTTTCTTTTCAAATAAGTCATCAACGTCGTCTTCCTGCTTTCTCATAGGAAAGACGAAGAGGCCTGTCCTTCCCATTATATGTAGTATTCTTACGATGAAAAATAGTCTCTACCATGAATATCATAATCATATTTTTTTTGCTTTATCAAGCACTTCTTGTGTAACATGAAAAGAAACAGGACAAACCTTTACTAAGTTTGTACAAAAGGAGGAGATCGTTATGCAATTAACTGTCTATTTAGCTGGAGAAATTCATAGCCAGTGGCGTGATGAAATCAAGGAGAAAAGCCAATCTTTGAAGCTGCCAGTGACATTTGTCGGTCCAATGGAGAATCATGACCGCTCAGATAATATCGGTGAGGATATTTTAGGTGAGCAGCCGAATGCCATTTTCAAAGATGATGCAGCTTCTGATTTGAACAATTTTCGTACTGAAATTTTATTAAACAAAGCAGATGTCGTCATTGCACGCTTTGGTGAGAAATATAAACAGTGGAACACAGCCATGGATGCATCTGCTGCGATTGCAAAAGGGAAACCTCTTATTTTAATCCGTCCAAAAGAGCTGCACCATCCGTTAAAGGAACTCTCAAACAAAGCAAATATCACTGTGGAAACCGTAAACCAAGCGATCAAGGCGTTATCTTATGTGTTTGAACAGCAATAATAAAGAAGGCTGCTCTCATTGAAGAGGCAGCCTTTCAGATAGTTGACAAAGGGCTAAAATGATGTTTATTTTAGCCCTTTGTCTTCTTTTCAGCGTGATAGAAAACCTTTGCAGTCTAGGAAGGACGAGTACCGGAGCGGAATGCGAGGGTTTGTCTACACGCTGAAGCTGCTCTCATTGAAGAAGCAGCCTTTTTCTATTCTATTTATACTTGTTGATAAATAGAATCCACTGTACTTTGATCACAATTTTTGACAAGGCGGACAATTAACTCTTTAGCCGCTGCGTAATCATCCACATGCAAAACAGAATGACTTGTATGAATGTAGCGTGCGCAAACCCCAATGACGGCAGAAGGCACACCTTGGTTTGAAATATGAACACGTCCAGCGTCCGTACCACCCGGTGATACGAAATATTGATATGGAATGTTGTTTGTTTCAGCAGTATCAAGCACAAATTCTCTCATTCCGCGGTGCGTAATCATTGTCCGATCAAAAATACGAAGAAGTGCACCTTTTCCAAGCTGGCCGAACTGTGTTTTGTCACCTGTCACATCGTTTGCAGGACTCGCATCTAAAGCGAAGAAAAGATCTGGCTGAATCATATTCGCAGCTACCTCAGCCCCTCTAAGCCCTACTTCCTCTTGAACAGTTGCTCCTGAGTACAGCTGACATGAAAGTGTTTCGTCTTTTAATTCTTTTAATAATTCAATTGCAAGGCCGCAGCCATAGCGGTTATCCCAAGCCTTCGCTAAAATCTTTTTTGGATTCGCCATTGGCGTAAAAACCGTTGCAGGAACGATTTGCTGTCCTGGACGAACGCCAAGCTCTTTTGCCTCTTCTTCACTGTCTGCACCAATATCAATGAGCATATCTGACGGCTTCACAGGTTTGCTTTTTTGTTCTGGCGTCAGAAGGTGAGGAGGTGTACTAGAGACGACACCAGGAATTGGCCCGTGATCGGTATGGACGTCCACACGCTGCGCCAGCATGACTTGACTCCACCAGCCGCCAAGTGTTTGAAAACGAATCATCCCGTTTTTCGTAATCGATGAGACCATGAATCCGACTTCATCCATATGACCCGCTACCATAATTTTCGGTGCGTTTTCCTGCCCCTTGCGTACGCCAAACACTCCGCCAAGACGGTCTTGAATGAGTTCATCAGAATATTTCTCAAGTTCCTTTTTCATAAAAGCACGCACATGGTGCTCATTTCCTGGAGTTCCCTGTAATTCTGTTAACTTTCGGAAAAGTGACAATGTTTCTTCGTTCATTCTACAGTTTACCTCGTTTCTATGTAATGACCATATATATTCCTATAAAAATAACACTCACTTTATACTATAAGAATTCTTTCGGTTTTCCAAGTATCTCTCCAGAAATTTTGAATATGCTTTCAAGTATTCGGATTCCTTAACATCAATGGACAAGTTTTGTATAATGGAAAAAACAGCAATACGGAGGTGCAGCACGTTGAAGTTAAAACATGTTCTGATTGGTGCGAGTATTGGCGTAGCCGCTGCAATTGTTGCAAAGAAAGTATTTTTCCCTACGTATATCTCATCTGAAAAAGCATTAAAAATTGTGAAATCTGCTTTTAAACAGCGCGGCCCTATTGATGGCTCTTGGATTTATACTGTACCAGAACCGTATACCGTAAATGGTGAAACGATTGATGTGTACAAATCTGGCATCACCCGCTCTGCCTTTGGCGAGCTTGAACAGTATGAAGTGATGATTGATGCCAAAACTGGCATGATCGTGGATGTCATTGATTCTGTTGCTTGATCAAGAAAGCTTCGCAAAGACGTATCCTTGCGAAGCTTTTTTATATGGCTTTGATTTTTTTGTACACAGGATGCCACATAGCATCCTGCACAGCCTGAATAAGATCATCAGGCGTTTCTTCTGCTATTCCTTCATCAATTGCTGCCTGCGCCACACGGACGGCCACTGTCGCTGAAACGGTTCGAAGCTGATCGACACTTGGCAGCATCGCTGCACCCGGCTTCCCAACATTGACCATGCTTGCAATGGCTTCAGCACTCGCAACAAACATACTGTCTGTCATCAACCTTGCTTTTGACACAATTGTGCCTAGACCAAGTCCTGGGAAGACAAGGGCATTATTCGCTTGTCCAATTTCATATGTGACACCGCCATACTCGACAGGATCAAATGGACTTCCCGTTGTCACAAGGGCGCGTCCTTCAGTCCACTCGATCAGATCTTGCGGCTTTGCTTCTGAAAGAGGGGTCGGATTCGACATCGGTAAAATCGCAGGGCGCTCCACGTGTGACGCCATTTCTTTCACAATTTCTTCTGTAAATGCTCCTCCGACCGTCGAGGTGCCAATTAAGATTGTTGGTTTCGCCTGCTTAACGACCTCTAATAGATCAATCGAATGCTTTGGACCATTACGGGCATAATCCTTTACTTCGTCAGAACGTCTTGCATACGGCTTTTGAAATGGCTGAATGTCAGGTGAATCATCTGTGAGCAGCCCCGTTTTATCAATACACCAGAAATGATCGTAGGACTCCTCTTCTTTGACTCCATCTCTGACGATCGCATCACGGATTTGCTCGGCTATACCAATACCTGCCGTACCAGCTCCAAAAATAACAATACGGTGATCTTTCAGCGGAACTTTCGAAGCCTTTGCACATGCCAGAACTGCAGCAAGTGAAACTGCGCCAGTCCCTTGAATGTCATCGTTAAATGTACAAATACGGTCCTTATATTTTTCCAATATCGCACGGGCATTCTTTGTCCCAAAGTCTTCCCAGTGAAGGAGGGCATTTGGGAAAGTAGCGCGGGCAAGCTCGACATATTGATCAATGAACTGATCATAGCGCTCTCCTCGAACGCGGGAGTGCTGATTTCCAACATAAAGCGGATCATTCAAGAGACTTTCCTGGTTCGTTCCAGCATCAAGCACTACTGCCAGCACGCGGCTGGGATCAATGCCTGCTGCAGCTGTATAAACAGCAAGTTTCCCAACTGAAATGGCAATTCCGCCAACGCCCCAGTCTCCAATACCTAAAATGCCTTCTGCATCAGTTGCAACGATTAAGTCGATTGATTCATCGACACCATAAGAGGCAAAAATCTCTTCCATGCCTTCCAGATCATCAATCGATAAATACAGTCCTCTTGGCTTTCGATACTCATGGCTATAACGCTGAATAGCCGTTCCTACAGTCGGCGTGTAGACAATCGGAAGCATTTCCGCCAAGTGCTCATTAAGTAATTTGTAAAAAAGCACTTCATTTCTATCATGAAGTGATGTTAAATACACATTTTTCCCTAGATCATCCGGCTGTGCCTTGAACTGCTCATATGCACGCTTTGCCTGATCCTCTAAGGTTAAGACCTTAGGCGGAAGAAATCCCTTTAACCCGAGCTCCTCCCGCTCTTCCTTTGTAAATGCAACCCCTTTGTTTAAATAAGGGACTGACATGACTTCCATCCCTCTTAATGGTGTTTCGATCACATCACCATGTACACGATAAAATTGGTTCACCTGCACTCTTCCTTTCACAAGTTCATTTTGTCGTTATTTTGTGTGAAAGGCGAAAAAAACATACAGATGATCTTTTATCTTCCTGTTTCTCTTTTGATTTCGTGTGTGATCTGCCCGTCTTCGTCCCATTTTACAGCACGATAAATGGCATCATGATAAAACAAGTACCACGCATTTTTTTCTTCTGCAAATGCCTGCCACTTTTGCTTGGCTGGAATCGAGGTCATTGGGTAATCATCATATGCCAAAACCCAAAGTGGATTTTTATGAGCATGTGTTGGCATGATATCAGCTAAATGAATCGCTGTTTCACCCTCACTTGTGAGCGTTAAAATGCTATGACCATTGCTGTGTCCGCCTGTATGATGCAGCTCGATGCCTTCTGTCACTTCGATGCTTTTTTCAAATGTGACCACTTGATCTGCCACAGGCTCCCAGTTTTCTTTCCAATATGTATTTCTTGAGCGAATGTTCGGCGCTCTCATTTCATCCCATTCGATTTTCGATGTGATGATTGTTGCCTGCTGAAAAACAGACACGAGCTTATCGCCTTCACGTTTTGTTAATCCGCTGGCATGATCAAAATGCAGATGTGTCATCAATACGTAATCAATATTTGATGGGCGCAGGCCAAGCGCCGCTAGAGATTCTTCCAATTTGGTTTCCTCTGTCACGCCGTAATTGCGTTTTTGTTTATCTGTCAGCTTCCCTGATCCGATCCCGGAATCCACTAACAGATGAAGTCCCTTCCACCGAATGAGAATTGGATCACACCGTAATTCAATTTGATTGCGGTCATTTACCGGGTATTTTTTTGACCATAATGGCTTTGGCACGACACCAAACATCGCTCCGCCGTCCATGTGCGTATCTCCCCCGTTTAACCAAAATAGTTCCATTTCACCTATTTTCATTGTCTCCATTGCTGTCATCCCTCCTTTTACTATCGTAGCAAATACAGCCAAAAATCGCATGCACCAATCTTTTCATAAAAAAAGCTGACTGCCATTTTTCTTTGCAGCCAGCTTGATGTCACTTGTTATTCTGGGAATTTGACTTCTGATCGATAAATCGGTTGTCCCATAGACGAGAATTTCTCTTCATATTCAGTCATCACGTTTCCTTCTAAGCCGTCCTCATGTAAATCTAGACTGACATACGTTAAAAGAAGGCCATATGCAGAAAAACTTTTTAAGGAATATTCAAATAACCCGCGGTTATCTGTTTTGAAATGTAATTCACCGCCTGGACGAAGAATATGTTCATATCGCTCTAAAAAGGTTTTAAACGTCAATCTGCGCTTTTCGTGTCTTGATTTTGGCCACGGATCAGAGAAATTCAAATATACCCGGTCAATCTCATTTTCCGCAAACACATCTGTCAGCGTCTCAGCATTGATATTCAAAAGCTTTACATTTTCAACATCTGTCTCTTTGATTTTATCTACTGCTGTCACAATGACACTTTTAAATAATTCAATGCCAATATAGTTGATATCAGGATGAAGCTTGCCCATTCCTGCAATAAAGCTCCCTTTCCCTGTCCCAACTTCGATATGGATTGGATGATCATTTCCAAACAGCTCATGCCATTTCCCTTTATATTGCTCGGGACTCGCTAAAGCAATATGAGCATTCTCAGCTAAGTAATCATCCGCCCATGGTTTATGTCGTATTCTCAATTTGATACACCTCTATTTTCTTTACATTTTATCAAGATACCATGAAACATAAAGACCCGCAAGACAGCATCTTCTATGTCCATATAAAAAGACCAGCCCTTCGCTTGAGCTGGTCTGCCGCATGTATAAATTGGGCGCTGAATGCACAGTTTAACCTCATAAATGACACGCAGGAAAGGAGCATTTGTATGGGTTTAAACCGTCAACATCAGCTTCAATTAATTAAAGATATTTTAACCGATCACCAGCTGGATTGCTGCGGGACTGTTGCAGAATATGAACAGGTGGGACGCGTGATTCAATTAATGCTGGCAAAAGAAGATCTGGATGCTGACATTCGTCAGCTGTTAACAGATATTTATGATTACAGCCAAAAGGGCACCTCTGTCAGTTCAATTGATGCACATATTGAGGAGCATCAATCACATCTGTCTGAGTGGGTCGAGAACATTCCACTGTCTTAATGGATGTTTAACCGTTTTAAGAGTGCATTTAGCTCCGCTTGCACTTCTTTTTGCGCCTTTTCATTTCCTTTTCTTTTATGCCAAACGACAAACGATACGGTTTCAGCGAGCACGTACCACGCCATGCGCTTTCGCAAATTGTCCGTCAGCGGGGCGCCATACATAGAGAGCCAGCTTTCCCAGTTCTCTTCCTCCACATAATGGTATAAAAGCGGTCCAAGATCAATCGCTGGGTCTGCAATCATCGCCCCATCCCAATCGATCAAATAGAGCTGGTTTTCATCTGTCAGCAGCCAATTATTATGATTGAGATCGCAATGACAGACGACCTTGTCCTCAAAATGGACAGCCTCCACATGCTTCTCTAAATACTGGATGGCACGCGAAATGTCTTGTGAATCAATTTGCTCGTTTAATATGGACTGTTTCAGATGCATCAGAATGGATTCTGGGTCTAGAGAGTGCTTCTCTAATCGTTTCAGCATATCGAGCAATTCTTTTGATGTATGAATTTTTCTTAGCTGCTCTGCTACAGGACGATCATTCATGTCCTTTGGCTTCAGCTCTCTGCCGCTCAGCCAGTGCTGTGCAGTAATCACATCTCCATTTTCCATCCGTTTTGTCCAGACAAGCTTCGGCACAATGCCTTCAGCTGACAAAACCGCAAGAAACGGTGACGTATTGCGTTTTAAAAATAGCTTTTGGTCATTGTGTGTTGCGAAGTACGCATCTCCCGTAGCGCCTCCAGCCGGAGAGATGTGCCATTCGCTACCTAATATTTGTCCCAACCAGTTCATATCAATTTTCAACCCATCATTTCTTAAAATATTTTAAATCTTGCTTTTTTAGTCGACAAAATTCAGCCGATTGAGGATCAATTGGCTGTTTCTTTTTTTATTTATATGATCATAAAAACAAAAAGGACAGCTATTGAGAATGAGATGCTAAACAATAGCCGTCCTATAGATTTTATCGTTACCTTCTTATACTCGTCAAGCAAAACTAAAAAATCAGGACAAGAACCTTACGAAAAAGAAGGCTTTTTTCACGGTTCTTTGCCTGCGGATATACCGCAAGTTATTTAAGCACGTAATTTTAAGGATCGTTCACTGGCCTTTACAAAGACAGGCGTTGCGCCGATCACTTCTCCATCTGCGTGAAATAAGATTTTTTCATCTGCTTCTAAGTACGCTTCCTCATGCTGAAACAGGGTAACCCCCTTCATCCCAAGGTGCTTTCGAAACACCATTGCACTTAGAAACAAGAGGACTTTGAATGGATTCAAATCTGTGACAACCATCGTTTGAAAACCTGGTTGCCTCGCACTCACTTCCGGCGCTGCTTCCAGCCCTCCCCCGTAATACGGGTGATTGCATACGATCACAAACCACACTTGGCGATAGACTTTCTTCTCATTTTCAATAAATAACGCAAGATCAAAGGGCTTAAACGACCATAAAGAATGGAGAAATGACAGAGGATAGATGATAAAGCCAAGCCCCAGCCGTTTCAGCCACTTCTTCCCTCTAAAATGCACCGTTTTCCTCAGTACATGTGCGTCAAACCCCACACCGATATGATTGAGAAAGAGAACAGATTGCGGACTTTCGGCATGATCTTGAAAGGAGCCGAGAGAAAATGTTTTGGTGAGCATTCTCTTTTGCTTTCTCACTTCTTTTAGGACATCATGACGATGGATACCGAGACCCTTCGCAGCATCATTCCAATGACCAGCAGGGACAAAACTAAGCTGCACATGATCGACTTCCTTTAAGCCATTCAGTACTTCATGAATGGTGCCGTCACCGCCAATAACAATCAAGCGCTTCAGCCTGTCATCCTGCATGGCACTGATTTGTCTTGCCAAAACTTCGGCATGGCCTTCATGCTGGGTGAGAAATGATCGATAAGAGACCTCCACCTTTTGTAATTCTTTCTCTATGCTCCTCCATGTGCGGAGTCCTTTTCCATGTCCTGCTTCTGGATTAACGATAAAGTACCATTCATTCATATATTAGCTCCACTCAGGTCTCATTTTTCGTGACCTTCCATCATGCCTTTAATCGAGCCATTCCTGTCTTCTTTTGCTGTCTGATTCACCATAAGCAAGCAATGCCTTTGTCGCCTTAAATTGCTGATGCTTTGTCGGCGCCGTATTTTTCCGCTGCTTTTCAAACCACTCTTCTGCCTTCTTCTTATCGATAACCTCCATCCCATATGGAACTTCAGGTAAATCAATATAAGAGGTTCGGCTGATGAGGATTTTTTTCACAGGAAGGTCTACACCACTTTGCTGTAAGATCTTTGACACGACGGTGCCAGAGCGCAAAAGGCTTGCACAAGGATTCAAGACAGACTGTACAGCTTTCCCAGTCGCCCGTTTTTCCCAAAAACGTTCCTTCGTTCCAATATAGACGCTGTCTGGCTCGGCCTCTAAGAAGGATAAACAGATCACTTCGAGCGGCGTGATGAGTATCGGACATAATTCCATTTCAGCTTTTTGAATGAGCAGCACCGGCTTGTACATCACAAAATATGAATCCGGAAGCTGTCTTGCAAGCATCCGCAGCTTTTCATCATACCGAATATGATGGGAAACGGTTGAAATATGTGAAATCGTCGAACTCGCCCATTTTAATTGCACCTCGAAGAGATGATCCTTAAAAAAGTGAATCAGCTGCGTTTCATCGGTAGGGACGTTTCTGAAAACCCCTTGCTCTATATCTGTCGGCTCGTTAAAAAGACGCAGGTCCCGTTCCTTTTTCATATCGGCTTCTTTTTGCTTTCTCTTTAAGGAGAATTTCTTTCTCTTTTCTTCCTCTTGTTCAGGCGCTTGTTGAGGAATTTGGTCAGCCGGTTGCTGCGCCTCCTCTTTCGAAGCCTTTTTTAACTCGTCCCATCTTTGTTTTTTCAACCGATTGAATTGATTGATATAGTGATGCGGGTCCTGTTCATATCGTGATATATAATCTTGGATTTTGATAATTTGCGCCATCTGCTGCTCACTCCAACTTCTAGAATCATTTATGTAGTGTAAATTGTTTGATTGCGTGATAACGAGGGGTTTCCTTCGGACGTATTTCAAATAAAGTGATACGCGAAACCTCCATCACATATGGCTCTTTGCGTAAAGGCGCTTGCTTTTCATAAGAGTCATCCGCATTCCATTTGCGCGCGATCGTCATATGCGGATGAAACGGTCTCTTTTCAACAGGGTGTCCTGCTGACAAGACAGCCTGCTTTACCTTTTCTCTTAAATGCATGAGCGGATCACTTTCATGAGGCTTTGCAAAAAAGACTCTCGGGCGTTCCTTCGCACCAAACTGCCCTACCTCATTCAGCTCTAGTGGAAATGCAGATGCTTCATTTGAAAGGAGGTCAAGCAGCTGGATGATCTTTTTTAAACGCTCTTCTGGAATGGCGCCTAAAAAGACAAGGGTTACATGATAATCATGTGGTGCTGTCCATTTTTGAAAGAACAGTCCGCTCCTTTGATCAATGTCTTGTTTGATTTGATGCGCAAGTTGTTCAGGGATGTGAATCC
Organism: Bacillus sp. Root920; assembly: GCF_001429445.1. Taxonomy (NCBI): domain Bacteria; kingdom Bacillati; phylum Bacillota; class Bacilli; order Caryophanales; family Bacillaceae; genus Bacillus; species Bacillus sp. Root920. The sequence goes on from NZ_LMJV01000010.1 coordinate 123,736, forward strand.
CTATAAAATAATGACGGTTTTCTGACACAATATCACCTGTCCTTTTTTAACAAACTTTACGAATCCCCATTGATGATAGTATAACTAAAGAAATGCGGAATGAGAAGAAAGGGTGTCATCTGATGAAAGTTGCACAAAATATAGCTGAGCTGATTGGCGATACACCGCTTGTCAAATTACAGCGGCTCCAGCCAGAGAATGCGGCGGCTGTTTACTTAAAGCTGGAATCATTTAATCCCAGCGGAAGTGTCAAAGACCGCGCGGCTTACAATATGATCGTTGAGGCAGAAAAACAAGGGAAACTCACAAAAGGAGCAACCATTATTGAACCTACAAGCGGGAATACAGGGATTGGTTTAGCCATGAATGCTGCCGCAAGAGGCTATAAAGCCATTCTTGTCATGCCTGATACGATGACAAAGGAAAGAATCAATATTTTGAAGGCATACGGTGCGCAGGTCGTCTTAACCCCAGGAGAAGAAAAAATGCCAGGCTGCATCCGAAAGGCTGAGGAACTGGCTGCTCAAATTCCTCATAGCTTTATTCCTATGCAATTTGACAACAGGGCGAACCCAGATGCACATAGAGGAACAACAGCGTTCGAAATTATGGAAGCTGTGAAACAACTTGGACAGCCTCTTGGAGCCTTTGTCGCAACAGCTGGGACTGGCGGTACTATTACAGGAACTGGAGAGGAATTAAAGAAGGCCTTCCCTCATTTGACCATCCGTGTGGCAGAGCCGAAGGGATCTCCTGTCTTATCTGGCGGTAAACCTGGGAAACATAAGCTCGTTGGCACAAGCCCAGGATTTATCCCCCATATTTTAAACGAGCATGTCTATGATGACATCGTGCAGGTAAGTGACGAAGATGCTTATCACATCACACGGCAGCTCGCTAAGCTTGAAGGAATTTTAGTAGGTCCATCCTCTGGGGCGGCTTGCTATGCAGCCATTGAAACAGCCAAGCAATTGCCGGCAGATCAAATTGTGATCTGTATGACAGCAGATACGGGCGAACGATACTTATCAAGTGATGTTTTTCAATATTAAAAAAGGAACAGGGCGATGAATCCCTGTTCCTTTTTCTTCATTTCACAGTTAAGATATTTTGACTGATTTCACCTCAGCCTGTTCCCCTCTGATCAGTAAAGCCTGTTCATCAGTAAGCGGACATAAATCGAGCGTCTGCTGATACTTCTCCGTGATTTGCTGCGCAGCCTCGCCTAAATAGGCATTATGCATATGCGGTACTGGATAGCAGCTTATTTCATTGACACCTTGAAATGATGAAAGCTCCGGCGCCTTCTTTTGTTCATCCATCAGGGAGATATATTCAATGCTTGGCGCCATGATGATACTCCCCGCAGATTCTCCGATGTACAGCTTGCCGTTGTTGATTTCTTCTTTCAACACGTCATCGAGACGATGCTTTCTTAACTCCTGCAATAAATAAAAAGTGTTGCCTCCTGAAACGTACATCACATCATTTTGTTTGATCATCTGTGTGATTTCTTCAGCGGACTGTTCATCTATCTGCACAGTCTCAATTTGCATCCCTAATTGCTGAAAGGCTTCCTTCGCTGCCTCCACATAGTGCGTGACTTCTTCTACAGCACTTGCCGTTGGAATGAAAGTCACGCGCTTCCCTTTTAAAGATTCACCCGCAAAGTCAGATAAGAGAAAATAGCTGTCTTTGAATGAAGAGCATAAGAACATTTTTTTCACTTTGAATCCCCTCTTCTCTTTTCCAATTTCTATTTTGCTAATTCATACATGGCTTGTGCATAAAGAGCTGTTGCTCTCAGCAAGTCATCAATTTCAATATATTCATCCTTTTGATGGGCGCAGTCTGGTCTGCCAGGAAATAAAGGTCCGAAGGCAACGCCTGCTTCTAAAGATCTCGCATACGTTCCTCCCCCAATAGCAATTAGAGTTGCAGGATCTCCCGTTTGTTCCTCATATACCCGCTGCAAGGTTTTCACAAGCGGATGATCTTTTGAGACGTGATGCGGAGGACTGTCTTCGAATTTTAGAAGAGCCGCCCCTTTGATGCTTTCAATTGCTTTTTTGACGTCCTTGCCGTCTGCTGTTACTGGATAGCGGACATTTAACCCTAGCTTTGCTTCCTCATTCTGTTTATAGCGGATTGTCCCAACATTCAACGTCAAATCTCCACTAATCTCATCTTTGCAAGCAATTCCCAGCTTTTGTCCTCTTGTATCCTGATCAAATAAAGCGTTGATTTGGGAAGTAAAGGCAAGTCCTTGCTCATCTAATTCGTGTCCGCATAAGAAATTCGCCATATGAATGCCCGCATTTGTCCCATGCGCCGGCTCCATGGCATGAACAGATACCCCTTTTAATGTAAAATGCAGTCCATCCGCTGCGCTTTTGACCTCACCAGATAATTGATGATCAGCAAGATAGGCTTCGAAAGCTGTTTTTATTAATTCAGCATCGTGTTCCTGTGCACAAGTCACAGTAGCAGCTGCCTCATCTGGCACCATATTGAGCCTCATACCCGATGTAAATTGCTTTAGCGTATAGCGCTGATGATTCGCTGTTTGTTGATATGTAAATGACAGGGTGGCATCAATAATCCCTTTTTCCGCATGAATAATCGGAAAATCGGCGTCTGGTGCAAATCCGATTTGCGGCATCGCCTCATGCTTGAAATAATGGTCCACACAGCGCCAATCGCTTTCTTCATCTGTTCCAATGATCATTCGAATTTTTTTCGACAGTTGCAGACCAGTATCTTTTAAGATCTTCAGCGCATAAAATGCCGCCATGGTTGGGCCTTTGTCATCAATAGCTCCGCGTGCAAAGATTTTATTTTCTCTGATGTCAGCTGAAAATGGCGGGGTTGTCCAGCCGTCGCCAGCAGGCACCACGTCCACATGGCAAAGCACACCTACAATGTCTTCGCCTTCCCCGTATTCAATATGACCTGCATAGCCGTCGACATTCTTGACTGTGAAGCCTTCGTCTTCCCCTTTTTTCAGCATATACTGCAGGGCATCATCGACTTTTTCACCAAATGGCTTTCCTTCTTTGCCGCCTTCTTCATCAAGGACACTTTCAATTTGTAAAAAAGATTGTGTGTCCTGAATTAAGTCGTCTTTTTTTCGTATTACTTCAGCTTCCCAATTCATTTTTCCATTCCTCCTTGAAAAAAGGTTGCAATCCACCCTTAAAACGAATATTATATTAATTGTTTTGTAATAATGTTCGTAAATGGAGGATTTTATGTTTCAGTTAAAAGAAAATCAAACCAACATAAAGAAAGAAATAATCGCTGGTATGACGACATTCTTTACCATGGTCTATATTGTTGCCGTCAACCCGGGAATTCTTTCAAAAGCAGGTATTCCTTTTGACCAAGTCTTTACTGCAACAATCATCGCTGCTGTTGTCGGTACGCTCTGGATGGCACTATTTGCAAATTATCCGATTGCCATTGCACCAGGCATGGGGCTGAATGTCTATTTCACCTTTACCGTTGTCGGCGGTGGCGGCATTAGCTATCAAACAGCGTTTAGTGCGGTATTTGTTGCTGGTATACTCTTTATTATTTTATCGTTAACATCCCTTAGAAAACAACTGATTCAAGCCATTCCAGATAATTTAAAGTACGGTATTACAGCAGGAATCGGGCTTTTCATTGCATTTATCGGCCTCCGTCAGTCTGGGATCATCGCTGCTGACCCAGAAAACCTTGTGAAGCTTGGCAATTTAAGCTCGCCTGTTGTCATTTTAACGCTTGTTGGCTTAATGATTTCTGTTATTTTAATGGTTCTTCAAATAAATGGTGCACTGTTTATCGGCATGTTAGCGACCACATTGATTGCGCTCGCAACCGGCCAGCTTCATTTCCCTAAAACACTGATGGACATCCCTGCACTGCCTGAAGGCATGCTGATTACAAATCCAATCGCTGCCTTTGGTGACGTGTTCTCTCATCATTTGTATGCTGTCGTCTTCTCCTTCTTACTGGTGACGATTTTTGATACAACAGGCACGATGATCGGCGTTGCCGAACAAGCGGGATTAATGAAAAATGGCCAGCTGCTAAAAGTGCGCAGAGCCCTGCTCGCTGACTCTGCTGCAACAACGGTTGGTTCTATGTTTGGTACAAGCCCAACCACTGCTTATATTGAATCATCATCAGGAGTAGCTGCTGGCGGAAGAACTGGGCTGACGTCTTTAACGGTCGCTGCACTGTTTATTGTGGCATTATTTTTTGGCCCGCTCGTTCAAGCTATTTCTTCTTTACCATCGATCACATCACCTGTTTTAATCATTGTTGGCTGCTTGATGATGAACTCGGTGTCACGCATTCGCTGGAACGAACTAGACGAGGCATTCCCTGCTTTCCTTGTTATTCTTTCGATGCCGCTGACTTCTAGTATCTCTACAGGAATTTCACTTGGATTTATTTCATATCCGCTTGTGAAATTGGCAAAAGGGAAATGGAGAGAAGTACATGTGCTTGTTCTCATCTTTGCGGTCTTATTTTTCATTCAGCTCTTTTTCTTAGAAGGATAACAGAAACAAAAAAGGCACATCCTCACATGGAATGTGCCTTTTTGCCTTCACTGAATTTTTTATTTTGTAAATTTTCTGTGTTTATTTTTCGGAATTTGAAAATGTCAACTCCAATCGTATCCCTTATCATTATTGGGTTGTAACCGGATTCAAATCATGATATATACCATATTTTATTTCATGAAGACAAGTTTAAAAACACGTAAAGTTGACTTTTTGGTGGAACTAGATGCATAATAACGTGTATAATAGAATAAAACATTAAGAAACACGAACATTTACCATTGTTGCTTGTCCTTATTTCGCAGTTTTAGTGTAGTAAGTTGTGGTTAGTCAAGTCCATCCGATCTTATTGATAGGGAGTGGTTTTTTGAAACCTTCAACAAACCGTATGATGACTCGAATCAAATCAGTCTATATGTTCATTCAAGAGAAAGGTCTTGTGACGACACAAGAGCTGGTTGATGAATTCGGGATCACACCTAGAACCATTCAAAGAGACTTAAACGTGCTTGCCTATAACGATCTTGTTCATAGTCCAAGCAGAGGCAAATGGGAAACAACGAGAAAAAAAGTAAAAATATCATCTTAAGCGTATAATGAATTGTCCATATAACAAAAAGAACCGGCGATATGCCGGTTCTTTTCTTTTGCAGATTGTTGACGAAGGGCTAAAATGATTTTTATTTTAGCCCTTCGTCTTCTTTTCTTTTGTTCTTACGTTATTCACGATTCATTAAGCTGTCTAATTCTTCATCCGTCAATTCACGGTACTCTCCGGGTGCTAGATCTTCATCTAAAGAGACAGCCCCCATCGAGAGCCTTTTTAAAAAGATCACTTCATTTCCCACCGCTTGCGCCATTAGCTTCACTTGATGGTACTTCCCTTCAGTAATCGTCAAACGGATGCGTGTATCTTCCTCTTCATTTGCATCTACTTCCACCTTCGCCGGCTTCGTGTGATAATCATCTAAGATGACAACGCCCTCTTCAAGACGCTTAATGTCTTGATCTCCTAAAGGATATTTCAAATGAACCTCATACGTTTTTGGCACATGCTTTTTTGGAGAAAGTAATTGATGAGCAAGCTGTCCATCATTTGTGAGGAGAAGGAGACCGACCGTATCCTTATCCAGTCTCCCCACAGGGAATGGCTCCCTTGCGATATCCTCCGGCTCAAGTAAATCGACAACCGTTTCATCCCGCAGATCTTCAGTTGCCGAGATCACCCCGTCTGGCTTGTTCATCATTAAGTAAATGAATTCTTTATATTCTACACGCTCTCCGTGTACGAGTACTTCATCATTTGATGGATCAACATGATCTTTCACCTGCTTTGCCACTTCTCCATTCACTGTGACCGCCCGGGCTTTGACAAGCTTTTTCACATCTTTTCTTGAACCAAAGCCGCTGTTAGCAAGTAATTTATCAAGCCTCATGAATATCTACCTCTTCTTAACTCTTTTTTCTTAAAAATTTCGGCATACGGCTGCCCAGTACACGCTCTAGTAATCCCACCTTATAAGACAAGTACATATACACACCGCCACCAGTGATCATGGAAATCAAAATGACGATACCCGCTTGTAAAATTCCGTCTTCATAAGAAATTACTTGGTTCACAAGCTGACTTGTCAAATATGCCACGACAGCCATGATCGCCGTTAAAATACCAATGAGAATAAAACGTTTGAAAATTCTGCGGAACGAATAGCCGGCATGGCGTTTAATCATGATAAACATATACAAGATGGACGCACAGTAGCCTAATGCTGTTGCCAATACAGAACCATTTCCTTGCAGCCAGCTGATTAGCGGGATGTTCAGAACCGTTTTAATAATGATCCCTAACAAAAGACTGACGATCGCAAATTTTTGTTTGTTGATCCCTTGCAGAATCGCTGCATTAATGGTGAATAAAGAAAACAATAATGCAACAGGTGCATACCAGAACAAAATGGAAATCCCAATCTCAGGATGAACAGACGGATAGAAAAACCAATAAGCCGGTCCAGCCAATGCCGAGATACCAAATGAAGCAGGCAGCACGAAAAATAAAATGACTTGCATCGTCTGATCAATTTGTCTATTGAGCAGCTTGTAATTACGTGCTGTAAATAATTCCGTAATCGTCGGAATCAATGTTAAGCCAAACGCTGTGGCAAGTGACACAGGAATCATCACGACCTTCGGTAAATATAACGTCACAATGGACAATACCGCTGTACTAATATCCTGATGTCCGGATGCAATCATGGCTCTGTTAATTGTGTTTGTATCGATATAAGAATAAATAGGAATCGCAAGTCCAACAAACACATACGGCGCCGCATAGCTAAACAGCTCTGTAAACATTTGCTTATAAGATAAATCAGAGTGAGCGCCTGTATTCGGCTGCATGGCTAAGAGCCGGTCCTTCCGCTTCAGCCAATATAAATAAAGCGTGAATAAACCGCCAAATGCACCGATCAGAGCCGCAAATGTTGCATATCCGACAGCAATGACAAGCCCGCCGTCAAGCACCTTTAAAATAATAAACGTCGCCGTTAATAGGAAGATGATTCTGACAAGCTGTTCAATCACTTGGGAAACAGCTGTCGGTCCCATCATGGAGTGTCCTTGGAAGAACCCGCGTACAAGACTCATGATCGGTACAACCAAAAGACCTAAGCTGACCATTCGAATCACATATACTACTTGATCGACAGTCAAACCGCCTGTTTCATTTGATCCGCCAAGCTGAATCTTGGCAAAAATCGGTGCGGACAAATATAAAATAGAAAAGGCGATCATCCCGGTGACAAGCATGACCGACATACCCGCCCTGAACATTTTTCTTGTTGTCTCATAATCGCCGATCGCATTATATTTGGAAACAAATTTTGATACCGCTGTTGGAAAACCAAGCGTAGCGATACTTAAAAAGATCGTATACTGATTGTATCCATATTGGAATAGCGCACCACCAGTAGCTCCAACCATTGCGCTAAATGGAATTAAATAAATCATACCAAGAATACGAGAGAGATACGTCCCTATCGTTAAAACCAACGTACCACGAAGCAGTTTATTAGACATGCGCTTAACCACCATTTTTCTAATGAATATTCAACTTAACTATTTTACCACATCAATTCAATACACAGGTAACAAATCCAATACGGAAGTCACAAAACCAATCAATTCATATTTCAGCCTTCCCTAATCTTCGTTATAATAGAAAAATGACTGAAAGTAGAAAGAGGAATGTAACATGAAACATTATGATGTCATTGTCATTGGCGGCGGACCTTCTGGGCTGATGGCCGCGATTGCATCAGCAGAGCACGGTGCGACTGTTCTGTTAATTGACAAAGGAAACAAACTTGGCAGAAAGCTGGCCATTTCTGGCGGCGGACGCTGTAACGTCACCAATCGCCTTCCAGTAGAAGAAATCATCAAACATATTCCCGGAAACGGCCGTTTTCTATATAGTGCATTTTCTGAGTTCAACAACGAGGATATTATTTCGTTTTTTGAAAACCTTGGCATTGAACTAAAAGAAGAAGACCATGGACGTATGTTCCCTGTCTCAAACAAAGCACAATCTGTTGTGGATGCCCTTCTAGACAGGCTCCGAGCCCTCAATGTCACCATTCGAACGAACGAAAAAATTAAAACAGTTCTGTATCAAGACGGACAAGCAGCTGGAATTGTTACAAATAATGATGAAAAAATTTCAAGTAAGTCTGTCGTCATTGCTGTCGGCGGAAAAAGTGTGCCGCATACCGGCTCTACTGGTGACGGCTATGCATGGGCAGAAGCAGCCGGTCATACCATTACAGAGCTCTTCCCAACAGAGGTACCGGTCACATCCGATGAACGATTTATTAAAGAAAAAGTGCTTCAAGGTCTTTCTTTAAGAAGTGTGGCTGTCAGTGTTTTAAATAAAAAAGGGAAACCCGTCGTCACACATGTCATGGATATGATTTTTACTCACTTTGGTTTATCAGGTCCAGCTGTTCTTAGATGCAGCGGATTTGTTGTGAAGGAATTGAAAAAACAACCGACAGTCCGCCTGCAAATAGACTTATATCCGAAGCTGAATGACGAGGAGCTGTTCCAGAAGCTTCATCGTGACCTTAAAGATGAACCGAAGAAAGCCATTAAAAATGTCCTCAAGTCTTGGATGCAAGAACGCTATTTATTGTTTCTGTTAGAACGGAACGGGATTGATCCACAAGACACATTCTCTGGTCTAGCCAAGGATAAACTGCGTGCATTTGCCCATGATTGTAAACATTTTATTGTGCATGCAAATGGTACGCTATCCTTGGACAAAGCGTTTGTGACAGGAGGCGGCGTTTCTGTGAAGGAAATTGAACCGAAGAAAATGGCGTCTAAAAAAATGCCCGGTCTTTATTTCTGTGGAGAAATTTTAGACATCCATGGCTACACAGGCGGCTACAATATCACATCAGCACTTGTGACAGGCAGGCTTGCCGGCATGAATGCTGCACTAGAAGCAAAGGAGAGAGATCAATGATCAGACGTGCATTACCGATTGTTCTTGCGGTCGTTATCAGTTTGACAGCCGCTGTTTTCTTGAAGCTGTCCATTACCCCGTTAAAAGTCGCCATTGTTTTGGCGTTTACCATTTTCGCCGTATGTTTAAAAGAATATGTCTACCGTCTTCGCAAACGGATTGAGGAAAAATCGTCTTCCCATATCGATAGTTGATAAATGGAAGCAAAACATGTTACGGTAAAGTAGAGGTCGAGTGAGAAGCTCGCCTCTTTTTGTTTGAAATAAGTTGAGTTAGGGGATATTAAGCGAAGTCCTCTGCTTAAACGTGTAGAACAACAGGAGAGTGAGATGGTGTGAAAAACGTATCAAGTGTATTTTGGATTGTGATTGCGATCACATTTGTTGCCGTGATGTGGGGAGCGTTTTCTCCAGACACATTGCAAAATGTCACAGATCAAATTCAAACATACATTACAAATGACTTTGGCTGGTATTACTTGTTAGTGGTATCACTGCTTGTCGGCTTTTGTCTATTCTTTATCTTTAGCCCAATCGGTAAGATTACGCTAGGAAAACCGGGGGAAGAGCCTGAATTTGGTTTATTTTCTTGGTTTGCTATGCTATTTAGTGCCGGTATGGGAATTGGTCTTGTTTTTTACGGAGCAGCTGAACCGATCAGCCACTATGCTATTCAGTCACCAACAGGGGAGACTGAAACTGCGCAGGCCTTCCGCGATTCCCTTCGCTATACATTTTTCCACTGGGGGCTTCATGCATGGGCTATTTATGCCATTGTTGCACTTTGCATTGCTTACTTTAAATTTAGAAAAGATGCACCTGGTTTAATCAGTGCAACACTCCAGCCTGTTTTAGGAAATAAAATTCACGGATGGATCGGTAAAACCATCGATTGTATTGCGGTATTTGCAACTGTGGTTGGTGTTGCAACAAGCCTAGGATTAGGTGCGGCACAAATAAATGGTGGATTGAATTATCTTTTTCATATTCCAATTGCCTTTAGCACACAATTGATCATTATTAGCATTGTGACGGTGCTTTTCCTTGCATCTGCTTTAAGCGGGATTGGAAAAGGCATTAAATACTTAAGTAATATCAATATGGTATTAGCAGCTGTTCTGATGTTTTTCTTACTTTTGGTAGGTCCAACTGTTTTTATCTTAAATTCATTTACTGACTCGATTGGACAATACTTATCCAATATCGTTCAAATGAGCTTCCGTCTATCTCCAAATGATCCTGAAAAGAGAGAATGGATTAATGGATGGACAATCTTTTATTGGGCATGGTGGATTTCTTGGGCTCCATTTGTCGGGATCTTTATCGCTAGAGTGTCACGCGGGCGAACAATTCGCGAATTTTTATTGGGTGTCTTAGTCGCTCCTTCCATCCTAGTCTTCCTATGGTTCTCGATTTTCGGTGTATCTGCAATGGACTTACAGCAAAAGAATATTGTCGATGTTGCAGGTCTTTCAACTGAAACGATGCTCTTCGGTGTACTAAATGAATATCCGCTGGCGATGATTACATCGATACTGGCACTCATTTTAATCGCCGTATTCTTTATTACATCGGCTGATTCAGCTACATTTGTGCTTGGAATGCAGACAACCTACGGATCATTGAACCCTTCTGGCAGTGTCAAAGTCAGCTGGGGCATTATCCAATCGGCTGTTGCTGCTGTGCTTTTATTTTCAGGGGGACTTGAAGCCTTGCAAAATACAGCCAAGCTCGCAGCCTTACCGTTCTCCGTTGTCATTATATTGATGATTGTCTCGCTGTATAAATCACTAAATGATGAACGAAGAATCATCAAACAAACCAATCAAGTCAATAAACCACGAAGTCCAAGAGTAAAAAAAGCATAATCGCAAGCGAGAAAAAGCCGTTCCTTATCCGAACGGCTTTTTTCTATATATACAATCTAAGATTGTCGCGAGCTTGAGGATTCCTTTAAAATAGTGATGAATCATCACTTTCTACATAATGGAGGTTTATATGACGTTACCTACGTTCAAGTACAACCCAGATCCAGTTTCGTTAAACGTGATCAAAAAAGAACATTCGACATGTCCTGTTTGTGAGAAAGAAAGAGATTATGTGTACCATGGCCCTTTTTATACTGTTGAAGATGTGGAGGGAATTTGTCCTTGGTGCATTAAAGATGGATCAGCGGCGAAATAATACAATGGAACCTTTCAAGACGATGCGAGCTGTGATGACGTCGATCAAGAGGAATATATCGATGAGCTGATCTTCAGAACGCCAGGCTATCGCGGATGGCAGCAAGAATATTGGTTAAGTCATTGCGGAGATTTTTGCGCAATCGTCCAGTATGTCGGCTGGAAAGAGATTGAACATCTAGAGGAAGAACTCGCCGAGGATATCGAAGACATTTGCAGCGGCGAAGGATTAACGAAAGAGAACCTAAAGCAATGGCTCGTCAACGGAGGAGACTTACAAGGCTATCTTTTTCAATGTGTTCACTGCAACAAGCACCGGTTATATATTGACGCCAGCTAATCAAAGAAATAGGACCCTTCAAGCAGGTCCTTTTTTGATGCCGTCTATTTTTTATATAAAATGAGTGCAGAAAAACAGTAGAGCTGTTCCCCTCCCTGCTCACAGATCACCGCTACATTGTACTTGATGTCAATGATTTGGTCGTCATCCATTCCTTTTAAAAAATGATTAATTTCGCTCTGCAAATCTTTCTCATGCTCTTCATCAAATACAGCTACCTTTAGCACCTATGCCACTCTCCCTTCTCTCGCTACTCTATCTTTATGCACATAGAGAGAGGCATATGAACAAAAAAACCTTTCATCGTTAAGATGAAAGGCCTTCTAATTACAGCTTCGGTTTTGTTTCTCCTGTCCAAGCAAGCATCCCGCCAACGACATTTGTTGCTTGGTAGCCTTGATCTTCTAGGTAATAGCAGACATTTTCACTACGTTTACCAGAGCGGCAAATAATATAATATTCCTGCGTTTGATCGAATGCATCCAGCTTCTCAGGGATATCGCCCATTCGAATGTGAATAGCTTCCGGGATCATCCCTTCTGCTACCTCTTCATCCTCACGTACATCGACAAGCTGAATGGCATCTTCCTGCTCCAGCTTTTGTTTTAATTCTTCTATTGAAATTTCTTTCACTGACACGACTCTCATCTCTCCTTTTCATTACGGTGACACCATTATAGCAAATGATTCACTTCACTGCGTATTCACCCGCTTCGATTGAAGGAAAGACGGCAGCCGCTTTTTCACTTCTGCTGTCTCGTGCTCAATATCAAACTCTACCTTTTTAAAGACTTGATAGGCCAGCCACATATGACCGTAGGCGAGTATGCTCACACTAAAAAACGGCACGATTCCCGGTAAATAAGCAAACAGAACAAACAGCACAGCCGAGAAAACAAGCATAGAGAGTGTATATTGCAAGTATGAGATACCAAGCAGAAGAGAGAATTTCAGATAGAGACGTTTTTTCCAATCGTAATGAGCAAGCAGCGGAAAAATATAAAATAAGCTCACAATAAACAGAAAACCGAAAATATATATAGCAAAGCGAAGCACATGTAAAAGCCAGCTCGTCGGATAAATATAAGCAAGGTCGACATAAATAATCGTTCCAATGATGAATAGCACCACTCCAATGATGTTAGAGCGTACAAACTCCTCCCTGAATACCTTCCAAAAAGTGCGGAATACATTGACTTGCTCATGACCTTGAATCCACTTTCTCATCACGGAAAATAACGCAGTGGTCGCGGGCATCAAGCCAAAAACGCCAAGCCCTAGAATGGTGAACAAAAGCCATAACAAATTCGTATAGGCGAGTCTCATCACCCACTCACACATCCTCAGCATTCTGCTCATTGAACCATCATGATCCATCTCTTTCCCCTCCTCTCTTTCTCTTTACACCGTCTCTTTATGAAACAATTCATCGATTTCAATTGGGCGATTTTCTGTAACAGAGCGCCACATGCCTTCCCCAAGAGCAATCGAATAAGCACCAGCCTCTGCTCCTGCTAAGATGTCATAGTCAATCAAGGGATCTTTTCCTATAAATAAATCAGCCAATAGCAGAGGATCTCCGCCGCCATGGCCGCCTGGCTGCTTCACGACTTCAATCGTCTCCTTTGATCCAAACATCGGGTAATAAGAAATTGTTTGTTGTGGGAATTGAAAAGGAATTCTTGATGGCACATGAAACTCATTTGTTTCAATACGCCCCTTCGTCCCATTAATAGCCAGACGGTAGCCTTCATATGGGGCTGAGAATTGAATCGAGTAGCTGAGCAGAGCCCCTTGATCATAAGCGACTGACGCCACATATGTATCCTCAATATCAATTTCCTGATCAAAAATGCACGCATCCGGGCGATAGTTTGAGTACTGCTGCGTTTGCTCCTGACCGGATTCAATATGGTCGTCCTCCACCTTCGAGCGCTCAACCCGCGGATTCCACCTTGCTTCATAGTGACATATATCTTTCACATGACATGTTCCGCAAAATCTATTTTCCTCCCCCTGCAAGGGATTCCAAGGGCTTTTGCTGCCGTAATAGTTCAGCGCCCCGTAGGCAAATACTTGTTTCGGCTTTTGATCAATCCACCAGTTGACCAGATCAAAATGATGTGTCGACTTATGAATGGACAGTCCGCCAGAAAATTGACGTGTACGGTTCCACCTTTTGAAATAACTAGCACCATGATACGTATCAATAAGCCAGCTCAGTTCAACAGAAGTGACCCTTCCAATTTTCCCGTCTAGAATCAGTTCTTTTACCTTTCGATGGAAAGGATTGTAGCGATAATTAAAGGTGACCGTGACCTTCCCTTTACTTTCCGCCTCTTTTTCCATCACTTTTTTGGCGTCTTTTGCTGTTGTCACCATCGGCTTTTCGGTGATGACATCTAGATCATGGTCAAGTGCCTGCATGATATATGTGACATGTGTGTCATCCCTGCCTGCCACAATGACGATATCTGGTTTTGTTTCTTTGACCATCTGATCAAATGCATCTTCATGAAAAAACGAAACGCCCCGGAGTGACGGAAAACGCTCCTGACAAAGTATATACCGCTGATGATCTATATCGAGGAGCCCTGTAATCCGATAATGCTCATTGAAATCCTCTGTGAGTGGTTTAATAAACATATTGAACGCACGATGGCTCAGCCCGCAAATCACAACCCGTTTCACATTCCCCACCCCATTTTTTATTGGTTTTCACGAAGCTGTTTCATAAGAGACAGTGCCTCTTCCGTCTTATCAGCATACACGGGAATGAAGGCGACCATATCTCGGTGTAATTGAAAGGTATAGCCGTTGAGTTTTTTCTTTCCTTTATTAATTTGAACTGCATAATCGACCGTTTTCCCTGTCTTTTTGTCCTCGACCGTATATGGCCCTGCTGCTTGATCGCCTATTTTCATCTCTTCCAGCAGCTGAAAGCTTTCAGGATCATCATACGTTCTAAACATTTCTTCTGGAACAAGCATCACGTCCCCCTCTTTTGAGGTAATTTCAACAAGAAGTTTTTCAGGAATCGCCGGAAAGATGTGGACGCTATAAGTCTCTTGTTCCGGCTGAAAAGCCTTCTCCACTAATTGATCCTTCATTCCCTTTGACATATCAGAAAAAATCAGGACATCGATCCCGTTTGTTTTCCCTTGACAGGCAGATAAACAAATGGCAGCGATGAAACTGATGAGCCATACGACGGCTCTTTTTCGCCTCCTCATGCCTTTTGAAAAACAGACAGCTTTTCTAGCTCAGTTAACGCCATAATAAAAGCGCCTGCCCCGTGCAAGTCATTTGTGCTCCGCTCTCTTCCAACGTAGTAATCATAAAATCCCGCCGATGTTCCGATACAAATATCATTGATGGTAAAATCACCATTTTCTTTCTCAGCCGTCTTATGCTGAATCAAGCCTTGATATGCTCTGACCACATGATCAACATAACGGAGACCTACATACCCTTCATTCATGGCCTTTGCCATGGCGTACATGAATAAACACGACCCTGAGCTTTCAAGCCAATTGTCACTGTGATTTCCTTTATCAATGATTTGATGCCAGAGACCTGTCTTTTGATCCTGGTACTTTGCCACACTTTCCAGCATGTCTGTCAGCGTTTCCTTCCACACCTTCCGCCTCTCATGCTGCTCGGGCAGATCCTCGATCATATCTGCTAATGCAAGGACATACCAGCCAAACGATCTTGCCCAAAACTCTGGGGAACAGCCGGTCTTTTGATCAGCCCATGGCATCGTTTTCCGTTCATCCCACGCGTGATAATACAGACCTGTTTGTTCATCTTTCGTATGCTTTCTCATGAGATGCTCTTGATGGATGACCATATCCACTAGTGACTCTTCACCTTTAAGCTGAGCATACTTTAAGGCAAAAGGACCGCCCATGTAGAGACCATCGAGCCACATTTGATAAGCATAATTGTCTTTATGCCAAAATCCGCCCTCAGACGTGCGGTTTAGCGTACGATAAAGTCCGCGCAGCTTCTCCGCCGCCAGCACATACCGCTTCTCTTTCGTTCGTTCATAAAGAGGGAATAAAATGAGTCCTGCTTGAATGGCATCAAGCTCATCCCTGCGAAATAATAAATTTCCGTACTCATCAATGAGTGAGTCCGCATAGTTTTTCACATAATCGAAATACGCCTCGTTCCCAGTTGCCTCATATAGCTTCATGACGCCGCAAAGGAAAACCCCTTGATGATAATGCCATCTTCCAGCTGGAGGCAGCTCAATCGGTGTATACGCTCTCATAATGGTTTGTGCTAATTTCTCTGCATGCTCAAGCGGTGATCCCTTTTCAATCGATAAAGTCATTCTTCCTCATCTCCCTTTTTAATAAATACCTTCTTCCCCGAATTTCTTCGCTAAACGGTTTGCCAGCATGACCAAAATAAGTCCAACGGCTGCTTTAAATAAACCAACAGCGGTACTATAGCTGAATTGTCCTTGCTTAAGACCTGCTGTATAAACGTACGTATCAAAAATCTCTGCTACTTCCCGGTTCGTTGCGTTCAGTAATAGATAGACATGCTCAAAGCCAAGCTCAAGCGTATCACCGATTTTTAAAATAAGCAGAACCACAATGACACTTTTAATGGCAGGAAGTGTGATGTGCCACATTTGTCTCAGTCTCCCGGCCCCATCCATTTTTGCTGCTTCATATAGCTGCGGATCTACCGCTGTAATAGCCGCAAGGTAAATGATTGTTGACCATCCTGCTTCCCGCCAGATTACCTGTAAAATGTACATCGGTCTAAACCATTCCTGACTAAGAAGGAAGTTAATCTTTTCTCCTCCAAAGAAAGCAATCAATTCATTCATTAACCCGCCATCTACTGTTAACAAAACAAAAGATAAGGACACGACAATCACCCATGACATGAAGTGAGGGATATAAATCATCGTCTGTACAAATTTCTTAAACAATGCCAATCTCACTTCATTTAAAAGAAGGGCTAATAAGATCGGAATTGGAAAGAAAATCACGACATTCATGGCAAATAAAATCAGTGTATTTTTTAATAAGATGAAAAATGTTGGTTCTGTAAACAATCGAATAAAGTGTTTGAAGCCAACCCACTCACTGCCAAGAATGCCGAGAAACGGCTGGTAATCTTGAAAGGCAATGATGAGCCCCCACATTGGCACATATTTAAAAACAATAAAATAAATGAGCCCCGGCAAAATCATTAAATACAAAAACTTTTGACTAAGCAATTGATTAAGTAAGCGCTTTCTTTTTTCGCTTTTCAAAGCTGCCGCAGGCACACCCTTGGCAGTGACATCCTCTGTTTTCATTGATAAAGCCTCCCCCCATGCTAATGCATGTGTTAACTGTATCCTAAGGATAAAAAATCCGTCTACAATCATATCAACAGATCATATTTTCATAGGTGATGCTACTCAAAACGTTACATAAAACATAAGAAAATGATCCTAATCTCAGAAAATGATTATTGACAAACCTACCAGATTTTTGGATTAATAAATTAAGGGGAAAAGATTGTTTTGTTTGAAATGGGGGGTTTTATGAAAAGAAGGCAGTACAAATTTTATTACAAGCTAGTGACGTTTTTTTTCATACTTAGTACGATTCCTGTTATCATTGTCGGCATTTTTTCTTATCAGCATTCACAAAAAACAGCACTTGAAAATATCTCAAATGAAAAGCTCGACAGCGTTAAACAAACGCAATCCAATATTGAGCATATTTTAAAAACTGTTGATCATTCTCTCACTCACTATGTCAGTTCGCCGCCTCTCCTTCAAACACTGGCAGAACCTTTAAATCCAGACCAATTCCAGCTTTATAATCAAGTACAGCAGGAACTGAACTACCTGCAAACCTTTGACACCGATCTTTCCAATATTACACTCGTCAGTAAAATGGAAGACTGGTACATGAACAATTCGGGGCTTTATCATGTCACAAGCGAAGACCAAGAAAAAGCGCTGACCTCTTACCTCAATATACCAAGTCACTCCAGCTGGGCACTTGAAGAGAATAATCCACTTGTTGCGACAAAAGAAGGAAAAGCATCCTTTTGTAAGTACAATGTGAATTTAATCAAACAACTGCCTATGAACAGCGTTCAAAAAAAGGGAATCGCTGTCGCCAGCATTCCAAGCTGCGTCATTGCTGATAACATGCCTGACTTCTCTCAATCGGATAGCATGTTTGTCATCGATACAAACGGAAAAGTGCTGCTACATAATCGCAAAGAACAAATTGGTGAATCGCTGAAACATCAAGATATCGTCAAACATGTGCTCTCACTTGAAAAACGATCAGGCCAATTTGATATGAAGATCGACGAACTCAACTATCAAATCACATTTCAAAAATCAGATTATAATGAATGGACGTACCTATCCTTTGTTTCTATTCCAGAACTTAAGCAGCAAACGAAATCAATTGGGTGGATTACCTTTATTATCTGCACTATTTTGTTAGCGCTTTCATTGCTATTTTCATGGTTCGGTTCTAGACACTTTTATAAACCAATCCGCTTATTATACGAGTCATTTGCACGCAATGAATCATTTTTGCAAAAACAGCCTTTTCAAAATGAATTTGAGTTGATTGAATCGAGTATTAAACAAATGAAAGATCAAAACAATGATTTAGAGGAACGAATTGAGCAGCAAGTGACACACTTACAGCAATACTTTATGGTACGGCTGCTGCTTGGAAAGCTGACAGATGAAGAAGTTAACAACCGGTTCCAAAGCTTAGGCTTTCCTCAGGGCTGGTCTCATTTGTCCATGCTTGTGACCCAAATCGATACATTAAAAGGAACACCTTATGAAAAAAAAGATGCTGACTTGCTTTTATTTGCGATCAATGGACTGATCGAGCAGATTATTCCGCAAGAGGAGCACCTTCAGCCAACCGTTGTCAATCAGCATCAAACAACGATTATCCTCAACCACTCAAAGTCAGATGAAGAGTTTACTGAATATTTAAATCAATTAGCAGAAAGCATTCAGCAGCGTATCGAAAAAGAGCTTGGTTTATCGATCAGCATTGGAGTCAGCCGCCAGTTTAAAGAACTCACGATGGCAAAACATGCTTACATTGAAGGAAAAGAAGCCTTAAAATACAGACTTAAAGCAGAGAAAAAGTCCATTATCTTATATGAGCATATTCAGCAAGGAAAGACGTTCAAAACCCATTTTCCAAAGCAGCTGCAGCATGATTTATTTGATGCAATGAAAGCTGGCGATCAAGGCAAGGCGGATCACTATTTACATGTGCTCCTGCAATCCATTTTTTCTAAAAATGCAGGACCGCACGAATACCATATCGCCCTCGCTCGTTTTTTAAACAATTTAATCGAGCTGATGCATTTGCTAGGCATTGAATTATTTGAGGTCGAAGATAACAAAATGCTCTATGATACGATTTTTGAATTTAAAACCTTTGAAGATACGGAAGCATGGCTGAAACATGAAATCATTCGGCCAATTATTGACCAGCTTGCTGCACGTGAAGACTCACAATACAAAAACATCTCAGAAAAAATCATTCATATTATTCATCAAGAATTCGACTCAGATCTCACATTGGATGAAATCGCCACACGCCTGCATTACAATCCAAATTATTTAAGCAGTATTTTCAGAAAGGAAATGGATATCTCCTTTAGTGAATATCTCTCTTCCTACAGACACCATGTCGCTAAAAACTGGCTAGTAGAAACCGATATGTCTGTCAAAGAAATTTCGGAAAAACTGAAATATAAAAACCCGCAAAATTTCATCCGGTCCTTTAAAAAGCTGGAAGGTACAACTCCTGGGAAATACCGCGACCAGAAAAAAGGCTCGTAAGACAAAGAGTCCCGCTCTCACAAGAAAGCGGGACTCTTTTATTTAAACTGTTCATTTAAGATGCTGTCTTCCAGCACGGAAAGCGGCTCTCCATACACACGTTCAATATGAGCTGCCCCCCAATCGCATAGCGCATTGAGAATTCTTTCGAGCGACTGTCCGTATTCACTTAATTCATATTCCACTTTAGGCGGCACCTGTTCATAGACAATCCGATTAATGACCCCGTCACTTTCAAGCTCTCTCAGCTGCTGCGTCAGCATTTTTTGTGTGATGTTTGGCATGAGCCGCTTCAATTCGCTCGTCCGTTTTTTCCCGTGTGTCAAATGACATAAAATCACACACTTCCACTTCCCGCCTATGACCTCAAGCGTTGCTTCCACAGAGATATTATATTTTTTCTTTTCCATCGAATGTTCACTCCTCTTTGTACGAACAGGCACTTTTTAGTACCTATATTACAAAAAAGTACGTACTTTTTTTTTCGTCATCTATGTTAGATAATAACTCTTGCCGATCGGCTTCGTCTATCAAAATGTCATCACAGAAGGATGTGAACTTACTTATGAAGAAAAAGCAAAACCATTTTGCTCTTCTCGCACTAGCGATTAGTGCTTTTGCTATAGGAACAACTGAGTTCATTAGTGTCGGTCTTTTGCCAATGATCTCAGAGGACTTTGGAGTGAGCGTCAGTCAGGCGGGCTGGACTGTCTCTTTATATGCACTTGGTGTGACATTTGGCGCGCCTATATTGACTTCTCTTACTTCCACGATGAAAAGAAAGACATTGCTTTTGCTCATTATGCTCGTCTTTTTGATTGGTAATACACTTGCCACCATTGCCCCGACTTTTTCAGTGCTGTTAATCGGCCGGGTGATTTCAGCTTTATCCCATGGAATCTTCATGTCCATCGGTTCTACGATTGCTGCAAGCCTTGTCGTGAAAGAAAAACGGGCAAGCGCGATTGCCTTTATGTTCACTGGTTTAACAGTAGCGACTGTGACAGGTGTGCCATTCGGGACATTTCTTGGTCACGAGCTCGGCTGGCGGACATCATTTGGTGTGATTGTGATCATTGGTCTGATCGCACTGATATCCAACTATTTTCTTGTGCCGTCTCAATTAAAGCAGGGTGTGAAAACATCTTTTAAAGATCAAGCTGTCCTATTAAAAACAAAAAGAATTTTGCTTTTATTTGTCATTACAGCCACAGGGTATGGAGGAACATTTGTCGTGTTCACGTATTTATCTCCTCTCTTGCAGCATGTGACAGGTCTTGCGCCTGGGGCTGTGGCCTTGATTCTGCTTTTATACGGAATCACGATCGCAGCCGGAAATGTCATTGGCGGAAAAGCTGCTAATGAACAGCCAATGAAAGCACTGATCTATATGTTTATTATCCAAAGCATCATCTTGTTTATCCTTAGCTTCACTGCAGGATTCACAGTGTTAGGCATTGGAACCGTCATGCTGATGGGGCTGTTTGCTTTCATGAATGTGCCTGGGCTGCAAGTAGCCGTCGTTGATTTTGCAGAAAGATACACACCTGGAGCGGTCGACGTCGCATCTGCTATGAATATCGCTGCCTTTAATGCCGGTATTGCTATTGGCTCATTTTTAGGCGGCATCGTGACAGATACACTTGGGCTTGTGCATACAGGCTGGGTCGGCGGCATCATGGTCCTCATCGCAGCCATTCTTACGATGATCAGTTATCAAATAGAACAAAAAGAACAAACACAAACCATTTAAAGGAGTTTTTATGATGGAACATTTACAAAGTACAAAAACATTAAACAATGGGGTTCTCATGCCAGGCTTTGGCCTTGGTGTATTTAAGGTGGAAGATGGAGCAGAATTAGTTGATGCTGTCAAAACAGCCATTCAAATAGGCTATCGCAGTATTGATACAGCGGCTATTTACGGAAATGAAGAAGGTGTTGGACGAGGCATACAGCTTGGTTTAGCAGAAACAGGACTGCGCCGTGAGGACATCTTTGTCACCTCAAAAGTGTGGAATGCCGATTTAGGATATGAATCTACTCTAAATGCATACGAAGAAAGCTTAAAAAAACTTCAGCTTGACTACCTTGATCTGTATTTAATCCATTGGCCGGTTGAAGGAAAATACAAAGAAGCTTGGCGTGCACTGGAAACCTTGTATCGTGAAGGAAAGGTCAGAGCCATCGGAGTGAGCAACTTCCAGCCGCATCATCTAGACGAGCTATTAAAAGATGCAGACATCAAACCAGCGATCAACCAAGTAGAATTTCATCCAAAACTAACGCAGGAAACACTCTCTACGTATTTGAACTCTCGCGGCATTCAAATGGAAGCTTGGTCACCGCTGATGCAGGGTGAACTGCTGCATCACCCGCTGATCACAGAGCTCGCAGACACATACGGTAAAACACCTGCTCAAATTATTTTGCGCTGGGATGTACAAAAAGGTGTCATCACCATCCCAAAATCAACGAAAGCACATCGTTTAAAGGAAAACGCTGATATATTTGATTTTGTCTTATCTGATGAAGATATGAAACGTCTTTCTGACTTAAATGAAAACAAACGTATCGGTCCAGATCCAGATAATTTCGACTTTTAATGAAAACACCCCCGCTTTTTTGCTTTGCGGGGGTGTTCCTATTGGTCATTTTGATTTTTTAAAGGAAGCTTCATATTCTTCTATGATTTTATTCCCACCATTGGATTTCCACTTCTCTACATCCTTCTGAAATTGATCTTCACTGATGTCTCCAAGAATGAACTTATACGTCGCATCATCGATGATTTTCTTCAATTCGTTTCCACGCTCTGATGCTGTTTCTGAATAAAGGCTTTCAGCAGGGTTGGCAACGATGATGTTTTGATTGTCTTCTTCTAGCTCTTCATATTTAGAACGAACTGCATCCCCTTTATTTTTCAAGTAACGTTTATCAATTCCTACAAGACTGACAAGCGGCTGTACATCTGTCTGCCAGTCTTTCACTTGGCTTTCTTCCCTGACAAATGTATTTCCTTCTTCTTTCTTATAATGCTTGCCATCTATACCGTACGTCATGAGACCATATACATCTTCTTCGGCAATACGGTCAAAGAAGGCCAAAATCCGCTTTAATTCCGCCTCTGATTTCACGCTTGTTTTAGGGAATGCGAAGATGCCATTATGCCCCCCTGATGCCCACACACGTTCTTTACCATCTGGGCCTTTGATTCGGTTGATAATATCTACTTTCATGTTTTTATCTGTCGCATCATCTCTCAGGTTCACGGCATCTACCATATTTCCAACATAGATACCTGCTTTTCCTTGTGAGAATAATTCCTGCTGCTGTGTTTTGCTTGTCACTGGGAAGTCTTTGTTAATATAGCCATTATCGCGCAGCTTTTTCATGTATTTCATTGTATTCATATACTCATCTGTCATAAAGTCCGGCGTGAATTTCCCGTTTTCTTCTTTCCAGTCTGTCGGCATTCCTTCATATGAACCAAGTGTTTTAAATGCGCCATAAATTAAATCGTTCCGATCCGTAAAGCCAATTGTATCGGCTTTTCCGTTTTGATTCGGGTCTTTTTCCGTAAAGGCTTTGGCTACTTCATACAAATCATCCAATGTTTTTGGTGTATCCAAATTTAAATTTTCAAGCCAATCCTTTCGAATGACAATCCCTTGTCTTGAAAGTGGTCTTTCTCTATAGATGCCATAAAGCTTACCGTCTATAGAGGCGTTTTTATTAATCAGTTCGTTCATCTTACTTAAATTTGGATAATCCTTTAAATACGGACCGACTTCCCAAAACATGCCTGATCTGAACGCATTAATCGCAGACGAATTTTTAATGTCTTGAATCGTCACAATTTGCGGCAAATTCCCTGCTGCAAGTGCGGAGTTTAAACGATCTTCCTTCACTGCATCAGGCACCCATGTAATATCAAGCTCTGTATTTGTGAGCTTCTCAATCTCTTTTAAAACGGAATCCTTCGGCGGCTGCTGATGATATAAAATCGCCATCCATGTCAGCTTTACCTTTTTGTCTAAATCAACCTTCTCATCTGATGAGTTTGCCCCTTTACTTGAACAGGCTGACAAAATTCCGCTTGCTGCAAATAACAGGACAAACGCAATCAGCCATAATTTCTTTCTCCCCATAAGATCCCTCCGTTGTTCCATCTTTTTAACCCTTTACAGAACCTAGTAATGCCCCTTTGTTGAAATGCTTTTGTATAAATGGATAGACAAGCAGAACCGGAATGGTTGCCACAACAATGACAGCCATTTTAATCGTCTGGTCTGGCGGTGGTGTGGATGAGCCCATATCCGACATATCTCCCTGCATTCCGCTTGAGACAATGACAATCTGTCTCAGCAGTACTTGAATCGGCCACTTCACTGAATCATTTAAATACAGAATGGCAGTCATATACGTATTCCAATACGTCACGGCATAAAAAAGTGAAATAGTAGCAATGGCTGGCAAAGAAAGTGGGAGCACAATTTTAAAGAAAATCCCTAAATCGTTACAGCCGTCCATCTTCGCTGATTCCTCAAGGCTCGCCGGTATGTTTTGAAAGAAGTTTTTCAAAATGATTAAGTTGAACGCATTGATTGCAACCGGGAGAATAAGTGACCAATAGGTATCAAGCAGACCAAGTGTTTTCACCACAATAAACGTCGGAATCATACCTCCGCTAAACAGCATCGTGAAAACAACGAGAAACATCAGTGTTCTCCGGCCTTTTAGCTCCTGACGAGACAGCCCGTATGCCATAAGCGAGGACAAAAACATGCTGACAGCTGTTCCAACGAGCGTCACAAGAATGGACACAATGAGACTGCGATACACAATATCTGTAGAAAAAATATATCGATATGCCTCTAGAGAAAACGTCGTCGGGAACAAAATAAACTTCTTGGTGATGACCTCTTCTACTGTTGCAAAAGAGGCGGCAATGACATGGATGAACGGAAGCACACATATTAATGCGAACATGAGTAGAAAAGAGTAATTAAATAAATTGAACAATCGGCCTTTAATAGAACGATCTATGTTCATCACACCCTTCCTTTGAAAGCGTTATCATTTCATCTGAAAGTAAGCTGCAGCCTGTGACGATATCGTGATTAAAATGTAACAAACGGGGGAAGAAAGCGTCTATAATCATTTTGACAGACCAACTGGATAGTCATATCAGCCGTGCTTTTATGCTCATGAAACAAAAGAATAAGATCATTAGCTCATGACATGATTATGCCTTATGCTCGATCATTTTCTTCGAGGATTTCTGTCGTATTGACATCTGGTTCATAGCCTAACTCCAGCTTCGTTTTCTCAGTAGACCAAGGCTTTTCTTCATTCTCTGATACAGCATAATAGGTCCCAAAGGGAATATCTGATTCAACCGCTGTCTTTATCATACCTGTAAGATCCTCATGTGACAGCAGAGTTCTTTTAGTTCTTTGCTTTTTGTGCAATGCCTTCATCTCATCTGTTACAACTGTTCCAATTCTTAAATTGATGACAGACATTCCCGATTGATCGTGGAACAAACGTCCCAGCTGTTCTGAAGCAAACTTTAATATGCCATAGACATTTTTAGTCGCAGGCACATCGTCAGTTGTAATCTGCCGTCCAAGTAAGGAGCGTCCATCCTCTTCATAACGATCCGTCACATGGTTACTGCTTGCAAAAATGACTTTTCGTATGCCATGCCGCGCGGCTGAACGAAACATATAATAGGTACTCCTCCAAAAAATATCAGTCATTTTTGCAAATTCTTCATGATCCATCACATCATGCGTCATGTCCATGTTTAGAAGATGCAAGATGACATCTGTATCCCGCGGAATTGCCTCATATACATTCTGTTCCTTCGCTGCATCGGCTAAAATGACTCCTTCTACACAGCTTGTTAGATCAATAATCGTGACGCTGTACTCAGCAGAGAGCGCTTTTGTTAAAAGACGTCCAATCACACCGCATCCGCCAATGATGGTGATTTTTTTCATCTGTCTCCTCCTTCCTTTTGACGTAGTATGTCCAAGCGTTTCTTGATTACAGCCACTTTTTCAAAAATCGTGTCGCCTCGTGACGCATAGCGGCTGTTTCAAAATGACCTGCATGAAGACGGGTAAGCTGATAACGTTCTTTCAATGAAGCAGCTTGATAGGTTTGACTCAATACCTTTTGAATCCTTCCAACGCCTTCAGCAGGCGTAAGCTGATCAAGTTTTCCAACTAAGCTTAAATGCGGTCTCGGAAAAATCATTTCTTGAATGTCCGCTGCTGTAAAATGCTTCGCCAAGCCCGGTACATAGTAATAAAAGCCATGTCTGTCCAAATTGTTCGTTTCAATTAATGTATGATGGTCCACCTGTGCACAAAGATCAATACACACACTGACCCTCTCATCAAGTGCAGCCGTCCACCAGGAAAGAAGACCGCCCATTGACATCCCAAAGACAGCTAACCTGTCCGCCAGCACATCAGATCGAGACAGCAAATAATCAATCGCACACATACTTTCATACAGCATCATGCCCCACATCACTTTTCCTGTTAAAAGCATTTCCTTAAAAATTTCACTTTCTGTTCTTCCTCTTCTCTCACCAAACCCTGCATGATCAATGGCCAGTACACTATATCCTTTAGACGTAAACTCTTTTGCATATGAAGGCGTTTGCAAATAATGAGCACCTTTTAACAGCTCTTCCTTCCCATTCACGTAATTCCCGCCATGTGAATGCTGGAACAGCACAACGGGTCTTTTTTTCACCGTATCCTTCGGTTTCACGAAATAAGCAGGGACTTCCTCTACACCATTCATGGAGAGAATGAGAGTTTCCACTACATATGATGATTCACGTTCTTCCATTTTTAACGTATAAGCCTCCACGCGATGACGTTCTGGCATTTCTCCTAACAGACTGAGCAGTTGTTCACGTTTGCTTTCCTTTTCCATTGACGTCACTCCTCATTTTCTTGATCACCTGTTAAAATACGAGACCGATGCGGGAATCACCTTGTTTTCGACAAAATTATGTCCCGGGAAATAAAGAACACCCACCGGTTCATACCGATGGGTGTCATCATTAGTTCGCAACAATATTGACAAGCTTCCCAGGAACTGCAATCACTTTACGAATGGTTTTCCCTTCAAGCTGTTCTTTTACACGTGCATCATTTTTCGCAAGCTCTTCTAACTGCTCCCTTGTTGCATCAGCAGGAACGGTTAATTTTGCTTTTACTTTACCGTTAAGCTGTACAACAATTTCTACTTCATCGTCGACAAGCTTTGACTCATCATATTGAGGCCATGCTTCATAAGAAATAGATCCTTCATGACCAAGTTTATTCCAAAGCTCTTCTGCTAAATGCGGTGCAATTGGAGAAAGAAGCTTTACAAAGCCTTCTGCATATTCTTTCGGCAGTGTATCCGCCTTATAGGCATCGTTGATAAACACCATTAATTGTGAAATTCCTGTATTGAAACGCAAGCCTTCATAATGATCCGTTACCTTCATAACTGTTTCATGATAGCTGCGTTCTAATGCGCCGCCAGATTGCTCTGTCACTTTATCACTGAGTGAACCATCTTCATTTGTAAAGAGACGCCATACACGATCAAGGAAACGACGAGCGCCATCAAGTCCTGTTTCAGACCAAGCAATTGATGCATCTAAAGGTCCCATGAACATTTCATAAAGTCGTAATGTATCCGCACCATGAGATTCTACGATATCATCTGGGTTGACCACATTTCCTTTTGACTTACTCATTTTTTCATTGTTTTCCCCAAGAATCATACCTTGGTTGAACAATTTCATGAAAGGTTCTTTTGTTGGAACAACACCGATATCATACAAGAACTTATGCCAGAAGCGTGCATATAGAAGATGCAGTACAGCGTGTTCTGCTCCGCCGATATACACATCAACTGGAAGCCATTTCTTCAGCTTCTCAGGAGAGGCAAGCTCTTCTGTGTTATGAGGATCAATATAACGTAAGAAATACCAGCAGCTGCCTGCCCATTGCGGCATTGTATTCGTTTCGCGGCGGCCTTTTTTACCTGTAACAGGATCTACAACCTCAACCCAGTCTTTAATATTGGCTAACGGTGATTCACCTGTACCACTTGGCTTAATCTCTGTCGTCTTAGGCAAGATCAGTGGAAGCTCTTCTTCTGAAACAGCTGAAGATGTTCCGTCCTCCCAATGAATGATTGGAATCGGCTCACCCCAGTAGCGCTGACGGCTGAACAGCCAGTCTCTTAAACGATATGTGACTTTCTTTTCACCTTTTTGATGTTCTTCAAGCCATGCAATCGCTTTTTCAATCGCTTCTTCTTTTCCTAAGCCATTTAGGAAATCAGAGTTAATGTGCTTTCCATCACCTGTGTAGGCTTCTTTTTCAATGTCTCCGCCTTCTACAACTTCTTTAATTGGAAGATCAAAGGTTTTGGCGAATTCATAGTCACGTTCATCATGGGCAGGAACCGCCATAATGGCTCCAGTTCCATAAGTCGCCAGCACGTAATCGGCAATCCAGATCGGCATCTTTTCACCATTTAAAGGATTGATGGCATACGCGCCTGTGAAAATACCTGTTTTCGTTTTAGCAAGATCTGTCCGCTCTAAGTCACTCTTTGATTGAATCTCTTTGATATACGCTTTAACAGCTTCTTTTTGAGCATCTGATGTAATTTTTTCAACAAGTGCATGCTCTGGTGCAAGCACTGCATATGTTGCGCCAAATAGTGTATCAGGACGCGTTGTGAAAACCGTAAACTGTTCGTCATGTCCTTCTACTTCAAAATGAACGTGCGCTCCTTCAGAGCGTCCGATCCAGTTACGCTGCATATCTTTGATGCTTTCAG
Organism: Bacillus sp. Root920; assembly: GCF_001429445.1. Lineage (NCBI taxonomy): Bacteria > Bacillati > Bacillota > Bacilli > Caryophanales > Bacillaceae > Bacillus > Bacillus sp. Root920. The sequence goes on from NZ_LMJV01000010.1 coordinate 152,065, forward strand.
GCCAATCAATGTCCTCTAAATCTTCTAACAGCCTGTCCGCATATGCTGTAATCTTTAGCATCCACTGCTTCATAGGACGTCTTTCAACAGGATGGCCTCCGCGTTCACTTTTTCCATCAATGACTTCTTCATTTGCAAGCACTGTGCCAAGCGCTGGGCACCAGTTCACTGGTACTTCATCGATATAGGCCAATCCTTTTTCGTACAATTTTAAGAAAATCCATTGTGTCCATTTGTAGTAATTCGGATCTGTCGTGTTGATTTCTCGATCCCAATCATACGAGAACCCTAGTGATTGAATTTGGCGGCGGAAGTTATTGATGTTCTCTTCTGTAAAGGCCGCCGGGTCATTTCCTGTATCAAGTGCATACTGTTCTGCCGGGAGACCAAATGCGTCCCATCCCATTGGATGAAGAACATCATATCCCTGCATACGTTTCATGCGTGATAGAATATCCGTTGCTGTATAGCCCTCAGGGTGCCCGACATGAAGCCCTGCTCCTGATGGATATGGAAACATATCAAGTGCATAAAACTTCGGTTTATCTTCCGAGTCAGATGTGGCGAATGTTTTATGTGTCAGCCAATAATCCTGCCACTTCTTTTCAATTTCCCGATGCTGAAAACTCAATGTGAAAACCTCCTTTAATATGTACGGCTTTATCTGCTTAGATGACCACTGCAAGAATTCAGATTTTTCTAAAATCAACAAAAAACCCTCATCCCTGGAAAGGGACGAGAGATTTTTTGGTTCCCGCGGTACCACCCTTGTTAGCGTAACATGCTGTTCGTACGCTCACTTAATATCTTTAACGCAGACATGCGACAGAAGCTTTAACGCAACTGCAACTCTGAGGCGAGTTCAGAAGCAGATTTGATTGACTTTCACCAGCCGTCAATTCTCTAAAGACAAATACTGCTTTCCTACTACTCCTCTTCACTGTTCTTATCGTAACCGTCATCTAAGTAGTATTTTATAGAATTATGATCATAAGTGCAAGCAGGTTTGTATACAATGGGAATGTACCCTAGACTAGGGTAAAGTAGAGGATATTATTCGTGTGGAGATCGGTTATGACGGTTGGAGCCTGCATCCTGTGAACGTTCTTCTCTCACAAAATCGAAGCTTCGCAGAACTGCTTCTCCTCCGTAACCTGAAATAATGGATAAGATGATCAAGTGCAGACTAGATTCGGGATTTGAGGATAAGACAAGCAGTGTAGCGGCAATCATCCCAACGAGCCAATCTTCAATAAACCCTAAGTAAATAAACTTTTTTGTCATTCTGGGCTTCTCTAGCCTGCCTTTTTTCTTTACGTGACCGAGAATGCCCATGACCCCTCCAATGGCGCAAGCAATAATGACTTGTTGCAGCATTTTCATCACCTTCCTAAAGCCCTTAGAATAGTAAAGCGACTTCAGGCTGTCCAGCCCCCTGTAATGCCATTCTGCTGTTCCGTCATAATCCATGTAAAAGGTCTATTCTCTCTAACGAAGAAAAAAAGCTTGTTTCTTCCATTATATGTGAATGACCCAAAAACAATCTTGATGCATTGGAATCATTTTTACCTAATCCATATTAACTATTTTTGTCATTTTATGAATGATGAGTAATTGATTCCTTCTTTTTCTAATGAAAAGTCTCCTTACTGACTCTATTCTAATGGAGGACAAACTATGATGACAAATTTAACAAAGCGTTTGCAATCGTTGAAACAGAACATATGTTATGTTACGTTTAAAAGGATTCATTTGGTTGAAAAGACAACCATTTGATATGTCTTATAGCAGCAAAGGAGGGTAATATGGTCAGCTCGAACATTTTCGGCTTGCAAAAACAGCTTGAACTCATCAAAAAAGCGCTGGATCATGCGCGGATCGGTGTTGTCATTACAGACCCTTCCTTAGAGGATAACCCTATCGTTTATGTGAATCACGGCTTTACACAAATGACTGGATACAAACCAGATGAGATTCTTGGTCGTAATTGTCGATTCCTTCAAGGAAAAGACACGGATCAAAAGCAGCTAGCTTTAATTCGTCCATGGAATTCAAAACAAAACACCTATTACCACACAGCTAAAAAATTATAAAAAAGACGGCACTTTTTTTTGGAATGAACTCAATATAGATCCTCTATACATTGAACAAGATGACAAAACATTTTTCATTGGTTTTCAAAAGGATATTACGAAACAGAAAGAATATGAACAGCTCCTAGAAGATTCCTTACAGGAAGTCACCTCTCTTTCGACGCCAATCGTCCCAATCAAAAATGGTGTATCTGCTCTTCCGCTTATCGGAAAATTATCTGAAGAACGCTTTGATGCCATTGTCACTAAGTTAACCTGTATATTAGATGATTCAAAGGATGATTATTTAATTGTCGACCTTTCTGGTTTAATCGAGGTCGATGATTCCGTCGCAGCACGTATTTTCAAACTGCATCATCTTCTCAATCTAACTGGAACCGAACTGATCATCACTGGGATTAAGCCGCAGCTTGCGCTGAAAATGAAAGACCTCGATACAGATTTCCAGAATACAATCACTTATTTGACAGTAAAAGAAGCCATAAAAGGATTACCATTAGCTGAAAACCCTGTGTAAACAGGGTTTTTCAGATTGTTGACAAAGGGCTAAAATGATCTTTATTTTAGCCCTTTGTCTTCTGTTCAGCGTGATAGAAAGCCTTTGCAGTCTAGGAAGGGCGAGCACCGGAGCGCAGACCTGACAACCAATGCGAGGGTTTGTCTACACGCTGGAAAACCCTGTGTAAACAGTTTTTTTTAATTGAACCGCTCCCCAAAATGGAAAAATGAGGTATGATAGGTGTAAATAGCAATTTAGGGGGGCTGTTAGATATGTTTTTACTCATATTAGGTCTTTTATGTGTTTGTTTTGCCATCGGATATGCCGTCAATTTCTTCTTACTCAAACGCAAGAACGAGCTGATTTTTTCAAAGAAACTTTTTTATCCTTTTTTGATCATTGGTCTCTTCTTTTCCATTATGTCATTACCGCTTACTGCTGGAAATGCGCCAAAGGCACAAGCCGATCCATCTTCCGAACAGCTGTTAAAGGATCAAAAGGAACTCTCATCTGACATTTCGCGCTTAAAAGCTGATAAAGAGTCGCTTACCTCCTCTTTAGAAGATGCGGAGAAGGAAAAAGAAAAGCTGGAAAAAAAGCTAGAAACCATCACCTCAGAAAAAGAAACGGTCAAACAGCAAGAGAAGACCATTCAATCGCTTGAAGAGAAAATAGACAAGCTCACCTCCAGCAATGAAACACTCAAACAAGAAATCAAGAATAGCAGCAGCGATACGAAGTCTTCCACCGTCCAGCGCTCCGCACCTAAAGATGAAGGAAAAAGCACAGGCGGTCATGAATCACAAAAGGAAGCAAAAAAAGAATCGGCTGCCTGTAACATTAAAGGGAGTGTCAACGGTATTTACCACACACCAAGCAGCAGATACTACTCTAGAACAAAGAATGTAACCAAAATGTTCTGCTCAGTAGAAGAAGCAGAGCGTGCCGGATACAGGGCACCTAAGCAATAGCGATGTTTAATTAAGATAAAAAAGAACCTCCTGAGCGCCCAATCGGGTTTACAGGAGGTTCTTTTTTAGATTTCTCTTCTTAAAGCTGCTAATACATTCGTTTTTGTTGCCTTACGTGCCGGGTTAAGCCCTGAAATGATCGCTACCCCTGCGCTGATCACTGTCGCTGTAATGACAAGGCTGAGTGGAATATAGGAAAAAGTAATCGAGAATTGATCGCTTGATCCTCCCTCAGACATGGACGACAAAATGGCTGGGATGATTAAATTAACGGCGAAACTAATCAAATATGAGATGATAATACCGATGATTGATCCGATTACTCCAATATAAGCACTTTCCATTAGGAACATCCGCTTGATAATGGATGGATTCGCGCCAATGGCTTTCATAATACCAATCTCTTGTGTTCGCTCTGTTACCGCCATAGTCATCGTATTGAAAATTCCGATGGCAGAAATAATGACTGCAATACATCCGACAAAAATGAGTCCAATTTTGAAGACCGTAAAGAACATATCCATTCCTTCAAGCTGGTTCGTCACAGAGATGACTTGATAGCCCTCATCTGTCAGTTTATTCGTGAGCGTACCGACATTGTCGAATTTATCTGCATAAACAGAAGTCATTTTTTCGACATTTCCAGCTTCAGGAGACAGGTCGAGTATTTGACCAAATTCTTTTTCATAAGCATTCGGAATCAGAATTTTATGATCCTCCTGCCACTCCAAATTCGGCTTTTTCAAAACACCTACTACACGGAAATCAAATGTTTTTTCTTTAACGACTTCCCCTTCTTCATTTAGTTTTGGCACTTTGATTTGAATCACTTTATTTAAAATATCCTTCGTGTAGCCTTTTGGCTCCTTCGGTGTTTCTTCCCCATTTGACGTCTGGTTCAATTCTTTTTCATAGGCTTCGCGTTCTTTTTTTGTCCACAGTTGCTGCGCCATATGATACCCAACCACAATTTCGTTCGCTGATGTGGGGACTTTTCCTCGGTCTAGCTCAAGTCCTGCTTCTTTTTCTTCTTTCATATCAGTCAAAGCAGCCTGCGTTTCACTTGAACGGTTATCGAGCTCGACGTTAACCGATGGATTGATCGCCGTTCTTGAGACGACAGATTTCACATGATCATATTTCTTTAAATCATCAATCTTAACGTCTCCTTTTTCTTTTCCTAACACTTTAATTTCTGTGATGATTTGCTGTTTCATAATTTCATCTTGAGCTGATTTTTGCAAACCAAAACCAACAGACGCTAGAACGATTAAGAAAGAGCATGCCATTGTCGTCGCAAGAATGGTCATAAACAAACGCAATCTATTTTTCTTCATATTTCTTCTAATGAATTTGACCTGATCTCTAAATTTCAATGGATTGTTCCCCTTTCTTTAATACACCATCGTGAAGCTGGAACGTTGTGTCTGCGATTGAAGCGACTTCATCGTCATGTGTAATGATGACAAATGTAATTCCTTTTTCGCGATTGAGCTGCTGGATAAAGGCTAAAATTTCCCCTTCAGTTTCTGAATCCAGACTCCCAGTTGGTTCATCCGCTAAAATAATAGATGGATTTAAAATCAAGGCTCTTGCAATACTCACACGCTGCTGCTGTCCGCCTGACAGCTCATTTGGGTAATGTCCTGCATGATGTTCAAGTCCTACTCGTTTCAGCATTTCTTTTACTTTCGCCTTTCGTTCAGACGGCTTCACCCCTTTTAAAGTGAGTGGAAGTTCAACATTCTCATACGTTGTTAAGCTCCCGATCAACTGAAAGCTTTGAAAGATAAAGCCAAAGTGATCTAAGCGAAAGTCTGCCCATTCTTTTTCATTAAAGCCGGTCACATCGGTGCCATCAATGACAATTTTTCCGCTCGTTGGCGTAATATAGCCTGATATTAAGTTCAATAAAGTTGATTTCCCCGAACCACTTCGTCCAACAATACAAGCAATATCGCCTCTTTTGATGGACAGGTCAATTCCTTTCAGCACAGGAATTTCATTTTCCCTGCCCTTTTTACCAATTTTAAATACATGATCTAATGCTTGAATCTGAATCATCTCTACTCCCCTGCTCTCTGTTTATCTTTTTCGATAGATTAAGAAATAACTCGTTAGTGCGCCCACAGCTCCACCGATGAGCATGCCAACGATATAACCAAATATGGAATTATCTGAAGAAAAACCAAACCATCCAAACCCTAGAACACCGAAGACAATGACCATAATCTGAATAGGTCTATCCATACTTGAGTAAAGGAAGAAGCGGCCATTTCTTTCAATTGGATGTTTTATAAAGCTAAACAAACCAATTAGGTAAAATATGACCATCATGACAAGTGGAATGATGAATGCTTCACCATTAAACCAATGCTGATATTCTTGTTGAAAAATGTCATTTGTAATATAAGTAATTGGTGAAATAGGCGATATCAAATAATTGAGGCTCGTATCTATCCACCTCTCACTTGTTCTAAAGATAAAATCTAAATGAACAATCGGAAGTCCAATTAACAAAAATGGTAGAATGGACGTACTGAATCCAACGATTGCTTGGGATATAGCACTTCCTGTTAATGTACCTGCTGCAAAAAATAAAGTGTAGATCATCAAAGCTGACAACAGTGCATAAAAATAACGACTGTTGAACTCAGGTGTTTCTATTGGATGAAGGCCTAATTTGAGTAAATAAATGATAAGATATGAGACAACATGAACGCCTGCGATGATGCCAGCACCTAAGAAAAACTTGGTATGAAAGATAGCACTTCTGCTAAATGGCAAGGATAATGTAAAGTCCATCTGCCCTTTATTTCTCTCAAACCCTAGCTGAATCACAGCAAAAAATATTCCCATTAACCATGAAAGTGAGAGAAATGCATCCTTCTTAAACATATAAGTGAATGTTGTTGAATCCATTATACAGTCTGAATTTTTCAAACAATCTTGAAAGGTTGAGTAATCCATTAAGAGGGATAATGGTGTCGCAAACATCGCAACAAGCATCACTAAAATGAATGTCAGCTCAGATTGCTTCCACTCCTTATATAATAATTGCCGCTTTACCATCTGCGTTTCCCTCCAAACTTCGCAATGAATACTTCTTCTAAATTCACAGGCAGTTCATGCCATACTTTTGGCTTCAGTGACTTCAAGTACTCTTTAGCTTCTTCGTCGGTTTTTAGAACAAGCGCTGTATAGAAAACGCCCGCTTGATCCAAAATCGCAACACCATTTTTTCGAATACTTAAGTTCATATCTTCTTCAAAAGCCATTTGGATTTTGACATAGTCATTCTTTAATTCATCTAAATCCATGACACTTGTGAGCTGATTTCCTTCTAAAAACCCGATTCGATTACACATACGCTCAATGTCCTCTAAGCGGTGAGATGTAATTAAAATCGTTGTTTGTCGTTCTGCCACCTCGTCAATCATCAGCTGAAGAACGTCATTTCTTGTGACGGCATCAATACCATCAGTCGGCTCATCTAATAAAATGACCGCTGGTTTGATGGCAAAGCTTAAAATTAATGACAGCTGTTTCTTTAACCCTGTCGACAATTCACGATACTTCACTTTTTCCGGAATTTCATAGCGGTTCACAAGCTCATTGGCATAGGTCACGTCAAACTTTGGATAAATATGCTTTAACAGCTGGACAAGCTGTCCGTAATTGTATCTGTCAAAGTAAGGATTCACGACTGGCATGAATACAATATTTTGCTTTACTAAAGGGTGGTCTTTCACTAGCACATCTTTAAAATAAATCTCTCCTTCATCTGGAAGAAGAATTTGCTGAATCAATCTGAGAAGTGTTGTTTTCCCAGAGCCATTCCGGCCAAGCAGACCGAAGATCTCACCTTCGCCTATTTTGAAGGAAACGTCGCTGAGTACTTCGCGTCCATTTAATTTCTTCGATACATTTCTGACCTCAATCAACTTGTTTTCCTCCTTTTAGACTTGAGCCGATCTCTTCTAGCCATTCCTTGAGCTGATGAATATCAATACCAGCATAATGAGCTTCTATGATGAGTTGTCTTAACTGTTCTTTCATCTCGAGCACCTTCCCTTCATTCAGCTTTAACTGAGCACCTTCTGTTACATACGTACCGCGGCCCCGCAGAGTTTCAATAATGCCTTCCCGCTCAAGCTCTTTATACGCTTTGCTGACGGTGTTTGGGTTGGCAATAATAATGGTGGCGAGCTCTCTGACAGAGGGCAGTTTGTCACCTGGCTTCATCACGCCTTTTAAACATAAAATTTTGAGCTGCTCAATGATTTGTTCATATATTGGCGCAGCGCTTCTTGGATCTATTTGGATCATGATGGCTCCCTCTTTCCTCATTCATGCTTTTGCAGTCCTATCGCTTGTTCATGTCCTTGCATTAAAGGAAACGAATCGGGTATCAAATCTTTTTGAACTTCAAAACCAATGAAAACGAGAACGAAAAAAAATGTACATGCTATCGCAACAGCCAGCACCATCCACTTCAAATTGATTGATTTTTTTTCTTTTTTCATGGTTGAACACCTTTCTTCACTTTTTAAGTGTCTGTAGTGTATTAGTTGATGTAGTACACTTAATACAATATAGACACCCAGTATAAAAGTCAATCACTTATTAAAAAAATAAAAAACAGACCCTTAAAAGAAGGATCTGTTCATCATTCATTATCGTAGGAAATCCCTAAAATCATTTGGTTTTGCAAGCTCTGAATTTGAACACGCGCCCTGTCTAACCGTTCTCTTTGCTGGTCATTGGCGACATCTTTTAATTTTTCTAATTCGTTGACCGTACTCTCAAGCATGAGCTGTGCTTTTGAAAACTCTTCCTCATTATAATGTTCCTGACGTGAGCTCAAATCAAATTGTTCATTTGCAAACTCAAGGGTTTCCGTACTTTTTTGGATAAATTCATCGATCGACTGCCTTGTTGCCATCTTACATTCCCTCCATTTCATCATCGCTCCCGCCTATTTTGCCCATGTAAAGCTTTTTCACTAAAGAAAATGTTGGACAGATTCAATTGTCCTCCTTCTTGATTTTTGTTAAACTTTAAGGATGCCTATTATTATGCAAGGAGGTTACTGACTTGGATCAGCATAACCCTTTTTTATATTCAAACAGCGAAAAACGTTATCACACATGGAATTATCATTTGCGTGAACACTTTGGTCATAAAGTATTTAAAGTTGCCTTAGACGGCGGCTTTGACTGTCCAAACCGTGATGGTACTGTAGCCCACGGCGGCTGTACATTTTGCAGTGCCGCTGGATCTGGTGATTTTGCAGGAAACCGGGCTGATGATCTCATCACTCAATTTAACGAAATCAAAGACCGGATGCATACAAAATGGAAAGATGGAAAATACATGGCGTATTTTCAGGCGTATACAAACACACACGCGCCGCTCCCTGTCCTAAAAGAAAAATATGAAACCGTCATGAATCTGGATGGTGTCGTAGGTCTATCCATTGCAACAAGACCTGACTGTCTGCCGGATGACGTAGTGGAGTATTTAGCCGAATTAAACGAACGCACTTACCTATGGGTAGAGCTTGGTCTTCAAACGGTACACGAACGGACAGCTATGCTCATTAACCGTGCTCATGATTATGAATGCTACGTTGAAGGTGTAGAAAAACTGAGAAAACACGGAATTCGTGTCTGCTCACATATCATCAATGGATTGCCTCTTGAAAACCGAGACATGATGATGGAAACAGCAAAAGCTGTTGCGGATTTAGATGTGCAGGGAATTAAAATTCATTTGCTTCACCTTTTAAAAGGGACTCCAATGGTCAAGCAATATGAAAAAGGAAAGCTTGAGTTTTTAAGCCAGGAGGAATATGTTCAGCTTGTTTGTGATCAGCTGGAGATTCTGCCGCCAGAAATGATTATTCACCGTATTACAGGCGACGGCCCAATTGAATTAATGGTTGGTCCAATGTGGAGTGTAAATAAGTGGGAAGTACTCAATGCCATTAATACTGAGCTCGAAAGACGTAACAGCTACCAAGGGAAACGTTTCGTTAGATTGGAAGAAGCAGCCAAATGATTTTGAAACGCATGCTTCCTTTTAGTAAAGAGCTGTTAGAACGCGCTTGTCAAAAAGGCGACATCGTTATAGATGCAACAATGGGCAACGGCCACGATACACTCTATTTAGCTGACCTTGTAGGAACTGATGGACAAGTGTTTGCATTCGACGTGCAAGAGGAAGCCTTGCAGCAGACAAGCAAAAGGCTTGGCGATCAATATCCTTACGTTCACCTCATCCATGATGGGCATGAAAAACTGTCGGATCATCTTCCGAAGAATGCTTATGGACAAATATCCGGTGCAGTGTTTAACCTTGGGTATCTGCCCGGAGGCGATAAAGCCGTCACCACTCAGGCTCATACAACCATTGAAGCCATCAAGCAGCTCCTCGAATGGCTCAAACCCGGAGGTCTGATCGTCCTTGTGATCTACCACGGACATCCCGAAGGAAAAAGAGAAAAAGAAGTGCTTCTCGACTATTGCAGATCACTGCCTCATGAAGAGGTACAAGTTTTATCATATCAATACATGAATATTCAAAACGACCCGCCGTTTGTGGTCGCCATTGAAAAAAAGCTAAAATGATGTGCATTTTAGCTTTTTTTCTTCTTTTCAGCGTGATAGAAAACCTTTGCAGTCTAGGAACGGGCAAGCACCGGAACGGAGCGAATTTGACATTCGTGAGTACCGGCGCGCAGACCTGACACCGAATGCGAGGGTTTGTCTACACGCTGAAGCTCAAATCCTAATGGATTTGAGCTTTTTTATGATGATTTCATCCAAGGCATTTTCTGATAGGTCCGATAGGCTCTTCCGTTAATATAGAAAAAGAACGATGTTTTCCCGCTTGATTTGATCAGCCGCTTTGCCAGCTTGTTCATCTCTTTTTGGGCTGTCACTTTTTCATCGGACAAATAGACCGCCAGTAATCCTCTGTTAATCAATTTGTGAAAGTTTTCATGCGGAATACCTTTCAGCTGCTCATCCGCTTTTTCGATAAAATGCTGAAGTCTATCCATCATCTCATGATGAGAATCATAGTATGAGCAAAAGTTCAGATCTCCCCCAAGCCGATCCTCTTCTTGGTCTATTAAATAATCGAGTAAAATGTGCAGACCTTGAATATAAGGGAAATAGCTTTCGTAAATTTGCTTCGCCTGCTTTTCTGTAAAATCAGGCTGCAGCGCATACGCCACAAGACAGAATATCCCTAGCGTTGATCCCGCACAAGCTGAAAACTCATACCATTCCATCTTCGGCAAATCCTTTTCATATTGACGGAACCACGACTCTAATCTTGGCACACGTTCATGAGGAACGACATGCTTATGTACTTGCAGGTCACTATAGTAATCACACAGCGTGTGTAAATATGGCTGAATGATCGGATAATGCCGAACGCGCATAAGCACGTTTTGACATGTGCGGACAAGCGCATGTAAATATCCATGATCCTCTTGATCATCACGGAATTGATAGTATGGCTTGAGCTCAGCATGAATATCAAGCGCATCTCTCATCGCTTGATGCAGCATATGGAAATCCTTTGGATCAAGCGACGTGCTGCGGTCACATAGGTTATCTAAGTAATCACTAATGGTTTGATACGCCACAATGAATTCAATACACGTTTCTTTCTCTTCACCTGCTAAAAGAGATAAAATGCCTCCGCCTTCACAGTGAAACGTTTTACTCGATATGCTCGCTAGTGCCTGCGTTCTCAGTTCTTCATTTTCAATCATTTCGGCATGAGCCCGCCACTTTTTCAGCTCCTGATGAACAAGCGGAAAAATATCTTTATACACCTTTGTCATCAGTGCAAAAGGACGCTCTGGTACTGACAAATCACTCCACCCCCAACTTAAAGCTCACAATCAAATATATTGATCTGTAAAGGCTCTTGCCGCCTTAAACACATCTTCTCTTTCTGGTTCATTAAAAATTTCGTGATACAGCTCTTCCCATTCACGGTATGATTTATTGGTTGATTCTATGCCATTGAACCATTTAATCACCCTCGTTTTATCGACGATCTTATCATCTCCCGCCTGCATTAAAAGGAGCGGGATCGATTTAAAGACATTCGTCGGCTGCATCGCCGCATCGATATTTTTGATCAGCTCTCGATACCAGCGAACCGACACCTTTGTCACGTAAAGAGAATCATTTGAGTCTGCCTCAATGACCGCCTGATTTCGTGTCGCTAGTTCAATCGACAGACCTGACTCCACTTTAAAAGACGGTGCCAGCACATTTAGACCTTTTGACGCAAAATCCATCAGCTTCTTCGGTTTAAATTGCAGACCTAAACAAGGTGATGATAAAATAAGGCCATTCAACTTCGTATGGGTATACTGCTTCATCCACTCAATTGAAATGAGTCCACCCATACTGTGTCCAAGTAAAAAAGTAGGAAGTCTGAATGATTTCGCATGTTCGATCCATTCATCGACTGTATCAATGTATTCTTGAAACGAACGAATGTGGCCTCGCGCACGTGTTGATGTGCCTTGTCCAGGCAAGTCACCCATGACGACGTGATAGCCTGCATTCCGCCACATTTCAATCAGCCATTTATATCGGCCGTGATATTCACTCGCACCATGTACAATGACAATTGTACCAACTGGTCTTTCAGCATGCCAAGTCCACAAAGTAAACACCTCACAAATGTTGTATTAAGAAAGGAAGTCGAAAAAGTGATTTATCCATATCATCAGTTTACACCTGAGATTCATGAATCGGTCTTTGTCGCAGATAACGCCACCATTACCGGTGATGTCACAATCGGAGAATATTCGAGCGTGTGGTTTCAAACCGTCATCAGAGGCGATGTTGCACCTGTGAGAATTGGAAAGAACGTCAACATTCAAGATTTATCGTGCCTGCATCAAAGTCCTGGAAAAACACTTCTTATTGAAGATGGTGCTACTATTGGACACCAAGTCACATTACATAGCTCAATCATTCGAAAAAATGCCCTCATTGGCATGGGGTCTATTATTCTCGATGGTGCGGAGATTGGCGAAGGCGCCTTTATCGGTGCAGGAAGTCTTGTCCCTCAAGGAAAGGTCATCCCAAAAGGATCACTCGCTTTTGGCCGTCCAGCCAAAGTCGTTCGGCTGTTAACAGATGAAGATATCCAAGACATGGACCGAATCCGCAGAGAATATGTAGAAAAAGGACAATACTATCGTTCCCTTTTATCTCGTTAACATCATACGTGTATCTTCACTTTATCATGTTTTTTTCAGGATATTAAGCAATAACTATGAACCGCTTGTTATTTTACCCTTTTCCACCCCTTTCTATCATGACAAAAAAGGTTTTCAGCACAAAGCTGAAAACCTTTTTTCATTAACTGAAGATGACTTCTTTCGGTTGATGATTCAATTGCTCTGGATCAATACTGCGCTCGACATAAATGCTGTGCCAAATCATAAAGATCAGAACGGTCCAAATCTTACGGCTATGATCTGCTTTACCAGCACAATGTTCATTTAATAAATCAAGCACATACGCTTTGTTAATATATTCGTCAGTTTGACTGTTTTTAATGATGTCTTTCGCCCAAGCGTTCATCTCATTTTTCAGCCAATGACGAATTGGAACAGGGAAGCCCAGCTTCTTGCGGTTTAACACATGGTCAGGCACAATGCCTTCTGCTGCTTTACGCAATAAATATTTCGTTGTGCCATCTTTTGTTTTCAGCTCTTCTGGAATTTTAGAAGCCGCTTCAAATACGACCTTATCAAGGAAAGGAACACGAAGCTCAAGAGAATTCGCCATTGTCATCTTATCTGCTTTCAGTAAGATGTCCCCGCGCATCCACGTATGAATATCAACATATTGCATTTTGTTAATATCACTGTAGCCTGCACTTTCCTCGAAGTATGTCTTCGTCACATCACGATACGTAATGTTCGGATCATACTGCTTTAAGAGGTTTTTCTTTACTGGCTCTTCAAAGATTTTCGCATTACCGATATAACGCTCCTCTAATGGTGTACAGCCGCGGACGATAAAGCTTTTTCCTTTCATTCCTTCTGGCATTAAGCGCGCCAGACGAAGAAGAAGCTTTTTCAGCATAGATGGTACAGATTCAAATGGTTTAAGAGAAAGCGGCTCACGGTAAATATTATATCCACCGAACAGCTCGTCTGCTCCCTCACCAGAAAGAACAACCGTCACTTGTTTCTTCGCTTCCTTTGCCACGAAGTACAATGGAATCGCCGCCGGATCAGCTAAAGGATCATCTAAATGCCAAACAATTTTCGGAAGCTCATTCATATATTCCTCAGGAGAAATCACCGCGCTGAAGTTTTGTAAGCCCAGCTTATCAGCCGTTTCCTTCGCTACATCAACTTCACTAAAGCCATCCTGCTGGAAGCCAACAGAAAACGTCTTCAGCTCAGGATGAAATTCCTTTGCGACAGATACGATGAAAGAAGAATCGATACCACCTGATAGGAATGAACCAACAGGTACATCACTTCTCATATGAATTTTCACAGAATCATAGATTGCATCGCGGACTTCTTCAATCAGCTTTTGTTCTTGTGTTTGCTCAGGCTTGAATTGAACCTTCCAGTAAGTCTTAAATTCAATCTCCTGTCCTGGGCGTAAAGTAAACTGATGACCTGGCTCTACTTTGTGCACCTTTTGATCAAGTGTATTTGGCTCAGGTACGAACTGGAATGACATATATTGCTGTAAGGATGTCTCATCAAATAAAATGTTCTCGTTCACTGCCATCAAGCTTTTGCGTTCAGACGCAAAGTACACTTGCTCATCCATTTGTGTAAAATAAAGCGGTTTGATGCCAAAAGGATCTCTTGCGCCATATAATAATTGCGCTTCTTTATCCCAAATTAAAAATGCAAACATGCCGCGAAGCTTTGAAGCCGCTTCTTCTTTATAATGACGGTATGTGGCAAGAAGTACTTCCGTATCAGAATCTGTGCTGAACGTATAGCCTTTTTTCACAAGCTCTTCCTTCAGCTCCACATAGTTATAAATTTCTCCGTTGAAAATAATCCAATACTTTTCATCTTCATAAGAAAGCGGCTGCTTTCCGTGCTCAACATCTATAATACTTAAACGTCTAAATCCAAATCCTACATGCTCATCATGAAAGTAACCCTCATCATCCGGACCACGATGAACGATGAGACGATTCATTTGTTTAATTAGCTCTTCCTGTTCAGTAGTTTCGGACAATGGACGGTGATTAAATACACCAACAAACCCACACATATTATTGCCTCCACGTTATGTTATTTCTTAAAAGTAGACCTATAATTAGACAGTATTTTGTCCGATTTTGTTTCACATTTTTTCGCTTTTTGCAGATTTTTTTTTAATCAAAAGGAAAACCGCTTAAAATAAGCGGTTTTTTATGTTGTTATTGTCCCAATGCTTCTTTGCGAAGTGTATCGGCTTTATCCGTTTTTTCCCACGGAAGATCTAAGTCGTGACGGCCGAAATGCCCGTATGCAGCTGTTTGTTTGTAGATCGGACGGCGCAGGTCAAGCATTTTAATAATGCCAGCTGGACGAAGATCAAAGTTTGCACGAACCACTTCAATTAATTTTTCTTCTGAAGCTTTTCCTGTTCCGAATGTATCAATTGAAATCGATACAGGCTGTGCAACACCAATTGCATAAGCAAGCTGTACTTCACAAGAATCTGCAAGGCCGGCAGCTACGATGTTTTTCGCTACGTAACGTGCAGCGTATGCCGCAGAACGGTCAACCTTCGTTGCATCCTTACCTGAGAAAGCACCGCCGCCATGACGAGCGTACCCGCCATACGTATCAACGATGATTTTACGTCCAGTTAAACCAGCATCCCCTTGAGGTCCACCGATCACGAAACGGCCAGTTGGGTTAATAAAGTATTTTGTCTGTTCATCAATCAGTTCACTTGGAACGACAGGACTGATGACATGCTCTTTTAAGTCACTTTGAATTTGTTCAAGCGTCACTTCTGGTGCATGTTGCGTAGAAATAACCACTGTGTCAATACGAACTGGTTTGTTTTGCTCATCATATTCAACTGTGACTTGTGTTTTTCCGTCTGGACGAAGGTATGCAAGTGTTTCATTCTTGCGTACTTCTGTTAAACGGCGAGATAATTTATGCGCTAGTGAAATTGGCAGCGGCATGAGCTCTTCGGTTTCGTTGTTAGCAAAACCAAACATCAATCCTTGGTCACCTGCACCAATCGCATCAATTTCTTCTTCAGTCATTGTTCCTTCACGTGCTTCAAGCGCTTTGTCTACACCTTGCGCAATATCAGCAGACTGTTCATCAATTGATGTAAGTACCGCACATGTTTCCGCATCAAAACCATATTTCGCACGTGTGTAGCCAATTTCCTTAATTGTGTCACGCACCGTCTTTGGAATATCGACATAAGTAGACGTTGTAATTTCACCGCTTACTAATACGAGACCGGTTGTAACAGAAGTTTCACAGGCAACACGTGCATTTGGATCTTTCTTTAAAATTTCATCCAAAATGCTGTCTGAAATTTGATCACAGATTTTATCCGGATGTCCTTCTGTCACTGATTCTGAAGTAAATAAACGACGATTTTGACTCATAATGGCTATTTCCTCCTGTACAAGACCACATCATCCCAAGATGAGGCCTCCAATATGATACGGAACTCGTTCCCTCTTATATTTGAAAACGTTTATATTAGAGATGTTATTGGCAATTTGTTCATATGATATCCCAAAAATAAAAAAACCATTTCCTTCATTGCGAGGAAAGGGTCTGAGATCGCATGCCTTTCACTCTTATCGCTCAAGGTGTTCTTGTACCTTGCATCAGGTTAGCACCTTGGTTTCTCAGCATTTTCATGCCTTTTTCATAAGAAACCGGTTGCTGGGCTTCATCGGGCCTGTCCCTCCACCAACTCGGGATAAGAGTATCCGTTCAATAAGATATCTTATCTTAAACCCTTGCGTCATGTCAATGCTTCATAAGAATTATCTCCCTCTTTTTTCTCCTCACCATTAGCATCACCAAAAAGCATATTTTCATAGCAGAAATGAAAAAACACACACAAAAATTTTTAAATAGTATAGACTATTATTATTAATGTGTTATACTAATCGAAACAAACAAATTCAACGGTAAAGGAAGGGTTTTTTTATGAACTCAGTGGATTTAAAAGAAGATTTGCAGTCATTGCTCTCATTAGAAAATACGCACCAAAATTTATCTGTTCCGAAACTTGTTGAAAAGATTTTGGCACGTAATGAAGGCGTTTTAACATCAACTGGAGCTGTCCGCGCCACAACTGGAGCCTATACAGGACGTTCGCCTAAAGATAAATTTATCGTCAAAGAAGAAAGCTCTGAACATAAAATCGATTGGGGTCAAGTCAACCAGCCGATCTCCAAAGAAGCATTTGACCGTTTATATACAAAGGTTGTGTCATACTTAAAAGAACGTGATGAACTATTCGTCTTTGAAGGGTTTGCAGGCGCTGATGAAAGATATCGTATGCCGATTACAGTTGTAAACGAATTCGCATGGCACAATCTTTTTGCCAAGCAGCTATTTATCAGACCTGACGGGTCAACACCTTCTTCAAACGAAAAACCTTTCACCATCTTATCTGCACCGCACTTTAAAGCAGATCCTGCAACAGATGGCACAAACTCTGAAACGTTTATCATCGTTTCTTTTGAAAAACGCACGATTCTTATCGGTGGAACAGAATATGCAGGAGAAATGAAAAAGTCCATTTTCTCTGTGATGAACTACCTGCTTCCTGAGCAAGACATTTTATCCATGCACTGCTCAGCAAACGTAGGTCAAGAAGGCGATGTAGCCTTATTCTTCGGGCTTTCAGGTACTGGGAAAACGACGCTTTCTGCAAGCGCAAGCCGCAAGCTGATCGGAGACGATGAGCACGGCTGGTCTGGCACAGGGGTCTTCAATATCGAGGGCGGATGCTATGCGAAATGTGTGAACTTAAGTGAAGAAAAAGAACCTCAGATCTACAAAGCGATCAGCTTCGGATCAGTTCTTGAGAACGTTGTGCTTGATGAAGAAACACGTGAAGCGGATTACGATGATACTTTCTTTACTGAAAATACACGCGCTGCTTACCCAATCGAAATGATTGATAACATCGTGAAACCAAGTATCGCAGGACATCCATCTGCCATTGTCTTCTTAACAGCTGATGCGTTTGGCGTCTTACCTCCAATCAGCCGTTTAACAAAAGAGCAGGCAATGTACCATTTCTTGAGCGGGTACACAAGTAAATTAGCTGGAACTGAGCGCGGTGTCACATCACCAGAAACGACATTCTCTACTTGCTTCGGTTCACCATTCCTTCCGCTTCCAGCTCACGTCTATGCTGAAATGCTTGGCAAAAAGATTGATGAGCACGGTGCAAAAGTATTCCTTGTGAATACAGGCTGGACTGGCGGAGGCTACGGTACAGGCAAACGAATGAATCTCGCTCATACAAGAGCAATGGTGCAGGCAGCAATCGAAGGTGACCTTGACAATGCCGAGATGATTACTGATGACATCTTTGGCTTACACATCCCGCTTCATATTCCTGGTGTACCAGATGAAGTGCTTCAACCTGCTAAAACATGGGAGGACCAAGAGGCTTATCAAGAAAAAGCACACTTCCTTGCCAATGAATTTAAAAAGAACTTCCAAAAATTCAGCCACGCGGCAAGTGACATTGAAGCCAAAGGCGGTCCACTCGTATAACCAAATGAAAAAAGCTGAGGAGAATAAAATTCCTCAGCTTTTTTAGTTTGTTGAATGCAATGACACAAGACGGTACGTCACCTTCGTGACATTGTCTGTCAGCTCCAGTTTTTCAACATGTGCTGTCCCTGTTTTTTCTCCGTCTTTCGTTTTGCGCACCTCAAGTGGAATATTTAATGGATAAATGCGGTATCCATCCTTCATGAGTTCAAATACATTTTCTTCAATTCTTGTCTCTTTTCCCTTTGTTACAATCATTGTATTAAATTCAACAGGCATTCCCATAATGAAAATCCCCCTACTTTCTATATTTCGTTATACTGCTTATTTTACCACATTTCCGCTTTTTCGGCTGTGCATCCATGTGGTCAGCCTTCTCACAATTTCTCGATTATGCTGCGGCGGGAAATAGTGGTTGTATCCATGGAAATACCATGTCTCCACGGACTTTCCGTGCTGGCGCAGCGCATCTTCTAACAAATACGCATGCTCAATCGATACATTTTGATCCTCTTCTCCGTGGATGATAAGGACAGGTGCTTCAATTTTGTCCACATCATTTAAAGGGGTTCTGTTCTCATATGCCTCTGGCACCTTATGCGGCGGACCGCCAATCACACGCTTCATCATCCGTCTCATATCCACACGCTCTTCATAAGTCAGTTTCATGTCACTGACGCCTCCCCATGTGACAAAGGAAGCTGCCTCCTGTTTCATTTCAACAGCGGTCCAGATGCCCATAATACCGCCTCGCGAAAAACCAAAGATATGAATGCGGTCCTTCTTCACTTTTTTGTGCTGTTTTAACAGCTGAAAGGCAGCGAACGCATCTTTTCGATCTTCTCCGGCAAAATCTTCGTTCCCTTCGCCTCCTTGGTTTCCCCGGTAAAAGGGAGCAAAGACGACAAAGCCCTGCGCGGCAAATTGCACAATCCGGCCAGGTCTGACCATCCCCACATTTTTAATGCCGCCTCGTAAATACAAAAAGCCGTCGTAGAAACCTTCCCCGGCTGGTTCAGCGAGCAGGCCTTTCATCCGAAGTCCATCTGCCTCATAGGTCACTGTATATAAGTGAATATGCGGATGGGGCGACGGAAACCTTCTTTTTTCCACAATCACTTGATTTCTCTCCTTTTCATCTTTGATTACGTCCATTGCTTCAGTATCGCTTCTGCGACAAGCTGGCCTGATTTTGTCACCATCGGCGTGCCGCCGCCTGGATGACTTGTTCCACCAACAAACCAAAGTCCTTCAATATCCTTTGACTGATTATTGATGCGAAAGAATGCCTGTTTGAACGAGTTTGAAGACATGCCATAAATGGCTCCACGATATGCCCCCGTTTTCTGCTGCAGATCGAGCGGGGTTTGAACCGCTTCATATTCGATAAGCTCATCCAAATTAAAAAGACCTTTTTCCATTAATTTGTTTTTTACATGCTGACGATATGTCTCCTTTAGCATGTCCCAATCTTGCTCTTTTGTCACATAAGGTGCATTGGCCAGTACAAACAGGTTGCTTCTTCCCGGTCCTCCGCTTAAAGCTGGTTCTGAATGGCCTGAATAGCATATGTATAGCGCCGGGTCTTGAGGCAATTGTTTTTTCTGAAAAATATCCTTGAATTCTTGCTCATAATCCTCAGGGAAAAACACATTGTGATGGACCAGCTGTTCATAGACTTTAGGTACCCCTAATAAGAGAGCAAAGCCCGACAACGACGGTTCAATGCCAGACAGTTTTTGATTTAAAAAACGAGGACGGTCTTTTTCATCTATGAGATGACGGTATACAGTCAGCGCATCTGCTCCTGCAATGACTTGATCTACCTCATACATCTGCTGATCCGTCTCTACTCCTTTGATGCGCCGATCCTTCACATGAATCTTGTTCACTTGTTCATTGAGGTAAATCTGAACGCCTAATTCTTTTGCCAGCGTCTCAAATGCCTCAACTAAACGATATGTACCGCCCTGTATTCCATAAATCCCTTTCTCTCCTTCTAAATACGCCATCATATTAAAAATAGCCGGCGCCTCGTAGGGAGAAGAGCCAATATAAGTGGCATACCGTCCAAACATCGCCAATGTATGGGGATGACGGAAATATTGACGCAGCAGGCGCTGAACCGATGTGAATGGTTTGACAGCAAGAAGTGCTTTCATCAGCTTTACATCCGCCTTATCCTTCCAGCTCAATAACAAACGATTTAAAAACTGCTCCTCTGCCTTTTGAAAAAGCGTCTTTGATTCCTGTAAAAATGCGCGGTATTGCTTCGCATCTTCAGGACTGAATGCAGCAATTTGTGATTCCATTAGCTCAATATTCGGCGTAAACTCGACCGTATGTCCATCTGGAAAAATATTTTTGGTCAGCGGAGAAATCGGATAAAAGGTCACATAATCCTCCATCCGTCTATGACAGGATGTAAACACTTCTTCAAAATAGGCCTTCATTGTAATGGTGCTCGGTCCTAAATCAAAAGAGTAGCCTGCCTCGTGATGGCGCTGCAATTTCCCCCCTAAAGCCGCTTCTTTTTCTAAAATGGTGACCTGAACCCCGCGTGACTGTAGACGGATCGCGGCTGATAATCCGCCAAGTCCACCGCCGATGATGATCACTTTTTTCATTCGTACCTTCTCCCTTTCCATTCATACCCTTCTTTTTTCAGACCGATTTTCATAGAAGCAAAGCCAATGGCGATCAGGCTTAAAATACTGACCGGCAATAAAAAAGCCATCGCAGATGTCCGCCCATTTTCAGTATCTATTGCCGCTTTAATCGACACACCCAGCCCATAGCAAAGAATGGCTAAGCATATGCTCAAAACATTCAGCTGAAACAATGCGATCATGAAACAAATGACAGGAACCAAATAAAGGAGGGTGTATAAACAAAAGACACTGCTTAATAAAGCAATGCTTCGATTCACACCTGGGAATAAATTTTTCCGGTAACCTTCCCAAACCTCTTGTCCACTTTCATACATTCTCATATACACAAATGGATGAATGCTTGCAAGTGTGAACGGAAAGCCTTTTTCCTTCACCCTTCTAGCCAAAGCCATATCATCAACGAGTGAATCCTTGATCGCTTCATGCCCGCCAATGTCGTGATAACAATTCTTTTCAATGGCAATAAAACCGCCATGTGCTGCGGCAAAAGCGGGGTTCTTAGATTTTCTTACCCATTTCA
Source organism: Bacillus sp. Root920 (assembly GCF_001429445.1). Lineage (NCBI taxonomy): Bacteria > Bacillati > Bacillota > Bacilli > Caryophanales > Bacillaceae > Bacillus > Bacillus sp. Root920. The sequence goes on from NZ_LMJV01000010.1 coordinate 173,617, forward strand.
CTGGCAGATGACAGCCAATGGTAAACATCATCATAGGAACGACAAGATGCTCAAAAAATGTACCTGTTTTTTGTTCTGGAAAACCTGACAGCATGCCCGTTTTTTGTATACATAACTGCTTGTATACTGATTCAACTGCCCCTCTTTTTAACCGGACATCCGCATCTAAAAATAGCAGCCAGTCAGAAGCTGCTGCCTCAGCGAGCTGAGAGCAGGCATATGATTTACCAAGCCAGCCCCGCTTTAATGGCTGACCTGACTGGACACGGATCCACGGGTATTTTTCTGCGAACCGCTCCACCATCGCTCTTGTCTGATCTGTCGAATGGTCATCAAGGACGATGAGCTCTTTCGGATAAAAGCGTTGATCAACGATCGACTGAAGACAGGCTTCTATTCGTTTTTCCTCATTTCTCGCTGGAATCAGAATTGATAATGAAATAGGTTCACCCGGCGAAAAGGGTGCTGGCTTTAAAACAGGAAGCTGCTTCATATTCCATATGGTGAAAATAAACTGACAGAGCAAGAGTACACTGATTACGGTTAAGAAGACCGCCATGTTTTCACCCACTTTTTAAAGGAATCAAACGCATCACTTGTTGACTGACTTGTCCTCGTCATCTGTCTAAATTCTTGATTAGTTGTAAAATCAGGATCTGCGATGACCTGTGCTTGATGTGCGTTTAGCTGCGTTTCAAGCAGATCTCTAAGCAGATGCGTCACGTCCTTGCTTCGTAGTTCTCCGCCAGATACTAAGTTATCTTCACCAAACACAGCAGATACTGTCGGCTTTTGAAATTGATTAAATGTATAATGCAAGGTCACAGGCTTCACCACAACTTGCTCAAATTGTCTCACTAAAAATGAAGCCCCGCCCTCCAATTCAAGCGGCCGCATATCCTGATGCATGATTTTCCCCTGTGGAAAAAGCCATACAGCCCCGCCAGCCTGCATGTTCTCTTTTGCCGTCATTAATGCTTGCTTCACACTTTTCAGATTCTCTTTCTGAACCGGAAAGGCACCAAGCTTTCGGAAAAAGGCATATTGCTTCAGCTGTTTCTCCTCCATCATCATATAGTGATCGAGCCCAGATGCTTTTTCTGTTAAAAGAAAGATGATCAGTCCATCCCACCATGAGCTATGATTGGCGAGATAAAGAACAGGCAGCTTCTCGTTTGGGTCCACAGTGCCTTTCATCATCACAGAGCGGAAATGTTTATGAAGTAAATACCGCTCAAGATAAAGAGAAAATATACGTCTAAACGATCGGCTTTTGTCGCTTTCTTTCAAATTGAACCCTTCCTTCACACAAAATAACAATGATCAGTGCTAAATAAAAAATGACATCGAGCCCGCCCTTTAATGCCAGCACACCAAAAAAGAACACCATTGCCTGATAAATACGGCTCGTCCAGCTCAGAGCCTTTTGATCAATCTGAACAAGCGGGAAGAGAAAGGAAAGTCCTGCTCCAATCATACCCCAGCTCACAAAATTCTCAAAAGGAATACCATAAAAACCACCGCCGTCATACCACACCCAAAATTTCCGTTCAGCCGCTACTGGGTCTAATATGAGGTCAAGCAAGACAATCCATATCCCCGTTTCGACAGCTCGTTTCCATTTCGACTGCTGATTGGATAAAAAAAGACTGTTTAAAAACACACCAACCCATGCAAAAGCAATGGTTAAAGGCACCCCTGCCACTAGAAAACCTAACGTCGGATAATAGTCATAGGCCCCGAAAGGAAAACCGGTTGTGATCCCTATCCATTCAACCGTAAATGTCAGCACCCCGACAATAGCTGTCCTTTTGATCACAAACCCCCATGAACCATAAATATTTCGCCCAATTTCTATCACACAGCAGGCATACAGCACAAGGAAAATGCCATTTGCAAACTGAAGCCATGCTGGCACTTCAAAAGAGACCATTAATATGAGTCCTACTAAATACCATCCAAGAAATACCCAACTCACTCTATACACGAAACCGCCCCTTTATTTCTGCCAAATTCAAGAAAGTATTCATGCTTCTAGTATAGAAAAAAAGACACGTTCTATAAATAAACAATGCGCTTCTTATTTTCATCTAGGCACTCACCAAAAATCCCTTTTGACATACTTTAATTAGTGATCTAGAACAAAGGAGGCGAATTACTCTTGAATCGTTCCATCAAAGTCAGACTGGCATTCATCGTCGTTGTCCTGCTCTTTATTCCATTTGTCGCCTGTAAAAAAGAACAAGAGCAGACCGTACAAGTAGCCGAGGTGACCCATTCGGTTTTTTATGCTCCGCTATATGTTGCCTTATCTGAGGATTTCTTCAAAGAAGAAGGGCTAGAGGTTGAATTAAAAACGACTTGGGGCGGTGATAAAACGATGACAGCTCTCTTATCCGGCGGTGCAGATATCGCCCTGACCGGATCTGAATCCTCTATCTATGTAGAGGCTCAAGACACAAAAGACTCTGTCATCAACTTTGCACAGCTGACACAAACAGACGGTACATTTCTTGTTTCAAGGGAGAAAGTGAGCGAATTCTCTTGGGATCAATTAAAAGGAAAAGACTTTCTTGGACAGCGGAAAGGCGGCATGCCGCAAATGGTCGGTGAATATGTCCTGAAAAAGGAAGGCATTGATGTAAAAAAGGATCTCCGCATGATTCAAAATATTGATTTTGCCAACATTTCAGGTGCTTTCTCCTCTGGAACTGGCGATTTTGTGCAGTTATTCGAACCGACAGCATCCTTAATTGAAAAAGAAGGCAAAGGGTACATTACCGCCTCCTTTGGAGAGGCTTCCGGAAAGGTGCCGTATACCACCTTCATGGCAAAGAAGAGTTACTTAGAGGAAAACAAGGAAACAGCTGAAGCCTTCACTCGCGCCATTTATAAAGCGCAGAAATGGGTAGAAGCCAAGCAGCCGGAAGAGATTGCCAAAACCATTCAATCTCATTTTCCTGACACAGAACTTGATGTTTTATCAACTGCCATTAAACGCTACAAACAGCAGGACTCCTACGCAACAGATCCCCTTCTGAATGAAGAGGAATGGAACAAATTGCAGGAAATCATGAAGGAGAGCGATGAATTGCCGAAATTTATCCCGTACAAACAACTTGTCAATTCATCCATTGCAAAGAAGGTCACAGAACACAAATAGAATAGGAGGTAGCACATGTCTTTCCTTCAAATTGACCATGTGACCCACACGTACTTCTCTTTAAAAGAAAAAACAACGGCCATACAGCACATCAATATGGAGATAGACCAAGGAGAATTTATCTCATTTATTGGTCCCAGCGGCTGCGGAAAAACCACCCTGCTGTCTATCATTGCAGGAATAACGCCGCCCTCTGAAGGCCGAATTTTAATCGAAGGAAAAGAACCGAATCAAAAGGAGCATCAAATCGGCTACATGCTCCAGCAAGATTATTTGTTTCCTTGGAAAACCATCAAGGAAAATATCATTCTCGGGTTAAAAATTACCAAGCAAGATTCACATGAAGCCACCTCCGCCGCTCTTGGCTTACTGCCTAAGCTTGGCCTTCATGATGTAGAGGAAAAATACCCGAAGGAGCTGTCAGGCGGTATGAGGCAGCGTGCGGCTCTCGCCCGAACGCTTGCAGTGAATCCCGGTCTGCTTTTACTAGATGAACCCTTTTCAGCTCTAGACTATCAAACCAAACTCACTTTAGAGGATCTCGTCTTTCATACACTCAAAAACTATCAAAAAACAGCGGTCCTTGTGACACATGACATTGGCGAAGCCATTGCGATGAGTGACCGCATTTTCTTATTCTCTAAGCATCCTGGCTCAATCAAGAGAATTTTTACCGTTCCAGATGAACTGAGGACTCTTTCTCCTTTCGATGCAAGACAGACCCAGAGTTTCCAAGAGCTCTTTCAAACGATTTGGAAGGAGCTGAAAACAGTTGAAACACAGTGATCTTTTACATGAAGCCTATCGCAAAAAATACCGAATGGAAAAACGCATGACCCGAATCTATCAGTTCATTATTTTCGCCAGCTTCTTTTCGCTTTGGGAGCTTGCCAGTCATTTTCGTCTTATCGATCCACTGATATTTAGTTCACCATCAGCAGTCTGCCAATTGTTTGTACAAAAAATATCCGATGGATCTTTAATGAATCATATGAGTATTACATTATTTGAAACGGTGCTCGGATTTCTACTTGGTACCTTTTGCGGCATTTTGCTCGCTGCCGCCTTATGGTGGTCCACCCGCCTGGCAAACGTTCTTGATCCTTATTTAGTCATTTTAAATGCCATGCCAAAAGTTGCCCTCGCCCCGATTTTAATTGTTGCCCTTGGACCTGGCATGATCAGCATCGTTGCCATGGGCGCAATCATTAGTGTGATCATTACGACGATCGTCATATATACAGCCTTTCAAGAGGTCGATGAGAATTATTTAAAGGTGATGAAAACCTTTGGTGCGAAAAAAAGCGTCGTCTTTCGCGAGGTCATTTTGCCAGCTAGTATTCCAACAATGATTTCTGCCATCAAGGTCAATGTCGGCCTTTCTTGGGTTGGGGTTATTGTAGGGGAATTTCTTGTTTCCTCAAAAGGGCTCGGCTACATGATCATTTACGGCTTTCAAGTCTTCAACTTTACACTCGTGTTCTTAAGTCTTTTCATTATTGCCGTGTTTGCGACCATCATGTACCAGCTTGTGGAATGGCTCGAACGCCGTTTTCTTCAAAAATAAAAAAGCACAGGGATTGTCGCGGGACTGACCCCATAAGATGAGACAAATAAAAAACACCTTCAAGTTTGAAAACGGATCGTTGTGATCCGAAATAAAACATGGAGGTGTTTTTTCTATGGGGACAAGC
>NZ_LMJV01000011.1:0-80442 GCF_001429445.1 Bacillus sp. Root920
ATATGCTTTGTCAGAGACGGAGCAGCAAGCTACAATGGCATTGTACGCTGAAATGATGAATGCGACAAATGACGGAAAAGCGATTTCGCCTATGAATTTTGACAAGAAAGCGTATCAAAATAGCGAAATCTACAAGGCAAAAAGCGATATTGAAAAACAAACTTCTGAATATCTGAAAATCAAAAAAGAACAAGAAGAAGCCCGCAAGATCGCAAAGGAACAAGAAGCCCTCGCCAACCGCCCTTGGTATGAAAAAGCCCTCGATTATGGTGGAAACATCGTGAATGAACTAACAGGTGTGAACGATGCAAAACGTGCCGCAACAGGCGTTGATCCAATCACAGGCGAGGAACTCACTGCAGGCCAGCGAGTCGCGGCAGGCGGCATGGCAGCAGCAGGCTACATCCCAATCGTCGGCTGGGCAGGCCGCATTTTCAAAGGCGGAAAAGCTGTCTATAAAACCACCCAAGCCACATCAGCCGCAGTCAGGGCAGTCGACATTTACAAGACAACACAAAAATCCTTTGACGCCTTAAAAACATCTCAAAAAGGTTTATATGGTCTCACCGCCACCAACGGCTTCAGCGAAGCGATCACAGGCCGAGACATGTTTGGAAACAAGATCTCAAAAGAACAGCAGGAAGCAAGTATGAACGCGGCGCTTGGAATGCTTTTGCCGTTTGGAGCGAAAGGGTTTCATGGTAAAATGGGGATTAAGGGTACGGGTGAAATTGGTTGGAATATGTCAAAAGGTGGAGGAGAAATAAATGGAAGAAAGTATTCTCAGCATGCTTTGGAAAGAATGGCACCTGATATTCCTGAAGTACAAGCTACTTTAACAAGTAGAGCAATTAAAAAAGCTGAAGAATTAGGATTTAAACCACAAACAAAAGAATTTAGTGATTTCATCAAAAAATATGTTGATCCAAGAAATATTCCACCTTCAGTTATTGAAGACGCTATAATGAATACGAAAAAGATACCTGGTAATAGAAGCGGAACGTTTGTTCATGAAACAATGGATGTCAAAGTAATTATAAATGAAGCTGGCGATGTTATCACAGTTATACCGAAATAATTAATAAAAGGATGAATACGAATGTTTATCAAGTATGATGAATATGATCTATTAGAACTTTTTCAAAGTGAGCCGGTGAGTATAACAGGCAATATAGATGATGGAGAATTAATCTATACTTACAAAGATGACCAAAATTTCAAGGTGATTTTAACTTTAGATGTATATAAGCAAACGAGTAGTCTAAGTATTACATTTAATGATTCTATAGTATTTACAGGTGATTTTAATAATGTAACAAGTATAAAAAAAGATGACAATGCTATGGTAATGAACGTGGGCGAAGAAGAGAAGCTAAAAGTTAAATTTTATAAACAAGTTGGAGTGGAGTTACTTTAAAATAGCCTTATTATATTAGAAAGAAATATAAAACAATTATGATATTCTCTCAGATAAATCAGTAGGTGAAGTAGTTGATACTTCTAAATATAATGTTATTGTTATCATACCTTGACTGGCTATATGCCTTTCAAGGTTTTTGTGTTTATTGGCTTTCATACCGAGAAAAACCGTTAAAATGGGAATCTTTTTCCTGAGTGGTTCATCGTATGATAGAGACAAGCAAAACGAACGTATTGAGCACTCTAAGTGCCTTGGTTGGTGTCCCCTGTTTTTATTGGGAGACGCGCCTCTCCCTTATCAATGGCATATCTGGATACGGAACAAAAGTGTTGAGGAATGTGGCTATACGAGAGGGACATTCTGAGCCTGAATAGCAGCTGGTCTGCGGCAGCCGTATCGAGGACAGTTTTTCATTTCAATTGATATTGACTGTAATTGGCATCCTCTCGGAGTGTAGTCATCATTTCAAAATCTATTTAAGCGAATAGCGTAAGGTGGTGTTTATTCAGCTAACAGTGTTCTGTTTCGAAAGAGACAATAAAGCAATCGAAAAGCATTGCAGCTTGATCAAAATAGCGAAATCTACAAGGTAAAAAGCGATATTGAAAAGCAAACTTCTGAATATCTGAAAATCAAAAAAGAACAAGAAGAAGCCCGCAAGATCGCAAAGGAACAAGAAGCTCTCGCCAACCGCCCTTGGTATGAAAAAGCACTCGATTATGGTGGAAACATCGTGAATGAACTGACCGGCGTGAACGATGCAAAACGTGCCGCAACAGGCGTTGATCCAATCACAGGCGAGGAACTCACCGCAGGACAGCGAGTCGCGGCAGGAGGCATGGCAGCAGCAGGCTACATCCCAATCGTCGGCTGGGCAGGCCGCATTTTCAAAGGCGGAAAAGCTGTCTATAAAACGACCCAAGCCACATCAGCCGCAGTCAGGGCAGTNGCAGGCTACATCCCAATCGTCGGCTGGGCAGGCCGCATTTTCAAAGGCGGAAAAGCTGTCTATAAAACGACCCAAGCCACATCAGCCGCAGTCAGGGCAGTTGACATCTATAAGACATCACAAAAATCCTTTGACGCCCTGAAAACATCGCAAAAAGGTTTATATGGAATCACCGCCACCAACGGCTTCAGCGAAGCAATTACAGGCCGAGACATGTTTGGAAACAAGATCTCAAAAGAACAGCAGGAAGCGAGTATGAACGCAGCTCTTGGAATGCTTTTGCCGTTTGGGGCTAAAGGGTTTCATGGGAAGATGGGGATTAAGAGTACAGAAAAAACTTTGAGTAATAAAAAAGTAGCAGTAGGTGAAGAAATTATTGCTCAGAGGGTACAGATAGTAGAATTAGATTTAACTACAAAAGTTACACCTTACAAATCGTTAAGTCGGAATCAGCAGAAGAAAATAAAGGAAAAGATTGAAAATCGTACTGTTACAAAGGAAGAGTATAAACGATATCAATGGGATAAAAGATTCTCCAAAAGAAGGGCTGCAGGGGTTACTGAATTCTGGAAACAAGAAAAGAATTTTAGATGGAGAATCTACAACAAGGAATTGGACTAATGAACAAAAACAAGAGATTTTAAAAAGCAAAAAACCACAATATAATGGGAAATCCATTATCGGACACCATACTTACAATGCTATGAATTATCCACATATCAGTAATAGAGGAGAATTAATTTATCCTGTGACTGGAAGAGAACATTTAAAGGGTTGGCATGGAGGAAGTTATAGCAAAAATGCACCTGGTAGACCTGTTAATCCAGATTATTTAGAGGAATTTTAATAGGGAGGAAAAATATGAGTAAGATAGCTATTAAGATAAGCTCAAAAGATCCAATTAATAAATATGTATTACCTTTAAGAAAGTACACCGGTTTAGGAATTACAGATATAAAAAGTGGGATTGAAAACAAGGACTTTTTTTCCGAAACGGATGCAAATGATATTGATAGTATGGAAAGTTTAAAGGAATTAGTTGATGCTTTACTGTATTTGGGAGCGGATGTGAAAATCTTTGATAGTGATGAATATGGTGAAGGAATATTTAATTATCAAGAAATTTCTTACGATGAATTGATCAATAGTATTGAGCGATTAAAAGAAATAATGGAAGAATTACGGGATTACGACGATGCTATATCTGATGAGTGAAAGTGAACAATTAATAAAAGAATAATGAATGGAGCTTTGCCAGTAAAAGAACCTATGTAATTTTAACGTCTAAATGATGACATAAAAACTAAAAGATTACGATACTATGTTAACCTTGATTTTTTTACGAAATATCAAGGTTTTTTAAACTGAAAATGCACTTGCAAACTCAATCACCCACTCATATTTGGAAATTACATGTTAAACTTAAACTAATCCAATCACCACAAAAAAGGAGCTAAAACCATGCTATGGATTTTCACACAAAACCAGCAAAGTTTCGTTCATGTCCACGAAATCACAGTAGCCGGCAAAAAGATTGAAGGGATGATCGCAGGAAGCGATACTTGGGTCAAGACGCTCGGTAAGTATGACTCAAACGATCGTGCAGCAGAGATTCTTCAAGACATTGTGAAAGTAATTGAAGCCAATCAAGATGCCACTGTGACTTACAGAATGCCAAATCAATAAAAAAGAAACCACCTTTCCATTGAGAAAAGGTGGTTTTTGTTTATGATGGTGTTTTTGTAAAGGCTAAAAATAAAGGGATGCCTGTGCCGACAAGGGTGGTGGCAAATAGGAACATACCGCAAATGAATAGAAAATGGCTGGCTGAAAAGACAAGTGCCAGAATGAGAAAAACGATGCTGAGTCCTGCCATGCTATATGATGGGACAAAGCGGCGTTTGTATGTGGCTTTCTTTGTTAAGAATGAGAAGAAAATGCCAAATAATAAAGGGACAATCCATAAGTAAAATAAAATAATAAGAGACATACTTCATACCTCGATTTTTCCTTCTATTTTATCAGATGCTGATCGCAATCGATACTACAAAGCTTCACTTTGTAAAATAATTCATGCAATCGACACAATTACGTGGGCTGATTCATAGAATGCGTTTTTTCTTTCATATATTCAGGCTGCAAAAGGGCGTATACACAATGATCCGTAAAGCGGTCGCCCAGCCATTCACATTGTCTCAAAATGCCTTCAAGCGAAAAGGATAATCGCTCTGCGATGCGTCTGCTCTTCAGGTTATCGACAGCAGCCCTGATTTCAATGCGGTGCAGTCCACAATCTTCAAATAAATAATGAATGACTGCTTTGCACGCTTTTGTCATAATGCCTTTTCCTTGATAGCCTTCTCCGAGCCAATAGCCAATTGAAACAGTTCTGTCGATCCAATGAATTTGGTGGGTGCCGATGATCCCGACAAGTTCTCCATGTGACCAGATGCCCGCTTGAAAACCGTTGTTCTGCATGGCTTGCTGCATTGCGCCTTGAATGAACGCCATGCTGTCTTCTTCTGTTTTCGTTGAATCCACCCAAAGCATCCATTCACGTAAATGCTCTCTTGACCGCTGAATGAGCAAATATAGACTTCGTGCGTCTCTTGGCTCAAGCAGCCGCATGGATATCTCTTGATCTTGATAAAAAAACATGTGCCCACATCCTCTCAGGGGAATTTTACCATAACCATATGAAAAGAAAAAGACAGCATCACTACTGTCTTTTACATAAATGTATCCACAATTAAAAAGAGATTGAGTGCGACAACAAGAGCTGCTATCACCCAAGATATTCCTGTTACCCAGCGGGCATTCGTTAATTCGCCCATAATTCGTTTTTTACTTGTAAATAAAATGAGCGGAATTAAAGCAAAGGCAATACCAAAGGATAAGACCACCTGACTCATCACAAGTGCGGATGTCGGATTCACCCCAGATGCAATGATCACAATAGGGGGAATAATAGTAATCAGCCGGCGGACATACAGTGGAATGCGGTATTGAATAAAACCCTGCATAATGATATCGCCTGACAATGTACCGACAGAAGAGCTGGATAGTCCGGCTACAAGCAGGCCTACACCAAATAAGATAGCTGATACAGGACCTGCGAGTGTGCTAAAATGCTGGAACGCAACATCCAGATCTTCAACAAAGAGACCATTTTTATAAAATAGAGCGGCTGCCACAATCAACATACTGGCATTGATGGCTCCAGCGACTAGCATCGCAATGAGGATATCTAAAAACTCAAAGCGGAAAATCTGTTTTTTCTCCTTTTCCGTTCTGCCGACGACTCTTCTTTGGGTTAATGCTGAATGTAAATAGATCGCGTGCGGCATCACAGTGGCACCTAAAATTCCAGCTGCAAGCAGTACACTATCTGTGCCTTCAAATTTTGGAATGAAAAGCCCGCCTGCGACACTTGCCATATCAGGCTTGGCGACAAAGGTTTGCACAGCGAAAGCGATTACGACAACGAACAGCATGCCGGTGATGCCGGCTTCTAATGCTCGATATCCACGTCTTTGCAACTCTAAAATCGCAAATGATCCGATGGCTGCAATAATAGATGCTTCAAGCAAAGGAATCCGAAAGAGCAAGTATAAACCAAGTGCCGCTCCAATAAACTCAGCTAAATCTGTGGCAATAATAACGAGTTCGCCCTGAATCCATAAACCGATGGAGACGGGTTTTGGAAACTCTTCACGTGCGATTTCAGGTAAATTTTTCCCTGTCGCTATTCCAAGCTTTGCGGATAAGGATTGGATGAGCAGCGCCATGAGATTTGATATGAGAATGACCCATAAGAGAAGATATCCATATTTAGAGCCAGCCGCAATGTTGGTGGCAAAATTCCCTGGATCAATATATGCAATGGCAGCGATAAAAGCAGGGCCTAGAAAAGGAAGAAGCCTTCTAAATCCTTTGACCTTACCTTCAAGTGCACGCTCAGCTGCCGCTGACATGTGTGCCTGTGCCTCGATGTATTTGTTTGTCATATGTCATCACCTAGATTCTACAAAGTTTTGCTTGGGCACAAAAAGTTTCCTTCATGCAATTTTCAATCATCATATGCCCATCTTCATGAAAAGTCAACTATCTGAACTAATAGGTTTGTTTATCATATGTAAGTGAAAAAAATAGATACCTTGTCAACGCGCAACATAAAAAACACCGCCCCTTAGACGGTGTCCCTACTGCTTCCTCTTTTATTTGTTTTTTTAAGATACCCTTGATCCCACGCTGCGGAAGATCAGGCTTAAAATAATGACAAAGATGGCTGCTCCTAAGATCGCTGGAATGATCGCAAAGCCTGCCAGACTAGGACCCCACGTTCCAAGTAATCCATGACCAATCCAAGCGCCTACAAACCCGGCAATCATTGAGCCGATCCATCCTCCTGGTACACTGCCTCCAGCGAGTGCACTCCCAATGAGACCAATGACAATCGCCACAACTAATGAAATTAGAAATCCTAACATGTTGATCACTCCTCTTTTGTTTGTTTATTAAGCAATAACCGTTTTGAAAAAGATTAAAACCTTTCGGAACCGCTTCAATGTTCTATACGTATGATGGACAAGGATTGTGTATAATAACAGACAAATACTTCAGCGGCATCTAAGGAGGCATATTGCATGGAGGAAAGAGAGTGGCTAAAAGCACAATTAAAAGAGATTGAAAAGTGGGAGAAAGACCAGCAAAAGGTATGGTTCTGGGAGAAGCTCAGCCGCCTTCCATTTCAAATGCTGGACAAGCTGACGCCTGCTTTTATTCAGAAAAAAATCGGTGTGCTGCTAGACGAAATGGGTCATTACATTCAATCTGGCGGTGCCTATTTGACGTCGGAAAAAGGCATCATTCATCAATTTCAAAAGAAGTGTGAGGGCGAATCCATTCAGCGTATAGAGGATATTAGAAAGGCCCCGATCGACATGATGGATGCCATTAGTGAACATATGGGGAAAAACAGAACGAATCTCGCGACTGTGCAAGGGGCGACAACTGGTGTCGGCGGAATGTTTACGCTAGCTGCTGATATTCCTGCGGTCCTGGGCCTCTCTCTGAAAACATTACAGGATATTGCCGTCACCTATGGCTATGATCCTAAAAACAAAGAGGAGCGGGTCTTCATCATTAAATGCTTGCAGCTGAACTCTGCGGATGTCGTTGGAAAGAAATCGATTCTAAAAGAGCTGAAAAGCTATCATGCATCCGAAGGGAAGCATGAAAACATGATTTCCCAAATCCAAGGGTGGCGTGAGGTCGTCTATAATTACCGGGATTCGTTCGGCTGGAAGAAACTGTTTCAGCTTGTGCCTATCGCTGGGATTTTGTTTGGTGCCGTTTCGAACCGCTCACAATTAAAAGGAATTGCCGAAACCGGCATGATGCAATACCGAAAGCGAAGAATTTTAACAAGATTAGAAGAGCTCACGCAGCAAGAACAGAGTGAGTCCGGCGCATAAAAAAATCCCATATCAAAGGGATTTTTTATTTGCTCTCATCCTCTTCCTGAAAAGCATGAATAGGTGAGTGTTCATAACGTGCACGCAGTTCGCGGATCTGTTTGATGAGGGTGGAGCCGATCGTTTTTTCGGCTTCATCATACAAAGGATCAAGGGCTTTCATCCATTTTTGTCTTTCAGCTGGCGTCAATTCATGAATGGCAATCGGCGATTCACGTTTAATGTCCTCCAGCTGTTCTTTGTTCATCTGTTCTGCATGCTTTTCATTCCAAGCCGTTGTTTCTTCCATGGCTTCAAGTAAAATTCGTTTCGTTTCGGGTGTCTGGCGGTCAAAGAAAGATTGATCTGTTAAGACCACATAGCCTAAATACCCGTGATTGCTGATCGTCATATAGTCTTGTATATGATAGAATTTTTTTGAATAAATATTTGAAATGGTATTTTCTTCACCGTCTACTTTTTTGGTTTCTAATAGCTGAAACGTTGAATTAAATGATTCCTGATAGGGCTTTGCGCCAAGGAGTTTGAATTGTTTTTCAATCATGTCGCTTTGCATAATGCGGAGAGACTGGTTTTTTAAATCAGCCGGCTGTTTGATTGGCCCTTTATTAGAAGTAATTTGCTTAAAGCCATTTGTCCAATAAGCCATTCCCTTTAACCCATCTTTTTGCAGCGTGCCAAACAACCTTTGTCCAATTGCACCTTGCAGGCCTTCTTGAACCGCATTGTAATTTGAAAAAGCAAAGGGAAGATCAAGTGCCAGCCACTCAGGGGACAGCATGCCGAGCTTCGAGGTAGACGGAGCAATAAATTGAACTTGATTCTCTTTGAGTGCATTTATTTCTTCAATATCAGAATAAAGGCTTCCATTGGAGAAAATTTGAATGCTGATCTTTCCATCGGATTTTTCGTGCACGAGCTCAGCAAATTTCTTTGCGGCAAGTCCTTTAGGTGTATTGTCTGCCACGACATGGCTGAATTTGAATACAAGCTGGTCCTTCAGCCCTGTCTGTTCATCATCAAAAGTTGTCGCTGATTTTGGCATCATATGATAAAAACCAAAGTATAAAGCGGTTACAAAACCGATCATGAGCAATAGTGTATAAGCGAGTAAATTCTTCATGCGTCAGATCCCCCTTATGTCAAGCATACTTGACAGAGGAAGAATCCGTAAAGATACAGGTGAAAAAATGATGAGAAATCGATTGAAATTACAACAATTATCTATTAGATGGAAGCTTACCATCCTCACATATTTCGTTGTCATTTTCGCCCTTTTAATCGGAGGAATTGTCCTTGTTGGGGGAATTCAGCAGACAGAGGAACGGGAGCTTCGAAAAAGACTCATGAACACGGCGAGAACCGTGGCTGAGATGAATGAGGTGAAGCAGGCGTTAGCTGATCAGACAAAGGATCGTGATCAATTACAGCATGCAATCGAAGAGATTCGGATTATTCAAGATGCTGACTATATTGTCGTGATGGATATGGATCATGTGAGATTAACGCATCCAGTGAAAACGAGGATTGGCCAGCGCTCAGAAGGAACTGATGAAGAGCCGGCTTTTGCAGAGCATATTTATTTCTCAGAAGCACAGGGAGAGCTTGGAACAGCCATCAGAGCTTTTTATCCAGTCAAGGATGATCAATTTAATCAAACAGGGGTTGTGCTTGTAGGAAGAACTCTGCCAAGTATGGCAGATATATTAGGAGAAATGAAGCAGGATATCCTCATGATCCTCCTGCTGACGCTCAGCTTTGGGCTTGTGGGTTCATTTTTGCTCGCCCGTCATATTAAACAGCAAATGTTTAAGCTGGAGCCGCATGAGATTGTCAGAATGCTAGAGGAACGTACTGCAACCTTTCACTCTATTAATGAAGGGGTCATCGCCATTGATAATCAGCACATGATCACCATTTTTAATGAGAAGGCGAAGCAGATTTTTGGCGTAACAGGTGATGTCGTGGGCCGGAATATTTGGGGTGTGCTGTCTGATACGAGACTTCCTGAGATTATTGATCGCGCAGAACCCGTCTACAATGAAGAAATTCATATGAGCGGAAAGCGGATCATGAGCAGCCGGATTCCGATTGTCATGAAAAAGAAGATCATCGGAGCGGTCGCCATTTTTCAGGACCGGACAGAAGCGGCAAAATTGGCGGAGGAGCTCACAGGGGTTAAGAACTTTGTGGACGGTTTGCGGGTGCAAAACCATGAACATATGAATAAGCTTCATACGATTGCCGGGCTGATTCAGCTTGGTAAAGCCGATCAGGCGCTCGATCTAGCCTTTCAAACAACAGAGGAGCAGGAACATGTGACGGACTTTCTTCATCGCGTCATAGAGCATGATGCTGTCGCAGGGTTATTGATGAGCAAAATCAGAAGGGGCAAGGAGCTTGGCATCATGGTCGAAGTAGATGAACATAGCTGTCTGCGTGATTTCCCTGAACGGCTTGATCAGCATGATATGACAAAGCTGCTCGGAAATCTCATTGAGAACGCCTTTGCTTCGTATGATACTGTAGAAAGAGACACAAAAGTCATTTCCATTAGTATCGATCAAACGGAGGATGTTCTCGCAATTTTAATTGAAGACAATGGATCCGGGATCGAAGAAGAAATGATTCCTTCTATTTTCGATAAAGGCTTCACACATGGCAAAGAGGGTGGAACAGGCTATGGCCTGTATATTGTAAAAACGATTATCGACAAAGGGATGGGAAATGTAGAGGTCACATCAAGCATCGGCATTGGTACCACCTTCTCAATCGAATTCCCAATGACCATAGAGGAGAGAGACAGATGACTCAGATTAAGGTGCTGTTAATTGAAGATGACCCGATGGTGCAAGAAGTGAATAAAGAGTTCATTATGAGTGTTCCTGGCTTTCAAGTAGCAGCTGTCGCTGGAAATGGGGAGCAGGGCATCCAGCTGATCAAAGAAATTCGTCCAGACCTCGTGGTACTTGATGTCTATATGCCAAAAAAGGATGGCGTCAAAACGCTGCAAGACATCAGAAAACAGAAGATGAAAGTGGATGTGATTGTCATTTCAGCAGCGAAGGACAAAGAGACCATCGGCATCATGCTTCAAAATGGTGCGCGGGATTATATTATTAAACCATTCAAATTTGAACGAATGAAAGAATCACTTGAAAGCTATAAGGCGTTTAAATCAAAAATCCAAACTGCAGCAGAATTCTCTCAGGAGATGCTCGATGATATCATACGAAAGCCTGCTGTCAAGCAGGAAGATACTTGGCTTCCTAAAGGGCTGAATGTGCATACGATGAACGAAATTAAAGCGTATATGGGCTTGCAGGAAGGCGCGCAGTCTGCAGAAGAAGTCGCCAATGCACTTGGCATTGCCCGCGTCACGGCACGCCGGTATTTAGACTTTCTCGTTAAAGAAGGCGAGCTGAAATTAGATATGCAATATGGCGGGGTAGGACGGCCTGTGAATAAATATATCGTACATTCTGACTAAGAGACCAAAAAGACCAAAATGTACGATATGTCCATAAGCTTCACAGCCTTTGATGAAATCGCTATCATTTATCTACAGATAATAGTTAAGCGTTTACATCAAAGGGGAGGGAGTTGATTTTTTATGAAAAGGATTTTTAAGAACCTGACATTTCAGGTAATTGCAGCTGTCATTATCGGGATCATTGTCGGAATGGTTTGGCCAAACGTCGGAAAAGAAATGAAGCCGCTTGGTGACACCTTTATCAATGCCGTTAAAATGGTCATTGCACCAATTATTTTCTTAACCATTGTTCTTGGTATTGCCAAGATGGGTGATATGAAAAAGGTTGGGAAAGTTGGGGGAAAAGCATTTATTTATTTTGAAGTTGTCACGACACTTGCTCTAGTCATCGGTCTTTTTGTGGTGAATATCATGAAGCCAGGTGCTGGTCTTGACTATAGCAAGCTTGAAAAAGGGGACGTTTCACAGTATACCCAAAATGGGGGACAGGGTATCGACTGGATGGAATTCGTCACACACATCGTTCCTTCTAACATGGTAGACGCCTTTGCGAAGGGTGATATTTTACAGGTCTTATTCTTCTCTATTCTATTCGGTGTCGCGCTCGCTGCTCTTGGCGAGAAGGGGAAAGGCATCATCGAATGGCTTGATAAGCTGTCACTTGTTTTCTTTAAAATCATTGGTTATATCATGCGTGCTGCGCCTCTTGGTGCATTTGGGGCGATGGCTTATACGATCGGACACTTTGGAGTGTCATCGATGAAGCAGCTGGGATTTCTCATGCTGTCTGTTTATATGACTATGTTTCTTTTCATTTTTGTTGTACTATTTAGTATTTGTAAATTATATGGTTTCAGCCTGTTTAGCTATCTGCGATTTATCAAGGATGAAATTTTGATTGTTCTTGGCACAAGTTCTTCAGAATCCGTGCTGCCAAGAATGATGGATAAAATGGAACGCTACGGGTGCTCTAAGTCTGTTGTTGGTCTTGTCATTCCAACAGGTTATTCCTTTAACCTAGACGGAACTTCCATCTATTTATCGATGGCCGTGGTCTTCTTGGCGCAAGTGTTTGGCGTAGACCTGTCGATCGGTCAGCAGATTACCATTATTCTTGTGCTGATGCTCACATCCAAGGGAGCAGCTGGGGTGACAGGAAGCGGATTTATCGTGCTCGCATCTACTCTTGCTGCAATTCAAGTTATCCCCATTGAGGGGCTTGCACTGCTGCTTGGGGTTGACCGCTTCATGAGTGAAGGAAGAGCGATTACAAACCTCATTGGAAATGGAATCGCAACAATTGTTGTCGCGAAGAGTGAAGGTGAATTTGACGAAGCGAAGAGCAAAACAGCACTTCAGGAAATGCGGAATATGAAGCAAGCTGTTTAGTATAAAAACAACCAAAAACCGAAACCTTATGTTCTACATGGGTTCGGTTTTTTTGTGTAAAAAAGAAAAACCAATAAAATTAATACAAATCGTAAGACCTCTTTGACCTTTTATTATATAATTTACAGAAAGATCCGATATAATGTATATCAGATACGATGAAAAATAGACTTTAGTCCTGGCAGGTGTGTAACGTAATGACGGCATTTTTAAAATTGTTCGAAAAACCCGGTGTTAAGCGGTTTTCAGTATTTGTAGTATTAGCTACAGCATTATATCTATTAAGAGGAATGATGAATTTAATTCTTTTGACCTTCATTTTCACCTTTTTGATGAATCGGTTGGAAGAGGTCATTAGAGGCTTTTTAAATCGCTTCCTGAAAATAGGACAGAAATCGGTCATTACCATTTTGTATATTCTTCTGGCTGGTGGATTGACATTTGGCGGATTCGTTTTTGTACCAATCATCGCCAAACAGGTAGAGCAGCTATTCCATTTAGGAAAGAAAATTGCAGATCACCCACAAGATTTACCCTTCTTTGACGTCATCACGAACGTATTCGGAGATTTCAAAATATCAGCTTTCTTTGAGAAAGGGTTTAATTTCCTCTATACATACATAACCGATTTCAGCACGTTCAGTATCCAGGTCATTATGTCCTTAATATTAAGCATGTTCTTCCTGTTCGAAAAAGAACGCCTCATTCAATTCATGAACAAGTTCAAAACGAGTAAAATCTCCGTATTCTATCATGAAATTGCCTTCTTTGGACGTAAATTTTCCCGAACGTTTGGAAAAGTACTCGAAGCACAGTTTATTATTGCAACCGTTAATTGTGTGCTAACGACCATTGCGCTAGGCATTATGGGCTTCCCGCAGTTATTTGGATTAGCGGTCATGGTCTTTTTGCTAGGCTTAATCCCAGTAGCGGGTGTGGTTATCTCTCTTATTCCACTCAGCATCATTGCGTATACACTCGGAGGCGGAATGTATGTCCTGTATATTGTGCTGGTAATTGTGATTATCCATGCTATTGAAGCATACTTCTTGAATCCGAAGCTCATGTCAGCTAAAACAGAACTCCCTATTTTCTTCACGTTTATTGTGCTGATCTTCTCTGAACACTATATTGGCATTTGGGGACTTATTATCGGTATCCCAATCTTTGTGTTTATTTTAGATATTCTTGAAGTGACAAATAGGGAAGAAAGTAATTAAAAAGTTCATATGAACCTGTTTACAATTTTCTAAAAATAAGGTATAAATGGTATGAAAATATCATATTACCACACGCTTAATCCTTCTAAAGGAATGGGGGACCCATGTTTTTGGGGTGAATTTTTCTTATCTGAGAAAAAGGACATCTCTTCGTCCTAACCCGTCAGCTAACCTCATCAGCGTGAAGAGAGTAGACAGTGGTACACGTATGGACACGCAGGCCCACGAGAAGACTCTCTCGTGGGCTTTTTGACGAGGAAGGGGAGATTTTATTGAAGCTGGCGACGAAAATTATTATTGCCTTGTTTGTAGGTGCAATCACAGGATTGCTGCTCAACCTTTTTGCTCCAAATGTATTCAAAGTGTTAGACCCTTATTTATTTACACCTCTAGGTCAAATCTTCTTAAACCTGATTAAAATGCTGGTTGTGCCCATTGTATTCTTTTCGATCACGCTCGGTGTAGCAGGCCTTGGCGATCCGAAGAAGCTAGGCAGAATCGGCGCAAAAACCATTACTTATTTCCTGCTCACTACGACTTTTGCCATCATCATTGGCATCTCATTAGCCTTATTGATCAAGCCGGGAGCCTTCGGCGATTTTGATACAAAAGCGGCTGATTATTCCGCAGAGGAAGCCCCATCAATGGCAGAAACACTACTCAACATTATTCCAACCAATCCAGTCCAATCGTTAGTTGAAGGAGATATGCTTCAAATTATCGTCTTCTGTGTATTTTTAGGTCTTGGCATAGCCATGCTGGGTAAAAAAACGGAAGGCTTACTGAAGCTGTTTGAACAAGGAAATGAATTAATGATGTATCTTGTCGGTGTTGTGATGAAATTTGCACCGTACGGGACATTCGGTTTGATTGCAACGGCAATCGGCAGTCAGGGGCTGGATGCCATGAAAGCGATGGGACTTTACTTCTCGGTCGTGTTAATTGCGCTTATCCTGCATTTCTTCCTGACATATGGATCAACCATTGCTATCTTAGCTAAACGAAATCCAATGGCATTCTTTAAAGGATTTTCACCAGCGATGGTTGTTGCGTTTAGTACATCAAGCAGTAACGCAGTACTGCCGGTATCAATGGAAACAGCGCAAAAACGCTTAAAGGTGCCAGAGCCGATTTCAAGCTTTGTGCAGCCGCTGGGTGCAACCATTAATATGGATGGCACAGCCATTATGCAAGGTGTTGCGACCATTTTTATCGCTCAAGTGTATGGGGTTGAACTGACGCTTGTTCAAATGCTGACGGTTGTCTTAACAGCTGTTTTAGCAAGTATCGGTACAGCAGGTGTCCCAGGGGTAGGACTCATCATGCTGGCCATGGTGTTAAATTCCGTGAATCTTCCTGTTGAGGGAATAGCGCTGATCCTTGGTATAGACCGCTTATTAGATATGGCAAGAACCGTAGTTAATATTACAGGTGACGCAGCATGTGCGGTCATTGTTTCTGAAACTGAAAAGAAACACGAGAAAGAAGCACCGACACCTAACTTATCACTGTAATAAGCAAGAAGGGCTGACTGGATCAGTCCTTTTTTTCATGGATTGATTTGTCTCGCGTGATATACTTTTTACAGGATGAGCGGTCATAACTGCCGCCACAGGCTTTACATCAGAAGGAGGAACCACTTTGCAGTCTGCTGTTTTAAAAGTAGAGAAAGTCGATAAACAAATTGGCCGGAAAATGATCTTGCAGGATATTTCTATAGATATTGGGCAAGGAGAAATTGTTGGATTACTTGGACCCAATGGGTCTGGAAAAACAACTTTGATTCGATTGATCGTTGGCTTGATGAAAAAAAACAATGGCAACATCATGATCAATGGATATTCCCAAGATGAGGATTTTCTTAAGGCGATGTCGTCTGTTGGTGCGATCATAGAAAACCCTGAATTTTATTCGTATTTAACGGGCTTTGAAAACCTTGAAATGTATGCAGCGATGCACGATGGCGTGACGGAGGAACGCATTCAGGAAGTGGTGGAAAGAGTTCGTCTTGAGGATGCCATTCATCAGAAGGTCAAGACGTATTCACTAGGGATGAAACAAAGGCTTGGGATTGCACAAGCTATTTTGCATCGGCCGAACCTGCTCATTTTAGACGAACCGACAAATG
Source organism: Bacillus sp. Root920 (assembly GCF_001429445.1). NCBI lineage: Bacteria > Bacillati > Bacillota > Bacilli > Caryophanales > Bacillaceae > Bacillus > Bacillus sp. Root920. Next base: position 16,077 of record NZ_LMJV01000011.1, read on the forward strand.
GACTGGACCCTGCAGGAATGAAGGAATTCCGGGAGCACTTACAAATGCTTGTAAAGGAAGAAGGAACCTCGGTGTTATTTGCGACGCATTTATTGCATGAGGTAGAGGAGCTATGTGACCGAATGATTATCATTCAAAAGGGACAGATCAAAGCTAGTACTCATCTCCGGGATATGGAGGGGAAAGAGCAGGTGCTGATGAATATTCAGCCAGTAGAAAAGGCGGTCTCATGGCTTGACGCACACGACTATACATATGAACGAAATGGAGCGCGTGTACTGCTTCAACTGAACAAAGAACGTGTGCCAGAGCTGAACAAACAGCTTGTGCTGGCGGGGTTTGATGTACTTGAAATGATGCCTCAAAAGCAGTCAATTGAAGAGGCATTTATGAAATGGACGGAAGGCGGGACGACAGATGCTTAACCTCATCAAGAATGAGCATAAGAAAATCATGAAGAAAAAGATCACATTCATTGCTCTTTTATTGATCGTTGTATTTCAACTGGCCATGGCTCTAACCTTGAAACGAGTCATATCAAGCTTTGGTGGACAAGACACAGTCGCGAACTATTTTGCTTATTCCACGAACGTCGTGTTTATTTTGCAGGTACTTGCTGTTGTTATTGGCGCGACCTTGATCTCAACAGAGTTTCAGAAAAGGACGATCAAGTTTCTATTGATCCGGCCAAAAACAAGACTGCACATTTTTCTGTCAAAATACATCACACTTGTACTGACAGTCATTTATTTGTTTGTTTTTTATTATGTTTTGGCTTTTCTATTTGGTCTTATTTTCTTCGGTACTGATTTTGATGAAAGAACGGGGCAATTATTTCAGCATACGTTTGCCGTCATTGGATCTCAGTGGGTGGAAGTGATCATGATGGCAAGCTTTGCTTTTATGTGTTCCAGTTTGTTTAGAAACAGTCTTGTTGCCCTTGTGACCTCGTTTTTTGTTTTATATGCGGCGAAATCACTTGTACCCATCATGTCTCTCTTAGAAAATCAGTGGGGGAAAATCCTCCTTTTCGCGAATACGGACTTTACTCAGTACAGCTTTCAAGGACCGCCGCCTTTTCATGGGATGAGCATTCTGTTTTCTCTATTTATAGTAGGGGCGCATTTTGTTTTCTTTATTGGATCGGCTTGGATTCTTTTTTGGAAACGTGATGTAAATGTGTAAAAATTGTGTCAAATAACAAGAAAAATTCGTGACATCTTTGTGAAAACGAGTCTGTATTTCACGATAACCGGCTGATTTTGTCTTATAATAAGAAGGAGTCATGGAGGTGGCACTATCGTGAAAAATTTCATTACGGCTTTACCAATTTTGTTGCTGCTGTCGTTTTCGTTTGTGTCTTTTGCCTTCCAGTTTGATCACCTTGTTTATTTCAGACTAGCGCTGGGGATCTTTTCGTTAGCGGGTCTTTTCTTTCTGTATACACTTAAAAGAAACATGAAATGGTTCATGGTCTATTTATATGCGAGCTGGATCGTTCTTGCTGCCGTCACGACATTTGAGGAACCAGTCTTTTCTCAATTTTTCTTCGGTGGTTTAACGATGACAATGGGTTATCTCACATATATGCTCATTTATTTAGGAATGAAGCAGGACCGTGTAGCGAAAGCAAATTAAAACAAAAGCCGATAAAATCGAATAACAGATTTTATCGGCTTTTTTATTTTATTGAAGCAGACAAAAGAGCAGCCAGCGATGACTGCTCCTCTTGTACTTATGATTCACGCCCAGCAGCTGCAAGCTGCTTCTGGTGTTTTTTGTCAATGGTTTCGTAAATACTTTCCATCATTTGAGGATCGCGCATGATGGCCTTTTTGTTCTCTTCAATCAATTGCTGATAGGTTTTAATTTTCTTCTTAGACATGTGACTTATCGCTCCCTTATTAGAATGGACGTCTATAGGATTTCACATAGATGAAATTGATAATCATTTTCAATTAGCAACTCCATTATACAAAGACAAATGTCAGAAGTAAAGATTCAATTCAGAAAATTCACGTAACCGACATATTCCAAGCTGGTTCGACGCTGCATTCTTTCCCAGGAAATAATTTGTCATGACTTGTCGTAAGTGAAACATCAATTTGAAACGTTTTGGCTGTGCAGCTCGTCTTATGAAGAGATTTAAAAAGAAAAAAGACATCAGCAAGTGTTTGCTGATGTCCTTCGTTTCATCAATTAAGAAACGTGCTCTTGAAGAAATTCTGTCACTTCTTCAGGCGATTTTGCATTTGCACTGTGTAAATGACCTGTTTTTTCACCATTTTTGAAAATTAACAGGCTTGGAATGCCCATTACCTGATACGTTTCAGCTAATTCTGGGAAATCATCTTTATTTATTTCAAACCATTCATGGTGAGCATAAGCTTCTAGGATGTCTGGAATGAACATGTCCATTCTTGTACAGTCAGGACACCATGTTGCAAAGAATTTAACGATGACTTCTTTGTCTGATTGAATAATTTCATTGAATTGTTCAGTACTTGTGATTTTTTTCAATTTGTCACAACTCCTTTTCAATGTCATTTTAATATAAAATAAAGGCGAATGACATACAAATGCTCGGGAGGCGCTTACAACCTTTACAAATCATTTCAATTACGTAACAACAAAAATTAATTAGAGCATTTTTGCTTGAAAGTGATAAGATAGTAAAGATGAATTTTAGTGGGGGGAGTATCCATTGAAAATAAGTTTAGGATTGATTTACGGCGGAAAGTCAGCCGAACATAATGTATCACTGCAAACAGCCCTTGCAGTTACAAAAGCACTTAACACTGAGAAGTTCGATATACATCCAATTTATATTACAGAAGAGGGTGAATGGTTAAGAGGAGAAAAACTCACTGAACCAGTATCAAACGTCAAAATGCTTCAATTTGAACAGAACGCAAAGACGTTTTTACCAACTTCTTTAAATGAAAGCATGTTTCCACAGCCTGCATCGGCTGATGAGAAAATTGATGTTGTCTTCCCGTTGCTGCACGGACCAAATGGAGAAGATGGCACAATGCAAGGATTACTTGAACTGTTAAATATCCCGTATGTCGGCAACGGCGTTCTCGCGTCTGCCGCGGGTATGGATAAAGTCATGATGAAAGATGTTTTTGCACAAGCAGGACTTGCACAAGCAAAGCACCTTTCTTTCAATAAAAAAGACTACGAGAAAGCGACACGAGACAGCTTAGAACAGGTGGAAAAAGTACTGGGCTATCCATGCTTTGTGAAACCTGCCAACATGGGATCAAGTGTTGGAATTAGCAAATGCCGCAGCAAAGAAGAACTCCAGACTGCATTTGACCTCGCTTTCCAATATGATCGTCGTGTGGTCGTAGAAGAAGGCGTCGTTGGAAGAGAAATCGAGATTGGTGTATTAGGCAATGATGAGCCGAAGTGCTCTGTCGTTGGTGAGATTGCACCTAAAACAGATTTTTATGATTACAAAGCAAAATATGAAGATGGCGATACAGATTTGATCATTCCGGCGAGTGTGTCAGAGGATGAATATAAGACGATTCATGACATGGCGATTAAGGCATTTAAAGCCCTCGATGGATCTGGTCTCGTACGTGCAGACTTCTTCCTGACAGAAAAAGGTGAAGTGTTGATCAATGAAGTGAATACAATGCCTGGATTCACACCATTTAGTATGTTCCCATTACTTTGGAAGCACACTGGTGTAGAGTATCCAGAGTTAATTGAAAAGCTGGTGTCACTTGCAATTGAACGCCATCGAGAAAAACAAACCATTAAAACAACTTTTTAATGTGAGCAGCAAGCAGACACTATCCTTAGATAGTGTCTCTTTTCCTTCAAACGTGAAATGAGAAAGAGAGGCGAAAAATCATGATCAAACGTACAGTGAAACAAATCGCCCAAATGGCTGGTGGAACCCTATCTAATCAAGCTTTTGGCGAAGAACAGATTCACGGAGTGACAACAGATACACGAAAAGTATCAAACGGCGCCCTGTTTATCCCGCTTATCGGAGAACATTTTAACGGTCACACATTTGCTTCAAAAGCAGTGGAGCTAGGAGCCTCAGCTGTTCTTTGGAATCAAAAAGAAGCCAATCCGCCAGAAGGCGTTCCAGTAATTCTTGTAGAGGATACACTAGCTGCGCTTCAACAGCTGGCGAAATCATACTTAAAAGAAGAAAACCCTCGTGTTGTCGGTATTACAGGAAGTAATGGGAAAACCACAACGAAAGATATGATTCATTCCGTCTTGCAAACAGCGTATCGAGTTCATAAAACAGACGGTAACTTTAATAATCATATCGGTCTTCCGCTCACCATTCTTGCAATGCCAGAAGGAACCGATATTGCGGTTTTGGAGATGGGCATGAGTGCAAAAGGCGAAATCGAATTTTTATCAAATCTCGCTGAGCCGGATGCGGCAGTCATCACAAATATCGGGGAATCTCATATGCAAGATTTAGGATCAAGAGAAGCCATTGCTGATGCAAAATGTGAGATCGTCAAAGGGTTAAAAGAAGACGGCATCTTTTATTACTTAGGTGATGAGCCTTTGCTTCGCGAAAGAGCAAGTTCACTCTCTCAGCGTGTAAAAACCTTTGGAGAAGCAGAGGACTGTGATATCAAGGTAACGCACATCAACCAGCTTGCAGAAGGAACAGAATTTCAGGTCGAAGGGTATGCCCAAGGTTTTCTCATTCCTGTATTAGGGAAACATAATGTGAAGAATGCACTTGCTGCTATTGCTATTGGCCAGCATTTTGGGCTGAATGAAAGACAAATAGCCCAGGGACTGATGCAAACGAAGTTGACGGGGATGCGTCTTGAGCTGTTTAAAACAGATAAAGGAATCACTGTCATTAATGATGCGTATAATGCAAGTCCTACTTCTATGAAAGCAGCCATTGATCTAGTGGGAGATATGGACGGCTTCGCCAATCGTATTCTTGTACTTGGAGATATGCTCGAAATGGGCAGTGAAGAAGAAACGTATCATTATGAACTTGGCCGTTACATCAAGCCGGAATTTATTGATCATGTCATGACATATGGCCGTCTAGGTGCATTCATTGCTGAAGGAGCGAAAAAATCATTCGGGGCTGAGCACGTATTCTCCTTTATGGACAAAGAGGACCTGAAGAAAAAACTAGCTGAAGTGGCAGGGCCTGACGATGTTGTGCTTGTCAAAGCCTCACGCGGTATGAAATTGGAAGAAGTCATTACTGCACTATAAAAGTGAGAAGGTGACAGAATGATTGGCTGTTTATGTATCCACGGTTTTACGGGTGCCCCTTATGAAGTAGAACCGCTGGCGCAATATTTAAAACAGACGGCAGATTGGGAAGTGCAGTCTGTCACGCTTCCGGGGCATGGGGATGAGCTTCAGTTAAAAGGCATTCTTTATCAAGAATGGATAGCGACAGCTGAACTCGAACTTCTATCACTTTACAGAACTTGTGACACCGTGTATTTGATCGGCTTTTCTATGGGCGGAATGATTGCTTCTTACTTAGCAGCGAAGTACCCAGTTGCCCGTCTCGTCCTATTAAGTGCTGCGGCTAAATATGTGAACCCAAAACAAATGATGCAAGACACAAGGCAGATGGTGAAGGAGTCCCTGTCAGGGATCATTGATACAAACCCTTTATATGATCGATACCGCCATAAGCTCACAAGCACGCCGCTGTCAGCCGCGATAGAATTTATGAAGCTGGTAAAGCAAACGAAGAATTCGCTTGAGAAGCTTCATCTGCCTGTGTTAATTGTTCAAGGTGAAAGCGACGGGATTGTGCCTGCTTCAAGTGCAGAATTTATTTATCATAAAGTCCCGTCTCGCCAGAAAGAAATGTTTTATTTGCCCGATTGTAAACATCATGTTTGTCATGAGCCATGTGCCCAGCAATTGTTTGAGAAAGTAGAACATTTTCTAAAAAAAGCAATTTAATATATAGAAAAGCTAAAATGTGGCTAAACTAATATAAATTGAATCCCACTTGTTAAAATTTGCATCATTTTTGTCGAATGAGTGACAGGCATATGGTACAATAGGAAAGAAAAGGTGGTTGATTCGGTTGTTTCAATATGACGGAAAAACCTTTATCCCGCAGTCTAATTCGAGTAACGGAGAAGTATCAGAAGGAACCATATTTCAATATCGTCAGGACGGGAATATATTAACGGGCACATATCAAGGCGGCAGTATTGTATCTGGCGTACTTGTAGGAACTGTGAATGAGGATGGAACACTTCATTTTAGATACCACCATGTAAGCAAGGACGGCAGTATGAGAAGCGGGACTTGCAATTCCACTCCAAAGCAGCTGGATAACGGAAAAATTCAACTGTTTGAAAAGTGGAAATGGATGGACGGAGATCAAAGTGAAGGTGAATCTGTCATTGTAGAACAGTAGATATATCCATTTCTGTCTTGTTGAAAAACAAATAGTGTAATGGTAAGATATAAGGTAGGGTAATTCGGGCTTTGTATATAATGGACCTGTCCTTTCAGAAAAGGGCAGTTTTTAATGATCATTCACGAGATTACTGAAACAGCAATTAGAAGGAGTTTGAATAAATTGACTATAACGTTTCAAGATTTTCAATTAAGCGAAAGTCTCATGAAGGCTATTAACCGCATGGGATTTGAAGAAGCAACACCGATTCAAGCAGAAACGATTCCTCTCGGTCTTCAAAATAAAGATGTCATCGGACAAGCACAAACAGGAACAGGAAAAACTGCAGCATTTGGTATTCCTCTGGTTGAAAAAATCGACCCAGCGTCTCCAAATATCCAAGCGATTATCATTGCGCCAACAAGAGAATTAGCGATTCAAGTATCTGAAGAGCTATATAAAATCGGCCAAGACAAGCGTGCACGCGTACTTCCTATTTACGGTGGACAAGATATCGGCCGTCAAATCCGTTCGCTCAAGAAAAATCCTCATATCATCGTAGGGACTCCAGGACGTTTACTCGATCACATTAACCGTCGTACAATGCGTCTTCAAAACGTTGAAACAGTTGTGCTAGATGAAGCAGACGAAATGCTAAACATGGGTTTCATCGAAGACATTGAAGCGATCCTTTCAAATGTACCAAGTGAACACCAAACACTTTTATTCTCTGCGACAATGCCTGCACCAATTAAGCGCATTGCAGAGCGTTTCATGACAAACCCAGAACACGTAAAAGTAAAAGCGAAAGAAATGACAGTATCTAACATCCAACAGTTCTATTTGGATATTCACGAACGTAAAAAGTTTGATACATTGACTCGTCTTCTTGACATTCAATCACCTGAGCTTTCAATTGTCTTCGGCCGTACGAAACGCCGTGTTGACGAATTGACTGAAGCACTTAACCTTAGAGGTTATACAGCTGAAGGAATTCATGGTGACCTGACTCAAGCAAAACGTATGGTTGCGCTTCGTAAATTCAAAGAGGGTTCAATCGATGTGCTTGTCGCAACAGACGTTGCAGCACGTGGACTTGATATCTCAGGCGTAACACACGTGTATAACTTTGACGTACCGCAAGATCCAGAAAGCTACGTGCACCGTATTGGACGTACAGGACGTGCTGGACGTACAGGTATGGCGATGACATTCATCACACCACGTGAAAAAGATATGCTTCGTGCGATTGAGCAAACGACTAAACGTAAAATGGATCGTATGAAAGAGCCTACACTAGATGAGGCGATTGAAGGACAACAGCAAGTAACAGTTGACCGTCTACGCACAATCATCAGTGAAAACAACTTGAACTTCTACATGACAGCTGCTGCTGAATTGTTGGAAGATCATGATTCTGTAACAGTGGTTGCAGCTGCGATCAAAATGATGACAAAAGAGCCGGATGCAACGCCTGTTCGTTTGACAGATGAAGCACCAATGATTTCTAAACGTCATCGTAACAACCGCAGCTCTTCTAAACGCAGAGACGGCGGCGGTGGCGGAGGCTACCGTGGAAAAGGCAAGAACAGCCGTTCATCTTATGGTGATAAAAAGCGTTCTTCAAATGACCGCAATCGTTCTTCTAACGATCGTCGTCAAAAGAAATCTTATAACAACTAACATACAAGAGCGAATCCTTTGCAGGGTTCGCTTTTTTTTTTAATAAGCTGAAATTGAAACTTTTTAGGCTTTGTTACGTAATATATTGATAGAAAAGTAAGAGAATGGGGGAAGAATGTGAGAAAACAGCCGCAACGTCAAATTAGTTTAAATGGTTTAAAGGTATGGCGTCTTCAAAATGGAATTATCTCATTGATTTTCTTACTCATCATCATTGGGGTATTTGTTGCCAGCTACTATTTTCAATGGCCATATTGGATTGGAGCGATCCTTTCTGGTTTATGGGTCTTACAGGTCATTTTTGGCATTTGGCTCATACCAAAAATCCGCCACCACATCTGGCGCTACGAAGTATTCGAAAATGAAATTGAAATACAGCATGGACTCATTCGCGTCACACGTGTCATTGTGCCAATGGTTCGTGTTCAGCATGTTGATACATCTCAAGGGCCGCTTTTAAGGCGCTACCGTTTGGCATCTGTTCAAATTTCGACTGCTGCCACAGTTCATGATATACCGGCGCTAGAATTAGAAGAGGCAGATGAGCTTCGTGATTACATATCTCGTTTAGCAAGGGTGACGGAAGATGATGTCTGAACCAAAACGTGTACATCCCATTTCGATGTTCATTGATTTTATATCAGATGCTGTATCCATGATCAAAAACTTCATTATCCCTTTTTTCGTGTTGATTTTTGTGAACTCGAATTCGAGCATTCGCTTTTATGCATTTATTATTCTTGGTGTGCTTCTTTTGTGGAAAGCCGTTTTTACCATTTTAGAATGGAGACGATTCACTTACCGGATGGAAGACGATGAATTTCGTGTGGAATCGGGTGTGATTACGAAAAAGAAAAAATATATCTCGTTAGAACGAATTCAAACGGTTAATACAAGTGAAGGCATTTTTCAGCGGATTTTCGGTTTAGTGCGGGTTCAAATCGAAACGGCAGGCGGAACGGATGGTCCAGAAGTGAGCCTGACCGCGATTACAAAAGCAGAAGCGGAACAATTAAAGCAGTCGATTTTCAACCGGAAGAAAAGCTTGCAGGAAGAAGAAATGACGGATGAAGCAGGTGATCTGAATGGCCATTTGACTGCGCAAAAACCTATGCAGGAAGAAATCAATGTCTCCTATCGTATGGGTGTGCCAGAATTGCTTTTGGCTGCCACCACTTCAAGCGGTATCGGTGTCATTATCTCAGGGTGTCTCGCCATCTACACGCAAATAGATGAAATTCTCCCTTTGGACGGGTTCTTCAAGCAGTTCTCTTTTTTAAGCCATGCGAGCATTGAAATCTATGCGATTTTGATATTTCTTGCCGTATTGATCGCTTGGATCTTGAGTGTTGGGGTAACAGCACTTCAGTATGCAAATTTTGCTGCAAAACGAAAAGGGAATGACATCATCATTACAAGAGGGCTCATCGAGAGACATCAAATGACCATTCCACTTGCGAGAATTCAAGCAGTGAAAATCAAAGAGAATATGATCCGTGAGCCTTTTGGTTTTGCGACCGTGATGCTTGTTAGTGCAGGAGGTTCAATTACAGAGAAAGAAACCTCTTCCGTCTTATTTCCGCTCATTCGGAAGAAAAAAATAAATGAATTGCTGTCACAATTCACCGATCATTATCATGTAGCACCAGAAACAGAGCTGAAAAAAGTGCCAAAGCGTTCACTCAAACGCTACCTGATCTCATATGGCTTTGTGCCGTTACTTGCAGGTGTCATCCTGTCGGTACGCTTTCCACCATGGGGGTATTTGGGACTCATTCCGTTACCGCTTGCTCTATTCTTCGGCTATTTAGCTTATAAACAATCAGGATATACAATCAAAGGTTCATTGATTCAAATGACATCAAGAGGCATTGGCAAGACCACTGGCATTGTCCTTAGAAAACGAATGCAAAACTATACGATGACGCAATCTTTTTTCCAAAAGAAAGGCCGGGTCGCAAGTATTCACACCTTTGTGAAATCCTCTGCGCTGCTTGATTCCTTTGGTGTGCATCACCTTGAGGAAGAAGATGCGGCACGTGTATTTGATTGGTATTCATATGAAAAAAATCAATCGTCTTAAACGAAAAATGTCGATCAGCTCCTGCTTGAGGAGTGATCGACATTTTTTATGAGATTAATAGCGTCTTTTTTTCGAATGGAAAAGCAGCGTAATCGGTGCTAGAAGCATACCGCCGATCAATCCAAATAAGTGAGCCATGATATTGATGTTTGAATTGACGAACGTCATGATGACAGAAACAGCAAGAATCGTTAAAATCACTTGTGAATTCCCCCGGTCCATCATGTGCGGTTTAAACAGGACAAGGTATAGATAAACCCCAAACAAACCGAAGATCGCACCAGAAGCGCCAACATGTACATACTCTAAAGGCTCCACCCAATAGGTTCCGAGATTGCCAATGAATCCTGCACCAAGATAAATGATCAGAAATCGAACCTTCCCAAGCAAATGTTCAAGCGCTGGGGCGAATAAGAAAAGGGACATGGAATTAAATAAAATATGCGTGAGACTTCCGTGAAGAAAAATAGGTGTAACGAGCCGCCACCATTCCCCAGCCGCTACACCATAATTGAAACCGACGAGATGATCCTGTCCAAGCTGTATAATAGGGATAGGAACCGCAAATATAAGCCACAGGCCAATTTGTAAAGCAAGGATCGCTGTTACGATTGGATACGATCTAATAAATTGTTGAAAGCTCTCCGTTCGAATAAACATAACAAACCCCTTTTGACTAGATAATGGTAAGTTTATAGTAACACGTTTATGAAGCGAACACTTAAATTAGTACGAGTATCATAGGAGGTACCTCATGATTAAAGGAATAGGCATTGATATTGTAGAGATCGACCGTCTTTCGCGAGTACTCAGCAGACAGCCTCGTTTACCGGAACGCATTTTGACTTTAAGTGAACAGGACGTCTTTCGTACACTGAGTGAAAAAAGACAGCTGGAATTTTTGGCAGGGCGCTTTGCGGCAAAAGAAGCTTTCGCTAAAGCATACGGAACAGGAATCGGTCAGCATTTAAGCTTTCATGACATAGACATTCAAAAAGACGATAAGGGAAAACCCTTTATCAAAAGCAAGAAAGCGGAGGGAGATCAGGTTCATGTGTCCATTACCCATACAAAGGAATATGCTGCTGCACAAGTTTTAATTGAAAGGTTGTCAAGCTAGTCTGCATATTGTTTGTCCCCCCTTCATATATTGGGTAGTGCGATAAGGAAGGGCGAGTTGCTAACAGGCTTTGATGGTTCGCGGTACGCAGTTAACTCTTGAGGCGTACTGTTAAAGTCAAACAAGCGGTTTCTTCCTTTTAACACAATTAACGAAGGGGTTGAAAAGGGTGAGAAAAAGCTTTGTTTTGCTTGTAACGGGAATCCTTTTTGTACTGATTCTCTCCGCATGCGGTCAAAAATCTCAGCAAGATATCGTTGGAGATTTAAACAAAAAGGCAGAGGAAATGACATCATACAAAGCCAAAGCAAAAATGACCATTGAGACAGGAAATGACCCGCAGGAGTACCAGGTAGAAATTTGGTACAAAAAGCCGGAGCTTTACCGTGTCTATTTAGAAAATCCGAAAAAGGATCAGAGTCAAGTCATTTTAAGAAATGGCAATGGTGTGTTTGTGCTGACACCTTCATTGAACAAGAGCTTCCGTTTCCATAGTGATTGGCCGAATAATAGCAGTCAGGTCTATTTATTCGAATCACTTGTGAAGGATATTAAAAATGACAGCGCAGCTCAGTTCAAAGCGAAAGAGTCAAAGTATGTGTTCGAAACGAAGACCAATTATCAGCACAACCAAATGCTGCCTACCCAAGAGATTACCTTTCATAAGAAAACAATGGCGCCTGCCAGTGTGAAAGTGCTGGATAGCGACAAAAAGCCAATGGTGAAAGTGGAATTCTCTCACTTTGAATTCAATAAATCCTTTGACAAAGATGCATTTGATGAGAAGAAAAACATGACACTCTCTCAAATGGATGTTGCCACAAGTGCAGACCCATCTGACAGCTTTGCGGTGAAAACACCAGTTGATATGCCAGAAGGCGTGAAGAAGATGGAAGAGAAAGAAATGACGACAGATGCTGGGAAGCGTTATGTGATTACGTACGGCGGCAAGAAATCCTTCACACTCATTCAGGAAAAAGCGCGAGTAGCTGAAGCATCTACGCCTGTCACGATGAACGGCGAGCCAGTCGATCTTGGTATGACAGTAGGGGTTCTGACAGATCAATCCCTCTCATGGACATCTGACGGAGTTGACTACTTAATTTCCTCAAGTGATCTATCGAAAGAAGAGCTTTTGATGGTCGCAAAGAGTGTAGAAGGCCAGTCAGCTAAATAAATGAGATTCTCAGGCAGAAAGCCTTGATAAATGGAGCATCAGCCCTGTGCAAGGGCTGATTTTCTTTGATTTGTTTCACATTATTCTTGATTTTTAGTATCATATGAAGGGATTGAATCATTCAATAGGGAAGTGTGACTGATGGACACAAATGCCTTTTATAGAGACACTTGGGCAGAAATTAATTTAACCGCAATCAAGCACAATGTTTCACATATGAAAGATCATATCGGTCAAAATGTTCAATTGATGGCTGTTGTGAAAGCCAATGCATATGGACATGGAGATATAGAAGTGGCAAGAGCTGCACTCAAAGCAGGAGCAGACTTGTTAGCTGTCGCCTTTTTAGATGAGGCCATTTCTTTAAGAAATCAAGGCATTAAAGCACCGATTCTTGTACTCGGCGCAGTACCGCCGGAGTATGTCAAAACCGCTGTTCGATACAATGTGATCATGACCGCTTACTCCATAGAGTGGCTGAGGGAAGTCGACGCTATGGTGAAAGGGCAGATGGGACAACCCATTCGTTTTCATTTGAAAATAGACAGCGGAATGAACCGTTTAGGTGTGAAAACGTTGGAGGAAGTCAGCGAAGTAAAGAAGCTTGTGAGCGAGCATGCTTATTTACAACTGGAAGGTGTATTTACTCACTTTGCGACAGCAGATGAAAAGGATGAAAACTATTTTGAGCGGCAGGTCGACACTTTTCAAACTCTGCTTCAGCCGCTTCATACGGACGAACTGCTCGTTCATTGTGCCAATAGTGCAGCAGGTTTAAGGTTTAAAGAAGTGTTGTTTAATATGGTTCGCTTCGGCATCAGTATGTACGGGCTGTCACCATCAGAGGAAATCAAAGATGAACTCCCTTTCAAGCTGGAAGAAGCCATGTCTCTTCATACAAAGCTCGCCCATGTGAAGCCCATTCAAAAGGGTGAGAGTGTCAGCTATGGGGCGACGTATACCGCCAATCAAGATACATGGATCGGTACGGTACCAGTCGGCTATGCAGACGGGTGGATCAGGAAGCTGGCAGGCACGGAAGTACTTGTTGGCGGAAAGCGCCGGAAGATTGCTGGAAGGGTATGTATGGATCAATTCATGGTTGAACTGAAAGAGAATTTTTCAGCAGGGGAGCCTGTCGTTTTGATTGGTGGACAAGGTGAAGAAATGGTATCAGTCGATGAAATTGCAAAAAGGCTTGAAACCATTAACTATGAAGTCACTTGCTCCATTGGCCACCGCGTCCCAAGAGTATATATAGAGGACGGCAAAAGGGTGCATGTGCGGAATCCGCTGCTTCAAGGCGGATCAAGCTTTTTCTAAGCAGCTTTCACAGGAACGATCGTCAAACTGACATCGTTCCTTTTTATTCTACAAAGAAGGGGTAAACATTCTCCCTTTTTTAGAGATTTTGGAAATACCGTATGATTTTCGGAAAAAAGCGTATAATGTGAAAGAGGAACTCCATTATCATCTTTGATTTACGGGTGAACAGCCGCTTCATGTTCTAATAAGAAATCATGAAAAAACAGCTTTGCTTGCGCATTGAATAATGGTATGATTAGTCTTGGAATGGATCGAAACGGTATCCGTAAGTTTTGTGGAGGTGTATGTTTTTTGTCTGAATCCAGCGCAACAAACGAAATGAAGATTCGACTACCGGAGGCTTTGATGTCTGAAATCGAACGAGTAGCAGAGCAGGATAAGGTAACAAGAAATGAATTGATCTACCGAGCGACAAAAACGTATATTCGTGAACGTAATATTCGACAAAATCGTGAATCGATGAGACGCGGCTACATGGAGATGGCGAAAATTAATCTGAATATCTCTTCAGAGGCACAATACGCAGAATTTGAGGCTGAGAATACAGTTGAGCGATTAGTCAGCGGGGGTTAAACATTTGATTGTTAAACGCGGTGATGTTTACTTTGCTGATTTATCTCCTGTTGTTGGCTCCGAGCAGGGCGGGGTTCGCCCAGTATTGGTGATTCAAAATGACATTGGAAATCGCTTCAGCCCGACTGCTATCGTTGCAGCCATAACAGCCCAAATACAAAAAGCGAAATTACCGACTCACGTCGAAATTGATGCAAAGCGCTACGGCTTTGAGCGAGATTCTGTCATTCTCTTGGAGCAGATTCGTACAATCGATAAACAAAGATTGACAGATAAAATCACACATCTTGATGATGAGATGATGGAGAAGGTTGATGAAGCCTTACAAGTTAGTTTGGCTCTTATTGATTTTTAATATGGTGAGATTTGGTTGCTCTCTTGGGAGCAACTTTTTTTTGTGTTCAATTTTTATTAACGTTATAATGAAGGAAGACTAAAAGAAGTGCTGTTTATGTACGTAGGGGGTAAAACATGTCGAATCATATCGTGTTAGCTTTTGCAAGAGAGCATCGAGAGGAATTACAAAAAGAGTGGACGGAAATACTGAAACGACTCGGAGAAAAAGAAACGGACATGATGCTGAACGACAATATGTATGAAACCATCTGTTCGGAATATGTTCAATTAATCATTACATCTCTTTCAGAAGGGTATGCTGAAGATTTTGAAGAAAAAGTGCAAACTTTTGCTTTAAAAATTGTTCAAATGGGTATATCACTTAAGTTACTGGCAAATGGTCTAACAGAAATCCGTTCACATTTATATCAAAAAATGAACGATGACAAAGATACAACAGAAGAAAGTCATGACCTCATCTGGCAAATTGATCGATTCATCACACCTATTCATAACGAGATCTTAAACCAGTATTCCATCTCATGGGAGAAAACAGTCAACCTTCAAAAAATCGCGCTGCAGGAACTTTCTGCCCCGCTGATCCCAGTATTTGAGCACATTACCGTCATGCCGCTTGTTGGAACAATTGACACAGAACGTGCCAAAAAAATTATGGAGAATCTGCTCAACGGTGTCGTCAAACATCGCTCACAAGTCGTCTTAATTGATATTACGGGTGTACCTGTCGTTGACACAATGGTGGCGCATCATATCATTCAAGCATCAGAGGCTGTGAGATTAGTAGGTGCGAAGTGCTTGCTTGTCGGTATTCGTCCAGAAATAGCCCAAACCATTGTGAACCTTGGAATTGATTTATCTCAAGTTACAACAAAGAATACCCTTCAAAAAGGAATTCAAACTGCTTTGGAAATGACAAATCGAAAAATTGTTTCATTGGAGGGATAACCCAGTGAGAAATCACCCGAAGATTCCAATCTTAAAACTATATAACTGTCTTCTGATTTCGATACAGTGGGAGCTTGATGACCAAACAGCTCTCCACTTTCAAGAAGACTTGCTGAATAAAATTCATGAAACAGGAGCAAACGGTGTTGTCATTGACCTCACATCCGTTGACATGATTGATTCCTTTATTGCAAAGGTATTAGGTGATGTGATCACGATGTCCAAGCTCATGGGGGCAAAAGTTGTATTAACAGGAATACAGCCGGCAGTCGCTGTGACGCTGATTGAACTTGGAATATCGCTTGAAGAAATTCAGACAGCACTAGATCTTGAACAAGGGCTTGAGACACTGAAGCGGGAATTGGGGGAATAGATATGAAAGACCAATCCTGTGTAAGAATATTGACGGAATGGGACATAGTCGCAGCAAGACAATTGGGGCGCAATGTTGCAAAAGAACTTGGATTTGGAACAGTTGACCAAGCAAGAATTACGACGGCCATTTCAGAATTAGCTCGAAACATTTATTTATACGCTGGTAAAGGTCAGATTTGTATAGATGAAGTGATGGAGCGCGGAAAGCGTGGACTCAAAGTCATAGCAGCCGATGAGGGGCCAGGTATCATGGATATACGTAAAGTAATGGAAGACGGATTTTCAACATCAGGCGGGCTCGGAGCAGGTCTTCCGGGCGTCAGACGACTGATGGATGAATTTAAATTAGATTCTGCACCAGAACAAGGAACGGAGATACAAGCTGTTAAGTGGCTTCGCTAGGAGGGAAACCATGGATTTTAAGGAGGTAATGGAGCAGCGGTACCATCAGCTGCTCAGTCGTTATATCAGTGATTTAACTGAAACATCGCTTTATCAAGCTCAAAAATTTAGCCGTAAAACCATTGATCATCAAATACCTCCTGAAGAAATAGTGAGTGTTCACCGAAAAGTGATTCAGGAGCTTTACCCTGATTTGCCGGAAGATGTTTTTCATTCACTAGACTTCTTAATTGAAGTCATGATTGGGTACGGACTTGCCTACCAAGAACATTTAACACTCAGAGGCATCCAGCAAGAAATAAAATCTGAAATCGAAATTGCTGCAAATGTTCAGCAAACCCTTCTGGAAACGAAAATTCCAGAAGGAGATACCTTTGATATTGGTGCAATTAGTGTACCGGCAAAACAGATGAGTGGAGATTATTACCACTTCGTGACGGATCACGATACAATCAATATCGCGATCGCAGATGTCATTGGAAAGGGAATCCCGGCCGCGCTCTGTATGTCGATGATTAAATATGCGATGGATTCCTTGCCAGAGTCAGGGAGCGGCCCAACAAAGGTGCTGAAAACCCTGAATCGTGTAGTCGAGCAAAACGTAGACCCAAGTATGTTTATCACGATGTTCTATGGCAGCTATAATAAAGAAACGCATGAGTTTAAATACGCATCGGCTGGTCATGAGCCGGGCTTTTTCTATTGCAAAAAAGAGAACACATTTTACGATTTAGATGCAAAAGGGCTTGTCCTTGGGATCGCACCAGACTTTGACTACAGACAGTACGAGAAGCATTTGGACGCAGGAGATATGGTGATCTTATTCTCTGATGGGGTCACAGAATCCAAGTCAGAGGATGGTTTCTTAGAGCGGGAGGACATCAAAACACTCATATCTGAGCACCTATCCTATTCAGCTCAAGAAATGGTGGATGCCATCTACGCCAGCTTACTCAAACTGCAGGATTTTCAGCTGCACGATGACTTTACTTTACTTGTTCTCAAAAGAAAGGTTTAGAAAGTGAACATGCGGGTATATAAAACTTTAGGAAACAAGAATTTCGAGGTGAATGCATAATGAATATGTCTGTAAAAGAGCATCAAATAGATCAAAAAACGAAAATCAGTGTCAGCGGAGAAATTGATGTGTACTCCGCTCCTGAGCTAAGAGAAACGCTCATGCCTAAAGCTGAGGCGGGAGAGCATCTTGAAATCTGTCTAAAGGATGTTACGTATATGGATAGTACAGGTTTAGGTGTATTCGTTGGGCTGTTTAAAGCGGCTCAAAAAGCAGGTGGCACATTAAAGCTTGAGAACTTGTCAGAACGGCTTGTAAGGTTGTTTGAAATCACTGGATTAAAGGACATCATTGACATTTCTGCAAAGTCAGAGGGTGGGGTACAATGAACGAATCAGTAGATCTAATCGAGATGAAAATACCGGCAAAACCAGAATATGTAGGCATCATTCGCTTGACTCTGTCAGGCGTAGCGAGCCGGATGGGCTATGCCTATGAAGAGATTGAGGACTTAAAAATTGCCGTCAGTGAGGCCTGTACAAATGCAGTTCAGCATGCCTACAAAGGTGAAGACGGCGAAGATGGAGAGGTGGCTGTTCGCTTTCTTGTCTACGAGGATCGTCTAGAAATCATTGTCGCTGACAAAGGCGGTAGCTTTGACTTTAAGCAAAAACAGGAAGACCTCGGACCGTACACATCTGCTCATACGGTGGATCAATTGGCAGAAGGAGGTCTTGGTTTATACTTAATGCAAACATTGATGGATGAAGTCGAGGTGCAAGCAAACTCCGGAGTTACCGTGGCGATGACAAAGTTTTTAAACAGGGAGCGAGTTGACCATGACACAACCATCCAAAACTATGAAACTAACTAAAGATGAAGTAGACCGCCTCATCCAAAGCTATCAAACCAATCAAGACGAGCAGGCGCAGCTCACGCTGGTCGAATGCTATACAAACTTGGTTGATATGCTGGCGAAAAAATATTCTAAAGGAAAAAGCTTTCATGAGGACCTTAGACAAGTTGGAATGATAGGTTTACTTGGCGCTATTAAACGATACGACCCGCTCGTCGGTAAATCATTTGAAGCCTTTGCTATTCCAACCATCATCGGGGAAATCAAACGCTTTTTACGAGATAAGACATGGAGTGTCCATGTACCAAGGCGGATTAAAGAGCTTGGACCAAGAATCAAAATGGCAGTTGATCATTTGACAACAGAGACACAGAAATCACCTAAAGTCCAAGAAATTGCAGAATACCTAGATGTAACAGAAGAAGAAGTACTTGAAACCATGGAGATGGGCAAAAGCTATCAAGCACTGTCTGTTGACCAAGGCGTAGAGGCTGATTCTGAAGGAAGTACTGTGACGATTTTAGACGTTGTCGGCTCACAGGAAGAGGGCTACGAACGTGTGAATCAAAAAATGATGCTTGAGAGTGTGCTTCATGTGCTGTCGGATAGAGAAAAAGAGATTATCAATCTGACTTACTTGCAAAATAAGAGTCAGAAAGAGACAGGCGATTTACTTGGTATATCTCAAATGCATGTATCGAGACTTCAGCGGAAGGCAGTGAAAAAACTGCGAGATGCATTATCAGAAGATGCGTCTATGGAGCTAGGGTAATGAAACAGATTGAACAGCATGAGCATGTAAATGCCATTATCTATCAATCGAATAAAGAAGGAAAAGCATGCTGCGGGGACAGTTTTTTTATTAAAGCAGATGATGAAGAACTAATTTGTGCTGTAGCAGACGGATTGGGCAGCGGCCAGTACGCCAATGAATCATCTTCTTTAGTCAGCGAAATTGTCGAAGAATATGGACATGAGGATGTGGCGGCCCTCATCGACAGATGCAATCAGGCTATGAAAAATAAACGCGGGGCCACTGTGGCCATATTAAAGGTGAATTTTTCCCAGCAGCAATTTACCTATTGTTCGGTTGGTAATATTCGGTTTATCTTGAATGCACCTTCTGGCGACTATATTTATCCACTTCCGACATCAGGATACTTATCAGGGAAACCTAGAAAATATAAAACTTACACCTATTCCTACGAAAAAGGATCGATATTCATTATGTATTCAGACGGACTGAATGTGCCAAACATGCGCATGTGTTTAAAGCATGGACATTCAGTTGAAGACATCGCCAAACAGCTTGAAACATACACACAAGACAAAAAGGACGATCTCACCTATGTACTTGGTCAGCTCACGTAAAATAGCTGACCTTTTTTCTGTTTTGCCGGTTTTTTTGATACACTAAAAGAGAAGACACAGTGAGAGGATGCAAAGTATGAAGACATCTGACTTTTTATTGAAACAAATTGCGACAGAATTAAAGCTTTCAACAAAACAAATTGAAAGTGTGATCAAGCTTTTAGAGGATGGCAACACCGTCCCGTTTATTGCCCGTTATCGGAAAGAGCAGACAGGCTCACTGGATGAGGTGCAAATTCAAACCATTTCAGAGCGCTATACATATATCCAAAATGTCACGAACCGAAAAGAAGAAGTCATTCGCTTAATTGCTGAACAAGACAAACTGACCGATGAATTAAAACAGAAAATTGAACAAGCTCATAAACTGCAAGAGGTCGAAGATTTATACCGGCCATTCAAACAAAAGCGCAAAACAAAGGCGAATGTAGCCAAAGCAAAAGGGCTGGAGCCGCTGGCGGAATATTTACTCACGCTGCCAAGCGATCAGATCGAGAAGAAAGCAGCTGCTTTTATTAACGAAGAAAAAGAAGTGACAAATGTAGAAGAGGCACTTGAAGGTGCGCAGCACATCATTGCTGAACAGCTGGCAGATGATCCTGATATGCGAAAATGGATTCGCAGTGAAACGTACCAAAAGGGCAGTCTGGTCACATCAGGAAAAGACGTCGAAAGCGATGAGAAAAACGTCTATGAAATGTATTACGATTATCAAGAGCCAATCAAAAAGATTGTCCCGCACCGTGTACTAGCGGTCAACCGCGGGGAGAAAGAGGGCATTTTAAAGGCAGCCATCGAACCACCTGCTGAAAATATTCGCTTCTATCTCGACAAACAAGTTCTAAAAGGCAAACAGACGACGGCGAGACCGTTTATTGAAGCGGCAATCGATGATGCGTATAAACGCCTCATTCAGCCTTCCATCGAGCGAGAAATACGAAAAGAGCTGACAGAAAAAGCAGAGGAACAAGCGATTCATATTTTTGCTGAAAACTTAAGAAAACTGCTGCTTCAGCCGCCGATGAAAGGGAAGCGTGTACTTGGAGTCGACCCCGCATTTCGGACAGGCTGTAAATTAGCTGTCGTGGATGATACAGGCAAAGTCCATCATATTGGCGTCATTTACCCGCATCCGCCCGTGCAGAAAAAAGCGGAAGCGAAACAAAAAGTCAAAGAGATCATTCAATCATCAAACATTGAAGTGATTGCGATTGGAAACGGAACAGCCTCAAGAGAGACAGAACAATTCATTGCAGACTTGATTCAAGAACTGGATCAGCCGGTGTCTTATTTGATCGTGAATGAAGCTGGAGCAAGTGTTTACTCCGCATCTGCACTTGCGCGAGAAGAGTTTCCAGATTTGCAAGTCGAAGAACGAAGCGCCATCTCAATCGCTAGAAGATTACAAGATCCTTTAGCAGAGCTCGTGAAAATTGATCCGAAGTCTGTCGGTGTGGGCCAATACCAGCATGATGTCAGCCAGAAGCAATTAAACAGCTCGTTAACCTTTGTGGTCGAAACAGTCGTCAACCAAGTCGGTGTGAACGTCAATACAGCTTCACAGGCGCTGCTGCAATATGTATCAGGCCTTTCAAAAGCCGTCGCAGGGAATATCATCAAGCGCCGCGAAGAGATTGGGAGATTCACAAGCAGAAAAGAATTGAAAGATATCCCAAGGCTCGGTGCTAAAACATATGAGCAGTGTATCGGTTTCCTTCGCATTACAGACGGACAAGACCCGCTTGATCGTACAGGTATTCACCCTGAGAGCTATAAAGAAACAAAACAGTTTTTACGCATGATCAACATGACGCCAGACGATCTTGGCACAGAGCAGTTAAAAGAGAAAATTGCTGAAGTGAAACTGGACGAAGCAGCCCAGCAGCTGGACATTGGGACAATTACACTTCAAGATATCATTGATCAGCTGACAAGACCTGAGCGTGATCCGCGGGATGAAGTGCCAAAACCGCTGCTCAAAACAGATGTGTTGAAATTGGAAGACTTGAAGCAAGGAATGGAGCTGCAAGGAACGGTGAGAAACGTTGTGGACTTCGGTGCATTCATTGATATTGGTGTAAAGCAGGATGGGCTTGTGCATATTTCCAAGCTAAGCAATCGTTTTGTGAAGCATCCGCTTGACGTTGTATCAGTTGGTGACATTGTGACCGTATGGGTGGACTCCGTTGACCAGGCAAAAGGCCGCGTTGCCCTCTCCATGCTGAAACCAGAGTAACAAAAAAACGAGGCGCACCTTAGGATGGGGTGTGCCTTGATGTGACTGAATGTTTTTTTCTATAAAAGTACCAGCATTGATTCAGCAATTTGATTTGATAATGATTTTTCTCATAAAATGCCTTCTGCATCTGATTTTTCAGCCAGTTGGGCATCGCCCATTCCTCCTTTGATCGAAACAGTGGATGTACCTTCAATGTATGCATAGGGGAAATTGTCCCGTTCGAGGTTTTTATAGAAAGGAACGATCTTGATTGAACGAGAGAGAGTTACAGCAGTTAACAGAGCACATTTCCCAGCAGTTCTTTGGCAAGGCATTCCGCCATCAGGCTATTTTTAATGACCGTCTAAAAACGACAGGCGGACGATATTTACTTGGTACACACAACATCGAACTGAACCGCCGATACCTAGAGGAGCATGGACGAGAAGAATTAATCGGGATCATCAAGCATGAGCTGTGTCATTATCATCTGCACCTTGAGGGAAAGGGCTATCAGCATCGCGACCGTGATTTTAAATCCTTATTAAAACAAGTAGGAGCCCCGCGTTTTTGTACACCGCTAAAGACCGTACAAAATAAGCGCCGTGCGGAGAAACGCCATGAATATATTTGCACAGGATGCGGCCGGTCCTTTATAAGGAAAAGACGGTTTGATACCTCTCGTTATGTATGCGGCGTCTGCAAAGGGAAATTAAAGTGGCTGCGCACAACCAATTCATTGTGAAAAGCATTCCTCTATGGGGATGCTTTTTTTGTTCCAATAGATGTGTGGACATATGGAGACAAAATGAGACATGCGTCTCTTTTTGTCTCTTTTTTCATCGGTGTGATTCGGTCAAATCCTAAGTGTTCATGCGTCGTCATGTTGGCACGATTTTTGCTTGTATAGAAGTGCAAGCAAAAAAGATAGGAGGTTTTACCAAATGGAAATGGCATTGACTAAAGAAAAAGCCGTATGGATGTATCAAAAAATGCAGGAAATCCGCCAATTTGAAGACCGGGTGCACACGCTTTTTACAAAAGGAATTTTGCCGGGGTTTGTCCATCTTTATGCTGGCGAAGAAGCTGTTGCCGTAGGAGTCTGTGCTCATCTGAATGAAAAAGACAGTATTACAAGTACACACCGGGGCCACGGCCACTGTATAGCGAAGGGCTGTGATCTAAAAGGAATGATGGCAGAAATCTATGGGAAAGCAACAGGTCTCTGTAAAGGCAAAGGCGGATCCATGCACATTGCAGATTTTGATAAAGGAATGCTTGGTGCCAACGGAATTGTTGGAGGGGGCTTTCCTCTTGCGTGCGGGGCAGCCCTCACAGCTAAATATAAAAAGACAGAAAATGTAAGCGTTTGCTTTTTTGGGGATGGTGCAAACAATCAAGGGACTTTCCACGAAGGAATCAATCTCGCGGCCATCTGGAAACTGCCTGTCATTTTCATCGCAGAAAACAATGGGTACGGGGAAGCGACACCATTTTCTTATGCTTCAAGCTGCAAATCAATCGTAGATCGAGCGGCCGGTTATGACATTCCTGGGATTCAAGTAGATGGAAAAGATGTGATGGCCGTTTATCAAGCTGCAGAGCAAGCAATTGAACGAGCAAAAAATGGAGAAGGTCCGACATTAATTGAATGCATGACATATCGAAATTATGGCCATTTCGAAGGAGACGCCCAGCGTTACAAAACCAATCAAGAAAAAGCAGAACACCAAGAAGAGAGAGATGCGATCGCTCTTTTTAAAAATGAATTGTTCAAGCAGCAGCTGCTGACGAATGGGGAGCTATCAAATATTGAAGCGGCTGTAGCAGAAGCGATAGATGAAGCCGTTACATTCAGTGAAGAAAGTGAATATCCAGATCAGGCCGAATTATTGACCGACGTGTATGTTTCGTATCAATAAATCAAAGGGGGAGAGGAAAATGACAAGAGAAATCAGCATGTCTAGTGCATTAAATGAAGCGATTAAACTTGCCATGAGAAGAGACGAGGATGTCATTTTAATGGGGGAAGATGTTGCTGGAGGTGCTCATGTCGATCACTTACAGGATGATGAAGCATGGGGCGGTGTGCTTGGTGTAACGAAAGGAATCGTTCAGGAGTTTGGACGTGAGCGAGTTCTTGACACACCGATTAGTGAAGCTGGCTATGTAGGTGCGGCCATGGCAGCAGCTTCCACAGGGCTAAGACCAATTGCAGAACTCATGTTTAATGATTTTATCGGCACCTGTCTGGATCAAGTGCTGAATCAAGGAGCAAAATTCCGATATATGTTTGGCGGAAAAGCAGAGGTACCGATCACGATCAGAACGACACATGGGGCGGGTTTTAGAGCAGCTGCTCAGCATTCGCAAAGCTTGTATGCGCTATTTACAAGCATCCCAGGATTGAAAGTAGTGGTGCCTTCCTCACCATACGATGCCAAAGGATTGCTGCTGGCAGCCATCGAGGATCAGGACCCTGTCATCTTTTTTGAAGACAAAACGCTTTACAATATCACAGGAGATGTTCCAGAGCGATACTACACGCTGCCGCTTGGCAAAGCAGATGTGAAAAGAGAAGGCTCAGATGTGACCATTTTTGCAGTAGGCAAACAAGTTCATACCGCACTCGAAGCGGCAGAGCAATTAGCTGCCCAAGGAATTGAAGCAGAGGTGATTGATCCAAGAAGCTTGTCACCGCTCGATGAAGAGGCCATTCTAACTTCAGTAGAAAAAACAAATCGGCTTGTCATTGTAGATGAAGCAAACCCAAGGTGCGGAATTGCCGCAGATATTTCTTCTCTGGTGGCGGATAAAGGATTCGATTTACTTGACGCTCCAATCAAAAAAGTGACGGCTCCTCATACACCGGTTCCGTTTTCACCACCGCTTGAAGATATCTATTTGCCGACACCTGATAAGGTTGTGAACACCGTATTAGAGATGGTTGGAAAGAGTCATGACAAGATCTTGAACTAAAGAAAGGAGAGAGGGAGATGGCTGTCGAGGTTGTGATGCCGAAATTGGGCATGTCAATGAAAGAAGGAACGGTATCTGTCTGGAATAAAGAGGTCGGAGAAACCGTAAATAAAGGGGAAAGCATTGCAAGCATCAACTCTGAAAAAATTGAAATGGAGATCGAATCACCTGCAGAAGGAACCATATTGGATATAAAAGTGCCTGAGGGAGAAGGTGTACCGCCTGGCACGGTCATCTGCTATATCGGTGAAGGAAATGAACAGGTCGAGGAAAAGAAAGAAAAAGACCTGCCGCCAAAACAAAAGAAAGAGAGAAAGAAAATCTCCCCTGTGGCACGTAAGATTGCTCAAAGCGCTAATCTGGACATTCATACTTTAGTGGGAACAGGACCAGATGGGAGAATCACGAAAGCGGATGTGCTTCGGGCACTTCCTGATGAAAAAGAAAACCAACAAAATGAACCAAAGCATCAGCCAGTCAGTATGATGCGGAAAACCATTGCTTCGCGAATGATGGAAAGCCTGCAAACAAGCGCACAATTAACAATAACGATGAAAGCGGATGTGACAAAGCTGACAGCATTACAGTCTGAGTTGAACGAAACAGCCGCAGCACGACACGATATAAAATTAACTATGACCGATTTTGTAGCCAAAGCAGTGGTTCTTTCCCTGCTAGAGCATCCTGCAATGAACAGTCAATATCAGAATGATAGAGTCGAAACTTTTGAGTATGTTCATCTTGGAATCGCTGCTGCTTTAGATCACGGTCTGGCAGTGCCTGTTATTCAGCACGCGGAAAAACTTTCACTTATTGAGCTGGCGAAGAGCATCAAATCGTATGGCAAAAAAGCACGTGAAGGCAGACTTCTCCACGATGAAATTGAAGGCTCTACCTTTACAATCACTAACCTAGGCGCCTATGGTGTGGAACATTTTACACCGATTTTGAATCCGCCGGAAGCAGGTATTCTTGGCGTTGGCAAAGCGGATCACATGCCTGTATATCATGGGAATGAATTATGTAAAGGGACGATCCTGCCACTCAGTCTGACATTTGACCATCGCGTGCTGGACGGGGCTCCGGCATCACAATTTTTATCAACTGTTAAAGCGTATTTAGAAAATCCAATATCCATTCTTTTATAGGAAGAAGGTGAAATGACCATGACGCTAGTCATTATAGGAGGCGGGCCAGCAGGATATGTGGCGGCAATAACAGCCGCCCGTTTTGACAGAGAGGTTGTACTAATCGACCAAGGCCTGTTAGGAGGTACCTGCCTGAATGAAGGCTGTATTCCAACGAAAGCACTTTTGCAAAGCGCTGATATGTACGAGCATGTGAAATCAGCTGGACATTTTGGAATTGAGCTTCCAGGGAAGGAGCCTGTCATTCATTGGGATGCCGTTCAAAGGCGGAAGCGGTCAGTCGTCAAGCAGCTGACTGATGGCGTTCGTTATTTGATGAATAAAAACAAAATCAGCGTGTTAAATGGGAAGGCATCATTTCTTTCAGCACATGAGCTATTGATAGAAAGTGAAGGGAAATCTGACATCATTCAGGCAAAACAAATCATTATTGCTTCAGGATCAGAACCTGCTGCTTTACCTTTCGCCCCATTTGACAGAGAGTGGATCATTGATAGTAAGGATGCGATGACGCTCCCTTCAATACCAGATTCGCTTTGTATCATTGGTGGAGGGGTGATCGGCTGTGAGTTTGCAAGCATCTTTAGCAGAATGGGGTCAAAGGTTGTCATGGTGGAACAGGCAGCACACATTTTACCTGAAGAAGATCACGATACGGCTAAATGTCTTCACGATCAGCTTCAAAAAGCAGGTGTGGAGATTTTGACATCAACCGCAGTCAAACAGCTTGATGCAATTTCAAAAAAAGTGGTCATTGAGAAGGATCATGGGGAGCGCTGTGATATCCAGTCTGATCATTGTTTAGTCGCCATTGGCAGAAAGCCGAGGCTGGGAGAGCTGAATCTTGAGCAGATCGGCATTGAATTTGACAGGAACGGCATCTGCGTGAATGAGCATATGCAAACCAATCTCCCGCATATCTATGCGTGCGGTGATGTGACAGGCGGCGTTCAGCTTGCTCATGCTGCTTTTCATGAAGGAACGATTGCGGCATCACATGCATCAGGTGAAGATGTAAAGGTCAATGAACACGTGATTCCAAGGTGCATCTACACGTCTCCAGAAATCGCTAGTGTCGGTTTAAATGAAGAGAGTGCTAGAAAACAATATGGGGAGATTCGAATAGGGAAATTCGCATTTTCTGCAAATGGAAAAGCATTAATTTTAAATCAGCCAGCTGGTCAAGTAAAGGTTATTGTCGAACCGCAATATCAAGAAATTTTAGGTGTATCCATCATCGGGCCGAATGCAACAGAACTGATTGGACAAGCGGCGGTGATGATGCATACAGAGCTGACAGCTGATACATTAGAGCAGTTTATTGCGGCACATCCGACACTCTCTGAGGCGGTACACGAAGCCTTGCTGCAAACAAATGGACGAGCGGTGCACTGCTGATAGAGAAACTTTCTATCCGAATGACTTCCTGGGTCAGCCAATAATTGAAAGCGCTTTTATAATTATCTATAATGGATAAAAAGCCCCCAGAGGAGAGGATGGAATGAATCCGACGCCTTGTTATTTAAATACTTGGAAACGTTTTGTTCATGAAGGTTTGCTTGATAGGTCTCGTCTGGATAAGAGAGTGATGGAGTCATGGCACAGATGTAAACAGGCAAATGTGAACCCGTATTTAGATAAAGGACAGTCGTTGTTAGAAAAGGAGTTATTCAGTGTTCAAAAAAAGAAGTACTCACTCTTTCTAAATGCAGCTCTTCCTTACTTAAATAAAATCAGTCAGCAATTAAAAGAATCGGACATGATGGCATTACTTATCGATGCAGATGGTTATGTGCTAAGTCTGACAGGAAGTCAAAGGACGCTGGTCGAAGCGAAAAAAATAAATTTTATGGAGGGCGCGCGCTGGACCGAAGCCGATGTGGGAACGAACGCTATTGGAACGGCACTGGTCATTGGGGAAGCCGTAGCCATCAACGGAACTGAGCATTTTTCAGTCGCTTCCCACCATTGGAGTTGTTCAGCGGCCCCTATTCGTGATGCAGACGGCACGATCATAGGAGTCATTGATATCTCCTGTATGGCGGATCAAAGGCATCCTTTTATGCTTGGGATGGCTTCAACAGTTGCATATGCCATCGAGAGAGAAATTCAGGTCCAGCAAAAAAGGAAAGAGATGGAGCTGATCAGTCATTGTCTCCAGCAGGTAGAAGCGGACGAGCCGTATGTTGTCTGTAATGAGAAAAAGCAGATTGTTTTGGCAAGTAAGCCGATTAGAGACCGATTTTCAGACTGGTACGGAATGGATGTTGAGCTGCTCATGGACGATACATTTGTTACACGGGACAAGCAGATCATTCAGTCAGAACAAGACGGAAAGCTGCTTGGGATGTCTTTTTCTCTTGAAGAAGCAGCGAAGAGCAATATAACTGTTTCTTTTGCTCAATTTCCCGGGGAATCTGGAACAAGTACGGCCTTTCAGAAGACGCTCAGCGAATTGAAACGAGCGGCACAAACAGATGCAAATGTCTATATTTGGGGAGAAACAGGTACAGGGAAAGAACTGGCCGCTCGAGCGATTCACTTAGCTAGTGAAAGACATAAAGGACCGTTTATTGCCGTGAATTGCGGAGCCATACCTGAAAGCCTGTTAGAAAGCGAACTATTTGGTTATGCTGAAGGGGCTTTTACAGGGGCAAAACGTCATGGAGCAAAGGGGAAATTTGAACAGGCGCAAAAAGGAACGCTCTTTTTAGACGAAATTGGCGAAATCCCTTATGCGATGCAAGTGGCGCTTCTTAGGGTCATTGAAGAAAGGAAAGTCGTACCGCTCGGAGGGACACACGAAATCCCTTTGGATATTAGAATCATTACAGCGACACACCGAAATATGAACGAACTGTTGAAGGAAGGTAAAATACGAGAAGATTTGTATTACCGACTTCATGTCTACCCAATCAACATCCCGCCGCTTAGAGAAAGAAAAGAAGACATTGTTGATTTATATCGTTATTACCAAAAGAAACACCAATGGAATGCGACATTTCCTGAATCTTTTTTTCGTAAGCTAGAAGCGTATCATTGGCCTGGAAACATACGAGAGCTTTTTAATCTGTTTGAACATATAAGGGTAATGTTTCCTAAAGGAGGATGGATTGGTGAATCGCAATATGCGGAGGTATTAGAGACGATGGATCAGAAAAAGCAGAAGCTGCATTTACCAGAGTATACCGAGAATCCAAAAGAACTCACGCTAAGGGAACGCATTCAAAAGCAAACAGTGATAGACGCACTGCACAAAACGAAAGGTCATGTGACAGAAGCAGCGAGGTCAGCAGGGGTGCCAAGAAGCACCTTTTATAAGTGGATGCGAAAGTATAAGCTGTCATGAACCTATAGGGAGCGCAGCAGCAAGGAGACCTTGGTCTTTCAGTTAGAGGTCGGGGTCTTTCTGTCATGTCTAAACAGAAAACAAAAAGGAAGGAAGAAAGGCTTGACTGTTATATTAGTATATGTTAAATTATAAAAGCCGTCGCTAATGAGACAGGAATGAAACACTTAAAAATTCTTGACACATTTTTCTGGCATAGATATAATGAAACATGTCTTATTATTCCGCAGTAGCTCAGTGGTAGAGCTATCGGCTGTTAACCGATCGGTCGTAGGTTCGAGTCCTACCTGCGGAGCCATAATGGAGAAGTACTCAAGTGGCTGAAGAGGCGCCCCTGCTAAGGGTGTAGGTCGCGTAAGCGGCGCGAGGGTTCAAATCCCTCCTTCTCCGCCATTATCCCTTTCACGGCGGTAACACGGGTTCGAATCCCGTACGGGTCATGTTTTGTTTTTTGATTCGTTGGGCTATAGCCAAGCGGTAAGGCAACGGACTTTGACTCCGTCATGCGTTGGTTCGAATCCAGCTAGCCCAGCCATTTTTTATATATGTTTTTCTGCATAGCAGATGAGCCATTAGCTCAGTTGGTAGAGCATCTGACTTTTAATCAGAGGGTCGAAGGTTCGAGTCCTTCATGGCTCACCATTGTCACGCGGGTGTGGCGGAATTGGCAGACGCGCTAGACTTAGGATCTAGTGTCTTTATGACGTGGGGGTTCAAGTCCCTTCACCCGCATTGTTTTTTCAAACAGTGCACTTATGAATATATGAGCACATCATACACGCGGTCGTGGCGGAATGGCAGACGCGCTAGGTTGAGGGCCTAGTGGGTGAATAACCCGTGGAGGTTCAAGTCCTCTCGGCCGCATCTAAAAAACCAAAGGTGGTAGACCTTTGGTTTTTTTATTTTTTATAACTTCTAAATGAATCTGTCCACTGATTTTAAGTAAGTGGGCTTTTTTTGTTTGAGGTTGATATTTTTATATAATGTCATCCAATTTTTCTTCAGCCATAGCCTTTTGTTTGTTAGGAAATAAGTGAACATATACGTCTATTGTTGTCCGAATAGAGGCATGTCCTCTTTCTTTGATTGTATAATATTCTTCTTCTTGAAATTAATAAAGCAACATGAGAGAGCCTAAGATCATGCAGCCTAGCCTTATTTTCTTTGTTTTGGGCTCTATTAGTACATGATGTTCTCCATTAATAAATGTTGAGGCTTTGTTGACATCAATTTCTTTCTTATATCTATCGTGGTCTATTTTGTCACAAGAGTTTGCTGAATATCGTTACACATTTTACAAGACAAGTTATTTGCTGGATGGTCTAATGACGAGCTTAAAAATTTATATTGAGAAGCAAAAGATAAAAGGGTGTTACTTCGTGTAGCGTCCTTTTTATCTTGGAAAGAATGAAACAAATTGAAAAGAAGAAGAGTGGAAAAGATTTTAATTGTATTAGGGGACTTTGATAATAAATATTTATGATAAACTGATGTCATCAAAATTTTCTAATTGAAATGAATCTTAACGTAGGAGCAGTTGCTAGATAATGGAGGTATAACATGAAACAGATAGAAGCAATTTTTTTAGATAGAGATGGAACAATTGGTGGTGATGATACTATTCATTATCCCGGAAAATTTGAACTCTTTCCTTATACAGCAATTCAAATCAATAAACTAAAAAAAGATAATGTGAAAATATTCTCTTTTACAAATCAACCTGGTATATCAAGTGGATTTGCTAAAGTAGAAGATTTTAAAGAGGAATTGAAAGGTTTTGGTTTTGATGAAGTATATATATGTCCACACGGTCATAATGATGGATGCTCTTGTAGGAAGCCTGGCATAGGAATGTTAATGGAAGCTCAACAAAAACACGATTTAACTCTCGAAAATTGCGTCGTAATTGGGGACCGTTGGAGTGATATTGTTGCAGCTGATAAAGTAGGAAGTATTAAAATTTTGGTTAGAACTGGGGCTGGTGAATATTCACTTCGTGAACACTTTGATAAATTAAGTGGGATTAAAATAGATTATATAGCCAATGACCTTAATGATGCTATAAACTGGTTGTATAAAAATTCTTGTTTAAATAATCAAGTGTAATATTACCCTGCTAATGAGAGCTGTCAATACAAACAAGGTGTTTCAACATGTAGCATCTTTTTTTGAAATAAAAAGGTTACGAGTCCTTTCATAAACAGAGTGTTGAGGTCGTTGGAATTAAGGTAAACCAGTAGAAGTGATGGTGACGGAATTAAAACAGACCGAACTATGAAAAATGACAAGAAACATGAAAGCTAACCAGGGGGAAATTGCTTAGAAATCTATGAATGGAGAGTGAATCGAATTGCTCCATAAAAGAAAAACAAAAAGCACCTCGTGACCGGTCGAAGCTGATTGCAGTTACATTGTGGTCTTGTGTTGGGAGCCTGCTGCTGAAAACTTTCTGTCAGAGTTTATTAATGAAAACACCAGATTATGAAGAAGTAAAGGCAATAAGGACAAAGTTAGAGGAGTAGACCCACTTATCAAGGCCAAAATTAAAAAACATAGCATATAATTAATATGCTATGTTTTTTCTTGTTACACTAATGCACCCATTACTTTAATTGCTACATAAGGTTATCTTATGATGGAATAAAAACAAGTGTCAGTCAGCTTGTTGCCATCTGCGGATAAATCATCATTTCTTAAAGTGCCTTCAAATACAAAGCCAAGTTTTTCTGGGATAGCCCGACTTTTAAGGTTTGTAGATTCACACCTTATTTCAATTCTTCTAAATTTGATATTGTTTAATCCGAAGTCAGCTAATTTCTCCACTGCTTCTGTCATATATCCATTCCCACTAAATTTAGTATTTACCCAATACCCAATCTCACATTTAGGAATGGTCCAGTCAATCCTCTGAAGACTAGTTACCCCAATGAAGTGATTGCTGTTTTTATCAAAAATAAGAAAACGGAAACTTTCTCTCTTTAAAAAATTGATATGAGCATTTTTTAAATTGATCTCTGTTTCTTCAACAGTAGGAAGTTCTTGAGCAAATGGCAACCACGCTTTTAATTCAGAAAAGGAATCCTTTATTGCTTGGTTTACAATTTTCCCGTCTCCTGTTTGGTGTGGTGCTCGAAGAATAAGTCTTTCTGTTTCTAATTGTAAAGGAATATCTAACAGCAAAGGATTCATTTGGCTTCTCCTCTCGGAATTTTATATTTTAGAGTATGTGGTTCAAACTGTACGTTGTTAATTTATTGTAGCAGATACCTGATCAATTCTTTAGAATATGAAAGAGCATCTTAAGTAAGTGGACTTTTTGTTTGAGTTTTGTTCTCTAGTTATTTGTATTAAAATTTCCAACTGAACAACAAAATCATAAAGTGGGGTTGAGTAAATGCTTGGATTACCAAGAGGGGAAGTTTTTTTAGTACCTTGGTCTGCTGAATGGGTCAAAGAATTTGATATGGAAAAGAAACGAATAATAGAAGTTATCGGTCAGTACATAGTGAATGTCCACCATATAGGAAGTACAGCAGTAAATGGTTTGAGTGCGAAACCCATTATTGATATTGCGATCGAAATCAATCATTTTCTTGACGGAGAACAGTGCGTAACAGCTTTGCAAGGGCTGGGTTATTCTTATAGAGGGATCAATGTGTTACCTGAAAGACACTATTTCAGTAAAGGAAAACCACGTACACATCAAATCCATATGTATCAAACAGGCAATAGATATCTACTCGAACAAATAAATTTTAGGGATTACCTGAGAAGTAACGAACTAGCAAGAAGTGAGTACCAACAGCTTAAACTTAACCTAGCAAATGTAAATAAAAATGACAAACACAAATATGCAGAGGGAAAAACAGAATTTGTTAAGTCGATTTTAGATAAAGATTCTCTTTAGGTGCTTTTTATGCATAAGAAAAATCGCTGCAAAGAAGAGTTTCTTCTTTTTAATCAAGAAATTGCAATTATTACCGATTCATGCTATAATGAAAAGTAATTATTTTTGTTCGGCGTAAAGGATAGTATGAAGATTGACTTTTCGTCTTGAGGGTACTTTGGGCAAGGATAGTATAATACATTGTGTGGTAAACGCACGAGGAGGCAACAATCATGGAACAAGGTACAGTAAAATGGTTTAACGCAGAAAAAGGTTTTGGATTTATCGAACGTGAAGAAGGCGACGATGTATTCGTACATTTCTCAGCTATCCAAGGCGACGGATTCAAATCTTTAGACGAAGGTCAAAAAGTATCATTTGACGTAGAGCAAGGTTCTCGTGGAGCTCAAGCTGCTAACGTTCAAAAAATTGCTTAATCTTCATTCTTAAAACAGGTTCTCTACGGAGAGCCTGTTTTTTTTTGCATGAAAAAACCCTACTCAACGTACAAGTAGGGAGATGGTACAAGGTATTCGTAAAAATTTCATGCTTCAAAGGTTAGTTAAGTATAACATACTGGATTGACAATATGCGGAATTTCCATAAATTATTTTATTTTCTTCTTAACAGAATCTTGGACGAAAAAAATAGCCTTTGAATATTTAGTTTATTTTGGTATATTTTATAATAAAATGTAAGGTCAAATAAGGAGATATCAAATGCTAAAACGATTCTTATTTATTTTTTCAACGCTCCTCATGGCGATTGCAGTATTGTTTATCGCCGCAAAGGATTCACCGGGTAGGAACACGATTTCGTTAGAGGACCCATTACCATTTATGCTGTCAGTAGGGATGGTGATTTTCTTA
The DNA here is from genome assembly GCF_001429445.1 of Bacillus sp. Root920. Classification (NCBI taxonomy): domain Bacteria; kingdom Bacillati; phylum Bacillota; class Bacilli; order Caryophanales; family Bacillaceae; genus Bacillus; species Bacillus sp. Root920. The sequence continues at coordinate 50,203 of NZ_LMJV01000011.1, forward strand.
TTTATTCCTCCTTTGGTGATGTCGTTTTTTGATCATATTGTGGTTAGGGTAATATCTGGAATCTATCAATGTTTTATTGTGTTCTCATTCCTTGTCTTAATCCCTATAGGCTTTTTTATTCCGAACGGGGGAATGACTATTTTGATTTCAATTTTAGGTTTTTTGGTTAGCTTGTCCAGTATGGTTGTTACATTTATGCGAGGTCATCATAAAGAAAAAGAAGTTAGCATATAGCGATCCATGAAAAAGCCACGACTCAATAGAGAAGTGGCTTTTTTACGTTTGATCAAAAATCATAGAATTCTCTTCGGTCAGTCATAATGTAATAAAATACTGCCATTTCAAAGAATCCAATCACAACGTCGAAATATCAATCACAAACCGGTAACGAACATCACTTTTCAGCACCCGCTCATACGCTTCATCAACTTGATTAGCATGGATGACTTCAATTTGTGGTGCGATGTGGTGAGCAGCTGCGAAATCGAGCATTTCTTGTGTTTCTTGGATGCCGCCAACGAGTGAACCAGCAATGCTGCGGCGGCCGGAAATTAATGAAAAGACGTGGAATTGATCCGGCTTAGGCGGTGCACCGACGTTCACCAAGGTTCCATCTACACGGAGTAAGGACAAATAGGCATCCACATTAATGTTGGCAGAGACCGTATTGAGAATAAGGTCGTACTGACCGGCTAGTGTCTGAAACGTATCAGGATCACTTGTAGCAAAGTAGTCTTTTGCGCCAAATGACAGTGCTTCTTCTTTTTTATTCAAAGAGCGGCTCAACACCGTCACTTCAGCACCTAGAGCGCTCGCGAATTGAATGGCGACATGACCGAGTCCGCCCATTCCGACGATAGCAACCTTTTTGCCAGGACCTGCCTTCCAGTGCTTTAATGGTGAATAAGTTGTAATGCCAGCACAGAGAAGAGGGCTTGCGGCATCAAGAGGCAGTTGATCAGGAATGCTGACGACAAATCGTTCAGTCACGACAATTTTTTGACTGTAGCCGCCATAAGTCGGCTCCCCGTCATAGTCACGGCTGTTATACGTTTGGACGACTCCTTTTGTGCAGTACTGCTCGTCTCCATTTTGACAATATTCACAGGTGCCGCAGGAATCCACAAAGCAGCCAACGCCTACACGGTCTCCGATCTGAAACTTCGTCACATCATCCCCTACAGCTGCAACGACCCCAGTAATCTCATGACCAGGAACCATCGGGAAAATGCCCCCGCCCCATTCATCAAAAGCGCTGTGGATATCTGAATGACAGATCCCGCTAAATTGAATATCAATTAAAATATCATGTGGACGAAGCGCTCTTCGTTCAATGGTCGTCCGTTCAAAATTTGCTTTTGCGTGTGAAACACTTAAAACATTTGATTGGTGCGTCTGACACATTCTTGATCATCCTTTCAAAAATAAGATTCGATTCTTTCTTCTATACTGTACGTCTTAAAGTGAACTCTAAGTCAATAGAAAAACCTCTTCAGGCTTTTAATAAAAGAATTGAGCCAAAAGCATCTTGCTTTCTTTTTCAAAATGGAGATGATGAGGAAAGGGAGATCGGAAGGTAAGAGAAAGAAGGAGAGTACAATGAAAATAGCACAAGCAGCAAAACAGCTCGATTTATCCACTGCAACACTTAGATATTACGAAAATATTGGTTTGATTAGGGAAATCAAACGTGACGATCATGGGATTCGTGATTATACAGAGGATGATCTTCAATGGATTGAATTTATCAAGTGTATGAGAAATGCAGGGCTCTCGATTGATGCGCTTAGAGAATATACAGCCTTATTTTTTGAGGATGATGATCATACGTTATCTTCGCGAAAAAACATTTTGGTCAATGAACGAGAAAGACTCGTCCAAAAACAAAAGGAAATCGAAGAGACCATTAAACGGTTGGATTTCAAAATAGAAAGTTATGAAGATATTATCCACAATCATGAGAAAAAACTCGCTCATCAGCTGAAAACTCATTCTAATTAAACGAAGAAAAACCTGTGACTTGTCACAGGTTTTTTTGATAGAGTTATCTTTTTGTGTAACGCACCCAGTTATAATGCGCATGGAGTGGTGTAACACCGTTGTAGGAGCCGAGCCATTCATCGACACCTGCACCATTCCACAGGTTCATCATAATTTTCCCTGGTGTTTGAGGAATTTGTGTGGTGGCGGTATGCTTTAATTGCCCATCGACATACCATTTGATGGAGTTTGGCTGCCAGTCAAATGCATACGTGTGATAAGAGTTCGCTGCATCGAAACCAAGGTTGACGATCTTTTCATGATTTCCTACACCATTGGTATAGTAGTTAAACTGTACCTTTGTCGTGTCTTTTCCTAGAAATTCAATGTCAATCTCATCCCAAGGCGTGCCATCAGTCGGTCCCGTATAAGTGAAGAAAGAAGAGACGATCCCCACATTTTTGGCTGGCTTCATGTTGACTTCATATAGCCCATAGCCGTACGTTTGAACGGAGCGGTTTTCTCCGCAGTCAAACTTGTTATAGGCGGGACTTGTAAGCGATAAACGCATTTCACCTGATGATGTCATCGACACGTTATTTGCACGCCACGTACAGTTAAACATGTTTCCATTCGAGTATCCATCGGCTTTTTGCCATAACCCCGTATTATAGTTATTAAAAGGTTCATAAAACGATCCACCCGTTTGTGCCGAGGCACCCGCTGTAAATGTGGACAAACTCAAGACTAATCCAGTGACAAGCAGCATTAACATTCGTTTCATACGGTACATATTCGCATTCTCCTCTCCTTTTATGGAAGCGCTTTCTTTATTGATCATACATGATTCTTTCAAAAGGGAAAATCGGTCTAAATAATGATAAACAGTGTGCATTATTTAATAGAATTGAAAGAAGGATCATAAGTAAAAAATAATGATTGACATTGCGGACAGTTGTCCGTAAGATAATATCGGGATAATTGTCCTAAGAAAAACCTAAAGTGTTTTGATTTAACACATAGAGATACGTGCAATGTGGATGAAGGTAAAGAAGGTGAGCATGGTGGAAAAGGATATTGGGGAGGAAATTGAAGAGATCGCATTCTCCTTGTTTCAAGAATTTGGTGTAGAAAATGTCAGCATGCATAAAATTGCGAAAACAGCTGGTGTTGGGCAGGGCACTTTATACCGCCGCTACGCCAATAAAAGTGATTTGTGCCTTTCTATCCTTGGGGAGAGATTTGAACAGCTGATCCCAGCTTTGCATCTTTACTTGAGCAAAATAAGTGATCAGCCGGTTCGTGAACGTTTGCGCTACGTTCTCGAAGAAATTCATCTGATCGTCGGTCACCATTTAGACTGGATTCGGATGCTCACAATCTCTGGGAATTTAGAGCAGACAAGTAAAGTGTATGAGAGTCATTACAGTCAATCACTTAGACAAATCATTCGTGATTTGCTTGAGGAAGCGAGAGAAAAGGGAGAAGCAAACATACAGGATATAGAACTGACAACGTTATGTATGTCCTCTCCAATGACGCCTGAGCTCATGTTTTATATACATGAATCTGGCTATTCAATCGAAAAAATTGCTCAATTTGCTGCAGAAAAACAGATTTTATCCGTCTTTCAATAGACATGAAAGTGGCTCATTTCTGACCACCCTGACTTCCTAAGGTTCATCTAAATTGAAAAAGAAAAGGAGCCAACTTAATATGAACAAACAGAAAGCAGCAGCTTCTGAAATTCGAACGCTGCCCATTATTATTTCTTTTATCACGGCTGGATTTATTGGCCTGTTCAGTGAAACGGCATTAAACATGGCGCTGAGAAGTTTAACGTTAGACTTTGGAATTGAAGCGACGACTGCTCAGTGGCTGACAACAGGATATTTATTAACACTTGGTATTCTCGTACCGATTTCAGGACTCATTCTTCAATGGTTTACGACAAGACAGCTTTTCATTACATCGCTCGTCTTTTCAATTATCGGAACATTTATTGCGGCGGTTGCGCCGGTCTTTAGTATATTAATGGTAGCACGTGTCGTGCAGGCAGTCGGCACAGCATTGCTTCTGCCATTGATGTTTAATACGATTTTGGTCATCATCCCGCCTCATAAACGAGGCAGATCAATGGGGATTATTGGTCTTGTGATCATGTTTGCACCAGCTGTCGGCCCGACCGTCTCTGGTCTTATTCTGAAATCGCTGACGTGGCATTGGATTTTCTGGATTTCACTTCCTTTATTAATTGCTGCACTCGTATTTGGTTATATCTTTATGCAAAATATTACAGAACCAACAAGACCGAAAATCGACATCTTATCAATTGTGCTTTCAACCATTGGTTTCGGCGGAATTGTGTATGGCTTTAGCAGTGCTGGAGAAGGTGGCGGCTGGAGCAGTATGCATGTCATCGTTGCAATTGTAGTTGGTGTCATAGGGATTCTCGTGTTCTCCTTAAGACAGTTGAACATGAAAGAACCAATGCTGAACTTAAGCCCGTTTAAATATCCGATGTTTGTCATTGGGTTACTTTTGATTTTAGTATGTATGATGGTGATGCTGTCTGCTATGATGATTTTGCCATTGTATCTGCAAACGTCCTTGGCGCTTTCTACATTTACAGCAGGTTTAATGCTATTGCCAGGTGGAATTATCAACGGACTGTTATCTCCAATCATGGGTGGTCTATTTGATAAATTTGGTCCAAAATGGCTTGTCATTCCAGGTCTTGTCATTGTCGCAGCGACGATGTTTGGCTTTACGAATCTAAGTGTGAATACGTCGATTGGATTCATTGTAACCCTTCATATTACATTAATGATCGGAATCGCGATGATCATGATGCCTGCTCAAACAAATGGATTGAATCAGCTGCCGCCAGAGCTATATCCGCATGGTACAGCGATTATGAATACATTGCAGCAGGTGGCAGGAGCCATTGGTACTGCGATCGGTATCTCGATCCTTTCATCAGGAGCCCGCAGCTTTATGGAAAATGTGTCTGATCCCGCAAATCCGATGAATCAGCTGCTCGCCTTTACAAATGGCGTCCAGCATGCATTTATCTTTGCAGTGATCATGACGATCATCGGTTTGATTATTGCCTTCTTCATTAAACGAGTGAAGGTAGAACAACAAGTATCATAAGAGAAATGAAAAGCACTGTGGACATAGAGCCGCAGTGCTTTTTTATTTGCTCAATGCTTGTTTCAAAGAGAGAGAAAAAGGGGAGATAGGTAAAAAGTGAACAAATGAAAATTGCTGCTGGTTTAGTAGGAGGAAAAGAGGAAAAGGAAACGAATGAGTAACTAAGAAATGAATAAGATAGGAGTCTGAGATCATGAACTTAGAAGAACAAATCAAAATCGCTGCTTCATTACGCCAGCCATCTGAAGATTCATTAGCGAGTCAATCGGAACTAAAGCCAGTAAATCCTCCTGAAGTGAACAAAATGGAATATGATATTCCAACAAGTGCTGGTGAAACAAAGGTGTGGGTATTTAAGCCAGTGAACACATCAAAACAGCAGCTTCCTGTTTTTATGAATTTACATGGCGGCGGATTTATCATGGGCAGTGCTGAAATGGATAATCCATGGTGTCCAGTTATTGCAGACCGGGCGCAATGTATCGTCGTCAATGTCGAGTATCAGCTTGCACCCGAGCACCCTTTCCCAGCCGCTCTCCATGAATGCTACGATGTACTGAAGTGGCTGTATGAACACCCTGATGAACTTCAAATCGATCGGAATGCATTAGCTATTGGCGGACATAGCGCAGGAGGAAATTTGGCAACGGCTGCTTGTCTATTGAATATTCAAAAAGGAAATACACTCCCAATTGCCTATCAAGTGCTTGATTATCCGCCGCTCGATCTAGCCACTGATCCAGCACAAAAGCCAGCGTTTGAAGAAGCGATCCCAGTTGAATTGGCGAGACTCTTTAATTCCTTCTATCTGCAAGGCCAAGATCCGCACAATCCGCTCGTTTCTCCGGTTTTTGCAGATCGTTCATCCTTAGCACAAATGCCTCCAGCTCTCGTCATCACAGCAGAGAGGGATTCGCTGGCTGAAGAAGCCGAGCAATATGCTGCCAAGTTAAAAGAAGCTGGAGTAGACGTCACGTACAGACAATTTAAAGGCGTTCCACACGGCTTCACGCACGCCGGAGATTTAGCCATCGCTGAAGAGGCTTGGCATCTGATGGGGGATCAACTAAAGAAGGCGTTTGAATAAAAAAGCAGAGTGATTCAAAAGCACAGGAGACAATGGGCCTGTGCTTTTATTACTGTTTCTGAAAAAGAAAAGTGAATGTAAAAAGGGTCAGATATCTTTCCTCAAGGAATTATCCCTGGCTACTATATGAATAAGACTCATTGAAATTCCATTTACCTTGATGCAGACATTCCATCCTCATTTGTAGTGGAGTTAATTGAACATTCCTACCAATTGGTTTTTCAAAAATGAACAAAAAAATCTCAACATGACATCCTCCAAAATGATTCAAAAGGAAGTGACTGAGGAGCTGTATCTCAGTTAGACATAATGCCCTTTGACTCTCTTCAAAATTGACTTGAGCGAAACGCTGTCGTTATAATTTAACCAGTTAGAAGACACGAATAGGGGGATATAAAATGGGCTATACAGTCATTACAGGAGCAAGCTCAGGTATTGGATATGAGGCGGCTCTCGCCTTTGCAGCACGAGGGGAAAATCTTATATTAGCTGCACGCCGGCTTGATAAACTCCAAGAATTGAAGATGAAGATTCATGATCAATATCCCGATATCAAAGTAGTCATACAGTCAGTCGATTTAACAAACAAAGAGCAAGTGTATTCATTTTATGAATCATTATCAGATTATGAGCTGGATACGTTTATAAATAATGCAGGGTTTGGTCACTTTGGCTCTATAGGAGAACAAGATTTAAGTAAAATTGGGGATATGCTTCATCTGAATATCGAAGCATTAACGATTCTATCCACTTTATTTGTTCGTGATTATGAGCAAGTAGAGGGAGCGCAGCTCATTAACATTTCTTCACGAGCCGGCTATACAGTCGTCAGCAATGCGGTCACCTATTCAGCAACGAAGTTTTACGTGAGCGCCTTTACAGAAGGGCTGGCTCTAGAGTTGAAAGGAAAAGGAGCCAAATTACAGGCAAAAGTATTAGCGCCCTCCGCGACAGAATCAGAATTTGCAAAGCGTTCATTGGATGTTGACGAATTTGAATATGAAGGCAATTTCAAGAAATATCATACATCAAAAGAAATGGCAGCTTGTATGCTTGAGCTTTATGACAGTGAAAAAACAGTCGGTATTGTGGACGGAAAGACATTCGAATTTGAATTAAAAGATCCGATCTTTTCACACGCTGGTACAGTTATGAAATAAAGATTCCATCACTGAGGTAGATATCCTCAGTGATTTTTTTATGGTGTGATTGACTGTGTGGTCAAGCAAAGGAGGAATGTAACAAGTGAAGGCGATGAAGCATCACAAAATTGCCCTTCATTACTATACAGAACAGGATTTTGTACGTCCTAGGAAGATCGCTCAAAATGGATACCGATTATTTGCTGAGAAAAAGATAGACATGCTTTAAAGAAACTAATGAAAAAACACCTTCGCGTTAGGTGTTTTTTTCATGCATTCTTTGATAAAACAAAGAATCACAAGTCCAGTAGATAAGACTGCTCATGATAATAATTGGTAAAGACGCCTGGCTCCCAATACCATCGATGAAAAAGAGCATGATAACCATTGCAATCAGTAAGTACGCAGCTAAATAAAGAGGATGGAAAGCCTTTGGCTGCAAAGAAAACAATAACTGCAAAGGAACCGCAAAGACGAAATAAAAAATAAAAAAGATAGGAATATAAAATATCAGAAACGCAGGCTCAGCTTGAATAGGTGGAAATAAGCAGACAAACAAGCCGAGTAAAATAGAGCTGATGAATAGTGTGATTAGGATTTTGTAAAAGGGTTGAAGCGAATGCAAAATGTATACTCCTTTTTGTAAAATTTACTATATTTTATCATAAATTCATTATCAAGCATCGGTTATTTTTAAAATACGCCACCTTCAATACTCAACTGAATTACAGCAAATTTAGGTAATAAGAATTGAATAAATCATTAATATAACGCCCTTTTTACCTTTATTTGGTTCTGTATCTTTAGCCTCATGTCGATGAATGAAGGTATGGTATAAAGTAAAGCCTATAGAAAGAGATTTAGCCATGAAATCCATCAAATGAGGAAAAGAGATGATCCAATGAACATGACAAAATGGTTAGGTGCTGTCCTTCTTTCTGTTTTATTATTGGTGACAGCAGCCTGTGCGAACACAGGCACTCAAGAGAATACTCAAAGCGAAAAAGAAAACGTATCCAATGAAACAAAAGAGAAAAACAAGGCGGTTGAAACAGGGAATAAGTCCTTATCAAATATTAAGGTATTAGCCACGGGCGGGACGATTGCTGGCAGTTCAGACAGTGATACAGATACGACGGGCTATAAATCTGGTTCACTCGGCATTGATAAAGTCATTGCTTCCGTTCCACAGCTGAAGGATATTGCAAATGTTACGGGTGAGCAGGTTGCGAATGTCGGCAGTGAAAATGTTGATAACGCTCTTCTTTTAAAATTAGCCAAGCGAGTGAATGAACTATTAAAAGATGATCAAGTAGATGGCATTGTCATCACGCATGGAACAGATACACTTGAAGAAACAGCTTACTTTTTACATCTGGTTGTTAAAAGTGATAAGCCTGTGGTGGTCGTTGGCTCAATGAGACCAGCATCGGCAATCAGTGCGGATGGTCCGCTTAACTTGTATCATGCGGTGAAAATTGCATCAACCAAAGAAGCAAAGGGCAAAGGGGTCATGGTCACATTAAATGATCGAATTGCATCAGCTCGATTTGTTACGAAAACAAACACGACCACAACCGATGCGTTCAAGTCACTTGAGCAAGGATACATCGGAGAAGTTACTGGTGAAGTGGTGTCCTTTTATAACGAACCGACAAGAAAACATACGACTGAAAGTGAATTTGATGTATCAAAGATAAAAGAATTACCGCAAGTCGATATTTTATATGGCTATCAAAATGATCAAAAATATATGTATGATGCAGCAGTAAAAGCAGGTGCGAAAGGGATTGTCGTCGCTGCAGTAGGAAATGGAACGATGTCAACAGAAGCCATCAAAGGGGCAACAGATGCAGTGAAAAAAGATGTGGTTCTTGTGAGATCAAGCCGTACGGGTAATGGAATTGTCACCCATGAAAAAACGGATGATGAACATCACTTTGTGTCGTCTGATTCATTAAACCCGCAAAAAGCACGTATTCTGCTCATGCTGGCACTAACGAAGACAAATGATCCAGATAAAGTGCAAAGGTATTATGAACAGTATTAACGGAGAAAAAGACCCGAAAGACATCGGGTCTTTTTTCATGCATTTTCAGCACGTTCCTTTAAAGAGAGTAAAATATCTCGCCAAATATCGTCTACATCAGTAAGAAAGTGCCCTGCTTGATCTATATAATGGGTTTTGACGTTTGGAATCGCCTGAGCTATTTTTTCTATTTCTACAAATGGAGCCATTGTATCTTCTTTTCCGTGCCAGACATCAACAGGGATTTGAATATCTTTCATAGCGAATGCCCATGGTTTCGAGAGTAAAATGGGTTCACGAATACATTCATCCACCGATTGACGAGTCGCTTCGTATAAATGTGTCATCATCATCTCTAACTGCTCATCGGTTTGAAGGAATTGCCGATCCCACGGATGTAAATGCTTGTTCCCGTTTTTGGCCAGCTTCTTAAATTTCTCTGGTTTGTTCTCAATCATTTTTTTCTGGGAACGATAGCTTGCTTTCAATAGCCAAGGAAACTTCTTACTAAGGAAAAAGGCTAATTTATTTTCTTTCAGCATACTTTTAGGCGGTTTCCCGTTCTGAAAAGGGGTTGTACTTGAGATCAGTGCAGCTGAAAGGACGCGATCCGGCAATTGATAGGCACAACCAGCAGCGAATGCGCCGCCTCCAGATACACCCATCACTGAAAAATGTTGAATACCAAGATCATCTGCCACTTCCAGCACGTCTTTTGCCCAGTCTAAAATTGTACGGTCAGGTAGAGGGGTAGATAAACCAAATCCAGGTCGATCCAAACAGATGAGTCGAATGCCGAGTTCTTGAGAGATTGAATCATCATCTAAAAACATCACTCTTGATCCAGGTGTCCCATGAAAAAAGAATACTGGAAACCCCTCAAGATCACCGTATTGAGTCAAACCGATGTACCGGCCATCTTGTAAATGAATGCTTTGCATATTTTCAACCCCTTAATAGTTTAGATAACTTAAATGTTGATGAGAGAAACACCGTATTAAGGCGCTTCTTTTGCAATCTGATAGATTTTTTCGTATAGAGATAGTAATGTTTTTAAATCTTCTTTTGGAAGCTTTGCATAATATTTTTGTATAAGGTGCAGTTGAATGTCTTCCGTATTCTTGTGATAGTCATGGCCCTTTTGAGCAAAATCAACAATGATTTCTCTTCGGTTATGTGGATTAATTTCTCGTTTGACATAGCCGAGCTTCTCAAGCTTTGATACAAGCTGGCTAGCTGCGCTGGCAGAAATCGAAAAGTAATCAGCTAATTCATTGATTGTTCTCGTTTTCGTGCGCAATAGCTCAAGTGTCAGCTCTTGTTTGGCTGATAAATCTGCATACTCATGTTTTAAAAATCGCTGATACTCTTCTACATAAATTGAGCCTAGAGCATTCGAGTATTCAATGATCTTTTTACCGTAATGAATGATTTCCTCATCCAATGACATCACCTCTCTTCTATTATAGGCAATCTTTATATTTAAGTGAATTTAAATATAAAGAAAAGTTAAATGAATGACGGATATACTGAAAGGGAGATCATCGGTATATCCACTTTTTCATCAAAAAGGGACAAAGAATACTTCCCATGATTCCCGCACATTCATAAAATGTCGTTGGCTTGAATTTGAACACGTAGTACGCCAAAGTAGCCATGAAAAGGTCGCAGAAGAAAAATACGTATAAGTCCTTTTTGGTGATAGTGCAAATGACTGTTCTGTTTGTTTTCACATGAATCACTCCTTATGAAGTCGATGCCTTTTTCATTGTATTATGATAAAAATCCATTTATAATAAAAAAATAAACCAACTGGTCGGTTTTATTTTGTCCGCATGAAGAAATGCAGGGTAGAAAGGGATTGTGACACATGACAAGTTCACAAAGCGGGACTGGAAAGAGTGAGAAGACGAAGCAAAAAATCGTCACCGCTTCTCGTGATTTATTTGCAAAAAAAGGATATTCAGAAACATCCGTGCGCGATATTTTAGAGGCTGCTGAGGTGAGTAAAGGCAATCTCTATCATCATTTCAAAGGAAAAGAGTTTTTGTTTCTTCATATTATGGAAGAGGATCACCGTTTGATGATGGAAACATGGCATGAGGAGAAGAAAACACAGCACCGGGCTGTCGATAAGCTCGCTGCATTTGCAGAGATGCTCAGTCAAATGGGCATTAACTACCCATTAATGAGAGCGAGTGAGGAATTTTGTGCCAGTGCCTTTACATCAGACGAAGTCATGGAGCGGCTGAACAAGATTGATGTCGATTTTGATGATGTGATGAGAGATATCTTACTTGAAGGAAACAAAGATGGCAGCTGGTCGATCCAGCATGTGGAGTCAAAAGTGAAAATATTACTTTCCGTTTTTTATGGATTAGACGTGTTATATAAAAATGACACCATTGAGCAGAAGAAAGAGTTACAAAAAGAGGCGATCTCATTGTTTATTCACGGAATCAACCATCATGAGTAACAAGTGAGTCAGTAAAGGGGAAACAAACATCATGCAAAAACCGATTCGTGAGCAAAAAGCAGTACTCGTGATTTTATTAAGTAATATATTTATTGCGTTTTTAGGCATCGGTCTCATTATTCCTGTCATGCCGCTATTCATGAATGTCATGCATCTAACAGGGAGTACAATGGGATACCTTGTGGCGGCGTTTGCCGTTGCCCAGCTCATCGCATCACCTATTGCAGGGAGATGGGTAGACCGCTACGGAAGAAAGATTATGATTGTGTCTGGGCTGTTTCTATTCGCGTTATCAGAACTCGTTTTTGGTCTTGGTACACACGTGTATGTTCTGTATTTTGCAAGGCTTCTAGGCGGTATTAGTGCGGCATTTATTATGCCGGCTGTCACTGCATATGTCGCAGATATTACGACCGTTCAAGAAAGATCAAAGGCGATGGGCTATGTCTCTGCGGCCATTAGTACCGGTTTTATCATCGGCCCGGGAATTGGCGGGTTTATAGCAGAATACGGCGTACGCCTGCCATTCTTCTTTGCGGCAGGAATTGCGTTTATTGCCGTCATTTCGTCTATGTTTATGCTGAAGGAGCCTTTAACAAAAGAAGAGCGAGAGAAGCAAATGAATGAAGTGAAAGAATCGACTTTCTTTAAAGATTTGAAAAAATCAATTCATCCAAGCTACCTCATCGCCTTTATCATTGTGTTTGTCCTCGCATTTGGACTATCTGCATATGAAACAGTCTTTAGCTTGTTCACAAATCATAAGTTTGGATTTGGTCCAAAAGATATTGCCGTCATCATTACCGTCAGTTCGATTGTGGCAGTCATCATCCAAGTACTTGTGTTTGGTAAACTGGTAAATGCCCTAGGAGAAAAAAGAGTCATTCAGCTATGTCTGATTATCGGGGCTGTCCTTGCTTTCGTTTCAACCGTTGTTTCAGGCTTTTTGGTTGTTCTGATTGTCACATGTGTCATTTTCCTTGCGTTTGATTTATTGCGTCCAGCATTAACGACCTTCTTATCCAAAATCGCTGGCAACCAGCAAGGATTTGTCGCAGGGATGAACTCTACCTACACAAGCCTAGGTACGATTTTCGGGCCGGCACTTGGCGGCATTTTATTCGATCAAAATATTCATTTCCCATTTTTATTCGCAGGTGTTGTCTTATTTCTCGGATTAGGCTTAACCCTTATTTGGAAGGGGAAGGCAACGGTTGAATCTGATTAGATTAGGGGCTCTAACTAGGGCTCTTTTTTTGTTCCTTTTGGATAGATTTTTGAAAATAATCACAAGGTCCCTGTTGATAAGGTGTTATTCATGTTAATCTAATACATGTTTTACCAAATACAGGAGGGGGATTTTCAATGCAAATTAAAGAGATTTTTTTTATTCGGTGTATCTCGTGTTTGAGTGTTGTGCTCATTCATGCAATAGCCATTTTATCTAGTCCTCACTCATCATCGATTCTTGTAGCACTACTCATGTTCAGTACACCGAGTTTTATTTTCATTTCTGAATTTTTATTGGCGCATGCTTATCCAAATGGTACACCTAAAGGATTTATGTGGAAGAGAGTGAAAGCCATCTTTTTCCCATTTGTATTTATTGGGATTGTCGATGGGTTTATGCATTCGGCATCGTTAAATGGAGGGGCAGCTGACTTTTTTAAAAGAGCTTCAGCAAATGTCTTATTGGGAAATTATATTGGTTATTTTGTTCTGATTATTTTTCAATTTTACTTTTTGCACATGTTTTTTCACAAAATTGCTAAGCGTACCTCAGCCAAATGGGTATTGCCGATCTCCTTTATCATCACAGTTGGTTATTTAAGTGTCATGAACCTCGTCAAAATCCCACAACCTCAATTACCTAATCCAATGTTCGGCTTAGAATGGATTCCATTTCCAGGGTGGTTATTCTATTTTTGTTTAGCCTATTATTGTGGAGTGAATTATCAGCAGTTTATCACAAGACTTCATCGTTTTAAGTATGCCGTGTATGGACTTGTTTTGATTTCCGCAGCGACCCTTCTAAGCAATTCATATGTAGGCTTTTTCGAGCCTTCTTCTAAGAGGCCAGACGTTGTTCTTTATACAATCAGTATTGTCTTCTTATGTTTTCTCTTGTTTTCTAAAGTGAAAAGCGTTCCACCTTTCGTAGCTGTCATTAGTCAATATTCATTCACCATCTATTTGCTTCACGGGTATTTTCTAGGTATCTCTGTGTTGCTATGGGGACAATTAAAAGATTATCCATTCTTTGTAGGGACAATCATAATATCAGCACTAGCAATTGCTGGATCTATCCTATTGTCATGGTTAGCGAATCATTATAAATATGGCTATATGTTTGTCGGTAAAATCAACAGAACGAGACGAAAAACAGTCGCTTAACCCTGATATGGAAGGGGAAAGTGACAGAAGAAGCATGAGTAGAATAATATCATCCAGAATGTAAGAGACCTTTTAAATGAGGTCTCTTTTTTAAAAAAATTGCGCCTATGATGCAAAATCCCTTTTTTGGCAAAGAATTCTCTATGTCAGCTGCTTTTTCTTTATAATGGAAGGATAGGGGGGATCATCGTGCATCTATTGAAGCAGCAAAAGACACCATCAATGAAAAAAGGAATTCGGCAGATCGATCCGGCATATCCAGTGTTTGTAGATGCGGTCATGGATGGCATGATACAAGGAAATCTTTATGTAGATAATGCAGAGCAGCCGCTTGTTTATTTTCTCGAAGCTTCATGCGGCATTTATTATGTGTCAGGAAGGAGTGAAGCGGAGCTGTTACGCTGCTCAGCCTTCATTGTGGATGTGTACGAAAGGCAGAAAAGACAAAACGGCCGATTCACCTTATTTTCAGCAAATCCATTAACAGATGCGTTGATGAAAAAATACCTCGGGTCACATCTGAATGAGATGGAAAGACACGCGTACGTTTATCCACAGGCATATTCTCATGCCACTCAGCCTCATCCAGGCTATAGAGTAGAGCGGACAAATGAGCAGGTGATGACTGCAAGCAGTGCTTTCCCTTCTAGCTATTACGAAGCCTATTGGGGAGAAACAGCTCGTTTTCTATCAAAGGGAATCGGGATTGCCATTTTAAATGGAGAGAACGTGGTAAGTGAATGCGTCTCTATTTTTTCAAGTATGGATCGTGCGGAGATAGATATTTGGACAGATGAGTCTTATCGCGGAAAAGGTTTGGCGCTGCTGGCAGCTCAGCATATGATCAGCATCTGTCTTGAAAAAAAGAGGACACCGCATTGGGATTGCGATGTCCATCACCTAGCTTCAATCAAACTGGCAGAGAAGTTAGGCTTTCAGAGGCTCAAAACCTATCGATTGTTTTATGGTTCAAGATGAGAAGGTTTTGAGATACCAAGCATCCATTGCAGAATGCTCAGAGCCTTCAAGCGGTTCTGAAAGAAGAGAAAAGCCATATCGCTGATAAATGCCTATAGCTGCTGTTAATTCCCGGCGGGTTTCTAAATAACACGCTTCGTAGTATGCAGAGGCATATTCCAGCGCCGTATCCATCAGTTTTTTGCCCGCACCTTTTCCTTGTGCTTTTGGACTTAAATAAAGCTTTTGTAATTCACATACTCCCTTTGTAAATGGAGCAATCCCTATACCGCCCACAATCTCACCCTGCTCTTCAGCAATCCAATAGGCTGCATGAGTCAATGATTGATAGTATTCGAAAAGCTGGTCAAGTTGGGGATCAGTGTAGGCTGTTCCTTCAATCGCTAGATTCGCTGATTCTAGTGACTGGCGGATAATCGCTGCGATATACGGGTTGTCTTTTTGCTCAATGGGTCTAATGTTCATTTGAAGTACCTCCATTGTTATGGGTTAGGAGTTGATATCACATGTTCTGGCTGCAAACCGCCTTTTTTACAATCGTTGTCTTGTGTCTCTCATGGTGGGCAGGGAAAAGACGCCGGCAGCGCCATGCGGGGTTCATTGTCCCAATATGCTTGATTTTATTTGGTTTGGTTTTATTGATTGTTAGTTTTTTTATTGGCAGATGGGAAGGCATGGTGCTTAGTCTAGCGAGTATCTCTATCGTTCTCTCTTCCATCATTTGTTTAATCATCGTCACTGGGATTCAATTTTTTAAAAAAGATGACCCTTCTTAAGCAGGAGCATCTGTATTCATCATGTTTTTATATTCTTCACGAAGGATGCCCATGATGATGACATCTGAGTATGTACCGTTGAAATAGAGCGCTTGGCGTCTTTTTCCTTCGTATTGAAATCCGGCTTTCTCATAGCTTCGAAAAGCCCTTGGATTGTGGGAAAAGACTTCAAGCTCAAGACGGTTGAGTTCTAATGTGTCAAAGGCAAATGCTTGAACCATCCGAACAGCTTCAGTGCCATAGCCTTTTTGAAAATGCTCTGGCCCGTGAAGCGCAATGCGGAAGCTTGCCGTATGATTGATTGGATCAATGTCCACAATTGCCGCATCTCCAATCATCTCTTTCGTGTCTAGCAGACAAATGGCGAAATCTCGTCTGCTGTCATCTTGCAAAAAGCGGGTATAGGCGGAGCGAATTTCTTCTAGTGTGAACGTTTTGCGTGTGCCAGTCATATAAAGTGTTTCTGCATGCTGGCATCCTCTTTGAATACCAGGATAATCTTGCTCTTCAATCGGTCTCAAAAATATACGAGTCATGACGGATCACCCTCCTCTATATATCGAGAGATTTCAATTAAATTCAGATCAGGATCACGGATATAAACAGATTCAATTGGACCTAATGTACCTGTGCGTCTGACCGGCCCCTCTTCAATGGGGACCACTTGCTTTCGGAGGTGCAGGAGCAAACTGTCCATGTCTAAATCGGTGATAAAGCACAAATCATGAGATCCAGGAAGAGGATGAGCCGCTTTTGGCTCAAATTCATGACCAGCTTCATGAAGGTTGATCTTCTGTAAACCAAAACGAAGCGCTTTGCGGCCTTCACCAAAAGTTTCTTCCTTCATCCCTAATACGTTTGTATAAAAGCGAATGGTGTCCTCCAAATGTTGTACAGTCAACACGATATGATCAAGTCGTCGTATCATCAGTCTCTCCTCCAAGTATGATCATTGATTGAACTGACTCTATTATATCATCACCTGAAGAGGATACCTTATTTAATCACGGTTTTATAGCTCCAGCTTTCCAAGGACATTTCCTTTCCGCGCAGTACCCTTTCATCAAACTCCATCCAGCCATTTTTTCGGTAGAACTGACGATTGGCCTCGTTGTGTGTCATCAGTGTGAACAGTCCGCCGCCTTGCCGGGCGATAAAGGGAAAAAGGCATTGCTTTAACATGCGGCTTCCGAGTTTTTTTCCTTGCTGGTCTTTTGCCACGACAAGTGCTTCTAAATACCAGTAAGGCTGCTTTAAGGAAGAACATGCCTTTTTCGCCTCCTTTAACACACGGAACACATGCTGAACCGCCGATATACCGCCAATGAAGAGCAGCTTTAACCCACCTGATAACACATAATCCATGAAGCCTGGTTCAGGAAGACGCGGATGCTTTAAAAGGGCAGCAGACACAATGTTCTCGTTTTCAACCCCGACCAAACAGATTTGATGCTGAAAATACACATTTGTATTGACCAAATGCAGCTGACGAGCGAAAGCAGACCGGTTTGAGACCTTTTCACATAATAGGTCAAAAAATGAATAGTCCTGAAACGAATCATCTAACAACTCTGCCACTTGAGGCAGTTCATCCTTTCTAGCAAGTCTAAAATGAAACATATAATGGTCCTCCTTTACTGAACAGATATAGATTATTGAACATGTGTTGAGTATAATAAGAAGTAAACCAATCGAACATCGGCAATGGATGAGATCCTGTTCATAAATAGACATTTGGCGCCTGATTGTTCAACAATGGAGGGGATGTCATGAAGGACAGACGAACAATCAAAACAAAAAGAGCCATTCGGGAAAGCTTCCTTGAGCTGTTAAAGGAAAAGGAAGTGCAGCAGATTACGGTATCAGAGCTATCAAGGAAAGCGGATTTAGGCAGGGGAACCTTTTATTTGCATTATCAAGATGTGTTTGATTTATATGAACAGCTTGAGAAAGAACTATTCGATCAGCTCGGAGGGTTATATGATGAAACCTTTCCAAGTCAGGACCCTCTTGATATGCTTTCCTTTTTAAACAAAACGACGGAGTACTTGAAAGAGAATCAATATATGTTGACGTTATTTGTAAAACCAAATGGTCCAACGACAAACCAATTCAAAGCATTTTTCAAAGAAAAAATCATGAAAGAATGGCAGCTTGATCAGCGGCCGATTACAGAGAATGAGCAAATAGAGGCCTCTTTTGTCGTGTCTGGTGTCGTGGGTGTACTCGAGGAATGGATTCACGAAGAAATGACCATTGATGCCGGCAAGCTCGCGCATAAATTATACGAGCTTCTCCTCAAGGTGGAACAGGAATCGTAAAAAGTTATGTAGCCTTTGTCTTTCCTTTTTGATAAAATAGAATATATGTTCTTATTTGAAGTAAGGGAGTGGTGGGAGTGAGTGAGAAAAGGAAGCTGCTTTTTTATGGGGCGATGAGTATCGATGGATATTTAGCGAGAGAGGATCACCGGCTCGATTGGCTGATAGGGACAGAGGGCGAAGAAGAAACGAGCTATGACACCTTTTATGCGTCAGTCGATACGCTGATCATGGGGCGCAATACATATGAACAAGTTCTTCAGCTGTCACCAGATGAGTTTCCTTATGAAGGAAAGACTTGTTATATCATGTCACGTACGTTACAAGACAGTCTGGAAGGAACCCATATCATTCGCGAAGATGTCTTATCATTTGTGAAAAAATTAAAGAATGAAACAGGCCGGAATATTTGGATTGTCGGCGGCGGGGGACTGCTTCAATCTTTCATAAAAGAAAGATTGGTTGATGAGCTTTTTCTTCAAATCGTACCTGTCATGATTGGAAGAGGAATTCCTCTCTTTTCGCCGGCGGATCTGGAATCCAAGTTTTCATTACAGGAAGTACATCAATATAAACAAATTGCTGAAATGCATTTTATCTTAAAAGAAGAGGATCACTGAACCAAGGTGGTCTTTTTTTTATGAAATAAACTCGTTGACAAGAAAATATCCTAGTGTTAGGATAAATTTATCCTAGTTTTAGGATTTCTTGAAAAAGGAGTAGTTGCCATGGTGCAGCATGATCATGAATTAGATTTAAGGCTATTCCGCGTGTGGATGAAAGCCTATCAAGCCCTTTTTACAAATATCCAAAAAGACATTGAACGTTATGATATCGGATTTGAAAACTTTCAGATCCTTGAATTGCTCTACAGTAAAGGGCCTCAGCCTGTTCAAAAAATTAGCGATATCCTCTCAATCCCAAGTGGAAGCATGACATATGTCGTGAACAAACTAGAAAAACAAGAACTGGTGAAAAGGCAATGTGCGCCTTCAGATAAGCGGGTATTTCATGTACGGCTGACGGAAAAAGGGAAGCAATTGTTTGACGATATTTTCCCTAAACACACAGAGGTCATTTCGCAAAATCTAGCCTTTATTGAAAAAGAAGAAAAAGAGCAGCTCATTGAATTACTGAAAAAAATCGGTTTAGGTGCAAAACAACTTCGCGAAAAGGGGAAACAAGATGACACTCAGCTTTGATACGTTGGTACGTGAAAGACGATCCGCATCAAATTTTTTGCCAAATATCTCGATTTCGAGAGAAGAGCTTAACAGCATATTTGAAGAGGTCAAGCTGGCACCATCCGCTTTTAACTTACAGCATACACAATATATTGTCGTCCAAACAGAAGAGCTGAAAGAACAAGTAAGAGAAGCGGCATTTGGACAATATAAAGTGCACTCTGCTTCAGCAGCGATCATCGTACTCGGAGATCCCAAAGCTTATGAGCACGCAGGGAACATATATGAAGGCCTAAAAATGCTAGGCATTATCAATGCGCAGCAATATGAAGAAATGGTCAGAGAGACCATGAGCTTTTATGTGCAGAGAGGAGCCGATTTCCAGAAGGAAGAGGCGATCCGCAATGCTTCCTTATCTGCCATGCTGTTTATGCTTGCCGCTAAAAATAAAGGCTGGGATACTTGCCCGATGATCGGTTTTGATCCCGAAGCAATGAAAAAGGTATTAAACATTCAATCAGATTTGGTTCCTGTGTTAATGATTACACTCGGAAAAGAAAAAGTAGAGAGCAGACAAGCGAGAGGCTATAGAAAGCCAGTTTCTGAATTTGTGACATATTTATAAGACAGGGGGTTCCCATTATGGAACTAGGAATTAGTACATTTGTTGAAACAACACCCGATTTTCAAACAGGAAAAACAGTCAGTCACGCACAGCGTATTCGAGAAGTAGTAGAAGAAATTATTTTAGCAGATCAAGTCGGTCTTGATGTATTTGGCGTAGGTGAGCATCACCGTGAGGATTTCGCCGCATCGAATCCAGCTGTCGTCTTAGCGGCTGCAGCCACACAAACAAAAAATATTCGTCTGACAAGTGCAGTGACAGTTCTTTCATCAGCAGATCCTGTTCGTGTATTTCAGGATTTTGCAACGCTGGATGGACTATCAAACGGACGTGCAGAAATTATGGCAGGCCGTGGTTCATTTATTGAATCATTCCCTCTCTTTGGCTATGACCTGGACGACTATGAAGAATTATTTGAAGAAAAGCTTGATTTGCTGTTGAAATTACAGCAGTCAGAGCGTGTAACATGGAGCGGAAAGCATCGCCCATCCATTCAGGATGTTGGGGTGTACCCAAGACCTGTTCAAGATCCGCTTCCAATCTGGATCGGCAGTGGAGGAAACCGTGAATCTGTCGTACGTGCTGGATTACTAGGGTTACCACTTGTACTTGCCATTATTGGCGGAAGTCCTAGACAGTTCGCACCGCTCGTTCAGCTGTACAAGCAAGCGGCAGTGCACGCTGGACATGACCCTGAGAAATTAACTGTAGCATCACATTCTCATGGATTTGTTGCGGCAGAAACAGACCTGGCAGCAGATCAATTCTTCCCATCTACACAGCATGTGATGAACACATTAGCGAGAGAGCGCGGCTGGGGACCTTATACTCGTTCTACGTTTGATGCAGCGAGAACTTTAGAAGGGGCGCTGTATGTAGGAGATCCAGATACAGTGGCAGAGAAAGTCATTCACCTTAGAAAAAATGTAGGCATCACACGTTTTATGCTTCATGTACCGGTTGGTTCAATGCCGCATGATCAAGTGCTGAAAGCCATTGAGCTATTTGGAAAAGAAGTGGCTCCTAAAGTAAGAGAAGAGGTTGCCCGCTGGGAAGCAGAGCAAAAATAAATAAAAAGGCCGATCAAGAGAATAGGCTTGATCGGCCTTTTCTTATGCTTAAGGATCAATAACACATGGTTTCACTGTAGGGCATGAAGCAGCAGAAGCAAGTGGTGTGGTCGTCAAGGTGAAGAGGAAAACAAGTTGAAAACAGATGAGCCATTTTTTCATGAAATCACCTCCGTTCACAATTGTTTCACTAGATTGAGATGAGTATAAATGCATAGAAGTATGTAACGCACTCTATCCAGCATAAGACAATGATATCATAATTTTCAAAAAAATGAAAAAATAAACTTACAAAAGTTCTAAATTATGGTATAGTTTATACGTTCAACAAAAAAGGGAGGGATTTTTTTGTGAAAAAGGTCATGTCTTCTGTTTTGGTTGGAGCAATTGTCTTAACGGGTGCTGGGGTCGCAACTGCTCCAGTGGAAGCAAAGGAGCAAACAAACAGTGAAGTAACGGCTCAGGCCAGTCGAACTGTTTCAGTAACAAGAACATATACGACATCAAACATCCCAGAAAGTATTGTATATGCAGAGGATGGCTGGGTAGGGATTTTAAAACAAACCTCTATTGAAGAATTAGGATTAGGAAAATATAGAGTCACATTTACTGGAACAGTGGTACGCGATCCGGGATTTAATTAAATAAAACGCAAAGCTGACAGGTGGACAAGCCAGCCTGTCAGCTTTTTTCATGAGGATAATAAAGAATCATTTGCATCCGTACCATTTGTTCTCCGGTTTGTTTATACGTGTGCGTCCGGTCCGCTTTAAAACGAATAGAGTCTCCGGCTTTTAAGGTGTATTGTTCATCACCAATGGATAAATCAAGGACTCCCTCAAAAACAGTGATCAATTCCTCTGTTCCCCCAATGTGTTCACTCGCACGAAGCGACCCGCCTCGATCAATTTCCACTCGGTACATTTCAAATTTCCCCCGGTCGTCAAAAGGGAAAGTCGTGTATACACGATATTTTCCATCATCTTCAGTTAAAACCTGTGCATCTTCTTTGCGTACTACCTTGATTTCAGGCTGTGGTGCGTGAATGAGCTCACTAAAAGATACCTTTAATCCGTTGGCGATTTTCCACAAAGTCGTGATGGTAGGGGTCGATTCTCCTCTTTCAATTTGTCCAATCATCGTCTTGCTGACACCAGTTAATTCTGCCATCTTTTCGAGGCTTAATTTTTTTTGATCTCTCAGAAGCCTCACATTTTTAGAAATAATCGATTGTACGTCTTCCATGAAAAAAGCTCCTTTCTCTATTTACTTTATAAAGACCGAACGTTACAATAAAACGTAATGTACGCAATAAAGTAATTAAAGTCTAAATAACGTATAAGGGAGGCGGCATTTTGATTGTATCCATGTTGATTTATGCTTTTGTTAGCAGCTTTACCCCAGGGCCCAACAACATCATGGCCATGGTCTTTACGAATAAATATGGGGTCAAGCAAACATTTCGATTTTGTTTAGGTGTAGGTATCGGATTTCTCGTCATTTTGTGTTTGAGCTGCTTCTTTAATCTCATTCTTTATCAAGTGATGCCGAAAATAGGCTGGGTCATGGCGTTCATCGGAGCCGCATACATGATTTATTTAGCGGTCAAAATCATGAAAAGTAAAGGCGGTGATGACGAAACACTTGATCGCTACAATCATTTTATCCCTGGTATGATGCTGCAATTTATCAACCCAAAAGCGATCTTGTATGGATTGACTGTGATTTCAACATTTGTTTTGCCATACGGACAATCTAATATGCAGTATGTCATATGGACGCTGATTCTCGCACTCATTGGCTTTCTCGGTACATTCAGCTGGAGCTTATTTGGCTCTTTGTATAAGCGTTTTTTGACTGCTTACGAAAAACCGTTCCAGTATGTGATGGGGCTGCTTCTGATATACAGTGCGATTTCGATGATATGGGGCTATGTGATGTAAGTAGTCAGGAGCTTGGCCGCTGTCTGCCCATCACAACAGTATCATAATATAATCCGTCACTCAGCCGTTTATCGTTTTTTAAAACCCCTTCAATCAAAAAGCCGTGGTTCTCATATAACCGAATGGCTTTTTTGTTCGTTTCCAGCACTTGAAGTGACATCTTTTGAATACCCTGCTGATCTGCCCAGTCGATTGAAGCGGCTAAAAGCTCTTTCCCGATATGATAGCCCCAAGCATCTTTCTGGATGGCGACGCCAAATGTCACTTTGTGAGCAGAGCGCTTGAGTGAATGGCCCTCGCATCTTGAAAAACCGACAATTTTTCTTTCAATAGCAGCGACCAAAAATAAATGCCGGCTTTGCTTGCTATCCTCTTGAATCAAAGCCTCAAATGCTTTTTCATCAAGAAAGGCTTCGCCCGGTTCACGGTCTAAATACTCTGTTTCACCATCGATTTTCAGTCTGAGAGCTGATAACTGTTTGGCATCGGCCGCTGAAGCGGACCGAATATGATAGGTCAACCCACGAACTGTGAATATTTTTTCAGAGACGATCATGAAATAGAACACCAACCCTTCTTCTAATGTCTATCATACCTGAAACGTGTACATCGCACACTCAGATGTTTTGTATCTTTCAAAAAGGCTAAATGAATAGTATCAAACGTGGAGGTGGAACAAATGAGTAAAGAAAAAGGACATATGGATAAAGCGAAAGGAAAAACAAATCAAGTCAAAGGTCAAGTCAAAGAAAAGCTTGGTGAAGCAACCGATCATCAAAACTTGAAAGCAGAAGGGAAAAAGGATCAAGCAAAAGGAAAGCTTCAAGATAAAAAAGGGGATGTCAAAAATAAGCTGAACGAGTAGAACCGAAACAAGTGCGTTGCTTCATGTATTCCTCATCACATGTCTTTCATCAAAAAAATGAATAGATGTGTGAAAAGAATTGATTATACGTTCTCACGATCATCATGTAGACTTGAGAGAGAAGACATGATCAAGGGAGATGGATGAAATGGAGCACGTGTGGGGAAAAGTTGACGAGTATATCACAGACAAGTTGATTCCTAAAGATGATGTATTGGAGCAAACCCTTACTCATAATAAGCAAGCGGGTCTGCCAGAAATTGATGTGTCACCAGCCCAAGGGAAAATGCTTTATTTATTAGCAAAAACGAAGAATGCAAAGCGCATTTTAGAAATCGGGACACTCGGTGGATACAGTACTATTTGGCTGGCCCGTGCTCTTGAAGAAGATGGGGAACTCATCACATTAGAGGCTGTCAGCCATCATGTACAGATCGCACAGCAAAACATCAGCAGAGCGGGCTTATCAGAACGGGTGAGCATTTTGGAAGGAAAGGCATTAGATACGTTATCTCAGTTAAAAGAGAAGGCTGCGCTTCCATTCGATTTCATTTTCATTGATGCAGATAAACCGAACAATCCGAAATATCTGAAGTGGGCGTTACATTTCTCGAAAAAGGGAACAGTCATTATTGCAGACAATGTCGTCAGAAATGGTGCAGTCCTTCATGACTCTGATGAGGATGAACGAGTACAAGGAACTCGTGAATTTTTCGATTTACTCAAACAAGAGCCGAGAATAGAGGCAACAGCGATTCAAACTGTTGGGGAAAAAGGTTATGATGGATTTGTATACGGAATCGTCAAATGAAACAAAGCTTAACCACATGTGGTTAAGCTTTTTCTTTTAGAAAAACCATCTAGCAGTGCCCATCAGCATGACGCCGGCAAGAACAGTAAGTGACAGGCTTTTTGTCCAAACAGCAATGAGTACAGTAGGAGTCAAGACAGCAAGATACATCCAGTGAATGGTGACGCCTGTGCCTGTTGATGTATGGATGAAGAGATGCTCTGCAATCAAAGCTGTAAAGATACAAATAGGAATAAACGATAACCATTTCAGCACCACTTCAGGCAGCTGAATACTCCGTACAAATATAAAGGGTACGACTCTCGGAATGACGGTGACGATCATACAACCAACAATGAGCCATAACATAAAGCTGCTAATCATTTATCTGTCACCACCCCAATAGTTGCGACAAGTACAGTTGCTATGAGAACAGCCACATGTGATGGAACAAAATGAAGCAGAACAAACATAGCAATGACCATATACAACACAAGCGACAGGCGATGAGTTAACTTATTTTTGGGTACTGTCTGTAACGAAAGGACTAACAGTGCAGCAAACATCGCTGATAAAGCAAAATCAAGACCAAGCGCTTCAGGATTTGAAATCCAATGTCCAAAAATGCCGCCAAGTATGCAGGCCGCAATCCAGCATAAATACGCCGTTAAGTTCAGTCCGTGCATCCACCTGTTATTCAGCTTTCCTTTCTGCGCTAATTTATTTATCGCTACACCGAAGGATTCATCAGTCAGCAATAGACCGAATCCTATATTTTGTTTCACAGAGTAGCGTGTGAAATGAGGAGCAAGCGTCAGGCTGAGCAATAAATGCCGCAGATTGACAATAAATGTGGTGAAAATAATAGCGGAAAGGGGACTCCCTGTCACAAGCAGTGCACAGATAATAAACTGTGAAGCACCTGCGTAAATAAAAATCGATAAAAGCGCAATGTCCCATATACTTAACTGTGCGCTAATTCCAACAATTCCGAAGGCAAACCCAATACTCATATAACCGAGCAGGGTTGGCACACAATCTTTTATTCCCTCGAGAAACGGTTCATGTTCCGTGCTGGGAATGTGTTTCCTCGCTTCAATATCCAACGTCCTCTACTCCTTTTCTCCGTGGCCACCTATAGTTTTACTTACTATATGAAAACGAATTCAGCATGTCAATACCCGTTTATCTTCTATTATATGAAGAAAAATGGTGACAAAAAAGGATTGAAGTCAACCAGAATTTGTTATAAAGTAGTCTGAAAATAAAAATAAATGAGGTGACGACAATGCTATGGAAGCCTTTATTTGAACATGATGTACCAAACACCCTCCGTCCATAACGGAGAGTGATCTCCGTTTGTGGATATGGCGATCAATATATCCAGTAACGGAGGGGAAAAGATGAAGGAAAAATATATAGGCGCCCTTTACCTAGCAATCGCTGCAAGTATTTGGGGCGGCATGTACGTTGTTGTCAAAGTAACAGTAGCGGTGGTTCCGCCGCTTGAGCTTGTATGGATGAGATATGCTGTAGCAGGAATCGTGCTGGTGTGCACCATTTGGCGCTTGGGCTATTCCTTTCGATTAGATAAAAAAGATATCCCGCTTGTTGTCATGATCGGATTGATCGGAAATTTCCTATCAATTGTGACCCAAGAAATTGGCACCATGTATACGTCGGCACAAATGGGGGCTGTGATCACATCTGCGACCCCTGCTTTTATGGTGCTGTTTGCTTTCTTTCTATTAAAAGAAGCCATGACTGTTCGAAAGTGCGCATCCATCCTGCTTGCGACAGCAGGTGTATGGCTCATGATTGGACCAGTCGCAGTGCACTCAGATGAATTTGTTGGCGGTCTTTCATTAGTTTTCGCTGCTTTAACTTGGGCACTGATGTCTGTTTTGCTGAAACGAGTTCCAGGAAAATACCCTCAAGTTGTGACGACCACATATGCGATCATCATTGCATTCATTGTCTTAACACCAGCTGTTTTATTTCGCTTACCTCATCTAGATGTGGAGCAGATGGCAAGGCCAGAGATTTGGGGCGGCATTCTCTATCTAGGCATCATCTCAACAGCTCTAGCATTCTTTTTGTGGAATAGAGGGCTTCAATTGATGGATGCCTCGAGCGGCGGTCTGTTCTTTTTCTTTCAACCGATCGTAGGGGCAGCTCTCGGCTGGCTGCTTTTAGGTGAAGAGATGGGGATACGCTCATTCATTGGGATTCTATGTATCTTTGCAGGAGTCTATACTGTACTGCGTCAAAAGGAATAAGAAGAGATGTCCCTTATAAAAGGGGCATTTTCTTTAAAATGGACAGGGAAGAGAGTAGAGGTTGGGGGGAAGCAGAATGATACAATTTCCGCATTTGCAAAAAGGACAAACAATTGGCGTCACAGCACCTTCCTCAGGTGTACAGCCATCTTTGCATGACATGTTTCAGCTTTCATGTGAACGAATGAAACATAGAGGATACGATGTCATATGTGGAGAGACTGTCTGGCAGCAGGAAAAGGCAAAATCTGCCCCTGCGATAGAACGAGCAAACGAACTTCAGTACATGATGACATGTGAGGAGATTGACCACATCATCCCACCATGGGGAGGACAGCTGCTTATGGAAGTGTTAGAGCACCTTGATTTCTCATCCATGCAAAAAAAGTGGATTCTAGGTTACTCAGATACGAGTGCACTCCTGCTGGCGCTCACATTAAAAACAGGCATTGCCACAGCGCATGGACCGAACTTAGTAGATCTTCAGGGAGAAGAGCTTGATCAAACGACTGTTATGTGGGAAGAAGTACTTTCAACAAAAGATGAAATGGACATAAGCCAGTTTTCTTCATCTATGTATCAAAAGGAATGGCAGCGTGACGATCCGATTAAACATGTCTTTCATTTAACAGAATCGATCGCTTGGCATACGGTATCAACAAGAAAAGATGGTAAAGGGCAGACTGCTAGGTGGCTGCATTGATGTCATACGTCATTTAGCAGGGACACCTTATGGGGACGTCAAAACTTTTCAGAAAACATTCATAAAAGATGAACCGATTCTCTGGTATTTCGAAAACTGCGAATTAAATGCTGCAAGCGTGAAGAGATCGCTTGTTCAATTAAAACTAGCAGGTTGGTTTGATCACTGTTCAGGTATGATGTTTGGGCGTAGTGCAGTAAATGTGCCTGTTGAAGGGTATCAGTATCAGGATGTATATGAAGAATTACAAAAGGAATTACAAATCCCCATTTTTTACGACATAGATTGTGGGCATGTCCCGCCGCAAATGACGCTGATTAATGGGGCATATGCAGAAGTACAGCTGCATCCTCAAGGAAAAGCCGTACTAAAGCAAACATTTTTAGCATAAAAAAGGAAAGGGCGAACCCTTTCCTTCATATCACATTACATCCCTTTTGTTTCTTCACCTGCTTTTGGAACTTCCCACGCCGACTCACGGAATACTTTTTCCCATTTAGATACAACAATACATGCAACGGCATGCCCTGGAACATTCACGCCTGTTCGTGCCATATCCATAATTCGGTCAACACCGGCTATGATGGCAACGCCTTCTGCGGGAAGACCGACAGCATGAGCGGTTGCCAAAAGAACAACGAGTGAACCGGATGGCACAGCTGCAATACCTTTACTCGTTAACACAAGAACAAGCATCATTAAAAGCTGCTGTGACAGACTCATGTCGACACCAAACGCTTGTGCAAGAAATACGCAGGCAACCGATAAATATAAACTTGATCCGTCACAATTGAGAGAAAGACCAGATGGAATCACAAAGGAAACGATTCTTTTTGGACACCCGTATTTCTCCATTCGTTCCATCAATTGAGGAAGGACAGTTTCAGTACTCGTAGTAGAGAAGGCAACAAGGAACAAATCCCAAATCATTTTTAATACTTCGAAGTAGTTAAAACGGAAGATCAGTGCGACCAGAGGGAATAAAGCAAAGAGAATAATGAATAATCCTAAAAATACTGTTCCGACAAGCTTCATCATTGGGATTAATAAAACAATGCCATATTGGCCGACAGAAGCAGCCATTAATGCAAGAACCCCAATAGGTGCTGTCACCATCACCATCTGTGTGAGCTTAAACATAATTTGTGCCACTGATTCAAAGAAGGCGAGAACAGGAGCAGAGGCTTTACCGATTCCGCTTGCCGCTACACCAAATAAGATGGCGAAGAAAATGACAGCAAGTAAATCATTCTGAGCCATAACATCGACGATATTGGTTGGAATGATATCTAATACCATTTGTTTAAAGTCAACGACCTTCTCCGTATAACCATCTAATTCCCCAATATCTTTCTTAGCTAATTTAGAGAAATCGAGGCCAACGCCAGGCTTTAGCCCATTTGCCAATAATAGCCCGATCCCAAGAACAATGGTTGTGATGACCTCAAACCAAATGATCGTTTTTAATCCAAGGCTGCCCATTTTCTTCATGCCGCCGCTGCCGGCTGCACCAATAACAATGGTAGAGAACACGATTGGAACAACGATCATTTTAATCAGCCTGATGAATCCATCTCCAATTGGCCTGAGGGCCATTCCGAAGTCAGGGAAGAAATGGCCGATAAGAGCTCCTATCACCAAAGCGATCATGATTTGAAAAGCGATAAACTTTTTCATCATCTCCTACCTCCTTTAAATGATTGGAAAAATATTAAGAATTTTCCAATAAATAAAAATTCTATGTGGCCATGTTTTGTCCTCCTTTGTATTTAGAAAGATTTTATTTAAGAATCATTGGAATTATGAAGAAAGAGGAGAAAATAGGGCTATTACATGTCTATTGATCTAAGAAAAAATCAATTTTAAAAAACATGAAACTTTTTTAGAAAAATGTATTGACCCTTTTATATGATTCATGGTATATTTTTATTCGTCGCTGATGGCGTATTTGAAACACAGACGTTCACACACATGCGGCAAACAAATTTTAAAAAGATGTTGACTTAAGAAAAACGATATGTTAAGATAATTAAGTCGCCTGATTAAGCGCCCGTAGCTCAATTGGATAGAGCGTTTGACTACGGATCAAAAGGTTAGGGGTTCGACTCCTCTCGGGCGCGCCAATACAAACCACGCGGGTGTAGTTTAGTGGTAAAACCTCAGCCTTCCAAGCTGATGTCGTGAGTTCGATTCTCATCACCCGCTCCATTTTTGAACATGATCTTTGGAAACTAAACAAGACAAAACGTACCTGTTAATTCGAGTTTTTATAAAAAAATCCTATGATACTTCATAGGTAGTCAGTCAAACTGGCGAGGCAGGAAGTGATCACATGCTAAGTTCGCTACATCGTGTAGCAACGCATGTGTGATATGCATCCTGCATACCTCGGAGAGTTTGATCCTGGCTCAGGACGAACGCTGGCGGCGTGCCTAATACATG
>NZ_LMJV01000012.1:0-55299 GCF_001429445.1 Bacillus sp. Root920
TCGCCAGTTTGACTGACTACCTATGAAGTATCATAGGATTTTTTATAAAAACTCGAATTAACAGGTACGTTTTGTCTTGTTTAGTTTTCAAAGATCATGTTCGTTATCGCTCGTAAGCGACTTTAATATCTTACCATTTTGCATCGGTTAAAGTCAAGAACTTTTTTCAATTTCTTTTTTTAACCTCGTTGCTGTTTTGCGGCAACGAATAATAATATACCACCTGGAATCTTTCCTTGCAATAGTTTTTTTAAAAAAAGTTTCATTTTATGAAAAATAAAAAGCGCCATAGATAAAATGGCGCTTTGATTGATATATTAGCGGTTTCTCATTTGCGGGAAAAGCAGTACATCTCTGATTGATGGAGAATTTGTTAAAAGCATGATTAATCGGTCGATCCCGATTCCTAAACCACCTGTTGGAGGCATGCCGTATTCTAATGCTTCAACAAAATCGTCATCCATTAGATGTGCTTCGTCATTTCCTTCTTCACGTTCTTTTAATTGAGCTTCAAAGCGTTCTCTTTGATCAATTGGATCGTTTAGCTCTGTGAATGCATTTGCATGCTCACGGCGCACGATAAACAGCTCAAAGCGATCTGTGAAGCGAGGATCTTCAGGATTTTTCTTAGCTAATGGAGAAATCTCCACTGGATGTCCGTAAATGAATGTAGGCTGAACCAATGTTTCTTCTACTTTTTGCTCGAAGAACTCATTGATAATATGACCTACTGTCATATTTTTCGTGATTTCAACACCATGATCAGCAGCATGCTGTTTTGCTTCTTCTATAGACATCTCCTGCCAGAAGTCTACACCTGTTGCTTCTTTGACCGCTTCAACCATATGCAGTCTCTTCCATTCAGGTTTGAGATCAATTTCATCTTCTCCATATTGAATGGTTGTTGTTCCCAGCACCTCTTGGGCAATATGGGCAATCAAGTTTTCAGTCAGATTCATGATGTCTTTGTAGTCTGCGTATGCTTCATACAGCTCAATCATAGTGAATTCTGGGTTATGACGAGTCGATACACCTTCATTACGGAATACGCGGCCAATCTCGTATACTTTCTCTAGACCACCGACAATTAGGCGTTTTAAGTGCAGCTCGATCGCAATACGCATATAAAGCGGCATATCAAGTGCATTGTGATGAGTAATGAAAGGACGCGCTGATGCACCACCAGGAATGCTGTGCATTGTTGGTGTTTCAACTTCTAAGTATCCTTTAGAATCCAAGTATCTTCTCATGGATTGAATGATTTTGCTTCGCATAATGAATGTCTGCTTACTTTCTGGATTTACAATGAGGTCAAGGTAGCGCTGACGATAGCGTTGTTCAACATCTTTTAATCCATGATATTTATCAGGAAGCGGGCGAAGTGCTTTTGTCAGAACCTCAAAGCTAGTCGCTTTAATAGAAAGTTCTCCTACATTTGTTTTAAATACCGTTCCTGTTACACCGATGATATCGCCTAGGTCTGAGCTTTTAAATAATTCGTAGGCTTCTTCCCCTACACTATCTTTACGAACATAGATTTGAATTTGTCCTTCTAAGTCTTGAATATGCGCAAAGCCAGCTTTTCCTTTTCCGCGCTTTGTCATCATACGTCCAGCGATTGTTACTTGAGCCGCTTTTCCTTCTAAGTCTTCTTTAGAAAACTCGTCATATTCAGCGATAATTTGCGCAGATTGATGAGAACGGTCATATCGTTCACCGAATGGATCGATACCCTCTTCTCTCATTTTATTCATTTTGTCACGTCTGACCTGGAATTGGTCATTTAATTCTTCGTTATTAAGCCCTTCATTACTCATTTATATCACTCCAATAATGTATTTTGCAGAGAAAAGCAGAAAAACTGCCAGTACATGCACTAGCAGTGAGCTACAAAAAGAAAGATAATCTTATCCTACTTTTATACTTTGAAGCTCTTTTGCCTCGGCCTCGATCGTAAAGTCATCAAGAACTTGTACAAGCTCCGCTCTCGTTTCACTTTGATTGATTTGATTTCTCACGTCCGCATTGCCTCGGACACCTTTTAAGTACCATGCTGCATGCTTTCTCATTTCTCTAACAGCCACATGCTCGCCTTTCAGGTCAATGAGTCGGTCTAAGTGAAGCTTGCACACTGACATTTTCTCACGCACGTTTGGCTCTTCTTTCAATTCACCCGTTTCTAAATAATGAACCGTTCGATAAATCATCCACGGGTTTCCTAGTGCAGCTCTTCCGATCATGACAGCGTCCACACCTGTTTCATCAAGCATACGTTTTGCATCTTGAGGGGTTTTGACATCGCCATTGCCGATGACAGGAATTGAAACAGATTGTTTAACCTCTTTCATAATATCCCAATTCGCTGTTCCTTCGTACATTTGCACGCGTGTCCGTCCGTGAAGCGCAACCGCTTGTCCACCTGCTCGTTCTACAGCACGGGCATTGTCGATAGCAAAGATATGGTCTTCGTCCCAGCCCATTCTCATTTTCACTGTAACTGGTTTGTCTACAGCTTCTACGACAGCAGAGACCATTTCATAAATCTTGTTTGGATCAAGGAGCCATTTCGCTCCTGCATCACATTTCGTAATCTTTGGTACAGGACAGCCCATGTTGATATCAATAATATCAGCTGTGGTATTCTGGTCTACAAACTTTGCCGCTTCGACGAGTGTGTCTTTTTCCCCTCCAAATATCTGAAGGCTCAAAGGCTTTTCCCGTTCATCAATGTATAGCATACCCATTGTTCTCGCATTGTTGATCAGGATCGCTTTGTCACTGACCATTTCAGCGCAGACTAAGCCCGCTCCAAACTCTTTCACTGTCAGTCTGAAGGCAGAGTTGCACACACCAGCCATTGGTGCGAGCACTACTTTGTTTTTAATCTCGATATCTCCGATTTTAAACATTTTTCCCCCTCCTTTCTTCTTCAAGAATTGGCGAAAGTTCTTCCACCGTTATATTTAAAGCATCTGCTATTTGACCAACCAATTGGTTTGTTGGTAATCGATTGCCTCGCTCAATTTCTCCTAAGACAGAGACAGAGATGCCCAGTCTTTTCGCGAACCCTTCCTGAGTATACCCTTTTAGCTTTCGGTATGCACGAATTCTTCTACCCCACATGTCTTTTTCCATATGCTTACACCTTCTTGGTCTGTTACGGCATTTATTTGTACTTCGCCGATTTCTGGGCAAATCTCACTCATCGGGACAAGAACGAATAAACGTTCGTACATTCTAGGATGCGGCACTACAAGTTGTTCTGTTTCAATATTTTCACGATTATAAAGTAAAATGTCAAGGTCAGCCGTTCGCGGTCCCCATCTCACTTCTCTTGTTCTGCCTAACTCCTGCTCGATTTTCTGAGTAAGAGACAGCAGTTCCTCCGGACGAAGTGAAGTGGTAATTTTCACGGCCATGTTTAAAAAGTCATCTTGGTTTTCATAGCCTACAGGTGCTGTTTCATATATCGATGAGATTAATTCCACTTGAACCTCTGGATGTTCATGCAGTTTTTTGACGGCTTCTTTTAAATAGGTTTCTTTTTTACCTATGTTTGAGCCTAATGCGATGTATGCTGTATTGTTCATGTGCGCGATCTCGTCATTTCAATTGCAACGGACTGATAGTGTCCTGGAATTGGCGGATCTGGTTTGATCACCTTCACTGTACATTCCTGAACTGTCGGAAAATCCTTTAACACTTGGTTTGCAATTCTTTCTGTCAGTGTTTCAACGAGATTGACCGGCTTACCTTCTACAATGCTTTTGCAGATTTGGTAAAGCTCTGCATAGTTGATGGTCTCATTGAGATCATCAGTTTGTCCGGCTTTACTTAAATCAAGTGAAGCTGTTAAGTCCACGCGGAATCGCTGCCCTAATTTATTTTCTTCTGCAAATACACCATGGTACCCGTAAAATTCCATTCCATTTACATATACTTTATCGATGATAAGCGCCTCCCTTATTCAGCATAGCATCCATCATTTTTGCCATTCTTGCTATTTCTTTTACATCATGTACACGGACCATCGCACTGCCCTTTTGAATCCCAAGGCAAACAGTCGCACCTGTTCCTTCAGTACGTTCTTCAGGCGGCAGGTCTAAGACAGCACCAATGAATCGTTTTCGTGATGTAGCTAGCAGCAGTGGATACCCAAGGTGACAAAAATGTTCGAGTTCATTCATGACCTTCAGGTTATCCTCTTTATTTTTCGCAAATCCTACCCCTGGATCTAATATGATCATGTCATCACGGACACCCGCTTGCTGGGCAATTTGGACACTTTCTTTCAAATCGGCGATCATATCTGAAATCAGATGTGTGTAGTTTCGTTCTGGCCGATTGTGCATTAAAATGATTGGGACATTGTGCTTCGCTGCCACATGTGCCATTTGGGGATCTGCCTTCGCTCCCCATACATCATTAATGATGGAGGCTCCAGCTTTCACCGCTTCATCTGCGACACGGGCTTTATACGTATCAATAGAGATAGGTACATCTAATTCTTTTGTGATCTTCTCAATGACAGGAATGACCCTTGAAAGCTCCTCTTCTTCCGAGACAAGTGCCGCTCCCGGGCGAGTCGATTCTCCGCCAATATCAATAATATGCGCCCCGTCTTCTATCAGCTGCGCTGCATGAGCCAGCGCTTTATCTACTTGATTAAACTTTCCTCCATCTGAAAAAGAGTCAGGAGTGACATTTAAAATGCCCATGACCAATGTCTTTTCTTCATAGCTAAGGGTGTGATGCTTGGCCTGTATGATTTTAGGCTGTTTTATCAATTGTTGTGTCATTGTGTCCACCTACTCTTTATGGTCTTGACGTTCTTTTGTGTATTGCATTCTTAACTTTGTTGAGATGGTCCGGCTGTTTTTGGGCAAGTGGATGTCTCCTATACTCCCGAAAGGTACAACTCCCTGAACAGAATTAGTCATCCATACCTCATCAGCTGAGAGCAAATGTGAGACTGGGTATCGTCCTTCCTTTAGCGAGACCCCCATCGCGTGGAGCGTTTCCATACAGTATCGACGAGTGACCCCATTTAAAATGCCTGTATCAAGTGACGGTGTATAGACCACATCATCTTTCCGCCAAAAAACATTCGAGGTAATACCTTCTGCCACATCATCTTCTTTCGTTAAAAAGATGCCTTCTAACGCCGGGTCGTTCCCCACTTCTCTTTTCGCGAGCAGGTTGTTCATATAGTGATGAGACTTGAGACGCCTTGGCCCTTCTGGTGTATTTCTTCTTGTTTGAAGAATGACTCCCTTTTTCTCATCTAAAATAGATTCTGGACGGAATGGAGAGATCATGACAAAAACGACAGGCTCTTCATAAGGATCTGCAGAAAACCCATTGCCTCTGCCCGCAGAGACATTCAAGCGAATTCTCGCATGTCCGCCGGCTATTTGGTTTTTATTCAGTAAAGTATAAATGATGTCGAGTACAAATGGTTTCTCTATTGTGGATTCGATGCAAAGGTCACGTAATGATTGATTGAGCCTTTCAAGATGCCAATCTAACAGGAAGACTTGTCCTGCCAGGCTGGTAAATGTTTCGAACACACCGATGCCATATAGAAAACCATGATCAAAAGGAGAAAGAGTCGCTTCTTTCTCCTCTATATACTGACCGTTCAGATAAATGATCATGCGTTTACTTCATGCCCCTTTTTACGATAGGTTTCAATGAAATTTTTCAGCATTTCTTTTCCGAAGGACGTCATAATCGATTCAGGATGGAATTGCACACTTTCAATCGGCAGTTCTTTATGGCGAATCGCCATGAGCTCGCCTTCCTTTGTGCTGGCTGTTGCGTCAAAGCACTCTGGCAATGTCTCGTTTTTGACAATTAACGAATGATATCTCGTTGCAACGAGCGGATTTTGAAGTCCTGTGAAGACACCTTTTCCGTCATGTTTAATCTCTGACGTTTTCCCGTGCATTAAGCGCTCTGCTCGAACGACATCCCCGCCAAAGACTTGTGCGATGGATTGGTGACCTAGACACACACCGAAGATCGGAATACTTCCTGCAAAGTGCTTGATCGCCTCCATACTAATCCCCGCTTCATCAGGACTGCATGGCCCTGGAGAAATCATGAGGAAATCCGGCTTGAGCTCTTCAATTTCTTGAATGGTTACTTGATCATTCCGTTTCACGATCAATTCTTCTCCAAGCTCACCTAAATACTGGACCAGGTTGTACGTAAATGAATCATAATTATCAATCATTAAAATCATACTCTGCTCACCTCTAACTCAAAATAGTCTCTTCTTTGCTCAGCTGTAATGCTTTTTTCACTGCATAGGCTTTTTTAATCGATTCTTTATATTCGTGTTTTGGGACAGAATCTATGACGATCCCCGCACCTGACTGCATAAAGGCTTTTCCTTCTGTACAATACGCAGTACGAATGACGATATTAAAGTGCATATCTTGATTGAATCCAAACCAGCCTATAGATCCAGTATAAAGCCCACGTCTTGTTGGCTCAAGTTCTTCTATGATTTCCATCGTCCTCACTTTTGGAGCACCTGTAATCGTTCCACCTGGGAATACAGCTCTCATGACATCTACCGCGTCACATTCATCACGCAGCTCTCCTTGTACATTGGATACAATATGCATTACGTGTGAATATTTCTCAATCGCCATAAATTCGTTCACTTTTACGGATCCATAAGTGGATACGCGTCCAAGGTCATTCCGCTCAAGATCAACGAGCATCACATGCTCTGCGCGTTCTTTTTCATTTTCAATGAGCTCTTTTGCCAGCGCTTGATCCTCAGCGTCGTCTTTGCCTCGTGATCTTGTTCCGGCAATTGGTCTTGTTTCTAGCTGAGTTCCTTTTTTCTTAATAAGCAGCTCTGGAGATCCACAAACAATCTGGAAGTCAGGCGTATGCAGGTAAGACATGTAAGGAGATGGATTGACTTGACGTAACGTTTTGTATAAATCATACGGATGAGTGTGTAGCTGTTCATCTTGTCTGATGGATAAGTTCACTTGGAACACATCACCGTTTGCGATATATTGCTTAATTTTCTCTACTGCTTCCCCAAAGGTTTCTTCAGTGAATGGTGCTGCTGGTACAAATTCTGTGGAAGGTTCACTGACAGGTGATTGTGCTGATTCTTCTGAAGAGCTTGTCCATTTTTGCCTCCATTCTTCAAGCCTTTGGTTCGCTTTACTCACTGATTCCGTTTCCTCTATGTGCGTAATCAGCCACAGCGCGTGCTCTTTATGATCAAAAACTGCAACATCGTTAAATACGAGGAAATAAAGGTCTGGTGTTTGAAGATCATCAATTGACAGCATCTTAAAATGCTCGATGTATCTAGCATAATCGTAGCTTAAAAACCCAATTGCTCCGCCTTGGAAGTCTGGGTATTCGTCGTTCGTTTCGGTTTGAAGGGTTTGAAACCAATCCGTAAACGCTCTGAATGGATCACCTTCTTTGAACAGCACCTCATCTTGATAATGGATGGTCGTCATTCCATCTTTCCCCTTCGCTTTAGCGATCGGGTGAATACCAGCGATGCTATAAGAACCGCCGCGCGCACTTTCAAGAAGCACATGATGTGTTTCGCGAGCAGTTAATTGTTCGTATCTTTTCAAGAATGCATCTTTCGTAAAAGGAATTTTGATGCCCATCGGCCTGCGTTGTGTCATGTTATCATCCTTTTTCATTTTCATTAATCTTATTGTAATGCAATCCAATTTATTTAGAAAATAGTATTTGCTTTCCATCTTCAGAATTCATGAAAAAACCCCAGCAAATGCTGGGGTGATTGGTTTAATCGAATTGATAAAGTGGTGTACTGAGGTAACGCTCACCATTACTTGGGATGATGGCCAGAACCTTTTTCCCTTTACCAAGCTTTTTCGCTGTTTGAAGTGCTGCGTAAATAGCTGCTCCGGAAGAAATACCGCCAAGGATTCCTTCTTCTTTCGCTGCTTTTCTTGCAAGCTCAAATGCATCTTCGTTTTTCACTTGGATGATGCCGTCATATATTTCTGTGTTCAAGATTGAAGGAACAAAACCTGCTCCAATTCCTTGAATTTTATGCGGACCCGGCTTACCGCCTGACAATACAGGAGAATCTGTCGGCTCTACTGCATAAAGCTGGATGGATGGGATGGCTTCTTTTAGGACTTCACCAGCACCTGTAATCGTACCGCCCGTACCAACACCTGCAATAAATGCATCAAGCTCGCCGTCAAACTGTTCAAGGATTTCTTTCCCAGTTGTACGACGGTGAATCTCTGCATTGGCTTCGTTGCTAAATTGCTGAGGCATGAAATAACCATGCTCTTCTGCTAATTCTTCCGCTTTTTTGATGGCACCTTTCATTCCTTCTGCACCTGGTGTTAAGACAAGTTCCGCACCATAAGCGCGTAAAAGGTTGCGGCGCTCCTGACTCATTGTGTCCGGCATAACCAAAATCGCATTGATTCCTTTAGCAGCCGCTACCATTGCAAGGCCGATTCCTGTATTTCCGCTTGTTGGTTCAATAAGCGTATCGCCGGCTTTTAATGTACCTTTTGCTTCAGCATCTTCGATCATCGCTAAAGCAATACGATCTTTGACACTGCTGCCCGGGTTCATATATTCAAGTTTCAAGTAGACATCCGCACTGTCTTCATCTACTAAACGGTTTAATTTAACGACTGGTGTATTTCCTATTAGTTCAAAAACTGAATTTGCAATACGAGCCATCACTAACACCTCTATCTCCGAGTAATTTTATTGTATTAATATTAAATTATCAATTTCAAAAAATTTTGTCAATGCTTTTAGTCCTGCTCGCCATCGTAAAACCATGTGACTTTTGCTTCTTTCCACAGGGTTTTGACATTCGCCTTTTCACCTAGATCTTCCATGGCGATCTGCCTTTTAATCTGGTCTTTGACTTCGTCATAGGAGAAAGAGCGGCCATTTAATTTTTCTTTTAACTGAATAATGGCATACCCGTTTTTGGTCTGAATCGGCTCTTTCGTCCATTCATCTGGCTGAAGCTTTTGAGCTTCTTGTATGTATAGGGCTGGGATACTTTCCTGCTCTTCTGTCACAAATCCAAGATCTCCGCCGTATGGTGAGGTGTAACGGTCGATTGAACGTTCAGCTGCCACGGCTTCGAAACTAGATCCACCTTTTAAATCTTTCAATACATTTTCAGCCTCGCTCTTTGTCTTCACGACGATATGGCGAATGCGGTATGAATCATCATATTGATATAAGTCCTTGTTTTTTTCATAAAACGATTTCGCTTCTTTTTCAGAAACGACGGCATCTCTTGTTAAAAGCTGCTCTAATAAAATTTGATAACGAATCTGTTCTTTCCATTCCTTCTCACTTGTATGTCCATCTTCATAGAAATTATTAGACACCGCTTTGAGCATAAGCAATTCACGATTGATCTCTTTTGAAGACACTTCCAGCTTGTTTTGCTTGGCAAGCTGATTGACCACCTTTTGATTGATCATTTGCTCAAGAGTCGCCTTTCCGTAGCGGTCTTCCATTTTCTTTAGCCATTCTTGACGCGTCACCTTCTCTTTTCCAATTGACGCAATTTCTTCACCGCTCTTCCCGTTAGAAGAAGCCTGTGACATTTGTGACTTTGTTAATACATATGCAATGACAACGGCATTAATCATGAGCAACACGAGGATAAATGTCCATACCACTCTTGCTTTTAGTCTCATCTTTCGTCTCCTTTCCATTCTAAAAAGAAAACCCGCTGCTTAGAGCTTAGCGGGTTAATTCTTCACGTAGCTCTTCTAGCTCTTCTTTTGTAAATACATACGTTTCGTTACAAAAATGGCATTGAGCTTCTGCTTGTCCGTCTTGTTCAATCATATCATCAATTTCGGCTTTCCCTAGGCTGATAATGCCATTTGCAAACCGTTCTTTTGAGCAGTTACAAGAAAATTCGACAGGTACAGTTTCTAAAATTTGAGGCTTTTCACCGAGTACTTCTTCTAATATTTGTTCTGGTGTCATCCCTTTTTCAATGAGTTTAGAGATGGGTTCAATGGTTGACAGGCGCTTTTCTAGTCTTTCAATGACAGCATCTTCTGTACCAGGCAGCAATTGAATGATGAAACCGCCTGCTGCGAGAATCGAATTATCTGGATTGACAAGGACGCCTACGCCTACAGAAGAAGGCACTTGCTCAGAAGAAACAAGATAATAAGTGAAGTCATCTCCAATTTCACCTGAGACAATTTCTGTTTGTCCTGTAAAGTGGTCCTTCAGCCCGATATCTTTGACAACACTTAACGTTCCAGATGTTCCGACTGCACGTCTAACATCCAGCTTGCCATGTTCATTTAAGTCAAAGTGAACTTGTGGGTTTGAGACATATCCTCGCACCTGGCCTTTTGCATTTCCATCAGCGATAATGGCGCCGATTGGTCCACCGCCTTCTATTTTGACAGTTAGCTTATTCTCACCTTTCAGCATAGCACCCATCATGACTGTTGCTGTCATCGTTCTGCCGATGGCTGCTGATGCAGTCGGCCACGTATGATGTCTTCTTTGTGCTTCGTTGATTGTATCTGTTGTGTTTGCAGCATATGCGCGGACTTTTCCATCATATGCTAACGCTTTAACTAAGTAATCCATTTGATTTAAACCTCCTATAATACACCGACACGATTACGTTCATAAATGAGCTGCAGTCCTTTTAATGTGAGGAACGGATCGACAATATCAATACAGTCTGATTCATTTCCAATCAATGTAGACAAACCGCCTGTTGCAATGACTTTCGGTGTTTGTTTGGCTTGCTGCTTCATCCGTTTCACTATTCCCTCGACTTGGCCAACATATCCATAAAGGATGCCGGATTGCATCGCACTGATGGTGTTTTTTCCAACAATGTGATCTGGACGGACAATTTCAATTCTCGGCAGCTTCGCCGCTCTTGTATATAAAGCCTCAGTTGAGATGGTAATACCCGGTGCAATCGCTCCACCCATGTATTGTTTTTGTTCATTGATATAACAGTAGGTTGTTGCTGTTCCAAAGTCTACCACAATAAGAGGTGCCCCATATAGGTGAATTGCTGCTACTGCATTGACAATTCGATCTGCCCCGACTTCCTTTGGATTGTCACACATAATGTTTAATCCAGTCTTCATTCCAGGCCCTACAATTTGGGGTGTTATGTGAAAATACTTTTCGCACATTCTTTCAAGTGCGAACATCATTGGCGGGACAACAGACGAGATGATAATCCCTTCTATTTGGTCAAACATCAGCCCGACATAATCGAATAAAGCCCTGATGGACATACCAAATTCATCTTCTGTTTTATGACGGCTTGTTTCAATTCGCCAATGGTAGTTTAGATCGCCATTATGATAAACACCTAAAACGGTATTTGTGTTTCCTACATCTATCACGAGTAACAACTTCATCACCACTTTGAATAGTTTCTCAAAAAGAGCATTTTTCGACTTTCTATCATACCATACACGAATTGAGTTCCATTTGTAAACAATTCGAAACCGATCCATTCATGAATCGAAATAAAAAAAGCTGCCGGTGATCCCGGCAGCTTTCACAGAAGGAGATTAGATCTCCTCATCTTCTTTTTTCTTGATGTTTACTTTCACATCATCGTTTTTCTCTTCGTCATCTGCATATACACGCTCTGGAAGCTTTCCAGTTTCGTAAAGAGATTTAATTTGTTCAGCATCTAATGTTTCAACTTCTAGAAGGGCTTGTGCGATGATTTCTAACTTATCTTTATTCTCAGTGAGAATTTGTTTCGCACGTTCGTAGCTCTCCTTAATGAAACGCTGAACTTCTTGGTCAATTTCGTAAGCGATCGCTTCACTGTAATTCGGCTCATTGTTAAAATCACGGCCAAGGAAGACTTGACCTCCTTGTGATTGACCGAATTGAAGCGGACCAAGTTTATCAGACATACCGAACTCTGTGACCATTCTTCTTGCAATGCCTGTTGCACGCTGGAAGTCGTTGTGAGCGCCTGTACTTACTTCACCAAACGTAATTTCCTCTGCAACACGACCGCCGAGCAAGCCGACAATCTTATCAAGAAGCTCTGGCTTCGTTTGGAAATAACGGTCTTCTCTTGGAAGCATGACCGCATATCCGCCTGCCTGACCACGAGGAACGATCGTTACTTTATGCACCATGTCCGCTTCGTCTAGGATAAGACCAATGACGGTATGACCTGCTTCATGGTAAGCCACAATATTACGTTCTTTCTTCGAAATGACACGGCTTTTCTTCGCCGGCCCAGCGATGACACGGTCAGTCGCTTCGTCAATATCACGCATATCGATTTTCTTTTTGTTATGACGGGCAGCAACAAGTGCTGCTTCGTTTAGTAAGTTCTCAAGATCTGCTCCAGAGAACCCTGGTGTTCTGCTTGCAATGGCTTTTAAGTTAACTGACTCGTCAAGCGGTTTGTTTTTCGCATGAACTTTCAGTACTTCTTCACGGCCAATAACATCTGGGCGGTCAACCGTAATTTGACGGTCAAAACGTCCCGGACGCAGCAATGCAGGGTCTAGAATATCTGCACGGTTTGTCGCAGCAATGATAATAATACCTTCGTTGGCACTAAAACCATCCATTTCAACAAGAAGCTGGTTAAGCGTTTGTTCACGCTCGTCATGACCACCGCCAAGACCGGCTCCACGCTGACGACCCACTGCATCAATCTCATCAATAAAGATTAAGCAAGGTGCATTCTTTTTCGCATTTTCGAATAAATCACGTACACGTGATGCACCGACACCGACGAACATCTCGACGAAGTCAGAACCACTGATGCTGAAGAAAGGAACGCCTGCTTCTCCTGCAGATGCTCTCGCAAGCAATGTTTTACCTGTACCTGGAGGTCCTACTAGTAAAACCCCTTTAGGGATTCTTGCGCCAAGCTCCGCAAATTTACGTGGGTCCTTCAGGAATTCAACCACTTCTACAAGCTCTTGCTTTTCTTCATCTGCACCGGCAACATCTTTAAATTTCACACGTTTCTTCTCTTCTGTGTAAAGCTTCGCCTTACTCTTACCAAAGTTCATGACTCG
The DNA here is from genome assembly GCF_001429445.1 of Bacillus sp. Root920. Classification (NCBI taxonomy): domain Bacteria; kingdom Bacillati; phylum Bacillota; class Bacilli; order Caryophanales; family Bacillaceae; genus Bacillus; species Bacillus sp. Root920. The sequence goes on from NZ_LMJV01000012.1 coordinate 13,077, forward strand.
GCTTCCGCCGCCCTGAGCTTGGTTCAATAAGAAGAAGAACAGGATAAAGATGATGATAAACGGAATGATGGTTGTCAGAACTTGCAGCCATCCATTTGTTTCAGGTGCTGGTTCTACTTTTACATCTGTATTCTTCAGTGCACTGTAAATTTGGTCAACACCTTGACCATCTGGAACATGGGTAATGAAGTATTGATCTTTCTTCGCGCCATCTAATTGACCACGAATTTCATAAACCCCTCTTACAGGCTGAATGGAGATACTCTCCACTTTTCCCGCACTTAGATTTTGCGAAAATTTGCTGTAAGACATGTTCTCAGGCTTTTGATTTGGGGATCCTAACCAACTGACGACCCCTATCACAAGTAATAAAATAAGTATATAAAAAATCGTATTACGAAAAACCCGATTCATTCCTTACCTCCTCCCACAGTAAGCACAACTATGTTCAATAGTATCATAGAAAATCATTCCAACACAACCAATAACCTCATGTATACGTATGCTGATTAGCCTTCGTAAACAGATGGTTTTAACACTCCAATATACGGGAGGTTTCGGTAACGTTCAGCAAAATCCAATCCATAGCCGACAACAAATGCATCTGGCACTTCAAATCCAACATAATCTGCTTTGATGTCTGCTTTGCGGCCGCTTGGTTTATCAAGCAATGTCACAATTTTAATGGAATTTGCTTTACGGTATCGGAAAAGCTCTACCAGATAGCTCAAAGTTAACCCACTGTCGATGATATCTTCCATAATCAAAATATCTCTTCCTTCAACAGAAGTATCTAGATCCTTAATGATCTTTACTTCTCCAGAAGATACGGTAGACTTTCCGTAGCTAGATACATCCATAAAATCAAGTTCTAAATATGTATCAATGTGTTTGATCAGGTCTGCCATGAATGGAAGAGCCCCTTTCAAAACACCAATAGCCAGGGGAAATTTACCATCATAATCACTGGTTAATGTTGCACCCAGTTCCTTCACTTTTTGCTGGATCTCTTCTTCTGAGATCAAAATCTTTTCAATATCTTGTTTCATGCTTTTGCTTGCCCCCTACAAATTTTCGTGCTGTCTATATTGTAATACAATGAGATCGCTGTTTGTCATATCAATTTCTTCAAAAACGGATTTTTTCAGACCTGGGATCCAGATGATTTGATGATCCGAGTCAGTGACGATCGGCCAGCTGTCTCTTTCTGCAAGAGGCACTTTTTTATCAATAAATATATCCTTCACCTTTTTTGATCCATTCATCCCTTTAAGTTTGATTCGATCACCATTTTTTCGTGAGCGAATGATCAAAGGGAGACGAACATGATCTTTTTGAAGCAAGAAAAAATGGTTTCCGTTCCGTGCATCCTTCGGAACATGATTTGATACGGCGATAGACTGTCCATTTGGGAGAAAAAGCTCTTCTCCGAGCTCAACCTTTAAGTGAAGAGCATAAGACTGGTCTAATACATGCGATCGTTCAAAGGTAAACATACAGTGATCATAAGACTTGACAGCTTGTAAACCTTTTGGCAAATCTAATGATCCAGACGGTTGATCGGTATGAGATAACCAGTCTAAAGTCCCTAGAATATGCTGGTTTGAAAACGCTGATTGAGTGTTTTCATAAAGATAGTTTAATATTAGTTGAATGCCTCTTCTTTGTAAAGGCAAAGGCAGGTCAAGCAAAGGCTTCGTTTTGATCTCAATTTGCTTAGGCGATTGACTCGTTATCACTTGGTTCATTTGTTCCTTTGTTAAAGCCTGCAAGTATTGCTCATCCTCAGTCAGCATGTCACTTACAAACTGAAAGCTTTCATGTACATGAGGTGCCTCTTCTTTTAACACGGGAAGAATGTGTCTTCTTACCCGGTTTCTCAAGTAGTCATCCGTATGATTGCTTTGATCAATGACATAGGGGACATGTTCTTTTTCACAAGCTTTTAGTACGTCGTCCTTAGAGTATCCAATGAGCGGTCGAATCAGCCACCCATTTTGAAAAGGACGTTTTGCTTGGATACCCGCGAGTCCTATACCAACAGTCCCTCTCGCAAGTCTCATCAACATTGTTTCTACTTGGTCGTCTCCATGATGTGCAAGCGCTATAAATTGAGCGTTGTATTGCTCCATCAATTGACGAAAGAAAGCATATCTGCACTCCCTTGCAGCTGCCTGTTTGTTTAAGCGGTTTTCTTTTGCATATTGGGTGACCTGTATGCGGGACGATTCAAAAGGGATCTCGTGCTCCTTACAGTAAGCCTCAACAAATGCCAAATCAGCAAAGGACTCTTCTCCTCTGAACATGTGATCTACATGGGCTGCAATCAGCTGATAGGAACCTTTGCGGCGCTTGTTAAGTTCATGCAGTAAGAGCATGGAATCCGGTCCGCCGGAAACCCCGACAATGACTGTCGTATTTTCAAGGTAAACATCATGCTTTTTCAAAAAAGATTCAATTCTATTCACAACTTCCTCCTCACAAAGAGCAGGTAATTTAAAGATATACATATCCTATCACTTTCAGTAGCTCCAAGCAAAGAAGAAGCCTGCTTTTTTACAGCTCTACAACAGGAACAAAACCACATATGCACAGTAAAGAGCGAGTACACTGCACACGATAAGAATGGTTTCAAAAAGACCGCCTGATTTTTTGCGTGCTGACGTTCTTTTTGCTGCTGCAGCCCGCGATCGTGTAGCCACTTGTTGATTTTGATTAATAGCGGGTTTTGGCGCGTTTTTTTGCTGCTGCTTCTTTTGGCGCGTTTTTCTTGTTGCAATCAGCTGTCCTTCTTTCAGCATCGCGCTTTTCATGTCTGCTGCTGATTGATATTTACCTTGTAGAGCAGCCTTTAACACCCTTTCATATCGCTTTAATAAAGGATGTCCTTCAATGGCTCGATAAAGCTGCTTTTCTGGTTCTGCTCCTTTTTTGAATTCTTTCTTATACGCACAGTTGACCATCACCATGGTCAGGGCAAATAAATCATACGATGGTTCAGCTTTTCTTGTGCCAAACCCCCAATAGCCTCGATCAAAAAACTCGGTATACTCCTTAATTGCCCTGCCTGCTTTCGTCGTTCCTCCCACATCAATGCACCGAATCGTTGCCGGGGGACCAGAAACAATGAGATTATCCGGCTTTAAGTCACCAAAAATCCATCCTTCCTGATGTAAATGAGCCAGACTGGATAAAAGCTGAATCATCAAAACAACGATCCACTCATCACCCTTATGTTTCACAAATTCAAGCAATAATGGACCTCTGACATATTCCATCACATAAAAGGAGCGTTTTTGAGGCATACCTGGATAAATCGCATCATCCATATCATAAAAAGAAGGCCCCATGGTTTTCACAGGAGCCTTTGAAAAGGATTTTAATACATTGACTTCAGATGCAATGAGCATACTGTCATCACTCACTTTAAGGGCCGCTTGCCCATGTGGCGATTCGGCCAGATAGACAACACCGTTCGCCCCTTTTCCAAGCTCTTTTACAATACGGTAATGATGGTGGTGCCATTTCCCTTGAATCACCGTGCCTAACGGGATGTTAGAATCCGAATTCATCATCATGCTCTTCCTTTGCTTCAAGCAGCCCTTTGCGTGAACGAACTGATTTGAAATGCTGAAGTGCTTCCCGAAGCGCTGGTCCCGTTGGGGTGATGCCTCCAGTGGTCAGTTTTGGGAAAATAGATGATAATGAATCGAATCGAGGCGTCCAATTCAACACAATTTCAGCATCTGAGTTTTTCCCGGGAAATACACACATCCCAAACTGATTTTCTCCAATTCTTGAATTTAAACTGATAGAAAGGTCGATAAGTGCTTCTTTGACGGTTGGCAGCTTCGGTTTCATACTTGCACTTGTATCAACAAGCACGAGTACTTGAAGGTGAACCGTCTCTCCTAACTCATCGACAACCTCCATTACTTCCCCGCGCTTATCAGGTGGAAGTTCTTCAATTTCAGCATCTTTGCCGAGAATTTGCTGCAATTCTTTATTCACAACACCTTGTAGCGTTTGTGTCATCGCTTTTTTTGTGACCATTTGTACTGTTTGAGATAACTGCTGGACATAGACAACTTGATGGATGCCTCCGCCTGCGAGAGCAATCCCCTCCACTTCCTTCATCGCTTCATGATCGTGTCTGTTTTCTTCCATAATGCCAATGACATTGACTGTAATCCCTTGTTCCTTTGCCAATGAGGCAATCGCAAGCGGATCTTCCCCGTGATTTGAGCAGCCATCTGTAATCAATAAGATTTGGTTGACGTGACCTTTTCGCATCTTCATTCCTCCTGGGATTGTAACTGAATGCTTATATCCCCATCATCGCCAGAAGAAATTCATATTATACGATATATTAAGAAATCTCTTGTTTCTCAAGATAGAATGTACCGGTCGGAATGGAAGCCCATTTTGGTGTGTTGTGGTCGAGCCTGATGACAACAACTGTCATATCGTCGTCAATTTGGCCTGCTCTTGTTCGAATAACCTCTTCCATTAATAAATCAGCAATTTCTTGGGGATCTTCTGTTTTAAAGCTTTTCATTTTCCGTTTCACCCACAGATCATGATTTTCAATATGCTTTGGCCCCTCAAAAATACCGTCACTCATCATAATCAATAGGTCTCCTGCCTTCATCTGTTCACTCACAACCTCGACTTCGAATTCATCAATAATACCGATTGGCAAGTTGCTTGCTTGTACCTTCATCACCTGATCACCCCGTTTAATAAAGCTGGGTGTTGAACCAATCTTGAGGAACTTACAGCTCGCATCCTGTAAATCAATGATCGATAAATCCAATGTGGAATAGATCTCGTCCGTCGTTCGTAAAGATAAAATACTATTAATGGTTTTAATCGCCACTTTTTCATTGATACCTGACGCCAATATTTTTTCTAACAGCTTAATCGTTTCATTGCTTTCAAAATGAGCACGTGCTCCGTTGCCCATTCCATCACTAATAGCTGCGGCATACTTGCCTGCTCCAAGCTCCATCATGCTGTAGCTGTCTCCAGATACCAGTCCTCCGCCTTTTGCTGCATGTGCCACGCCTGTAGCCACTCGGTATGATTTAGCAGAGCCAAATACAACGTGGCAATAGCCTGTTGGATGCTCTGCACACTGTTCTGCTTTGACTAAAATCTGTTCTTCTAAAATATCCGAAAGCATTGGAGCAATGATTTTTTCACATTCCCCATGCCCTTGGCAATATGGGATTCTCATTTCAATATCCACATTTCCCTGCTCCAAGCTATAGATTTCTACTTGCTGAATTTCAATGCCAAAGTGCTGAAGTGCTTCTATCATCTGCTCTTCCTGAATAAAATGCTGCTCTCTTTCTCGTTTTATTTCCCGGGAAAAATCCTCCATCACTTGTGAGACCCCCATCAGCTGTTCAGCGACAAGACGCCTGCTGTCTTGGACTTTTTTCTTCAGTGTCTGGTTGGCTTTATAGTAAGCGATCTCCTCTTCGATCAATTCCTCAACATGTTTTGATTTTGAGCAGTGCTGACTAAATTTCTTTTTCAATTTTCGGTTATGCTCATACGTTTTTTCATCAGATTCATGCATAACTTGTTTCATTAGTTCATAGGTTGTATCAAAGTTCTGCACCCAGCATTTATTTTTCTTATAGCACGTTTGACAGGATCGTTCTGTGATCGTACTTAAAAAAAGATCTACATCCTCTTCCTGCTTCTTCTCTTCAGGAATGGATTCGTAAAATGTCGCAAAACTCTCAGACAGCGCATGAAATACATGAGAGAATTGATCTACCTTTTTTGCTGTCACGTCTCGTACCTTCCGAGCATATTGCTGCTGCTCTTGTACATGCTCTACCGTACCAGGAATGTATTTCGCTACCTTGGAAGTAACTGATTGCGGCGTGAGTAAAAAGAGCGCAACCGCTATAAGTGATTCATACAGTGTGGTCATGAGACCTGCTGACCCTTCCCCGTACAGTGAAATGAGTAAGGAACCCACAATTAAGCCGATGGCTGCCCCTGCTTTCTTCCCTTCTTTCAGCAATCCGCCTAATAAGCCTGAAAAGGCAAGAAGACTCATCTGATAAAGGTTTCCGATGTTAGCGAGACCGAGAATTAATCCTGTCACAACACCGACCGTACAACCAATACTGGCTCCGCCAATAAAGGCAAATGTCAGCACTACATAACGTGACAAAATATGCTCTGCCTGCATTCCTTGAAAAGTGATCCCAGCAAGACCAGTTAAAACTGAGGCAATTAAAATCATAAAACAAATAATTTCTTCGACCTTTAAAGAGTGTTTAATTTTCCTGACTGTAAAAATCGGCAGGCTTTGAAGGAAAATCAGAGTCAAAATGAAGGCAAGTCCTGCTTCGACACCCGCCATGACGTAATCATAACTTTGCACAGCACCTTGCTCTAAGTAAACAAACGCTCCCCGGGTGATCAGCATTGAGAGAACAATGACAACCGGTAATGTTTTCACTGGGTCTTTGATGATGAAAGAAACCACCTTTGACATAAGGAGAAACATGAGCAGCGACGCAAACACAAACAATGCATTTTGAGGTGATATCGTCATCGCCCCAGCGAGTAATGCTAAACAAGCAAGCATCGCCTTATCTCTTTTAATAAGCAGCATGGAGCCAAAGAAAGGCAGAGCAAACGGCATAATTTCAGATAATATAAAGGCTCGTCCTAATAAAAAGCCTAGAACAACATAAATAAACCCTTTATAGAAAAAAAGAGAATGCGTGTGATGAAGAAACAGGTTTTTCATCTTTTTTAATCCCGCACTGATTCTTTCAAACCCCGCTCCTGTTAAATCAGTTCTTCTTTCTAGTTTTTCCATCTTCTCATCCCCCACCTGATATTCGTTGCTTGTCATTATAGCGAAGGTGAAAAAGAAATTTTGTCAAAAGAAGTTGTCGTTTCCATAAAACGTTCGACGCTTTATTCGTCAAAGAGGCATACTTTCATGAAAGTCGATGTCTTTCATCACAATTTTACGAAGGCACAAAAAAACAGCTTTCCTATAGAAAGCTGTTTCGAAGATGACCCGTACGGGATTCGAACCCGTGTTACCGCCGTGAAAGGGCGGTGTCTTAACCGCTTGACCAACGGGCCTTGCTTTATGTTCTAGTTAAAAGGATAGCGGCGGAGGGGATCGAACCCCCGACCTCACGGGTATGAACCGTACGCTCTAGCCAGCTGAGCTACACCGCCATAATGAAAATGCGCTAAGAAGCACAAGAACTATAATACAAAGGATTCGCTTGTCCGTCAATAGAAAGTTTTAAATTAAATGACGAAATCTCAAAAAATGTCGGATGGATCATGAAAAAAAGCACCTGCTGAACAGCAGATGCTTTGTTGTGAAAATATATAGAAAGCAGCAACAAGTTAACCTCTTCTTGCTCCGCGCCCCCCACGTTTTGATTCCGTGTTACGTTTTAAAGATGTTAAGCGATCTTCGCTATCTTTTAAGAATTTGTTCATTTTTTGTTCAAACGATTCCTTCGGACGGAAATCATTTCTGCTTGGTCTTGATTGTTGTTGAGGACGATCTTTTGCTTTTTTAATGGACAAGCCGATTTTACCGTCTTTTTCAACGTTAATCACTTTCACTTCAACTTGTTCACCGACTTTTAAATGCTCATTAATATCTTTTACATAGTTATCGGCTACCTCACTGATATGAACGAGACCAGTTGAACCGCCTGGCAACTCCACAAAAGCTCCAAAATTTGTAATGCCCGTAACTTTCCCTTGTAACTTGCTGCCAACTTCAATCGACATAAAAAAAGTGCTCCTCCTTAGACTTATAAAAAAATCTCATTTGTTCAATTATACATAAACTGAATTTTAAGTGTCAACAAGGCTAATCGCTCTTATTGCCCACATCAAAGATTTTTTCGCCTTTTTTGGACATATAATAGTCCCGTCGTGCCAGTTCGAGTACGTATTCCTTGCTTTTCAGCTTCTTAATTTCATCAGAAATATCTTCCTGCTTTGTTTGTAATTGCTTCAACTCTTTTTCGAGCGCAACCTTCTTCTCTTCTTTTTCCTTTAGTGAAGACGATTGCGACCAGAGGGCACTTGTCACCAAGACAGCAAACATGAGCACGATTACACCAAACACGGTAAGCCTTCTAAGGAGTCCGCGACGTTTGCGTTTTAAGCGCTGCGCTTGCTGTTCCATTTGTTTTTGGTAATCATTTTGAATTTGTGCGATATTTCTTTTTCTCTTGTTCAAAATTGAAGGCCTCCTCTCTTACTTTGTCCAGAATTGTTTCCATTTCGTTTTGATGGTACCAGATAATTTCTTGGCCCCTTGTAAAATTCCTGCTCCTTTTGAGAAAAACAATCTCATTGATGTTCGCCATTTTTCGGGAATCCGATGAATAATGGTCACATTGAGTAACCAGATGAGCGGATAACAAACAATCGACAGCACCTTCCACACGAGCCGAAACGTAAAACGAACAAGACGTAAGAGCGAGTGGAGCAAGAACAGAATAGCACTTATAATCAATGTGATCATCCAGCGGATCGGCTGGAAGACAACCGACATGACCAGCCTTTTTAGGAAGAGAACAGTCTGATATACACACATCATGATAAACTTGAGAATCTTGAGATACAAATGTTTCATCAATGCCTGATACATCGAGAAACCTAGAGCAACAGCTAGAAAAATATAAAGCCTGAATTCTCCCTCATTTGTCAGCAGCAGGACGTAAAAGAATAAGAGACCCTGTACCATCCAAAAAAGGAGATCGTGGATAACCAAAAGCCATTTTGCTGTTTTTTCCCGGTTCACAAACAGCTTGTACGTATCAAGCGATGCGCCCAGCCAGATGCCCATCGCCGCCATGGAAAGCATCGTATAAAACTGGACTGTCAGCGTCATTTAAACAGCTTGCTAAAAAACCCTTTAGCTTTCTCCCCGTGCTGCTCATCAACATAGATTAAATCAAAAACACGTCCTTTAATCGACACAACGCCCTTTTCGACGTCTAGGTTTTTCATTTGCAGATTTTCTCCACGGATGGCGAGAATCCCCATGACCGTCTCCAGCAGAAATTCCTCACTATCAAAGCTTTCCACTTGTTTGACACCAGTAATATCTAAATGCTTTCTGTTTCGCATTGTGACATTGTGCTCCGCGTCTGATGACAGCTTCGTGCCTTGAGGTTGATTATAATATTGATTCATCTATACATCCCCCATATCTCATACTTGCATGTTACTGCATTGTATGTGATAAGAGGGTCATTTAGAACAAGCCCTATTCTGCTGTTTTTTCTTCTTTTAGCACAGTATACATGCCAGCCGCTTCTTCTTTTTTCGTCGTGTCCTTTAACTCGTTGACTTGAACAGTCACTAGTTTTTGACCAAAGCGGATTTGCAGCTCATCTCCTTCTTTCACGTCAGAGCTTGCTTTCGCCTGTGTTCCGTTAATAGATATCCTGCCTTGATCAGCTACTTCTTTTGCCAATGTTCTTCTTTTAATTAAACGGGACACTTTTAAAAATTTATCTAGTCTCATGTGTGTTCACCTCTTTCTATGCGTTTCGCATCGTTCCATAGATCGTCCATTTCCTCTAGCGTTAAGTCATCTAATGAACGGCCCATGTCCTTTGCTTTTTGTTCGATATGCTGAAAGCGCCGTATGAATTTTGTGTTGGCAGAAGCGAGTGCCGTTTCAGGCTCTAGGTGATAGAACCTGCCAATATTGACGAGAACAAACAAAAGATCTCCAAATTCATCTTTCATCTGCTTCGTTGCACCTTCGTCCGTCTTCTCTGCCACTTCAACGAGAAATTCCTGCTTTTCTTCTTCGTATTTGTTCCAAATGTCTTGAACATCTGTCCAATCAAAGCCTACTTTGGCAGCTTTCTTTTGGAGCTTATATGCCTTTGTTAGTGCTGGAAGTGTCGCCGGAATCGATTGCAAAATAGAACCGGTCCGCTCTGGCTTCTCCTGCTGTTTGATTTTTTCCCAGTTGGCCACCACATCTGCTGCCTCAGAAACATTCGTGTCACCAAACACATGGGGGTGGCGCCGAATCATTTTTTCTGTGACATGCTGAATGACGTCATCGATTGAGAAATAACCGTCATCTTCGCCAATTTGAGCGTGAAGCAGCACCTGCAGCAGCACATCGCCGAGCTCTTCCACCATATGATCTGGGTCATCTTCATCTATCGCTTCAAGCAGTTCATAGCATTCTTCAATTAAATATGGTTTGAGTGATTCATTGGTTTGTTTTTGATCCCATGGACAGCCGCCCGGACCTCTTAATGTACGTATGACGTCACGGAAGGTGTCAAATTGTTGATAAAGCAGCTGTTCATCTTGAATCGGAGGAACATAAACACTCGTTAAGTTATTTATCGACACATCTCGATCAAGTTCAAATAAAGGAACGGCAGTAATCTGTTCCTGACTGCTTCCAGCTGCTGTCACAATATAAACTTCATAATCGTCAGGGAGCTTTTCCATCAGCGTGAGTTTCACATTCGAAGCTGTCATCTGATCATATACCTGACAAATCAGGACGTGCTGGGTTAATTTTAGATCATCCGCTCTCATATCCCCTGCATCAACGAATTGTAATCCCTCGATGGGGTCAATCTGCAAGGAGTTGAATGTCGCATCTAGAAAGCTTTGTCCACCAGCGAAAGACACCTCAATCCCGCGCTCTTTCTGCCCGGCGACGAGCAGCTGTACGGTCTTTTCTGCTACAAATGGATGACCAGGTACTGCGTACACAATGTCTTTTTCCGCTGCCTCTGCAAATAATATTTCGGTAATTTCCTGATACACATGATCAAACTGATCGTGCTTTTCATAAATTTCATCAAAAAAGGTGAGAGCTGGGACCTCCTGCATTAACTCTGCGGTAAGCGGATGATCCTGCGTTCTCATAAATACTTCTTTCGCCTGCTTCAGCTGCTTAAATACACCGAGCGTCAGCTGATCCATGTCGCCTGCCCCGAGACCGACGACGGTAATCTTACCTGCCATTTTGATTCCCTCTCATCTGTTTAAAATATAAAATCTTTTTTCCTAATGGAATGAGTCTCCATTCCTCGTCCGTAAATACTTCTAGCTTAAGAATACTATATAAAAAGGCGAAACCACCAATAAAAACTGATGTCAGGCTCTCTAAAACGGAAAACGGACGTTTTTCAAAGGGGAGCACCCATGAAAACAGAGCCTGATATCCCATTAAGACAACAGCCATGAAGGCGGCTGATAAAAGAATTTTCACCGGGAACAGCTCTCTCAATGAAATCCATCCTTTATGCTTTAAATAAACGGCATTGAGCACGGCTGCTGTGAGAAAACCACATACAGTTGACCACGCGGCACCGTGGATGCCAAATAACGGTACAAACTCAATTGTTAGAATCCATTTCACCAGCACGCTGAGGACCACCACAACAGCAGGGTACACAGTATGCCCGAGCCCTTGCAGTAAAGCCGCCTGCGTAATAGCAATCGACGTAAAGGCGATCGATATACAGAATATTTGCAAGGCATCGGTGCCTAAGTCATTACGAAAAAGCATTGTATTGACTGGTGCTAAAATACAAATCAGTCCAACCGCTGACCCAATCCCTAATACCGACGTGGTCTTAACCGATGACCGAACTTTTTGCCGTATCGTTTCATGCTCTCCATTCCTCATGGCAGCCGATAAAAATGGTACAAGAGAGGTACCGATGCTGATGGCAAACACCGTTCCGAGCTGTAAGAAAGGCTGGCCTCGGTCATATACACCTTTCGCCGCCTTTGCCGCCGCTTCACTGAGACCCTCGCTGCGCAGCAACGCATACAGATGAAAAGCATCAATCATTTGCATCCATAAAATGAGCAAACCGCTGACACAAATCGTCAATGTATACAGCACCAAACTCTTCATAACATCTTTTTTTCGAAGTGTCGCCTGTTTGCCTGACATACTTGCAGCAGACTGCTTTCGATAGGTCAGCCAAAGGAAAAGAAGCAAAATGAGCGAGGCCGCACTTCCTGCGATAGAAGAGAACACCGCACCCGCCCCTGTTTCATAAAGCGAATAGCCGTGCCTCACGAAATAGAAGGATAAAACAAGCAGAACACCTACCCTGATGAGCTGCTCAACCAACTGAGAAACAGCTGTTGGAAGCATCAGACCGTCACTCTGAAAAACGCCCCTCAGCATCACGGTGAGCGGCAGAAATAGAAACACAAAAGCACTCATCTGGATGAGCAGAATTAATTGACTGTCTGCCATAAGGCTCGCAATTGTGCCTGCTCCTATGTAAAGACAAAGAAATAAGACCAGGCTCAGTAAAGTGATATAGACCAAGGATACCCTTGTAATGATCCGTCGATTCTCTTCCCCATGCTCACTCAAAAGCTTGGACACCATGACAGGAAAACCTGTTGTGCCAAGCATGATGGCAATGCCAAGGAATGGATATACCTGCTGATAAATATAAAACCCTGTGTCCCCTACGATGTTTTGAAATGGGACACGGTAAACGGCACTTAGTACCTTTGATAACAAGCCTGCGATGGTCAAAATCACCGCACCCTGGAAAAGCCAGTGCGGCTGATTCACAGCATTTTTCATGGATGACTCCTTTAAAATAGATCTACAGTTAAACGCACTCATTATATCATACGTGAAAGAAAAGGCGTTTCTTTCTAAGGAGTAGACGGCACATGTCTCGTTTTGTTTCATCCCATATAAAAAACCGACAAAATCAAATGATTTCATCGGCATTCTTTCATTTTATCAAGATGATATAGAGTTATTAGACCTAATGTTCCATTTGACGGGCTAAGAAGCCAGCTGCCGTTTCTGCCGCTTTATGCTCCACTTCTCCCATTGAACGCTCTTTAGAAAATAAGACGACGGCGCCAATCGGATCTCCGTTCGCAACAATAGGTGCAATGGTATAAGCAGATACGTCATCATCAATACCATCGACAAGTTGAATTTCTTTTTTATTTTCTTCTAACACAGAATTACGCTGATCCATTGTTCGTTCAAGTAAATCACTGATGGATTTGTTCAAGTACTCTTTTTTCGAACTGCCGGATACAGCAATATACGTATCTCGATCACAGATCAGGATGGAATGACCCAGACTGTCGAATAATGCATCAGCATATTCCTTCGCAAAGTCTCCTAGCTCACTAATCGGCGAATACTTCTTCAAAATTACTTCTCCATCGCGGTCGACGAAAATCTCAAGCGGATCTCCTTCCCGGATGCGCAATGTTCTGCGAATCTCCTTCGGAATAACCACTCTACCTAAATCATCGATGCGGCGTACAATTCCAGTTGCTTTCATTCACTGCTGCCTCTCTTTCGTTTGATGATGTGTTGGGTGAATGGAACAAAAGCGTCCACTTTATGCAACATTCACCACTTGACCCTGAGTTTAGTATCCGTCACATCAAACGTAATATACACGAGAGACAAACAAAATTTTATGAAGATGGAATGGTTTCTTTTTTCACATCTTGAAGGCCTCGAAGCATGTTAAGAACAACCTCAAGCCATTCCTCGGTCTTCTTGCCTTTCGTTTGGACAGAAATAATCAGTTTGCTGCCTTCCATTCCTAAACCGATTTCACGTCCATATTTACTGCCGAGCTCAAATAATTTTTGACCGTCGATTTCACTGCTTGCTTTCTCATCAAGGGTGAGTCTGACAATGCCTTTTTCCATCTTGATCAGCTCGACACGTTCCTGGACAGCGTACACCTTCATTGTCGCAATCGTAAACAAGTCAGCCACTTCTTGCGGATATTCACCAAATCGGTCGATCATTTCATCCTGAAGCTCTTTCCGCTCTTCAATCGAGCCAATTGCTCTGAACTGTTTATACATTTCAATCTTTTGCTTGCCATCCGAAATATAAGTGTCTGGGATGTAAGCATCAATTTGAAGATCAATTTCTGGCTCGAATTTATCTTGAGCCGTTGTATCGCCTCTTCTTTCCTCAATGGCTTCTTTCAGCATTTGAGAATAGAGGTCGAATCCAACCGAATCAATGAAACCATGCTGCTGAGCACCAAGTAAGTTCCCTGCTCCTCGAATCGTTAAATCACGCATCGCAATTTTAAACCCAGATCCGAGCTCTGTGAATTCTTTAATGGCTTGAAGTCTTTTCTCCGCAACTTCAGAAAGAACTTTATCTTTTCGATACGTGAAATAAGCATAAGCGACACGGTTCGAACGCCCGACTCGTCCTCTTAGCTGGTACAGCTGAGAGAGCCCCATTTTATCGGCATCGTGGACGATGAGCGTGTTCACATTTGGAATATCGACTCCCGTTTCAATGATGGTGGTACTGACCAATACATCTGATTCACCTTCAAGAAAATTAATCATCACTGATTCCAGCTCGTTCTCACTCATTTTCCCGTGCGCATAACTGACTTTTGCGTCTGGAACTAGCATGGAGATTTCGTCTGCTTTTCGTTCAATATCCTCAACACGGTTGTAAAGGAAGTACACTTGACCGCCGCGTGCTAATTCTCGCTCTATCGCTTCTCTGACTAGAGCGCCATTATACTCGACCACATAGGTTTGAACAGGGAAACGGTTTTCAGGCGGTGTTTCAATCACTGATAAATCCCGTACGCCAAGCATGGACATATGAAGCGTACGCGGTATTGGCGTAGCCGTTAATGTCAGTACGTCGATATTGGCTTTCATCTGCTTAATTTTCTCTTTATGCGTCACACCAAAACGCTGTTCCTCATCAATGATCAACAGTCCTAAATCCTTGTAGACGATGTCTTTTGAAAGAAGACGGTGTGTGCCGATAACCATATCGATCATTCCGTTTTTCAGCCCTTTTAACGTTTCAGTTGTTTCTTTTCTTGTACGGAAACGGCTCAGCTGCGCAATTTTGACAGGGTAGTCTTGGAATCGGTCCATGATTGTGTCAAAATGCTGCTGTGCTAAGATGGTTGTCGGAACAAGCAAGGCTACCTGCTTCCCGTCAGCAATCGCTTTAAAGGCCGCACGAATAGCCACCTCCGTTTTTCCGTAACCCACATCTCCACAAAGCAGACGGTCCATTGGACGTTCCCGCTCCATATCCTGTTTAATTTCGTGAATCGAACGGATTTGATCATCTGTTTCCTGATAAGGGAACGCAGATTCAAACTGGCGCTGCATCTCATGATCAGGCGAGAAGGCATATCCTTTGCTTGCCTCGCGTTCTGCGTACAGTTTAATCAGATCATCTGCGATGTCCTGTACAGATGTTTCAACTTTTTTCTTCACGCGTTTCCAATCGCTGCCGCCTAGTTTGTACAGCTTTGGTTCTTTACCTTCTGATCCTACATATTTCTGCACCTGATCAATTTGTTCAACCGGTACATAAAGCTTGTCGCTTCCTTGATAATGAATATTTAAATAATCTTTATGAATGCCGCCGATTTCAAGCGTTTCAATTCCTAAATATTTACCGATCCCGTGGTTAATGTGCACCACATAATCGCCGACTTGAAGCTCTGAATAGCTCTTGATCCGCTCTGCATTGGTCAGCTTTTGCTTACGCGCCTGTTTTTTCACACGTTTCTTGAAGAGTTCACCTTCTGTGATTACAGCAATTTTTGATAACGGCAGTTCAAAGCCTGTTTGCAGCTCACCTTGTAAAATATACACCTGTCCGCTCACAAGCTCAGCGTCCGGTTTAGCAAGAGCGGCTTCAATGTCATAATCATGCAGAACAGACGACAGCTTTTCTGTCCGCTCTTCATCAGCACCTAAGAAGACAACCGTGTATTGCTGTTTCTTATAGCGTTCAATTTCACTCGCCAGCACATTCATCTGTCCGTGGAAATTCTGCATTTGCTTACTAGATACATTGACGATATTTTGCGGATTTGTCTGCTGGACATGTCTCAGGAACAAAGAGTAGTACAGAATGGATCTCGATTGCTGATTGATCAGTTCTTGGAACGGGAAAGATAGAGATAAATCATGAAGAATATTGCCTTCTTCAAGCAGACTAATTGTCCAATCGGCTTCTTCCTGTTCAAGCTGTTCTTCCATCTCCTGAATTCTGCTGATTTCATCTAAAATAATAATCGTATCCTGCGATGTATAATCTAGCAAACTAGCAGGCTTTTCATAGAAATAGGACAGGTACTTCGTCATTTCCTGTGTCACGATGCCTTCTAGCAGCTTCTCGCGATCAGCAGAAATATTTTGATGAAGCAGTTCTTTTTGCTGATCTGAGTTGAATTTCTTTAAGCTCTTCGCCAGCCCTTGATCAAGCTGTTCAATGGCTCTCACTCGTTCAGGACCTCTCACAATTAACTCTTTTGCAGGACCTATTTTGATTTCTTGAAGGGTTTCTAATGAACGCTGTGTATCCGAATGAAACGTTCGAATCGAGTCTACTTCTGTATCAAACAGTTCAATACGGATTGGATGATCTTCCGTTAACGCATAGATGTCGATAATTCCTCCGCGCACACTAAAATCTCCGGGCGCTGCAACCATCGAGGTCCGGTCATAACCAATTTGTACGAGCTGTTTTGAAAACGCCTCCAAATCCATTTCTTCACCGATCTTTAAATGGATCTGACTCTCCTTCCAGAGCTCAACTGGCGGAAGCATCCTGCGAACCGCAGCAGCGGGAGTGACGATAATGGGGTTTTCTCCATTCGCAAGTCGATTCAAGACATCCAAACGCTGTGCTCTCAGCTCAGGACTGGCCACTGCAATTTCTGAAGCGATGAGTTCATTGACAGGATAAAGAAGGACCGAGCGATCGGGCATCACACTTGCTAGATCATCTGTAACCTTCTGCGCCTGATATAAATTGTGAGTCACAATAAACATTGGCCGCTTCAGTTCGTCTGATATCGCGGCTGTAAATAAAGATCTGACGGAGCCTGATAGTCCGGCAAGCAGCTGTTCTTTTAACCCTTCCTTTAGTCCATTAAAAATGGACTGAAAATCATCACTTTGTTTGATAAATGATTGTATGTTTTTCATTTGGCTCCTCCTCCCTGTTTGTTTAAAACAGAAAAACGCTTTGGTCTAATATCTACACCAAAGCTTTTTTATTGAATAAAAGTATGATACTGATGGTAATCAGGATTTCTTTCGAGCGCCTCTTGGCAATCCTCACAAATGGTTTGTACATGTAAATCACCATTTTCCCTATAAGAAATCATATCGTTTCTTTCCTCATTTGTTAAGTGATGAAATCCAAGTGCTTCACTTTGGACAGCGGATTCATCTAGACTGCCAACCTTTACACCACAGTGGCGGCAGTAATAATGCAAAGCCATACGTGATCCTCCCATGCTGAGATTTTATGATCAGTATGTGCTTCGCTTATCATTCTTATACCTTCTTGTTAAAATCATTCATCACTTCTAAAAATGGCTTTTTTAAAGCCGCTTCACAAGCCTCGACAGACGATTGAATGGCTGATGCGATGTCAGGCTGTTCTTCTTCTGAGAAACGTCCTAGCACGTAATCAACGACCTTCATGCCGTTTTGAGGACGTCCAATGCCGATACGGAATCGGTCAAATTCAGGTGAACCTAAATGCTGAATCAATGATTTGATTCCATTATGCCCGCCTGCACTTCCTTTTGTACGTAGGCGAATCCGGCCAGTTGGCAAATCAAGATCATCATAGATCACTTTCAAATGTTCGAGGGGAATATCGTAATAGTCCATCAGCGGACGCACACATTCTCCTGATAAGTTCATATATGTAAGCGGCTTTACAAGTAGAACCTTTTGCCCCGAAACAAACCCAGTTCCAAATTGTCCATGGAATTTTGATTGATTTAAAGGAATGTCCCATTTTTTCGATAATTCATCTATTGTCATAAACCCGACATTATGTCTTGTTTTTTCATATTCTTTTCCTGGATTGCCTAATCCAACGAATGCAATCATGAAACCAATAACCTCCTTTGTCACACAGCACACGCCTAAAAAATGAGCCAATCAGATTGCCTCATGTAAAAACGTATGAATTCTTTTCATTCTAGCACAAAAGACGCAACCGCGGGAGGGTTACGTCTTTAAATGACCAGTTATTCTCCATCGTCATCCTTTTCTTTAATGGCCTCAGGCTCTTGTGGCTCTTCTTCGCTATCTGGCTCAGGAACCTCTGATTGCTGAGGCGGCAGAATGGAGGCAACGACTTCTTCTGGATCGTTATTGATTTGATAAGATGACTGAACAGGCAGATCAGCAACTGTTAAGACATCATTGACTTCTAAGTTTGTAATATCAGCTTCAATATTCTGCGGGATATCTTTTGGTTTCGCTGTAACAGATAGTTCAAATAGTGGCTGCTGAAGCACACCGCCATCTTTTACCCCTTTAGATTCGCCAATCAGCTGTATTGGTACATCTGCCTCAATTTCACGCTGTAAGTCAACGACTTGGAAATCAGCATGGACAAGCTCGTTTTTCAGCGGATCTGTTTGTAATTCTGTCACCATCACAGATTTTGTTTCACCACCCACATCTAAGGTGATAATTGTATTCTTCCCTTCATCACGTAAGGTCTTTAATAAATCGATGCTGTCTAATGAAACAGCCAGGCTGTCTGTATTTTTTCCGTATATGACACCAGGAACGTGTCCTGAATGACGGATTTTTTGCAGTGTGGAACGTTTGAAATCAGTTCTTTTATTTGCTTTTAAAGTTGCCATATTCAGCACCATCCTATTTCTTTTTTGTCACTACTCTCATAATTACCCATAACCGAATCATTTTAAACCTATTTGCCGTGAATGATGATAGCAAAAAGACCCCAAGCTTGATGCCTAGGGCCTTTTTTAATCAGAAAATTAGCTGAAAAGGTAGCTCACAGATTCTTCTTCATGTACACGGATGATGGCTTCTGCAAGCAAAGGCCCAACCGAAAGCGGAATGAATTTTCCAACTTTCTTGTCATCAGTTAATTGAATACTGTTTGTCACAACCAATTCTTTAATTTTAGAGTTTGTGATACGTTCTACAGCTGGTCCAGACAATACTGGGTGCGTACAGCAAGCATATACTTCAGCTGCTCCATTTTCGACTAGCGCATTTGCTGCAAGTGTAATAGTACCAGCTGTATCAATGATATCATCGATCAGAATCGCCGTTTTGCCTTCAATGTTACCAATAATGTTCATGACTTCAGCAACGTTTGGCTTTGGACGGCGTTTGTCGATAATTGCGATTGGCGCTTTCAGGCGGTCTGCCATTTTACGCGCACGTGTCACACCACCGTGGTCAGGAGACACAACAACGATATCATTCAAGTTCTTCTGTTCGAAATAGTTTGTTAAGATTGGCACAGCCATTAAGTTATCGATTGGAATATCGAAGAAACCTTGGATTTGCGGCGCATGAAGATCAAGTGCAATCACACGTGTAGCACCTGCTGTTTCAAGCAAGTTTGCAAAAAGCTTCGCAGTGATTGGCTCACGAGGTTTTGCCTTACGATCTTGACGTGCATATCCGTAATAAGGGATCACAATATTGACAGTTTTCGCAGAAGCGCGTTTTAGCGCATCCACCATAATGAGCAGTTCCATAATATGCTCATTGACTGGCGCACTTGTTGATTGAATGACATAACAATCACAGCCGCGGATACTTTCTTCAATATTGATTTGGACTTCACCGTCACTAAAACGTTTAACAGAGCTCTTTCCTACATCAACTCCGATACGATCGGCAATTTCTTTGGCAAGTTCAGGGTTTGAATTCAAAGAGAATATCTTTAAATTCGCATCAGCATAACGATTAGACATGGTATGGTAAACCTCCGGGTATTTGGATTATTTTTTATGAATATTTTTCACATAATCTTCTTTATTGACTTGTCTTGCTCTAGCAATAGACAATGCATCCTGCGGTACATCTTCTGTAACCGTTGAACCGGCTGCAACATATGCCCCTTTTCCGACAGTGACTGGTGCAACGAGATTTGAATTACAGCCAATAAATGCGCCGTCTTCAATCTTCGTTAAGAATTTGTTTTTCCCATCATAGTTGACTGTAATGGAACCACAGCCAAGGTTTACATCAGTTCCGACCTCTGCGTCTCCAATGTAGCTTAGATGAGATGCTTTGCTGCGGTCTCCGAAAACTGTTTTCTTGATTTCGACAAAATTCCCGATTTTTACTTCATCGCCAATTTTCGACAACGGGCGAATATGAGCAAACGGTCCAATTGTCACATCAACTCCAACCTCACTATCGCAGACGACAGATTGCTTAATGACTGTTCGATCTCCGATGATGCTGTCAACAATTTCAGTGTTTGGCCCAATCGTGGCGTCTGCACCGATTTTTACATTCCCTTTGATGACCGTCCCAGGATAAATAACTGTATCTTCACCGATGACAGCATCTGGCGAAATATACGTGTTCTCAGGATCAATCAAGGTCACACCATTCTTCATATGCTGATGATTAATACGTCGCTTCATGAATTGCTCTGCTTGTGATAGAGCGATACGATCGTTAACTCCAAGTGTTTCTTCAAAATGCGGTGTTTGATAAGCTGCAACTGTTTGCCCTTCATTTTTTAGAATTTCAATAACGTCTGGCAAGTAGTATTCGCCCTGTGCATTTTCATTCGACACTTGCTCAATCACACGGAAGAGATCTTCATTTGAAAAACAATAAGTCCCTGTATTAATTTCATTCACTTGACGCTCTGCATCGTTCGCATCTTTATGCTCCACAATTTTCACGACAGCACCTGTTTCGTCACGAATAATACGGCCATAGCCTGTCGGATCATCCGCACGTGCTGTTAAAATAGTGACTTTCGCTTGATGTTTTTGATGCTCGCTTAACATGGCTTCCATTGTTTCCGCTGTCAATAATGGCGTATCACCACAAATGACAATGGTTGTTCCCTTTTCCTGCGCGAGGAACGACTTTGCTTGTTTGACGGCATGGGCTGTTCCCAGCTGTTCTTCTTGAAGTGCATACTCACTTCTGTCTCCAAGCTGCTCTTTCACGTCCTCTGCACCATGACCGACAATCGTCACTAGCTTGGCTAAAGAAAGCTTTAACGCTTCATCTGCCACATGCTCGACCATTGGCTTTCCGCAAACTGGATGAAGTACTTTATATAGCTTTGACTTCATTCTCGTTCCTTTTCCCGCTGCTAAAATCACTGCGAACCGCTTATCCATTGATTGGCCTCCAATATCCCTATTATCCATAGAAAAATATATCCTAAATAAAGACTGATTTCAAGGATACATAAGGAAGTACAATAATTTTCTAACAGATGAAAGACTTAAGAAACAAGAGAAAGAATGCAAAAAAGACAGCATTTAAAAGAAAACATTCATTTTCTCTTAAAGCCGCCTTTTTAGGTTCACATATGATTAAGAAGCTCCAGCTTCTTCATATTCAATTGTTTCTTCCTCTTCGCCTAAGCGATGATATTCATTTAATACAGCATCTTGGATTTTACCCCGAGTGCTTGAATTAATTGGATGTGCAATATCGCGAAACTCTCCATCAGGCGTGCGTTTGCTAGGCATTGCTACAAACAACCCATTGTTTCCATCAATCACACGAATATCATGAACAACAAATTCGTGGTCCAGCGTGATGGATGCAATCGCCCTCATGCGACCATCGGTATTCACGCGGCGTAATCTTACGTCAGTAACTTCCACAGTAGTTCACCACCTTTTCCCAATATAAAAGCATTACTTAGGTATTCAACGATCGTGGTGATTCTCCTGCTCTTTTTTTAAACTTTTTTTGAAATATCGGGATATTTATACATTATTTGTCATATTCGTGACGGCGCTTACATTCTCAGCATAAAAAAAGACATCATGATGATGTCTTTCCCTGCATATGATGAAACCAAACGGCTTTTATTGAGAGTGCCTGTTTATTTTACTAATGCAACTACTTCTATTTCTACAAGCGCATCCTTTGGAAGTCTTGCCACTTCCACGCATGAACGAGCTGGCTTATGTGTATGGAAATACTCACCGTACACTTCATTCACTTCAGCGAATTGTTCCATATCTTTAATGAAAACAGTTGCTTTCACGACTGTTTCAAAGGAAGCACCTGCTGCTTCAAGTACAGCCTCAAGATTACGGAATACTTGATGTGTTTGTTCTTTAATATCTCCATTTACAAAATCTCCAGCTGGGGTTAATGGAATTTGCCCTGAGCTGTAAAACATGTTATTGACAATAATTCCTTGAGAGTAAGGTCCAATGGCTGCTGGTGCATGTTTGGTTTGAACAACTTTTGTCATATTAATCTCTCCCATTCAAATACATGTTTAATCAAAGCTTACGCTTTCGAATGAAAAAACTCGTGGAAATTGCCTTCATTGATCTCGATGATTTTTTGCTTCATATCAATGGTAGAAAGCTTTAACAACGAGACATATTCATCGACAAGACGTTCATCTACGCCTTCATCTTCTAAAAGAACACCGATCCCTGCAACATTTGCATTAAATTCCTCAAGCAAATTCATCATGCCGTTAATGGTTCCGCCCGCTTTCATAAAGTCATCAATGATCAACACATTGGAGCCTTTATCTAAGCTGCGCTTTGCAAGGGACATGGTTTGAATTCGGTTAGAAGAACCTGACGCATAATTAATACTGACAGTTGATCCTTCGGTTACCTTATTATCTTTTCTAACGATCACAACAGGCACATTTAAATAACCCGCAACAGAATAGGCAATCGGAATACCTTTTGTCGCAACGGTCATGACGACATCAATCGCACGGTCCGCAAAGATGGTCGCAAACAGCTTACCGATTTTCGCAAGAATCGATGGATTGCCTAAAACATCGGTTAAATATAAATAACCGCCAGGAAGTACACGTTCAGGAGTTGATAATGCCTCTCCGATATCGTTTACTACGTCATCTGCTTCTTTTAGGTGTATTTTTGGAATATATTTCACTCCGCCAGCAGCGCCAGGTACAGTAAGCAATGTGCCTATTCCTTGCTGTTCGAAGGTCTGTTTGATAATCGTTAAGTCTTCACTAATGGAGGACTTTGCAGATTGATAACGTTCTGCAAAAAAAGTTAAAGGTACTAGTACGTGCGGGTGGGCTAACAAATAATTTGTTAAGTCCACCAATCTGCCGCTTCGACGAAACTTCATGAACTTACCCCCAGAACCCGAATAATTTATGAATAATATAACTTAATATACGGATTTAATCAAGGGCATTTTGTTCGCCGATCATGCGGACAGCGTATACTTGATCACAAAATCCTCTCAGTCCGTTATATATTCTTTGTACCTTCGATTCATATTGAATCAAGCCAAATACCGTTGGGCCGCTTCCACTCATTAATACAGCATCAGCACCGAAACGCTTCATCTGTCTTTTGATCATATCTACTTCCGGATACATCTTTAATGTCACAGACTCCAGAACGTTACCGAGTGAGCCGCACATCTCTTTATAATCTTTCGCTTCAATGGCTTCAATCATACGCTGTACATTTGGGTGTTCTACTTTGCTTGCGTCATATTGTCTATAAACTTCAGCTGTAGATACCCCAATCACCGGCTTCGCTAAAATCACCCAGCAATGCGGTGGTGTCGCGATATGCTTCAGTTTTTCTCCACGTCCTGTCGCTAGTGCTGTGCCTCCGTGTACACAAAAAGACACATCTGAGCCGATCTCCGCTCCAAGCTCAGCCAGTTCATCTAACGTGAGATTTAACTTCCACAAACGGTTTAAACCGCGAAGCGCTGCTGCAGCATCACTGCTGCCTCCAGCTAAACCTGCTGCAACAGGTATTGCTTTTGTGATGACAATCGATACCCCTTTTTGAATACCGAACCTTGTTTTGAGTAATTTAGCCGCCTGATAAGCCAAGTTACGCTGATCATCTGGCACAAATCGATTATGAGATGATACACGGATTTCGTCTTTGTCCAGCTCAGTCAGCTCAAGTCGATCTGCAAGGTCTATTGTTGTCATCACCATCTCTACTTCGTGATATCCATCCGGTCTTTTTCCATGGACATCAAGTGAGAGATTAATTTTTGCCGGTGCTTTTTCTAAAATACGCAAACATTTCACCTACTTCTCCATCTAAACATAAGTATCAATATTGTATCACATTTGATGGATCTGATGAATATTGGCTTTTACGCCCAGCACACTGACTTTTTCAACAAAAAAAGCCAGAGACACCTGAGGTATCCCTGACCATTTTTCTATCGTTGATTCTCTTCCTGAGCCATGTGCTGCTGAGCTAATTCGATGGCACGTTTGACCATATTCCCTGCGTCACGCGCACGAATTTCTCCCCAGCCTCCATTTTTGACGGTATCATAAAATCCAAGATCCTTCGCCAGCTCGTATTTGAACTCATCTGACATAATGCCTCGGCGTCTACCCAAACGAAACAGCCCCTTTAGTAGAGAATTCGAATCAGTGCCACTGCTTTTGTGGCTTTCTTATTTTGTATCGAATCCTTTCTTTTACCCCTTTCAAAAAATGGACAGACTCCCATTCAGAAAAAAAGGCAAAACAAAAAGCAGTAAACAAGAAGTTCACTGCCCATTAATAGGCGACTGAGCTAGCGGCATCATCGAACGTTAATTCGACCGTCTCAGTCAGTATATCTGCATAACTGTAAGAAACTCTTTCAAACGAATTCTCATCTTGATCTAATTGAATCACAAATACAGAAGGGTACGTTTCAGCTAAAATGCCCGAACGCTCAATTGTTTTACGGCGGCCTCCGTTAGCCTTTAACGTCAAACGTTTACCTAAGTTACCATCAAGCGATCTTTTGATGTCGGACAAAGTCTTCGCCATTGCATCCACCTCACTGAGATAATTATACAACAACGGCCCATTTTTGTCAAATAAAAATTAAATTATATCAACCAACACGAGCCATTGTCAACAAAATAATTTTGACAAACTTCTACCTTTTCTCCTCCCTATTTTTCTCAAATTCCGGTGAATTATGTATCCGTTTGAAATTTCTTTTTACACATAAAAAAAACCAGACTGAAATCAGTCGGGTTATGTCGATTCATGGTCTTTTTTATATGGCATACCTACCCTTAAAACACCCTTCGTCTCGATGCCTCCGAGCCCTTTTTCTCTTGTTAATGTATTACGAAGCACATCCCATACGTTGATTCGATCTACAAATGGAGTGAAGCTGATCTTCGCAACGATATAGACGGGATCGAGCGCATGGATGTTCACACGTGAAGGTGAGCTTGCAAAATTGGCACCTGCTTGGATCAATGATTCGAAATGAGATTGACAGGCGCCTGCAAAGATCACAAGTTGATCTAAATGAGGAATTTTCTTTCTTGCTTTTTGAACCGTCTCAACGAAATGACGAGAATGGCGATAGGCACCGATATCATTTACGCCGCCCTTTTGCTTGGAATACGCATCATGCCCTGTAATGACCAAAATATCAGGCCGATATTGATCAAGTAACGAATCGATCACGCTTGGCATTTTCTTCTCATGGCAATGTACTCCATATACAGGCACACCAATTCGTTCATATACATCTAAGCATTTCTTTAAGTATGAAGCATCTCCATCTAAATGAAGAACCTTTCCAGGCATGTGAAAATACTGCTCCTGATGCTGATATTGTCCAGAAGTATAATACTCTTGCTTTTCACGCAGCAGCTGATAATCCTGTCTTAGTAAGTCGAGCGATTCGTTAATTTTCCGTTCGTCGTCCTTCTCCCTTGTCAGCTGCTCCTCTTTTTGAATTAAGACGAGATCCGACATCTTAGCATCAGCAATCAGCCTTACTTCATTCCCATGCAATATGGCAGTGGCTTCGTGCTGATCTGTCTCATCAATTCGAATGATTCGAAACATAATATCCATTTGATAGGATGCCCTCGTCACCATATCTCCTATTTGAAATTGCATGCTGTTCACTCCACAATCAGGCTCATATCCTGTTGGTATCGTCTTGCACTACACATGATCGTCTTTCATATATGCTGTTCTTTCTAGCCTATGCCCGAACAGTTGAAGTGGTGAAAAACAAAAGAAAAAAGCCCTTACGAAAGGGCTTTTTGTAAAACATTCGACAAACGGGCAAATTCCTCAATGGATAATGATTCTCCGCGGCGCTTTCCATCAATATCTACTGTTTGAAGTGCTTCTTCGATGATCGCTTTATGTTTTTTTCCATCAGGTAGATTATTCATCAAATTATTCATCAATGTTTTCCGGCGCTGGCCAAAGCTCGCTCGGATCAATTGAAAGAAAAACGCATCATTTTCTACTGAGACAGCAGGCGTTTCACGAACAGTCAGCTTAATCACAGCCGAATCGACATTTGGCTGAGGAACAAAAACCGTTTTAGGCACAACCATCACCGTTTTTGCTTCCGTATAAAATTGAACTGCGATAGACAGTGAATTATATTCCTTTGATGATGGGGCAGCTGCCATACGATCTGCTACTTCTTTTTGCAGCATGACCACAATCCCTTTCAATGGAAGGTTTTCTTCAAGCAATTTCATAATAATCGGTGTTGTCACATAATATGGAAGGTTGGCTACGACCATCACTTCCTTACAGTCAGCAAAATTTTCCTCGATGACCTTTCTCACATCTGCCTTTAATACGTCTTGATGAATGATCGTGACATTATCATATGGAGAAAGCGTATCGTTTAAAATAGGCAATAAACGCTGATCGATTTCAAAAGCGGTGACTTTCTTTGCACGTTTAGCGAGCTGCTCTGTCAATGCGCCGATACCAGGTCCAATTTCAATAACGCCGGTCTCATCTGTAACCTCCGCGTGATCGACAATGCGATCTAAAATATTTGTATCAATTAAGAAGTTCTGCCCTAAGCTCTTTTTAAAAGAGAAACCGTACTTCTTCAGTATTTCCTTCGTTCTGACGGGTGTCGCAATATCTTTATTCATCGGCTTCCTCCTGCATGACGGTCTTTAAGGCCGCAATAAAATCATGTTTGGTTATTTGGAACATGTGAAGGCGCTTTTGCAGCTGCTTCGCATTGGTATATCCTATATTTAAAAGCACTCCTAGTCGTTCGCGGCGGCGTTTCGATGCTTCGCCACCGATAAGGCCTGCGTCAAATAAGTCGTCTAATGTAATGTCACTTTCCGATTCTTCCATTTCTTCATGGACATGGGCAAGACATTCCCGAATACTGTCCAAGGAAGCATGCTCGACACCAATTCCTTTATCCCGCTTCGCCTTCGCAAGATGTTTTGGCAAAAAAGCGTGCTTACAGCCAGGAACTGCCTCTGCGATGGTTTTACGGATCTTCTCACCAGGAAAATCAGGATCTGTTAAAATAATGACCCCTCTCGTCTCCTGCGCAAGACGCACTTGTTGAATGACTGTATCGCCAATGGCGGATCCGTTTGTTTCGATCGTATCTGCATCAACCGCCATCTTCACTCTGGCAGTGTCATCACGACCCTCCACCACAATGATTTCTTTGATTTTCATGTATTCCTCCGCTTGCAAAAACAATCTACATTTTTTGGTTAAAAAAACGAAACCTTTCATGTTGCTTTTGCGTCTAATTAATTAGAAAACAGTGCTTCTATTATAACCAAAAAAACAGAGGGTGCGCAAAGCCCTCTGTTCATATAAATGATTTGATGTGTTTATTTGAGTACTCTAATCTTCACTCGTTTATTTCCCCATTGATAAGCTGCCGACTTACTTGGGACGAACACATCAATTTTATTCCCTTTTATAGCAGATCCAGTGTCTGATGCAACGGCATATCCATAGCCTTCCACATACACTTTTGAGCCCAGCGGAATGACACTCGGAT
This sequence comes from Bacillus sp. Root920, assembly GCF_001429445.1. Taxonomy (NCBI): domain Bacteria; kingdom Bacillati; phylum Bacillota; class Bacilli; order Caryophanales; family Bacillaceae; genus Bacillus; species Bacillus sp. Root920. Next base: position 40,928 of record NZ_LMJV01000012.1, read on the forward strand.
CAACTGCTATGACCTTTGCACCCGGATTTGCTTTTAAATTAAAGCCTGTAGACGTTCTGCCCGTACATCCAGCACAGCTCGCTGTATAGGCTGTTGACGCCACATAAAATTCTTTTCCTGACGATTCATTGCTTCGTGAAACCGCAGGGGACGCTGTAGGCTCCTTTTTGGCCACTTGTGTACCAATAGCCACTAATCGGTCCTTACTATCTTTTTCGGTCACTTCTTTAATCAATTCTTTAGACACCACTTTGCCGTTTTCTTTCACAATGGCATAGTGCTTCTTCAATTTACCTTCTTCACCTTTTTTAAGTACCTTCTCTTTCCCTTTTTCAAGAGAATGATCCTTTTTATGTTTGGTATCAAAAGCAATTTTCTCTTCCACTACATCGGTGACTTTTTCCACCCGAGTGATCTTTATATCTGCGCTCTTTTTAGAAAGGTTACTATGTAACGCAGGCTTGATCTTATCGTGCTTCTTGAGCTTTAGCTCTTGTTGCTTTAAAAAGTCAGCGACCGTAGTCGAAGTGGTCCACACTTTTTTATCTTTTCCTCCATCATTTAAGCTGACCTGGAAGGCCTGCTGAACCACAAGATTCATATCCTTTTTTAACTTGTCATTCTTTCCTGGAGTTACTTGATCGTGCTTCCCAATATCTATCTTCTCATTCTTCAATAATGCTCCAACCGTCTGATCTGTTGTCCATATCGTTTTCTCTTTCCCATCTAGGGTCAGATGAACCGGTATAGCTGCATCATACACAATGTTCATGTTGTCTTGAATCTTTGTATTTAGACTTGGAGAGATATGATCCTCCGCCTTGGTCCTTATGCCAAGGTCTGAAAGCAGCTGAGCTACTGTCTGTTCATGTGTACGAATTGTCTTCTCTTTACCATTGATTGAAATGGTAATAGACTGCTTAGTGAGCTCATGCGCACCGTAAGCCGTTCCAGTTCCAGCTAAAAGCAAGCAAACAACTAGTAATAAAACCTTGCCTTTTCCTAGCTTCACAGAAAACAGATTTTTCATTTTTTGTACGATGAAAAACGCCTCCTTCTCCTCGGAGAGATTATATAGAGTATCTCAAAACCTGTCAACCCTTCCACCCACTGTACAAAAATGCTCGATTGTAAACCTATTATGGGAGATTTATGGAAGGAAGGGAAGAAAGACTTATCGACAACTTATCCTATGAGGAGGCGCAAACGTGTAGAACTTTTTCGTTATGTTTCACAATTGGACAAGCTTAAACAAGGATTGACATCATATACTGTCAGTTTATACGGAAAACTTTTTTTGCATTTTTTGTTGTCAATTCAGCAAGCTCTTCAAAGCTGATTTCTCTCAACTCCGCAATCTGTTCTGCGATATATTTGACATAACTTGGCTCATTACGTTTCCCTCTAAATGGCACTGGCGTTAAGTATGGGCAGTCGGTTTCAATCAAAAGCTTGTCACTTGGTATCTCCTTTACAACTTCCTTTGGCTTTTTGGCATTTTTAAATGTCACGGGTCCACCGAATGAAATATAAAAGTTCATCTCCATACACGCTTTTGCAGTTTCTAGACTGCCAGTAAAGCAGTGCATAATACCTCCAACTTCAGCTGCTCCCTCTTCCTTTAAAATCGTCACGACATCTTCCGTTGCGTCACGATTATGAATAACGATTGGAAGCTTCACTTCCTTCGCAAGAGCAATTTGGCGTCTAAAGACTTCCTTTTGCACATCTTTTGGCGACTTGTCCCAATAGTAATCCAGACCCATTTCTCCAATCGCAACCACTTTTTCGTGTTGAGATAAATCTTTGATCCAAGCCAAATCCTCATCTGTCATATCAATAGCATCGACTGGATGCCAGCCGATAGCTGCATATATGAAATCATACTCTTCAATTAATTCCATCGCTCTCGTAATTGTCGGGCGGTCAAACCCTACCACCACGATTTTCTCAACTTTTTCGCTTTTCGCTCTTTCGATCACCTGCTCTAAGTCTTCATTGTATTGTTCTGCATTCAAGTGGGCATGTGTATCAAATAACATGGTTGATTGCTCCTTTCGACAATTCTCCTAAAAAACAAAAGGTGTTCGACGAAATGTTACACGTGGAACACCTTTGTTGAGTTATAAAATTTTTGTTCCATTTGCTAGAGATTGATCTACTTCAAGAACCTGCAATTTCCCGCCTGTTTCTCCAGTTAAAATCATTCCCTGGGAAATTTCCCCTCTGAGTTTAACTGGGGTAAGATTCGCTACGCAAACGAGCTTTTTCCCTACTAATTCTTCTGGTTGATAGTGCTTGGCAATCCCAGAGACGATTTGTCTTTTTTCAAATCCAAAATCAAGCTGAAGCTTTAAAAGACGATCCGCTTTTTTCACTGGGGCTGCTTCCAATACCTGTGCAACTCGAAGATCAACTTTTGAGAAATCATCAAATGCAATTTCTGCTCCCAGCTCAGGTAATTCCGTTTCTTCGATTTCCACTTTCTCTTCTTCTACCTTAGGTGCACTTCCCTGCATTTTTTCTTTAATGTAGGCTACTTCTTCTTCAACCTCTAAACGCGGGAACAAAGGCTCTCCTTTTTGTACCGTCGCTTGTTGAATCGCACCAAATGATAGGATACTATCCCAACTTTTGAGCTTCTCTTCTTCAATTCCAAGCTGGAAGAAGATTTTCTCAGGTGTTTTCGTTAGGAATGGCGTTAAGAGTACTGCTGTGATTCGAAGTGATTCTGCTAAATGATACATAACAGAATGCAGTTCTTTTCGTTTTGTTTCATCCTTTGCCAGCACCCATGGAGCTGTTTGATCAATATATTTATTGGTTCTGCTGATTAATGTCCAAATATTTGAAAGAGCCACAGAGAATTCAAGGTTTTCCATCGCTTCTTCATAGGCTTTGACTGTCTGCTCAGCGACTGCTTTCAGCTCTTCATCAAACTCATTAACAGGACCCTTATAGCTGCTTAATGTGCCGTCAAAATATTTTTGAACCATCGCAACTGTACGATTAAGCAAGTTACCTAAATCATTGGCAAGGTCATAGTTTACACGTTCCACGAATCCTTCTGGTGTAAACACACCATCTGCACCAAATGGTACTTCGCGAAGCAGGTAATAACGAAGGGCATCGAGGCCATAGCGATCAATTAATGTGACCGGATCTACCACATTCCCTTTTGATTTAGACATTTTGCCATCTTTCATGAGCAGCCAGCCGTGTGCGAAAATTTGTTTCGGCAGAGGCAGATCTAATGCCATTAACATAATCGGCCAATAAATCGTATGGAAGCGTACAATTTCTTTTCCTACGAGATGTACGTTGGCAGGCCAATATTTTTTATATTTTTCATCTTGATCTGTTCCATAGCCAATCGCAGTTAAATAGTTGAATAACGCATCAATCCATACATAAATGACGTGCTTTGGATTGTTAGGAACTTTAATTCCCCAATCAAAGGTTGTTCTTGATACTGCTAAATCCTCTAAACCTGGTTTAATGAAGTTATTAATCATTTCATTCTTTCTTGATTCAGGCTGAATAAACGATGGATTTTTTTCGTAATAATCGAGCAAACGGTCCGCATACTTACTCATACGGAAGAAATATGATTCCTCTTTAATTAATTCAACAGGGTGGCCGCTGTCAGGGCTTTTCCCGCCAATGACTTCCCCTTTCTCATTACGCTCAACATCAACTAGCTGTGTTTCCGTATAGAATGTCTCATCAGGAATACTGTACCAGCCCTCATATTGATCTAAATAAATATCGCCTTGATCAAGCAACTTTTGGAAGACCTGCTCAATGATTTTCGTATGTCTTTTTTCTGTTGTACGGATGAAGTCATCATTCGAAATGTCGAGTTTCTTCCATAATGATTTAATGTCTTCAACGACTGGATCTAAATACTCGATCGGTGTGATATTTTGTTCTTCAGCTTTTTGCTGTATTTTTTGTCCGTGCTCATCTGTACCTGTTAAATACATCACATCATAGCCTTGTAGACGTTTATAACGAGCCATAGCATCTCCTGCTACTGTCGTATAAGCATGTCCAATATGTAATTTTCCGCTCGGATAGTAAATAGGTGTTGTCAGATAAAACGTTTTTTTCTTTTCCGGCATGTCGGAACCTCCTGCGTGTGTGTAAATGTCAAAAACTCCCGCCCAATGGACGAGAGCGGTTATCATCATTACATGAAAATGTGTCAGATCAATTCATTCAATTTTGCACTTGTGCTTTCTCTATGATACCATCTTAGCCTTTAAGATCAAGCATATATACATAGAACAAGATGAAATGATCGAAAAAGATGAGTTTTTCGAAAAAAACGACAAACCCGTCGACATTTTGTCGAATATTGTCGTATGAAATCTATTTCCAGATTTACAATTGGCTAAATTAGGGCAAAAGTCTTGTTAATCTGATCTCGGCATTTCTTATATTTTCATAGGAAAAGCCTACAAAATCCTTATACACCAGTAGTTTCAAGGTCTTTTGACTTTAAGAGTCATATTTTACAAACAATAGTAAACAAAATGATTGACGATTTATGGAAACCTTGTTATGCTAGGAATGTAAGGAATTTGTCGAATAATGACGAAGATAATATTATTTTAAGAATAAGAACTTTTTGGGAGGAGAATGAAGATGAAATCTACAGGTATTGTACGTAAAGTTGACGAATTAGGACGCGTGGTGATTCCAATCGAACTTCGCCGTACGCTAGGAATCGCTGAAAAAGACGCTTTGGAAATTTATGTTGATGATGAAAAAATTATCTTAAAAAAATATAAACCAAACATGACTTGCCAAGTAACAGGTGAAGTATCAGACGATAACCTTAAGCTTGCTAATGGTAAATTAGTTCTTAGCCGTGAAGGTGCAGAGCAAATCATTAACGAAATCCAAAACCAACTTCAATCACAAAAATAAGGTTCATATAAAAAGGTTCTTGCACCGTTTGCAAGAACCTTTCTTTATTGTTCAATATGATAGGCATCGTATATCGTGCGCTTTGGTACACCACGTTCGACAGCTGTACGTTTAATGGCTTCCTTCGACGTTAATCCTTCCTCTATGTAATGGATCACATGTTCTTTTTCAGATAAGGACGTCCACCAAGCTTCTTCATTCAGCTCTTCTTCAGCTTGATCATTTCCTTGTACCACAAGACAGAACTCACCTCGAATTTGATTCTCCGCAGCCCATGTCAACACAGATTCTAAATCCCCACGAATAAACTCTTCGAATTTTTTCGTCAGTTCTCTCGTAATTGCGATGTTCCGATTCCCCCACACTTCCTTCATTAAAGTCAGCGTTTCTTTTAACCGATGGGGCGCTTCATAGAAAATGATCGTTTCTTGACGTTTCTTCAAGGCTTCAAGCTGCTTTTTCTTTTCTTTTTTCTGACGGTCGAGAAAACCATAAAAGAAAAATGGCTGAGGCGCGATTCCTGATGCAATGAGTGCTGTTAGTGCAGCATTTGCGCCAGGTAACGGAATGACATAGCCTCCGATGCTAGTAAAATCTCGAACCACTTCAGCCCCTGGATCTGAAATCGTTGGTAAACCAGCATCACTCACAAGTGCGATACTTTTCCCTTCTTTTAGCCATTCGATTAACTTGTGGCCGCTGCTGTCTTTATTATGTTCATGATAACTGGTTAAGGGTGTATCAATTTCGTATACATGACAAAGCTTTTTCGTTTGCCTTGTATCTTCTGCGGCAATATAGTCTACATCTTTTAATGTTTGTATCGCTCGGAATGTCATATCTTCTAGATTTCCGATCGGGGTTGGGACAAGATAAAGAATACCCATGCCAGATTGACCATCAAAGCTTTTCTGTGTCTTTTTCATGTGCCGCCTCCTTTTCCATTCGCATTTCTTCTATATAAATATCTTTCTTTTTCCGCGTCCACGTTTTGAAACGATATTCTTGCTGCATGGCTTCTCTTTTGGTTGCAAAACATTCATGATAAAAAAGCTCAACCGGCCGTCTCGCTCTTGTATACTTTGCTCCCTTTCCACTATTATGGGTTATCAGTCTTTTTTGTAAATCATTTGTATAACCCGCATACAGGCTGCCATCTGCACATTTTAATACATAGAAATAATGATTATGCTTCTCCATACAGTATCGTCCTGATTTCATCTGTATACTCCTGATCTTCCCCATAAACAAAAAGAGGCGGAAGAATTTTCAGATCTGGTTTTCCATCTTTTATGCCCTCTACCAAGATGGTATTGGCTTCTTTCCCTTGTTTGGGATAAACAAATTGAATTCGTTTCGGCTCAATTCGGTATTTTTTCATTAATTCAACAATCTCAAGCAGCCTTCCTGGTCGATGAACCATCGCCAGTTTCCCCCCTTGCTTTAGCAGCGTGGAAGAAACACGAATAACATCCTCTAATGTACAATGAATTTCATGCCGTGCAATCGCCAAATATTCATTTTCATTGATTTCATCCTTAGAGGGTGTTTTAAAATATGGCGGGTTACATGTAATCACATCAACTTTATGGTTGCCGTAGCGTTCCGGCATATCATTCAAATCACCATGAATCAATTCGATCTGGTGCGCAAGTTGATTATACTCCACACTTCTTTTTGCCATATCAAACAGCCGTTCTTGAATTTCAACACCCGTAATCGAGGCCTTAGAACGAGTTGAAAGCAGCAATGGCACGATGCCATTTCCGGTACAAAGATCAATGATCTCTCCTTTTTGGATTGGCACATACGCAAATTTAGCTAATAACACCGCGTCCAATGAAAAGGCAAACACAGTTTTACTTTGAATAATCTTCATATCTTCGGCGAGCAGGTAATCTAAACGTTCATCTTCTCTTAACGAAACCATGATGTATCCTTTCTTTTCCTGTGAAAAAGGCTCCCGATTCAGCGGAAGCCTTTTCTCATTTTTTATTTAAAAATGACAGACAGAACAAACAGTCTCCCTCTTTACGAATGCTCCCATAATGTACATTACAAATATGGAAGCCCTCCTGATATAACCGGGCCAGGTTATCATGACCTTCTCCTATATCAGAATGACTTGGCTTCTGGGCAGAATCATTCTCTGCCTCAGATGATTTGTCTCGATCGGACTGATCCAGACGTTCACGCAAGTGCTGATTCTCCATTTGCAGCTGATGATTTTCTTCAATCACTTCACCGATATGATTTTTCAAATCACCTAACTGGCGATAAAGAGAACCGATTTGTTCTTCTAAATTAATCACCGTATCAAATAGTTCCTTTTTATCCAAGGTGGCACACCTCGTTACTCAGTTGTTTGTGCAGATACAACGCCTTCTTGTAATAATTCTTCCCATGTATATTCTATCACTTTTTCTTGCCCGGTTAATTCAACTTGCAAAATTCGTTCTAAAATATTGAGCCCTACTACCTTTGCAGAGCCATTAGACGTCTGAATCGTTTCGCCGATATCCGGTAATTGTTCTTTCGCTGTTTCATACTCATCATTCTCATATTTCAAGCAGCACATCAAACGTCCGCATAGGCCTGAAATTTTTGTCGGATTTAACGACAAGTTTTGATCCTTTGCCATCTTAATAGACACTGGTTCAAAGTCTCCTAAAAATGTCGAACAGCAAAGCATTCGCCCGCAAGGACCAATGCCGCCAAGCATTTTTGCCTCGTCTCTTACGCCAATCTGGCGAAGTTCAATTCTCGTTTTGAAGATTGATGCAAGATCCTTCACTAGCTCACGGAAATCAACTCTCCCATCTGCTGTGAAGTAGAAGATGACCTTGTTTCGGTCAAATGTAAATTCAACATCAACCAATTTCATTTCCAGCCCATGTTCACTTACTTTCTGAAGACATGTATCAAAGGCTGTCATCGCTGCTTCTTTGTTTTCCTCAACGATGAGCCGGTCACGTTCGTCTGCTACACGAATGACTTTACGCAGAGGGAGAACCACATCGTGTTCATCTACTTTTTTGTTGGCGATGACCACTTGTCCGTACTCAACCCCTCTAACCGTTTCTACAATGACACAACTATCATTTTCTATATGAAATCCATTAGGATCGAAATAATAGATTTTGCCCGCTTTTTTAAAGCGAACACCAATTACGTTGTACAAGCTTATCCCTCCTGCAACATCAACACCAATTGCTCCATCAGCCCTTGGGCATTCACGTTGGATTGAAGTCTCTTTTTCGCTTCTAATACAGCAAGGATCTGGCTGGTCACCATCTGCTGTGTGGAATGCAGCGCATGCTGCTTCATTGTCTGGAATAAGTCTTGATAAATGACTTTATCTTCATTTCCTATTTGAATCGACAATACATCACGATATATAAATAAAAGCATATCCAGACCTGTTTCTTGAAGGTCTTTCTCTTTGAAAAAAGGCATCCATTGATCCTGTATATAAAAAAATGCATGTTCTTTTCGCTGGTGTAAGACTTCATACAATTTTATCACTTTCGCTCTAGACTCTGCAAACTGATCATTTCGACTTAATTCGAGTGCTTCTGCTAAATTATTGGTTAAATTCGACAAAAGCCTTGCGAGATGCTGAGATACGCCTTCTTGTAAAAGCTGCTGCTCTAAGGATTGTGGCTGCAGCGGCTGAAAGCTGAGCATCTGACATCTTGAAATAATCGTATCCAGCATTTTATGCGATTGCTCAGTGATTAAAACCGCCATCGTTTCCCGATTAGGCTCCTCTAGGAACTTCAATAAACTGTTCGCGGCATTGACCGTCATTTTGTCCGCATGAAGAATAATATACATTTTCCGGTGAGATTCTACACCTGCTTTTGTAAATTCCTCTTGCAATGCCTGCACTTGCGCCTTTTTAATTGATTGGCCATCGGGCTGCACAAGATGTAAATCGGGATGGTTTCCTGATGCAATCCTTTTGCAGTTTTGACAGGATTCACATGGTTTCACTCCTGATTCCAAACAAAAAAAGCTCTTAGCCAAAAGCATCGCTGCATCCAGTTTTCCGGTTCCTTTTTTTCCTTCAAATAAGTAGGCGTGCGCAAGTCGGTCTTTTTCAATACTATTAAAAATCAGCCGCATGACGCGCGGCTGCAAATCATTCATGTCATCCCAGCTAATTGCCATGTTATCACTCTCTATGTGTAAAGGTTAATCAATAAACCTTTTATTTCTCCAATACGTTCAAGCAAATCAATAGATGGTTTCTCTTGATCCATCATTTCCTCGGTTAATTCAATCAGCTTTTCATCTAAGGCTTTGACCAAAGCAAGTGTACGTGTGTTGCCATAAATGTCAAAGCTCCTTGATGTTTCTATATTTAGTCCATTATCGACTGTCTCTTTCACAAAGCGCTTCACCAGTCCTTTAAACCTAGCCAAATCCTTTAGGTTTCGTGACTTTGCGAGCTTTTTTCCGAACACTTCGATATCACTCAGCATGACCGTCAGCTGTTCTAAGCGCAGTTTGCCGCTTTGCGTTTCCATCGAAGCTTTAAAGGAAGCAGATGTTTGGCTTCCTTTCATCGCTTGAAGTTCACGCTTTTCTAAACGCAGCCGCATATCTTGATTAATTTTCACAGCAACCCATCCTTAAAATTGATGAAATTGTTCAACTGGCAGAATAAAAACAGTAGCTCCGCCAACTTCAACCTCAACAGGGTATGGTACGTATGAATCTGCATTTCCGCCCATTGGGGAGACAGGCGCGATCATTTGATCACGTTTACGGCAATTTTCTTTTATAAGCTGTAATGCTTTATCCACCCGGACATCATCACAACCAATAATAAAAGTCGTATTCCCAGACTTTAAAAACCCACCAGTTGAAGCTAATTTTGTCACGCCGAAATGATGTTCAGTCAATATTTTCAACAACTTGCTGCTATCTTGGTCCTGTACAACGGCAACAATTAATTTCATTTGATTGGCCTCCTTTATTTTAGGCACAGATGACATGCCGATGTCTTCCTCTATATTATAACAACGATTGGGAATTAGGTCATATTTGATTTTGCTTTAATGTGTCCTGAATCAATTGAAGGACTTCTTCATAGACAGCCTGCATCGGCTGAGACGCATCCACTACACGGAATCGTTCTGGCGATTGTGCAATAAGCAGTTCATAGCCTTCTCTGACAAGCTGGTGGAAATTCAGCGTCTCCATGTCTAATCGATTCTTTTCTCTTCCCTGGTTGGCATTAATTCGCTTTAGCCCTTCCTCAGGTGTAATTGAAAAATAAATGGTCATTTGCGGCATCGTGCCATTGATAGCAAAGTCGTTAATTGACTTTACTTCTTCAATCCCAAGCCCTCTCGCATAACCTTGATAAGCAAGGGAGCTATCGACAAAACGATCACATAAAACCGTCTGCCCGCGCTGTAATGCCGGTTCTACCTTCTCAGCCAAATGCTGCCTTCTTGCGGCTGCATACAGCAAAGCTTCTGTTTTCGCATCCATTTTTGTGTTTTTTTCATTTAAAATGACTTCACGAATCTGCTCTGCAATGTCAATGCCGCCAGGCTCACGTGTCGCCATCACTGCATATCCTTGGCGTTCCATTTCTTCATACACTTTTCGAATCACTGTCGTTTTTCCAGCACCCTCTGGCCCTTCAAACGTAATAAACATACCGCTCATAGTGTCTCCTCTTCTATATAAACATATAATTTTCTCTGATGAATCACCTGACTGGCTTGAACATGAACCTGATGTCCAAGCAAACGGCTTAAAGCCGCAATCTGATCGATTTCAATACGCTCTCCCTTAACGATCAAAGGAATACCCGGTGGATATGGAATAACCGATTCTGCACTAACCCGTCCTGCTGCATGTTCAAATGGGACGGCTTCTATATCCTGTCTATGCTCCTCGTTGTCATCAGCCAGCGCCTCTCTTTGCAAATGATCTTTTCCTTTGAGCAATGAATTGCTTTGATTAAGGGCCTGCTCTATCCGTTTAAAAGGGATATCCTTCTTCTGTTCTAAACCAAAGACAAGTAAAACCTGATGTTCGTCCGCAAGCTCTGGGTGAACCTCCACTGATTCAAGTACTCGTTTTAGTTCATAACCAGTCAGCCCTTTTGTTGATCGAATCACACATTTTAATGGATCGTTAGAAAGCAATTCAGACTCGACCACTTCAAGCTGAGGTATACGATTGAACTCATTTTTCAGCTCTGCCAGCTCTTTCATCATTCCATCCAAGATCTCTTTTTTCTTGATCTCCTCGACATAAGCTCTTGCCACATCTAATGAGGCCATAATTGGATAGGATGGAGAACTGCTTTGAAGCATCGTGAGGAATGTTTTCAAACGTTTAGCATCCATTCGCCCTCCCTGTAGATGAAGGTAGGATCCCATCGTCATGGCCGGAAGGGTTTTATGTGCTGATTGTACCACCACGTCAGCTCCATAGGAAAGAGCAGATGGAGGAAAAGCGCCGCCTAATACAAAATGTGCACCATGTGCCTCATCAACTAAAACGATCATGCCTGCTTCGTGGCACATGTGTATCAGTTTTGATAAATCAGCTGCATGTCCGTAGTAGTTTGGATAAGTCAAAACGATCGCCCTGCAATTAGGATGTTTGGCAATGGCTTTTTTGACTGTTTCATCCGTCACATGTGTTGGAACATGCAGGTGTGGATCTACCTCAGCTTCTACCATAATAGGCGTTGCTCCTGCAAGCTCAATCGCATGGTAAACAGACTTATGACAATTTCGCTGGACGAAAATCTCATCTCCCGCACGACAGGCTGCCATCACCATCGCTAAATTTCCGACAGTTGTCCCATTCACAAGAAAAAAGCTATGATCTGAACCATATAGCTTTGCCAATAAATGTTCAGCCTCTTGAATCACACCAGTTGGATGATGGAGATCATCTAACCCTTCAAGTTCTGTTACATCCAGCTGAAGAATTGAGTCATAATAAGTCCGTGCCTCATCAAAAAAGACATCTCCATTGTGATGTCCTGGAACGTGGAAAGAATAAGGTTTCTTTTCCACATGTTGTGCTAATGCTGTATATAAAGGTGTTTTCAAACAAATCGACCCTTTTCACTTTAACGATATCTTATGTCTATTATAACGTTCATACAAGGGAACCGAAAGATGGATTCTCATTCCTTTATTGGCTGGTGATTTGCCAGCTGCTGTTCTGCCTCATACATACTGTTTTTCAATTGGGCTCGCTCTTGGCTTCCATGCTCTTTCACCTGTAACGTTTCCTGTAAGGTTTCAGCTAATTGGCGTTGAACCTTTTTCAACGTATCTATAGGTGCAAAAGCTGCCTCTTCAAGAAGCTCCCCCTGCTGCTTTGATACCTTTTCATATGTTTTTTGGATTCGATTCTCAAGAGCTGAATTGGCACGCTGTTGAATATGCGTTAATGCAATCGACATTTGGTTAATCCATAGAGGAATAGATGCAGAAACTGTTGATTGAATGTGATTGGCCAATGTATGATTCGTATGCTGGATCATTCGAATTTGGGCATTACATTGCAGCGCAATTTGCCGGCTTAGCAGCAAATCATATTTCCGTTCTTTCAACCTCTCCATATATTCTTCTGCATTGACTTCCTGACTCATCAATTGCTCCTCTATAGTCCGATTACCAATCTGCTCCGCTTCTAATATGATCTGCTTCTCTAAAGTGGTCATTTTCGCTTCAACTGCTGCAACCTGCAGCGTCATCTCTTGAAAAAAAGTTTGATTTTCTTCAAATAAACGCTCTAATAACATATGATCCGAAATTAATCCGCCTTTTGCGTAACGAAGCCTTGCTGATAATCTCTCGATCTGTGATTTTGCATGTTGGAAACGCGATATGATTTCCTGAGTAGAACGCTTCTCCCGCCGAAATAACTTCGAAAAAAAGCCCTGCTTCTTTGGCAGTAAGTCCTCCGGTTCTACTACATGCAGCTGGTGCAAAAAGGCCTCAAGCACGTCTCCTATTTGATCGATATCTTTTTTCTCAACATATTTCATCATTTGTTGTGATTGTTCCAATAATCGTTCCTGAACACGTGTACCATAGAAAAGCAGCTTTTGCGGATTGTCAGGGATCTGCTCAGCACGCTGTATGGCTTCTTGTTTCTCCTCATCAGATAAGGTATCAAACACCTGAAACTGAAGATCTGTAGTGGAAGCAGATGCTGTTGGGATGTGATCTTCTGGTTTCATTATGTTTGACTCCTTTCATTATTTCTTTATCATTTTATCTGCCACTTCAAGCTCAATATGAAGGGCCTCTATGTCTCTTCCTAATACTTGCTGCAAATCATTCGTCAATTGCTTTTGCAGTTCTGTCAGCGTCACTCGAGTCTGGCTTAGTGTCATTTCCAGCTCATGACTGCGATCAGGCTGATTATACAATAGTGCATATTTTTCAGTTAGTTCAACGACAGAATCCAAGCTTTCAAAATAAAAACGCTGTGCATCATAAAACCGGGTCGGCTCTTTTTTTGTAATCGTATAGATTCGCCGTGCAAGTCGGAGAATTTCATAATTATGTTTGATCGTCTGTACGTTCTTCACAGCAAATAAAGCCTTCTTTAAACGTACGAGCTTTTGTCCTGCTTCTTTTAAATGCTGTTTGATATATACATAATCACTACGAGACAGTCCGTGTTTCTTTAAAAACAACTGGAAAGCAATCCATCTGCTCCCTGCAAACATCACTCCCCACCCCATCATCGCATACAGTATCGATAATCCAACATGATGATGGAAAACCCCAATACTGACGGTTAAAATCACAAGCGAAAAAAAAGTAGAGAGGATGGCCCATATAAATGTATAAAAGATTGATTTCATGTTCATCGACTCCTATGAATAATCAGGCTCTCTGTTTATCTTATTATTAATTACGGATGATGTCCAAACTAAGTTCCAAAAAACAGGCCCAATCCTCCATAGCTCATAAAAAAAGACCATCTAATGGTCTATGAATACAAAGGCGGCGTATGAAGATTTTTTAGCTTTCTAACATAATCGGCATAGCTAGGATCCGAGGTCGATGTAGAAATTAACTTTCTCTCACATTCTCGGCACAAAAACTGATGATATAAATAAATTCCCTTTGTTTTTTTCTCTTCACAAATCAAACAAATCGCTTCTCGCTCTTTTTTGCTCATTGTGACACCTCCACTTATAGCTTCAGTATGCCCTAGCGCTTTCAATTGTATACAAAATTAAGAATGTTTTAGATGGTAGTTTAGTATATGTATCCATGTCAGATCGAGTGTTTGTTCCTTTTCTTAAAAAACAAAAAAGACCAGTTCCGACTGGAACTGATCCTTATAGAAGCTTGGCGGCGTCCTACTCTCACAGGGGGAAACCCCCAACTACCATCGGCGCTGAAGAGCTTAACTTCCGTGTTCGGTAT
>NZ_LMJV01000013.1:0-55111 GCF_001429445.1 Bacillus sp. Root920
ATCTCTTTCATTGATACGCCTGCCAATCTCATTTCTACAGCCTTCTGTTTGACTTCAACCGGATAACTCACTCTTGTCCCCATAGAAAAAACACCTCCATGTTTTATTTCGGATCACAACGATCCGTTTTCAAACTTGAAGGTGTTTTTTATTTGTCTCATCTTATGGGGTCAGTCCCATCGCACCTGTGCTTTTCTTTCGATTAAAAATCAAAGTTATCTGGATCTGGACCTGTGCGCTCATCTTCATTGAGCTGATCAATGACACCCATCTCACGTGCGGACAGCTCGAAATCGAAGACTTGTGTGTTTTCGATGATTCGGCTCTTTGTCACAGATTTTGGAATGGTGATAATGCCATGCTGCAAGTCCCAGCGAAGGATCACTTGCGCTACTGACTTGTCATGTTTTTTCGCGATATCCTGAAGAACAGGATGGTTTAGAAGCTTCCCGCTTCCTAATGGCGACCACGCCTCAACATGAATTCCTTTCGATTTGCAGTAGTCTCGTAAAGGCTCCTGCGTCAGCTTCGGATGCAGCTCGATTTGATTCACCATTGGCACAACTTCTGCCTCTTCCAATAAATCCTCTAAATGATGCTGATGGAAATTACACACTCCGATCGCTCGAACGCGTCCATCCTTATATAGTTTCTCTAGCGCTTTCCATGTTTCTTTATATTTGCCTTCAACTGGCCAATGAATTAAATAAAGGTCTAATACATCTAGCCCCAGCTTGTCCATACTTGTTTCAAAGGCTTCGAGTGTTGATTCATAGCCTTGATCATTATTCCAGACCTTTGTCGTAATGAATAGATCATCGCGCGAAATGCCTGATTGCTGAATGGCTTTGCCTACTCCTTCTTCATTTTGATAGGCTGCTGCTGTATCAATGCTGCGGTAGCCCGCTTCAAGAGCTTCTTTGACGGCATTTACAGCCTCATCTCCATCTTTTACCTGCCATACACCAAAGCCTAGCTTCGGCATTTTTACTCCGTTTGCTAATGTGACTGTATCTGTTAATCCACTCATCAAACAAACCTCCGCTTCATTTTTAACTACCAAGCACTATACCCTAATTTTCGATTGATCATGCATGAAATTCTGGCTGATCTATTTGATATATTTTCCTATATCAACTTGATTGGTGTCAACGATTTGATATTCGCTGATCCGATTTTTTGTTTTAGAACCATCATATGTTTCTAAATAAGCTTGATCATAAAAGATGAATCCGTATGTCGCTTTGCCATCCTCTAACACCCTGATCCAATAAGACTCTTTTGTGTCTTTTTTAGAGTCATTCACCTTCTTTAATTTCATACCCGAAAATTCCTTCAGCAGCTTTTGAATATCCTCTTTCTTTTCAACCATAACACGCTCATTATCATGCTCAATTTGAATCGAAGTCACCTTGTTTTGATCAATTGAGGCCACATCATCAAAAGAGTATGTTTTTGCATTGATTAGAAAATAAATACCAATTCCTAATAAAATAATGACGACTAAACCAATCATCCACTTTTTCAACCTAACTCCTCCTTCTATTCACACCACACCTATAAAAACAGTGAAGTCCAATCATCCTCCTCAGAAAATACCTGAATTCCGTGCTGTTTAAGCAAGGCGGATGTCACTCCATCTCCAGCTTTTGTCCCCCCGTTAAAATCTCCACGATAAATCATCCGGCTGCCGCAGGAGGGGCTGTACTCTTTTAACACAACTGCCGTCGCTTTTAGAGACTGAACCTGTTCCAGCGCGGCCTTCGCGCCTTTTACATACATCTCCGTGACATCATTTCCATGTACATCAATCACGGAGGCGAGGCCCTGTAATACATCATGTCCGTCTCCGCCAATGATTTCTGCGGGAGGCCTTGGCGTGGAAAGGCCGCCAAGCAGTTCAGGACAAACTGTCACAGCCTTTTCTTCCTGAACAAGCTCCTCAATTCGCTGATCTAATCGATGGCTGCCATTATACCGAACCTTCAACCCAGCAAGACAAGCACTGACGACAATCATGTATGTTCCTCACTTTTTTTGCTGACTTTAAAATAAATACATAAAGGCAAGAAACATATCGTATTCACCAAAAAGGGCAGAGCACAATACAAAGCAGCACCCCAAATTGGTTCTCCAGGTCCTGCAATACCAAAAAAATAAACAAATAATAGCACGCTGACAAACAATCCCACGAATGGCATGATGAATACGTATTTTTTATAATTTTCTATCATTTCTTTCTCCAATGAGCTCCCTCCCTTTCTTCATGGCCTCGAATAACATCAATATATGTTAATTTTACCATAAAAAACCGAAATCATCTCCTCTTTACGATGGTTTCGGTTTTTTATCTATATCTTTTCTTTCCAAGCCTTTAAGAAACGCTCAATCACTTGTAATTCATCTTCATGAAACTGCTGTAGAAATTCTAAATAGGACGTGACTGCATTTTCATGTAGTTCATCATGAAGCGCTGCCAATTGCTTTCCTTCCTCTGTCAAAGAATAATAGACAGATTTCTTATCACCCTGCCGGTGGCAATAGTCCACCATGCCTTTTTCAATTAGTTTTTTCACAGCCTTTGTAATAGCTGGCTTTGATAGTTTTAGTTGTTGAGATAGAAATGTATTGTTTGATTCGTTTGGATTGGCTTGAATCATCGATAAAATGTGAAGCTGTGTGAGTGTCCATTCTTGTTTGAGTGTATCAGTCGTGGTAATCAGTGGATCTGTTGGATCATTCCGTCTCTTTTCCCTATGCATAATCAGATCTTGAATCGCTTTTAATACAATCTGCTCTTTTGTTTCCATCTGAACCTCCACTCTTAACTGGTTAATAAAATGGTACTAATAATGAAGAAAGGAGTCAAAAGAAATGTCGATGTGAGTAAAATAATAGGACATCGGACCTGAAAATTGCATATGTACTTTTATACTAGATTCCCCTCAACCAGTCACATGCTATAATCATGGGGATGTCATCCAATTTATCAAAATGAAAAGGTGAGCTAAATGAAACCTGAACAACAAATGGCCATTCGCCAGTTAGAAGAAAAGATACACCTGTTTTCCTCTGCTGTAAACGGAACCTTCCTTGCATCGGACGATTTCGTTCTATCAAATACTCATATATCGACTGACACGTTCAATTTGCTCTTACCGACATCAGCTCAAATCCAAGATCCAAAAAAAGTGAAAGCAGCCATTGAACACATGCGGTCACAGAAACTCATCTTCAGCACATGGGTTGATCACCGTTTACTCCATCCTGATTGGGCTGATTTATTAAAGGAATATCAGCTTCAAGAGGTCGAACGCAATACCATCATGATGCTAGAGCATACAGGTGACATTGATCCAGTCACATCCCCAGCACTTACAATCAAGGAAGTTCTTGATGAGCAGACACTCTTTGATTACAAACATATCTTTATTGAACTATTCAAAGGGTCGAAAGAGGCCGCCGCCTTAGAAGACTATTTCCAGCGTTTTTCGATTGAAGCATTACACTCAAAAGCTCGCATGTTCGTGGGGTATGAACACCAAAAGCCGGTCACAACAGGCTTATTATTCGAGGCAAACGACAGCTACGGTATTTATGATGTCATGACAAGGGCCGAACACCGCGGAAAAGGACTTGGCAGTGACATGTTTCATTACCTTCTAACCCAGACAGAGAATAAACAAAAATGTGTCATCTTACAAGCATCAGCAGACGGCAAAAATATTTACCAGCGTGCCGGCTTCCAACCAATCGGCGAAATGGCCGTCTTTGAATAGAAAGGTACTTTCCCTTTGAAATGAACATAAAAAAGCTGCCTATCTTTAGGCAGCTATTCAGCATGATGCTGACGATCCATATAAAGCGGCGGTCTCTTCAGCGAAATCACCGCACAGCTAAAGGCAATCAGTACAAACACAGCACCGAATTTAGCCAGATCAACAGATGAACCGGTCATCGTAAACATGACTCCGCCAACCGCAGATCCAATCGAAATGCCGATTTGCAAAGCCGATGTATTTAAGCTCTGCTGAATATCAGACGTCACAGGATCTGTTTGAATCAAATAACTCTGCAAAGCAGGCGTCAGTGCCCAGCTGAGCGCACCCCAAAGGACAACCATGACCATAAAGAGCGCGAACACCCCCGCTGTATAAGGAATGGTAAACATGACAACCGCAAACGCGATTGTCACAAGCAAAATCGCTTTTCCTGAACCCAGTTTGTCACTCAGCCAGCCGCCAAATCCATTCCCGCCTATAGACGCAAGCCCGAAGATCAAATAACAAATACTAATCCAAAACGGGGTCATATGCAGAACTTCCATCAGAAATGGAGTGAAATAAGAATAAAGCATATAATGGCCTGCAAGCATAAACAAACTGATCAAGTGTGCACTAAAAATCTTCGGATGCCCTAAAGAACGAATCTGCTCTCTAAGAGGCGTCACTTTTTCAACAGGCATTTTTTCCAATAGAAAATAGATCAGCACCATCGATATGGCAGAAAGAATACTGATTCCTAAAAACATCACTCTCCAGCCAAAGCTCTCTGTAATAAAAATACCGATCGGTACACCGAGAACAAGTGAGGAGCTAATACCAATAAAAATCAGCCCTAATGCCTTCGCACGATGCGCTGGTTCCACCAATTTAGCAGTGATCGTCAGTGACAACACCACCACTAGCGCTGTGCTCATCGCGATCAACACCCTTGATATCATGACAAGGGCAAAGGTCGAACTAAAATAAGTGAACACATTCCCTAATGTAAACACCAATAACGCGATTAAATAAAGGCGCTTTCGTTCGATTTTGGCTGTAGCGGTCAGCAGCACGGGTGCTGAAATGGCATACACAATTGCAAATACCGTAATAAGCTGTCCGGCTGTTGCAAGAGACACATTCAAATCCTCTGCAAGACTTGGCAGAATGCCTCCGACCACAAGCTCAACTAATCCAACCGCAAAAGTAGAAACGGCTAATAAATATACTCTCCAGTTCATGTCTAACATCCCTTCTGTATATCATCGCTTTCACTTTTGATACAGGGTGCAGACAAACAAAAAAACCCTGATTACAAAAAAGGAAAGCGCGCTTTTGTAATCAGGATTTATCGGATCCTGGTAGAAACCCTCAAACCATATTATTGAGGTTATACAAGTCTATTTTTTTCTTCACATATATTAGCATAGCCTTACATAACTCGCAAGCTGTAAAAATAGAAAAATACTACCATTCCGTTACCTAAACAAAAGGCGCTGTAAAAGGAATCAGAACAACTTGCTTTCTCCCCCATTTACAGGTAAACTGATGAAAAATCAACGAACAAGGATCAACGTAGATCTGGAATAGTAGCTTGAATCGATCTTTAACAGAGAGGGAACGGTGCTGAGAAGTTCCTACTGACATCTTCAAGTGAACCTGCCGATTTAGTTCTGTTTCATACAGCGGTTCATACCGTTATCATGATTAAGTGTAAAGCTGTGCTTTAAATTAGGGTGGTACCACCAGGAATGGTCCCTAACTTAAAGTACAGCTTTTTTGTTTTTAAAAAGGAGGAACCTGCAATGTCAAAAAAACAATTTGTTGAGAAAATTACAAGCATGGAAGACGACTTTGCCCAGTGGTATACAGATGTTGTCACAAAGGCAAGGCTCGTCGATTATTCAAGCGTGAGAGGCAGTATGATCATTCAGCCGTACGGCTTTAAAATCTGGGAGAATATTCGCGACGAACTTGACCGCCAAATTAAAGAAACGGGTCATGAGAATGTCTATATGCCGCTTTTTATCCCAGAGAGCCTGCTTCAGCAGGAAAAAGATCATATCGAAGGCTTTGCTCCTGAAGTGGCGTGGGTGACACACGGCGGTGAATCCGAATTACAAGAAAGGCTCTGCGTCAGACCAACCTCTGAAGTGCTGTTCGCTGAGCATTACAAAAACATTATTCATTCCTACCGTGATTTACCGAAGCTATATAACCAATGGGCCAATGTTGTCCGCTGGGAAAAGACAACACGTCCCTTCCTCAGAACCCTTGAATTCCTATGGCAGGAAGGGCACACGTGCCATGAGACTGAGCAAGAAGCGATTGAAGAAACAGAAAGAATGCTTCACACTTACGCTTCTCTTTGCGAAGATCTCCTTGCCATTCCTGTCATTAAAGGGAGAAAAACAGAGAAGGAAAAATTCGCCGGCGCTCGCTTCACCTATACGGTTGAAAGCTTGATGCATGACGGAAAAGCGCTGCAAACTGCCACTTCTCATTTCTTCGGGAACGGATTTGCCAAAGCATTTGGCATCGAATTCTTAAACCGTGAAGGAAAACTAGAGCATGTCCAGCAAACCTCTTGGGGTTTCACAACAAGAATTATCGGCGCTATGATCATGGTGCATGGCGATGACAGAGGGCTCGTCCTCCCGCCAAATATTGCGCCAACCCAAGTGCGTATCGTGCCAATCGCTTCTCATAAAGAAGGGGTACTGGATCATGCCTACGAATTGAAGAATCGCCTCGCCCGCATCGCACGTGCTGACATCGACGCAACCGATAAACAGCCAGGCTGGAAATTCAACGAGTGTGAAATGCAGGGTATTCCGCTACGTGTAGAAGTAGGACCAAAGGACATCGAAAAAGGACAAGTGATGCTCGCAAGACGAGACACTGGTGAAAAGCAAGCTGTCACGTTAGATGCACTTGAACAAACCATCACAGCAACACTTGAAGACATCCAGCGGACGATGTACGAAAAAGCGAAAGAACGATTACACGAAAAGACATCACACGCCCACACAATCGAAGACATTGAGCAACTTCTTGCGGAAGAAAACCGATTGATTAAAGCCATGTGGTGCGGTGATGAAGCCTGTGAAAACGACATTAAAGAAAGAACAGGCGCGACCTCACGCTGTATCCCATTCGAACAGGAAACCATTTCTGACACATGTGTCTGCTGCGGCAAGCCTGCATCTGATATGGTGTTCTGGGCGAAAGCCTATTAAGAATATGAACGATAAAGGAGCATCTCTCATGATGCTTCTTTTTTGTTAAAAAGACCCAAACACCCATTGACCTCACCTGCATGATCCCCTATAATTCATATTAATATAATCGGTTTTTAAGACATTAACTGGAGTGGTGATACATGAAACGCTGGCCCTCATTCTTTGCCGAACGCTGTCCTAAATGTAAATCCGCATTAGAAGTCTCAAAGTCCAATGCCCTGCAAGGCAAAGTCGTGAAAACATGTCCCAACCTTCATTATCAAAAAGAGTACCACCCCGCACTAGAAACGTATATCGAGCACGATGACGTCCAATAAAAAAGACCAACATGTTTGCTTTGTTGGTCTTTTCTTTATAAAATATCCAGCCAAATTTTGACCGCTGTCGCCGTAATCATCACAGCAAGTGCCCATTGCAAGTAGACGGCATTGATTTTCTGACCGACCTTCGCACCAATCGGAGCTGCCACCAAACTTGCCGCCATCAGCACAACAGCAGGAAGAAGCATGACCTGACCCGTCAATACCTTTCCAGTCGATGCGCCTATCGCAGAAAGAAACGTAATCGCAAGTGACGACGCAATCGTCATCCGGACAGGTATTTTTAAAATAGACAGCATCACAGGCACTAAAATAAATGCGCCGCCTGCACCTAATACCCCTGAAACACTCCCAATCACAAAGGCAATAGCTGATGCCAGCCCTTTATGAAAAGTGACTTCTCCCTCTGCGTCTGCACGCTGCCCTTTTTTCGGAATCAGCATGAGAATAACCGCTACAATGGCGAGTAATCCATAGACGAGGTTCATCCCTTTCTCCGGCATAAAATGTGATACATAACTGCCTAATAAGCTGCCCGCCAATATACTGCTTCCCATATATAAAATCAGCGAGCGATGTAAAAATCCGCTTTTCCGATAAGCAAGTACACCACCCAGTGTCGAAAAAAGCACTTGAATGGCGCCAATCCCTGATACCTCGTGTGCTGATAGTGCCATCACACCGAGAAGAGGCGGGATATAAAGCAGCATGGGATAGTTGATCACAGATCCGCCGATCCCCACCATCCCTGATAAGAAGGAACCAATACATCCGATGATAAAAAGTGTAATCAAAAATGCAAAATCCACGCTGGTCTCCTCCTTTGCAAAAGGAAAAGGGGATCTTCAGCAGATACCCCTACATCCTTTAGGACCCTTTTCTCATCCAGAACTTCAACACGTGACCTTCTTCTGTCTGCGTGATCAATTCATGTCCGCTTGACTTCGCCCATGCGGCTAAGTCAGCTTTAGCCCCTTTATCTGTTGCATGTATTTCTAAAACTTGACCTTCCGCCAAGTCGTTCATTTTTTTCTTCGTTCGAATAATCGGCATTGGGCATGCGAGCCCTGTTACGTCTAATAGTTGATCAGATGTCATTTAATCGTTCCTCTTCTCTTATTTTATTGGACATTATCGAATCGCACAACGGTTTGGACCCATTTCCATTTCACGTTGCTCTTCCACATCTGGGTTCAGCTTCCCCATATTGGCTTGACGAATCTCTTGGAAGGCATGCGGCTGTGCAGGCAGACCTTCCGTCACCATCTTTCTAAACACATGTTGATCTTCAATATGGAGCCCATGATTTTCTTTTAAAAGTGAGCCGAGCTCCTTACAAACACTGCCGTCTTCATTCATTTCTTCGATGGTCATGAAGTGCGCAGGCAGAACGATGTATTCCTTTGAAAACGCCATATACCGTTCATAAAGCGTCTCTCTCAAATTATCTACCCAGTCCTCCGCCATTCCAGCAAGATCAGGTCTTCCAATTGAATCAATAAACAAAATATCA
This sequence comes from Bacillus sp. Root920, assembly GCF_001429445.1. Classification (NCBI taxonomy): domain Bacteria; kingdom Bacillati; phylum Bacillota; class Bacilli; order Caryophanales; family Bacillaceae; genus Bacillus; species Bacillus sp. Root920. The sequence goes on from NZ_LMJV01000013.1 coordinate 8,840, forward strand.
CCTGAAAGAAGATATTGATTGTCTACGATAAAAGATGTTGAGCCGATTGTATGTCCCGGGGAATAAATGGGTTGAATATCAATAGAAGCTGTTCCAATCGTTATCTGCTGTCCTTCTTCAAGACGTTCATATTCAAAGGTTACCTCTTCTGCATCTTTTGGCGGCAGCCAGTAGGTAGCACCCGTTAGTTCAGCCAGCTTTTTCCCACCAGAAATATGATCCGCATGAAGGTGAGTATCCAACACATGCGTCACAGAGACATCATGCTTTTTCGCAAAATCGATATAGATCTCCGTCATTCGAGCTGCATCTACAACCGCGGCTTCTCCATTGGACACGATCATATAGGACAGACACCCTTTGCCCATCCGTACAAATTGATACAGCTCTCCACCGCCACTTAAATCACCTATTTTCACTGGCTCTAGATGCTCACTCCATGCCTTCATGCCGCCCTGCAAATAATGAACAGGCACGCCAGCCTCTGACAGCATCTCCGCCACCAGGATAGAGGAACCTTCCTTAGCACAAACCACCAATACTTCATGGTCACTAGGAATGTGCTGTAAAAGACCCTCTACTCCGTCAAGCAGATCAAAATAAGGCACATTCATATCAACGATTGCTTCCCCTTCAATCTTCCAGTCCTGCACATCTGCTTGATTTCGCACATCTAGCAAAAAGAGCGGCTCTTTGCCCACGATCTTTTTTGTTAACTGCTCTGCAGTCATGGCTTTTACCGTCATGTTTTATTCAGCTCCTATTTTTCAATGGCTCCTGTCCAGCTATTCATGCCTGGCACCACATTGATTAATTGTTGAAATCCTTTCTCTTTTAGCTTTTGCGCAGCTAATTCACTTCTTCTGCCTGAATGACAGATGAGATAAATGTCCGATTCTCTTGTTAACTCCTCAGCACGATGTTCCACCTCACCAAGCGGGATATGAACAGCTCCTGGGATATGCCCCGTTTCGTATTCATCCAGCTCTCGTACATCCAAAATAAACAGAGATTGATCTTCTTTTACCTTCTGTTGAAAGGCATTCAAAGATATTTCCGAAATCATGGACTCTTCCTCTTGCGCTCCGCCCTTACGAATCAAATGATGAAGCACCTGTCCTTCTACTTTTGTTCCTAAAAACTCATGGCCGGCACTTTTTGACCAAGCCGCTAAATCCGCTGCTGATCCTTTATCGGTAGCTTGCACTTCAAGTACATCTCCTGGCAAAAGCTCATTCATTTGTTTTTTTGTTTTCACAATCGGCATCGGGCATGCCAATCCTTTTGCATCTAAAATGACTGTTGGTTGCTGCATGTGATGTCCTCCTTTATATAGGGGTGGTGGTATATTTTCATGCGTGCTTAATGCCAAGCATTCATACCACCCTTGATGTTTGTAATATGAGTAAATCCTTGCTTCTTCAATATTTTCGCTGCCTGCATACTTCTCATTCCGCTTTGGCATATCACATAGACCTCTTTGTCTTTCGCAAGCTGATTTGCTTGTTCTTTTAGCTGAGGTAAAGGAATGTTTCGAAACCCTTTAATATGGTTTGTTTGAAATTCTACTGGTGATCGTACGTCAATGAGCTGTTGACCTTGGTTTTTCAGTTTTTTCTTCATATCAGCTGCATCCATTTGGTTCACACCTCGTACCGGCAGGAACCGGCTCACGAGTAAGCCAATCACCAGGATGAACAAAATCGTTTGAATCATTTCATCACCTCACTAAATAAATAAATTCACACTTCCGATTTCAGCCTCTGCTAAATAAGCGGCCACACCAGCATATTGAATGTCATCTAATAATTCTTTCTCCTGCAGCCCTAAAAGGTCCATCGTCATTGTACATGCTACGAGATTAATCTCCTGTTCCTTCGCCATATCAATGAGCTGCGGCAAGGTCATGGCATTGTGCTTTTTGATCACGTGCTTAATCATTTTTGGACCCATTCCAGCAAAATTCATCTTTGAAATGCCCATTCGATCAGCCCCGCGCGGCATCATCTTGCCAAACATTTTTTCTAAAAAACCTTTTTTCATTGGCACCATTTCATCCTTGCGCAAGGCATTCAGCCCCCAAAAGGTATGAAAAATCGTCACCTCATGATCATAGGCTGCTGCACCATTGGCAATAATGTATGCCGCCATCGCTTTATCATAATCTCCACTAAATAGCACAATCGTCGTGCGTTTCTTCTGTCCTTCCATTCTGCTCCTCCTTCATCATTACCCATGGGGGTATATAAAAACCAAAAAATATATACACATACCGGTAAGGGTATATTATAACAAGTAAAAAAATCCGTCAACCTTCAAAGGCTGAAGAATTTTTTACCGGCTTTTCACCAATAGCTCAACCGCTTCTTTCACAAGCCCCTCCGTATCCTTGCCTTGTTCAAGGCTTTCACGGACACATTGTTCAAGATTTGTACTCACAATCACACCCATTGCACGATCAATGGCATTGCGTGATGCAGACAGCTGCGTCACCACCTCGCGACAATCCTTTCCCTGCTCCATCATCGCAAGAACCCCTTTAATCTGCCCCTCAATCCGGCGAAGACGGTTCTTCATCTGTTGATTATATTCCATTCACAAATACCCCTTTCTATTTTTTCTATGAACAGATAGTATACCCTAAGAGGTATTTAGTCAAACGACTTGCCTTTCTCTTTTGTAGAGAACGTATGTGAAAAGAATTGCACATTCCACCATTTATTGATAAAAAGAAAATAATCAACGAACGAGAAATCATTGAAGAAAAGAGGACAGCCCATGACTTTACATCATTATATTGGTTCAAACAAAGAACTGCCGCTTGGTACCATTGGTCAAAATCCTACCTATAAACCATTCTCTGAACTCAATATCAACATGTTTGATAAAAAACAAAAAAAGCCAAAAACCTATCAAAAAGAAGAACTTTTGATAGAAGTATTTGAAACAGAAGAGGATTTCGAAGGTATTCACATTGATTATCTAGATCCCGTCTATGAAGCGGTAAGAAACAAATTCACGCATCCTTTTGTTTATGAATTAGACATCATTCATTCTCTTCGTGCACTTTTTAAATTCATTGAAAAAAGAGCTGTCAAAAGGAGAAACCATCGAAATCTATTCTTGTGTAGATGGACTCGAAACGAAAGAAAAGGATGATCAATTGGATGTAGAAATTGACCTAAGCAAAAAACGATTTGGAAAACATATCGATTTTAAAGAGATCGATGAACTGATTGATATGTTTGAATTAGAAAACTTACAATATGTGTTGGTGAAGAAATAGACCTCCTGCGGTAAAAGTATAGAGAAAAGGGGACATTATCATGAACTTGACATGTGAATCTAAAAATTTTGATGATTATTTATGTGAACTAGCTGAAGTTGATTATTCTCATCCTCTTATTCGAGCAAAATCAAATGAACTTTTCAATCCATTGCAGACAGAAATAGAAAAAGCAAAAGCAGCCTATGAGTTTGTTCGAGATGAAATTCCCCATACATGGGATATCCAATCCAAACGAGTGACTTGTCATGCATCAGAGGTATTAACTTATAAAGAGGGAATTTGCTACGCAAAATCGAACCTATTGGCTGCTCTATTGCGCTCACAAGGAATACCCACAGGTTTCTGTTACCAGCGATTAATGTTGTTCGATACGCCAGATAAAGGATATTGTATTCACGCATTAAATGCAGTATTTCTGCAATCACTTAATAAATGGATTCGATTAGACTCTCGTGGCAACAAAACAGGAATTGATGCTCAATTCTCACTGGATCATGAAAGATTAGCTTTTCATACCCAACAAGAATTAGATGAAGTCGACTATCCTTTGATATATGTAAGACCCCATCCAAAAACAATGAGTATTTTAAAAGAACATACAGACGCTATTGAGATGTATCAACACCATTTACCAGAAAAGATATAGGCTTGGGGCCAAGAACCTTCGACAAAGCCAAACGTGAAAATAAACCGGTGCTTGTTAGCATCGGTTATGTCCCTTGTCACTGACGGCTTGGGATCTATTTTATATTAACGAAACCTAGCCTTCAATCAAACGTTTTAACTTAAGCTCCGTATCAGTATCCTCAACTGGAGTATAGACGCTGCATCTTAGATCAGTATCTCCATACACTTGTAATGAAGTGAGATTAAACAACATTTTACCTGCCTTAGCATGACGAAATTCAATTAATACTTCAGGTGCATAGCTGATCTCATTTTCATTCCAGATTTTACGAAACTCAGGATATGCCTGCTCCATTTCTTCTATAAATTGCTCATACCAGTCATCTGCCACATACTGTCCATAATACGTTCTAAATATGGCGATATATCCTCTAACAAAATGCTCCCAATTCACCGCTAAACTTTTAAATTCCTTTCTTGCGAATAGTAAGCGTATGATATTCCTTTCTGCCGGATTGATTTGTTCAAAGTCCAAAAATACATTCGCAGCTGCTTGATTCCAGCCAACAATCTGACTTCTTCTATCCGATACAATCGTCGGGCAATAACGAAGTTCCTGCAAAATTTTCACTAAAGCCGGACTGATTTCCTTCTCATTCTCAATGATAAAGGATTGTTTCACTCCTTCCTCTAACGCTAAAGCGTACAAATATCTCCTTTCATCGTTATTTAATTGTAATGCACGAGAAATCGCATCTAATACCGAAGTCGATACCTTTATATCTCTTCCTTGCTCTAACCATGTATACCAAGTAAGACTCACACCGGCTAGTTGAGCCACTTCTTCTCTTCTTAGTCCTGGTGTTCTTCTGCGGGTGCCTACAGGTAGACCAACCATTTGGGGCGTAATTTTCGAACGTTGGTTTTTTAGAAATTCTGATAATGCTTGAAGTCTTGTTTCAGGTTTCATGAAGATCTCCCTTTAAAATATTATTAATTATACTAGGATAAACAACAACTTGTAATAGGATAACACAATGGCTAAAGTTAATAAAAACAAGGAGGGAATGATCATGAAAAGAGTTGTCATTACTGGAATGGGAATTATTTCTCCACTTGGAAATGATGTAAATAGCTTTTGGAATCAACTAATCAAAGGACAATCGGGAATATCTCTCATTGATTCTTTTGATACAACTGATTATAAAACAAAAATAGCTGGAATCGTTCGTGATTTCGATGCAGATGAAATATTGGGAAGAAAAGAAGCAAAACGATTAGACCGTTTTAGTCAGTTTGCCTTAGCAGCAGCCGAACAAGCATTAGAAAATTCGCAATTACAGTTAGATCAAGTTGATCTTGAACGTTTAGGCGTATATGTTGGTTCAGGAATCGGGGGAATCCAATCGCTTGTTGATCATGTCAATGTATTAGATAAACGAGGTCCCTCAAGAGTAAGCCCCAGCCTTGTCCCCATGATGATTTCAAATGCAGCTGCGGCCCAAATCAGCATTAGATTAGGGGCACAAGGGCCATCATTGTCACCAGTCACAGCTTGTTCTATTGGGAACACCGCTATTGGTGAAGCTTTCAATGCGATCCGAAATGATGATGCAGATATTATATTTGCCGGTGGAGCAGAAGCTGCTGTTTCACAGATATCTTTGGCCAGTTTTGGAAACGCACACGCACTATCTACTAGAAACCAAGACCCAAGCCGGGCAAGCCGTCCCTTCGATACAGATAGAGATGGCTTTGTGATGAGTGAAGGCGCAGGTATCTTAGTATTAGAATCATTAGAAAACGCGATTCTTAGAGATGCGCCGATACTATGTGAAGTAGTTGGGTACGGAGCTAGTTCAGTCGCTCATCATATGGTAGCATCCCACCCAGAAGGTAAAGGTGCCTACTTAGCCATGAAAAAAGCATTGAGAAGTGCAAATATATCAACAGATGACATCGATGTTATTAGTGCTCATGCAACAAGTACACAAGTAGGTGATCGTTCAGAAGTTCTAGCTATTAAGAAATTATTTGGTGATCGTTCAGGTGAAATTCCAACAACGGCAAACAAATCAATGACAGGGCATATGTTTGGTGCTGCTGGCGGAGTAGAAGCCATTGCTTTAGTGGAAAGTTTGAGACGAGGAATGATTCCGCCAACTATTAATGTAGAGAATCAAGATCCAGACTGCAACTTAGATGTTGTATTAGAAGCGAGACAGCTTCCATTGAAATATGGGCTATCCAATTCTTTTGGTTTTGGAGGACATAATTCAGCCATCTTGTTAAAGCATTACGATTGATGTAGCTATCAAGGGTTTATAGCCCTTGATTTTTTCATTTTGGGAACACTCACAGACAAATGATGACGAGCCTCAGCAATCTGATATATTAAATGGAGAAAAGAGAATACTAAAAAACATTTAGAAAGCAGGTGACCCATGTCAAACAACGAAACATCCAACCCACTCATCAATGAAAGATCACCATATCTCCTTCAGCATGCCCACAACCCAGTTCACTGGTACCCGTGGGGGCAAGAAGCCTTCGATAAAGCCAAACGTGAAAATAAACCAGTGCTTGTCAGCATCGGTTACGCCACTTGTCACTGTCTTTTAGTATTCATTATATATTTATCTGCTTGCCAATTCCTTAATCATTAAACCCAATTCATAAATTCCCTTTTGTAGGTCTTCAAGAGATGCATAAGCATATGATAAGCGAATATAGTTCCCCTTTTCTTGAGCATAGATACTGCCGAGATTGAGAAGTATCCCTTTTGTCAAAGCTTTTGTATAAAGTGATTTCATAGATAGTGAAGGCAATATTTTTACCCAGACAAAGAATCCTCCCTTCGGAATATTCCATGTAGCAACATTCTTCAAATTGGTTTCTAAAAGACTCATGACCAATTGCCTTCTCACCTTTAATTGACTTCTCACCTGTTCTAGATGTTGTTGGTATTCACCGGATGTAAACCACTCTGCCGCTACTCTTTGGGATAACGAACTGGAGCCGTAATCTGTTTGCATTTTTATGTCGGATAAACGTTCAATCACTGATTCTGGACCGACGATCCATCCAATTCTTAAGCCGGGGCTTAATGTCTTAGATAAACTTCCTATGTAAAGCACATGCCCATTTTTATCTATTGTTTTAATAGGATTTGGAGGAATCTCATCGATCCATAACTCACGATATATGTCATCTTCAATAATGGGAAGCTGTGCATTCTCACTTGCCGCAAGTATTTCTTCCCGTCGCCGTTCTGACATTGAGATACCGGTTGGATTATGAAAACAGGGATTTGTATATAATATAGCCCTCCCCCGCTCCCCCCTTGCCACGTGGATATGTTCCGGCAAAAGTCCATCATTATCCATAGGAACTCCAGTCAGCTTCATACCGGCTGATTGAAATACGTGTAATGAATAAAGATAGGACGGCTGGTCAAGATAAACGGTCGATCCCCTTTGTAAAAGCCCCATTGATATTAGCTGTAAGGCTTGCAACGCACCCGAAACAATAAGAATGGAAGAGGATGAGCCTTGAATTCCGATTGTTCTTAAATAGCCACTTAATGCCTCTCTCAAAGGTAAATATCCTTTTGGTTCCTCATATCCGAATGCCTCTATGTTTTGAGATACCTTTCCCATCATCTCTTTCATAGCAGTTAAAGGAAAAATCTCCTTTGAAAGTTCTCCTTTACTGAGCTGTATAAGATCAGAATTTGATTCTGATTTATTGATCTCTTGAACGATTTTTTGGCTTGGCCGCTGGATTCCAGAGGTTACATACTGATCCCAATCGGGGGCGGAATTCTTAGCCAAAAGTGTCCATGTATTGTTCGTAACAACCGTCCCTTTTCCCATTCTGCCTTCGATTAATCCGTCCGCCATCAATTCCTCTAAAGCTGTAATTACTGTGCTCCTATTCACCTCAAAGTGTTTGGCAAGCGTGCGCTGACTTGGAATCTTACTTCCAATCGGCCATTCTCCATTTCCTATTTTATCTTTTATAAATTGAATGATTTGTATGTACTTAGGAAGCTTTCTCATCCTTCTTTCTTCTGAAGCGCTCATAAAAAGTATCCTCCTTAAAAACTAAAGTGGTTGGGTCAAAATCTATTTAACTGGTTGAAGTCATATCATCAAATCTTTATTAGTATAGAAACACATTAAATAACTGGTTGGTTTTTGTAAAGAGGAGTGAGAAAAATGCGAAAGAAAACAATTCGAATCGGCATATCTTACAGTCTGATGATTGGGTTGTGGGCATCAGCTTTCCCGGGAATTCGCGCGGGTTTGGAGAGTTATACGCCGGAACACCTCGCTTTGTTTCGCTTGTTGATTGGGTCAATGGCATTGTTGGTTTTTGCTGTTTTGACTCATATGCATTTACCCGACATGAAGGATATCCCTGCTATTTTATCTTTAGGATTTTTAGGTTTTACACTATATCACATTTTGCTGAATATCGGAGAAAAAACAGTCAGCGCAGGGGTAGCAAGCTTACTCGTGACCATGACACCTATTTTTTCTGCAATGTTATCTCGTCTGTTTTTTGGTGAACATTTTGGTTCTTATAAATGGATCGGCTCTATTATAAGTTTATTGGGTGTGTTGATCATTTCATTTGGGGCGGGAAACTATACAAATTCAGTGAACGGCATTTTGTTAATCCTGCTGGCAGCATTTTCGGAGAGTATTTATTTCGTTTTTCAAGCTCGCTATATAAAAAAATATGGATTTATTCCATTTGTTACATTCACTATTTGGGGCGGGACAATACCTATGCTTGTATTTCTGCCTGGCTTAGTGGAAGAGTTTTTGAACGCTTCAATGAACTCAACTTTGTCTATCGTTTATTTAGGTTTATTACCAACGGTTGTGCCTTACTTTGCACTTGCGTATGTAACTTCACTTGTCGGTGCTTCAGAAGCAACAATTTCACTTTATTTAACACCAGCCGTAGCCTTGGCCATTTCTTGGGTATGGTTAGGTGAAGTACCTACGTTTATTGCACTGACAGGCGGGATGGTTACAGTCATCGGGGTGTGTTTCTCCTATCTAACAGTAAATAAAAAGATAAAGATTTTAATTCCTTATTTCTTATCTAAAAAGCAATAAGGTGATGAAGTTAACCCTGAAAATAGAGTCATAAGCAGTTCTCCTTTTTAATAACTTGGGTTTGATTCACAAAATGGAGTGTATGAATTTTTTTAGGGAATTATGGTATGTTAAACGTACAAATTAATAGAAAGCAGGTGATCCCATGCCAAACAAAAGTAAACCCAATAGATTAATCGCTGAGAAGTCTCCTTATTTACTTCAACATGCTCATAACCCTGTGGACTGGTTCCCTTGGGGAGAAGAAGCTTTTCAAAAAGCGAAACGCGAAAACAAGCCTGTTCTCGTATCTATTGGGTATGGATAACCAAAGGAACATGTCACTGGTGCCACGTCATGGCACACGAAAGCTTTGAAGATCAACAAGTCGCTGACATCTTAAACGAGCATTTTATTTCGATTAAAGTCGATCGTGAGGAGCGTCCAGACATCGACTCTATGTATATGTCTGTTTGTCAGATGATGACGGGTCAAGGCGGCTGGCCGCTCAACGTGTTTGTCACGCCGGATCAAAAGCCTTTTTATGCGGGGACATATTTCCCAAAAAGAAGTGCATACGGGCGTCCTGGCTTCATCGAGGCACTGACACAATTGCTGGATGCGTACCATAACGACCGAGATCATATTGAATCATTGGCTGAGAAAGCGACAAATAACTTGCGGATTAAAGCAGCTGGGCAGACAGAAAACACACTGTCTCAAGAGGCAGTTCACAAAGCCTATTATCAGCTCATGAGCAGCTTTGATACGCTGTATGGCGGATTCGGCTCCGCACCAAAATTTCCTGCACCTCATATGCTCTCATTTCTGATGCGCTATTACGAATGGACTGAACAGGAGAATGCGCTGTATGCAGTTACGAAAACGTTAGATGGAATGGCAAATGGCGGTATATATGACCATATTGGTTCCGGCTTTTCTCGTTATTCGACGGATGAAAAATGGCTTGTGCCGCATTTTGAAAAAATGCTGTATGATAACGCGCTGCTGATGGAAGCTTACACAGAAGCGTATCAGCTCACCTCAAAACCTGAGTATAAAAAGCTTGTCCAACACCTGATCCAATTTATTAAACAAGATATGATGAATCCGGGCGGCTCATTTTATTCAGCGATAGATGCAGATTCTGAAGGGAAAGAAGGACAATATTACGTCTGGTCAAAAGATGAGATCATCACCCATTTAGGGGAGGAGCTTGGCGATTTATTTTGCGAAGTCTATCACATCACAGAAGAGGGGAACTTTGAAGGGGAGAACATCCCTCATACCATTTCTACCTCTTTTGAGGACATCAAAGCCTCTTTTTCGATCGGTGATAAAACCCTTCAGTCTAAGCTGCAAGAAGCCCGGTATATTTTACAATCAGTCAGACAGCAGCGACCCGCGCCGCTTGTCGATGACAAGGTGCTTACATCTTGGAATGCGCTGATGATCGCAGCTCTCGCCAAAGCAGGAAGGGTCTTTGATGAAGAGGAAGCGATCCATATGGCGAAGCAGGCGATGTCTTTTCTAGAAACACATCTTGTTCAACATGAGCGGCTCATGGTCCGCTACAGAGAAGATGACGTGAAGCATCTCGGCTTTATCGAGGATTATGCGCATATGTTAAAAGCCTATATGTCTTTATACGAAGCGACCTTTGAATTAGATTGGCTGGAAAAAGCCACAGCCATTGCCGAGAACATGTTTGAGCTGTTTTGGGACAAGGAAAAAGGGGGCTTTTTCTTCTCAGGATCAGACGCGGAAGCGCTCATCGTTCGAGAAAAAGAAGTGTACGACGGTGCCATGCCTTCTGGCAACAGCACTGCACTCAAGCACCTTCTCATGCTAAGCAGACTGACCGGACGTCAGGATTGGCTAGACACATTACAGCAGATGTTCCAAGCCTTTTATGTCGATGTCTCTTCCTACCCAAGTGGACACACAGCGTTTCTGCAAGGGCTCCTAAGTCAATATGCAACGAAAAGAGAAATCATCATTCTCGGAAAAAACGGCGACCCTCAAAAAGAACAGCTTTTACAGGCGCTTCAAAAACGCTTCGTGCCATTTGATATCATATTGACTGCCGAAACAGGGAAAGAATTAGCGAAGCTCGCGCCCTTTACAAAAGATTACAAAACAATCGATGGCAAAACCACCGTGTATATTTGTGAAAACTACAGCTGCCGCCAGCCAATCACCAATATCGACGAAGTGATGGAACAATTATTCCACAATTGAGTTTGTCATGAGATGACTATGAGAAGACAAAATGAGGACAAACAGATAAAAAACATGTCAATCCGCTAACAAATTGTCTGTACGGTTTTATTTTTCCTAAAAAACGGTTAGAATGCGCACTAGATGTTCTCATACCGAAGGGAGAGAAAATGATGAAAAAGGTTTCATACACACTCATCGCTTGTTTGTTATCTGTTGGACTTGCAGCCTGCTCGTCAAACGATGCCAAACAAGATAAGCAAAACGATTCAGCCAAAAACAAGGAAACAACACAGGCTGATCAAAAAGAGCAGCAAAAGCAAATGGAAGAAATGCAAAAGAAATTAGACGCACAAAAAATCGATGATCAAAAGGTCGTTGCGACCGTCAACAAAGACAAAATCACAGGCAGTGAATACAATAGCGCCTTATCTACCATTCAAGGCCAGCTTCAGCAGTCCGGGCAAGACCCAACTTCTAAAGAAGGCGAGAAAGCAGTCAAGAAACAAACCATTGATGCGCTCGTAGGACAAGAGCTCATCCTGCAAGATGCTGAGAAGAAGGGCTTCAAAGCCTCTGACAAAGAGGTAGATAAGCAGCTAAAGGAAGAAAAGAAACAGTTTAAAGACAACGCTCAATTCGAAGAAGCACTGAAAAAGAGCGGACTTACATTGGATCAGCTGAAAAGCGACATTGCCGACAGCATCAAATACAGCCAATATGTCGACAAAGAAATCAAATCAGCCTCCGTCTCTGAGAAAGACGTCAAAGCGTACTATGATCAATACGCAGATCAAATGAAAAAACAAAAGCAAAAAGCACCAGAATACAAAGAGGTTAAATCACAAATAAAAAAACAGCTAGAATCTCAAGAAAAGCAAAAAGAAGTACAAAAAGAAATTGAAAAACTAAAGAAATCTGCGAAAATTAATGTGACTCTGTAACCGCTAAGAAAAAATCCGCCATTGTGCGGATTTTTTTGTTACTTCACGAACCATTTTTCCAAATTTATGACAAAAGCCTCATCATAAACGTCTCTTCCATCCGATATGATGGGAGTACAAAAGAAAGCGCTAACAATTCTTTTGTCTCTGAAAAGGTACAGGATCAAAAGCCATTCTCGTACTTTTGCTTCAGTCAATCGGACATCTACAAAAGGAGGATCTTTATGTTCAAATGGTTTAAACCTGCTCCACATATCGACAGGCTTGATGATGCCAAAACAGATGAGACGTATAAGCGGCTGCGGCTGCAAGTCTTTCTAGGCATCTTTATCGGGTATGCGGGCTACTATTTGCTGCGCAAAAATTTCGCTTTTGCCATTCCATATCTACAGGAAGAGGGGTTCACGAAAAGTGAATTAGGCTTTGTACTCGCAGCCGTATCTATCGCTTATGGCTTTAGTAAATTCATCATGGGGATGATCTCAGACCGCTGTAACCCTAGATACTTTTTAGCTGCCGGACTCTTTTTATCAGCTCTTATCAATATCCTATTTGTCTCATTTCCATGGGTCACATCCAGTGTATGGATCATGTTTTTATTCATGTTCTTAAACGGCTGGTTTCAAGGCATGGGGTGGCCGCCATGCGGGCGTACGATGGCGCACTGGTTTTCGGTTAGTGAACGTGGTACGAAAATGTCCATTTGGAACGTCGCTCACAATATCGGCGGCGGAATTCTTGCACCGCTTATCACATTAGGAATTGTACTGTTTGCAACGTGGAAAAGTATCTTTTTCTTCCCTGCCATCATTGCCATTATCGTCTCCTTCGTGATCATTCTTCTCGTACGGGATACCCCGCAATCCACTGGTCTTCCGCCAATCGAGGAATATCGAAATGACTATCCGGCACAAAACTATGAGGATCAAGAAAAAGAATTAACAGTGAAAGAGATTTTATTTAAATATGTACTCAACAATAAATTCCTATGGTATATCGCCATTGCCAACGTGTTTGTGTACTTTGTCCGTTACGGTGTCGTTGACTGGGCGCCGACCTACTTAACAGAAGCAAAGGGCTTTTCACCAGAGCATTCACGCTGGTCTTATTTTCTTTATGAATATGCAGGCATTCCCGGTACATTATTGTGCGGCTGGATCAGTGACCGCTTCTTTAGAAGCCGCCGCGCACCAGCTGGCGTCATCTTTATGGCCGGGGTGTTAATTGCCGTTCTTGTTTACTGGCTAAACCCTGCAGGCAATCCAATGGTCGATAACATTGCCCTCATCAGCATCGGCTTTTTGATTTACGGACCGGTCATGCTCATTGGACTTCAAGCCATTGATCTCGCTCCAAAAAAAGCAGCTGGCACTGCTGCCGGACTGACAGGCTTCTTCGGCTACATAGGCGGCTCTGCCTTTGCCAATGCCATGATGGGCGTCGTCGTCGATCACTATGACTGGACAGGAGGCTTCATTTTACTGGTTGGTTCTTGTGTGCTTGCGATTGTTTTCCTCGCTATGACATGGAATACAGGAAAACGCGTAGAGCAAGCTTAATGAAAATCACATAAAAGATTCATATCCGCCCAACATGCTCTTTACATCTATTTCTTATGATGGAGGCAGTTACCGTAAAAGGAGGATAAAATATGAAGAAAAGTAGATTACTTGCTTTCGTGTTGCTCTCTTTTGCTTTACTGTCTTTTGCGTGGGTGCCGGCCACCGTATCGGCACATGAAAACCTTTTATCTCCAGATCGCATCTTAACCGTTGCACACCGCGGAGCATCAGGGTATGCACCAGAGCATACCCTGGCTTCCTACAAGCTCGCCACAAAGATGAATGCAGATTACCTCGAACTCGACCTTCAAATGACAAAGGATGGACATCTCATCGTGATGCATGATGAAACCGTTGACCGAACCACAAACGGAACAGGCTGGGTCAAAGACCTCACACTTGCTGAAATCAAACAGCTTGATGCTGGTACATGGTTTAACGAAGCCAATCCCGACAGACAAAATGCCAACTATATCGGACAGAGAGTCCTTACATTAGATGAGGTGCTGCGCTATTTCGGCAAACGAGAGAATTATTATATTGAAACAAAAAAACCAGACCTTTATCCGCAAATGGAAGAAAAACTATTGGCCGCCTTAAAGAAACATCACCTTCTTGGGAAACACACAAGAAAAGGGCAGGTTATCATACAATCATTTAGTGAAGACAGCCTGCTAAAGCTGCAGAAATTAGCCCCACGCCTGCCAAAAGTACAGCTATTAGACAGAAACCAAATGACATCCATCACAGACGATCAGCTCGACTTTATCAAAACGTACGCCGTGGGTGTTGGACCGAATTTCAGAGCATTAACACCTGAAAACGTCCAGCAGGTCAGAAGCCACGGACTCCTCCTTCATCCATATACGGTAAACAGCGAAGCAGACATGACCCGTCTACTGCAATACGGCGTCACCGGCCTTTTCACCAACTATCCAGATGTCTTTAACCGTGTCAAAGCCTCGTTGTAACAACAAAAGCCTTGCGGTCCGCTCCGCAAGGCTTTTGATTATTTCACCGTTTGATTAGATGAAGCTGTTTCAATCGGCTTTCGTTTTCCAATTCCAAATACAAAAAAGCTAAGTGCAACTAAAATCAAGAACCCAATTGCTACAATAAGAGAAATACGCGTATCCTGATTAATGAGCATAAACACAAGAACCATCAATAAAAATCCGATTGTAAGATAGTTAGAAAACGGCGCCAGCGGCATCTTGAACGGGTGCTGATCAAGTGCTGCCCCCTTTGCCTTTCTGAAGCCGATATGACTAATCAAAATGACAAACCAAGGCACCATCCCAGGAAGGACACTCGCACTATACACATAGACAAAAATGTTTGGCGGAGAAACATAATTCAGGACCACTCCTATCGCTAAACCAATCAGCACAGCGAATGTCCCAAAATACGGTACACCGTTCTTCGAAATTTTCGTAAAGAAAGCAGGCGCCTGACCATTCACACCTAATGTATAAAGCATACGGCCCGCACTGAAAATACCACTATTACAGCCGGACATCGCTGCTGTAATGACAACAAAGTTAATAATACCAGCCGCTGCTGTAATCCCGATCTTCGCAAACGTCGCCACAAATGGACTGCCAAGGGTATTCAGCTGATCCCAAGGATACACAGTCACAATGACAAAGATCGCACCGATATAGAAAATCAAAATACGCCAGATGATACTTTTGATGGCATTTGTCAGCGTCTTTTGCGGATTTTGCGCCTCACCCGCTGTAATCCCAATGAGCTCGACACCTTGATAAGCAGCAATAACTAGAGACAATGCAAACAGGAATCCGCTAAATCCACCTGTAAAGAACCCGCCATGCGCCCAAAGGTTAGACAGCCCAATAGGAGTCCCGCCATTTCCAAAACCGAAGAAAATAATGCCTAAACCTGCAACAATCATCAAGATAATCGTCACAATTTTGATCATCGCAAACCAAAATTCAAACTCACCGAACGACTTAACCGAAATCAAATTGGCCGCTCCTAAAATGATCATCGCAATTAACCCTGGAATCCACGCAGGCAGCTCTGGGAACCAATATTTCATATAAGCCCCAACCGCAATAATTTCAGACATTCCGACAATGACCCACTGGAACCAGTTACTCCAAGCCGTCATATACCCTGCAAGCGGATGAATATATTGATGCCCGAATGTAGCAAACGACCCTGTACTCGGCTCAAGATATAACATTTCTCCCATCGCACGCATAATAAAAAAGATAAAAATACCACACACTGCGTAAGCTAGAAGAACCGATGGACCTGTCCACTGAATGGCCTTCGCTGACCCCATAAATAAGCCAACACCGATTGTGCCGCCAAGAGCGATCATTTGAATATGGCGGGCACTTAACCCTCTCTTTAATTCCTTTTGAGCCACTTTTCTTCCCCCTCATCAACAAACAACATAAAAAATAAAAATCAGAATTTTCATTCTGATTGAGAAACATCAATCTTTCGATGTATATTATCATAATAAATCTACCCTTAAAAAACAATTGTTTTTTTGAGGAAAACACTATTAACAAAATATTCTGACATAAAAGTAAGTTCAAATTATTTTATATTAATATAATCAATAACCAGAAAAATCTTCAAAAAAAGACCGCTCACACGGTCTTCTAAGCTCTGTAAATTTATAGGAACTTCGGCAATTGCTTTCCTAAAACACTTTCCTCTGGTAAATCACAGTAGAAAGTCCCCAAGACAGCAAGTAGAAGAGTATAATCAGCACAGCTGACCCCGTATATAGAACAGGGATCGATAAATTCATGATAAAATCAGTGAGCCCACTAAATTGCTCTGCTAAATAGAGAACAACAGGCGGTCCCATAGCAGATAATACGATAAAGCCAATGATCACTGCCGTTGTGATATAGCCAGGCTTTAAGATATAAAACAATGGAAACGTACACGCCGCGAACAATAAAAACAACCCGCTACCAATCGCAATATCTGACATCGAAAACAGCTTCCCAAACACAAGTAATGCAGCACTTGTCAGCCCGATCGCAATGACCATATAAAAAACGGCACCAAGATAACGGGAGGCAATAATTTCATTCCGGGTATAAGGCAAAGAATTTAATAGAATATTCGTTTCTGCCTTTTCATCATACGCATATGTGTTAAATGGAATGAAGACACTAGCGACTATAAACGTCAATACTGGATGGACATCCATGAAAATAAAAAATAAGATAAACGGAATAAAAATAAGTAACTGCTTCTTTTGCAAAATCACATCACGCTTAATTAAATGAAACATGCGCAACCCCGCCTTTCAAATAAAACATGATATCCTCAAGCGACGCCGGTTCAATCACAACAGCATCCCCAAAAATAAGTTTCACCTCATCAACCCGATCGGTTAATGCTTCAAATCCGGCTGCTGTACGCTGGATATGGACAAAGGCCTTTTCTGTATCTCGATCCAATAACTCCAGGCTTCCTTTCACAAGCGCATAACCCTCTGCCACTTCATGAATCGACTGTTGAAAAACCAGCCTTCCATTTTGTATAAACGCAATATAATCCGCAATCCGGTCTAAATCAGTCGTCACATGCGTCGAGAAAAAGATCGTCTTATTTCCATCAATCATCAATTCTTGTAACGTGCTGAGCAGCTCTCTTCTAAAAACCGGATCTAAACCAGCAGTTGGTTCATCCATGATAATCAGCTCTGCATGATGTGACAGCGCAATCGCTAGTGAAGCCTTCATCTGCATGCCTTTTGAAAATGTTTTGATCGCTTTATTCAGCGGCAGACCAAACTGTTCAATATATTGATCAAAAAGCTGGTCATCCCAGCGTTTATAGGCAGGAGCCACAATCCGTTTGATGTCCTTTAAATTCAACCCTGGAAAAAAAACATTGGCATCGTAAACAAATCCGATTCGTTCCTTAATCTCTTTTTCATGAGTATGATAATCCAATCCAAAAACTTTTATGTCACCTGAATCGGGTTTTAACAAATTCATGATCATTTTAATGGTGGTCGACTTACCCGCTCCATTCTCTCCAATAAACCCTGTGACAAAGCCTTTCTTAACCCGTAAATCAAGATCCTGAACGGAAAAATCCTTGAATTGTTTCGATACTCCTTTAAATTCAATCACATGCTCCACTCATCTCACTCCTCATATAAGAACTTTAATAACTGCTGCAATTCATCAAAAGATAAGCCTAATTCTTTCCCGTTTGTGACTACTGCTCCAAGCTGTTCCTCGATCACCTTCAATTTCTTCTCTCTCATCACTTCTAGGTTTTGTTCCGCAACAAATGATCCCTTGCCTACAATCGAATAAATAAATCCCGCCTTCTCTAACTCTTCATACGCTCGCTTTGTTGTAATCACGCTAATTTGTAAATCCTTCGCCAGCTTTCGAATAGACGGCAACGCTGCACCTTCTTCAAGCTCACCCGTTAAAATCATCGATTTGATTTGATTCGTAATTTGCTCATAGATAGGCTCCTTAGAATGGTTTGAAATCGTAATTTGCATATAAAAACCTCTTTTTTCAGATAGTTGGAACAAAATATTGTATATACACTATATATACATTATATACACACTGAAAGAATATTCAACCATTTTAAAAATGTTCTCCTCATTTTTTTAAAATAAAAAACCGCACAGCCCTTAAGCCATGCGGTTCTTTAACAAAATGCTTTATTTCCAATATACCCATTTTCCCATAAGCCACTCCACAGGACCTCTTCTCCATTTTTTCAAATAGAGGTAGCTGATGAACAGCTGTGCTGTGTACAGTCCGACAGCAAGCAGCAGCCCAAACATTGACCCCAATTGTCCAAATAGACCAAGTCCATAAGAATAGAAAATCGTTGTACAAATAATCGACTGCGCCAAATAGTTTGAGAGAGACAAACGGCCAAGCCCTGCAAGCAGGCGTTTGAAACCTTGGGCTGCCTTCGAATAGTAGAAAACAATAAAGGCTTGAATATACCCAATCGTCAGCACATAGGCACCCAGCGTAATCACCAATTCACTCCAAGGAGCATCAATGAACGTCGCACATTTTAAAACGAGCCCGATGATAATCATCCAAACCCAGCCTTTACGATAAGCCATTCCTCGATCTTCTTCTGTCAAATGACCCTTTTTCCCGATCGCCATGCCAAGCAGTGCAAACGGGCCAACCATGATCGTACCAAAAAGAAAACCTAATATCGGCATAAGCGCAATGGTCACGATCGCTAGGATCATGGTCACAATCATCATATCGTCTTCAACCGTAATCCGGCTGAGCAAAATATCCCCATAATCACCTTTTGCATACACATCGGTTAATAAATCATCAGTCCCATAAACAAATTTCATCATGTATGGCAAAACGACTAATGACAACGCACCTAACACACCCGACCAAATAAGCATTGTTTTAATCCGGCTGCTCAAAAACATCATCAAGAAAAACGTACAAGCTCCATAATAAAGAAGAATGTCACCGTTCCAAATAAAGATGTAATGCAGCATCCCAAGCACAATCAAACCAAAACCACGGCGAACGACAATGGCATTCGTATTTAATCCCTTGGCCTTCGTCGATTCAATCAGCTTGATAAAAGAATACCCAAACAAAAAAGAAAAAATCGGATAAAAAGACCCTTGGAACAAAATTTCCGTCACATATACACCGAATTCCTGTCCCCAAAAACTCGAATCAAACATTTTCTCAAAATCATAATCATATTGGAAATTAAGCATATTCACAATCAAAATACCTAATAAACTAAAACCACGTAAACTATCAATTAACTCAACCCTAGATCCCTTCAAGACGACAGCTCCTTCGGACAATATAAAGATAAAGCATATTTATCCTACCACACTTTTAAAAAAATGGTTTCCATCCCCATGTGAAAAAGTGCGTTTTAAGGTAAATTTAATAAAAAAACCTAGAATCTATATTCTAGGTATCATACTAAATACTTATGACTTATGACTTTCTTCTTCCCGCAGCACACGCTTCAAATAAAACAAAATTCCCAAACCGAATAAAATCAACGCCATTTCCAAGTCTGCAGAAATCGGCAACCATTTCAGCATCATTAAAATCAGCAAAACCGCTCCAACACCTGCGAAAAAAATGACGTTTCTTTTTAATTCTTTGTTTGATTGAAACAACACTCTCTCCTCCTTGATACTTACTAACCAAATGAATGTTTTTCTAACCAGCCGGTATCTCCCATTTTCCAAGCTATTCATTGACCCTAAAAACTCCTTTGATCTTAAGGGCAAATCCAAGGAAGATGCTCAGGCCAGTTGAGTTTCTGCGTTCCCACTATTCATCCCCCTTATCTTTTAACTGAAAGGCGATGATTTTTCCTAATGCTTCCTCAGCAGCAAAAGGAGTAACGCTGCCTGTTGGATTTTCTTGTTCTTGTTTTAAGCACTCGTACATGTTTTTTTCAATTTTTGATGGATCAATCCAAGAGATACACCATGATGCCCAGAAACAAGTAGGTCCCTCATAACGTTTAGCAAGTGCCAGAAGAAATGGCAAGCTAGGTTTCCCAATCCTCATGAGTGACATGGCAGCGGCCATTCTTGTATCTTCTTCGTCACTTTCTAATAGCCGAGCTAGCGGTTCTGCTGCGTCCCCCGCATCTGCTCCAAATTCACCAAGTACAGCTGCTGCAATGTTCCGCAGAGAGCCTTTTTCTTTTAAAGCCTCAACAAGGACGGGCACTGCATCTTTTCCATATTTTCTTAAATCTCCTATTGCTTGAACGATCGTTACTTCATTTGTATTGGCCAATTGTTGAACGGATTGAGACAGCTTATTTTCTGGTTTCATTTACAATCAACTCCTCTTTTTAATGAACCGCACGGTATCGATAACAAAGCACATAAAATCCAGCCCCAGCCGCTAGGGATACAATTGTAGTCAACAAGCCATCAGTGATGAGATGAATGCTAATCATGACCATCGCACTGATCACAAACGCAAATAGCAATGATCGATAATAGGCGGCCAAAGCAAAACTCCTTTCTCTTCTCAGAGGCTGCATAAAGGTAAAGAGCCGTATGGCCAAAAACCATATATAAACTCCTCCACCAAATAAGGTCCAATACAATACATCCTGAATCTCAACCAAATAAAGAGAAATCAAGTAGAAAGCATACAGCCAAAAGGTTTGAAACACCTCTAACAGAATGATTTTTTGATATAAAGCACCTGGAAAAAGGTAGAGCACTCCCGTTTGTGCGTGTCTTACAATCCCTGCATAATATGAACTAAAAAGAACGGATGCCGCGATGACGATCAAGAATAGATTCAGCCAATCTGAAAAATAAGTAAAGACGACATAGTAAGTACCAATTAACAGCATAGTAGATAGTACATGGAAAATCATATACTTTTTTATCAGCAATAATTCAATCCAAAGAAAAGCCCAAATGCCCGTTAATGCCGGAAGTCCCCACCATGTCCTGCTCTTTTTTTGAACAATTGGACTTGATTGAATATGTTTCCCCTCAAATTCCTCCCAAAATACTGCTTCCTTGACTAAAGACTCCTTCATCTCTAAACGATGACTAGCCTTGTACATCATCATGAAAGATAGAAACATCACTCCAATAAAAATGAAGACAGAAAGAATGGAGAACTCTTCGATCATACGTCCAGATTGAAACATCAAAGAATCAGCAAAGTTCATCAATGAGGGCTGTTTCATCATCAATTGATTCAACACAAGCAGTGCAAAGAAGCAAAACATCAATACAAAACCGAGTAAGAGCAAACGCTTGTATACTTGAATGGTTCTGGCACAAGACACCGCAATCATCCAAGTTTCGACCAAACATAACAGCCCTGTCAGGATGAGTGATTTTCCAAGCAGAAACGGGTACTGCTGTGTCATAAAAAACAGAAGAAGGTCCGCAGCCAAAGCAGAGATAATGAAAAGAGCCCCTCGCCAGAAAATGTGATACATCCATACACTGATAACAACCGTCCATAAAGAAGCGCCATTTCCATATAACCAAGTGATATCGTTCATCTGACTAGGCAGCCGATTCGTAAACAAACCAAAACCCGTATAAAGAACAAACAAACAGACAATAATCCATCCTGCTGCACTTGTATCCCAATCACCCATACTTGAAACTGCGCTTAGCTGAAAACCAATTGCCGCTATGAAAAGAAGTAAGATCAGAAAAGGCATTTTCTTTTCTTGATTTTTACTGATCAAGCGCCTTTGAGATTTCATCCATAAAAGGGAGAGTGTGTTATTCACTTGACCACTCCCCCAGAAGTTGAATGACTTCTGCCCTCCACTCAACCTGTTCTTCCTTTATTTGAGGAACATCCATACTCTTCATGATGGCACCGTCTCGAATCAATACCACCCTGCTGGCTGTATCGAGAACGAACTCCAGACTATGAGTCGACACAAAGACCGACCCACCTTGACTGCTTTTTTGTCTCAGCCAATTAGACAGCCACTGTTTAGACGGAATATCTAACCCGACAGTCGGTTCATCTAATATAAAAAGGGAGGCATCTTGAACAATGGCTCCTGCTAAGACGACACGCTGCTTTTGGCCTCTTGACAGCCTTCCGCACAGTTCATTCATCTTCTCTTCCATATTTACTTCTTTCAACGCTTCATATACCTTTTCCTTGAACTGTTTTAAGCCTTTATGATATCCACGAGCACGGAATTGAACATGTTCAGCAGCCGTTAAATCTGGATACAAATACGGCTGATCAGGAATAAGAGCTACTTGTTTTTGGACATGGGCATGACCAGGCGGGAAACCCTCTATGAGAATATCCCCTCCATCTGGTTTATATAGACCTGTTACACACCGAATCGTTGTCGTCTTCCCGGCACCATTAGGCCCAAGCAGCGCCACAACCTCACCTGCTTCGATGGAAAATGACAGACCCTCTATCCCATCACCATTGCTATATCGCTTGCTTACATTCTGAATCTCCATGAACGGCATCAAATCTCTCCCTTTTATTAGAGTGATGTATGCTTATCTATGGTGTGTTAAAATTAAAAACGAATGTCATTAGACCCACTATTCACTAACCCTAATATTACCATATAGGGAATAACAAGGTAATAGGAATGAGGTAATCTATTCTATATACAACGGAAAAAGAAAATAGTTTATGTACAAAATAAAAAAAGATTGGGTGGCAGCATCCCAATCTTTTATCTATTAACCCTATACCATCTCCTGACACGCCCAAGCATCCACCTCAACCTTTAAAGCAGGTGAAGCCAAAGCCACCACATAAATCATCGTCATACAAGGCAGATGATCGCCTAAAAACTGCCCCATAATTTGTTTCCTGCTCTCAGCATCGAACTCTCCAACGAGATAAAATACTAGTTTCGTTATATCTTCCACAGCCATATCTGCCGCTTCTACATTTCGTTTCACATTCTCTAACGCTAGCTCTAGCTGCTCCAACGGACTTTCGGGGATTGTCCCATCCGCTTCCATTCCCACCTGACCTGATAGAGTTAACCACCGCTGTGGTCCAGTTGTTTCTATTTGATGGGTATATGGGGCAACTGGCGGGTGAATGGTCTCAGGATTACGTGATGTTCTCATTGATAAAAACCCCTTTTCTGAAAATACAGTCAATTTTTATCATCATATCAAATTTTCAACCGTATTCAGATTTTTATGCTCAAAGTAAACCTGAAGATACTGCTATAATTCTTGTTTTCTAAAAAGAAAACATCCTATGAGAAAAAAGAAAACAATCAATACCGATACACCTAGAAAACTTGTAAGTGCCTGATCCGAATAAGTCCCTTTATGAATCATCTCTTCGGCTGCACTTGTCACGCCTTTAGGCGCAAACTTCCCTAATGTCTCTTCATAAAATGAAGGTACGGTAAACAGAATAAGGTTGATCAAAAGCGACACACCGCCAGCTGTGACAGAACGTTGAAAGAACGCCGAAGCACAAATGGTCGATACCACAATCAGCAATAAATTTGGATAATAAAGAAGTGTTCCTTTTAACACATTGACCCAATCCACATGCCCAAATTGAATGTCCACATAATAAACAGAGGCAAGCACCGCCACCACCAAACTAAACAAAGTCAAACAGGCATAGGCGCATATTTTCGAGACATAGTAACTCGTTCGACTGATCGGTTTCACCATAATCATCGCAGTCACTCCAGAGGCACGCTCTCCAGCGATCGCCCCCATCACGATCATAATCAGGATAAACACACCTAGCGAATCAAATTTACTCAATGCACTCGCCAAAGCCTCTCCTGCACTAGGCTCTGGTATGTAAAATGTAGATCCTTCAGGTAAATTAGCTGATTTCGATAGAAGATCCGGCAGCATTTTGAGCGTAATAGGCTGCGTAATCATTAAAATCGTAAAAATGATTGGCACAAACAACATTTTATAACTAGTGAATAACTCCCTAAATTCCTTTTTCAACATCATCATGCATTCACAACCTTCATGAAAATATCTTCAAGCGTCAGCTTAGATAGTTGATAATGGAGGAGAACACCGCCAGATTCAGTGATGAGACAAGGCAGCTCCTTCAATGCTATTTGTTGATCGTTCACTCGCACCTGATAAGCGTTTTCTGTCTCAATACATTCCTCCACCCAATGCCGCTCTTTTAACAAAGCCACTAATTTCGTATTCTGTTGTTCTAATTGAAATTCAATCACTGGCTGGATATAGTCTTCTTTGATCTGTTTC
The DNA here is from genome assembly GCF_001429445.1 of Bacillus sp. Root920. NCBI lineage: Bacteria > Bacillati > Bacillota > Bacilli > Caryophanales > Bacillaceae > Bacillus > Bacillus sp. Root920. The sequence goes on from NZ_LMJV01000013.1 coordinate 33,340, forward strand.
ATGGAAGAAGACATCTCAATTTTGCCACTATTGATCATGATAATATGATCTGCCACACGTTCAATGTCATCTAAAATATGGGTCGACATAAAGATCAACATCTCTTGTTTCAGATGCTCAATCAATGTCAGAACGTCTTTTCTCCCCATGGGATCAAGTGCAGACACAGGTTCATCCAAGATGAGAACCTTCGGGCTGTTGATAAGCGCTTGTGCAATGGCAAGCCTCTGCTTCATGCCTCCGCTATAGCTGCCAATGGCACGATCTTTCGCCTCATATATGCGGCAAAGCTTCAACAGCTCCTCTGTTTTGGAGCGAATGATTTTTTTCTCTAAATGAAATAACCCGCCACCCCAATGCATCCACTCCTGCCCCGTCATATCCTGATAAAATGCAGGATGCTGCGGACAATACCCTATCACATGACTGATTTGATCCATGTCCTTTGTCACATCCATACCCGCCACCTTCACGACACCAGACGTAGGACGAGCAAGTCCCGTCAAAATCCGGATCGTTGTTGTCTTCCCCGCTCCATTGGCTCCTAAAAAGCCAACACATCCAACCTCCCCAACAGAAAACGAAACATTTTTTAAAACTTCATTCGGACCATACGATTTCGTCAGCCCATGACACTCCAGCATATTCAAGCAAATCCCCCCCTTTTAAGATGATTTACGACCAAAAATCAAATAGACAATAGGACCGACACTCGCCACAAACACGATCACCAACGCCCAAACCCATTTCAACTCTCCTCTGATTCTCGATGGGTCTCTTTTCAACAAATCAAACAAACCAATCACCATCAACATCGCTTGCAGCAAAATAAGAGGTAATATCATCTTCATATCCATCCAAGCCACTCCTTTTTCAAACGCCAATTTGTTTTGGTATTACTTCTTTTGACGACATGAAGAGTGAATTCGTTCAAATGGATTTTATTTTTATTGGTCGAATGATCTATAAATATAAAAAAGCCCAGTGAAGGTTAGTTCACTGGGCTTGCTTGTTATTCTCATGATGTACCTCGTAAAATCTTTTCCATCTTCTTTCCTTTCGCTAACTCATCAATCAGCTTATCTAGATAACGAATGTTCTTCATGGTTTCTTCCTCAATGTCCTCTACCCGTACACCACAGATGACTCCTTTAATTAAACTGCGGGAAAGATGAAGCTCAGGAGCCTCGGCAAAAAATGTTTCTATATCTGTATTTTTATCCACCTGTTCCTGCAACTCTTCTGGACTGTACCCTGTTAACCAACAAATAATCGTATCGACTTCAGCCTTTGTTCGTCCTTTTCTCTCTGCCTTTGCGATGTAGAGAGGATAGACTTTTGCAAAGCTCATTGTGTAAATTTTAGGTTTGGTCATGTGTCTGCTCTCTTTCTTTATTATTTAACCTGTATTACCTGCGCAAGGTGCGTTTGGCATTCTATTTATAATGTACTTAGCACATTATAACCCATGTAAATCTTCTAATATTGTACCCTTAATCAAAAATCTTCGTACGTTCCAGTTCTAATGAAACAAAAATACCCCTTTAGAAACGATATCTAAAGGGGTATCAAAAATCCGATTTTATTTAAACCTACTCCACCGTCACACTCTTCGCAAGGTTACGTGGTTTATCCACATCACACCCGCGGTGAAGGGCTGCATAGTAAGCGATTAGCTGCAATGGAACAACAGATGCAAGTGGTGCAAGTGCTGGGTGTACAGCTGGAAGGACGAAACGGTCGCCTTCGTCTTCTAGACCTTTTAGTGAGATGACACATGGGTTTGCTCCGCGTGCAACGACTTCTTTGACGTTACCGCGAATACTGAGGTTCACGTGCTCTTGCGTTGCAAGGGCAATGACCGGTGTGCCTTCTTCAATTAAAGCAATTGTGCCGTGTTTGAGTTCTCCGCCAGCAAAGCCTTCTGCTTGGATGTAAGAGATCTCTTTTAGTTTTAGTGAACCTTCAAGGCACACATAGTAGTCAAGTCCTCTTCCGATAAAGAATGCGTTACGTGTCACTGTGAAGAAGTCACGAGCGATTTGTTCCATTTCATCCTTTTGATCGACAAGGGCTTCCATTGCGTTTGCCACAATACCAAGCTCTTTCACAAGATCAAAGTCAAGAGATTGACCATTTAATTCAGCTGCAACGGATGCAAGGATTGCAAGTACAGCGATTTGTGCTGTGTAGGCTTTTGTTGAAGCCACTGCGATTTCTGGTCCTGCATGAAGAAGCAATGTGAAGTCCGCTTCACGAGAAAGCGTTGATCCTGGTACGTTTGTGATCGTTAATGCTTTATGACCAAGCTCTTTGACTTGAACAAGTACAGCACGGCTGTCCGCAGTCTCCCCAGATTGAGAAAGGAAGATGAACAACGGCTTTTTCGATAGAAGCGGCATGTTGTAAGAGAATTCACTTGCTACATGGACTTCTACAGGTACTTTTGCCCAGTCTTCAATGTATTGTTTACCGACAAGTCCAGCATGGTAGCTCGTTCCGCAAGCCACAATGTAAATGCGGTCTGCTTCTGCTACTGCGCTTGCGATATCGCCAGCGACTGACAGCTTGCCGTTTTCATCTTGATATTCTTGGATGATTTTGCGCATAACAAGCGGCTGTTCATCCGTTTCTTTTAACATGTAGTGAGGATATGTGCCTTTCTCAATGTCGCTTGCATCAAGCTCAGCGATATAAGAAGGACGTGTCATGATATCACCGTCAAGGTTTTTGATGATGACCTCGTCTTTTGTGACAATGACCATTTCTTTATCCATTAATTCCGCATATTCGTTTGTTACTTGAAGCATCGCCATTGCGTCAGAAGCCACAACGTTGAAATCTTCGCCGAAACCAACCAATAATGGGCTTTTGTTTTTCGCCACATAGATTGTTTCTTTGTTTTCGTTATCGAAAAGGGCAATTGCGTAAGAGCCTTTTAGTTGAAGAAGCGTTTGACGGAAAGCTTCTTCTGTATCAAGACCTCTGTTTACAAATTGTTCGATGACTTGAACAACAACCTCTGTATCTGTGTCGCTTTTTAGTGTGACGTCTTGTAAATATTCGCGTGTCAATTGTACATAGTTCTCAATGACACCGTTATGAACAAGCGTAAAACGGCCAGAAGCACTTTGATGCGGATGCGCATTTAGATGGCTTGGCACACCGTGAGTTGCCCAGCGTGTATGTCCGATTCCTGCTGAAGATGCCACGTTTGCATCCACGACTTCACGAAGCTCAGCGATACGTCCTTTTTCTTTGAACACATGCACGCCTTCTTCGTTTGCCACAGCGATACCTGCTGAATCATACCCGCGGTACTCAAGCTTCTCTAAACCTTTTAGTAAGATTTCCTTCGCATCATTCTGACCAATATAACCTACGATTCCACACATAAATATTCTTCCTCCCGATCATGTGAAAGGGACAAAGAAAGCCTACTAAAATAGAAGGGACATTTCTTCGTCCCTCTCTACATGTTTATTTTGGGAGATCATGTGTATTCCCTTTGTACAAAGAGTCACCTCTTTGGTTTAAAGAAACACTTACGGCTGTGATCTCTTTTTTTGATCAGCCGGGAGGCATCCGCCGAAAATTCGATAACCTCCATCCTCGTCAACTAAGCATCTTTCGTCCGATCGCTTAGTTCGGGCGCTATAATTATAAGAGAGTTCCTGAACATCTACCCTGCCTTTCCTGATAGAATAAAAATCCAGTAACACAAGGATGATTGTACTATAAGGTCTGACCTCCGTCAATCACAATTTAGCGGGTGATCCCCTTCATTTGAGAAAGTGAGACCTCCCTACACTATATGCGATGAGGCTTGTCACGTTCTACCTTTGATGTGCTCTCCTATGTATGAAGGCAGCTTCAAGTTGCCCTCGCTTATATCATTCGTATAGATCCATCCAATTATGTCGTTTATTCGAAAAAAAGCAAACCGCTGCCAGCGGTTTGCTTTCATCTACTACTCAATGCCCATTTCTTCTTTCACAACAGCTGTAATTCGAGCCACATATTCATTACACAGCTCTTTTGTTTTCGCCTCTGCCATGACACGTACAAGCGGCTCTGTCCCCGATGGACGAACTAGGATACGGCCGTCACCATTCATCTCTTTTTCGACCTCTTGGATCACCGCTTTTACTTTTTCATTTTCTTCTACTTTATATTTATCAGACACTTTCACATTCACTAAAAGCTGCGGGAACTTTTCCATTTCCGCTGCAAGCTCTGATAATGTTTTCCCTGTCGCTTTGAGCGTATTCACAAGCATGATCGCAGAAAGCATGCCATCACCTGTCGTATTATAATCAAGGAAAATCAAATGACCTGACTGCTCGCCGCCGACATTATAGCCATCCTTTTTCATCGCTTCGACCACATAGCGGTCACCAACAGCTGTTTGAATGCTCTTAATGCCTTGCTTCTCAAGCGCTTTATAGAAACCAAGGTTACTCATAACCGTTGACACGACGGTGTCATCCTTTAATCGGCCTTCATCCTTCAAATAACGTGCACATATGTACATAATTTGATCGCCGTCTACGATATCACCTTTTTCATCGACTGCAATTAAACGGTCACCGTCACCATCAAACGCAAGACCAATATCTGCACCCTTCTCCTTCACAAAAGCAGAAAGTGCTTCTGGATGAGTGGAGCCTACACCATCATTGATATTCAATCCATTTGGAGATGTTCCCATTGTAGACACATCAGCATCTAAATCTGCAAATAAATGTGTCGCTAGAGAAGAGGTTGCACCGTGTGCACAGTCAAGCGCCACGTGAATACCTGTGAAATCCTCGTCCGCTGTCTGCTTTAAGAATTGCAAGTATTTCTGACCGCCTTCAAAGTAGTCGTTCACCGTTCCAAGATCGGCTCCAACTGGGCGTGGTAATTGATCGACTGGCTGATCCATCAGCTGCTCAATTTCGTTTTCCTGTTCATCTGACAGCTTAAAGCCGTCACCGCCGAAGAATTTAATGCCGTTGTCTTGAACTGGATTGTGTGAAGCAGAAATCATGACACCCGCTTCAGCATCCATTGCCTTCGTTAAATAAGACACACCAGGTGTTGAGATCACACCTAGACGCATCACTTCAGCTCCAATTGAAAGTAAGCCTGCAACAAGCGCTCCTTCTAACATATGACCAGATACACGTGTGTCTCGACCAACGAGTACCTTTGGACGTTCTTTATCCTTCGTGAGCACATAGCCGCCAAATCTCCCAACTTTAAATGCGAGCTCTGGCGTTAATTCGCTATTCGCTACACCCCTTACACCATCAGTTCCAAAGTACTTGCCCATGCTTCAATCGCTCCTTTTTTACCATTCAAGAGGACGCTTCGTCCTCTTTTTTATCTTCTTTGACCCGCTGTCTTTGACTCGATTCTTTCTTTGCTTTATCTTGCGTGGATTCTTCTTTACTCTTCTCACCCTGACCATCGTCATCAGTTGATGGATCTTGTTGATCTTTTTGATCCTTCCGATCATTCGTCGAAGCCGGCTGATCCTCTGTATCAGTAGAAGTGAGTTTCACTTTGACCTTTGATCTCGATAATGTCCAAGTCACATTTTGAGGACCATTCACTTGAACTTTGACCTCATGGGTTCCTTCGTTCAAGTCCCCTGCATTGATATAGGCTTCAACATCTGAAGCCTTTAGTTTATCAATCGCACTCTTTGATCCCTTTGCTGTTAACGTGAGCCGTCCAGAAGAGGGGCTCACAAAATCAGAAGTGAGATCCTTGCTCAAACCCACGACAGAAATCGGTACATTATCGATCTTTTTTTCTTCAGCTGTTGCAACCTTCACTTTGATCTTAACGGTTTCGGGTGATACCTTTTTCACACCATCTGGCAGGGGAATATCGGCATCAATCTCCGTATCATCTTTGATCTTGCTTAGGTCCAGCTTGACGCCATCAATAAAATCAAGGGCATCCAGCACCTTTTGAGAGCCGTACACTGTGACCTCACTCGGGCTTGTCTCAATGCTTGAGATGCTGATCCCTTCTGGCAAGCTGTCCGTCCGCTCAATTTTAAAAGGGACCTTTTTGCTTGGACTAGAGATTGGGACCGTAATATCCACCACGGACGGACTTACTTCGACTGGCAGCTCATTCCCGCTGCTATCATACACAGTGAGCTTCGCCTCTTTTTCAATTTGCTGATCGACATCTTCTAAGTTCACAAAAGCTTTAATGACAGAAATTTTGTCGATGACGTCCTTTGATCCAGTAACTGTGACGTTTTTCGGATTCACAATGGGCTGTTCAGGTGAATAGCCGTCTTTGATTTTATTTTGATTATAAAACTCGGTTTCAACAGGAAATTCAGCTGTCGTTTTTTCTTGTATCGTCACAGTCGTCACAGATGGATTAATCGATAGTGTGAGTCCCTTTGATACATCTCTTGCCTTCAGCTCCACTTTATGTGTACCTGTCGATAAGTTCTGCATGTCTGCGTAAATTTCAAAATTCTTTGTTTGTCTTGCTGTTTTCACAGCACTTGTTGATCCTTTAATCGTGACATTGACTGTCTGCGGCACACCAGTGACGACGTACTTCTCGTCATCATAATACGCTTTAACAGGAATGTCGGTTAAAGTTGCTTCATCTGTCGTCGATGTTGGGAAAAAGGATTCACCGATTTTTTTCGGCGTGGGCGCTTGCGCTGAATTGACTGCACCATACAGCAATAAAGCGAAGACCAATGCAAGAAGCTTAACGGCCCAGCGATTATTCAAAATCTTATCCATTTTTCTTGCCCCTCCAATACCATTTGGTCGAGGAAGCATCTTTGCTGTTCTTACTAAATTCAGCAATCAGCATTTCTTCAAGCGCTTCTTCTGTCAATTCTCGGTGAAGATCACCATTCCTTGCGACAGAAATGCCGCCAGTTTCCTCAGAAACGATGACAGTTAAGCTGTCTGTCACTTCACTAATTCCGACTGCAGCCCTATGACGCGTCCCCAGCTCCTTAGAGATAAAAGGGCTTTCTGACAGCGGTAAATAGCAAGCTGCAGCTGCAATCTCATCCCGCTTCATAATGACAGCACCGTCATGAAGCGGTGTATTCGGAATGAAAATATTAATGAGCAGCTCTGAACTCACCTTTGCATTCAAAGGAATTCCTGTCTCTATGTAATCATTCATTCCGGTATCGCGCTCAATTGTTAGCAGTGCGCCGATTCTGCGTTTCGCCATATAGTTAATTGCTTTTGTAATTGCCTCGATCGTTTTCTGCTGCTGTTCCTCTACAGGTGTCCCGCTTCTTGAGAAGAAACGGCCGCGCCCAAGCTGCTCAAGCGCTCTCCTTAGCTCTGGCTGAAAAATAATAATGATCGCAAGAAATCCCCACGTAATCGCTTGATCCATCAGCCATTGAAGTGTGTTAAGACCGAGATACGCACTTCCCATCCTGACGAGAACAATGACCACAATTCCCTTTAAAAGCTGAACCGCTTTTGTTCCGCGGATGACCATCATTAATTTATATATCACATACCAAACAACGAGAATATCAACAGCATTACCGAGGTACTGCAAAAAAGGAATATCCCCTAAAGCCATTTCCTCGTCCTCCAGAATTTTCAGTTATTCTTCGTTTGATGCATTTTTTAATATAAAAAGAGCCTATGTATCAATACATAGCGTGGCTATTATACCACATTTTGTTTCAGCAAGGAAAATAGTTGCCATATCTGGCTAAGTTGCTAGTATGCGTGAATCCCACCAATGTATAGAAAAAGAGCAGCCCCCCTTAGAGACTGCTCTTTAAGCCGATTGAGTTACTTTTGCTCCTCTGGCCCAATGACCCGCATTACGTTTTGTGCTGTTGATTTCATTTTGTACCAAATCCAATCAAACACTTCATTAATTTCATTAATTTGACCAGTGACTTGTCCGGCAGAAGCAGTCAACTGTTCCCCATTGACGACGGTGACATTTCCATCAACCTTGCCTTCTACAATCAGCTTGCCATTTTTGACAGTGACATCACCCTTTACGGTTTCCCCTTTAGGTACGGTCACTGTATCATTTTCAACGACGAGATTCGGCTGCTTTGACACACTGAAATTATGATCGGTATTCCAGCTCGTAAACAGACTGCCTCCCATTAAAATGAGAAAGAGGGCAGCGGCTACCATCAGCGGGTGAGCTTTGATCCATCTTTGAACCGACACACGCTTTTTCTCCTTTGGAAGACCTGCCATCACCTTTGCAGTGAAATCAGATGGTGCTTCTATATGAGATGTACTCTGCACTAGCGCGATGGATTTCTCAATTTGTTGAAAATGAGTACGGCACTCCTCACACGATTGCAGATGGCTTTTTAATTCTTTTTCGTCTTGGGGCTCAATGTCCCCGTCTAAATACTGATGCATAAGCTGGACGATTCTATCCTGACAGCTCATCAAAATCACCTCACTCAAAGGTCTCTCAACTGTTTCCGGAGAGCCTCTCTACCCCTGTGTATTCTCGTTTTCACCGTACCAACTGGTATATTCAGAATCTCACTAATTTCTTTTAACGAGAGTTCATCAATATACTTTAATACGATGACCGAACGATATTTATCGGGTAATCTTAGAATTTTTTGCTGAATGGTACTCGATAATTCAAGAGACACCACCTCATCCTCTGGCAAAATGCCATCAGCAGCAATTTGAGAATACATATTTAACCCTTCTGTTCCTGCCACCTCTGCATCTAAATAATAATCCGGCTTTTTTTTGCGAATACGGTCGATGGTCAGGTTGGTTGCAATGCGGTACAGCCACGTGGAAAACTTGCGATTCACATCAAAGCTTTCGATATTCACATAAGCACGAATAAACGCCTCCTGCGCAATATCCTCCGCTTCGTGTGCATTCCCAAGCATACGGTAGCACAGCTGATAAATTTTGTCTTTATACAGGTCTACGATGTCTGCAAATGCGTTCTGGTCGCCTTTTTTCACTTGCTTAATTCTCTTTTTAATCATTGTGTCCATAGTATATTCAACCTCTGCCTTCACCGGTCTTTATGTATACGAACCTCTTTCCAAAAGGTTTCATTCTCCTCTAAAAAATAGTGTAACAAATTTTTGACAGTGTGTTACGCTTATCAACCGGTAAAAACCTTAACATATCCTTAAATTTTCCCAAAACAAAAAAAGAACGGGAACAAGTCCCGCTCTACAATAGCTTTTCACCCATTAACGAACCAATTAACGCAACTGCTGCTTCAGCGGTTTTGTTTTTCTCATCTAAAACCGGATTTACTTCAACAAATTCAGCAGACGTTAAAATACCCGCCTCCTCTAAAAGCTCCATTGCGAGATGACTCTCCCGGTAACTAATGCCGCCTGCTACCGGAGTACCTACACCAGGGCATTCCGCTGGATCTAATCCATCTAAATCAAGCGACAGATGGACACCATCTGTTCTCTCCTTTAGATACCCAATCGCTTCCTCCATCACCCTTGTCATCCCTAAACGATCAATTTCATGCATCGTATACACTTTAATGCCTTTCTCTCGAATCAATGCCCGCTCTCCTTCATCTAAAGATCGAGCACCAATTATAACGACATTTTCAGGCTTCAATTTAGGCGAATAACCGCCAATGTTCGTTAAATCTGCATGCCCAAAACCGAGACTGACAGCAAGCGGCATGCCATGAATATTTCCAGAAGGAGACGTTTCCTCCGTATTCAAATCCCCGTGTGCATCATACCAAATGACTCCTAAGTTTTCATAATGCTTGGCTACCCCAGCAAGTGTGCCAATCGCAATGCTGTGATCACCGCCTAAAATGAGCGGAAACGAACCAGATTGCACAATACTGTCAACCTTCTCAGCAAGCAGCTGATTTGCCCCAGCATTCTCCGTCAAATTTTTCAGCTTTTCACTTGTATATAAACCTTTCTCATCATCTCTTTGTTCAACTGGAATATCTCCAAGATCCTCTACATCAAATGAGAGCGTTTCCAATTTTTCTTTTACGCCTGCACAACGAATCGCACTCGGCCCCATATCGACGCCCCTTCTCGTTTGACCCAAATCCATTGGAACTCCAATAATCGTGACCTTCTTTTGCTCTCCCATATGTACATCCCCTTTCCGTTCATGCTTATATTTTACTTTCTTGATGCCTTCTGACTCAACTCAACAACATTTTGAATAGTTATACAGTCCCTCTGCCAACATAAAAAAAGACACCTTTTTCAAAAAGGTGTCTTAACTGGGCTAGCTGGATTCGAACCAACGCATGACGGAGTCAAAGTCCGTTGCCTTACCGCTTGGCTATAGCCCAAAAATGGTGGAGGGGGACGGATTCGAACCGCCGAACCCGGAGGGAGCGGATTTACAGTCCGCCGCGTTTAGCCACTTCGCTACCCCTCCACATATGGAATTGATAAAGAAAAAACAGTGCCGGCAAGAGGACTTGAACCCCCAACCTACTGATTACAAGTCAGTTGCTCTACCAGTTGAGCTACACCGGCATATGGTGGAGGATGACGGGCTCGAACCGCCGACCCTCTGCTTGTAAGGCAGATGCTCTCCCAGCTGAGCTAATCCTCCACATCATGGTGACCCGTACGGGATTCGAACCCGTGTTACCGCCGTGAAAGGGCGGTGTCTTAACCGCTTGACCAACGGGCCAGTTTGTCAAGTTTGTTGTTTCCGTGAAGCTGACAAAAGTTATTATATACAGGTTGTCCCCCTTTTGTAAAGGGGATTTTTATTTTTTTTATTTTCTAACTATTTACTCCCTATTCGTTCAACATCTCGACTGAAATATAATTTCAATATTCAAATATAATATTGAAATTTCATATCATACTCAATATACTGAAAATGAAGAAATAAGGAGGTATGTCACATGCAGCCGTCTCAACTGCGTTCTTTGACAACAGAATCAAGAAACCCCAACACAATGGGAATTTCACAAGCAGACCCGCTGGAAATACTCCAGATGATCAATGAAGAAGATATGAAGGTCGCTCAAGCAGTCAACCTTGTACTTCCACATGTCAAAACAGCAAGTGACTTTGCTTATGAATCCATCTTAAATGGAGGCAGACTCGTTTATTTAGGCGCCGGAACAAGCGGCAGAATTGGCGTAATGGATGCTGTCGAATGTCCACCAACCTATAGCGTCTCACCTGATGTGATTGTAGGCATCATGGCAGGCGGAGACTCAGCTTTTTCTCAAGCTGCCGAAGATGTGGAAGACAGTGAAGAAGCAGGCAAACAGGATTTAGTACACATTCACCTGACATCAAAAGATACAGTCGTCGGTATTGCCGCAAGCGGCAGAACACCTTATATCATCGGCGCTTTAAACTACGCAAAGTCAATTGGAGCTAAAACAGTAGCACTCAGCTGCAATGAAGAGGCAGAAATTAGCGAGCTTGCAGATTGCGCCATTGAGGTCATTGTAGGACCAGAAGCCATCACTGGGTCAACAAGAATGAAAGCAGCATCCGCTCATAAAATGATTTTAAATATGCTTTCCACCTCAGTCATGATTAGACTAGGCAAAGTATATGAAAACCTGATGGTTGATGTAAAAGTCAGCAATCATAAATTAAAAGAACGCGCCATCACCATCATTCAACATGTGACAAATGCTTCCTACGAACAAGCCGTAAAGACTCTTGAAGCAGCAGACTTAGAAGTCAAAACTGCCATCGTCATGCTCCAAACAAACACAGACAAGAAAACAGCCAAAGATTTACTCAACAAAACGAATGGCCATATTGACAAAGCGATCTCACGTTATCAATCCTAAAGGAGGCAGAGCTCATGTCAGCAGGTGGACTTACCCTACTACACACAATCAAATCAAAGCTTCCCCAATCTGAAAAAATCATTGCAGACTATATCCTTGCCCATCCTGACAAAGTCATTAAAAGCACAGTACATGAAATTAGTCAGGCAGCTGGCGCAAGCAGCTCTGCAGTCATCCGCCTTTGTAAATCTCTCGGGCTGGATGGCTATCACGATTTAAAAATGCGGATCGCTGGAGATTTGATGCATGACGATAAACAAGGCTACAGAGATATCGAACAAGATGAACCGCTTCAATCCATTATTCAAAAAACAGCAGGAAACTCTATTCAATCGATCAAGGACACCGCTTCTATTTTAAATCCAGAAGCTTTAGAAAAGGCTGTTCAATTACTGCTGCATGCAAATCAAATTCATTTTATCGGAGTTGGTGCATCTGGCATCGTCGCAGCTGATGCCCAGCAGAAATTTCTCAGAATTAACTATGCAGCGACAGCCTTCACTGACATGCACATTGCATCTACGGTCATTGCAAATGCGGGAGAGAATGACATTGTGTTTGGTATCTCCTTTTCAGGAGAAACGTTAGACATCATTCAAGCCCTTCAGCTTGCAAAAGACAACCAAGTGAAAACCATTGCTTTAACACATCCAGGTCATACAAGCGTTTCTGCTTTATGTGATGTTCACCTATCGACGTCCGGTTCCAATGAAGCACCTTTTCGCAGTGCTGCCACTTCCTCTAGAATGGCACAGCTCTACTTAATTGATGTCTTGTTCCTCAGTTTAGCTTCTCGTCAATATGAAGAGACAGCGCAATATATTGACAAGACAAGGCATGCCATCCGCTCCATGAAACGAAAATCAAAGGGGGATTCAACATGAGTCATCAAAAGAAATATCAGCAGTTGGCGAAAGACATTCTTTCACTCTGTGGTGGTTCTGAAAATATCTCTTCCCATACACATTGTATGACACGGCTCCGAATTACACCGATTGACAATGAAAAAGTTCACGTCACAGCAATCAAAGAACTCGATGGCGTCATTGGCGTCGTCGAAGCAGAAACGCTTCAAATCATTTTAGGCACTGGTGTTGTCAACCAAGTATCAAGTGCGTTTGAACAGCTGCTAAATGCCTCTGGCTCTTATGATTTAAACAACGAAGCACAAAAAAACAAGCAAGCCATTTCACAAAAAAACCGCACACCGTTCAAGCTGTTCTTACGGCGGATTGCCAGCATTTTCATTCCAATCATTCCGGCACTAGTTGCCTCAGGTCTAATCACCGGGATTACAAAAGCAATCGTGCAAGCAGGCTGGCTTGACGAAAAATCCCAAGCTGCGATTATTTTAACGGTTATAGGGTCTGGCCTGTTCGCTTATCTCGGGATATTAGTCGGAACAAATGCCGCAAAGGAATTTGGAGGCTCTCCTGCATTAGGCGCATTAGCTGGTATCCTCATTATTAACCCAGCCTCCGCAGACATTATGTTATTTGGCACAAATATTCTACCAGGCAGAGGCGGACTCATCGGTGTTCTTCTAGCCGCCATCTTTATGGCACTTGTGGAAACCCGAATTAGACGCTTCGTCCCGCAATCACTTGATATCATCGTCACACCAACCATCACACTACTCATTACAGGCATTTTCACGTACGTTGTCTTCATGCCAGTCGGCGGATTTATATCTGATGCCATCACCTCAGGACTGACTTACCTATTAAATATGGGCGGTATTTTCGCAGGGTTTGTTCTTGGTGCGACCTTCCTCCCGCTTGTTGTAACAGGACTTCACCAAGGGCTGACACCGATTCATATGGAACTCATCAATTCAATTGGAGATGACCCTCTTCTGCCAATTCTCGCTATGGGCGGTGCAGGACAGGTAGGCGCTGCATTCGCCATTTATATGAAAACAAAAAAGAAAAAGCTCAAAAGAGCAATTGCTGGTGGGCTTCCTTCAGGGATGCTGGGCATTGGCGAACCACTCATTTTTGGTGTCACACTCCCGCTGGGACGACCATTTCTCACCGCTTGTCTTGGTGCAGGAATCGGCGGCGCATTTCAAGCCTACTTCCAAATTGCGACGAAAGCCATCGGGGTATCCGGTCTTCCATTAACATTTATTGTTCACACACATCAAATGCTTCTTTACTTAATTGGACTATTTATCGCATATGTTGCTGGATTTTTCTTCACATACTTATTTGGGTTTCATGATGATATGGCTGTTGAGTTCGAGGATCACAATCAATAAGGAGGTCTAGACCTTGAAGAAATGTTTTCTTTTGATCACATGTCTGCTCATGCTCCTTGGGTTACCAGTACAAACATTTGCAACTAGCTCCCATCCTGTATCGTCTTTGTCTAAAACAGCTCCTGAAGGATATCCCGTCTTAAAAAAAGCAAAACGACCGGAACAAGTAGGTGTTTCTTCCAGGCAGCTGAGGAAGGTTGATCAAATGATTCAAAATGACATCAAAGCAGGATTTCCAGGAGCCGCTCTCATCATTATCAAGGACGGAAAGATCGTCCATCAAAAAGCCTATGGCTACCGGCAAAAATACGATGGCACAACAGAGCTCAAATCGTATAAAAAAATGAAAAAGGATACACTATTCGATTTGGCATCCAATACAAAAATGTATGCGACCAACTATGCCCTGCAAAAGCTTGTCTACGAGAAAAAACTTGATGTCAACGAAAAAATACAGACCATCCTTCCAGATTTTCAGGATGAACCTGATGCAAAGGTAACCGGTAAAGACCAGCTTCGGGTAAAAGATCTTCTCACCCATTCTGCGGGTCTCCCTTCCAGTGTCTTATTTTATAGCAAAGAATCAGCTGGCTCTTTTTATTCTCAAGACAGAAAAACAACGATGAAATGGCTGCCAAAGGTACCGCTGCAATACAAGCCAGGTACCCAGCACATTTATAGTGACATTGATTACATGCTGCTAGGCATGATCATCGAGAAGAAAACAGGCATGCCTCTTGATCAATATGTCGAGTCAACGATTTATCGGCCGCTAGGTCTCAAACATACAATGTTCAATCCACTGCAAAAAGGGTTCAAGCCGAAGCATTTTGCAGCAACTGAACGTTTAGGCAATTCACGAGACGGTGTAATCGATTTTGAAAACATCCGACGGTACACCCTGCTAGGTGAAGTACACGACGAGAAAGCATATTACTCAATGGCAGGTATCTCCGGCCACGCTGGACTTTTCTCGAACACCTCAGATATGGCCGTGCTGCTACAGCTGATGCTTAACAAAGGAGGCTATGGAAAAACAACCATTTTTGATCAGGCTTCTATCGATCTCTTTACAGCCTCATCTGATACGAACCCAACTTACGGGCTAGGCTGGCGAAAAAACGGTCATACTGACATGGAATGGATGTTTGGAAAATATGCAAGTAACGAAGCCTATGGGCATACTGGCTGGACCGGCACCATGACGTTGATTGATCCTAAACACGATTTAGGTGTCGTCTTGCTGACGAATAAGAAACATTCACCCGTTGTTTCACCAGAAACAAATCCTAATCAATTTGAAGGTGACCTGTTCCCAACTGGCACTTATGGAAGCATCATGACCGCAATCTACGAATCTTTTCAGTAAAAGGAGGAATTCGATGTTGAAAGCTCTCTTCCCCGCTGCACTGGTTTTAGCCCTGCTAACCTCTTCCATTCCAACGGAAAAGGTTAGCTCCGCCTCTCTGCCAACCGCTAAACAAATGGTTCAGGATATGTCACTGGATGAAAAGATAGGTCAAATGCTCATGCCGGACTTTCGCAATTGGCAAACAAAAGATGAATCCGTACCTACAGGCTTCACAAAGATGAATAACGAAGTATCTCATCTTGTAGAAAAATATCATCTAGGCGGTGTCATCTTGTTTGCCGAAAATGTCGTTGATACGGAACAAACCGTGAAACTCACCCATGAATTTCAAAAAGCATCACCAAACATTCCTTTACTCATTTCCATTGATCAAGAAGGCGGAATCGTCACAAGGTTACAAAAGGGAACACATTTCCCAGGAAATATGTCGATTGGTGCCTCTAGAAGCAAAAAAAATGCATATGACACAGGAAAAATCATCGGAAAAGAATTAAACGCTTTAGGCATCAATACAAACTTCTCTCCTGTGCTTGATGTAAATAATAATCCAAACAACCCCGTCATTGGAGTCCGTTCCTTTAGCTCTGATCCTGCTCTTGTCACTAGGCTTGGTCTTCAAACCATGAAAGGACTTCAAAAGGAAAAGACCATTTCCACACTAAAACATTTCCCGGGACATGGTGATACAGCCGTCGATAGTCACTACGGCTTGCCGCTCGTAGAGCATGACCTAGATCGTTTAAAAAAGGTTGAGCTGTATCCGTTCCAACAAGCGATCAATGCTGGTGCAGATATGGTCATGACCGCTCATGTTCAATTTCCTGCCATTGATGATACAACGTATCGAAGCAAAAAAGATGGCGAGGACATCATGGTTCCAGCAACCTTATCAAAAAAAGTCATCACACACTTATTAAAAGAAGAGATGGGCTTTCACGGCGTTGTTGTGACAGACGCTCTAAATATGAAAGCGGTTGCAGATAATTTCGGACAGGAAGAAGCCGTCGTGATGGCCATTAAAGCAGGTGTCGACATCGCTCTCATGCCAGCACCAGTCACCTCATTAAAAACAGAAAAAAACCTAGAGAATGTATTCAATGCTGTCAAACAAGCGATTTTAAAGAAAGAGATTCCGATATCTCAGATCAACGAATCTGTCGAAAAAATTCTTCAATTGAAAATCAAACGCGGCATTATTTCCTCCAAAAAACCAATCAGTCTTGAGAAAAAAATCAAAAAAGCCACTCAAGTCGTCGGGAAAAAGTCGCACCTTAAAGCAGAACAAAAAATGGCACGTGAAGGAATCACCCTGCTTAAAAACAACAAAAAGACCTTACCTTTCAAGCCTAAAAAGAATGACAAAATCGTGGTCATGGCACCTTACGAAGATCAGACAAAAGCAATGTCTTTCACAGTCGAATCTCTCATGAAACAAAAAAAGATCAAGCCTGTACGCATCCAGTCATATGCTTTTGCGGATAAAACGTTCACCAAAGACTCGGCCAAACTAATAAAAGAAGCTGACTATGTCATCACTGGCTCTTACGTTGTCCAAAATGACCCAGCTGTGAATGATGGCGTAATTGATGACAATGTTCAGGACCCGAAAAAATGGGCAACCGCCTTCCCTCGTGCTGTCATGAAAGAAGCAGCAGCACAAAACAAAAAAATGGTCATCATGAGTCTTAGAAACCCTTATGATGCGGCAAATTTTGAAGAAGCCGATGCCTTACTAGCTGTGTACGGTTTTAAAGGCTACTCAAACGGACAATTCAATCAGCCAAATATTCCTGCTGGACTAGAAGTGATATTTGGAGCTGCATCACCTAAAGGGAAACTGCCAGTTGATATCCCATCTGTCACTCATCCAAATCAAACCCTTTACCCATTCGGCTATGGCCTCAACTTGAAAGGGAAACAGATCAAATAGGAGGGATTCTCTTGAAGAAAACAGTTAGTTTCATACTCGCAAGCTTTCTCATGATGAGCACATTGACCGCCGCCTCTCCCGCAGAAGAACGAACAGATACAAAAGGAAAAAAAACAGCAGTCAAAACAGGGATCGAAACACTTCTCTCAAGCAACCTTTCATGGCTAAAAGGGAAAAGAGTTGGTCTCATTACCAACCCGACTGGCATTGATGCAAATATAAAAAGCAGTGTCGATCTCCTATTTGAACATCCAAATATCAAGCTCACTGCTTTATATGGACCTGAACACGGCGTGCGCGGCGATGCACAAGCAGGAGAAGGCGTCGAATCCTATACCGATGAAAAAACAGGTCTTCCTGTTTACTCTCTTTATGGAAAAACAAGAAAGCCAACTCCTGAAATGCTGAAAAAAGTAGATGTCCTGCTGTTTGATATTCAAGATGTTGGTACTCGTTATTACACCTATATTTACACGATGGCCTATGCGATGGAAGCCGCTAAAGAAAACAACATTCCCTTTGTTGTCCTAGACCGCCCAAATCCCATTGGCGGACTAAAAGTAGAAGGACCTGTTTTAGAGCCTGAACACGCCTCATTTGTAGGGCTCTATCCAATCCCATTAAGACATGGAATGACCACTGGTGAACTTGCAAAACTGTTTAACAAAGAGTTTCATATCAATGCTGATGTAACAGTCATCAAAATGAAAAATTGGAAGCGGTCCATGACATTCGATGATACAAAGCTGCCGTTCGTCCTTCCTTCTCCTAACATGCCAACAGTGGATAGTACCTTTGTATATCCTGCCACAGGATTAATTGAAGGCACAAATGTCTCTGAAGGCAGAGGAACGACAAAACCATTCGAGCTCATTGGTGCACCATATATCAATAGCAGCGAGCTGGCAGATCATTTAAATCAGCTAAAACTAAAAGGCGTTCAATTTAGACCTGTGTCATTCACCCCCACATTTTCTAAACATGCCGGTACACTATCTCATGGTGTGCAGTTATACGTCACAGACCGCTCATCCTTCGAAGCGGTGAAAACGGGGTTATCCATTATCAAAGCAATACATGATTTATACCCTAATGACTTTCAGTTCCTTCAAACTGGCAGCTTTGACAAACTCATCGGGAATGGCTGGATGAAAGAAGAAATCAATAAAGGAACTTCCGTCAAACACATGATGAAACGCTATCATCACGACCTCAAAACATTCGAAAAGAAACGAAAAAAATATCTCATCTATTAAGATCATAGAAAAAACCTCCATCTATCAGAGGATGGAGGTTTTTTTCATGAGAAAGATTTGGTCACAGCAGGTGCTTTCAGCTCAAAACGATTGAGTAAGAAACCAAACAAGGCAGCAAGCACTTGCTGAAACAGCATGCCAATCACCACAGGAACAGCGACAGCAGGCGGGAAAAAGCTAATGGCAAGCACAGCCCCCGCACTAATGTTTCTCATACCGCCCGTATACACGATGGCCACAATCTCTCCTTGAGTACATTTCATCGTCTTTCCAATCAACCATGCAAACGCATATCCGCTCATCGCAATGAGAAACACAGTCGCTGCCTTGCTAAAAAATGCGGCATCCAGTTCACGCAAGTATGGCGCGACAACAGAACTGTTAATCGACACCACTACAAACAAGCCTATTTTTGAAAAAGGTGACAGTGTCTGACTGATCATTTTTGTCACAGCAGGCTTTGCATATTGACGAACGAGCATCCCTAAAATAGATGGAAGCACCACCATCCCAAACAGCCCTTTCATGATAGCGACCATGTCCATATGAACCTGTGTACCGGCTAAAAGTGACAAACTGGCTGGCACAATCAATGGCGAAAGCAATGTATCAATTAAAATAATGGATAACGTTAACCCAACATTCCCTTTATACATTGCCGCCCATATTAAACTAGAAACTCCTGTGGGAATCACCATTGCAAGTGTCAAACCGGTGATCGTCATGGCATCACCCGCAAATATGAGATGTCCCGCTGACCAAGCATAAAGAGGCATCAACACGTGCAAAATCATAAACGATAAAATCAAAGGTAATGGGTGCATCACCGTATGCTTTAAAGCCGAAAAAGTAGAAGACAAACTCCCTGCAAAGGTCATAACAGCAAATACCCATGGCACCAAAAACGTAAAATCCTTTAAATAGGCCGCCAATAAAACACCGAGTAACACACTAAAAGGTGTAATGAGCGGCATCATCCGGCCGAGCACTTGATTTAAACGCACAAGCATGCCGGCCACCTCCATCCCTTCACTTTCTTACCCTTTCTATTGTAACAGACAGAAAGCCCTTTTTAAGAACCATTCACCTGTTTCATAAGCTTTTGACTTGATGTATCCATTCCAACTACGTCCACCTGGACGCCATTTGCTTGATACCTTTCCTTTATACGTTCTATCGCTGATACACCTGATTCATCCCATATACGTGCTTCAGACAAATCAATTACAACAGATTGGAGTTCTTTCCCCTGATGGAAAGCTTGGATCAAGTCAGTGACAGAAGCAAAGAAAATTTGTCCTTTAACTCGATATTCCCAAATACCTGTCTGGCTTTCTTTAGATGTAATATGAAGCTTCGATATCTTTGCGACAAAGAATACCGCACTAAGCAGTACACCTGCAAAAACGCCTTTTGATAAATCATGAGTCAACACCACCGTCACGACCGTGACAACCATCACAATAGAATCTGTTTTCGGATTCTTTTTTAGCTGCTGAAAGGAACTCCAATCAAATGTGCCAATGGAAACCATGAACATCACAGCCACTAGAGCAGCCATCGGAATTTGAACCACGACATCACCTAGTACAAAAATCAGCACCATTAAAAAAGCACCCGCTACAAAGGTAGAAAGCCGGCCTCGTCCTCCTGCCTTCGTATTAATCACAGATTGGCCAATCATCGCACAGCCAGCCATACCACCAAAGAATCCAGCAACCACATTGGCAATCCCTTGACCTCTCGCTTCCTTGTTCTTATTACTAGACGTCTCTGTCATATCATCGACAATCTGTGCGGTTAAAAGAGACTCAAGTAAACCAACCATCGCAAGTGCTAAAGAATAAGGAAAAATGATAGCAAGTGTTTCCCAGTTAAACGGAACTTGAGGAATCAGAAAAACAGGCAAAGAATCAGGAAGCTCTCCCATATCTCCAACTGTTCTAACATCAATATGTCCAAATACAGCCAATATCGTCATTACAATAATGGCAATGAGTGGGGAAGGTATCACCTTTATCACCATAGGCAATAAATAAATGATCAGCAAGGCGCCCCCTGTCATCATATACATGGCCATTGCTTCCCCAACGAAATGTGGAAGCTGAGCCATGAAGATCATAATAGCCAACGCATTAACAAAGCCAACCATGACGGACCTCGGAATAAATTTCATCAAACGAGACACTCGACACAATCCAAACACAATTTGAATCAAACCCGTCAAAATCGTAGCTGCAAACAAATATTGCAACCCATGATCAGCGACCAAGTTAACCATGACGAGGGCCATAGCCCCTGTTGCAGCCGAAATCATGCCTGGGCGTCCACCAACAAACGAAATCACAATCGCGATACAAAACGATGCATACAAGCCGACCTTCGGATCAACGCCCGCAATAATCGAAAACGCAATGGCCTCAGGAATTAAAGCCAGTGCGACTAATATACCCGCAAGCACGTCCTGACGTACATGTCCAAACCATTCTTGCTTTACAAATAAATCTTTCAAATCATCTACTCCTTTTTATATACATACCGTACATGGAAAAAGAAGAGCAACTATACCTGGAGATAAAGAAAGGGAAAACAAACGATACTTCACTTTCGGGGGAAAAGAGGAACGTACAGAGTCTTTTGATATAGAGGATATCACTTTAGTAAGAATAAAAGAAAGAGAATGAAGAATCAAGAACAAAAAGAAGGAGATAAGTAAAAAATCGATGCAACACTTCTGTGCAAGCCGTTTTATTCTCTTTCCTAATGTCATCAGTCTACTGATCATCGAGCAGTTCAATATATATGTAAACAAACAAAAAAAGCCTTCTCATCATCGAGAAACCTTGTCATATTAACATATAGAGGAAAGCTTCCAAGCGGGCTCGAACCGCTGACCTCTTCCTTACCATGGAAGTGCTCTACCTACTGAGCTATGGAAGCATGGCTCCGCAGGTAGGACTCGAACCTACGACCGATCGGTTAACAGCCGATAGCTCTACCACTGAGCTACTGCGGAATGATAAAGTAACTTCTTCCATTGGAAGGATATAAACAAAAAGCTTGGCGGCGTCCTACTCTCACAGGGGGAAACCCCCAACTACCATCGGCGCTGAAGAGCTTAACTTCCGTGTTCGGTATGGGAACGGGTGTGACCTCTTCGC
>NZ_LMJV01000014.1:0-53666 GCF_001429445.1 Bacillus sp. Root920
TTCAGCGCCGATGGTAGTTGGGGGTTTCCCCCTGTGAGAGTAGGACGCCGCCAAGCTTCTATAAAGATCAGTTCCAGTCGGAACTGGTCTTTTTTGTGTTTTTGAGAGGTTTGATACCATATAAATGTGGAAATAATATTGTTAATTGAGCGATTATCTTGAAAAATCGATCGAAAAAATTTATAGTAAGATTAAAGTCAAATATAGTCAAAGTCAATGGAGGAGGAGGCGGAGTGGCACAAAATATTTCTGATATCATCGAGCAGTATTTGAAGGAAGTCTTGGATCAGAACGGTCGAGAAATATTAGAAATTAAGCGCAATGAAATTGCAGATAAATTTCAATGCGTACCTTCACAAATTAACTATGTTATCAATACACGCTTTACGAGCGAGAGAGGCTATATCGTTGAAAGTAAGCGTGGCGGCGGTGGCTATATCCGCATCATTAAAGTCAAAATGAATGATGAAGTCGACTTATTGAACAACATTATTTCCCAAATATATCATCGTTTATCACAGGCTGCATCTGATCATATCATCATGCGTCTTGTTGAAAATAACATTTTATCTGAAAGAGAAGCTAAAATGATGATTAGTGTCATGGACCGTTCTGTATTGCATATTGATTTACCTGAACGTGATGAACTGCGTGCTCGGATGATGAAAGCGATGTTAAATGCTTTGAAATTAAAGTAAAGCGGGTGAAAAGATTGATTTGTCAAGAATGTAATGAGAGACCAGCCACTTTTCACTTTACGAAAGTTATAAATGGAGAAAAACAAGAAATGCACATATGTGAACAATGTGCAAAAGAAAACAGTGATTCATATGCTATGAGTGGAAACCAAGGTTTCTCGATTCACAACTTATTATCAGGCTTATTGAATATTGATCCTAGCTTCACCACAAGTGCTAACAAGGGCTCGTCTATTTTTCAAGAAGCGAAAGAAGTGGATCAATGTCCTAAGTGTGGCTTAACCTTTCAGCAGTTCAGAAAAACAGGCCGATTTGGCTGTGCAGAATGCTATCGTACATTTGATCAGTATCTGAACCCTGTTTTACGGAAAGTCCATAGTGGAAATACAGTCCATAATGGAAAAGTCCCAAAACGAATTGCCGGCAGCCTGCATGTTCGCCGGAAACTTGAGTTAATGCAGCAAGAGCTGAAGCAGCTGATTGAACAAGAAGAGTTCGAAAAGGCAGCGGAAGTTCGAGATCAAATTCGTGCATTAGAGCATGAGCAATCTCAGCA
Organism: Bacillus sp. Root920; assembly: GCF_001429445.1. NCBI lineage: Bacteria > Bacillati > Bacillota > Bacilli > Caryophanales > Bacillaceae > Bacillus > Bacillus sp. Root920. The sequence goes on from NZ_LMJV01000014.1 coordinate 1,255, forward strand.
GAGGGAGGGAGATTAACGACATGTCGCTCCAGCATTTTATTCAAGACGCTCTAAGTCAGTGGATGAAACAAAAAGGACCAGAAAGTGACATTGTTTTAAGCAGTCGTATCCGGCTAGCTCGCAATCTAGAGCATGTTCGTTTCCCAACTCAGTTTTCTCAAGCTGAAGCTGAAGCTGTTCTCCAGCAATTCGAACAAAAGTTTGCTAGCCAGGAAGTGAAGGACATTGGAAACTTTGTTCTCATTCGAATGAATGAAACGCAGCCTTTAGCAAAGAGGGTACTTGTTGAAAAGCATTTGATTAGCCCCAATTTAGCTGAATCAAGATTTGGCGGCTGTTTGCTTTCTGAGAATGAAGAAATCAGTGTGATGCTGAATGAAGAAGACCATATTCGAATCCAATGCTTATTCCCAGGTTTTCAGCTAGCCAATGCACTAAAAGCGGCTAATCAGGTAGATGACTGGATTGAAGAGCAAGTGGATTATGCGTTTTCTGAAAAGCGAGGATACTTAACAAGCTGTCCGACCAATGTAGGTACAGGTATTAGGGCTTCGGTCATGATGCATTTACCAGCATTAGCGCTCACAAGACAAATGAATCGGATTATTCCGGCCATTAATCAATTAGGTCTTGTGGTCAGAGGAATTTATGGTGAGGGCAGCGAAGCAATAGGAAACATCTTTCAAATATCAAATCAAATGACACTTGGCCAATCAGAAGAAGACATTGTAGATGACTTGAATAGTGTGACCGCTCAGCTCATTGAACAAGAGCGATCTGCACGAAAAGCGTTATATCAAACATCTAAAATTGAACTTGAGGACAGAGTGTACCGTTCCTTAGGGATTTTGGCCAATTGTCGTATGATTGAATCAAAGGAAACAGCAAAGTGTTTGTCAGATGTGCGGCTTGGAATTGATTTAGGTATCATTAAGGGGCTTTCAAGTAATATACTGAATGAACTCATGATTTTGACTCAGCCCGGCTTCCTTCAACAATATTCAGGAGGAGCCTTAGAGCCAAATGAACGAGATATAAAACGAGCAGCGATTATTAGAGAAAGGCTGCGCTTAGAAATGCATAGGAATGGACAGGAGGATGAAACGATATGATGTTTGGAAGATTCACTGAAAGAGCTCAAAAGGTATTAGCACTTGCACAAGAAGAAGCCATTCGCCTAGGCCATAAAAACATAGGTACTGAGCACATTTTACTTGGCCTTGTACGTGAAGGTGAGGGCATCGCTGCCAAAGCGTTAGAAGCACTGGGCCTTGTTTCAGATAAAATCCAAAAAGAAGTCGAAAGCTTGATTGGAAGAGGGCAAGAGGTGTCTCAAGCTATTCCTCATTATACGCCTAGAGCGAAGAAGGTCACTGAGCTTTCAATGGATGAAGCAAGAAAGCTAGGTCATTCCTATGTAGGGACAGAACATATTCTATTAGGTCTTATTCGTGAGGGAGAGGGTGTCGCTGCCCGTGTCTTAAATAACCTCGGAGTGAGCTTAAATAAAGCACGTCAGCAAGTCCTGCAGCTGCTTGGAAGCAATGAAACAGGTGCATCTGCGGCAGGCTCTAATAGCAATGCAAATACACCAACACTAGATAGCTTGGCAAGAGATTTGACAGCTATCGCAAAAGAGGACAGCTTGGACCCTGTCATTGGCCGAAGCAAAGAAATTCAACGTGTCATTGAGGTCCTAAGTAGAAGAACAAAAAATAACCCCGTGCTGATTGGTGAGCCTGGTGTTGGTAAAACAGCCATCGCAGAAGGTCTTGCACAGCAAATTATTCATAACGAAGTGCCTGAAATCCTGCGCGATAAACGAGTGATGACACTGGATATGGGAACTGTTGTAGCTGGGACGAAATATCGTGGTGAATTCGAGGATCGTTTGAAAAAAGTGATGGACGAAATTCGCCAGGCAGGAAATATCATTCTCTTTATCGACGAGCTTCATACACTCATTGGTGCTGGTGGAGCAGAGGGCGCGATTGATGCATCTAATATCTTGAAGCCATCCTTAGCACGTGGTGAGCTTCAATGTATTGGAGCGACAACGTTAGATGAGTACCGTAAATACATTGAAAAGGACGCTGCGCTTGAACGACGTTTCCAGCCAATTCAAGTAGATCAGCCGTCTGTTGATGAAAGTATTCAAATCTTAAGAGGACTTAGAGACCGGTATGAAGCACATCACCGTGTGTCTATTACAGATGAAGCGATTGAGGCGGCGGTGAAGCTGTCTGACCGTTATATTTCTGACCGTTTCCTTCCAGATAAGGCGATTGATTTAATTGATGAGGCAGGTTCGAAAGTCCGTTTACGTTCGTTCACGACACCGCCTAATCTAAAAGAATTAGAGCAAAAGCTGGATGAAGTACGCAAGGAAAAGGATGCGGCAGTTCAAAGTCAAGAATTTGAAAAAGCAGCTTCTCTTCGCGATACAGAACAGCGTTTGCGTGAAAAAGTAGAAGTGACAAAGAAATCATGGAAAGAAAAGCAGGGACAAGAGAATTCAGAGGTATCTGTAGATGATATCGCAATGGTCGTTTCCAGCTGGACGGGAGTGCCTGTTTCGAAAATTGCTCAAACGGAGACAGATAAGCTTCTGAACATGGAACAATTGCTCCACTCTCGCGTGATCGGACAGGATGAAGCGGTTGTCGCTGTAGCCAAAGCAGTGAGACGTGCGCGTGCTGGCCTGAAAGATCCGAAGCGTCCAATCGGCTCCTTTATCTTCTTGGGTCCAACAGGGGTTGGTAAAACGGAGCTTGCAAGAGCACTCGCTGAGTCTATTTTCGGTGATGAAGAAGCAATGATCCGTATTGATATGTCTGAATACATGGAGAAACACTCTACATCCAGACTTGTTGGGTCACCTCCAGGCTATGTGGGCTATGATGAAGGTGGACAGCTGACTGAAAAAGTGAGAAGAAAACCTTATTCTGTCGTTCTTTTAGACGAGATTGAAAAGGCGCATCCAGATGTATTTAATATCTTACTGCAAGTGTTAGAAGATGGTCGTCTGACTGATTCTAAAGGGCGTACCGTTGACTTTAGAAATACGATTTTGATCATGACATCAAACGTTGGAGCTAGTGAGCTGAAGCGCAATAAATATGTTGGCTTTAACGTGCAGGATGAAAGTCAAAATTACAAGGATATGAAAGGCAAAGTGATGGGCGAGTTGAAACGTGCGTTTAGACCTGAGTTTATCAACCGTATTGATGAAATCATTGTCTTCCACTCGCTTGAGAAGAAACATCTCAAAGAGATCGTGTCTCTCATGTCTGATCAATTGACAAAACGATTAAAAGAACAAGACCTATCAATTGAATTGACGGAAGCAGCAAAAGCGAAGATTGCCGACGAAGGAGTAGACCTTGAGTACGGTGCGCGTCCGTTAAGAAGAGCGATTCAGAAGCACGTGGAAGATCGACTTTCTGAAGAGCTTCTGAAGGGCAATATTGAAAAAGGTCAACATATCGTATTAGATGTGGAAGATGGAGAAATTGTCGTAAAAGCGACGGCTGCTACGAACTAATATAGTAAGAAAAAAGTGTGAGGCATACCAGTAAGGTGTATGCCTCCCTTTACTTATTTTCTGACCAGTATAAGGAGTTGTATTCTTCAATCTATGGCTAAGACAAAATCAAAATTTATATGCCAATCGTGCGGTTATGAGTCAGCCAAATGGATGGGGAAATGTCCAGGCTGCGGCACGTGGAACAGTATGACAGAAGAGGTCGTTCGCAAAGAGCCGGCAAACCGTCGAAGTGCTTTTAATCATTCTGTTCAAACCATTCAAAAACCTTCACCTATATCTGCAATTGAAACATCCGAGGAACCCCGAATTAAAACAAATTTAGAAGAATTTAACCGAGTATTAGGAAGTGGAATTGTCAAAGGTTCTCTTGTTCTCATCGGCGGAGATCCTGGGATTGGGAAGTCCACATTGTTATTACAAGTATCAGCACAGCTCTCAGACAAAAATCAGAATGTGTTATACATATCTGGTGAGGAGTCTATTAAACAAACGAAGCTAAGAGCGGACCGCCTGGGCATTGAAAGCGCCTCTTTACATGTTTTGGCTGAAACCGATATGGAGTATATAACGTCTGCTATACAGGAGATGAAACCTGCTTTTGTTGTGGTGGATTCGATTCAAACCGTTTACCAAAGCGATATCACGTCAGCTCCCGGCTCTGTATCTCAAGTTAGAGAATGTACAGCGCAGCTGATGAAGATTGCCAAAACAAATGGTATTCCTATTTTTATCGTTGGTCACGTGACCAAAGAAGGCTCGATCGCAGGTCCACGCCTTTTAGAGCATATGGTGGACACAGTTCTTTATTTTGAAGGCGAGCGTCATCATACGTTTCGTATTTTACGGGCGGTCAAAAACCGATTTGGTTCAACGAATGAATTGGGAATTTTTGAAATGAGAGAGGAAGGGCTCACGGAAGTATTAAACCCATCAGAAATCTTTTTAGAAGAGCGGTCGGCAGGTGTATCTGGTTCGTGTGTTGTTGCCTCAATGGAAGGAACAAGACCCGTACTTGTCGAGATACAGGCATTAATTTCCCCGACAAGCTTTGGGAATCCGCGAAGAATGGCCACTGGCCTTGATCATAATCGAGTATCGCTGCTCATGGCAGTTTTAGAAAAACGCGTGGGGCTGCTGCTGCAAAACCAAGATGCCTATTTAAAGGTCGCAGGCGGTGTGAAGCTTGACGAACCGGCGATTGACTTAGCTATTGCCGTCAGTATTGCATCAAGCTTTAAAGATGCAGCGCCGCATCAAGCGGATTGCTTTATAGGAGAGGTCGGTCTGACGGGAGAAGTCAGAAGAGTATCAAGAATTGAACAGCGAGTGCAGGAAGCTGCAAAACTAGGATTTAAGCGAATGTTTATTCCTCAGGCGAATATAGACGGATGGAAAAAGCCGAGAGGGATTGAGTTAGTTGGTGTAGAAAATGTAGCGGAGGCACTTCGAATTTCACTAGGGGGATCATAGAAATGGAAAAAGAGAAAAAAGGAGCGAGAGAACTCGATCTCTTAGATATTGTACAGTTTGTGGCACCAGGAACACCTCTGCGGGCAGGGATTGAAAACGTCCTGAGAGCCAATACTGGCGGGCTCATTGTAGTTGGTTATAATGACAAAGTAAAGAGTGTGGTAGATGGAGGATTTCACATTAATTCAGCCTTCTCCCCAGCACATTTATATGAATTGGCGAAGATGGATGGGGCCATTATTCTTAGCGATTCTGGTCAAAAAATCTTGTATGCGAATACACAGCTGATGCCAGATGCAACCATTCATTCATCGGAAACAGGCATGAGGCACCGGACGGCTGAACGTGTAGCAAAGCAGACAGGCTGCTTAATTATTGCTATTTCTGAACGGAGGAACGTCATTACCTTATACCAAGGGAATCGTCGTTATACGCTGAAAGATATTGGCTTTATTTTAACAAAGGCTAATCAAGCCATTCAAACACTTGAGAAATATAAAACGATTTTAGATCATGCCATTTCTGCGTTAAGCGCCCTAGAATTCGAAGAGCTTGTGACCTTTGGTGATGTATTATCCGTGCTGCACCGCTACGAAATGGTACTCAGAATCAAAAATGAAATCAATATGTATATCAAAGAGCTTGGAACAGAGGGACACTTGATCCGTCTGCAGGTCAATGAATTGATTACAGATATGGAGCAGGAAGCGGCTTTATTTATTAAAGATTACGTGAAAGAAAAGATTAAAGATCCGTATGTGCTGCTTAAACAACTTCAAGATATGTCGAGCTTTGAGCTTTTAGATGATTCCATTCTGTACAAGTTACTTGGATATCCAGCTTCTACAAATATTGACGAATATGTGTACACAAGAGGATACAGATTGCTCCATAAAATCCCTAGACTGCCAATGCCAATCGTCGAAAATGTGGTTGAAGCATTCGGTGTGCTAGATCGAATTATGGAAGCAGATGTACAAGAATTGGATGAAGTAGAAGGAATTGGAGAAGTAAGAGCGAAAAAGATAAAAAAAGGATTAAAAAGGTTACAAGAAAAACATTATATCGACCGTCAGCTTTAAGAAGAGAAATTTTTCTCTACTACGGTTAAAAATGGATGAATATGGGTATATTAATGATGGTTTTGTTTTCTGTTGCTCATGATAGGAAACTTAAACATATATCAATGTCAGATGAAGGTGGATTGACAGATGAAAAATAAAGGAGGTGAAGGTATGTTAAAAAGAATCGTTCAGGCGTTTTTTATCATTTTGGGTGCAGTTGTGGGGATTTTTATCATTCCAGAGTTATTTCTGCTTTTAAATGTAAAGGACATACCTTTCATAACAAATGCTTACTCTTCAGCACTAATAGGAGCCGTTGTGTTCTTCATCATTGGTAAATGGTGCACAGGTTATGTGGTTAATTGGGTGAAATGGATCGAGGATTCTCTATTGAAGGCGCCTCTTCCTGATCTTATATCTGGAAGTTTCGGATTAGTATTTGGACTTATTCTAGCATATCTTATTGTAAACGTGATCCCGCTAAACAATATCCCATATCATATTTTTGGTACCATTATTCCGATTTTCCTGGCTTTCTTTTTAGGATACCTTGGGTTTCAGGTAGGCTTTAAGAAGAAGGATGAAATGATAGGGCTGTTCTCCCGATCTGCAAAGGTCACAAAGAAAAAAGGAGCAGCTGATGATGAACCTGAAATAGAAGATAAAAAGCTGAAAATTTTAGACACAAGTGTTATCATTGATGGAAGAATCGCAGATATTTGCCAAACTGGATTCTTAGAAGGTGTCATGGTCATTCCTCAATTTGTACTCGAGGAATTACAGCATATTGCAGACTCTTCAGATGTATTAAAGAGAAATAGAGGCCGAAGAGGTCTTGATATTTTAAATCGTATTCAAAAAGAATTGGATATCAAAGTTGAAATTTACGAAGGTGACTTCGAAGACATTCAAGAGGTTGATAGCAAGCTTGTGAAGCTGGCGAAATTAACTTCAGGTGTTGTTGTGACCAATGATTTTAATTTAAATAAAGTATGCGAACTTCAAAAAGTAGCAGTGTTAAACATCAATGATCTAGCCAATGCCGTTAAACCGGTTGTACTGCCTGGGGAAGAAATGAAGGTACAGGTCATCAAAGATGGGAAAGAGCATAACCAAGGTGTTGCTTACTTAGATGACGGGACGATGATTGTGGTCGAGGAAGGACGCAATTACATTGGAAAAGACATTGACGTGCTCGTCACAAGTGTGCTGCAGACTGCTGCTGGAAGAATGATTTTTGCGAAGCCAAAACTTCTGGAGAAGGCGCTCTAAAGGGAGAACGAACATGTATTATGAAGTAGTTATTCCGGCTGCGGGGCAGGGGAAACGAATGAAGGCCGGCCGCAATAAGCTTTTTATTGAGCTGAAAAGAATGCCGGTCATCATTCATACACTAAAGGTGTTTGACGCTCATGCGCAATGCAAACGAATGATCCTAGCGATCAATGAAGAGGAGCGTCAAGACTTTGAAAGGCTACTCAAGGTACACGCTTTTCAAACGCCTGTTTCACTTGTCACTGGCGGTGAAGAACGTCAGCAAAGTGTATACGAAGGATTAAAGGCTGTGAAAGATGCGGACATCGTGCTTGTTCATGATGGGGCAAGGCCTTTTATTAAGCATACACAGATTGACTTGCTCGTTAAAGCGGCGATTGAAAAAGGCTCCGCAGTTGTAGCGGTACCAGTGAAAGACACAATCAAACGCGTTCAAGAAGGCAAAGTGGAACAAACCATTGAACGTCAGAGCTTGTGGGCAGTCCAGACCCCACAAGCTTTTCGTCATTCTATTTTAAAAGAGGCGCATGAATATGCGGAGCGGACAGGCTTCCTTGGAACAGACGACGCCAGTCTTGTTGAACAATTACAAGGTGAGAATGTGTATATTGTCCAAGGAGACTATACCAATATTAAGCTGACAACACCGGATGATTTATTGGTTGCCAAGGCAATTATGGATGCGGAAAGAGGGTACTAGATCATGTTGAGAATAGGACAAGGTTTTGATGTACATCAATTAACAGAGGGAAGACCTCTAATTATCGGCGGGGTCACCATCCCTTATGAAAAGGGTCTGCTAGGGCATTCAGATGCTGACGTACTGCTTCACACAGTGGCAGATGCATGCCTGGGTGCGATTGCTGAAGGAGATATCGGCAGACATTTCCCAGACACAGATCCTGAGTTTAAGGATGCAGATTCTTTTAAATTATTGCAGCATGTGTGGGCACTTGTGAAAGAAAAGGGCTACACACTTGTGAATATTGACTGCACCATCATGGCGCAAAAGCCTAAAATGGCACCTTACATTCAACCAATGTGTGAGAAAATTGCAGAAGCGCTTGAGGCAGATGTCACACAGGTGAATGTCAAAGCAACAACGACAGAGAAACTCGGATTTACAGGAAGAGGAGAAGGAATTGCCTCTCAGGCAACAGTGCTTCTTCAGAAAAAGTAAAATCCATTTTGATGAGAATAGGTTTTGATGATAAAATACGTTTATAAAAAATTGGTGTCAGACAACATGATGCAGATGAAAGGAAGTTAAACTCATGGGAAATGAAGTGCGTGTTCGTTATGCACCGAGTCCAACTGGTCATTTACATATTGGGAATGCTAGAACGGCTCTTTTCAACTATTTGTTCGCACGCAGCCAAGGCGGCAAATTTATTATTCGAATCGAGGATACGGACCAAAAGCGTAATGTAGAAGGCGGGGAGGAAAGCCAGCTTCGCCACCTGCAATGGCTCGGTATTGATTGGGATGAGAGCATTGATAAAGATGGCGGTTACGGTCCTTATAGACAATCAGAGCGTAATGATATTTACAAAAAATATTATGACGAGCTGTTAGAGAAGGACTTGGCGTATAAGTGCTATTGTACGGCAGAAGAGCTAGAGGCCGAGCGTGAAGCACAAATCGCCCGCAGTGAAATGCCTCGATATTCTGGTAAATGCAGTCATTTATCAAAAGAAGAAGAGGACAAACTGATTGCTGAAGGAAGAGAGCCAAGCATCCGCTTCCGAGTACCAAAAGGAGAAATCATCAAATTTGACGACATGGTCAAAGGTGAAATTTCATTTGAAACAGACGGCATTGGTGACTTTGTTATTGTGAAAAAAGATGGCACGCCAACTTATAACTTTGCCGTAGCCGTGGATGATCATTTGATGAAAATGACTCACGTTCTTCGCGGAGAAGATCATATTTCAAATACCCCTAAACAAATTATGATTTTTCATGCATTTGGCTGGGATGTTCCGCTATTCGGACATATGACGTTGATTGTGAACGAGAACCGTAAGAAATTAAGTAAACGTGATGAATCAATTATTCAATTCATCGAGCAATATAAGAACTTAGGCTATTTACCTGAAGCCCTGTTTAACTTCATTGCATTACTTGGATGGTCTCCAGTAGGCGAAGAAGAACTGTTTACAAAAGAGCAATTCATCGACATTTTCGATGTAAACCGACTTTCTAAGTCACCAGCTCTATTCGATATGCATAAACTAAAATGGGTGAACAACCAATACGTAAAAGCACTTGATCTTGATCAGGTTGTGGCACTAACACTTCCGCATCTTCAAAAAGCAGGCAAGGTAAGTGAGCAGCTGACTGAAGAAGAAAACACGTGGGTACGCAAGCTTATTTCTCTGTATCACGAACAATTAAGCTACGGAGCAGAAATTGTTGAGTTAACAGAGTTGTTCTTTAAGGAGCAAATTGAGTATAATCAAGAGGCAAAGGAAGTTCTAGCAGAGGAGCAAGTACCAGAAGTGATGGCATCTTTTGCAGGTCAGCTTGAACAGCTTGAGTCTTTCACACCTGATGAAATCAAGGCTGCCATTAAAGCGGTACAAAAAGAAACAGGGCATAAAGGCAAGAAACTATTCATGCCGATTCGTGTGGCTGTCACAGGACAAACGCATGGCCCAGAACTTCCGCAAAGTATTGAATTACTAGGTAAAGAAACGGTATTAAACCGCATTAAACAAATATAAGGAAATCGTTGCGAGGGAGAAGTACAATGTACTCGTCCATCACAGAAAGAGTCTCCACCGGCTGAAAGAGACTTATGGGCAGACATTGGAAATGCACCCTCAAGACCCTTGAGGAACACGTACGTTAGTATGCAAGGGCGGTACCCTCCGTTATGGGATTAAGTTGAGAAGGCTGAAAGATAAGTAGCTTTCTAAACAGAGTGGAACCGCGTTTTCAAAACGTCTCTGTCATTTGGCAGAGGCGTTTTTTATTTGTCCAAAAAAAGAGAGCAAGTCCTAAGAGAGATTCATGGGGAAGAACGGGGGGAGCATGTGTTTTTCAAAATGCTGAAAGAAGATATTGATACTGTGTTTGATCAAGATCCTGCTGCTAGAAGCTATATTGAAGTAGTGCTAACCTATTCAGGGCTTCATGCGATTTGGGCTCACCGTATTGCGCACGCATTTTATAAGCGGAAGCTGTATTTTATTGCGCGGATCATTTCTCAGGTCAGCCGCTTTTTCACAGGGGTGGAAATTCATCCGGCGGCAACCATTGGCAGGCGGTTCTTCATTGATCACGGCATGGGCGTCGTGATCGGGGAAACATGTGAAATTGGAGACAACGTCACTGTTTTCCAAGGCGTGACATTAGGGGGAACAGGGAAAGAAAAGGGAAAGCGGCATCCGACCATTTTAGATGATGCCCTCATTGCGACAGGTGCCAAGGTGCTTGGTTCTATCACGGTTGGAAAAGGGTCCAAGATTGGTGCAGGGTCGGTCGTGTTAAAAGACGTCCCAGACCATTCCACTGTTGTAGGTATACCTGGGCGAGTGGTCGTTCAAAATGGAAAGAAAATCAATCGTGATCTCAACCATCAAGATTTGCCAGATCCAGTTTCCGATCGTTTTAAAGAATTGGAACGAGAAATGGAAAAGCTAAAAGGTGAGCTGGCTTCATTGAGCAGAAAGGAAGAACAATCATGACAATCAATATTTATAATACATTGACACGTAAGAAGGAAGAATTTGTCCCGCTTGAGCCAGGAAAGGTCAAGATGTATGTGTGCGGACCAACCGTTTATAACTACATTCATATCGGGAATGCTAGACCTGCTATTGTTTATGACACTGTACGTAAGTATTTAGAATACAGCGGTTACGATGTGAACTTTGTATCAAACTTTACAGATGTGGATGATAAACTCATCAAGGCAGCCAATGAACTCGGAGAAGATGTGCCGACAATTGCTGATCGTTTTATCCAAGCCTACTTTGAAGACGTCAGTGCGCTCGGCTGCAAAAAAGCAGACCTTCACCCGCGAGTGACGGAAAACATGGATGATATCATTGCGTTTATTGCGACATTGATTGAAAAAGGCTACGCCTATGAAGCAGATGGTGACGTGTATTACAGCACACGCTCATTTGAAGGTTATGGAAAGCTTTCTCACCAATCAATTGATGAACTGAAGACGGGTGCTCGTATTCGTGTAGGTGAAAAGAAACGAGATGCGCTGGACTTTGCCCTTTGGAAGGCTGCAAAGGATCAGGAAATCTCTTGGGATAGCCCGTGGGGCAAAGGACGCCCAGGCTGGCACATCGAATGCTCGGCAATGGTCAAAAAATATTTAGGTGATACGATCGACATTCATGCTGGCGGACAGGATTTAACATTCCCTCACCATGAGAATGAAATTGCCCAATCTGAGGCTTTGACAGGGAAGCCTTTTGCGAAATATTGGATGCATAACGGGTATATTAATATTGATAATGAAAAAATGTCAAAATCACTTGGCAACTTTGTGCTCGTGCATGACATTGTGAAAGAACAAGATCCTGATGTGCTCCGCTTCTTTATGTTGTCGGTTCACTATCGCCACCCAATTAACTACTCAATGGATTTATTAGAAAGTACAAAGAGTGCGTTTAACCGACTCAAGACATCGTATGCGAATTTACATCACCGTCTTGAGAGCAGTACGAATATCACGGAAGACAATGCTGAATGGCTGGAAAAAATTGAAGAGCAGCGTGCGACATTTATTTCTGAAATGAATGATGACTTCAATACGGCAAATGCGATCTCTGTTTTATTCGAATTAGCGAAACAGGCGAATTATTATATGGAAAATGATCATACTTCGGAGGAAGTGATCAAGGCATTTATCGGCTTGTTCCAAGAAATTACGTCTGTTCTCGGCTTCTCATTAGAAGAAAAGCACACGCTTGACGAAGAGGTAGAAGCGTTAATTGAAAAACGCAATGAAGCTAGAAGAAATCGTGACTTTGCCCTATCTGATCAAATTCGTGATCAATTAAAGAACATGAATATTGTGTTGGAGGACACTCCTCAAGGTACTCGTTGGAAAAGAGGAGAATAGGCAATGTTGAATTTTGAAAAGCTGAAAGACGGTAAACAGCTGAACGGACTTGCGCTGGCTTATATGGGTGATGCCATTTTTGAAGTGTATGTGAGGCATCACCTCCTCCAAACGGGGGCGACAAAACCAAATGAGCTGCACAAACGAGCAAGCAAAATTGTTTCAGCTAAATCACAGGCTGCTATTTTATTTACGCTTCAGCAGCAAGGCTTTTTCACTGAAGCAGAAGAAGCGGTGCTGAAAAGAGGAAGAAACGCAAAATCAGGCACAGTGCCTAAAAACACAGACGTTCAAACGTATCGTTATAGTACAGCGTTTGAAGCGCTCATGGGGTATTTATTTATCGAAAAGCAGGACGAACGCTTAGAAGAGCTGATTGGTCAGGCGATTGAAATCGGAACGTCAGGGAGGAAGACAAATGAGTCAGCAACATGATTATGTCATTGGGAAAAATGCAGTGATTGAAACACTGAAGTCAGATCGGGAGTTATACAAGCTCTGGATGGCGGAAAACACTGTAAAAGGACAAGCCCAGCAGGTCATTGAACTCGCTAAAAAGCAAAATATCACCATTCAGTATGTTCCGAGGAAAAAGCTTGATCAAATGGTTACAGGTCAGCACCAGGGAATCGTTGCACAAGTAGCAGCATATGAATATGCAGAATTGGACGATCTGTATCAAATCGCTGAAAAGCGGAATGAACAGCCTTTCTTTCTGATTTTAGATGAAATTGAAGACCCGCATAATTTAGGATCTATTATGCGTACGGCAGATGCTGTAGGTGCACATGGGATTGTCATTCCGAAAAGGAGAGCGGTCGGTCTAACAACAACAGTTGCTAAGGCATCCACTGGAGCAATTGAGCATATTCCTGTTGCAAAAGTGACCAATCTTTCAAGAGCCCTTGATGAAATGAAAGAAAGAGGAATCTGGGTTGCGGGAACAGATGCGTCTGCTAAACAGGATTACAGACAATTTGATGGCACAATGCCGCTGGCTCTTGTGATTGGCAGTGAAGGAAAAGGAATTGGCCGATTGATTAAAGAAAAGTGTGATTTTCTGATTAAACTGCCTATGGCCGGGAAGGTTACTTCGTTAAACGCATCAGTTGCGGCTGGTCTATTGATGTATGAAGTGTATCGAAAACGTTATCCGTTAGGAGAATAGAGATGGATATCCTCTTAGTCGATGGATACAACATGATAGGTGCATGGCCTCAGCTGCAGCACTTAAAGGAAAACAGCTTTGAAGAAGCCAGAGACGTGCTGATTCAACATTTAGCAGAATATCAAGCATACACTGGGTATCGAGTCATTGTCGTATTCGATGCCCATATGGTCAAAGGAATTGAAAAAAAGCGGACCAACCACCGAGTAGAGGTCATCTTTACGAGAGAGAATGAAACGGCGGATGAGCGGATTGAAAAGCTGGCGCAGGATTTGAATAATATCCGGACGCAAATTCATGTGGCAACCTCAGATTTTACGGAACAATGGGCTATTTTTGGACAAGGAGCTCTTCGGAAGTCGGCTCGTGAGCTTTTAAGAGAGATTGAAGTGATAGAACGAAAGATTGAAACGAGGGTCAAAAAGATTACTTCTGATAAACCAGCATCTAAGATTGAATTGTCAGAAGATGTATTGAAAACGTTTGAAAAATGGCGGCGCGGGAATCTGGAATAGCTTGACGATATTTCAACCATTAATGTATAATATTTCTATCTAGGTGCGGTCGGGGGGATCGAAGTGAATCTAAACAACAGCAAGGGTAAGTCCATCAGAGAGCAATTTTGCCAGTTGGAAGATGAACAAGTCATTGAAAGGGTTCATGTCGGAGATAGTGATGCGCTAGATTATTTAATAACGAAATACCGCAATTTTGTACGTGCGAAAGCAAGATCTTATTTCTTGATAGGAGCGGATCGAGAGGACATTGTCCAAGAGGGAATGATCGGACTTTATAAGTCTATCCGCGATTTCAGAGAGGACAAGCTTACTTCATTTAAGGCTTTTGCAGAATTATGTATTACCCGCCAAATTATCACCGCAATTAAAACAGCTACTCGCCAAAAACATATCCCGTTAAATTCCTATGTATCATTAGACAAGCCGATCTACGATGAAGAATCGGACAGAACATTATTAGATGTCATTTCCGGTGCTAAAGCGCTTAACCCAGAAGACTTAATTATTAGCAAAGAAGAATTTGATGATATCGAAATGAAGATGGGTGAACTGCTAAGCGAGCTGGAAAGAAAGGTACTTGTGCTGTATCTTGATGGCAGATCCTATCAGGAGATTTCGGAAGATTTAAACCGTCATGTGAAATCAATTGATAACGCACTCCAAAGAGTAAAGAGAAAATTAGAGAAATATTTAGAGCTTCGCGAGATTAGTCTCTAATCAAACCTATATTGACAGCTTTTTCGACACTGTGATAAGGTACTAATGAAATGATGTCGAGAAAATAGGTGTAAATATGAGGAAAAAGATTACTCTAGCCTGTAAAGACTGCGGAAGCCGCAATTATACGACAATGAAAAGTGTTGCTTCAGCAGCTGAAAGATTAGAAGTTAAGAAATATTGCAAGACTTGTAATTCACATAAAACACATTTAGAAACGAAGTAAGATTTGCGTTCTTTAATCTGTGGAGGTCTTTTACATGCGTATTATCAGTTTCTTAAAAAGTGTCGGAAAAGAAATGAAAAAGGTCAGCTGGCCAAAGAAGAACGAAATGGTCCGCTACACAATCACTGTTATTTTAACAGTCGTATTCTTTGCCATCTTTTTCTCTTTTCTTGATATAGGAATCTCACAATTAATCGAATTAATTCATTAATACTTGAATAATGGTCTGCTGAACGTGCTATAATAGATCATAATATGACTTGCCAAAAAACCCGTTTTACGGGTTTTTTCAATTGCTTGAAAATATTTACCGTTACTCGAGATTCGTCAAATAGACATTATGAAATGTGGGGAGGGAAGGACTAAATAGTCCTGAACGAAAATGGAAAAGAATTGGTATGTTGTGCATACGTACTCTGGCTATGAAAACAAAGTAAAAGCGAATTTGGAAAAGCGTGTTGAATCAATGGGCATGCAGGATAAAATCTTCCGCGTCGTCGTACCAGAAGAAGAAGAAACGGATATTAAAAATGGTAAGAAAAAAGTCGTCAAAAAGAAAGTATTCCCTGGCTATGTCCTAGTGGAAATCGTGATGACTGACGACTCTTGGTATGTTGTTCGTAATACACCAGGTGTCACTGGATTCGTTGGATCAGCTGGATCAGGCTCAAAGCCGACTGCACTGCTGCCAGGCGAAGCCGAAACCATTCTGAAGAGAATGGGTCTTGAAGAACGCAAAACAGAAATCGACTTTGAACTGAAAGAAACAGTTAAGGTCATCGATGGACCATTTGCTAACTTCACTGGATCGATTGAAGAAATTGATTACGATAAAAGCAAAGTCAAAGTATTCGTTAATATGTTTGGTAGAGAAACACCTGTTGAACTTGAGTTCACACAGATCGATAAATTGTAATTTAAAAGAGCTTGAAATGAGTGTATAGAAGTGGTAATATAGCAAAGGTACGTCTTGAGTTCACTCAAGATCGCTAGCTAGTTATTTCGTCATTCATATAAAGAATGAAGTTGTTGAGTGGGAGGGGGATTCCCCTATTACCACATCACGGACTTTAAGGAGGTGTGTCTCGTGGCTAAAAAAGTAGTTAAAGTTGTTAAATTGCAAATTCCTGCTGGAAAAGCTAACCCAGCTCCACCAGTTGGACCTGCACTAGGTCAAGCCGGTGTTAATATCATGGGATTCTGTAAGGAGTTTAACGCTCGTACAGCTGACCAAGCTGGTCTTATCATTCCTGTTGAAATTTCGGTTTTTGAAGACCGTTCATTTACATTTATTACTAAAACTCCACCTGCTGCAGTTTTACTTAAAAAAGCAGCTGGTATTGAGTCTGGTTCTGGTGAACCTAACCGTAATAAAGTGGCAACTGTTAAGCGTGATAAAGTACGCGAAATCGCGGAAACAAAAATGCCTGACTTAAACGCTGCTAGCGTTGAATCAGCTATGCGCATGGTTGAAGGTACTGCACGCAGTATGGGTATTGTCATCGAAGATTAATTTTTTGTCTTGTTGGGTTGCGAGTTTGGTTTTGACAAGTTCGCAACCCTTATTCGTGGGAGGTTATTCCGCTAAAACCACATAAGGAGGATTTTTATAATGGCTAAAAAAGGTAAAAAGTATGTAGAAGCTGCTAAGCTGATCGATCGTACTAAAGCGTATGATGTAGCTGAAGCTGTTTCTCTTACAAAAAAAGCAAATACAGCTAAATTTGATGCGACTGTAGAAGTTGCTTTTCGTTTGGGCGTAGACCCTCGTAAAAACGATCAACAAATCCGCGGTGCAGTTGTACTTCCTAACGGAACTGGTAAAACTCAACGCGTTCTTGTGTTCGCTAAAGGCGAAAAAGCAAAAGAAGCAGAAGCTGCTGGAGCAGACTACGTTGGAGATTCTGATTACATCACTAAAATCCAACAAGGCTGGTTCGAATTCGATGTAATCGTTGCGACACCTGACATGATGGGTGAAGTTGGTAAGATCGGTCGTGTACTTGGACCAAAAGGTCTTATGCCAAACCCTAAAACAGGAACTGTAACGTTCGAAGTTGAAAAAGCAATCAATGAAATCAAAGCTGGTAAAGTAGAATACCGCGTTGATAAAGCTGGTAACATCCACGCGCCAATCGGAAAGGTTTCTTTCGAGGACGAAAAGCTTGTTGAGAACTTTGCAACAATCTATGACACAATCCTTAAAGCAAAACCTGCAGCGGCTAAAGGTGTATACGTGAAAAACGTTTCTGTTACATCTACTATGGGCCCTGGCGTGAAAGTGGATCCATCTTCTTTCTCTGCAAAATAATTCTTGACTTATGACAACCATTTTGATAATATCAAAATGTTGTAAAATAGAATAATGTCCATTTATACCGTAGACAGCAGGGGCCTTATGGCTTAATTAACCCGCCGAGGTGTATATGTCACAGTCTTACGTTAACGTATGCTTGTATATACAGCCTCCATGTCTTAGTGGAGGCTTTTTATATGGAGAACCGTTCGTTAGGAACGTGATGGCCTGATCGGTATAAGTGTTACACAAAGAATGTACAGGAGGTGTAACCATGAGCAATGCAATCGATACTAAAAAAGTTGTCGTTGATGAAATTACTTCTAAATTTAAAGATAGTATGTCTACTGTCATTGTAGATTACCGCGGTCTTTCAGTTTCTGAAGTGACTGAACTTCGTAAACAGCTTCGTGAAGCTGGCGTAGAATTCAAAGTTTACAAAAACACTTTGACTCGCCGTGCAGTTGAACAAGTTGAACTAACGGGTTTAAACGATTTCTTAACAGGTCCAAACGCTATCGCATTCAGTAACGAAGATGTTATCGCACCTGCGAAAATCATCAACGAATTTGCGAAAAGCCACGAAGCTTTAGAAATCAAAGCTGGTGTCATCGAAGGAAACGTAGCGACTGTAGAAGAAGTGAAGGCTCTTGCGGAACTTCCGTCTCGCGAAGGCTTACTTTCTATGTTGCTTAGCGTTCTTCAAGCTCCAGTTCGTAATCTTGCTCTTGCTACTAAAGCAGTTGCAGATCAAAAAGAAGAACAAGGCGCTTAATGCGTACTTTACGTTTACGTAAAAAAACTTAAAATGGAGGAATTACAAATGGCTTTAAATATCGAAGAAATCATTGCTTCAGTTAAAGAAGCAACTGTACTTGAGTTAAACGACTTAGTAAAAGCAATCGAAGAAGAATTTGGCGTAACTGCTGCTGCTCCTGTAGCTGTAGCTGCTGGTGGCGGTGCTGCTGCTGAAGAAAAAACTGATTTTGATCTAGTACTTGCTGGTGCTGGAGACCAAAAAATCAAAGTTATCAAAGTGGTTCGTGAAATCACTGGTCTTGGCTTGAAAGAAGCTAAAGAACTTGTTGACAACACTCCAAAACCACTTAAAGAAGGTATTGCTAAAGAAGAAGCTGAAGAACTTAAAGCTAAGCTTGAAGAAGTTGGCGCTTCTGTAGAAGTTAAGTAATCTTCGCCTAATCTTTTGGGAAAGCTCGCTTTTACTGGCGGGCTTTTTCTTTTCTAATCTCCTGAAACGATTGAATCCAGAGGAGGTCCATTCACCATGAGTGACCACTATTATACGGAAAAGCCATCAGTGAAAAGCAATAAACAGACATGGGACTTCACCTTGAGAAACCGTACCTTTACTTTTACAAGTGACAGTGGAGTGTTTTCTAAGAAAGAAGTCGACTTTGGTTCAAGGCTTTTAATTGAAGCTTTCGAAGAACCTGACTTGGATGGCGATGTCTTAGATGTCGGTTGCGGTTATGGACCGATCGGCTTATCGTTAGCAAACGAAATGACTAGCCGTACCATTCATATGATTGATGTGAACGAAAGAGCAGTCGAACTTTCAAAGGAAAACGCTAAACATAATCGCATTGATAATGTTCGCATCTATCAAAGTGATTTGTTCTCGAATGTTCATTCCTCAGCTGCTTTTGCCTCTATACTGACCAATCCCCCAATACGGGCAGGGAAGAAAGTTGTACATGCGATCTTTGAAAAAAGTGCTGATCATTTATTGCCGGAAGGTGAGTTGTGGGTGGTTATTCAGAAAAAGCAAGGTGGACCATCTGCGATTGAAAAATTAGAGCAGCTCTTTGGAGAAGTCGAGGTTGTGCTGAAAAAAAAGGGCTACTATATCATCAAAGCTAAAAAAGTTTGACGCAGTTTCCTAGCTGTGTTAACATTATAAAATGCCAATGTGTATATTTTGCTTGATAGGCTTAAAAAACAACTATTTTGTATAAATTATGCATACTTGGGAAAACTAATAAAATCGGTATTTGTTTTTGGATGTGGTTTTCTTATTTTAGAAACCCTTTTTTCTTTTGTCTTGTAAAAGTATTTCTTTACTGACATTTGAAAGACAGAAATACTTTTTACACATATAATACGCATGATTTGAGGGGTGAATCAGTTGACAGGTCAACTAGTTCAGTATGGACGACACCGCCAGCGCAGAAGCTACGCACGCATAAGCGAAGTGTTAGAATTACCAAATCTCATTGAAATTCAAACCTCTTCTTATCAGTGGTTTCTTGATGAGGGTCTTAGAGAGATGTTTCAAGATATATCCCCAATTGAGGATTTTACTGGTAACCTTTCTCTTGAATTCATTGATTACAGCCTAGGGGATCCTAAGTATCCTGTAGCAGAATCAAAAGAACGTGATGTAACTTACTCTGCTCCACTAAGAGTAAAAGTTCGTTTAATTAACAAAGAAACTGGAGAAGTAAAAGACCAAGATGTGTTCATGGGTGATTTCCCAATCATGACAGACACAGGTACTTTTATCATTAATGGTGCGGAACGTGTAATCGTTTCTCAGTTAGTGCGTTCTCCAAGTGTATATTTCAGTGGTAAAGTAGACAAAAACGGTAAAAAAGGTTTTACTGCGACTGTCATTCCAAACCGTGGCGCATGGTTAGAATACGAAACTGATGCGAAGGATGTAGTCTATGTACGCATCGATCGCACACGTAAGTTGCCGGTTACGGTTCTTTTGCGTGCTCTCGGCTTCAGCTCTGATCAAGAGATTCTTGACCTCATTGGCGAGAATGAATACTTACGCAACACACTGGAAAAAGACAATACAGAGAATGCGGATAAAGCACTTCTCGAAATCTACGAGCGCCTCCGTCCTGGAGAACCGCCAACTGTTGAAAATGCGAAAAGCTTGCTAGACTCTCGCTTCTTCGATCCGAAGAGATATGACCTAGCAAATGTTGGACGCTACAAGATTAATAAGAAGCTTCATATTAAAAATAGACTGTTCAATCAAAAATTGGCTGAAACGCTAGTTGATCCTGAAACAGGTGAAATTCTAGCAGAAAAAGGTCAAATTTTAGACAGAAGAGTTCTTGATAAAGTTCTTCCATACTTAGAAAACGGCATCGGATTTAGAAAGCTTTATCCTAATGGTGGCGTAGTAGAAGATGAAGTAGAACTTCAATCTATTAAGATTTATGCACCGACTGATCAAGAAGGCGAGCAAGTGATCAACGTGATTGGAAATGCATATGTAGAGGAAGCTGTGAAAAACATCACGCCTTCTGACATCATTGCGTCAATCAGTTACTTCTTCAACCTTCTTCATGGTGTAGGTGACACAGATGATATCGACCACCTTGGTAACCGTCGTCTGCGTTCTGTAGGTGAACTTCTGCAAAACCAATTCCGTATTGGTTTAAGCAGAATGGAGCGTGTTGTCCGTGAAAGAATGTCAATTCAAGACACAAACACGATCACACCTCAGCAGCTGATCAACATTCGTCCTGTGATCGCTTCTATCAAAGAGTTCTTTGGTAGTTCTCAGCTTTCTCAGTTCATGGATCAAACAAACCCGCTTGCTGAATTGACGCACAAACGTCGTCTGTCAGCGCTTGGACCGGGTGGTTTGACACGTGAGCGTGCAGGAATGGAAGTTCGTGACGTTCACTACTCTCACTATGGACGTATGTGTCCGATTGAAACACCAGAGGGTCCAAACATTGGTTTGATCAACTCTCTATCTTCATTTGCAAAAGTGAATCGCTTCGGATTTATCGAAACACCTTACCGCCGGGTTGATCCTGAAACTGGTAAAGTGACACCGAGAATCGATTACTTAACTGCTGATGAAGAGGATAACTACGTAGTAGCACAAGCGAACGCTCAGTTAGCTGATGATGGTTCGTTTATCGATGATAATATCATTGCTCGTTTCAGAGGGGAAAACACCGTTGTTCCTCGAAACCGCGTTGACTACATGGACGTTTCGCCAAAGCAGGTTGTTTCTGCAGCGACAGCATGTATCCCATTCTTAGAAAACGATGACTCTAACCGTGCTCTAATGGGAGCGAACATGCAGCGTCAGGCTGTGCCTTTGATGCAGCCAGAATCACCGATTGTTGGTACAGGTATGGAGTACGTATCAGGTAAAGACTCTGGTGCTGCTGTCATCTGCCGCTACCCAGGTGTTGTAGAACGTGTAGAAGCAAAAAATATTTGGGTTCGCCGTTATGAAGACGTTGACGGACAACAAGTCAAAGGAAACCTAGACAAATACAGCTTGCTGAAATTTGTCCGCTCTAACCAAGGGACTTGCTACAACCAGCGTCCTATCGTAAGTGTTGGAGATGAAGTCGTTAAAGGGGAAATCCTTGCAGACGGTCCTTCTATGGAAAAAGGTGAATTGGCTCTAGGACGTAACGTCATGGTCGGCTTCATGACTTGGGACGGTTACAACTACGAGGATGCGATCATCATGAGTGAGCGCCTTGTAAAAGATGACGTCTACACGTCTATTCATATTGAAGAATATGAATCAGAAGCTCGTGATACAAAGCTTGGACCAGAAGAAATCACTCGTGATATTCCAAACGTTGGGGAAGATGCTTTACGCAACCTTGACGAGCGCGGAATCATCCGTATCGGTGCAGAAGTAAAAGACGGAGACCTTCTTGTAGGTAAAGTAACGCCTAAAGGTGTAACTGAACTAACAGCTGAAGAACGTCTATTACATGCAATCTTCGGTGAAAAGGCTCGTGAAGTTCGTGATACGTCACTACGTGTTCCACACGGCGGCGGCGGAATTATCCACGATGTAAAAGTCTTCAACCGTGAAGATGGAGATGAATTACCTCCAGGTGTAAACCAATTAGTCCGCGTATACATCGTTCAGAAGCGTAAGATTTCTGAAGGTGACAAAATGGCCGGACGACATGGTAACAAAGGGGTTATCTCTAAAATCCTTCCAGAAGAAGATATGCCTTATCTTCCAGACGGAACACCGATCGATATCATGTTGAACCCTCTAGGGGTACCATCTCGTATGAACATCGGTCAGGTACTTGAGCTTCATATGGGTATGGCTGCACGTTACCTCGGCATCCACATTGCGTCACCAGTATTTGATGGTGCGCGCGAGGAAGATGTTTGGGAAACGCTTGAAGAAGCAGGTATGTCCCGTGATGCGAAAACAGTCCTTTATGACGGTCGAACTGGTGAACCATTCGACAACCGTGTATCTGTCGGAATCATGTACATGATCAAACTGGCTCACATGGTTGACGATAAACTTCACGCTCGTTCAACTGGACCATACTCACTTGTTACGCAGCAGCCACTTGGCGGTAAAGCACAGTTTGGTGGTCAGCGTTTCGGAGAGATGGAAGTATGGGCACTTGAAGCTTACGGTGCAGCATATACACTTCAAGAGATCTTAACAGTTAAATCGGATGACGTTGTGGGTCGTGTGAAAACATACGAAGCCATCGTCAAAGGGGATAACGTACCTGAACCAGGTGTCCCTGAATCATTCAAAGTGTTAATCAAAGAACTTCAAAGTTTAGGTATGGATGTGAAAATCCTATCTGGCGATGAAGAAGAGATAGAAATGAGAGATTTAGAAGACGATGAGGAAACGAAGAAAGCAGACGGATTAGCGTTATCTAATGACGAAGATGCTGCAGACCTCGCACCTGTCGATCTTGAACGTGACGCAGTCACAAAAGAATAGCAGAAACGATTAGAGCAAGTGACTAGGGTATAACCCGAAGATTAAAAGGGAGGTAGGCCCCTTGCTAGATGTGAACAATTTTGAGTATATGAACATCGGTCTCGCATCACCTGATAAAATCCGTTCTTGGTCTTTTGGTGAAGTGAAAAAGCCTGAAACGATTAACTATCGTACACTGAAACCTGAAAAAGATGGTCTCTTTTGTGAACGTATCTTCGGACCGCAAAAAGACTGGGAATGTCATTGTGGGAAGTATAAACGCGTTCGGTATAAGGGTGTTGTATGTGACCGTTGTGGTGTAGAAGTAACACGGGCAAAAGTCCGTCGTGAGAGAATGGGGCATATCGAACTGGCTGCCCCAGTTTCCCACATTTGGTATTTCAAAGGTATCCCAAGCCGTATGGGTCTTGTTCTTGATATGTCACCACGTGCGTTAGAAGAAGTGATCTACTTCGCTTCTTACGTCGTGACAGATCCGGGCAATACACCGCTTGAGAAGAAACAACTTCTTTCTGAGAAAGAATTCCGTGCTTATTTAGATAAATACGGTAATACATTCCAAGCAGCTATGGGTGCAGAAGCAATCAACAAACTTCTTCAAGATATCGATCTTGTAAAAGAAGTAGATACACTGAAAGAAGAGCTGAAAACTGCTCAAGGACAGCGCCGTACACGTGCGATCAAACGCCTTGAAGTGTTAGAAGCCTTCCGCAACTCAGGAAACAAACCATCTTGGATGATTCTTGATGTACTTCCGGTTATTCCACCAGAATTACGTCCAATGGTTCAGCTTGATGGTGGACGTTTTGCTACTTCTGACTTGAACGACCTTTATCGTCGTGTCATCAACCGTAACAATCGTCTGAAGCGTTTATTAGATCTTGGCGCGCCAAGCATCATCGTTCAGAACGAGAAGCGTATGCTTCAAGAAGCTGTCGATGCCTTGATTGATAATGGACGTAGAGGCCGACCAGTAACAGGACCAGGAAATCGACCATTGAAATCTCTTTCTCACATGCTGAAAGGGAAACAAGGACGTTTCCGTCAAAACTTGCTTGGTAAACGTGTTGACTATTCTGGACGTTCCGTTATCGTCGTAGGACCACATTTGAAAATGTATCAGTGTGGACTTCCGAAAGAAATGGCTCTTGAATTATTCAAACCATTCGTGATGAAGGAGCTTGTTGAAAAAGGATTAGCTCACAACATCAAGAGTGCGAAGCGTAAAATTGAGCGTGTGCAGCCGGAAGTATGGGATGTTTTAGAATCAGTTATTCGTGAGCATCCAGTCTTACTAAACCGTGCACCGACTCTTCATAGACTTGGTATTCAAGCGTTTGAACCTACACTTGTGGAAGGACGCGCAATTCGTCTGCATCCACTTGTATGTACAGCCTACAACGCTGACTTTGACGGTGACCAAATGGCGGTTCACGTACCATTGTCTGCTGAAGCTCAAGCTGAAGCTCGTATCTTAATGCTTGCGGCTCAAAACATTTTGAACCCGAAAGATGGAAAACCAGTTGTTACGCCATCTCAGGATATGGTGCTTGGTAACTACTACCTTACACTTGAGCGCAAAGGTGCTATCGGAGAAGGTATGGTCTTCAAAGATACTGACGAAGCCCTTCTAGCTTATCAAAATGGTTATGTGCATCTTCATACACGTGTAGCTGTTGCAGCTAGCTCGTTGAAGAATGTGACATTCACTGATGAACAGCGTTCTAAATTGTTGATTACAACAGTTGGAAAACTGATCTTTAACGAAATCTTACCGGAATCATTCCCATACATGAATGAGCCGACAAAGAGCAATATTGAAGAAAAAACGCCTGATCGTTTCTTCCTTGAAAAAGGTGAGGATGTAAAAGCTGCGATCGAGAAACAAGAAATCAATGCGCCGTTCAAAAAAGGTATTTTAGGTAAAATCATTGCAGAAATCTTTAAGAGATTCCATATCACTGAGACATCTAAAATGCTTGACCGCATGAAAAATCTTGGTTTCAGATACTCTACTAAAGCCGGTATTACGGTTGGTGTGTCTGATATCGTCGTATTAGATGAT
Organism: Bacillus sp. Root920; assembly: GCF_001429445.1. NCBI lineage: Bacteria > Bacillati > Bacillota > Bacilli > Caryophanales > Bacillaceae > Bacillus > Bacillus sp. Root920. The sequence goes on from NZ_LMJV01000014.1 coordinate 26,418, forward strand.
AAGCAGCAAATTCTTGAAGAAGCACAAGCAAAAGTAGATAACGTCATGAAGCAATTCAGACGTGGTTTGATTACTGAAGAAGAGCGTTATGAGAGAGTTATTTCAATCTGGAGTTCTTCTAAAGATGTGATCCAAGGTAAACTGATGAAGTCCCTTGATGAAGTCAACCCAATCTACATGATGAGTGACTCTGGAGCGCGTGGTAACGCATCTAACTTTACTCAGCTGGCTGGTATGCGTGGTCTGATGGCCAACCCGGCTGGACGTATCATCGAACTTCCGATTAAATCTAGTTTCCGTGAAGGTTTAACCGTATTGGAATACTTTATTTCCACTCACGGTGCGCGTAAAGGTCTTGCCGATACAGCCCTTAAAACAGCTGACTCAGGTTACCTCACGCGTCGTCTCGTTGACGTTGCACAGGATGTCATCATCCGTGAAACAGATTGCGGTACAGACCGTGGAATCTTGGCGAAGTCTATTAAAGAAGGAAATGAAATTATTGAGAAACTTGAAGAGCGTCTGATCGGACGTTTTGCAAGAAAACCAATTGTTCATCCTGAAACAGGCGAAGTCATTGTAGCCGAAAACGAACTAATTGATGAAGATAAAGCACTTGAAGTAGTTGAAGCAGGAATTGAGGAAGTATGGATCCGTTCTGCATTTACATGTAACACGCCTCATGGTGTATGTAAACGATGCTACGGCCGTAACCTTGCAACTGGTACTGACGTTGAAGTCGGTGAAGCAGTTGGAATCATCGCTGCACAATCAATCGGTGAGCCAGGAACACAGCTTACAATGCGTACGTTCCACACCGGTGGGGTAGCAGGAGACGATATCACTCAAGGTCTACCTCGTATCCAAGAGCTATTTGAAGCGCGTAATCCGAAAGGGCAAGCGACAATTTCTGAAATTGATGGTGTCGTTGCTGAAATTAACGATGTTCGTGACAAGCAGCAGGAAATTGTGGTTCAAGGCGAAGTTGAAACTCGCTCATACACAGCTCCTTACAATGCGCGTCTAAAAGTTGTTGAAGGTGACACAGTTACTCGTGGTCAAGTACTTACAGAAGGTTCGATCGATCCGAAAGAACTTCTTAAAGTGACTGACATGACAGCTGTTCAAGAATATCTGCTTCATGAAGTACAAAAAGTATACCGTATGCAAGGGGTAGAAATCGGAGATAAGCACGTAGAGGTAATGGTTCGCCAAATGCTTCGTAAAGTGCGTGTCGCTGATGCAGGGGATACAGACGTATTACCAGGCACACTTCTTGATGTACATCAATTCACTGAAGCGAACAAAAAAGTACTATTCGAAGGCAAACGTCCTGCAACAGGCCGTCCAGTTCTTCTTGGTATTACAAAAGCTTCGCTTGAAACAGACTCATTCTTGTCTGCGGCATCCTTCCAAGAAACGACTCGTGTCCTAACAGATGCGGCGATCAAAGGAAAACGTGATGAACTGCTTGGCTTGAAAGAGAATGTGATCATTGGTAAACTTGTTCCTGCTGGAACGGGAATGCCAAACTACCGTAAAGTTAAGCCGGTTTCGCAAGTGCAGCCGTCTGACGATATGGTTCCTGTAGAGTAATCTTTCTCGTGAGATTCCTATAAAATCATCAAAAATGGTGAAGGATGTCAAGATAATCTGTCATACGATATTGACATCCTTCTGCCATGATGATAATATAACCAAGGTGCTCAAAATAAAACCTGTTACTTTGGAGGATATTCGATGTCTTATGATAAAGTATCACAGGCTCAATCCATTATTATCGGTACGAAGCAAACAGTAAAAGCTCTGAAACGAGATTCAGTAAAGGAAGTCGTCGTAGCGAAAGATGCTGATCCTGCTTTAACTGCTAGTGTATTGAAACTAGCACAAGAGAAGGGTGTAGACATTTTAGTGGTAGATTCCATGAAAAAGCTCGGCAAGGCCTGCGGAATTGAAGTTGGGGCAGCAGCTGTTGCCATTATGTTATAACGTACTTGTTTTGTTTTTGCATGCTTAAAATGCAAAAGCATTGTTTTTTGCCTTTTGATGAACCACCTGGGTATGTGGGTTATAAAAAAAGTAATGAAGGGAGGAATAACAACATGCCTACAATTAATCAGCTAGTACGCAAAGGACGCGTGAGTAAAGTTGAAAACTCAAAGTCACCTGCACTTAACAAAGGATACAACAGTTTCAAAAAAGAGCACACTAACGTAACATCTCCACAGAAGCGCGGGGTTTGTACTCGTGTCGGTACAATGACACCGAAAAAACCAAACTCAGCACTACGTAAATATGCTCGTGTACGTTTGTCTAACCTGATTGAAGTAACAGCTTACATTCCTGGTATCGGACATAACCTACAAGAGCACAGTGTAGTACTTATCCGTGGCGGACGTGTAAAAGACTTACCGGGTGTACGTTACCACATCGTTCGTGGTGCGCTTGATACTGCCGGAGTTGACGGTCGTATGCAAGGACGTTCTAAATACGGAACAAAACGCCCTAAACAAAGCAAATAATACAAACAAACATAAGGGTTTTTAGAAGTTGATATCAGATCAGTGGAGTCAGATAACTGACAATGATATTGAGATGAGAGACAGATAGAAATCCTTTTAAAAGAGAAGGGAGGCTATTCAGATGCCACGTAAAGGTCCTGTAGCAAAAAGAGACGTATTGCCAGATCCAATTTACAATTCTAAACTTGTATCTCGTTTGATCAACAAAATGATGATCGACGGTAAAAGAGGAAAAGCACAAACAATTCTCTACAAGTCATTTGATATCATCAAAGAACGTACTGGTAATGAAGCGATGGAGGTTTTCGAACAAGCCTTGAAAAACATCATGCCAGTTCTTGAAGTTAAAGCACGTCGTGTAGGTGGAGCTAACTACCAAGTTCCTGTAGAAGTTCGCCCAGACCGTCGTACTACTTTAGGTCTTCGCTGGTTAGTAAACTACGCTCGTCTTCGTGGAGAAAAAACGATGGAAGAGCGTCTTGCTAACGAAATCCTTGACGCAGCTAACAACACTGGTGCTGCTGTTAAGAAACGTGAAGATACACACAAAATGGCAGAAGCGAACAAAGCATTCGCTCACTACCGCTGGTAGGATTTATACCAAACTAAAAAAACTATTCCCTAATGAGGAAGGAGAAATTACCCAATGGCAAGAGAGTTCTCCTTAGACAAAACTCGTAATATTGGTATCATGGCTCACATCGATGCCGGTAAAACGACAACGACTGAGCGTATCTTATACTACACTGGTCGTATCCATAAAATTGGTGAAACTCACGAAGGAGCTTCACAAATGGACTGGATGGAGCAGGAGCAAGAACGTGGTATTACAATCACTTCTGCTGCTACTACAGCACAATGGAAAGGTTACCGTGTAAACATCATCGATACACCAGGACACGTAGACTTCACTGTTGAAGTTGAACGTTCTTTACGTGTACTTGATGGTGCGGTTGCTGTTCTTGATGCACAATCAGGTGTAGAGCCACAAACTGAAACAGTTTGGCGCCAAGCAACAACTTACGGAGTACCTCGTATCGTATTCGTTAACAAAATGGATAAAACCGGTGCGGACTTCCTTTACTCTGTAAGCACATTAAGAGATCGTCTTCAAGCGAACGCTCATGCAATTCAATTGCCGATCGGCGCTGAAGATCAATTCGAAGGAATCATCGACCTTGTAGAAAACGTAGCATACTTCTACGAAGATGACCTTGGAACTCGCTCTGATGCTAAAGAAATCCCTGCTGAGTATAAAGACAAAGCTGAAGAGCTTCGCAGCAGCCTAATTGAAGCTGTCGCTGAGCTTGATGAAGAGCTTATGGAAAAATACCTTGAGGGTGAAGAAATCACAATTCCTGAATTGAAAGCTGCAATCCGTAAAGGAACATTGAATGTTGAATTCTACCCAGTTCTTGTTGGATCTGCTTTCAAAAACAAAGGTGTTCAGCTTGTACTTGACGCTGTGCTTGACTACCTTCCTGCACCAACTGATGTTGCTGCAATCAAAGGTATCCTGCCAGATTCAAATGAAGAGGTTGTTCGTGAGTCTACTGATGACGCACCATTCGCAGCTCTTGCATTTAAAGTTATGACTGACCCTTATGTTGGGAAACTAACTTTCTTCCGCGTATACTCTGGAACACTTGATTCTGGTTCATACGTGAAGAACTCTTCTAAGAACAAGCGTGAACGTGTTGGACGTATCCTTCAAATGCACGCAAACAGCCGTGAAGAAATCTCTACTGTATATGCAGGGGATATCGCAGCAGCTGTAGGTCTTAAAGATACTTCTACTGGTGACACTCTTTGTGACGAGAAAAATCTTGTTATCCTTGAGTCTATGGAATTCCCAGAGCCAGTAATCGATGTAGCTATCGAGCCTAAATCTAAGGCTGACCAAGATAAAATGAGTATCGCTTTAGCTAAACTAGCTGAAGAGGATCCAACATTCCGTACACAAACAAACCCTGAAACTGGTCAAACGATCATCTCTGGTATGGGTGAGCTTCACCTTGATATCATTGTTGACCGTATGAAGCGTGAGTTCAAGGTTGAAGCTAACGTAGGTGCTCCTCAGGTTGCGTACCGTGAAACATTCCGTTCTGGTGCAAAAGTTGAAGGTAAATTCGTACGTCAGTCTGGTGGACGCGGTCAGTTCGGACACGTTTGGATCGAGTTCGAACCAAACGAAGAAGGCGCAGGCTTCGAATTTGAAAATGCAATCGTCGGTGGGGTTGTTCCACGTGAATACATCCCAGCAATTCAAGCAGGTCTTGAAGATTCACTTGAAAATGGTGTATTAGCTGGATTCCCATTAATCGACATCAAAGCAAAATTATTTGATGGATCTTACCACGATGTTGACTCGAACGAAATGGCGTTCAAAATTGCTGCATCTATGGCATTGAAAAATGCTGTCAGCAAATGTAACCCAGTTCTACTTGAGCCAATGATGAAAGTGGAAGTCGTTATCCCTGAAGAATACATGGGAGACATCATGGGTGATATCACATCTCGTCGTGGACGTGTAGAAGGTATGGAAGCTCGCGGTAACGCTCAAGTTGTTCGCGCTATGGTTCCACTTTCTGAAATGTTCGGATATGCTACTGCACTCCGTTCTAACACACAAGGACGCGGTACTTTCACTATGCACATGGATCACTACGAAGAAGTGCCTAAGAGCATCAGTGAAGAAATCATCAAAAAAAATAAAGGTGAATAATTGATTTTGCCTTTAAACTAAAGTATAACTACTATTGAAGATCAGAAAGTGAGAGGTAACTCTTCACTTTCTATCACTCTATACCAAATACAATGAACCTTTAAGGAGGATTTTTAGAATGGCTAAAGAAAAATTCGACCGTTCCAAATCGCATGCTAACATTGGTACAATTGGACACGTTGACCATGGTAAAACAACTCTAACTGCTGCTATCTCAACAGTTCTTCATAAGAAATCTGGTAAAGGTACAGCTATGGCTTATGACCAAATCGATGGTGCTCCAGAAGAGCGCGAGCGTGGAATCACAATCTCAACTGCACACGTTGAGTATGAAACTGAAACTCGTCACTATGCACACGTAGACTGCCCAGGACACGCTGACTATGTTAAAAACATGATCACTGGTGCTGCTCAAATGGACGGCGCGATCTTAGTAGTATCTGCTGCTGATGGTCCAATGCCACAAACACGTGAGCACATCCTACTTTCTCGTAACGTAGGTGTACCATACATCGTAGTATTCCTTAACAAATGTGACATGGTTGACGATGAAGAGTTACTTGAACTTGTTGAAATGGAAGTTCGTGACCTTCTTTCTGACTATGACTTCCCTGGTGACGATGTACCAGTTATCAAAGGTTCTGCTCTTAAAGCTCTTGAAGGAGATGCTGATTACGAAGCAAAAATCTTTGAACTTATGGATGCGGTTGATGAGTACATCCCAACTCCAGAGCGTGACACTGAGAAGCCATTCATGATGCCAGTTGAGGACGTATTCTCAATCACTGGTCGTGGAACAGTTGCTACTGGTCGTGTTGAGCGTGGACAAGTTAAAGTCGGTGACGAAGTTGAAATCATCGGTCTTCAAGAAGAAAACGGTAAAACAACTGTTACAGGTGTTGAAATGTTCCGTAAACTTCTTGACTATGCTGAAGCTGGTGACAACATCGGTGCACTACTTCGTGGTGTATCTCGTGAAGATATCCAACGTGGTCAAGTACTTGCTAAACCAGGTACAATCACTCCACACAGCCGTTTCAAAGCTGAAGTTTATGTACTTTCTAAAGAAGAGGGTGGACGTCATACTCCATTCTTCGCTAACTACCGTCCGCAGTTCTACTTCCGTACAACTGACGTAACTGGTATCGTACATCTTCCAGAAGGTACTGAAATGGTAATGCCTGGCGATAACACTGAGATGGAAGTTGAACTTATCTCTACTATCGCTATCGAAGAAGGAACTCGTTTCTCTATCCGTGAGGGTGGACGTACTGTAGGTTCTGGTGTCGTTTCAACTATCGTTAAGTAATAAACATATAAAAGAGACTCCTTGCAAAAGGGTCTCTTTTTTTGCTTTTCCAGATCAGAACGGCTACTATAAGCTATAGAATCTAAATGGAACCGAGAGGATCGCTGGAATGGCAAAGACATATTTGAAAAAATGGTCGATCGGCGGAATTGACCAATGGATTAGGATGAAAGAAGATCAGACGAGTGAAACGAAGCCTGTACTTTTATTTCTACACGGTGGGCCCGGCTCAGCTCAAATCAGTTATATTGATTCCTTTCTCGAGGAACTTGATCAAGACTTTACAGTTGTCCATTGGGATCAGCGTGGCGCAGGACTTTCCTATCAAGAGAATCTTCCCGATGCATCGATGACCATTCAGCAATTTATTGAAGACACGATTGAATTGACAGAGAAGATCCTATCTTATCTAGGTCATTCAAAATTGTATATCGCAGGATACTCGTGGGGATCATTAATTGCCATACAAGCAGTACATAAGCGTCCGGATCTTTATCATGCTTATTATGGGATTAGTCAGGTAGTAGATGTGTTAAAGGAAGATATCGTATCGTACGAGCTCCTTTTGAAGAAATACCATCGCAATCGGCTGTTTGCTGGGTGTCTGCGATTACTGACACCGCCTCCATGGAAACGGACATCAGCTCATGCCTTGTTTTCTCTATATAAAGAGTTTGCGAGCGTAGGTCTCACACATAGATGGAAGCCGGTTTTTCAAATACTAAAAGGGTTTCTTTTTAGTAAGCAATATCAGCTGAAAGATAAATGGAAGTTCATAAAAGGGCAGAATTTTAGTCAAGACAAGTTATGGGATCAGCTAATGAATGAGAGTATTCAATACCGAGTTTCTACTATATTAATACCGTGCTACTTTCTCATTGGCGATCACGACATGATTACACCAGCTGCTGTATCAAAACCATATGTTGATCAATTAAAAGCACCAATCAAAGAATGGTTTACCTTTAAAGACTCTGCACATTCTCCGCATATCGAAGAGCCAGATGAATTTATACGTATCATAAGAAAGACTGCTATACATCATCTTCAGGGAAAGCTTGATTTATAGGCTGAATCCCTGTATAATATGAAAAGTGTGCAAATCATAAATTTATCCGATTTATTATTGCAACACGCAGGCCAATTTGGTACAATAGTGCATGTTGGTCTTTGACTGCGATGAAGTGAGAGGTTGCTGACACACCCGGCCGCTTTGCCATGGCGAGGTGATCAGGTTTTTCTCACGGAGAACTGTCTAACGTAAGTAGGCGAAAAGGAGGGAAAATAATGGCAAAACAAAAAATTCGTATTCGTTTAAAAGCATATGATCATAGAATTCTTGATCAATCTGCTGAGAAGATTGTTGAAACGGCTAAGCGTTCTGGTGCTAGTGTATCTGGTCCAATCCCGCTTCCAACTGAAAAATCAGTTTACACAATCCTTCGTGCGGTGCATAAGTACAAAGATTCTCGTGAGCAATTCGAGATGCGTACTCACAAACGTCTAATCGACATCGTGAATCCAACTCCGCAAACAGTTGATGCACTTATGCGTTTAGATTTACCATCTGGTGTAGATATCGAAATCAAACTTTAATTCAAATAGAAAACACATATTATAGGAGGTGTGACTAATGACCAAAGGAATCTTAGGTAGAAAAATTGGTATGACGCAAGTATTCGCAGAAAACGGTGATCTTATCCCTGTAACTGTTGTTGAGGCTGCTGCTAACGTTGTTCTTCAAAAGAAGACTGTTGACACGGATGGCTATGAAGCAATCCAAATCGGTTTTGATGATAAACGTGAAAAGCTTTCTAACAAACCAGAGAAAGGCCACGTTGCTAAAGCGGAAACTGCTCCTAAGCGCTTCGTAAAAGAATTACGCGGTGCGGAGTTAGATGCGTATGAAGTTGGTCAGGAAGTCAAAGTTGATATTTTCGCAAATGGAGATATCGTAGATGTAACAGGAACATCAAAAGGTAAAGGATTCCAAGGGGCTATCAAACGCCACGGACAATCACGCGGACCAATGACTCACGGTTCACGTTACCACCGTCGTCCTGGTTCAATGGGACCTGTTGATCCAAACCGTGTATTCAAAGGTAAACTTCTTCCAGGTCGTATGGGCGGAGAGCAAATCACTGTCCAAAACCTTGAGATCGTTAAAGTTGATGCAGAACGCAATCTTCTATTGATCAAAGGAAACGTACCAGGAGCTAAAAAATCTCTAGTAACTGTAAAGAGTGCAGTTAAATCTAAATAACTCTCTTAGGAAAGGAGGAAACAAGTCATGCCAAAAGTAGCATTATATAACCAAAACGGTTCTACTAACGGTGAAATCGAATTAAACGCTTCTGTGTTTGGAATCGAGCCAAACGAAAGCGTAGTATTCGATGCTATTCTTATGCAAAGAGCTTCCTTACGTCAAGGAACTCATAAAGTAAAAACTCGTTCTGAAGTACGTGGCGGAGGTCGTAAGCCTTGGAGACAGAAGGGTACAGGTCGTGCTCGTCAAGGTTCTATCCGTTCACCACAATGGCGCGGAGGCGGTATCGTATTCGGTCCAACACCACGCAGTTATTCTTATAAATTACCTAAAAAAGTTCGCCGCTTGGCTATCAAGTCAGTATTGTCTTCTAAAGTAATCGACAACAACATCATCGTTCTTGAAGATCTGACTCTTGATGCAGTGAAAACGAAAGAATTCGCAGGCATCCTTAAAGGATTATCTGTTGAGAAGAAAGCGTTGATCGTCACTGCGGATGCAAACGAAACAGTTGCTTTATCTGCTCGTAACATCCCTGGAGTAACAGTTGTTGAAGCTAACGGTATCAACGTTCTTGACGTTGTCAACCACGACAAACTTCTGATCACTAAAGCAGCGGTTGAAAAAGTAGAGGAGGGACTTGCATAATGAAAGATCCTCGTGATGTTCTAAAGCGCCCTATCATTACTGAACGTTCTGCTGATCTAATGACAGAGAAGAAGTACACGTTCGAAGTTGATGTCAGAGCTAACAAAACAGAAGTGAAAGACGCTGTTGAAGAAATCTTTGGAGTGAAAGTTGAGAAAGTCAACGTTCAAAACTACAAAGGAAAATCAAAACGCGTTGGACGCTACACTGGTATGACTAGCCGTCGCAGAAAAGCGATCGTGAAATTAACTGCTGACAGCAAAGAAATCGAAATTTTTGAAGCGTAAATCTTAAAAAGAAGGAGGGAAATTCAAAATGGCGATTAAAAAGTATAAACCAACCAGTAATGGTCGTCGTGGCATGACTACTTCAGATTTTGCTGAAATCACGACTGACAAACCAGAAAAATCGTTGCTTGCACCGCTACACAAAAAAGGCGGACGTAACAACCAAGGTAGATTGACTGTTCGTCATCAAGGTGGCGGTCACAAACGTCAATACCGTATCATCGACTTTAAGCGTGATAAAGACGGTATACCTGGACGCGTTGCTACAATCGAGTATGATCCAAACCGTTCAGCTAACATCGCTCTTGTAAACTATGCAGATGGTGAGAAACGTTACATTCTTGCTCCGAAAGGAATCCAAGTTGGTACTGAAGTTACTTCTGGACCAGAAGCTGACATCAAACCAGGTAATGCTCTTCCACTTATCAACATCCCAGTTGGTACAGTTGTGCATAACATTGAATTAAAACCAGGTAAAGGTGGACAATTAGTTCGTTCTGCTGGTACTTCTGCTCAAGTTCTAGGTAAAGAAGGTAAATACGTTCTTGTACGTTTGAACTCAGGAGAAGTTCGCATGATTCTTTCTGCTTGCCGTGCGACTATCGGTCAAGTTGGAAACGAGCAACACGAATTAATCAACATCGGTAAAGCTGGACGTTCTCGCTGGAAAGGCGTACGCCCAACAGTTCGTGGTTCTGTAATGAACCCTAACGATCACCCACACGGTGGTGGTGAAGGACGCGCTCCAATCGGACGTAAATCACCAATGTCTCCATGGGGTAAACCGACTCTTGGATTCAAGACTCGTAAGAAAACCAACAAGTCTGATAAATTCATTGTACGTCGTCGTAAAAACAAGTAACGGGGTTGTCTACGGTTCATTTAGGACCGTAGTTCAATCACGAAGGGAGGTTCCACAATGGCTCGCAGCTTAAAAAAAGGACCATTTGTTGATGATCATTTGATGGCTAAAGTCGAGAAATTGAATGAAACTGACAAAAAGCAAGTCGTAAAAACTTGGTCTCGTCGTTCTACAATTTTCCCACAATTCATCGGTCACACAATCGCTGTCTATGACGGACGCAAACATGTACCTGTTTTCATTTCTGAAGATATGGTAGGTCACAAATTGGGCGAATTCGCACCAAGCCGTACTTACAAAGGTCATGCTAGTGACGATAAAAAAACAAGACGCTAATGAGAGGAGGCTTTTAAATGCAAGCTAAAGCTGTCGCAAGAACAGTCCGTATTGCTCCTCGTAAAGCACGTCTAGTAATGGACCTGATCCGAGGTAAGCAAGTAGGAGAAGCAGTTTCTATCTTAAACCTTACACCTAAGGCTGCTTCACCAATTATTGAAAAAGTATTAAAATCTGCTATCGCAAACGCTGAGCACAACTACGAGTTGGACGCTAACAGCCTAGTGATTACTCAAGCATTCGTTGACGAAGGTCCAACACTTAAGAGATTCCGTCCACGTGCTATGGGTCGTGCGAGCGCAATTAACAAACGTACTAGCCACATTACAATCGTTGTATCAGAAAAGAAGGAGGGATAATCCGTGGGTCAAAAGGTAAATCCAGTAGGTCTTCGTATTGGCGTCATTCGTGATTGGGAATCTAAATGGTTCGCAGGAAAAGATTACGCTGACTTCTTACATGAAGACTTGAAAATCCGTGAATTCATCAGCAAGCGTTTGTCTGACGCGTCTGTTTCTAAAGTAGAAATCGAACGTGCTGCAAACCGCGTAAATATCACAATCCACACGGCTAAACCAGGTATGGTAATTGGTAAAGGCGGATCTGAAGTTGAAGCACTTCGTAAAGCTCTTAACAGCCTAACTGGCAAACGTGTACACATCAATATTCTTGAAATCAAGAGAGCAGATCTTGATGCTCAGCTAGTTGCTGAAAACATCGCTCGTCAACTTGAAAACCGTATTTCATTCCGTCGTGCACAAAAACAAACAATCCAACGCACAATGCGTGCTGGAGCACAAGGAATCAAAACAATGGTTTCTGGTCGTCTTGGCGGTGCAGATATTGCTCGTTCTGAATATTACAGTGAAGGTACTGTTCCATTGCACACACTTCGTGCTGACATCGACTATGCTACTGCTGAAGCTGACACTACTTATGGTAAGCTTGGCGTAAAAGTATGGATCTATCGTGGAGAAGTCCTTCCAACTAAGAAGAATACTGCGGAAGGAGGAAAATAATATGTTATTGCCAAAACGCGTGAAGTATCGCAGAGAACATCGTGGAAAAATGCGTGGTCGTGCAAAAGGCGGTACTGAAGTACATTTCGGTGAGTACGGTATCCAGGCTCTTGAAGCTTCTTGGATCACAAACCGTCAAATCGAAGCTGCTCGTATTGCTATGACTCGTTACATGAAACGTGGCGGTAAAGTTTGGATTAAAATTTTCCCTTCTAAGCCATACACAGCTAAACCTCTAGAGGTCCGCATGGGTTCCGGTAAAGGTGCTCCAGAAGGATGGGTAGCTGTAGTAAAACCGGGCAAAGTTTTATTTGAAATTTCTGGTGTGTCTGAAGAAGTTGCTCGTGAAGCTCTTCGTCTTGCATCTCACAAATTGCCAATTAAAACGAAGTTCGTAAAACGTGAAGAAATTGGTGGTGAATCAAATGAAAGCTAATGAAATTCGTGACCTTACCACTGCTGAAATTGAACAAAAAGTAAAGTCTCTTAAAGAAGAACTTTTCAATCTTCGTTTCCAATTAGCGACTGGGCAGCTTGAAAACACTGCTCGCATTCGTGAAGTGCGTAAATCAATCGCACGCATGAAAACTGTGATTCGTCAAAGAGAAATCGCTGCTAATAAATAATAATTAGAGGGGAGGCCCCGCAAACATGAGCGAACGTAACCAACGTAAAGTGTATCAAGGTCGTGTTGTTTCTGACAAAATGGATAAAACCATCACTGTTGTAGTTGAAACATACAAAAAGCATTCACTTTATGGCAAACGTGTAAGATACTCTAAAAAGTTCAAAGCACATGATGAAAACAACCAAGCAAAAATCGGAGACATCGTAAAGGTCATGGAAACTCGTCCTTTATCTGCGACTAAACGCTTTCGTCTAGTTGAAGTTGTCGAAGAAGCCGTTATTATCTAATAAAGTTCGGATTTCTTTTTCCGAAAGGAGGTAACATTAATGATTCAACAGGAGACTCGTTTAAAAGTAGCTGACAACTCTGGCGCACGCGAAGTACTAACGATTAAAGTTCTTGGTGGCTCTGGACGTAAAACGGCTAACATCGGTGATGTCATTGTTTGTACGGTTAAACAAGCAACACCTGGAGGCGTTGTCAAAAAAGGTGAAGTTGTGAAAGCAGTTATCGTTCGTACTAAGAGCGGAGCTCGCAGAAACGATGGATCTTACATCAGTTTCGATGAAAATGCATGTGTCATCATCCGTGACGACAAGAGCCCACGTGGAACTCGTATCTTCGGACCAGTAGCACGTGAACTTCGTGAAAACAACTATATGAAAATTGTTTCTCTAGCACCAGAAGTACTTTAATGAATACAATCCGCGACTCAAGGAGGTGCGATTAAATGCATGTTAAAAAGGGCGATAAAGTAGTGGTTATCTCTGGTAAAGATAAAGGTAAACAAGGTGTCATCCTTGCTGCTTTCCCTAAAAAGGAACGTGTTTTAGTAGAAGGTATTAACCTTGTGAAAAAACACTCTAAACCAACCCAAGCTAACCCTCAAGGCGGAATTTCTGAACAAGAAGCGCCGATCCACGTATCAAACGTAATGCCGCTTGATCCTAAAACGGGTGAAGTGACACGTGTTGGGTATAAAGTTGAGGACGGAAAGAAAGTCCGTGTAGCGAAAAAATCTGGGCAAGTTCTAGATAAATAGTAAATAAGGAAGGGAGGTCTTTCTCATGAACCGCCTTAAAGAAAAGTATGTAAAAGAAATTACACCTGCATTAGTTTCTAAATTTGAATACACTTCAGTAATGCAAGTGCCAAAAATCGAAAAAATCGTGATCAACATGGGTGTTGGTGACGCCGTTCAAAACGCTAAAGCAATCGATACTGCTGTTGAAGAATTAACGTTTATCGCTGGTCAAAAACCTGTCGTTACTCGTGCGAAGAAGTCTATTGCTGGATTCCGTCTACGTGAAGGAATGCCAATCGGTGCGAAAGTAACACTTCGCGGAGAGCGCATGTATGATTTCCTTGATAAACTTATTTCTGTGTCTTTACCACGTGTACGTGACTTCCGCGGGATTTCTAAGAAATCTTTCGACGGTCGTGGAAACTACACGCTTGGTATTAAAGAACAGTTAATCTTCCCAGAAATTGATTACGATAAAGTAACAAAGGTCCGCGGTATGGATATCGTTATCGTTACTACTGCCAATACGGACGAAGAAGCACGTGAGTTATTAACTCAAGTAGGTATGCCGTTCCAGAAATAATCAATGAAAGGGAGGCGAAATCGTGGCTAAAAAGTCTATGATTGCGAAACAACAACGCAAACAAAAGTTTAAAGTTCAAGAGTATACGCGCTGCGAACGTTGTGGACGTCCACATTCAGTTATTCGTAAGTTTAAACTTTGCCGTATTTGTTTCCGCGAACTTGCATATAAAGGACAAATTCCTGGCGTTAAAAAAGCCAGCTGGTAATCCCCATAAATGGGAAGGAGGTTATTAAATAATGGTTATGACAGATCCGATTGCAGATTTGCTGACTCGTATTCGCAATGCGAACATGGTACGTCATGAGAAGCTAGAAGTACCGGCTTCAAAAATCAAAAGAGAAATTGCTGAAATCTTAAAGCGTGAAGGTTTTATCCGTGACGTTGAGTACGTCGAAGACAGCAAACAAGGAATTATCCGTTTGTTCCTTAAATACGGCCAAAACAACGAACGTGTTATCACTGGTCTTAAAAGAATCAGTAAACCTGGTTTACGCGTATATGCGAAATCAAATGAAGTACCACGTGTACTTAACGGACTTGGAATCGCAATTATTTCTACATCACAAGGTGTTTTATCGGACAAAGAAGCCCGTGCTAAACAAGCTGGTGGAGAAGTACTTGCTTACGTATGGTAAAAAAAGTTTAAGATGAATGGAGGTGCTTGGTATGTCTCGTATAGGTAAAAAACTAATCGAGATCCCTTCAGGAGTAACTGTGACAAACAACGATAACACAGTGACAGTAAAGGGACCAAAAGGTGAACTAACTCGTGCATTTCACCCTGATATGGAAATTAAAATTGAGGACAACGTCTTAACTGTAAGCCGTCCGTCTGAAAATAAAGAACACCGTGCATTACATGGTACAACACGTAGCTTGATTGCAAACATGGTTGAAGGTGTATCTAAAGGTTTCGAAAGAGGTTTAGAACTTATCGGTGTCGGTTACCGTGCAGCTAAATCTGGAAACAAACTTGTTCTTAACGTTGGATACTCTCATCCAGTTGAAATCGTTCCTGAGGCTGGAGTTGAAATCGAAGTTCCATCTCAAACGAAAGTAATCATTAAAGGTATCGATAAAGAGCGTGTAGGAGCTCTAGCTTCTAACATCCGCGCTGTCCGTGCTCCAGAGCCTTACAAAGGTAAAGGAATTCGTTACGAAGGTGAATTCGTTCGCCGTAAAGAAGGAAAAACTGGTAAGTAAGATCGCTTAAAGTGAAGAAAGGAGTGACTCGGATGATTACGAAAACTAGCAAAAACGCTACTCGTCTTAAAAGACATGCTCGTGTTCGTGCGAAACTTTCAGGTACTGCTGAAAGACCTCGCCTTAACGTTTTCCGTTCTAACAAGAATATCTACGCTCAAGTAATTGATGATGTTAACGGTGTAACACTTGTAAGTGCTTCTACTCTTGATAAAGAGTTAAAGATCGAGAATAGTTCTGACACTGCAGCTGCTACGAAAGTTGGCGAACTTGTTGCAAAACGTGCTGTTGAAAAAGGAATCTCTAACGTGGTATTTGACCGCGGAGGATACCTATATCATGGACGTGTAAAAGCTCTAGCTGAAGCTGCTCGTGAGGCTGGACTTAAATTTTAATAAAAGAAGGAGGGACACATCCGAATGAGTCGTATTGACCCAAGCAAATTAGAGTTAGAAGAACGCTTAGTTACGGTTAACCGCGTAGCGAAAGTTGTTAAAGGTGGACGTCGTTTCCGTTTTGCAGCTTTAGTTGTTGTCGGTGACAAAAACGGTCATGTAGGTTTCGGTACTGGTAAAGCACAAGAAGTACCAGAAGCGATACGCAAAGCTGTTGAAGATGCGAAAAAGAATTTAATTGAAGTACCAATGGTTGGAACTACAATTCCACATGAAATCATCGGTCGATTCGGTGCAGGAAACGTTCTATTGAAGCCTGCTTCAGAAGGTACAGGAGTTATCGCTGGAGGCCCAGTGCGTGCGGTACTTGAGCTTGCTGGTCTAGCTGATATCCTTTCTAAATCTCTAGGTTCTAATACACCGATCAACATGATCCGCGCAACACTTCAAGGTTTAAGTGAGCTTAAACGTGCTGAAGATGTAGCGAAGCTTCGTGGAAAATCTGTAGAAGACCTGTTAGGATAAGGAGGGAACAATAATGGCAAATAAATTAGAAATTACCCTCAAACGCAGTGTAATCGGTCGCCCTGAAGATCAGCGTGTCACTGTTCGTACTCTTGGTCTTAAGAAAACAAACCAAACAGTCGTACATGAAGACAATGCAGCGATCCGCGGCATGATTAACAAGGTGTCTCATTTAGTTTCTGTTAAAGAACAATAAAACATTTTTAATCGATAAGGAGGTGCCCAAATGAAACTTCATGAATTGAAGCCTTCAGAAGGTTCACGTAAAGTACGCAACCGTGTTGGTCGTGGTATTGGATCAGGTAACGGTAAAACTTCTGGTAAAGGTCATAAAGGTCAAAACGCTCGTTCTGGCGGCGGTGTACGCCCTGGTTTCGAAGGTGGTCAGATGCCTTTATTCCAACGCCTTCCAAAACGTGGTTTTACAAACATCAACCGTAAAGATTACGCGGTAATCAACTTAGACAGATTAAACAGTTTTGACGAAGGAACGGAAGTAACTCCTGAACTTCTTCTAGAGACTGGTGCAATAAGCAAGTTAAAAGCAGGAGTAAAAATTCTTGGCAACGGTAAATTAGAAAAAAAATTAACTGTAAAAGCCAATAAATTCTCTGCTTCTGCGAAAGAAGCGATTGAAGCTGCTGGCGGTACAGCCGAGGTGATCTAACTTGTTTAAGACAATCTCCAATTTTATGCGCGTGAAAGATATACGGAATAAGATTATATTCACACTTTTAATGTTAGTCGTCTTTCGTATAGGTGCTTTCATCCCTGTGCCTAATGTGAACGCCGATGTTCTCCAGGCACAGGATCAAATGAGTGTTTTCGGAATCCTCAACACGTTTGGGGGCGGGGCACTTTTCCAATTCTCCATTCTTGCAATGGGGATTATGCCGTATATCACTGCTTCGATCATCATTCAGCTCTTGCAGATGGATGTTGTGCCGAAGTTTACTGAGTGGTCAAAGCAAGGAGAGGTTGGCCGCCGAAAATTAGCACAATTCACAAGGTATTTTACAATTGTTCTAGGATTTATCCAGGCGCTGGGAATGTCATATGGATTCAACAATATGGCAGGAGGCATGCTGATTGAAAACCCTGGTGTTTCAACGTATCTCTTAATTGCGGTCGTACTCACTGCGGGAACAGCATTTTTAATGTGGCTGGGTGAGCAGATTACTGCTCACGGTGTTGGTAATGGTATTTCGATTATTATCTTTGCCGGTATCATCGCTGGTATCCCTCAAACATTAAAACAAGTGTACGCTCAACAATTTGTAGGTGGAGATGGACAGCTGTTCATGCAAATCCTTAAAATTGCCCTTATTGTCATTGCCATTCTTGTCATTGTTATCGGTGTTATTTACATTCAAATGGCAGTGAGAAAGATTGCAATTCAATATTCAAAGGGAACTGGCCGTGCACAAATGTCTGCTAGTCAAGCAACGCACCTTCCATTGAAAGTGAATCCAGCAGGGGTGATTCCAGTCATCTTTGCCGTTTCTTTCATTATTACTCCGCAGACGATCGCATCGTTCTTCGGAACCAATAATGTGACAACTTGGATAACCAACAACTTTGACTATACTAAGCCAATCGGTATGACGATTTATGTAGCGCTGATTGTTGCTTTCACATATTTTTATGCCTTTGTCCAAGTCAATCCTGAACAAATGGCTGAAAATCTGCAAAAGCAGGGTGGCTATATCCCGGGAGTTCGTCCAGGGAAAATGACTCAAGATAGAATTACGAGCATTTTGTACCGACTCACGTTTGTGGGCGCCATTTTCTTAGCCGTGATTTCAATACTTCCTATCTTTTTCATTCAATTCGCTGGATTACCTTCCGCTGCACAAATTGGCGGCACAAGTCTTCTCATTGTTGTAGGTGTTGCACTTGAAACAATGAAACAGCTTGAAAGCCAATTAGTGAAACGAAATTACCGTGGATTTATGAAATAAAACAGAGGGCTGGGCAGCTGCCCAACCTCTCTAAGTAAGGAAGGGGAAATCCGAAATGAACTTAGTCTTAATGGGGCTTCCGGGTGCTGGTAAAGGCACTCAGGCAGAACGAATTGTTGATGATTATGGGATCCCTCATATCTCAACAGGAGATATGTTCCGCGCTGCTATGAAAGAGGAGACACAACTTGGGCTCGAAGCAAAATCCTTTATCGATAAAGGAGAGCTTGTTCCTGATGAGGTCACAATCGGTATTGTTAGAGAAAGACTTGGCAAAAATGATTGTGAACAAGGTTTTCTTCTGGACGGATTTCCGCGAACAGTCGCTCAGGCTGAAGCTTTAGAAGAAATTCTAAAGGACCTTGGCAGAACGATTGATTATGTCATTAATATTAAAGTCGATAAAGATGCTTTGATGGAGCGTCTGACTGGCCGAAGAATTTGCAAAAATTGCGGAGCAACATATCATTTAGTATTCAATCCACCTGCGAAAGAAAATGTTTGCGACAAGTGCGGAGGCGAGCTTTATCAACGTGCAGATGATAATGCAGAAACCGTTTCGACTAGACTTGAAGTAAACTTAAAGCAGACTGAACCTTTACTGAACTTCTATTCAGAAAAAGGATATCTTGCAAACATTGATGGTGCGAAGCACATTAACGATGTATATGCAGATATTAAGGACCTGCTTGGAGGATTAAATAAATGATTATCTGTAAAACTCCTCGCGAGCTTGAGATTATGAGAGAAGCTGGACGTATTGTCGCACTGACTCATGAAGAGCTGAAGAAACACATAAAACCAGGTATTTCGACAAAAGAATTGGATCAAATTGCCGAACGTTTTATTACAAAGCAGGGTGCAATCCCATCTTTTAAAGGGTATAATGGTTTTCGCGGGAGCATTTGCGTTTCGGTGAATGAAGAACTCGTTCACGGTATTCCTGGTAAACGGGTTTTACGTGATGGTGACATCATTAGTATCGATATTGGCGCAAAGTTAAATGGCTATCATGGTGACTCTGCTTGGACTTATCCAGTTGGGGTAATCAGTGATGAAGACCGCAAACTACTGGAAGTCACAGAGGAATCTCTATATAAAGGCTTACAGGAAGCAAAGCCAGGCGAACGTCTGTCGAACATTTCCCATGCCATACAAACGTATGTTGAAAATGAGAATTTTTCAGTTGTTAGAGAATATGTTGGACATGGGGTCGGACAGGATCTTCATGAGGACCCTCAAATTCCTCATTATGGTCCGCCCAACAAAGGCCCGCGGCTAAAACCTGGAATGGTGTTGGCCATCGAACCGATGGTGAACGCAGGCAGCCGATATGTGAAAACATTGGCTGATAACTGGACGGTTGTAACGGTTGATGGGAAAAAGTGTGCTCACTTTGAGCATACGATTGCGATTACAGATACAGGTTTTGATATACTGACTAAGATTTAGGTCTTCACTGAAGCCTTTCAGGCCCAAATCGGGCAGGTTGTCTGTATAGTCCAAAGAAAGAACAAGATCAGTATACAGGTGTCATCGGCATATTCGTTGACTGCCATGTACTAATCGCAGACGGAGAAAAGCGTAAATTTCATTCTCCTAAGAAAAAATATCAATCATATAACCTTTTATGATTGCGTATCTCCGGAAGTTCAGAACAGTATATTCAAAACAGGTCGGGTGATAGATGAACAATTGAGAGATTCTCATTTGGACATTTGTCAGAGAGCAAGTTACTGATTTGAAGAAGGGAGAACACTTGAATGGCGAAAGACGATGTAATTGAAGTGGAAGGTACTGTAGCAGAAACTTTGCCAAACGCAATGTTCAAAGTTGAACTAGAGAATGGTCATACAGTTTTGGCTCATGTATCAGGAAAAATCCGTATGCACTTCATTCGCATTTTACCTGGAGACAAAGTTACGGTAGAATTATCTCCATATGACTTAACTCGTGGTAGAATTACGTACCGTTACAAATAAAGCAACTCCGGAAGAAGGAGGTTGGAAACACATGAAAGTGAGACCATCTGTTAAACCTATCTGTGAAAAATGTAAAGTGATTCGCAGAAAAGGAAAAGTAATGGTGATCTGTGAAAACCCAAAACATAAACAAAAACAAGGCTAATAACAAGGAGGTGCCCAAATCATGGCTCGTATTGCTGGTGTAGATATTCCACGTGATAAGCGTGTTGTCATTTCTTTAACATATGTTTTTGGAATTGGTCGTACGACTGCGCAACAAGTCCTTAAAGAAGCAGGTGTTTCTGAAGACACTCGCGTTCGCGATCTAACTGAAGACGAACTTGGTAAAATCCGTGATATCATTGACAAACTTAAAGTAGAAGGTGACCTTCGTCGTGAAGTTTCACTTAACATTAAGCGTCTAATTGAAATCGGAAGCTACCGCGGAATCCGTCATCGTAGAGGACTTCCTGTTCGTGGACAAAACACAAAAAACAACGCGCGTACTCGTAAAGGTCCGCGTCGTACTGTAGCTAACAAGAAAAAATAAGTAAAGGAGGTAGTTAAAGAATGGCTGCTGCTCGTAAACAAAATACGCGTAAACGTCGCGTGAAAAAGAATATTGAAGCTGGAATCGCTCATATCCGTTCCACTTTCAACAACACGATTGTAACGATTACTGATGTTCATGGAAACGCAATTTCTTGGTCAAGTGCTGGTGCATTAGGATTCAGAGGTTCTCGTAAATCTACTCCTTTCGCTGCACAAATGGCTGCTGAAACAGCTGCTAAAGGTTCTATCGAACACGGTCTTAAAACACTTGAAGTAACTGTTAAAGGTCCTGGTTCTGGTCGTGAAGCTGCAATTCGTGCACTTCAAGCTGCAGGTCTTGAAGTTACTGCAATTAGAGACGTAACTCCAGTTCCTCATAACGGATGCCGTCCACCAAAACGTCGCCGCGTGTAATTTGTTTGTATAGATTTTGTGTCCCTGTCAATAATGGGTTATGATACAGTTATTTATGAGACGAATACACGACTCGTTGCCTGAGCACATACGGGACTAAACAATGAGGAATTTCGGATGGAATCTCATATGATTCTATTCGAGGTTTCGACGTTTTGAAGGAGGGTTTTATTAGATGATCGAAATTGAAAAACCAAAAATCGAAACGGTTGAAATCAGCGACGATGCCAAGTATGGCAAGTTTGTCGTAGAGCCACTTGAGCGTGGATATGGTACCACTTTAGGGAACTCCCTTCGTCGTATCCTTTTATCCTCACTTCCTGGTGCAGCTGTAACATCGATCCAGATAGATGGTGTCTTACACGAATTCTCAACGATCGAAGGCGTGGTTGAAGATGTTACAACGATTATCTTAAACATTAAAAAGCTTGCACTCAAAATCTACTCTGAAGAAGAGAAGACGCTTGAAATTGATGTACAAGATGAAGGTACTGTAACAGCTGCTGATATTACACACGACAGCGATATTGAAATCTTAAATCCAGATCTTCACATCGCAACTCTTGGCAAGAATGCGAGCTTCCGTGTTCGCTTAACTGCACAAAGAGGTCGCGGGTATAATCCTGCTGATGCAAACAAAAGAGACGATCAGCCAATCGGTGTGATTCCGATCGACTCAATCTATACACCTGTATCTCGTGTGACTTATCAAGTGGAGAACACCCGTGTTGGGCAAATCACAAACTATGATAAATTAACACTAGATGTATGGACTGATGGAAGCACAGGACCGAAAGAAGCGATCGCTCTAGGTTCTAAGATTTTAACTGAACACCTGAATATTTTCGTTGGGTTAACTGACGAAGCTCAGCATGCTGAAATCATGGTTGAGAAAGAAGAAGACCAAAAAGAAAAAGTGCTTGAAATGACAATTGAAGAGCTTGATCTTTCTGTTCGTTCTTACAACTGTTTGAAGCGTGCGGGTATTAACACTGTTCAAGAGCTTGCTAACAAGACAGAAGAGGATATGATGAAAGTTCGTAACCTTGGACGTAAATCTCTTGAAGAAGTGAAAGCGAAACTAGAAGAACTTGGACTGGGTCTTCGTAAAGACGATTGACTAGTTTCATTGTGAACTAGGATTTTCGTGTGTTTTTTATTCATACAGCATCTCTAATTAAGGAGGGGACATCACATGGCATACAGAAAGCTAGGACGCACTAGTGCACAACGTAAAGCAATGCTTCGTGACCTAACGACTGATTTGATCATCAACGAACGCATCGAAACAACTGAAACACGTGCGAAAGAACTTCGCTCTGTAGTTGAAAAAATGATCACTCTTGGCAAACGCGGAGATCTTCATGCTCGCCGTCAAGCTGCAGCTTACATTCGTAATGAAGTAGCTAACGCTGAAACAAACCAAGATGCACTTCAAAAATTATTCGCTGACGTTGCAACTCGCTACGAAGATCGCCAAGGTGGATACACTCGTATCATGAAGCTTGGACCTCGTCGCGGCGATGGCGCACCAATGGCTGTCATTGAATTAGTTTAATCACATATCGTGTATCTAAGAAAGGGCGGGACAGTTCATAACTGGATCTATGCCCTTTTTTAGGTACTACGGCTTTTTTAGGAATAAGCAAAGAAGAGGTTGAGCTGAGAGGAGGTCCGGTAGAGATGGGGAAGACATTAATTGACGTAAAAGACATTGTATTTCGTTATCACAAGGATGCGGACAAGCCCGCTTTAGATCAAGTGTCACTGCATGTGAATCAAAATGAATGGCTCGCCATTGTTGGTCATAACGGTTCAGGTAAATCCACACTTGCCCGTGTGCTGAATGGGCTCATTTTACCGGATGCTGGTACGGTCAAGGTTGGAGAGATTGAGCTCAAAGAAGAAAGTGTTTGGGATATTCGCAAAAAGGTAGGAATGGTCTTTCAAAACCCAGATAACCAATTTGTGGGCTCAACGGTTCGTGATGATGTGGCTTTTGGTTTAGAAAATAACGGGGTTGAGCGGGAATTGATGATAGAACGTGTAGATTGGGCTGTCAAACAGGTCAATATGCAGGAGTTTCTTGATCAAGAGCCGCACCATCTATCAGGCGGGCAGAAGCAGAGAGTCGCCATTGCAGGTGTGCTTGCCGCAAGCCCTGACATCATGATCTTGGATGAAGCAACATCAATGCTTGATCCGATTGGCCGTGAAGAAGTGTTAGAGACTGTTAGACTATTGAAGGAACAAGGAACGGTCACAGTCATTTCCATCACACATGATTTAGACGAGGCTGCCAAGGCAGACCGCGTCATTGTGATGAATGGCGGGAAGAAATTTGCCGAGGGAACGCCAGAGGAAGTATTTGAACTAGATGAACAGCTGGTTCAGATTGGACTTGATCTGCCATTCTCCTATCGATTGAGCAAGCAATTGAAGCAGCAAGGTGTGCCGCTTGCAAATGCCCATTTGACACAAGAAGGATTGGTGAAAGAGCTATGGACATTACGATCAAAGAATTAGAGCATCGTTATCAAATGAAAACGCCGTTTGAGCGTCTCGCTTTGTATGATGTCAATGCTTCCATCAAAGAGGGCAGCTATGTCGCTGTCATTGGTCATACGGGCTCTGGTAAGTCTACATTGCTGCAGCATTTAAATGGATTGCTCAAACCAACGAAGGGGAGCATTGCGCTTGGAGAGACAATTTTACAAGCCAATAAAAAGCAGAAGGATATGAAACCCCTCCGGAAAAAGGTAGGCATCGTGTTTCAGTTTCCTGAGCATCAGCTCTTTGAGGAAACCATCCTCAAGGATATCTGCTTTGGTCCAATGAACTTCGGTGTTCCTCAAGAGAAGGCAGAAGCGAAGGCGAAGGAGATGCTGAAACTGGTTGGTCTTCCTGAATCTCTATTATCTCGATCTCCCTTTGAACTAAGCGGCGGTCAAATGAGACGTGTGGCGATTGCAGGCGTTTTAGCGATGGAGCCAGAAGTGCTTGTGCTTGATGAGCCGACTGCTGGGCTGGATCCACGCGGGCGGAAGGAAATTATGGACATGTTCTATGACCTTCATCAAAAGGCAAACCTCACCACGATCCTGGTCACACACAGTATGGAGGATGCCGCTCATTATGCGGATCAAATGATTGTGATGCATAAAGGAACAGTGAAGGCGACAGGCACGCCGAGAGAGTTGTTTGCCAATCGTACAGACATGTCTTCGTTTGGTCTCGACCTCCCGGAAACGATTAAATTCCAGCAGACTGTAGAAGAAAAGCTTGGTATTACGTTTCCAAGGCCGCTTCTGACCATGGATGAAATGGCAGAAGCCTTAACAGCTCTTTATCAGGAGGACACGACATCATGATGGATAGTATGATTATCGGCAAATATGTGCCAGGCTCATCCTTTGTCCATCGTCTTGATCCAAGGACAAAGCTGTTATCAATTTTCTTTTTCGTCTTTATCGTCTTTTTTGCTAATAATTACATCACTTACGGGCTTTTAGGTGTCTTTACCATCCTTGTGGTGATGGTTTCTCAGGTGCCGCTATACTTTATTCTCAAGGGAATGAAGCCGATCCTATGGATTGTCCTGTTTACCTTTATTCTGCATATTTTCATGACAAAGGATGGCTCCTTGCTATTCCACTTGGGTTTTCTGAATATTTATGAAGAAGGTCTAAAGCAGGGAATCTTCATTTCACTCCGTTTTGTCTATCTCATTATGATGACGACACTTCTTACGTTAACCACAACGCCTATAGAAGTGACAGACGGGATGGAGAAGCTGCTGCACCCGTTCCGTAAAATCAAACTGCCTGTTCATGAACTTGCTCTCATGATGTCCATCTCTCTTCGGTTTATTCCGACGTTATTAGAAGAGACAGACAAAATCATGAAGGCACAAATGGCACGAGGCGTTGATTTTACAAGCGGACCTTTAAAGGATCGCCTGAAAGCTATCGTTCCTTTGCTTGTTCCGCTTTTCGTCAGTGCGTTTAAGCGTGCAGAGGAACTGGCGACCGCGATGGAAGCGAGAGGCTACCGCGGGGGAGAAGGACGGACGAAATATCGTCAGCTTGTCTGGGGCATGAAGGACACGTTCACGCTGCTTCTATTCATCCTGTTAACAGCACTCCTTGTGCTGCTTAGAAATTAGGTGATTCCTAGATGAAGGTCAAATGTACCGTATCCTACGATGGGACACATTTTAAAGGCTATCAGGTGCAGCCAGGGCAGCGAACCGTTCAGACGGAGATAGAGTCTGCCCTTGCAAGAATGCATAAACAGGATGAACTGATTCCGATTGTGGCTTCCGGCCGGACGGACAGTGGTGTCCATGCAAAGGGACAGGTCATCCATTTTGAGACCCCGCTTTCGATCCCGATGGAGAGATGGCCTTTTGCCCTCAACAGCATGCTGCCGGATGATATCCGTGTTCTAAAGGCTGAGGAGGTCGATGATTCGTTTCATGCCAGATTTGGTGTTGTTTCGAAGGAGTACCGTTATAAGGTCTCAACGGAAACACACCAAAATGTATTCACGAGACAGTATGCCTGCCACTATCCTTACCGGCTGGATATCGATAAAATGAGAGAAGCCGCTGAGCACCTGGTTGGGACACATGACTTTACAAGCTTTTGTGCGGCCAATACAGAGGTTCAGGACAAGGTGAGGGTTATTTATGCCCTCGAGTGGAAAAACGTCTCAGACGGGCTTGAAATGCGTGTGAGAGGGAATGGTTTTTTATACAACATGGTGCGGATTATCGCTGGAACATTGCTTGAAATCGGTTCTGGTAAATTTCACCCTGAGGAGATAAAAGCCATGCTTGCCGCCCGAAATCGCGAAGCGGCAGGCAAGACTGCGCCTAGTCACGGACTGTATTTATGGGAAGTTTTCTATGACAACTAAACCAGGTGTAACATGTTCTTGACACAGGAAGCAGAAAGTTATAAGATATCATATGGTATGTATTTCAACCCCACAAATAAGCCCCGGAAGACTTATCTGTGTTTTGAAATAGAACGTAGCATTTG
This sequence comes from Bacillus sp. Root920, assembly GCF_001429445.1. Lineage (NCBI taxonomy): Bacteria > Bacillati > Bacillota > Bacilli > Caryophanales > Bacillaceae > Bacillus > Bacillus sp. Root920. Next base: position 52,689 of record NZ_LMJV01000014.1, read on the forward strand.
ATTCAAGGAAAATTCATTGATTTATTTAGGAGGGAAACTCATGCGTACAACACCAATGGCGAACGCAAGCACAATTGAGCGCAAATGGCTAGTTGTTGATGCGGCAGGCAAGACACTAGGTCGTCTTTCTACTGAAGTAGCATCACTTTTGCGCGGTAAGCACAAACCAACTTATACACCACACGTTGATACAGGTGATCATGTGATCATCATCAATGCTGAGAAAATCGAATTAACTGGTAAGAAATTGACGGACAAAATTTACTACCGTCACACGATGCACCCAGGTGGTTTGAAACAAAGAACTGCTCTTGAGATGCGTACAAACTACCCTGAAAAAATGTTGGAGCTTGCTATCAAAGGTATGCTTCCAAAGGGTCCACTAGGTCGTCAAATGTTCAAAAAATTAAATGTGTACCGTGGTTCTGAGCATCCACATCAAGCACAACAACCTGAAGTTTACGAACTTCGCGGTTAATTATAAGGGAGGTTAACAATTTGGCACAGGTTCAATATTACGGTACAGGTCGTCGTAAAAGTTCTGTAGCGCGCGTTCGCTTAGTTCCAGGTGAAGGCCGTATCGTCGTTAATAATCGTGAAATTACTGAATACATTCCATTCGCTGCTTTAATCGAAGACGTGAAACAGCCTTTGAACATCACAGAAACAGCTAACAGCTACGATGTTCTTGTAAATGTTCACGGTGGTGGATTCTCTGGTCAAGCTGGAGCAATTCGTCACGGTATCTCTCGTGCTCTTCTAGAAGTAGATCCTGAGTACCGTACACCACTTAAACGTGCTGGACTTCTTACTCGTGACTCTCGTATGAAAGAGCGTAAGAAATACGGTCTTAAAGGCGCTCGTCGCGCACCTCAGTTCTCAAAACGTTAATTTGGTTCAAAATGCAAACCCCACAATCACTATGGTTGTGGGGTTTGTTCATTATTAAAGACTTGTGAAAACCCATAAAATTTTCTT